>NZ_LT594608.1:0-618601 GCF_900091675.1 Butyricimonas sp. Marseille-P2440 | reverse complement strand
GATCCACCTCTTCCCATCCCGAACAGAGAAGTTAAGCCCGTTAGCGCCGATGGTACTGCCGAAAGGTGGGAGAGTAGGTCGATGCCAAATTTAGAGAGAGCGAGTTCAAATGACTCGCTCTTTTTTTGTCTGAACTTTTCATTTTTAATTTTCAATTTTTCATTTTCAATTGTTTATGTATCTTTGTCGCGATGAGAATACGGACGAATATCATATCGATAGGTTTAATCCTGTTAGCGTTGTTTATGATCGCGATATATTTGATTGGTAAAAAAATCAGCGATGTTGGTAATGATATGAACAATGCAAACGTGAGGGAAGCTTCACGTTACCGGGCGGAGTCCGTGGCTTATGAATTTCGAAAAACGGAGGAATTACAACGTTTGGCTAGGGAGTTTTTCGGGCGTACGGAATCCTATAATGAAGTGGATTTGTTTTCTCTTTTGAAGACCATGTTGCAGTTAGACCCGAAATTGAGCAGAACGTGGTTTTTTCGGGGAACAAAGGATTCGTTGCGTATATTGGAACGTAATAGTGAGTCCTTTCGTCGTATGAAACTCTCGGGGAGCGAGTTGAAATATATGTACACTTTACTTGACACGATGAGAGAGCATCATTATAGCGGGACGTACACGGAGAATGGCAAAATATACTGGACGACGATTGAAACGATAGAACCGGCGGTTTCCCGAAAAGCTCTTTTCGGTTTTGATATTTTGCTAACGGATTTGCATTCTTATTTTGCCGAGGCTAGCGGAAAAGTTTCCAGTTACGTGTTTATCGTGAACGAGCAAGGGGTATTGCTATCTCATCCGGATGAAAGGTTGTTGGGGTCATCTCCTTTCCAGCAGGAAGAGCTAGATACCTTGAGGGAGGTGATGAAGACGAAGCATGAAGTGGAGATGATGGTGCATTCTGTTTTCTTGTCTTCCCCGGTACTTCGTATTTATTATCCCTTGACAATCGGCGAGGAGAATTGGGTAATAGCCGTGAACGTACCCCAGTATGGAAATAGAGAGATTTTGGATGAATTTCATCGTTATACGTTGATGATAGCTTTGATTACGATCGTGATATTTGCGGTGTTGCTTTTCTTCGCTCAGCATAAATGGCGTAAAGAGTATCGGTTGAGACGGAAAATAGAGCGGGAGTCAATGGAACTGCATTTACAGCAATTGAAAAACCAGATTAACCCGCATTTCTTATTTAATTCCTTGAATTCTTTGAGCGTACTGATCGGTACGGATTCTGTCTTGGCGAAAGAGTTCGTGTTGAAGTTATCTAAAGTATATCGTTATTTGCTGGAAACGAGGAATGAAAGTTTGTCTACTATAAAGGAGGAGATCGATTTTACCCGGCAATATTATTTTTTGCAGAAGATACGTTTCGGTGAACAGTTAGAGTTAACGATTGACGTCTCTCTAGCCTGTCTGGACGCGAAAATACCTTCCATGAGTTTACAAATGCTGGTTGAGAACGCTATCAAACATAACCAGATCACGATGCAGAGTCCATTGCATATTCACATCCATGATGGTGAAGATTGGTTGATAGTGAGTAATAATTACCAACCTCGAGGGGAATCCGGCGAAGCCTCGATGGGCGTGGGATTTGAGCGAATCCGTACTATTTACGAGTTTTATTCCCGTGAAAAATTTGTATATGGTTGTCAAAATGGTTATTACGTGTGCAAATTGCCTCTTTTGAGAAATGATTTATAACTAAAAATCGAACTTTCACTCCGTTTTTTCGGGGATTCACTCCTATTTTATTTTTATTCGGCGAAATCTGTCTTAATATTGTATAGCATCAAAGATTTAGGTCAGATTTAACGAATAAATAAAGTATGGCAAAAACAAAGACATTTATCTTAGGCGTGACAATGATCGTGGCATTATTGTTACTTTCCATGACGGGATATTCTCGTGAAAGACAAAAGAAAAAAAAGTCTGAAGAAAAAACGGAAGTAGCCAGTAAGGATACTTATGGTGAATTAGTAAAAAAGGCAAAGGTTGCCGAAGGAGTGATCAAAATTCTGACGGTGGAGAATGATTATTATTTCGAGATCGCCGATTCATTGATGGGACGTGATCTCTTGATCGTGAATAAAGTGTCGGGAGTGCCTTACGAATTGAATGATGCAGGGTTGAATCGAGGAATGGAATATGATGATAAACTAATCCGTTTCTATAAAGACGAGAAGTTGAATAAAGTATGGGTGACAACCTATAATCCGAGAGTAAGTGCGCCGGAAGGAGATGCGATAGCGGAATCGGTGAAGGCGAATTACCGGGAGTCGGTGATCGAGTATTTCCCGATCGAGGCATACGGGAAAGATTCGGCATCCGTGGTGATTAAAGTAAATAAGATATTTGACGGAAGCGAGAAAAGTTTTAATGATGTATATAATAGTATCTCTTTGGGGGGAGCGATAAAGACAAATTTATCAAAGATATTGAGTGTGAAAGTGTTCCCTGAGAATGTGGTGGTGAAAGCGCTGATGACGACGTCAGTGGTAGATGGTGGCGTGGCTGTCCCTTTGACCGTAGAGACGACAACGAACTTGGTGTTGTTGCCGGAAGTGCCGATGAAGCCGCGTTTCGCGGATCCCCGTGTAGGGTTCTTCACGACGGAGCATGCTTATTTTAATGATGCGCAACAAAAAGTAGAAAAACGGGAGTTCGTCCACCGTTGGCGGTTGGAACCGAAGCCGGAAGATGTAGAGAAATATAATAGAGGAGAGGTGGTAGAGCCTGTTAAACCGATTGTGTTTTATATCGATCCTTCAACCCCGAAACAGTGGAGGGAGGAAATAAAGGCAGGAGTATTGGATTGGCAGGCAGCATTCGAGGCAGCAGGTTTCAAAAATGCTGTTATCGCGAAGGATGTCCCCGAGGGTGATGAAGATTTCGATATAGATGATGTTCGTTATTCTGTCATCACCTATGCGGCATCTGAGCAGGCGAACGCTATGGGACCTTCTGTTGTGGATCCCCGTTCCGGTGAGATTATAGAGGCTGACGTGGTATGGTGGCATAACGTGATGTCATTGCTTCATTCATGGATACAAGTTCAAACGGGACCGATAGACCCGAGAGCACGGGGAAATAAATTGAGTGACGAGCATATGGCTAGTGCTATTCGTTTCGTGTCATCGCACGAAGTTGGTCACACGTTCGGGTTGAAGCATAATATGGGTGCCTCCTCGTCTTTCCCTGTGGATTCATTGAGATCCCCGAGTTTTACCTCGAAGATGGGGGGCACGGCAAGTTCTATCATGGATTATGCCCGTTTTAATTACGTGGCACAACCTGGAGATGGTGTCGTGGCTATTACTCCTAAGATTGGAATATATGATAAATTTGCTATTAATTGGGCTTATCGTTGGTTAGACACGGAAACACCGCAAGAGGAGTTGCCGATTTTGAACGGCTGGATTCGGGAACACGAGGATGATCCGATGTATTGGTACGGGGAGCAACAAGACCCGAAAGACCCAATCGACCCGCGATCACAAGATGAAGACCTGGGTGATGATGTTGTGAAAGCGAATCGTTACGGGATTATGAACTTGAAGCGAATCGTGCCGAATATTATCACGTGGACGGAAGAAGAAGGAGAAGGATTCACGCAAGCTGGCAGGTTGTTGATGGCAGTGATTAACCAATGGAAAATGTATGCCGGACACGTGACGGCAAACGTGGGTGGTATATATATAAACAATCCGGTGATGGGTAGTTCAGAGGATCGTTACGTTCCCGTGCCGAGAGAGAGACAGAAGGAGAGCGTGAAATATTTGATCGATGAAGTATTTATCGTGCCGGATTGGTTGTTTGGAGCAGAGGTGTGGAAGAAGAGTTACCCGATACAAATGGGTGTAGAATATTCTCCTTACACGGTGGCACGAGAGATGCAGTACGCTACGTTCTATAATTTGTTGAAAGACGATCGCCTGATGCGTATGTTTGATGCGGAAGCGACTTTAGGACGTGCTAAATGTTATACTCCCGAGGAGATGTTCGCGGATATTCACAAAGTTATATTCGCCAGTTCTAATGCGGGAAAGAACCTGTCACTTTATGAAAGGATGACACAGAAGAACTTTATCGATGCCATCATTGTGAGTTCAAATAAAGCCGTGGAGAAAACAACAAAGAAGGCTTTACACAATACAAACGCATGTTGCTTTGCCTCAAAAGAAGCTGCGTTTAAAATAGAACCTAGAGAAGACGCTCAATTGAGAATTTTGCATTTCACTTCCATGGGACGGGTATCTGAGGCGGTGTCCGTGAAAAGAGGTGAGTTGTTGAAAGTTCTGAAATTGGCGGAAAGTAAGCGAAACACGGGCAACGTTGAAACGAGAAATCATTATGAAGATTTGATTATCCGTATCAAGGAAGCTTTGAACATGAGATAATTATTATACCTTTAACATACGAAGTAAACAAATGAACATGAGAAAATTTTTATTATTGATTGCGTTATTCTGTCCGCTTTGGTTGCTCGCTCAGAACGAGGGAGACTACCGAACAATTAAGGGCGTGGTAATGGATTCCGTTACGAACGAGACTTTGATTGGAGCGACAGTGGTTATAGATCCGGATGCCCCGGAGTCCAAGAATTTGGGACCTAAAGGAACAATCACGGATATTGATGGAAATTTTGAATTGAAAGTTCCGAAAGCCGTGAATTACGTGGTAATTAGTTTTATCGGGTATAAACCCTTGAAACTGGACATCTCTAAAAAGACGGAGTTCAAGGTGCTTTTACAACCGGATTTGGAGCAGTTGGAGGAAGTGGTGGTGACTGGGTATCAAAAAATAGAGAAACGAAAAGCTACCTCTGCAATTCAAACTGTAAAGATGGATGATATAAAACGAATAGGAGTTGCCAGTATCGATCAACTATTGGAAGGACAGGTTGCGGGTATGACTTCAATCCCCACGAATGGAGCTCCGGGTGCACCTAATAAAATGCGTATTCGTAGTACGGTGTCTTTGAGTGGGAGTACGGATCCGCTGTGGGTTATGGATGGTATGATTTTGGAAGGGAATGATATTCCGACAGATTTTAATAGTAAAGATAATATTGATGAATTATATAATACATCTATCGGAGGTGTTAATCCTTCGGATATTCAAGATATCACGATATTAAAGGATGCGGCGGCAACTGCAATTTATGGTGCTCGTGCTGCAAATGGTGTAATTGTTATAACGACGAAAAAAGGCTCTAGGGGAAAACCTCGGGTGAATTTTTCAGGAGGAGTATTTTATACATTAAAGCCGGATTTGGATAAGTTGAATTTAATGAATGCTTCAGAAAAAGTTGATTTTGAGTTAGATTTAGCTTCTCGTTCAGATTTGGATTATCGGAGTGATTATGGAGAGGTTGCTCGAATATTAAAAAGACACGATCAGTTAGGAGTTCTTCGGGAAAATGGATTTGGAGGATTATCCTCTGATGCTCAATCTGAGATTAATGCATTACGTAATATTAACACGAATTGGGGGGATGTCATTTATCGGAATGCAGTGAATCAACAATATAATATTAGTGTTTCGGGAGGTTCTGATTTCGCTAGATATTATTTTTCAGGTGGTTATTATAACGAAGAGGGTACTACAAGAAATACGGGATTTGAGCGTTATAATATAACGATGAAAACAGATTTTGATATAATTCCGAATTTGAATGTAGGAGTTTCTTTATTTGTAACTGATAGTAAACGGAATAGTTATTTGACAGATGCAGATGCGTTTATAAATCCGGCGAACTATTCTCGAAATGCAAACCCTTATTTGAAATTAAGAGATGAGAATGGCGATTATGTCTATGATCAGGATATAGAAGGATATAGTGGGAGGTATGTGAAGTTTAATTATTTGGAAGAGATGAATAATACGAAATATACCTTAAAAAATAGATCCATAAAACCGATGCTTTCTTTAAATTATAAGGTCGCTTCATGGTTAAATCTTTCTACACAATTTGGTATGCAATTGGAACATACCAGTTCTGAAAAGATTGCAGATAAAGAAACTTATTATGTCCGTAAATATAGAGAAAGAACGAGAGTAAACGATGGAACATATTTTCTCCCGGATGGAGGTATTATTCAAAATGCTACAACTGATATGAATCAATACCAATGGAAATTACAAGGAGAGTTTAATAAATATTTTGCAGAAAAGCACGAAGTGAATGTGATGGCTGGATTGGAAATGAGGGGAAATAAGACAACAACGATTCAGACTAAAGGGTTTGGGTATGATCCAAATTCCTTGACAACGAAGCCTCTAGTTTTTCCTACAGGAAGTACAGCTGTTGATGAAGCGGCATTCCGTCAATATCAGAAAAGTTTTGCGGAAGATAGATTCTTGTCTTATTACATGACGGCTTCCTATGCTTATGATAATCGATATGTATTTTTTGGAAGTTTGCGTTACGATGGTTCAAATATGTTCGGTGTCGATCGTAAATATAAATATCTGCCTTTATGGTCTGTATCCGGGGCGTGGAATATAAATAGAGAAGAATTTATGCGTGATGTAGAGTGGCTATCGAACTTGAAATTGCGAGCATCTTACGGTATTCAAGGAAATGTAGATAAAAACACGTCACCAGAACTTGTTGGTAGCTGGGGAAATGTTACGATTTTACCGGGTGAGAGCGAACCAAATATTTCAGTTGATTCTCCTCCAAATCAATATTTACGTTGGGAGAAAACAAGAAACTGGAATGGTGGCTTGGATGTTGCTGTACTTGATAATCGGGTAGCTTTGAGTTTGGATGTGTACCATCGTTTAAGTAAGGATCTTATTGGTTTACGGTCTTTGCCTGGCGAAAATGGGTTTAATTTTTCAAATATGAACTGGGCAAGATTAACTAATAAAGGTTTTGAGTTTTCTTTATCAACTGTGAATATTCAAACAAAGAATTTCAAATGGTCGATGGACTTTAATATCGCACATAATAAAAGTGTAATTAATAAGATTAATGTTCGGGAAAATTCATATGAACCTTCTCGAGAAGGGTATTCTGTTGGTGCTGTATTTTCTTTGAAAACAGCTGGTTTGGATGAAAACGGGATGCAGATGTTCTATAATAAACAAGGACAAAAAGTTTCGTTTAATGAATTTTATCAATTGAGAGAAGGATCTCAAATGGGAGGTTTCATAACCTTTTTGGAAAGTGGATTGTCTGCAGAACAATATCGTGATTTATATACTTATGAGGGAACAACGGAACCGAAATTTACGGGAGGTTGGATAAATAAATTCCGTTATCGTAATTTTGATTTAACTATTGCAGCTTCATTTATTTTGGACCAAACAGTACAAGAAACTCCGTTCTATAATCCGGCAACTACATCGCCTGGACAGAATTATTCGAATAGGATGTTCCAAATATGGTCTCCAAGTAATCCGAATGGGAAATATGCACGGTTGATCGGTACTAATACAGAAGGAGAAAAAAATTGGGGTTACCAATGGTTACAGGTGAAAGATCCGGGAAACTCATATAGGAGTTATGATATATGGTTTAAGCAAATGAGCTATATGCGTATTAATAGTATTCGCTTGGGGTATAATATCCCAGAAGAAATAATGAGAAAAATAGGTTTTGCTGCAGCTCGAATTAGCTTTGAATCTAGGAATCCTTTTGTTTTTGGGGGAAGTTACAAAGGTTATTTCGATCCGGAGACTTATGGAAGTATTTATGCGCAGCCTTTGGCAAAAACGTTTTCTTGTGGTATAGACTTGACCTTTTAATTAATTTAGTATGATGAAATATATACAATCTGTAATAATATCTTTGGTTATGTTCACGTCATGTAACTATTTGGACGTGGAACCAGTAGGCAAAGTGATACCTGATGAAGTTTCCGAATTTAGGGCTTTATTAGCATCGGCTTATTCAACTTATCCTAGATATAAACATTATCTGACCGTACGTTCGGATGAAGTATTCCCTTATATATATGGATTGTCTTATGACAATTATATTGATATGGCTACGTGGAAAGACGAGAGTGATGATCCTCTCACGTATGATTATCCTTGGCAACAAATGTATAGAATGATCTTTTATGCGAATAGTATAATTGATGGAGTATTGGATGCGAAAGTAGACGTGACTGATGATACTAGAGAACAAATTTTGGCAGAAGCTTATTGTTTACGGGCTTATACGCATTTTGAATTACTGAATCTCTATGCGAAGCAATATACGAGAGAAACAGCTTCATCTGATAAAGGTGTCCCTATTGTTTTGAAAGTGGATATAGATCAAAATTTTCCAAGAGCAACAGTGGAAGAGGTGTATACTCAAATACTGAAAGATATAGAAGAAGCTGAGAAATATATGCAACTAGATGAGCAACCGGCTTCTACACGTTACCGTTTTTCTAAGAAGTCATTAAAAGCTTTGGAGGCTAGAGTTCGTTTATATCGGGGAGAATGGGATTTGGCACAGGCGGCAGCGGAAGAAATTCTTCCTCAGTGTGCATTGACCGATATGGTCGCAGATGTTGAGGCTAAACCTTGGGCTTATGATTCACAAGAAGCTATTTTGTCATTAGAACAGGTTTCAAATGTGGATATTGTAGATGATATGACAATGCTTTGGAATATTGGCGATAAATATAACTCTGGGCAAGAGAATGATACTTATAAAGATACTCGGGTTAACCGTTATTTTAGAGTATCATATAGTGGGTATATTCCTAATAAAGGTACGGCGCTAAGTGATAAGGTTACTTTTAGAAGTTCTGAAATTTATTTGATTGCAGCTGAAGCTGCTGCAAGGCAAACGGGAAAGCTTGATGTTGCAAGGGGGTATTTGTTGTCAGTGATGAAAAATCGTTTAATTGCCAGTTATTATGATGAGAAAAAGGTTGAAATAGAGAAAATGAATCAGGAGCAATTAATAAACGAAATTATGGATGAACGAGCTCGGGAACTCGTATTCGAAGGACATCGTTGGTATGATTTGCGTCGTACAACACGTCCCGAAATTGTGAAAACTTATTATAATGAAGAATTTGAAGAGTTTACCGCAACATTGTATGCTGATGATCCCAAATATACTATTCCTTTCCCAAAAGAGGCAATTGAAAATAATCCTAATTTGATAGATTAGGTTGTATGTTTTAGGTTTATTAGTGGTTGGAAGCGCAGAGGAAAAATCCTCTGCGTTTGCTTTTTTGCTTTCGTGAACTATTTTCTATATTTTTGTAGATACGGAATCGGGGATGTACCCTGATGGGTATTTATAAAAATAGCCTATGAATGCAGTTATTATTGAAGACGAGTATCTTGCAGCTTCGGAGTTGGAGAGGTTGTTGGGGGAGGTGGCTCCGGATGTTGTTATTTTGGCGAAGTTGGGTTCGGTGAGCGAGAGCGTGGCGTGGTTGCGGAAGAATAAAGTGGATGTGATTTTTATGGATATTCATCTGGGGGACGGGCAGAGTTTTGATATTTTTGGGCAGGTGGAGATCACGGTGCCGGTAATTTTTATCACGGCATATGACGAGTACGCGTTAAAGGCGTTTAAGTACCAGGGGATAGATTATATTTTGAAACCGTTTGATAAGGAAGAGTTAGTGCAGGCATTGGGTAAATTGGACTCGCTTTCTGCTGCAAATGTTCCTTTCCCGGCGGCTTCATTAACCGTGTACCAAGAGCGTTTCCTCGTGACCGTGGGTACCAAGATGAAGTCCGTGACGATCGGGGATGTGGCTTATTTTATGGCAGACGGGAAGTATTTGGTGCTTTTTACCCGGGACGGGCAGAATTATATCCTCGACCAAACGATCAGCGGGATCGAGTCGAAATTGAACCCCGCTCGTTTCTTCAAGATTAACCGGAAGTTTATTATCAGCTATGATGCTATCAAGGAAATGGTGAAATATTCCAATAGTAGGATTAAGATTATTTTGTCGCCATTGCCGCCAAGTGGGATTGAAGCTATCGTGAGTTCGGAGCGGATTCAGGAGTTCAAGCAGTGGCTGAACCAATAACGAAAAGACTGTGCCCTTGCGAGCACAGTCTGTCCCTATTGATTACCTAGTTGTTTTTGTTTATTTAGTTTCCCATAAACACGATACCCAAGCTAAGCGTGAAGTTTTGCATGGCTTCTACTTTCCCGGCTTTCGTGCCGTAGGTGTATTTAGCCCCGATGTTGAATGCAAACTGGTCGTTAACTGGGATAATTGTACCTATTTCAGGAGCGAAGGCGAATTGCCATTTGGAGTTGGTGGAGCTGAATTGTCCCACGTCTAACTTCATTTCCGTCCAGCTTGTACCGACGCCTAGTCCGAAATAAGGTCTGAACGTGCTATTCTGATCCGTGAACCAGTAACGCCCGATTGCCATGATGGGCACAGTATTGACGTAGCGGTATTGATAACCGGTGATGGTGTGAATGTCATTGCTGCCTTTAAATCTAAAGTTGCCACTTATTTTTCCTTTGTCTTTGTAGAAGGTATTCCAGCCGATCATACCTCCGACGGAGAATTTCTCTCCTAGGAAATGGTGGTATTCGAGATCCATGCCTCTGAAACTCATTTTACTTGCGAAATCGTGCATTTTGCCAACCGGAACAGACATCTGGTAGTTCAAGTTCAGCATTTGTCCTTTTACTAATGGGCTTAACCCGAATAGTATAAGTGATATTATTAATAACTTTCTCATAATCGTTTGAATTTTAAATTGACAATTAGTGATCTACTCTATTGTGCCTGTTTTTTCAAGTAAGGTGATTGAACGAAACATTGGTCGATGGTTGATTCCATCCTGTCAAGAATAGATTGCGCGGAGCCTTGTAACAAGCCGTCAGCAACTCCACTCCAGAGTACCGGAATCTTTTTCTCTGAGCTTGTCGGAGCCGTTTGGTTTGCCGCAATCATGTCGATCACGATAGAACCGCTTCTGTAAGAGTATACGGCAACAGGATTCCACGGGTAAGAAGGTCCCCAACCCGGTCCCCAGGTCGGTCCCCAAACCCAGTTCCATCCCGGATACCAACCCCAGTAGTTGTACCAGTAGTCGTTGGCGTAGTAATAATTCACGTTAGAGAAAGCTGATACGGTGACAATGAAACTCGGCTGCACATCACTTTCGCTTTGCGGGTCAATGTAGGTGTAACCCAGTTGAGTGAAATTGTCTTTTACCAGTTGTAAGATTTGTGGGTCATAAGTGTGGTTCGGTGTTTCCCCTTGAGCCACGAAGTAGACAATCGTATCGGGAAGTGAGAATGTAGTATACTTGGAGAAGTCTGCATTCTTGTCATAATTGGTTATGGCAACATCCATCTCCTTCACTGTGTCTGCGCCTCCCGGGTAACATGAGACCAGAAACTGTGCAAACAGTCCGATGCATGATAAAAAAAGTAAACGTTTCATACTGTGTTAGTTTTAGTTTAACAATTGTTGCTAATATATTTTATCTACAACGAGATAATCATTACAAGCGATGAGTATCAAGTTCTTGATCACTTGTGTGAGGTTGTATACGCCAACGTGGGCGATAGGTTTCAGCTTCGCCAATTTATTTTTTACATAGGTCTGTAAGCTAATCTATTCGGGGGTTGTGGCTAAGATCAGGCGGTATTTATGGTCTTTGGCGATATTCATTACTTTCACGATTTGCTCCAGTGGCACGGATTTATCAGCCTGGAGAGAAATGCAGGGATCGTCTTGTTCTTTTAATTCTTCCACGAGCCGACGCTCGAGCATCGAGAAAGGGATTACCTTTTCGTTCAAGTAGAACGTGTAGTTTTTGTCAATGGACACGACCACGATAGGTCTGTCGGAAGTTTGGTTCGTGCTTTCCGGTAACAGTAATCTTAAGGCGTTCGGGTTGATCAAGGTGGATGAAACCATGAAAAAGATCAACAATAGGAATACAATGTCGGTCATGGACGACATGTTGAAATTCGGGTTGATTTTACTTTTGCGTTTGATTGCCATGACAAAAAAAGTTGAAAATTTAAAGTTATTTTTTTAGATGGAGAAGGTCGATGAGTTCGGAGGAGTGGTGTTCGATGGTGAGGACGATTTTATCGATTCTTGCGACTAGAAAGTTATAAGCCAACTGTCCGATGATACCAACGATAAGTCCTGCCACGGTAGTGATCATTGCCGTGTAAATACCTCTGGACAGGAGAGTGATGTCAATGTTACTTCCTGCCATTGCCATATCATAGAAAGCTTGCACCATGCCGACCACGGTTCCGAGAAAACCGATCATGGGGGCAACTCCGGCACAGGTGGCTAACGTGGGCAGGCCTCTCTCCAACAAGGCGACCTCGTAGTTGGCGGTGTCTTCCATTGCCTGGCGGATTTCACTCGGGATTTCCCCTTGCATGGTGATTCCCTTGGCGATTGTTTTTGCCAACGGGCTTGCTTCTGCTTCACATTCGGCGAGCACGGCTTTGGTGTTGTTGTTTTGGATGTATTCCCGAATTTTCTGCATGAAGGTCGCATCATTTATACCCGTTTTGCGGAGTAGCCAATAACGTTCGCAAGCGATGTAAATAGCTATGATAGAGAGTATAAAGATGGGGATCATTAGCCAGCCGCCTTTGACAACCATTCCCCACAAGCTCATGTCTGTGTCTGCTGCCGGGGTGGCAAGGATTATAAATGTTGTGTACACCATACGTTTTTCATTTTGTCGTGCGAAGATAAAAACTTAAAGTTAAAAACTAAAAGATAAGAGGTAAAAGTTTAGTGATTGCCAATAGGGTGATTCTTTAAACACAAAATCATCAAATCGGCAATCACGAAACTTTTAGCCTTTTCGTTTCCTTATCTGGATCTGATTTCTTTCCTCATAAATGAGGCATAAGATAGGGCGAAACAGATTACAGTGGCAGCAATTAGTCCCGTGAGTTGAGGCCAGACTACCATCAAGCTTTGCCCGAGTGGCAGCGGACTAGGGATTGCACCGTGCACCTGTTCCATTGTTAGCGGTCCAAGACTTCTTACCGAGGGCATCAGCAACGTGGTGGTAGCTTCGTTGAAAAGCATACTTGGAGCGAAACGCAGCAGGTTGAGCATGAATTTCTGGTAACTGATGATCTGGTACGTGCTTGCCATTGCCGAGGGGCTGATGGCTTTCCCTACCAGGTTGACAATCATGTTGTAGAATACACTGAAAAACAACCATACTGCTATGCATGCCAGTGCAGAGGTGGCAGCCTGTTTGAATTTGATCGAGAAGAATATCGACAAATTTAACCAGAATGCCACGTAAACGATGCTTACCCCGATAAAGCAGATAATACGCGAGAACTCTTCGGCTGTTGGGGGTATCCCGATGGCGATTAACCCGAATCCCATGACCAGCAGTGCCAACGTTAGCAACATAACCCCGATGACGATCAAGGCGCCCATGAATTTGGCATTAATGAGGTAATCCCTGTGTATGGGTTGGGATAGTACCCGGCTCAGCGTTCCTTTGTTTTGCTCGGAGTTGATGGCATCGAAACCTAATCCAATCCCGAGCAAGGGCCCCAGAAAGCTGATGAAGATCACGAAAGAGGGCAACGTCCCGTCAGATGCGGTAAAGAGTTTCAAGAAAAGAAACGAACCGTCTGGATCATTGGGTTTTATTGCAGCCCCGATGTTGGTCAGTGCCGTGTATAGTGAACCCATGCAGGTTAGCGCAATGATGGCAATCAAGATGATGAACCTCCAACTTCTGACGTGGTCGGCAACTTCCTTACGGACGATCACCCAAAACGGACTTTGAATTTTATTCATGGCTTTTTCCTCCTCCGAAATAACGGTTATACATATTCTCGAGCCCGTGTTCTTCGCTTTGCAGTTCTTCGATGTTTACTTCTGCCAGTAATTTTCCCCCTCCGAACAATCCAACCCGGTCGCAGATCTGCTGTACTTGATCCAGATGGTGGGAGGAGAAAAGCACGGTTAGCCCGTTTTCGTCTCTCAGTTGCCGGATGAGATCCATGAACTCTTGTACCCCGGCGGGATCTATTCCGGACGTGGGTTCATCAAGGATAATGACTTCCGGGTTTTTGATTAATACATCGGCAAGACCGAGTCGCTGCCGCATTCCCCGGGAATATTTTCCCGCCTTTTTCTTCGTGTCCAAGGGTAACCCGACCCGTTCGAGTAATTCCCGTGCTTTTGCCTGAGCTTTTTTCTCGTCGATCCGGTTGAGGCGTGCTGTATAGAGCAAGTTCTCGATACCGGTCATGTCGTCGTAGAAGCCCACGTCTTCGGGCAAGTACCCTACCTTCTCCCGTACTTGTATGGGATTTCGGGTGGAGTCGATACCGCATACTTTTACGTCGCCCGAGGTGGGATCTGTCAACCCGAGCATCATTAGTATTGTGGTGGATTTCCCGGCACCGTTCGGTCCTAGTATGCCGAAGATCTCTCCTTTGCGTACGGTAAGGTTGATACGGTCTACAGCGGAGAATTTCCCGTATTGTTTGGTTAAATCATGGAGTTCTATGATAGGCTCGTGCATGATTTACCTCCTTCCATATTTGCGGAATAGGAAGTACACGCATCCTAGTGCAACCAGAATGACCAATACACCCATCCATCCCCAGATCATAGGTGTTCTTACTGCAATACGAAAATCTGCCGATGAGTTGACCTCCGGGGTCTTGGCAGAGATCTTAGTTACATAGTCCCCCGGAAGGGCTTTCTTGGATGCCTTCACGATGGCAACGGCATTGGCTGTTTCCCCGGCTTTCAGACGATCTATTTTCACGGGTTCGAATGTAACTTCCCAATCTGCGGGTTTGTTAGCGGAAAGTTGGATGTCTTTTAGTTCTGCCGATCCCGTGTTTTTGATCACGAGGTCGAGGCGTTTCGTATCGCCTGCCGTGATTTCGGCACTAAGTAAGCCGCGGGGAGTGGTTAATTCCATCTGGTAAGTACCTGTGATGACAACTTCGAGTTGCAGGTCTGCTGATGTAGTGCTAGTTGCAGCTCGAACGGGAATTTTGTATGTTCCTGCCTCCACGTTGGCGGGAGGGGTAATGTCTATCGTGATGTTTTGGGTTGCGTTAGGTTCCACTTGCGCGGAAGTTGCTTGCTTGTAATTAGCTTTGAAGACCGCATTCCACCCCCGGGGGGCTTGAGCCATAAGAGCGTAGAGTTGTTGGTCGGCGGTTTGGTTTTTCAACGTGGCGTTGAACGTGAAAGTCGATTTCGAGTTCCCTTGCATATTGGGTTGGTTCGTCGTGAAATCCGTTTGGTAAGTACCCTGTTTTGAAACGGTTATTGATAAGGGAAGTTCGCCCAGCCCCTCTGCCGCGACGGTGAATCGGTAGGTGCCTTTGTTTACTTTCAACGGGATGTCTACCTTCAGGGAGAAGTTCTTTTTTTCTTTCGGGAGTACGGAGAGCTGGTTCACGATCCACGTTCCGGCTTTGATCTCGTACTTCCATCCCCGGGGCATTCCCTTGATGGTAATGTCGGCGTTTTTTACTTTGTCGCTGTTGTTGATGACGTCAATACTGTAATTAATAGATTCTCCCGGCGGCACGGCTATTTTCGTGTAGGGAGTGTACAGAATCACCTTTTTTTCGGGTTCTGATGCCTGCATTTTGAAGGGAAGAACTCCCGTGAGCAGGATGAGTAACAGACTTAAATAATTTGCACGCATTGTTGTAAAAATTACGTTAGATATTTAATTTATTATTCTCACTACATCGCTTACAAATTTAATTACTATGAGTATTATATAATTTTAAAAGATCGGAAAAAAGTTTATGGAGAAGCTATGGTATCCCCGGGGTGGCAGGAAATAAAAAGAGCCTGTTATGACAGGCTCTTTATGTATGAATGAAAAAAATGAACAGAATAATCAGAGAAGTAAGATCACGCTGGCAGACAAGGTGCTGATACAAATCCATAGGACAATACCGAGCAGGATTGGTTTGAATCCGACTTGTTTGATTGTATCTTTAGAAAGTCCGGCGCCGATCAGGAACAGTGTAAACAACATTCCTACCTTGGCGAAGCTGACGATCTCCGTGTAGAGATGGTTCCATTGCGGGGTATAGGTTGCGACGATCATGGCAATGACGTACAGGAATATGAAATAAGGTATCGAAATTTTTGATTTCTTGTTTGTTCCTTTGTTGTAAAAGAATGCGGCGATAAGCGATATCGGGATAATCCATAAAGCTCGTATCAGTTTGGTCGTGGTAGCAATGACCAACGCTTCGTTGCTGTATGTTTTGGCGGCTCCAACCACGGAACTCGTGTCGTGGATGGCAATGGCACACCAGTATCCGAATTGATGGTCGTTCATTTCCAACCAACGCCCGAGGGGGGGGAATATGAATAGAGCTACGGCGTTTAACATGAAGATGGTTCCCATGGCAACCGTGATGTCTTTGTCTTTAGCCCCGATTACTGGTGCCAAAGCTGCAATAGCACTTCCGCCGCAGATGGCTGTACCCCCGGAAACGAGAAACCCCGTGTCCCGTGCGACACGCAGTTTGCGTGTAAAGAAGAGTCCCAGTCCGATGGTGACCACGATGGAAACGATGGTGAACAGAATTCCGGTTTTCCCGGCTTCGATGGCTTGTCCCACGTTCATGCCGAATCCCAAGCCGACAACTGATATTTGTAGAAGAATATGGGTGACCCGGCTATTGATAGCCAAGAACGGGTGACCGATAGTCAGAGATAATATTAAACCTAATAAAAGGGCAAAGCCCGGATCAAGAAAAGGTACAAGAAACATCGCAACGATGAAGAGTACTTCTTTTTGGTTTGTGTTCAGATGAATTTTGTTCATGATCTATTTTAAATTTTGTTCGGTACAAAATTCTTCTAAATCTATGAATTTTGGAAATAAGAAATATTCAGAGGGTATTACTTAAAGATATAGGGTTAGCGTTACTTTTTTTATCCCGGTAATCGACCGGGCTTTTACCCGTGTGTCTTTTGAAATAGCGTGCCAGGTAAGACTGGTTGGGAAAATTCAGTCGGTTGGAAATTTCCTGGATAGTCATTTCCGTTGATTGTAACAATACCTTTATTTCCAGTGTGATATGTTTGTCAATAATCTCTTTTGCCGATTCGTTCGTGACTTTCCGTGTGATAACCGACAGGTAACGGGGTGAAATACACAATTCGTCGGCGTAGAAAGATACATCCTTTTGTTGAATGCAATGCTTTTGCACGAGGGAAATGAATGCGTGGAAAAGTTCCTCACTTCGATCATGTCCTTTCTTTTGTTGCCGGGTGAAGAATCTTTGTGTCTTGTCGTACATATTCAGAAAGAAGCATTGCAACAGGTTCTTGAGGATGGGGGTGCGGAACATATTTCGGGAGTCCCGGTACACGAGGGTAATCATGTTTATCAGTTCATTCACGAGTTCTATTCTCATCCTGTCGTCGTGGGTACACACGGGGTGATCTTTCAGGAAACCGAAAAAGGGGGCTTCCAGGCGAAAGGAGACTTCGTCCATTAATGCCTTAGAGAACGCAATATAGGTTACTTGAAAATCTTTTGACAAGTGGTTTATTGACAGTATTGTAGCCGGGAGAATCACAACCTCTGCATTGGGGCTAACCTTATGTTTTTTTAAATCAATCTCAATTTCTGCCGAACCGTTCCGGCAGAACAGGATCAACCCGTTGTCCAGCCTGAATGGACGGTCGAGGAACATATCCAAGTTGGAGGTTCCGGTTACGAGTGGTTCTTGGGTGGTGATGTAAAATGGCTCCATGTATTCTTGTTTTTGTACAAAAATAATGGAAAAAGATCATTTATCGAATGATTGGTTCTCAAAATGGACAACGACGAGCGGATAATGGAAATAACTGGTTGGGAACATCTCGGTATCTTTGTCTTCGAAAAAAGATGGATATATTGTATAACATGAAGAAATAATTAACGATTATGGTAAAAAATAGAAATTCAAAACTTTTCTTGCTACTTTTCACGGGTTCGCTGACAGCTTTCGGACCTGTTATGACGGATTTGTATTTGCCGGCATTCCCGCAGATACAGGAATATTTCGGGACATCGGTTTCGCTGGTGCAGTTGAGCCTGACATTTGGGATGCTGGGACTTGCCCTTGGGCAATTGTTCCTGGGTCCGATCAGTGATAAGTACGGGCGGGTTCGTCCGTTGGCATTCTCGCTGGGGGTGTTTTCGTTGGCGACTGTAGCTTGTATTTTTTCTCCCACGATTTATTTTTTTCTGTTCTTTCGCCTCGTGCAGGGTATATTCGGTGCGGGGTGCGTGGTGATCGCCCGCTCCGTTATCGTGGATTTGTACACGGGACGGGAGTTGTCCACGTTCTTTTCCCTGCTTGCAGGGATACAAGGCATTGCGCCTATCGCTGCGCCGATTCTGGGGGGAGTACTCATGAGCGTGACGGATTGGAGAGGTATTTTTGCCGTGTTGTTTGCCTTCGGTATGATTTTGTTTTTCACGACTTTTGCTTTTCGGGAATCACATACCAGGGAGAAACGTGTTCAGGGTAGCACGTTTTCTGCTTTGAAAGGTTTTGTTCCAATTTTAAAGAATCAGCGTTTTATGCGCTACGTGCTTACGCAATCTTTGGCTTTCGGGGTGTTCTTTGCTTATATCGCTGCTTCGCCTTTTATCTTTCAAACACATTATCAACTGTCCCCTGCGCTTTATAGTTTATGTTTCGGGGCAAATGCATTCTGTATTGTGATCGGGAGCGTGCTGGTTTCTTTCTTGAAAAATGAGCAGAAGGTTTTGTCACGGATGACTAAATTATTCTTGTTACTTAGCGTCTTCACCGCGGGAGCGTTGATAATGGAGATGGCTTTTTTCGTGGTGGAGGGAATGTTTGTTTTGCTCGCTTTCTGTTTTGGGACGATTATGCCGCCAACGACTTCTCTCGCATTGGATTTGGAAAGGACTAATTCGGGCTGTGCCTCGGCAATACTTGGTTTCTTCCAGTTTCTGTTCGGGAGTATTGTTTCCCCGCTGGTCGGAATCGGTAATATGTTCGTGACCACGGGTATTATTATATTCGTGTGTAGTTTGTTCGCCTTTCTTTTTTGCCCGAGGGCGGAAAAGAAAGAACAATATGTCTGATTTACTTTTGAATCATTTTCTTGCGAGCCTCGCAGAATCTTAACAGTAATTCGGCATAAGAGTCTATCTGTCCTTGTTTGTGGATGGCGTAAAGGGTTCGGGTGATCTCAAGGTCGTCCATGTCGACGATTTTGAGTATTCCACAAGCCAATTGATCCCGGATGGAGAAGATGGAAACCAGAGCGTAGCAATCCGAGTATTTCAAGTATTGTTTGATGCCTTCCGTACTCCCGATCACCATTTGTTGGTTTAGTTCGTTGACAGAAATCCCGGCGTTGGAGAGATGGCGTTGGATGATGTTGTAGGTTCCTGAACCTTTCTCCCGAACCACGAATTTTAATTCTTTTAGTTGTTCTTTGGTAATTGAGTCATGTGTCGTGTTTTTAGACGAGGTGACCAGTACAATCTCGTCTTTCAGGAAGGGGATGTAATGGATGTCCGATTGTGAAGGAGTACCCTCGATGAATGCGAGTTGAATGTTGCGGTTCAGGAGTTCCTGCTCTATCTGGGCTGTATTACCGCTAATCAAGTTGATCTTTATCTGGGGATAACGTTCCCGGAATTGTGCTAAAAGTTCGGGTAGAATGTATTGTGAGAGTGTGGTACTCGCCCCGATGTGGAGGGTACCGGAAAACTCTTCTTTCATGTGTTGCAGGTTGAACGTAATTGCACGCTCCCGCTCGATAAGGTCTTCGCTTTGTTCCAGCAGGTATTTTCCGGCAGGGGAGAGTGCCAGTCTTCCTTTTTCCCGTTCGAAGAGGGTTAGCCCCATTTCCCGTTCCAGTTCTTTGATGCTCTTGGACACGGCGGGTTGGGAAATCCGTAATATTTCCGCCGCTTTCGTGGTATTTAGGTTCTTTGCGGCGTGGTAGAATATGGTAAGTTTGTGGTCTAGCATCTTTATACTTGTTGAAATTCTTGTCAAAGGTAGTAATAATTTGTTGGGTTGAACGAGTATTTATTCCGGGTATTGTTTTATCGGGAGGTGGTGATATAGAATAATCCGACCCCGAAGGTGTAATCGGTTCGGTTTGGGTGGCATGGTGCAAACATCGATGAGATAAGCGTCGACGAGGGGAATAATGAAAAGTTAAACAAGGGAAGAGCCGCATCTAAATGGTGCGGCTTTTCGTTATACTAAATTCCTTACGTGTACTTTTTGCAGACCGTTGGAATATGAGAAAATATTTGTTTTTGTGAAGGTTTTTTAATATCTTGACGCCGTTTTTCTGGAACACTGGCACATTTATTGAATTCTAATTATCTGGATGAAAGAAGAATAAATTAATATATATAATACGTTTTTTTACTATGGAGAATAAATTAGATATTTTGACCAAGAAGCTTTATGATGAGGGGGTTGATAAAGCTCGCCAAGAGGCAGAGAATATCATCAACCAAGCGAAGCAAGAGGCCGAAAAGATCGTTGCCGAAGCGAAGGCGAAGGCTGATCAGATGAATGCCGATGCGGAGGCAGATGTCGCTAACCTGAAGAAGAAGGCCGAGTCCGAGATGACGTTGAGTGCCCGCCAGGCAATCACGGCATTGAAGCAAGCGATCGCCAATCTCGTTGCCGGGAATGTTGCCGGAGAGGTTGCCAAGGTCGGATTCGAGGAGAAGGCTTTCATCCAGGAACTGTTGATGACGATCGTCAAGAAATGGGATGTTGCCGGGGGAAACCTGGATATGGAAATACTTCTTTCTGCTGGCGAGAAAAATAAGTTCGAATCATTCGTGACGGCAAAATACAAAGATTTGCTGGATAAAGGACTCGCGGTGAACGTGGGTAATCTGGAAGAAGGATTCGTGATTCAACCGAAAGACGGAGGGTTCCAGATAGCATTTTCGGAGAAATTGTTCGAGGCTTTCTTTAACCAGTACATCAAGGGCTTTACAAAGAAACTATTATTTAATGATTGAGTGATTGAATGATTTCGGATTAGGCGATTGTTATATATCACAGAATCATGGAATCGTTGAATCATAAAATCACAGAATGAATAATATGGTATTTAAGAATAACTATTACTGTTTGATTGCGGGTTTACCGGAGGTCTTTCTGGACGATCGGAAATTATCGTTGTCCGTGAATGGGTTCCGGGAGTTGGCGCAAGGGGCTTTGAAGAAGGAGGACATGAAGCTGATGAATCTTTTTTTCCTTCCTGCCGATAACAAGCAAGTCCTTCGATTACTGAATAAAATGGAACCCGATACCGCTCTTGAAACAGTATACCCGTTACAACAACTGGAAGACGAAATCGCCGAACCGAAAAATTCTTTACCTGCTTACCTGAATCAATTTATCGCGGATTTCAAAGGAGAACACCTCAAATACGAGGTTTCGCCCGAGAACGTGTTGAGTTGGATGTATTACGATTACCTGATGAGTTGTGGAAACAAGTTTGTCAGGAAATATGCGGAATTCTCGATGAATATCAAGAATCTGACGAATGCATTGACTTGTCGGAAGTATGGTAAGGAAATAGCCCCGGAGATTATTGGCGATAACGCTTTTTCTAAGGCTTTGCGGACTTCAAACTCGAAAGATTTCGGTTTGGGGATGGAGTACCCTTACGCGGAGAAAGTGTTTTCGTTGATGAATAACCCGAATCTAGTGGAACGGGAACGGGGAATGGATTTGTTCCTTTGGGATTACATCGAGGAGGCTGTCGTTTACGAGTATTTTTCCATGGAAAAGGTGTTGAGTTTTATGCTTGAGCTGATGATCGTCGAGAGGTGGAGTAAGATGAACTCCGAATCGGGACGAAAAGTATTCATGGAAGTCGTCGATAAGTTTAGGCGGAGTTTCGAGTTTGCGGAAGAATTTAAATAAATTGGGAGATTAAGGGATTTTCGATTAAGAGATTTAAGAATCAGAATAATTTACAAATTGAAATATGAGTAAAACACAAGGAAAAGTTCATAGTATTATTTCCAACCTTGTACTTGTGCGTATCGAGGGACCGGTATCTCAGAACGAGATCTGTTTTATCCAGCTCGGTGCCGAACGATTGATGGCGGAGGTCATCAAGGTGGTTGGGGACATTGCTTATGTGCAGGTTTTTGAAAGTACCCGGGGATTGAAGCCCGGTTCTTTGGTGGAGTTCGAGGATCATATGTTGGAGGTAACGTTGGGTCCGGGCTTGTTGTCAAAGAATTTTGATGGTCTTCAGAACGATTTGGATAAGATGACCGGGGTGTTCCTAAAACGTGGAGAGTACACGAACCCGCTGGAAAATGATAAAAAATGGAGTTTTACTCCGTTGGCAAAGGTCGGCGACAAGGTGAAGGCTGCCGATTGGTTGGGTAATGTGAAGGAAAACTGGTTGGACCACAAAATAATGGTGCCTTTTAAATTAAAAGGCGAGTATACCGTGGCTTCTATCGTGGGAGCCGGGGAATACACGATTATGGACACGATTGCTGTATTGAAAGATGAGGCAGGGAAGGACGTGCCCGTGACTATGACGCAGAAGTGGCCGGTGAAAGTGGCTATCCGTAATTATGTGGATAAACCGCGTCCGTCTCGTCAGATGGAAACAGGAGTGCGTGTTATTGACACGATGAACCCGATCCTCGAGGGGGGTACCGGATTTATCCCGGGACCGTTCGGAACGGGAAAGACGGTGTTGCAGCACGCTTTGTCGCGTTTTGCCGATGCCGATATTATTATTATGGCTGCCTGTGGTGAGCGTGCGAACGAGGTGGTGGAAATCTTTACCGAGTTCCCCGAGTTGGAAGACCCTCGTTCCGGTCGCAAGCTGTACGAGAGAACGACAATCATCGCTAATACCTCGAATATGCCTGTTGCCGCCCGTGAGGCTTCTGTTTACACTGCAATGACGATCGGGGAATACTATCGTTCCATGGGTATGAAGGTATTGTTGCTTGCCGACTCTACTTCCCGTTGGGCTCAGGCGTTGCGCGAGATGTCGAACCGTATGGAGGAGTTGCCGGGGCAGGATGCTTTCCCGATGGACTTGTCTGCAATTATTTCTAACTTCTACGCTCGTGCCGGGATGGTGTACCTGAATAACGGTAAGACGGGTTCCGTGACTTTTATCGGAACGGTATCGCCTGCCGGAGGTAACTTGAAGGAACCGGTGACGGAGTCCACGAAAAAGGTAGCTCGTTGTTTTTACGCTTTGTCACAGGCTCGTGCCGATGCGAAACGCTATCCGGCTATCGACACGTTGGAGTCTTATTCCAAGTATCTGGAATACCCGGAATTCGTGGAGTTTGCCAAGAAGAATATTTCCGACACGTGGATTGACGGTGTGAACGAGGCTCGTAATATATTGGTACGAGGACGGGAAACTGCCGAGCAGATCGATATTTTAGGAGATGACGGTGTTCCATTGGAATATCACGTGGTATACTGGAAGTCGGAGTTGATCGACTTCGTGATCTTGCAACAGGATGCTTTTGACAATATTGATGGTTCTACCTCGATGGAGCGCCAGAAGTATATGTTGGAAATGGTGTTGGGTGTAGTTCGTTCCGAATTCAATTTTGACACGTTCGAGGAAGTAAATCCTTACTTTAAACGGATCATCAATGGATTCAAGCAGATGAACTATTCCGAATTCCAATCTGATGCTTTCAAGAAATACGAAGCAGAGGTGAACGAGATTATTAACGAGAGAAAACGAATTTAGTGATTGGCGATTAGGTGATTAGATGATTGGGTGTAAAATCACCGAATCGGAAATCACTGAATCACAGAATAAATATAATAGGTATGACGACTGCTTTTCAAAAAGTTTATACAAAGATTACCCAGATCACGAAGGCAACGTGTACGTTGAATGCTCAGGGCGTCGGGAATGACGAGCTGGCGATTGTTGACGGACGGTTGGCACAGGTCGTGAAGATTTGGGGTAATGATATAACCCTTCAGGTGTTTTCCGGAACAGAGGGTATCCCGACGAATGCAGAAGTGACATTCTTGGGTAAGGCTCCGACCTTGAGGGTGGGTGATGATTTGTGCGGGCGTTTCTTTAACGCTTTCGGTGAGCCGATAGACGGGGGACCGGCAGTTGACGGTGAAGAAAGAGAGATTGGTGGTCCTTCTGTGAATCCGGTTCGACGTAAACAACCGTCTGAATTGATCGCAACGGGTATTGCCGGTATCGACTTGAACAACACGTTGGTGTCCGGGCAAAAGATTCCGTTCTTTGCCGATCCCGACCAACCATATAACCAGGTTATGGCGAACGTGGCGTTGAGAGCGCAAACGGATCGTATTATTTTGGGAGGTATGGGTTTGACGAACGACGACTACCTGTATTTCAAGAATCTGTTCGATAATGCCGGGGTGCTCGACCGTATTGTCAGCTTCGTGAACACGACGGAGGCTCCTCCCGTGGAACGTTTGTTGGTTCCGGATATGGCGTTGACGGCAGCCGAGTATTTTGCGGTGGAGAAGAACGAGAAGGTACTGGTGTTGCTGACAGATATGACGTTGTATGCCGATGCTTTGAGTATAGTGTCCAACCGTATGGACCAGATCCCGTCGAAGGATTCCATGCCGGGTTCTTTGTACTCGGATTTGGCGAAGATTTACGAGAAAGCGGTGCAATTCCCTGCCGGAGGTTCTATCACGATTATCGCTGTGACCACGTTGTCCGGAGGTGATATTACTCACGCAATCCCGGATAACACGGGGTATATTACCGAAGGACAGTTGTTCTTGCGTAAAGATACGGAAATTGGTAAGGTTATCGTAGACCCGTTCCGAAGCCTGTCTCGTTTGAAGCAGCTCGTGATCGGTAAGAAAACCCGGAAGGATCACCCGCAAGTGATGAATGCCGCTATCCGTCTGTACGCCGATGCAGCTAATGCCCGCACGAAGATGGAAAACGGTTTCGACTTGACGGATTACGACCGCCGTACCCTGGATTTTGCGAAAGAGTATTCCAACAGCTTGCTTGCTATCGACGTAAACATCAGTGTCGAACAAATGTTGGATACTGCGTGGGAGCTGTTCCGCAAATACTTTAATAAAGCGGAATTGGGTATCAAGCAGGAAATCGTGGAAGAGTTTGGAAAATTTAGTGATTAAGTGATTGCCGATTAAGTGATTATTTGATTAGTAGAATGTAATGTTATGAACCAGATAGAGTTTAAACGTAGAACAAAACAATTTGGACTGGCGGTTATTCGGATGACAGAGAAGTTTCCGGAAACACGGTTGGCTTGGGTTGTGAAAGATCAGATTTTGCGTTCAGCTTTGTCTGTCGGTGCTAATTATAGAGCTGTTTGTCGTGCTAAATCGGACAAGGATTTTATCAATAAAATGAGAATAGTGGAAGAGGAAGCAGATGAAACGGCTTACTGGCTTGAGATTATCGAGGAATCTGAATTGTTGAAGGCAGATGAGTTGAGTGTGCTCAAGAAAGAGATAAATGAATTAGTGGCTATGATTGTTGCTTCAATTAGGACTAAAAGTATAAGTCTTAACAAAGAGCGTGAATCACAGAATCACTAAATCGCAAATCACAGAATAAATTAAAAATTGGTAAGGTGATAAGGTTTCAATATAATAAAACTTCGCTTCAGGGGCTGGATAAGCAATTGAAGATGCGAGTACGGGCATTGCCTACCATCAAAAACAAGGAGTCGGCTTTGCGGTCGGAGGTGAAGAAAGCGAAACAGGTGGCGGATGAGTTTAGTGTGAAGTTGGAGGAAACGCTGAATTCGCTGAACGATATGCTGCAACTTTACGACGAGTACAAGGAAGATATACTTGTCGTGAAGGATGTGAGGATGTCGGTGAAGAAGATCGCCGGGGTGAAGACGCCCGTTCTGGATGGGGTGGACTACGAGGTGAAGGATTTCAGCTTGTTCAACCAACCGGGATGGCTCCTTGACGGAGTGGAGTACATCAAGAAAGTGGTGAGTATCGCTTTGGAGAGAGAGTTTTTCGCTAGAAAAATGGAGTTGCTCGATAAAGCGAGAAAAAAGACCACGCAGAAGGTGAACTTGTACGAGAAGGTGCAGATACCGGGTTACCAGGAGGCTATTCGTAAGATTAAGCGTTTCCTGGAGGACGAGGAAAATCTGTCCAAGTCGTCGCAGAAGATCGTGAAAAACCGTAAATTGATGGAGGAATAGCCAATGATAGTACCAATGATGAAATTATCCCTGTTGATATTTTACAAGGAATATCAAACGTTTCTCGGAGAACTCCGGGAAAAGGGAATGGTTCATATTCATGAGAATACGGAACGATCGGCAGAGGATACGGATCTGCAGGCTAAGTTGATGTTAATCAAACGTGCCGGGGAGATGATCACGCATATGCAGAGTCGGAATGACGTGGAGCGGATAGAAAAAGTGAAAGCGGACGACGAGCATTTGCTGGATTACCTGGAAAGTTTATATAGCAGACAAGAACAGATCGAGCAACAATTGGTCGGTTTGGAGAAAGATTATGCCGCTTATCGCCCGTGGGGTCAGTTCTCCCGGGAAACAATCCAAAAGCTGGAAGCCGCGGGATGGGAATTCCATTTCTTTTCGGTGCCGGAACAAAAGTACCAGGAGGAATGGGAGGCAATGTATGATGCCATTATTATTAGTGAAATGATGGGGCAGAAGTATTTTGTCACGGTTACTCCCGCGGGAATGAAGCTGGAATTAGAGGCTGATCCTTATGTATTTCCCCTGGCTACACTGGACGAGTTGAAAAAACAAATCAAGGGTTTGCGGGAGGAATTAGTGAAAATCGGCGAAGAGTTGGATGCGATTTCTCAAGATGCGATAGATCGGTTGAAGACTTATCGTTTGCGTATTACGGAGGTGGCGGATAAACTGAAAGTGGAAGATGCCGTACAGGCATTCGTGGACGAAAAGGTTATTGCGCTCGAGGGATGGATTCCCATGGAACGGGAAGCTGAGATGAGAAGCTTCCTCGAAACGAGGGATGTGTACTTCGAGTTTACGAGACCGACACCTGAGGATGATGTGCCCGTGCAATTGAAGAATAACGCTTATTCGAGGTTGTTTGAGCCGGTGACGAAGATGTTTGCCTTGCCGCAGTACAAGGAGTTGGATTTGACGCCTTTCCTAGCACCCTTCTTTATGTTGTTCTTCGGAATGTGTATGGGTGACGGCGGGTATGGATTGATTATCTGGCTGGTTTGTTTTATTCTCGGGCGGAAGGCTTCTCCCTCGATAAAAGGATATCTCGTGCTGGGGCAATACTTGGGTATCATGACCGTGGTAGTCGGGTTGCTGACAGGTTCATTCTTCGGTATCGCTTTGGATAGCGTGGAATGGTCTTGGTTGGCAGGCGTGAAGTCATTGTTCCTGACGGAAGCGAATTATGGAAAATACTTGGGTGGTTATAATCCGATGATGATTATTGCCGTAGCCGTGGGTATTATTCAAATCCTTTACGGTATGTGCTTGAGTGCGGCGAGGATCACGAAACAGTTCGGGTTTAAATATGCGGTATCCACGTTAGGCTGGGTTGGTGCGATCATCTTGTTGGGTGTGCTGATCGGTCTGCCGATGTTGAAGGTGGTGATTCCGGAAGTTTTGAAGTATGTGCTTTACGTACTTTTGGGACTTTGTGCGCTCACGATCTATTTCTACAACTCGCCGGGAAAGGGTGTTTTCTCGAATTTTGGCTCCGGGTTGTGGGGAACGTACAATATGGCAACGGGATTGCTGGGAGATACGCTTTCGTATATTCGTCTGTTCGCTATTGGGTTGACGGGTAGTATTTTGGGAGGAGTGTTCAACACGTTGGCATTCCAACTCACGGACGGATTGCCTGTCGTTGTAAAGTTTATCGCGGTATTCCTGATCTTGATTATCGGTCACTCGATTAACTTCGGTTTGTGTATGATCAGTTCGTTCGTGCACCCGATGCGTTTGACTTTCGTGGAATTCTACAAGAATGCCGGTTTTGAAGGCGGTGGTAAACAATACGAGCCGTTTAGAAAAAAAGTAAATGATTAGAAAACAAAGATTATAAAAATAACAAATTAAATAGATTAGAATTATGGAACCAATTTTATTAGCTTATTTAGGTATTGCGTTGATGGTGGCATTATCTGGTATCGGTAGTGCTTATGGGGTTACTATTTGTGGTAATGCAGCTGTGGGTGCTTTAAAGAAAAATCCGACCGCTTCCGGTCAGTATATCGGTTTGTCCGCGTTGCCTTCTTCACAAGGGTTGTACGGTTTCGTGGGATACTTCCTGTTGAGTAGCTTCCTGACGAACGTGGATATGGGCTGGGGACCTGCTTCTGCCATCTTCGGAGCCGGATTAGGTCTTGGTTTGGTAGCGTTCTTCTCGGCTATCCGCCAGGCTCAGGTATGTGCTAACGGTATCGTGGCTATCGGTAGCGGTTACAACGTGTTCGGTACGACTATGGTATTAGCCGTGTTCCCGGAGTTGTACGCTATCTTGGGATTGTTGGTATTGATCTTGATTACGGGATTGATTCCTGCATAAATAAGTAATTTTATTTCATATTTTATAGATAGATGAGGTTGTCGTGAGGCAACCTCATTTTTAATCTTGTTACAGGAGTTTTTGATGTAAAACAAAACGCATTTTATAACGTATTATCATTTGAATGTTAATGTTGAAAGAATATGACTTGGATGATACGTTATGGTTTGGTTCTGCTTTTCGCGTGGTTGGGGGTAGAAGGGAATGCCGAGAGGATAAAGAAGAAGTTGTTGTATGACCAGCATACTTTGGCGGACACGTACAAGTACGGGAAGCAGGAACGGTGTTTTCAATGGGATAAAATTTCGGCATTTCTAGATACTCTTGAGGCTTTTCAGGAACGAAATGACGGATACGGGGTGTTAATGAATTATAAAAACCAGAATGGGATAGCTCCTTTGACGGGGAAATACGTGACTGATAAATACGGGCAGATTCGGGATACTTTCGGGGTGAATCGTTACCAAGGGATACCCTTGTATCGCTTGGATGACGTGAAGATGCCGTTCCGTTACGGGAGGGACGGGGCTTATGTTTCCGTGATCAGTGATAGTGCCGATTATTTTCAGATTATTCCGGCTACTTTCGGAGGCGTGTGGCACGTGCCTAAAAAATACATGAAGCTGATAGGACCTCTTTCAATTAAAAAAGTTATATTTGTTGACCGAACGAACCAGAATATTGCGACTTTGGAACAAGATGGAGATACGTGGTTGGTGAGAAGTATGAACCCGGTCACAACGGGAGCCAACAGACCTCCCTACCAGCAACCGACACCTCCGGGGATTTATTTCATACAACGAAAATTGACGGAAATGTTATTTCTGAAGGATGGGTCGGATGAAAAAGGTGGATTTGCGCCATACGCTATCCGTTTTACCGGGGGTGCTTATTTGCATGGTGTTCCGGTGAACTATCCGCACCACGAGCTGGTAGAGTTCAGTTGGACGCTCGGGACAACGCCTCGGTCACATATGTGCGTGAGAAATGCCACGTCGCATGCCAAGTTCATGTATGATTGGGCGGAAGTGGATAATACTTTGGTAATTGTATTTGATTGATATAAATGATGTTTTTTATGCGTGCATTGTTCATGTTTTTTGTGATTGGCTTTACTTGTTGGGGAACGCTTTCCTGTGTCGCATCGGAGAAACACGTGCCTATGAATAGCCGGACTCTTTATCATGAAATTGGGTTGGAGGGGATCGTGGATTACGTCATTTTTGAACGGGCTGTTGCCGGATTCAACCAAACGGATTCTTTGACAAAGGATATTCTCACGTTGATAGATTTCTCGAAACCTTCAACCGAAAAACGTTTGTACGTGATTAATTTGACACTAAAGAAGCTGATGTACGTTTCTTACGTATCGCATGGGCGCAATAGCGGGGAGAAGTATGCAACTTCATTTTCCAACCGGGAAGGTTCTTACAAGAGTTCTTTGGGGTTCTACCGGACGGAAAACACGTATTACGGGAAGAACGGGTACTCGCTGGTGCTTGATGGGTTGGAAAAAGGAATCAACGATAAGGCAAAGGAAAGAGCGATTGTTATGCATGGGGCTACTTACGCGGATCCGTCTACAATCCGGTCATGCGGTCGTTTGGGGCGTAGCCTGGGATGTCCGGCATTGCCTCCGGCAGTGAGCAAACAAATTATAGATGCGATAAAGGATGGAACGCTTTTATATATTCATGGGAATGATAAGACTTATACCGAGCGGACTGTTTTTGCCAAAGAATCGGATCTTAAAAGTGATCTTGTGAACAAGTTGTGATTTAATTTTAAATATTGGATATGATAACTTACGCTATACTTATAGCCACGGTGGTGGTATCGATAGCTTGTTTCAGCAACGGCTCGTTGTTTAACAAGTTGTCTTATTCGCCTTACCGGATGGTACACGCTAACGAATGGTACCGCATTATTTCTCATGGGTTTGTACACGCGGATTGGGTTCATTTGTTCGTGAATATGTTCACGTTCCTTTCTTTCGGGCAGTACGTGGAAAAGGCTTTTTCTTACATGGGTTTTAGCGGGGGAAGTTTTATACTTCTTTATTTCGGGGGGATGATAGCGGCTTCGCTCTATGACTTGTGGAAATACCGGGATAATCGTTATTATACTTCTATCGGGGCTTCGGGAGCCGTGTCGGCAGTGTTGTTTACCGCTATTTTTTTGAATCCGTGGGATAAAATTTATTTATTCGCGGCAATTCCTATTCCCGGCATCGTGTTCGGTTTCGTTTATTTGTGGTATTGCCAGTATATGGCGAAACGGGGAGGGGATAATATCAATCATAACGCTCACTTTTACGGGGCTGTATACGGGTTCGTTTTCCCGATCTTGTTGGAACCCGGATTGTTACAAGTATTTATTCAGCAACTTTTGCGACATTAGGCGACGATAGAGAGTAAAAAAACTCTATATTTGTAATTCCAAGTGCAAGAAATAGATATGCGAGTGATAGATCAGGAGATTTGTGCGTTGTTGAAGGTGCGGAAGATAGGCGGGATGGAGCTTCTCTTCAAGGAATACTACAAGCCGTTGGTGGTTTGGGGGGCTACCTTTTTGCATGATACGCAGCGCGCGGAGGATGTGGTGCAAGATTTTTTCGTGAAGTTGTGGGAGAAGTCGCTTGCGGATAATTTGTTGCCTGATACTCTGAAATCCTATCTGTTTACTTCCGTGCGGAATTTGTCATTGAATCAGTTGGATAAAATCGATCCGTTGGCACGAGCTTGTGATGTGGCTCGTTACGAGAGCCCATGGGAAGAATATGATAGTTTCGAGGAAGAGGTGTTCCGGCGTGTAGAGGCGGAGATCGAGAAATTACCTCCCCGCATGCGGGAGATCATCCGGTGCGTGTATTTGAAAGGCATGAAATATAAAGAGGTTGCCGAAGAATTGGGTATTTCGGTCGCCACTGTTAATTCTCTTTTGGTAAAAGCATTAAAAATCTTACGGCAACAGGCTGATAATAAGGATGAAATTGCCGTGTATTTATTTTTCCTTGAAAAAAAATTGCTTTTGCGTCAATGATCTTGTATGCATATGATTTGTTGACAAATCTCAATATATGAGATTTCGTACTGGGACGTTTGTGTCAGATTTTTGGATGTTTATAAAGTTATTTGGTTATCTGTGTCATTTTATTGTAGACGAAAGATTGGGTAGGTATTTTTGTATCGTTGATTTAAAAATGAAAGATGATGAAAATGCAAATATGGTACAAAAGATTGGTGATACTCGATGAACTTTCGGTGAAGACAGGGTGTAATCCCGGTGAAGACAGGGAACAAAGTCCTTTTAAACTCCTTTCAAAGTCCTTTCAAAGACCTTCGGGAAGGTTTTTGAAAGGAAAATGTTAAGAATGTGAAAAGAGATAGATAAGCGATTGCTTACTTATCTCTTTATTTGTAGAAGGCGATTTCTGTCGGTCGAGGAGGAAATAGAAAAAATATTTGAGTATAGATTTCGAGTGAGTTTTCTTGAGTGAATTATTTTTCTTTGAAAAAAGTTTGTTGTCGAGTCAATGATTTTTGCTCTTGAACGGTATTGTGATTATAGGTTGTGAGGATATTTACATGACTTATAGATGAAAATTTATTTACTAATCAGAGCTAATAACATGTTTTATGAAAGAGAAAATTGTTTTATTGACCTTCTTTTTCTTGGGTGCTGTCGCTTGTCATGACCATTCTATTGAAAATGCTTTTTGGGAAAAAGAGGCGGGAGGTTCTCCTATCGAAGAATTTTTGAAAATAGACGATACTCGGTATGGAGAGTTTTGTGCAGATGAGAGATTTGTTGAGATTTGTTCGGTTTATAATGAAATGTCGCATCTTTCGAATTCAAGTAGATTAAAGCGTACAGAGGTTTTGAAATCGATAAAATTGTATGGGGAAAATAAACAATGTGATAATCTTTTGGCATATATTATCAAATATGTTGATGAAAATCACAGGATGCCTTCTTCTCGTATTATACACGATTGGGGAGTGTGTGAATTATACCCGTATGCTGATTACGTATGTAATGTAAGAAATAATTGGGATATGGCATGGCGAGATTATTATTCGGATTTAATTGCAATGGTTGGTTTTTATGATAGTCCTGAGTTGCGGGCTTATGTAAAATCGACAATTGAAGTTCTTGAGAATAAGTATTATGGCTATCAGTTCGGTCACAATTATCGGTATGATGATGTGTGTCGTTTGATTATATCGTCAGGGATGGATATGGGGAAACGATATTCTGAATTTAGTATATTAGAAATACAAGATATTATTAATATTTGGGCTCATGTTCCAGTGAAGAATACGTGTACTTATGTATATTGTCTGAGAGAGGCTCTTTATGATGCAAGTAATATAGCAAGTAATCTTTATACGTCATATATTCCAGAGATGTCCGAGAATTTTCCTCCTACTGATTTTGATCCAATTTTAGGAGGAAATACCGTTTCGGGGAATGGTTATTTTGAAGGAGAAGTGAGAGTGGAATGGTGGGAATCTGGACATAATAGTATTTTGAAGAAAGTTGTGGATAAACTTAATTTGAGCGAGATTTGGTTAGAATATATGGCGGCAGGAAGTGCTGCTGTGGATGAGGTACAAGATGTAGAGTTTGCGTATAAACATGCAATGAGAGAAGAGAATCAGACTGAAGAGGAAGCTATTGAATTGATGAGAGTTTTTTTTGTTGAAGAATCTTATTCTTTTATTGTACAAGAGGATTTATTTTCTTTAGGAGAGGCTTTACATCCGATAATGGATATATATAGTCCGGCTCATGCTTTGAAAGTTTGGAAAAATAATGTATGGTACTATTTCCCACATCTATTTGAAAATTGTGTATTTCATGGAGATAAAATGGATTTAGCGGCTTTGGCTGTAGAGGAGATATTTGTAAAAGTTGTTGATATAAATCCAAATTTGACAGAAGAGGAGATAAGGACTAGACTGACTGAAATTTTTTATCAGTGGTTATTGGGTGAAAATGGACCATTAGGACCGCCGTATTAATAACTAATATAATATTTTTATGGGAAAATTGAAGACTGTTCTAAGGTACACTTTTTATGTAGTGGTGACGATAATTGCATTTTTTGGTGTTGGCGATTGTTTCGAGAATCGTCGATACGAAGATGTCCGGAAGTGGGGGGAGGGAATGAATCCTAATAGTTACGTGTTTCATGTATCACGTGATAGTTTGAAACGGGTGGTAAATATCCTTTTTCATCATCCTTCATATAAAGATTCTACCGGGATATTGGTAGATCGAGATTTCAGGGGAATTTCTACTGTGCGTTGGCGATCTGAAAATATGGCGGAACTTCGTTATGGATGGCAGAAACGTTCTTGTGTATATAGCGACGGGAAAGGGAAGTTGTTGTTACAAATGGCTGAATATAATTTGTACTTGGATTCATTGGCACCTGATAAAACTCGAGTGTTAGTGCATGGCAATGCTGGAGGATTATCCGTACAAGCGGGAGATTATTTCTTTTTCAATCCTCGTGCAGGGCGGTGGGGCATACCGAATTACGTGTATTTGCCATTAACGACGATAGAAGAATATGAGTTTTTAAAGTATATTGGAATATACTTGGGTGAAGATAAAATGCCGGCGATTAGTTATCCTTCGATGATGACTTACGGTCTGGTGAAAGAGTGTTGTGTTAATGGATTCTATAGGAATTATTTTCCGATAATGGAGAGGGATATGTCGTTTGGCGAGTAATGAAAAAATGAATGGTTATGAGTAAGCTAAAATTGATTATATGGGGAGTGGTGGTCGTATTTGTTGTCGTGAAAGTTGTGAATTGGGAAGAAGGAATAGATTATCATTATTTAAAATCACATCATGATGTACGAGAAAAAGGGGACGGGCTTAATACGAATAATTATATTTATTCTGTTCCGTTGGATAGCATGAAGGCGGTTTTAAACAAATGCTTCGGGGATTCCGTTTCAGCTTTTCGCGGGATTCATGGGATAGAGTGGCATGGAAACACGGTGTTGTTGCAGTGTCCGAATGTGGGGAAATCTTATGTTTATAAACGTAATGATGGCACTTGGTTCGATTATAAAATTGGGTATATATTAAAGTTAGTGTCTCTTGCGGACGACTCAACAATGCTAATCGTAAGACTGTTTCCAAGTTTGCTGCGGGTGCGAAATTTTGGATTTTTCAAGTTAGAATGGATAGGAATCAATAGACCTGAGTTTATTGTGGTTCCCTCGTCCACGATAGAAGAATACGAGTTATTGAAATATATAGGAGAATGTTTGGGAGAAGTGGAAATGCCTCCTGTAAAGTATCCGAAAGCGGTTTCCGTAGAGGATATTAAAAAAAATGCGGTGAGATTAATGAGCTGATTTTTAGTGTATATTCTATAGTGAGTATTTTTTTTTACAAAAAAATCATTTTCGAGTCAATGATTTTTGCTCTTGAACTGTATTATAATTGAAAAAAAATAAATGACAATGGTGGAGCAAAACGAAATAGATGATAAATTACTCTTGTACCTTTTGGGCGAAGCGGATGATGCCGAGCGGAGAGATGTAGAGGTGTGGTTGGAGGCGGAGGAGTGCAATAGAGCGTATTTCCGGGAGTTTCAGCGTGTGCATCTGCAATTACAATGGGGTATGTATGCTCGGGAGGTGCAACCTGATTTCGCTTCTTTCCGGAAGAGGTTGCAAAAACGTCCGAATATGCGGATTTGGTATAGTGTGGCAGCTGTATTGGTGTTAGCTTTGAGCGTGGGTGGTGCTCTTTTGTGGTATTCGGGAGAGAAACCGGTACAAATGACACAGGTACAAAGCATCCAACCGGGAAAGCCTCAGGCGGTTCTGGTGTTGTCTTCAGGGGAGAAGGTCGAGATGGGAGAGATAGCCCGGCAGTTGGAAGAACAAGATGGAACTTCGGTACAGGTGAGTGAGTCGGGTAGTGTTTTCTACCAGTCTACACAAGGGAAAGAGGGTACGGAAAAGGATGCGGAGGAAATGATGAACCGTCTGTTGGTACCGAGAGGTGGAGAGTTTAATTTGACTTTGTCTGACGGAACACGGGTATGGTTGAATGCGGAAACGGAACTTCTTTATCCTGTAAGGTTTAACGGAAAGCAGCGGGTTGTTTATCTAAAAGGCGAGGCTTATTTCGATGTGGCAAAGAATCAGGAGGTTCCTTTTATCGTACAAGTAGAAGATGTGTCCGTCAAGGTGTATGGAACGGAGTTCAACGTGAATACTTACGAGGGTGTTGAAACGGTACTCGTGACGGGAGCCGTGGGAATGAAACAAGGAGGGAAAGAAGTGTTGTTAAAGCCAAATCAAAAAGGTATATTTGATAAGTCAAAGGATGGGATAAGGGTAGAAGACGTGGATGTATTGCCGTACGTGGCATGGAAAGACGGTGATTTTATCTTCCGGAACGAATCGTTGGGTTCGATCATGGATAAGTTGAGTCGGTGGTATGGTTTGGAAGTGTTTTATCAAAACGGAGAATTGTGTGATGTGCATTTATCCGGTAATTTGAAACGATATAAGGATGTGCAAGAGTTGTTCCGTTCTTTCGAGAGGATTTCGGACGCTCGCTTTAAGGTAAAAGGAAATACTGTATTTATAAGTAAGTTGTAATAAAAAAAGATGAAGATGTTCCCCCATCTTCACCTTTTGAAAGATAAATGAATAGGTCCATTGGCAAGCGGATCCCTATTCACTATGTGTAATCTTTTAATACAAATCTATGAAATCTAATTGGAAATACGCTGTTTTTAGCGTGAAAAAATCAAAGACTTTGAAAATTATGCGACTGTTGATGATTTTTTGTTTCTTTTTTGTTTCTGGGGTAATGGCAAACGGCTACTCGCAGGAACAGATTGTTTCCCTTGACTTGCATAAGTGTGATGTGAACACGTTATGTCAGGAAATTTGGAAACAGACAGGATTACGGTTCATTTACAATGAAGATCATGTAAAGAACTTGAAGGCTTTCGACGTGAAGGCAAGTGGAAAAACGGTTCGGGAGGTATTGGATGAGGTATTCAAAAATACTTCATTGCGTTATTTTTTCGAGCAGGATATCATCTATATCACGAATAAAGATGATGACAAGAAAAAGGAGAGTAAATCCGTGTCTGGGACGGTGAAGGACAAGAAGGGCGAACCGCTTCCGGGGGTGACCGTGTTGATCAAGGGAACAAGTGTCGGAGTCGTGTCTGATATCGAGGGTAAGTTTAAGATTGCCATCCCGAAAGATACGGTGACTTTCGTGTTCTCTTTCGTGGGAATGAAAAGACAGGAGGTGAAATATATCCCGGGCAAGAAGTTGAATGTCGTGATGGAGGAGGATGTGGAAGAAATGGAAGAGGTGGTTATCACGGGTTACCAAAGAATAGACAAGCGTCATCTGACGAGTGCCGTGACAACGTTGAAAGCTGATGATATTAATGTTGCCGGTATTTCAACCATTGATAAGATGTTGGAAGGGCATGTGCCGGGAATGATCTTCATGCAGAATTCCGGGCAGGTGGGAGCTGCCCCAAAATTGCGAATCCGGGGTTCTTCTACCGTGTTGGGTTCCCGTGAACCGCTTTGGGTATTGGACGGGATTATTTTGCATGATCCGGTGAATGTTGATCCTTCTCAAATCAATGATTTGGATTTCGTGAATTTGTTGGGTAACGCCATTTCAGGTTTGAATCCGGATGATATCGAACAGATTGATGTGTTGAAAGATGCTTCCGCAACAGCGTTGTACGGTACGCGTGCCGCCAATGGTGTGATCGTGATTACCACGAAGAAAGGTAAAGTGGGACCACCGACAGTTTCTTATTCGATGACTGGAAGTTTGTCTTTGCGTCCCCGGTATGGAGATCGGGAAGTAAATATGATGAATTCCGAAGAACGAATGGCTTTTTCTCGCGAATTGATTGAAAAAGGAGTCATGTTCACGAGGTTAAATGCTTGGGTTGGTTATGAGGCTGCAATTTCTGATTATTGGAATGGTAAAATGAATTTTGACGAGTTCCAATCTTTGGTAAGTCGTTATGAAACGGCGAATACTGATTGGTTTAAATTATTATGTCGTGACGCATTCTCGCATAATCATACTTTGAGTTTATCCGGGGGGACCGATAATATACGTTATTATGCTTCTTTGGGATATAACGATGAAAAAGGAGTGCTTAAGGGAGAGCAGAATAAACGTTATTCCACGAATTTGAATGTGACGGCTAACTATAATAAATTTTCAGCTCGTTTCGCTTTGCAGGCTAATGTAAATGAGAAAAGTTACACGCCTGAAGAGATCGATGTTTTGAGTTATGCTTTCAATACTGCCCGTACTATTCCGGCTTATAACGAGGATGGTTCTTTATATTATTATGATCGTATCGGAGAAGAAGATGGATCATTCCGTTATCCTTTCAATATCTTGAATGAGGTGAAAAATAGTTCTCGGGATATTGAAACGAATGGATTTACATTTAATACTTCTATAAATTACAAATTTACTAGTTATTTGAATACCGGATTGACAATCTCCTATTCAAATAGTAATACAAATGAAGAAACTTACAGGGGGGAGGAAACATTCTATGCTAATGAATTGAGGGATCGAATTGAAGAAAGTGGTAAATCTAATTATATGCCTTTTGGAGGAGAGTTGAATCAGTTGACTTCACGTAATAAGTCTTATACGGTAAGGTTGCAAGCTGATTTCAATAAATTCCTTGATGCGGAAAATATACACTTGATTACAGCTTCTATTGGGGGGGAGCTTTCTTCAACCCGGTATCGAGGGTTGCGTCAAACCCGTCGTTGTTATATCCCGGGACGTGGAGAAATTTTTGCACCTGTGGATATTAATGAATATCCGCTTTACGGAACTTGGTTAGCCACGGATGAACTTGCCCGGGGAAAACGTACAAATTCTTTGACAAATATGACATCAGGGTATTTTACTTTGGCATATAGCTATCGTGATCGTTATGTTTTAACTTTTAACACGAGAAGTGATGCTTCCAATAAATTCGGTAGTAAAAGTAATAACAAATTTTTACCGATTTGGGCTATTGCCGGACGTTGGAATACAAAAGAAGATGTATTAAAAACGGTAAATTGGGTAGATTTATTGTCATTGCGTGTTTCTTTCGGTTATCAAGGGAATATGTTGGATTCGCAAACCCCAGAATTGATTATCAAAAAAGGAGATCCGAATAATCAATTCGGGAATAAGTATGAATCAACGGTTAGTTCATTCCCGAATCCGAATTTGAAATGGGAAAAGACGTCTTCTTTGAATGTTGGTTTGGACTTTTCGTTCTTGAATACGGCGATTAGAGGTACTGTTTCCTATTATTATAAAAAAACGACAGACGCATTCTTGAGTAAAACGATTTCCGAGGTCAATGGTATAACCAATTACACGGTAAACTCGGGAACGATAGAGAATCAAGGTTGGGAAGTGTCTTTAAATTTTATACCTTTCAATCCTCAAGGAGGAACGGATGGTTTCCGTTGGAGCATTGATCCGCAGATTGGTCAGGTATTAAATAAATTGCTGAATCGGGCAATTAATAATAAAGACAAAGTAACCCGGGATGAGATTACTTATGCCGATTATTTGAGTGGTAATGTGGAAATACCCGGACGTGCTTTGAACTCGTTCTATTCTTATAAATTCAAGGGGTTGGATCCGAATGATGGTCGTCCGATGTTTTATGATATAGAGCTAGACGAGGTAAAAGAAAAATATCTTGCGATGGATGACAAAGAAGAAGTATATAAAACTGTCATGAAATACTCCGGCTGTCGTGTCCCGGTACTTCAAGGAAGTATCAATAATAAACTTTCCTATAAACGTTTGGTACTAGGATTCAATTTTACTTACAGTTTAGGCTCTAAAATTCGTTTAATGAAATTGTATCCTAATTTGAGTGGTTCGTATGGAACTTTAGCTCCGCAGCCTCATCAGAATGTACGTAGGGAGTATCTGAAACGTTGGCAAAAGGCTGGGGATGAAATGTATACAAATATTCCGGGTATAGTTGGTGGTACTGAGTTTACAAATTCATTATCTCCTTGGTGGAGAGATTATTCTTTCGCTTTTGGTAGTAATGTTTGGGAAATGTATGATAATTCAAATATTCGTGTCGTAAGTGGTAATTATTTGCGTCTGTCTTCTATGACATTACGATATTTATTTACTGAAAACATATGTAGAAAACTGCATTTGAAGTCAGCTTCTATTGAATTCACGGGAACGAATTTATTTACCTTATGTAATAAAAAATTAAAAGGGCAAGATCCTGCGACTCAATCGGGAAGTTCCCCGACTATTAATATGAGTATTCGTCCGACGTATTCTTGTCGTTTAAATATTACATTCTAATGTTGAGAAGTTATGAAAAATAGAATATTATATTGGGTTATTTGCTTGTTGGTTTTCACTTCTTGTGGTGATTTCCTGGAGGATTATTCTCAAGATTTGGCTTATGCCGCTTCAACTTCGGATTTGGAGGAACTATTGATTGGGAATTGTTATATCAAAAGAACCGCAAAAAAAACATCATTGTCGATAGCGGGAAGTGAGAAACATACTTTTCCATGGTTACATGTAATGGATGATGATTGTGTGGAACGTAATAGTTTAACGGATGCATACGGGGGATTTATGCCTATAGAAGGTTTCTATCATTGGGATAAGAATCCGTTCAATCAGAATGGGACACCGTATAAGGATGAAACATGGAGTGATCTTTACTCGCGAATCGCTATAGCGAATGTCGTTATTCCGAAAGTAGATGATATGACAGACGACCCTATAGAAGACCGTAACCGGATCAAAGGAGAGGCTTTGTTTTTGCGGGCAAGTTTCTATTATTTTTTGATAAATTTCTATGCTTTGCCATACTCTAAGACTACTGCCGACACGGAATTAGGAGTTCCGTTGAAACTAACAGAGTATATAGAGGATAAATATTTTTCTCGTAATACTGTTGCAGAAGTATATGACGCTATTGTCGAAGATTTGCAACAAGCCATCCCGTTGTTGAAAGGTGTTGAGCAAACTACAGTGTATCAGACAAACGAAGCTGCAGCCCGCTTGTTCTTGAGTCGGGTGTATCTGTATATGGAAAAATGGGAGGATGTTATCGCTCAATGTGATTCCGTGTTGAAGATGGCAACTTATTCTTTGGAAGATTTGCGTTCATTTACCATGGGAACCAGTTTTACTCGTTCCGGTTCTCCCGAAACCATTTTTTCTCAAGGATCTTATTCAATGGATCTGGTGATGCGCGAGCAATATTATAATGAATGGTATACTGCCGTTCTTCCTTGCCCGGTCGTTTCGGATGATTTGCAGGATAGTTATAATGAAAATGATTTGCGGTGGCAAGCTTTCATGCTGGAGAGTTATAAAACCCCGGGATTGTATCGTTGCATAAAATTGAGAGATCAGGATGTAGATGGTTATGTTTCGGATGTGTTTTTGTTGCGAATGGCTGAGGTGTATTTAAATAAAGCAGAGGCACAAGCCATGTCTGGTGATGAAGCCGGAGCGAAGGCAACGTTGAATATATTACGGGAAAATCGTTTTGTCCAAGGTCAAATGCCTACTATTGAGGATGAAATGATAACCAATAGGGACGAGAATTTCATTAACTTTATTAGAAACGAACGTCGTCGGGAATTGTGTTTCGAGGGGCATCGTTGGTTCGATTTACGTCGGTATGCAGTATCTTCGACACATCCTTTTACGAAAGAAATTCTTCATCCGCATTATTCAAGACCTTCTGCGTCACAATATTCTTTCGAGGGAAATTTCCGCTTGAAGAAGTATAATGAAGAGACAGCTTATGTACTGCCTATACCTGATTATGCCATAAGTTATAACAATGGTTCTTTAGTTCAGAATGAAATAAGAGAAGAACGTAAGATTAATAATTAAGTAGTCTATGAAAAAGATATTTTATATAGCAGCCATTATTTGTACATCATTTTTAGTTGCTTGTGATGATAAAGAGGATGATGTAATGCCAAGTTATCAAGATGAAAACTGGTGGGTAAATAAAGACAATCCTAATAGTGCATTGGACCACACGATATTTCAAGTTTATGAACAGTATGGTGTACCGATCTTTTATAATGATACCATTGGTTCCCAAGATAGGGGAACCGATGCTTTCGGACGTCCTAATATTTATTACGAGGTGATTAAATTGAATTACACGATTACAGGTAATATCTATGGAGAAGTTCCTAATGCTTATGTATTGTCTTCTAATGAAGAGGATATAATGGAAGGTGTTAAATTGCTGCGGGACTATGTTTTAGCGAGTTTTCCAGATTTTATAGATGCTCCTCGTAGCTATTTACTCGTGGATACATTGCATATGGGTTTGAACGATAAAAATTATCTGCCCTACATTGGTTCAGCTTTTTCCGGATTAACGACTGTTGCTGTCGGTAAACTACCGGACATCAAAAATATGGATGAAAAAGAAAAAAGGATGCTTGCGGGAGAAATATTAACCGCTCAAGTTGGAACTTATATTTACAATACTTACAACAAAACGGATTTGGATCCTTTTTATAAAGTATTGACCAAAGATGTTAATGAATATTATGGTTATGGAAACAAAGTGGATATTAATACTGCTCCAAGCAAATATAGTCCTTCTTATGCGCCTTGTGAAGAATACGGTTTCTTGAATCCTGCCCCTAATCGACCGATTATAGAGGGAGAATTGTATTATTTCCCCGCGAGAGATCAAGATGTGAATGACTATGTAGCTCTATATTTAGGTTTCACGGAAGAACAAGTGCGGGAATTATACGAGGAGGATTATCCACACGTTTTTAAAAAGTATGGTATTGTGAAGAGTATCATTGAAAAAATGCGAGCTGAAAAACTAGGAAACAATTAACAAATAAGTATCTGTATGAAAATTGTATGTAGATTAATAGCATTGGCAATATGCTATTTAGGGATGTGTGTGCCTGTACTTTCTGCCCAGGAGAAAGAAAAAGTAGAGGCGGATTCGACGAAACGGAAGGGGTTACCCGCTATTTCGGAGTTTATCAAGTCCGAGGCGGAAGTGCATGAAGGGATGTTCAACGTGTACGTGCAGGATGACAAGTATTACATGGAAATTCCCGACGCGATGATGGAGCGGGAATTTGTATCCATGATTTCCATTATCAAGGGGTCGGAAAATCCGAAGCCGACCCCTACTCAAATGTACGGTTACCCGGGGGATGCCTTGACTCACACGATCATTAGTTTCGAGCGGGGACCCAAGGACAAGGTGTTCGTGAAGAAGCCGACTTATGGTTATGCCGTGACGGACACGACGATGGGAATATACAATACGGTAAAGAATGCCAGTTTGATTCCCGTGTTATACGTGTTCGACGTGAAGGCGAAGAGTGACAATTCCCTGTTGTTGGATGTGACAGCAGCTGTGACCGGGGATAATGACTTGTTCTCCTTAAAGGCGTCAGCCAAGAAAATGGGATTGGGATCCTTTCAGGCAGACCGTTCTTATATGACAAAGATCAGTACTTTCAAGAATAATATCATCTTCCGTTCCGTGAAGAGTTACTCGGCGGGTTCGAGAGCGTTGCCGCCCAGTCCGGCATACCCCAAGGGCGGAAGCGAGCCGACGCCTCCCACGCGTTGGGAGATAGGGGTTTCCATTGCCCTGTTGCCGGAAGTGCCCATGCGTCCCCGTTTCGAGGATAGCCGGGTAGGATACTTTGCGTATGGTAAAGTGGATTTCGGGGCGAATCCGTACAAATCGGAGCGTATCAGCATGGTCAGCCGCTGGCGCTTGGAGCCGAAACCCGAGGATATGGAGAAATACAAGCGGGGAGAATTGGTAGAGCCTGTAAAGCCGATCGTGTTCTACATTGACCGGAATACCCCGAAGTTTTTACAGCCTTATTTCGTGGAGGCGGTGAACTTGTGGCAACCCGTGTTCGAGAAAATCGGGTTCAAGAACGCCATTATCGGTAAAATGGCTCCGACACCGGAAGAAGATCCCGACTTTTCTATCGAGGATATCCGTTATTCCGTGATTTCCTACAAGGCGTCATTGGTGGCGAACGCTTATGGTCCGCACATGGCAGATCCCCGTTCGGGAGAGATACTTTGCTCGCATATCGGAATCTTCCACAATGTGATGGCGATGGTACAGCAGTGGTATTTCTGTCAGGCTGCCGCTTCTGATCCCCGGGTGCGCCAGTACCCGATGCCGGAAGAGGTGATCGGCGACGTGATGCGTTTCGTCGTAGCCCACGAGGTGGGACACACCCTCGGGTTGCGCCATAATTTCGGGGCAAGCAGCACGTATCCCGTGGAGAAATTGAGAGATCGGGAATTCGTGAAGAAACACGGGCACACCGCTTCCATCATGGACTACGCGCGTATGAACTATATCGCCCAGCCGGAAGACAAGATCGACACGAAAGATCTGATTCCCGGTATCGGAATGTATGATGAATTTGCCATCGAGTGGGGATATCGTTATTTCCCCGGGATGAAACTGAACGAGGAAACCGCTTATTTGAGAAAATGGGTGAGTGAAAAATACAAGGAAGACCCGAAATACTGGTTCGGAACGGAATTGGATATGTCCGATCCCCGCTGGCAATCCGAGGACTTGGGTGACAATAGCATGAAAGCAAGCGAATACGGTATTAAGAACCTGCAGCTAATCATGAATAACCTGGAAGCGTGGACGAAAGGCGATGACGACGAGGCAACTTACCTGAAAATGATATACAACGGGGTATTGAATCAGTATATGTACTTCGTTACGCACGTGCTGAAAAACGTGGCAGGTCGTTACAGCGAAACTCCCTTGCGTTCGGAACCTGGAACGGGCTCCAGCATGGTGGAATTCGAACGTCAGAAAGAGGCGATGGACTTCCTCGCGAAACACGTGTTTAATAAGCCTGACTGGTTATTTGATAAACGTATCACGGGATTGGCAGAAGTCGACGGGTTGAAAACCTGGAGCAGTATCCAGCGTTTCGTGATTCAAAACTTGTTGCCGAAATCAGCATTCCTTACCACTTGCGTGGAATTGTACGGGCGTGAAGGGAATTACACCCCCGAGGAATTCTTCCGGGATATGGAAAACGGTATATTCTCCGAGTTGAGAAATGGGGACGAGATTTCTTCTTCCCGCCGTGACCTTCAGATGGAATACATCCGTCAGGTGATGGCGATCACGAATTACTCGGAAGTAAGAAAAACGACCAACCTGTTGACGTTGTTTACCCTGCAAATGGAGCGGGTGGCAAAGGCGGCAGAAGCCTACGCGGCGAAGACACAAGACGAGTCTGCCCGGATGCACGCTAACGCGATCGTGAAAACGATAGGGGCTTGGTTGAAGGGCGAGAAGAATGCTATATATTAAAAGGGAGGTTATGATGAGAAGTTATATATTGTTCATTGTATTGTGCCTGCTGGTGTCCTTGCCGGGTATCGGGCAGGAGAAGAAAGCCCCGGAAGAGAAAAAGACCGAGGTAAAGAAAGGACCCATACCGTTTGAGAAATTCTTCAAGGAAGGAATGAAACGGGTGGATGCTATTTTCCCCGTGTACGAGGCGGACGATAAATATTACATGGAGATAGCGGACGAATACTTGGGAAGAGATATCTTCATTTCCGGTCAGATGTTGAAAGGCATCGGGGTAAGAGCTTCCGGTCAGGAATCCGCCGGGGTAGTATGCTTCAAGAAGGGACCGAAAGATAAACTGTATATGTACAGCGAGTACAACGGTATGGTGGCATCCGGCGAACAACCTGAATTGGAGCGCATACTGGCGGAGGAAACCCTCTTGCCCGTGGAAGCGGTTTACCCGATCGTGGCTTGGGGAAAGGACTCCGCCGGGGTGATTATCGAGATCACGAACCAGATCAAGGGTGTTGCCGATTGGTACAAACTCTCGGACGAGGGCACGAGTGCCGCGCTCAAGGGAAACAAGCAGTCCGGCGGGGGCGAGATGATTTTCGTGAACGAGGTGTTGAAGAAGCGGAACGGGGTGAAATTCACCTTGACATGGATTGTTGACCAAAACGTGGCGGGAATCGAGTGTCACGTGGACTTGTTGCCCGAAAGACGTATGCGGGTACGCTACGCTGACGAAAGGGTGGGATACGAAACTTTGAATTACTACGATTTCGGGACGAATCCTTACGGGGTGAAGAAAAGAACCATCGTGACCAAATGGAACTTGGAACCGAAGGACATGAACAGTTACGCCAAAGGCATTCTGACCGAGCCGAAGGAACCGATCGTGTTCTATCTGGACGCCTACTTCCCGAAAGAACTGGTCAAATACGCCAAAGAAGGGGTTTTGCAATGGCAGTCCGCTTTCGAGAAAGCGGGATTTAAAAACGCCATTCAGGTAAAAGAGGCGAAGGACGAGAACGAGATGACTTCCGCCCGTGCCGTGATCTCGTACAGTATCAATGCCGGTAGCAACTCCACCTCTTTCGACCGGGATATCCGTACCGGGGAGATACTGGCTTGCAACGTGAATTTGAACCATGTTACGCTGGGAGGCTACTTGGAAACCTATTTCGCCCGTTGTGCCGGCGTGGATCCCCGTGTGGAAAAGAATTACTTCGATCCCCGTGTGGCAGGCGCTATCGTTCGTATGTTCGTGGCAAGGCAAGTGGGATTCGCCTTGGGATTGCTTCCCAATTACGCGGGTAGCTATGCGTACACTCCCGCCCAGATCCGTGATCGCGCTTTCGTGAGGAAGAACGGTTTCTCGGCTTCCGTGCTGGATGATTGTTCCTACAATTTCGCGGCACAGCCCGAAGACAAGATGACCACGGATGAGTTGATCGGCAGTAAAGTCGGTGTTTATGACCGTTGGGCTATCGAGTGGGGCTACCGGTGGTTCCCGGACAATAAAGATGCCAATGCCGACAGAAAGATATTGAAAGACTTGGCAGACCGTCGTTTGAAAGACAAGGCACTTCTTTACATGAAGAACACGAGTTTCGACCTTCGTGCCCTGCCTTCGGATTTATCTTCGGACAAGATAGAGGCGGCACGCTTGGGAATCCGCAACATGGAGCGTTTTATCAAAAACCTGAACAAGCTCTCCGCCTCTGCCGACAAGAAGAAAGACGATTGGATGGTGTATGCACAAGGCGGGGCGACGGCTTTAGGGTCATTGTACCAAAATCTGGTATACAAAGTGATGGAAAACATCGGCTGCCGCATGGCTTTGGAAAAAGGGGAAACCTTTTCTTCCCGGGAATTGCAGCAACAGACGTTGGAGTTCTTGAACGAGTGCGTATTTGCCGCCCCGCAACCGTGGATGTATGACAAGGTACTTGCCCGGGAATTCGGCGTGGGACCGGAAGCCGTGCGTTACGGGTTGCAGGAGATCGTGTTCACGTACTTGTTAAACCCGAAAGTGGTCGGAAATATCGAGTTGGCATCCCGTGTCGAGGGCGAAAAAGCGTATAATCTGATTGAATACTGGCAGGATATACGTCGGCTGCTATTCAAGGATTTTGACAAGAATACAGTTCTTTCCGCTTTCGAGTGCCACACGGAAAATATATTTATCATGTGCTTCATGGACTTGTTGGTGAAGAATGCCGTTCTAACTAACAGCAACAAATTGTCGACCTATGGCACGAACATGATCGCTTGGGTGAATGATATTCACGATCAGGCGAAAATATTGTCCGAGCAACACGCCGACCAAACGATGCGGGACCATTACCGAGCCATGATGTACCGTATCGAACAGGATATGAAACTGATAGCTTCCGTGACGAAGTGAGAATTATTGAATGAGGGAGCTTGCTCCGAATGTTTGTGGGCAGGGAGGCGTGTACCCGGGTACACGCCTCCCTTTTTGAGTGCCTTTAATATATGGAAAAAAGTATAAAAGTTGAGTGATTACCGCTAGAAAGCCGATTATTTTCATACCTTTGAGAAACTTATGGCAGGAAACAAGTCAAAATGCGTGTGAAACTTATTCGTTTTGAATGAAATTATTAGTTACTTTTTGTTCTTATGTGGGGTATGGGATGTTGTGGGGAGTTAGTTTTTTTTCGTTGCGGGTAATGTATTTGGTTACTGACGTACTATTTCTGATTCTGTATTATGGCATCCGTTATCGCCGCCGCGTGGTGGACACGAACCTGCGGAATGCTTTCCCCGAGAAAAGCAAAGAAGAACGCCGACGGATCGCCCGGCATTATTACAGGCACTTGTGCGACACCTTTGCCGAGTTCTATAAATTGTGGCATATATCGGAAGCCGAAATCAAGCGGCGTTGCGTGATGGTAAATTTGGACGTCCCGCGCCACTATTTTGAACAGGGACGTAGCGTGATCGCTTTCTCCGGGCATTACGGGAACTGGGAAATGATGTATTCTTATAAACTGTGGGAAAAGGGTATCGAGTTAATCCCGATCTATAAACCGATACACAACAAAATATTCGACCGGATGACGTGCAACATCCGGAGCCGCTTCGGTGCCACCCCTCTGGCGAAGGCGGACACGCTGCGTGTCATGCTGCGAAACCAGAAAGAGGGAAAGATATGTATGACCGGGTTTATCGGCGACCAGACCCCAAACAGGTATTCGCTTAACTTCTGGACTACTTTTCTGAATCAAGACACCCCCGTGATGGAGGGGACGGAACGGATTGCCCGGAAACTGAACCAGCCGGTAGTGTATCTCAACATGAGAAAAGTGAAACGCGGTTATTACCATGCCGAGTTCTACGATTTGTGTGCAAATCCTGGGGATTTGGAACCGGGAGAACTGACCCGTATGCACACCCGTATGCTGGAGAAGTTTATCCGTGAAAATCCCGAGTACTGGCTTTGGTCGCATCGGCGTTGGAAACACAAACGTCCCCAGCTGGAAACGGAATGACAGGAGTTCGGAAATATTCATGGCGTAAGATGATTTATATTTTATTTTGGCATTTTACCCATTTCGCGGCATCTCCGATGATAGCCTGGTAAGGATTGCTTCCGAGATCAAGTAACATGATTTTCACTTCCCCTGTGACAAATGGAAATTTCCCGAGTGAAACCCATCCGTATCCGGTTTGTCGAATTTCAAGCGTAATGCTTTCTTCCCCTTCGGCATGCGTGAATTGGTAAGTTTGCGTGGGATTCTCCACGATTTGTTTTTTTCTATCGACATATTGTTTGATATACCCGTTTTGGCTAAATAGTTTTTCATCGAGATAAACGAATATTTCATATATTCCATCCTCGGGTAGCATGGTGTTCCACTCGACGTGGGAATTTCCCATTCCCGCGAGTCTTATACAATAACTCTTCACGGGTTCCCCGTAACAGTTGTTCATGAGGTCATATTCCCTAGTCCACCGTTGATAACTAGATAAAGGTGAGTATTTTCCCTTTTCCTCTTGTACCAAACGTGTTAGGACCTGTCGGGATTCGACAACACGGAACCCGTTATCCTCGTTATCCACGATAAATTCATTCGAGGGTGTGATAAAGAATGTGCTGTCGCAATCAAATATCCCAGGTGTAGTATTTTTGATACTTCCTGTGGGTTCAATATTTTTGAAATTGTAAAATGCCGGGATATTTCGAGCCAAATTGGTTTGCACTTGGAGTGAAAATTTATCCGGTTCCTCAGGGATATAAACCCTGAGTTCTTTGCATGTTTTTGCGGGTATTAGGTAATGTATATTTTGCTCAAGATGTGAACCCGTGAGGGTGATTATGCCATCGGTAGTTCCCCGGTTCCACACCTTTATGCTTTGTAGGAAACCTCTTTCCCCGGTAGTGTTTTCAACCTGTTGCACACGGATATCTCGTACACGGAACTCGGGCAATCCTTTTTCTTTATATAATTGTCGGGTAAGTGCTAATAGATTAAAAGTGTCAATCGCTTGTAATTCTTTGCATAGCCGCTCGTGGTCCACTTCGCTGAAAGCGTGTGTCGAGTAGAAACGTTCCATGAAATTTTGAAATCTCTCGGGAGAAATGGAACATAGGATACGGGTCAGGAACGTGATACTTTTTGCGGTCAGATATTGTTGGAAATGCAATGATTCTTGTGGTTCTTGAAAAATATCGAGCAAACAATGGTCGTCGAAGTATACGGATGCATTCTCGTAACTAGGATTGTCATTATAACTGTAAAGTGCGTTTCCCCAATAGTTTTGAATCTTTTGGAATACCCGATGAATACCGGGAAATTCGGGAGAAGTGATTTGCACGTGGTATTTTTGTAATAAATCTGCTAAATCGTACTCGTTACTCGTGTATTCTTCTTTTTCCGCTATCACGGGGAAGCCCGCGTGTATAGTCCGGGAGGAGGAGTAAGCACGAGTATATTGGGAGAACCATTCTGCTTCCGGGGGGATACCCGGGGTGGAAGCTTCTGCGGGGATTTTTATTCCTTGTGTGCTCAAAGCCTCCCGTTCCGGACGGAAAATCATTTCGGGTTGCACGTACTCGCTTCCCGTTTTCCATGTTCTGGCATACGCGCAATAGTTGACAGGTACTTCAATCATGGCTAATTTGTCGAACGCGTATGCCTGATCTTGCCTTTCCAGGTCTTGCAACCAAAATTGCAACACCATCGGGAATTGTTCAGGTAATTCCGGCAGGAAATCCTCATGCTGTTTTAGTACATAGGTTTCAAATCGGATATCATTCACCGTGAGTTGTTTTTGTGTATAATTGCCGATGCAGAGGGAAAGTCCGGGTAACGGGATCTCGTTCGTGAAATATGCCGTGTCTCTTTGTTCGATACGCTTGCCTTGGGAAACCGGAGTGCGTTCTTTTTCTCCTATGACAGAGAGCTGGAATTTCGTGTAATTTTGAATTGTCATCATCGGGGACAACACGTTTACAGGGGGAAGTGTCACCGGGTACCACAGGCATTCCGGCGTGAGTAGCGTGAAATCCTCCCGCAAGTAATGGAAGTCCATTCCCGTGTTGAAGTGATAATACTGCCGGAGTTTGTACAAGGAATCCAAATTTTCTATTTCCGCGTAACATACTTCCGGGACGATGTGCCCGCGGTATTGAAGGGTTAATTCCCGTGAAGTATGTGAGGACAAGGAAATGGGGATGATGATCACCTGTTCTTCCCGCTCGAAAGCGACCTCTTTTCCATTTCCAGTGAGCCTGGTGACTTTTAATCCGGGATTTAGGTACAGTAGGATAGAGGAAAGTGTTTCCTCGTGTGGGTTGTGTATTTGTAGAGTACTGGTTGCTCGATAGGTGTTTCCGTTTTGCTCGAACGTGATACTGTGTTCTGTGATGCGGGCTTTAGGCATTCCCTTGTGTTTTGCGAACACTTCCCGGAGTTGTTTGCGGTATTGGTGTATTTGCTTTTGTTCTTGCAAGTAAATTATTGCCGGGATGAAACCTGCCGCGATAAATGACAAGTAAAGCCATTTCGTCTGTCGATAACTCCGTTGCGAGTCCGGTATTCGGGTGATAATATGGATACCCGCGATCAACAATCCGCATCCCAAGAGAAAAAAGGTGGAGCGTTGTAAAAAATAGAGGAATGCTTGCGCCATTCCTGTCACCTCCGAGAGCACGTTGGGCATGTTCGTGAGAAATAAGTCATTTATCCCGTGCAGCCGATTGGCGAGTAAAACGGTCCCGAGGTAAAAAATGACCAATAGACACGATACCGCGAGGACACTTTTTCTTAATACACTTTTGATGAATAAAGAAACTCCCGTCACGAAGATTATCGTTGGCACGGATAACGTGAAAAAGTAGAACAAGTACGGGAAGAACGAGAAGGGCGAATCGCTTAAAAACAAATGTATGCTTATTGCGATACTTGCGGCAGTGACATCAAACAAAAATATGACCAAGAGAAAGCCTACTATTTTTCCTGCTAGCCATTCCGCGTTCGAAAACGGGCGTACGCTGAGGGAGGTGAACGAATCGATTCGTTCTTCCTCCTGAAGCGAATGTCCGGTCCAAAATATAATGATTAAAGCCTGCAACCAGTTGACCATGTAGGCATTCGTGAAAGGAATCATCGAGGGTAACGCGATGGTCAACCACATGGGCGACGCTAAATTACTTTGCGTGATAACGTGTATAAACGCTATTAATAATATGGACAGGCATAGAATGCCCGTGAGCACCCGATCCCTGCGGAGCAATTTCATCTCATTCGTCGCTATATGTTTGACCGTATTGTAATTCATCGTGTTCTCTTGTTGATTATTATTCACTTGTGCCGCTTCGCAACTATTTTTTAAGTCGATATGGAATCGGATTTGTCTCTTTGGGCGAGATGTCTAGTAAACTATTTATGTCGAATGTATTAGTATGTGATTTTGAATATATGCTTTTCGTTGCGCCATCCTCGCAAACTAGAAAAATTTCTCAAGAATTAGATTTTGAAAAGTCAGCATAATCTGGATCTGATGGTTTAGATAAGCCATATTTATTTATAGCAATAACTCGAAATTCGTATCTGATAGGTTCAAAATCTCCTTTGTACGTGTATTCTTGAATTTCAGGAAGCAGGCTCCAATTTATTAGCCGCTTCCATTTGGTATCATATTGGGATTTTACTTCTATCCAATAACCTGTAATAGGTGTACCTCCATTATTTCTTGGTGGTTTAATTTTTATTTTAACCTCACAAGTTTCTGCAAATAGCATTGTACTGAAAAATAAACTGATCAGTAAGACTGTAATTCTTTTTGTAGTTCTCATAATAAATCAAGTTGATTATTTGTTCTATATTAATACACGATAAGGAGGAAAAAGGATTAAAACTTTTTTAATTTTTCACTCGTGTTTTACCTTCGTGTATGCCGATCGGGAAGCCCGGGTGTTAAAAGCCGATACCGCGAAGACATAAGCGATGATGCCTTCCGGTTGGAAATCCTCGTGAAGTGGGAAATCTGCTTTACCGGGATTCCCCCGTTTACCCAGCGGGAAGACTAGGTCGCTTCCTGCCTTTGGGTCGAAAATGGCAAGAAATAAATCGTCCTCGTCTTTTGCCACCGGGGAAAGTGGTTGCCGGAACCATTCGGCATGTATACGCCTTCCCCTGTCGTTGCAGGTTACTGCCACCGTGGGCGGGAGCAGGTTGCCTGTCGAGCAAGTGATGCGCTCGAGGTGAACCGTCACGGCAAGCGTTTCTTCGTCGACTTCCACGGCATTTTGGTTTGTCCCGATAAATAGGGCACGAGCTTTTGCCCACGACACTCCCCGGTACCCTTTCTTCAACGCGTTGTAAAAACCGAGTGACAGGTCGGAAAGCGTGGCAAACCGTATTTGTTGTACCCGTTGCGCGGGCGATTGTTTTTTACTTTTGATGAAAATCTTGGCTCTAGCCACGTTTTTCCCATCGTAATGGCACATGGTCACGTTTCCCACGGAACCCGATGCCTTGTCGAATAAATGTGAATGAAATATTGCCATATTGAATAGAGTTATAAAGTTTATCAAGTTTGTAAGGTTCATAAAGTGGCAATAACAACCCGGTCAACAAAGCAAGTATCACAAGCTTTGTTGACGGTTGCCACTTCACTCCGCACACGGGTTTACTTTAACTGTACGTTGAAGTAAATACTGTTCGTGAATTTGTCTTTCTCTTGGTTCATGAAGAACGCGTAAACGTGTGCTTCCCGCGCGGACGGGTTTTCTAGCGGGATCAAAGCGCGGCCATCTGCACGGGTTGTTCCGGTGTGATCGATTATCTCGACCCGGAAAGGTTCGTTGTCATAGATGACTGCCAATGCCAATTCGTCCTTGTTCCTGCGGTCGCTGCTCCACGGGGTGGTTTCCCAAACCAAGGAAAGCATACCTGCTGGGGCTTCCTGTTGCCGCATTTGGAAAGGGATTTGTAATGTCCCCAGCGTGAGATGGAGCAGGCGAAAATCACCGGTGGAGTAGTTCGCGTTGTAAGCCTGAAGATTTGTTTGTATAAAAAGATTGTATCCCGATATGATCTCTTTCCGGGTGGCTTCCATGCGCCACGTGTCGTACAGGTACGTTTTCTTTATCGATTGATAAAGCGTGACAACTGCCGCCATACGGGCATTTTGGGCAGCCCGGGTCGCGGAACCGGCGTTACCGTCATACGAGGGCAATGCCCTGCCGAATGTTTTCTTTCCTTTTTGGAATATGACCATTCCCTTGTACTGCCCTTTGGCATCTTTTAGTACTCCTGATTTGATTTCAACCATAACTTTACCTTTAAATATTACCTAATACTCCTCGATCCATCCATTTTGCCTTTTGGAAGGCTTTCTAAAGGTACTGCCGGAAGGAGGCTTTGTCAAGTTAAATTTGCTTTTATTTCGTTAAAACGTGGGCGAAGAGTGGGCGAACTGTAGGCAACGAGTGGGTGATGTCGCCTAAAACCCGCCCAAAACCCGGGCAAAACCCACTCGTGAAGGGAGAATTGGTTGCGGTCAGCGGTATTTCGCCCTCAGTAAAGGATAAAATGGAAAATCGTCAAAAAAATATTATATTTGTGATATAAACAAAGATTGCCATGGGTATAGATTACTTGAAAGAGCGTTACGTGAATCCTTACACCGATTTCGGGTTCAAGCGGTTGTTCGGGGATGAGATTAGTAAAGATTTATTAATCAGTTTTCTCAACGCTTTATTGCACGAGGAACAACACATCGTGGATATTACTTATTTACGAAATGAACATCTGGGATTTCTGGAGAAAGACAGGAAAGTCGTGTTCGATGTTTACTGCGAGAATGACAAAGGGGAGAAGTTTATTGTCGAGATGCAGAAAGCCGAACAACAATTTTTCAAGGATAGAAGCGTGTTCTATTCTACTTTCCCTATACGGGAACAGGCTTTACGGGGAGAATGGGATTATAGTCTGAAGGCTGTTTATACTATAGGTATACTGAATTTTGTTTTTGACGAGGATCGGGAGGACGAGAATTATTATCATCACGAGATTAAATTAATGGATATTAATAAAAAGGAAGTGTTCTATGATAAACTCTCGTTTATTTACCTCGAGATGCCGAAATTCATGAAAACGGAAACGGAACTTGTAACTTTGTTCGACAAGTGGATGTATGTACTCAAGAATCTCCCCCGGTTAATGGAACGCCCGATTGCTTTACAAGAACGGATTTTCGAGCGGGTGTTCAGGATTGCGGAGATCGCCAAATTCAATAAAAACGAGCTGGTGGAATACGAGGAGAGTTTGAAAGTTTTCCGGGATATGAACAATGTGATTAACACTGCCGAGTTGAAGGGAGAAATCCGAGGAAGGGCAGAAGGAAGGGCAGAAGGCGAGAGAATGAAAGCTCTTGATATCGCCCGCAATTTGAAAAGCAACGGTTTGTCGATAGAAGATATTGCGAAGTTTACCGGGTTGAATCCGGAAGAAATTTTGAAACTTTAGTACTGGTGCGGGGGGTAAAAAAAGAAGTCAGGTAATGTTTGATTTACCTGACTCCCGAATGAAAAATTTGTTGAAAACGAGTTTTTTATTTCATCGCTTCCTCGATGGCAACGGCAACGGCAACCGTTGCGCCCACCATCGGGTTGTTACCCATCCCGAGGAATCCCATCATCTCCACGTGGGCGGGAACGGATGACGAACCGGCGAATTGTGCGTCGCCGTGCATACGCCCGAGCGTGTCGGTGAAGCCGTAGCTTGCGGGACCTGCTGCCATGTTATCCGGGTGAAGGGTACGTCCGGTACCACCCCCGGAAGCCACGGAGAAGTATTTCTTCCCGGTTTCCATGCACTCTTTCTTGTAAGTTCCGGCAACGGGATGCTGGAAACGGGTCGGGTTCGTGGAGTTCCCCGTGATGGATACGTCCACTCCCTCGTGGCGCATGATGGCAACACCTTCCCGAACATCGTCGGCGCCATAGCATCTCACTTGCGCGCGTTCCCCCTTGGAGTAGGCTTTCTCCCGCACGATTTTCAATTCCCCGGTGTAATAATCAAATTCGGTCTGCACGTAAGTGAAACCGTTGATACGGGAGATAATCATGGCGGCGTCTTTGCCCAAGCCATTAAGGATCACTTTCAGCGGTTGCTTGCGTACCTTGTTGGCAGATTTGGCAATGCCGATAGCGCCCTCCGCGGCGGCGAAAGACTCGTGACCGGCAAGAAAAGCGAAGCATTTGGTTTCCTCGCGGAGCAACATGGCGGCAAGATTACCGTGTCCCAGCCCTACCTTGCGGTCGGCGGCAACGGAACCCGCGATACAGAAAGATTGCAGCCCCTCGCCGATAGCTTCGGCAGCCTCTGCCGCTTTCGTGCATCCTTTCTTGATCGCGATAGCCGCGCCTACAACGTAAGCCCACGCCGCGTTCTCGAAAGCGATAGGCTGAATCTCTTTACACATCTTGTACGGGTCTATCCCTTTCGCGTCGCAAATTGCCTTTGCCTCGTCGATGTCCTTGATCCCGTAGCTATTTAATACCGCGTTGATTTGATTTATCCGGCGGTCATAACTTTCAAATAAAGCCATAATAATTTTGAATTTAATGATTACAAAGTCGTTTGCGACTTTTTCACTGAATTGATTTATTCTTGCCGCGGGTCAATGTATTTAACGGCTTCTGCGAAACGACCGTAAGAACCTTTCGCTTTGTCCACGGCTTCTTTCGGGTCGATGCCTTTTTTCAGCATGTCGGTGAATTTGCCCAAGTGAATGAACTCGTAGCCGATAACCTCGCCGTCCTCGTCCAGACCCATGCGGGTAACGTAACCTTCTGCCATTTCAAGATAGCGGGTTCCCTTGGCACGAGTGCCGAACATTGTACCTACTTGGCTGCGCATCCCTTTGCCCAAGTCTTCAAGGCTGGCACCGACGGGAAGACCACCCTCGGAGAAGGCGCTTTGGCTGCGTCCGTACACGATCTGCAAAAATAACTCGCGCATGGCGGTATTGATAGCGTCGCAAACCAAGTCCGTGTTCAAGGCTTCCAGTAACGTCTTGCCGGGAAGAATCTCGGATGCCATGGCGGCAGAGTGAGTCATCCCGGAGCAACCGATGGTTTCCACGAGTGCTTCCTCGATGATTCCGTCCTTGATATTCAAGGTCAATTTACACGCTCCTTGTTGCGGCGCGCACCAGCCGATCCCGTGGGTTAATCCTGAAATGTCCTTGATTTCTTTGGAACGAACCCATTTCCCTTCTTCCGGGATAGGAGCCGGACCGTGATTCGGTCCTTTCTTCACAACACACATGTGTTGTACTTCATGTGAGTAAATCATTGTCTTTGTTTTTGATTGATATATTGTTAAATACCTCGTCTAAATGCTAATCGCGGGCAAAATTAACACATTTGTTCCGGATAAAAAATATCTTATAAAACATATAATTGCGCATACGTTTGCATTATAACATATTGGTATATAATATATTATTAAAAGTGCCCGGAAGATTTGGCATTTTGCCCGTTTATGCCTAATTTTGATAAATTAAATAACGAGTGATGAAAAGAGTTTTATTTGTTGGATTGATGTTAGCGTGTTTCCTTGTATTGGCGGGATGCAAGGACGATACCGTGAAAATAAAGTACGTTTTTTATTTCATTGGTGACGGCATGGGGGTGAATCAAGTGAACGGAACGGAAATGTTTCTTGCCGAACTGGATAGCGTGATCGGGGTAAAGGCTTTGAATTTTGCGGGCTTCCCCGTGCGTAATTACGCCACTACTTATTCCGCGTTCAACGGGGTCACGTGCTCGGCTGCCGCGGGAACAGCATTAGCCACGGGCGAGAAAACGAAAAATTACACGATTGGAATGGACCGGGAACGGAAGCAACCCCTGTACAGTGTCGCTCGAAAAGCCAAAGATGCCGGGCGCAGGGTTGGGATTATTACCAGCGTGGGGATGAATCATGCCACGCCTGCCGCCTTTTATGCCCACCAGCCGAGCCGGACGATGTACTTCGAGATCGGGAAGGATGCCGCTGTCGCCGGGTTTGACTTGTACGGGGGAGGGGGAATCATACGGGCGGTTTCCCCGAATGATTCGTTGAATCTTTACCGGGTACTGGAAGGGGCGGGTTACGTGATTACCCGTGGAGATAAGATGTTCCGGGAGAAAGCGGGAGAGGCGGCGAAGGTTGTCATGTTACAAGAGGGAGAGAAGTCGACGCTTCCTTATGCCATTGATCGAGGCAAAGAAGATTTGACATTGGCACAGATGACTGCCGGGGCGATCGGTTATTTGAACCGGGGTGACGAGGGATTCTTTCTGATGGTAGAGGGCGGTCTGATCGATTACGCTTGCCACGTGAATGATGCTGCGACAGCGTTCCGGGAAACGGTGGATTTTGCCGATGCAATCCGGGAGGCGATTCAGTTTTACACGAAACATCCGGACGAAACTTTGATTGTTGTTACCGCCGATCATGAAACGGGAGGGATTGTTCTTGGTGACGGGTCATATGAATTGAATCTAAAAATACTGGGGAACCAAAAAATATCGTTGGAACGGTTGACGGGAAAAATAAAAGAGATGCGTAAAACAAAAAATAATAAAGTGAGTTGGGAAGAAGTAAAAGCCGTTTTGTCCGAGAATCTTGGTTTCTGGAAGGAAGTTGTTTTGTCGGAAGAAAATGAGCGGCGGTTGAAAGAGTGTTATGTAAAAACGTTTTCCGGGCAAGAGGTGGAAATGGTAAAAAATCTTTATTCCGAGGATGAACCGATAGCTATATTGGGGGTGCGTGTCTTGAACGATATGGCTAGGGTGAAGTGGGCGAGTGGCGGACATTCGGCAGGCGTGGTACCCGTGTATGCCACTGGTAGCGGGGCTGAGCGCTTTCAAAGACGTTTGGATAACACGGATATTCCCAAGGTTATCATTGAATTAGCAGGATATTAAAACGGTATTGATGTTTTTTCTTTTTTGTTACGATTAATTAATTAGGCTTTTCTCGTTGGAATTGATTTCTTTACTGAGTTTTAGTAGCATGGAAAAATGTAAGTAAGATGGCAAGAAGTGACGTGCGAACAACAAGTGATAAAGTGAATGATGTGGAACTGGTATTTAAAGAATATTACGGTTCTTTGTGTTATTTTGCTTCCAAGTATTTGCAAGACGAGGAGGTGATCGAGGATATCGTGCAAGATATATTTATTACTTTGCTGGAGAGAAAGACTCAATTCCAATCTGAAACTCATTTAAAGAATTTTTTATACCTTTCCGTCCGTAATGGTTGTTTGAACCATATGCGTAACTTGCGGTCGCGGGATAGATATATCGCTTCGTTAGCCCGTGAAGAACAGGAGGAGTCTTTTGAGGAGAATATCATCTTGGCGGAAGTCCATCGTGAATTGGCTACCGCTGTGGGCAAATTGCCGGAAGAATGCCGCAAAGTGTTTGAACTCTGCTATTTTCAAGGGCTTGATAACGAGAGTGCCGCCAAAGAGCTAGGGGTGAGTATTAATACTGTTAAGGCACAAAAAGCCCGCGGGAAAAAGATACTGAAAGAGAGCCTGAAAGACCTTATGCCGCTTTTTTTCTACTTTTTTATGGGATGAGCAAAAAAAAGAGGCTGTCCTCCAGCCCCTTTTTTGTTTAAAAAACAGATTAGGTCTATTCTATGATAACAACGCGGTTTAATTCAACCTCTCCTTTGTAAAGATTTGCAACACCGCCTTTACCGATAACTTCCAATTGTTTTGCATCTACCCCGTATGTCTTGATTAAAGCGTCAGCCACGTTTTGTGCGCGTTTTTCGCTTAATTTCTGGTTGAACTCGGCGCTACCGGTAGCTTTGTCCGCGTAACCGATAACCTTGTAAACTTGTCCCGGGTTACTCTTGATGAGGTTAGCGTAGTATTCCAAGTTAATCAACTCTTTTTTCGTGAGGTTGGCTTTGTTTATCTTGAAGAAAATAGCCAAAGGCGCGTTCTTGATAGTTTTTGCTTTGTTTTTCTCTGCTTCCAGATCTTTGCGAGCTTGGTTTAACTCGTCTTGCAAGCGGTCTGCACGACGGATTTGTTCTGCCAATTTAGCTTCTGCCGCGCTCAACATTTCTGGGGAAACACCGGTGTAAATTGTTTCAGCTTTTTTCTCTCTTCTAAAATTGCGTTGTTTGAATTTGTAGGTAACACCCACAGAAACTCCCAGAATGCCTTCTCCCTTGCATCCGCCTACTTCTCCGTCAAATGCTTGCGGTACGAGGCTACCTTTGATTTCCACGTTAACATCGAAGGCGTCCGTTAAACGCATTTTATTGATTAATCCTGCTGTAAACATGAATTTCGTGTTGTCCACGGAAGAACAACCATGGATCATTCCGAAACCGGCAAAGGGTACTGCCTCGTAAAAACGGTCGGTACGGTATCCTCCAATCCAGTTTGACAAGTTGAGCAACCCGTCCACGTGCAGATTGAATTGTTGCCATTTTTGTTTGTAGTAGCCATTTTTAAGGACACCTTTAGCGTAAATGTTTTCAGCGTTTGCCGTTGCACCTTTTAACGTGAATCCACCTACTTGAACTCGAGCTCCGATTGTTGGTAATACCCATTTTCCAACTGATAGGTCAAAAGCCGGAGTCAAACGTTTCCCGAAACTAGCTTTACTATCACTCTCCCCGAAGTAAATTTGTCCCCCGAAGTTAAAGGATGTGAACCAATTGTCCCAAAAACCGTTGGTGACGAAACCACTCCAAGCCTTGCCTTTTTCTGTTCCCAAGTTGTTACTTTCATTTTGGGCACTAGCCCAAAGAGGCAATGCAGCGATGCATAACAAAATAAATACTCTTTTCATACAATATTGGTTAATTTGTGAATGGGATAATCATTTAGAATGAATAAAATCATACCCCTTTTAATTCAAAAATAATAGTTTTTTCGTGGTGCAAATATACAGTATTTTCATTTATAATACATTTATATTTTATATTTTTCGAATTGCGTCATTTACATGGGCTTGCTTGCGCTTTTCGTTGATATCCAATATGAAAGAAATAGATATTTTGAATTAAATTATATGCAAAGTGTTAAAATCGCCACTATATAGTATTGTAATTGGATATATTTTTTGTTGTAAATATTCATGTCGGATTGATTTTTTCCCGGAAAAATTAATTTTGTGGTAAAATAATGAAGTTTAAATATGGTACTAGAAACAAAAAGATTGGTTTTGAGAGAACTTGTTCAAGAAGATTTTGATGACGTGTGTAAATTATTGCAGGATCCTGTAGTGATGTATGCTTACGAGGGGGCTTTTAACGAGCGGGAGGTGCAAGAGTGGTTGGATAAGCAATTCCGGAGATATGCCAATGATGGTTTCGGGTTGTGGGGAGTAGTGGAGAAGAGTTCCGGGGAGCTGATCGGGCAATGTGGTGTTACTTTGCAGGAATTTGACGGGAAACAGGTTCCGGAAGTCGGTTACCTGTTTAGAAAGGAGTTTTGGCACAGGGGATTTGCCTCGGAAGCGGCTGCTGCTTGCAAAGAATATGCCTTTGAAAAACTTGGTTTTGATAAGGTTTATTCAATTATACGGGATACTAATATTGCCTCTCAAAATGTGGCTTTACGGAACGGGATGAAAAAAGAGGCGGTTTTCGTGAAGCATTACCGGAATGTTGATATGCCGCATTTCGTCTATTGCGTACTTAAAAATGAATGAGTTTATTTTGTTTGTCTATTCATTTTAAGGTATGCGGGAATTAGGAATCGGGCAAAATGCTTATTACCGTGGGGGGTGGGGGCAAGAATGATTTTTTTTAGAAAAAAATGCGATTCCGTTTAATCCTTTTTGTGAGGGGTCGTGTATTAATAGTGTATGAAAAAGAAAGAAGAAACATATCAGTATGAAATTGCCGCTTTAATACTGGCGTATTTGCGGAATGAAATTGATGATGAGGGACGGAAAAAACTCGATTCATGGTTGAGCGAGTCCGCTTCTCACGAGGTTCTTCTTGCCCGGGTACGGGACGAGGAGTTACAAATGGAGGCCATCCGTAAGATATTATCTTATGATGCCAACAAGGCATGGATGGAAGTGACTCGGAAAGTAGCTCGTCGCCGCAGAAGGAGAGTAGGAATAATATACAGGATTGCAGCTTCTGTTGTGGTAGTGTTAGGTGTTTCTCTTGCGCTGTGGATGAACCGGAATGAAAAAGTGAACACGAATAAAGTCGTGGAGGTCGCACAAGTTGCCGAGATCGTCCCGGGACGCCCGATGGCGACGTTGACCGTGGCTTCCGGTGCGGTTTACCAGTTAGATACGTTGAATAACGTGGCGTTATCTTCTGCGCTGGCAGCCAACAATGGCAAGGAAGTGATTTTCACGGATCTTCAAGGGCGTGATTCTTTGGCGGAAGTACAATACAACAAGATTGAAATTCCCCGGGGAGGAGAATATAAAATTACCTTGAGTGATGGAACGCATGTATATTTGAATTCACAGACAGTGCTCCGTTTCCCGGAAAGCTTCGCGAATAGCGAACAACGTGTGGTGTATCTTTCCGGAGAGGCTTATTTCGAGGTGGCAAAAAACGCAACCAAACCTTTTATCGTGTGTTGTAAGAATTATAACGTGAAGGTGTTGGGAACCTCGTTTAACGTGAATGACTACGAGGATGAGAGTGATTCCAAAACCACGTTGGCATCCGGGAAAGTGGAGATCAGCATGAACGGTCGTCAGACGGTCTTGAAGCCGGGGCAACAGGCTGTGATTAAAGCTGGGTGGGTGGATGTGAAGGAAGTCGACGTGGAAGTGTACACAACTTGGATGCACGAGAATTTCCGTTTCCAAAGCGAGACAGTGGAAGAGATAATGAAAAAGTTAGCCAGATGGTATAATATAGATGTGGTTTACTTGGGCGAGTCCGTGAAAGGTTATCACTTTACGGGTTATTTGCCTCGGTATGCTGATATTTCAAAGGTGTTGGATTTATTGAGTTTAACGACAAAAATTAAATTTGAATTGAAAGGTGAAACAATTATGGTGATGGAAAGATAGTGTAAAATAAAGCCGAAGCTGCAACTCCGGCTTTATAAATGTGTACTAAAAATAAACCCAAAAGGGATTTGACAAATATACACGATTTTTTTCTAAAACCAAGCTGAAATGTATTTTATGTGGTGAATTTTCACTGCAAGTGCGTGTAGTATTTTTTAATAAACATCAATTACTTGAACATGGGGGGTAATTCTCAGAGTTTTACCCACTTGTTTCAAGTGAAAGAGTACTAAAAATGACCTAAATAAATTTATCAATGAGAAGTAGAGTTAAAAATTGCGTGTTCGGTTGCGGTAAGCGGTCATTAGCCTGCAAGCTAGTGATGGTGATGCTGCTACTTACACATTTTGCGTTTTCGAGCGGAAATGCGTTTAGCCAACAGAACATTACTGTTCAGTTTGAGCAACAGCCTTTAAGTGAAGTCTTGCGTGTTTTAAAACAAAAGACGAATTACGAATTCTTGTATAACGACGAGGAAATCAAAGGGATCACGGGAATTACCCGTTCATTCACGAATGCCTCGGTGCAAGAGGTTTTGACGGTTTGTCTGGCAGGAACTAGGTATAGCTTTAAGATTGTGGACAATCTGATTGTGATTACTCCCGATGACGAAAAGAAAGAGGAGGTGAAGAAGATAACCGTGAAAGGAAAAGTCGTTGACGAGAAAGGAGAGATGCTTCCCGGGGTGACAGTTCTTTTGAAAGGTACAACTGTCGGAGTCGTTACCGATATTGACGGGAAATTCAAAATTGAATTACCGAAACGGGATACGATGATTTTGGTTTTCACTTTCGTGGGAATGAAGTCGCATGAGTTGAACGTGGGTAAGGTGAAAGATTTGAGTAAAGAGATTTCTATTAAAATGGAATCTGATACAGAAACATTGGATGAAGTGGTGGTAACAGGATATGGAAATATTAGAAAAGAAAGCTTTACTGGTAGTTCTGTTTCTGTGAAGCGGGAGCAATTATTAAAAGCTTCATCTACCAATGTGATTCAAGCATTATCAACTTTTGATCCTTCTTTTCGTATACAGCAAAGTAATAAATGGGGATCTGACCCAAATGCTATTCCTGAAATTTATATTCGAGGTCGTTCCGGTATTGGTGTGAAAGAATTGGATTCAGATGCTTTGTCGAAGTCTAATTTGAAAAATAATCCAAACCTTCCGGTGTTTATCATGGACGGTTTTGAAGTAAGCGTTCAGAAGGTTTATGATATGGATCCCATGAGGGTAGAAAGTATCCAAATTTTGAAAGATGCTGCAGCTACTGCAATGTATGGATCTAGAGCTGCCAATGGAGTTGTAGTTATAACGACAGTCGCACCTAAACCGGGAGAAGTGACTATTTCTTATAGTTTTACCGGTACTGCGAATATGCCTGATTTGTCTGATTACAATTTGGCAAATGCGGCAGAGAAACTAGAAATAGAAAAACGAGCTAATTTATATACTGCAGAAAAATATAACGGGGATTGGGCTGCAGCTTTGAATGCTTATAATCAACGTTTGGTCAGAGTACAAGAAGGTGTTACAACCGATTGGTTGTCTATTCCTTTGCGGAATTCATTTGACCATAAACATAGTTTGTCAGTAGAAGGAGGTAATGCTGATTTACGTTACGGGCTTGATTTGAGTTATAGTAGTAAGAATGGTGTAATGAAAGATTCATATAGGGATGTGCTTAATCTGGGTTTTCATGTTGATTACCGGATCAAGAATTTGCAAGTGGTCAATTATATCGAGTATGAATATACAGAGGCACCGGATTCTCCTTATGGAGATTTTAGCGATTACGCCCACTTGCAACCCTATGATCGCCCTTATGATAAAGATGGAGTTTTGATTTCTGGAGCATTGGATTTTTCCCGGAAGTCAAATGGAAGCACTATGAACAATCCTTTGTATGAGGCTCTATTGAATAATTATAAGTGGGATAAGTCGGATGTGTTCACGGATCGAATTATGCTTAATTGGTTTTTTACAGATGCGTTGCATTTGAAAGGTCAGTTCGCTGTAACTAAGGAAATAACAAAAAGTGAGCGTTTTATAGATCCACTTTCTAGCAAAGCAACGGCTTTGGATGATAGTGATAATTCCGATTTGTTGGGAGATCTTTACACGACGGATGGAAACTCTACCAAATGGGATGCGCAAGTGGGGCTTTATTATTCTAGAGCATTGGGACTTCATGCGCTTAATACTTCGCTTGTGATGAATGCTACTTCTAATAAATCGGAAAATACTTCAGCGCACTATCGAGGTTTTCCATCTGGCGAATATCATTCACCGAACTACGCTGCGGAAATTTATGAAAAACCTTCTAAAACTCAAAGTATGAGTAGATTGATTGGTTTTGTGCTGCTTGCAAACTATAGTTGGAATGATATATATTTGGCAGACTTGTCTGTTCGTTTTGATGGTTCTTCTGAGTTCGGTTCTGATCAAAAATGGGCTCCATTTTGGGCTGGAGGTTTTGGTGTAAATATTCATAATTACGGTTTCCTGAAAGATAATGCTATTATAAATCGTTTGAAAATAAAAGGCTCTTACGGGCAAACCGGTAAAGTAAATTTTCCTTCTTATAGTGCGACAACTATTTATAAAACATTTGACCGTTGGTATATCTCCGGTTTTGGAACAGCTTTAAAAGCTTTGGGAAATAGAGATTTGAAGTGGGAAACAACAAATAAATTGAATATTGGAACTGAGTTAGGTTTTTTGAATGATCGGATTTCGTTAGATTTTGATTATTATCGTAATAAGACTGTTGATTTGATTACAGATGTAACCTTACCTTTTTCTTCCGGTTTTTCTTCGTACAAGAGTAATTTAGGAGAAACATTGAATGAGGGATTTGATATCCAATTTCGTTATGATATACTTCGGACAAAAACTTGGAATTTTGCGGTATGGGGAAATTTGAATCATAATGTGAATAAAATATTGAAAGTTTCGGATGCGTTGAAGGCTTATAACTCGCAAGTAGATGATTATTATAGTGATGCAGAAGAGAGTTTGACTATAAATGCGAGCTGGGATAAAACGCCAGCGGAGTATGCAAAACCAATTATGAAGTATGAAGAAGGTGCTTCTTTAACTTCAATATATGGAGTACGTTCATTGGGTATAGATCCGACTACTGGTAAAGAATTATATCTTTATCGGGATGGGCAAGTAAGTAGCGTTTGGAAAGCTTCTCAGCAAGTTCCATTAGGAGATACAGAACCTGATGCTAGCGGGTCGTTTGGTTTTAACGCAACGTATAAGAATTTTTCACTTTTTGCGTCTTTTGCATATGATTGGGGAAAACAAATCTACAATGAGACTCTTGTTAATTTAGTAGAAAATGCTGATATCGAGTATGCTAATGTCGATAAGCGTGTGTTGACGCAACGTTGGGAAAAAGCAGGGGATATAGCACCATTGAAGGATATCAAGAGTACAGAGAGTACGACTTTGCCTACTTCTCGTTTTGTGCAAAATGAGAATGTACTTTCGTTATCAGCGTTGACATTTAGTTATGATTTTAATTCAGAATGGTTGAGAAAGATATATTTGAAAACACTCCGTCTTGAAGTGCAAGCGAGTGAATTGTTCCGGTTATCTACGGTTAAACAAGAAAGAGGTACGAGTTATCCATTTGCTCGAAGTATAAATTTCTCGTTACGTGCAACTTTCTAGAAAATGATATAATATGAAAAGATATAAATTATTATTATGGGGTATTATCCTGCCATTTTTCCTTTTTTCTTGTAGTGAATGGTTGGATGTAAGACCAGAGGATGAGATTGCTGAAGAAGATGCTTTTGCTTCCGGGGACGGATTCCGTCATGCGTTAAATGGAATTTATTATTCCATGGAATCACAGAATATGTACGGAATGTACTTGACTTGGGGAATTCCAGATGCTTTAGGGCAAGTATATTCTTATTCTTATTCTATGTCGAACGAATTAGAAAATGCAGCTGCATACGAATGGGAGAATAAGAATCTGAAACCGGTGTTGGAGGCGATGTGGAAAGAGACTTATTATGTTGTGGCAAATTGTAATAACTTAATTCAGCAGATAAGGAATGCAGATCCAGATATGTTTTATGCGAAAAACAGAGAGAAATCTGCTATTTGGGGGGAAGCGTTGGCATTACGGGCATTTTTACAATTTGATATGTTGCGTTTATACGCTCCCGCTCCTATTACGAATCCTGGAAATCGGAAATTTGTTCCATACGTGCAGGAATATCCTTCTTATGTGTCTCAACTTAAAACTGTAGATGAATGTTTGACTGCAATTGTAGAAGATCTGAAAGCAGCTAAAGAGTTACTTTGGAAAGTGGATTCTGCAAATACGTTTACCCAGGGAGTATTTGATATTCCGGGATCCGGAGAATCAACATTTTTGACTAGAAGAGGTTATCGATTAAATTATTGGGCGGCAACAGCTTTGTTGGCTCGGGTATATTTATATGCACAGAAAGAGAATGAAGCATTAGAGCAAGCAAATGAGGTTATTGAATTTGTAACAACGAAAGGTGCATTCCCATTTAGAAATAATGCATCTAATGGTGATATAAAATTTTATTCGGACGTGATCTGGGGATTGCATGTTATTGATTTATCAAAGATATATAGTACCGTAAACCGGATTGAAAATACACGTGATCAGCACTATCTGGAGATATGTAATGTCGAAGGTAATTATTTTGGGGAAGATATGTCCCAGAGGAATGGAGTATGGCAGAGTAATGATAGGCGTTTTACTTACTGGATTGAAGATATGAATAATTACCATTATTATTATCGGTTTAAAAAATACGATGAAGAAAAGTCCGGTTCCTATATAAACATATCTAATACAATGGTTCCGCTTGTACGGATGAGTGAGGTGTATTATATTGCTGCAGAAATACTTGCTGCTCAGGGTGACGAAGGATTGACCAAGGCAAAGTCATATTTGAAGTTAGTAAAACAGGGGCGTGGATTGAAAGTCTCGGATAATTCCATGTTAGCTGTAGATAATGCTTTATCGAATGATGATTTTATGAATGTTTTGATTAATGATATGCGTCGGGATTGGATAGGGGAAGGACAGACATTTTATATTTATAAACGTCTGAATAAAGATATCCCAGGGGATAGGTCTTCTATTGCAGCAAGTGAAAAAGTATTTGTTATACCTCTTCCTGATGGAGAAACTAATTTATAATGGATTTAGTTATGAAGAAATATATTATTTTACTGTTTATATGTATTGGAATGTTAACTTCTTGTGAAGAGAAGGGGATTATGGAATATTCCGATAATTCGTTGTACGTTTCTTTTGAGGCAGATGCAACAAAAGATAGTGTAATCTTGTCTTTTAGAGCTTACCCGACTGGGGTTGTGACTTGGAAAGTGCCGGTAAAAGCGGTAGGGGTATGGGCAAGGGAAAATCGTGAATACACGATATCTATAGATGAAGAGATGACAACTTTGCCTGCAGACCTTTATGAATTACCGGAGAAATGTGTATTTCCTGCTGGACAAGATCGGGATACGATAGAAATCACTCTTTATAATGGTTCGATATTAGCGGAGAAAGCATACCGTTTGGTTTTAAAAATTGATGAAAATGATAAAGTAAAGGAGGGGGAACTTAATTATAGGCGGGCAATATTTCAAGTATCAGATAAACTAGAACGTCCTAAATGGTGGACGGAATTAAATGGTGGTTATGGATATGCTAATGTATATAATATCGCAGAAACTTATTATTTAGGAAGTTATTCTGAAGTAAAATATTCAATGTTTCTGGAAGAGTTGGCGAAAGATAATATTGTTTTTGACGGAGAGGATACCGCAATATTGAAAAAATATTCACTCCGTTTGAAATATCGTGTTCAAGATTATAATGATGATCCCGCGAATGCTGGAAAGCCTTTGTCCGATGAAAATGGAAATCCGATTATAATTCCAGTTGTAGGTTAAAATGAAATGTTATGAAAAAGAGTTTTTTATGGATATGTATGCTTTTATTAGTCTTTGGCTGTTTAGATGATAAAAGTAATTATGATTATAAGGATATAAATGATTTTGATAATTGGATAAGTAAGGGAGTATCCAATATTCAAGACTCGTATACGTTATATCCGGGAGAGAGTCAGTTATTGGAACCTAAGGTGCGTTTTTCGATTGATACATTAAATCCAGATGCCACTTATGCTTGGTATTTGGGAGATGTAGATGAAATGAAAAAACTTGCAGACACAAAAGATTATACCTATACTGCAGAAGTATTGGGGAAGCATAATTTGATTTTTTCAGCAACAGATAATAAAACTGGAGTGACCTTTAGCAAAAAAATTGAGGTAACTGTTGTCACCTCATGGAAAAATGGATGGTTGGTGCTGGCGGAATCTGCTTCAGGAGAAACACAATTGTCTGTAATTTTATCGAAACTACAAACAAAACAGATCGTGGGTGACGATGGAAAAGTTACGTATGTGGATACAGTTATTTATGTTGGAACGGATATGAATGTAACTCCAAATTTAGGTCGGAAACCACGTAAATTAGTCGAAAACTTCCCATTTGTTGATTATGCTAATTTAGAGATTGAGGATGAAATTATGGTGTTGTATGATGGGGGATATGTTGAATTGGATGGAAATGCATTGCAACAGGTGGGGAGCCCTGCTGAAGAGTTCTTGAATGGTTTCCCGGTAGATTTTGATCCGGTGGATGCAGTACTTAGTTGGGGTGGAAAATGGCTGTTAAATGCTGACGATTATGTTTACTCAGCCGTAATGTCTGTATCAACCGATTTGCATTCTGGACGTTATTTGAGTGAACCATCATTTAATAATAAGAAAGTGAAAGAATTATTGCCATATTGGAAAGGTGGTGGAAATTATTACGATGTTGCTAATTTTTTTCTAGGCGTCGGAGAGGATAATACGTTTTTTGCTGTTCGTGACGATGGAAATGTCGGTGGATATTATAATGGTAATTTCGGTATTAATGCAGCTAATTACATCAGTAGTTACGTGGAATTAAGTGATAATATAGGTGATGGTGTAGATATGTCGTTCTTTAAAAATATAAATGGAGAATATATATTTCATGCTTGGGCAGGGCAGGCATCTTATTATGATCCTCTCGTTTACCTTTCAATTTTGAATCGAAGCGGAAGTTATTATTGGAGTTATTATACTGTGGAACCAGAGGTTAATCGTTATACGCCAGGGCATAAGATTGAGATAACAAGTCAGTCATATGGGTTATTGGATGCAGGAATAATGGCAAGTTACCAGTGTGCAACTGTGTTGCCATGGAAGAAATTGCTTGTAATTGCTTCCGGTAATAGATTGTATGGCTTTGATTATTATGAAGATAAGTCAAATGTGGCGATTGTAAATGCGCCGACATTTAATTCAGAAATCATACATATGGCAGTAAAAGATTATGGGAAAGTTACAAATAATGCACACCTTGCAGTGGCATTAAAATCTGGGGAGATATACGTGTATGAAGTCGCATACGATGCTGAAAATCATCAGGCTAAATTAACAGAGTTGTATCATAAGGATGGATTTGGGAAGATTGCTGATTTGATCTATAAATTTGGGAATCCCTATAATCCGGGATCTTATAACTTGTATTAATGTAGTATTTTAAAATTTTGAATTCTTGAAGGGGGGAAAATACCCCTTCAAGTTATTTCTATCGTTCGTATGTGTAAATAATTTGTATGAAAAGAATTGTATTGTCGTTATTATTACTTGTTGCTTATCTGGGAGGAAATGCTCAACAAAAGGCAAATTACAAGTTGGCAGAAAGATTTACTCAAATGGGTTTATCTGGGATTGCTGCCCGGAATAGTATGCGGGTGGTACCGCATTATATTCATGGTGGCGAGAAGTTTTGGTTTGAGTTTAGGACGGACGAGGGGACGATGTATTATTTGGTTGATCCGGAGAAAGCGGAAAAGCGATTGCTCTTCGAGAATACGGATATAGCGCAAGGGGTGAGTAGTATTGCCCGGAAGGCATATAACGAGAAAGATCTGCAACTTTCAAATGTAGATTTCTCAAAGGATATGTCAAAGATGACTTTTTCGTTGGGAGGAGGGAATTTCGAGTATAATATGAAAACGAAGAAGGTAAAGGAGTTGCCGAAAGAGGAGAAGAAGGAGGACATGGTAATGTACACGTGGATGTCTTTATCTCCGGACAGCAACTATATTGTATACGCGAAGAATCATAACCTCTACATGAGAGGGAATAAATATAAAGGGCAGGATACGACAGAGATTCAGTTGACGACGAACGGGGAGCGTTATTTCTCCTATGCCCGAAATGGTCAGGATACGGTATCTGATGAGGAAGCCATGGCAGGACGTTGGTTCAAGAAAGTGAATAAAATCTATGTCTTGCGGCAAGATAATCGGAATTCTGACGAGATGGCGGTGATCAATGTGTTGGCGAAGCCGAAACCTGTATTGGAACGCTACAAATATGATATGGCGGGAGATAAGAATTTGTCGAAGTGGGTACTTTCGGTGATTGATGTAGACAAACGGAAAGTAATAGATTTTAATATCGAGCGCTGGCAGGATCAAGATGCCGAGGTAAGATACGTGACGGACAAAGGAGATAAGATATTCTTTGAACGTTATAGCCGGGTGCGGGACGAAGTGGAATTGTGCGTGGGGAACACGGAAACGGGAGAAGTGAAAGTGCTGATTCACGAGGTAGATAAGCCCTATATCGATTATCATATGCGTAATATCGTTTTCTTGAACGAGGGGAATGATATTCTCTACCGTTCGGAGCGTACCGGATGGGCCCATTATTATCATTATGATGGTAATGGAAATTTGAAGAATACGATTACTTCCGGTGATTGGGTTGCCGGACAGATTGCAGCTATCGATACGGTGGGTAGAACAATTTACTTGTACGCACACGGGTATGATAAAAAGATGAATCCTTACTATTATCAAGTGGTGAAGGCTCATATTGATCGTGAAGGGGTGAAATTGTTGAGCCCGGAAGACGGGCAACATAAGGCGGAGTTCTCTAAATCCCGGAAATATTTTGTGGATAGCTATTCCCGGGTGGATATGGAACCAAGATTTACTTTGAAGGATAATAACGGGCGAGTGATTATTAAGGATTTGGCAAAGGTAGATATCCGGAGGGCTTACGAGATGGGATGGCGTGCACCGGAACGTTTCGTGGTGAAGGCTGCCGATGGATTGACTGATCTGCACGGGATCATGTGGAAACCGGCAGACTTTGACCCGAACAAGAAATACCCGATTATTTCATCTGTATATCCGGGACCTTTCTTTGAATACGTGAGTACGTCTTTTAGTTTGGATGACAGCTATAACATGAAGTTGGCTCAACTCGGCTTTATCGTGGTGTCCATGGGACACCGGGGAGGAAGCCCTATGCGGGGTAAGTTTTATCATCGTTACGGGTATGGAAATTTGAGGGATTATCCTTTGGCTGATGATAAATATGCGATCGAGCAATTGGCGGATCGTTATTCTTATATCGATATAACGAAAGTAGGTATTTTCGGGCATTCCGGCGGAGGTTTCATGTCAACGGCAGCATTGTGTACTTATCCTGATTTCTATACTGCCGCGGTGTCTTCTTCCGGTAATCATGACAATAATATCTATAATAATGGTTGGGTGGAGATTCATCATGGCGTGAGAGAAACGAAGGAAACGGTGAAAGATAGCGTGAACGGAGATCATGAGGTTTCAAAGTTCAGCGTGAAGGTGCCCACGAATATGGAGTTGGCTAAAAATTTGAAAGGACATTTGTTGATCGTGACCGGGGATATGGATAAGAACGTGCATCCCGCTCATACTTTGCGGATGGTGGATGCCTTGATTGAAGCCGGAAAGAATTTCGATATGCTGGTATTGCCGGGCAAGACTCATGGTTACGGGAGTGCGGATAGGTTCTTTGAACGGAAGTTGTGGTATCATTTTGCTAAATATCTGTTAGGTGATACCACTGCCGATCATTACGGTAACATCGAGGAATACAAGGGAATTGAAAATTGAAAATGGAGGATTGAAAATGAGGACAAAATATATCATCATGCTTTTGTTGGTGGTGGCAGGAAGTTCTGTATGCGCGCAACAAAAGGCTAATTTTAAACTTGCAGATCGTTTCTCTAGCCGAAACTTCCGGTCGGCAGATAGAAACAGTATGAGTATATATCCCATGTATATCAATGATGGGGAGTGCTTTTGGTACTCTTTCACGACGGAGGAAGGGAAACGTTATTACTACGTGAATCCGGAGAAGAGGGAGAAGCGTTTGCTGTTTAACACGGAGAAGTTATTCGGGTTTCTGAATAAAGAAACACACGAGGTGTGTGACGCAAAAAATTTTATGTTTCAAGGATTAGAGTTTGATAAAAAAGGTACTTCTTTCACATTCGATTACGAAAAGCATAAGTATCGTTATGATATGAAAACGGAGGAAGTAACGAAATTAGATACGGTTATTCATAAGGGATTCGGGGAATCATGGAAAAAATATTCACCGGATAGCACTTATATTTTGTTTGCCCAACGTCATAACCTATATGTCATGGGAAATAAGGATAAAGGGAAAGATACCACGATCGTGCAATTGACGACAGATGGCGAGAAATATTTCTCTTATTTCAAGGAAGAAGAAGAGGTTGGTACGGATACATTCCCGGCAGCTCCCGTTGCCGTGTGGATGAAAGATTCCAAGAAAGTGTATGCCTTGCGTGAGGATACCCAGCACGTGGATGAATTGTTTCTGGTGGACGTGATGGAAACTCCCCGTCCTAAAGTGAAAACATACAAGTATTCTATGGCAGGCGATCAGAAATTGGAAAAATACGAATTGACGGTTATCGACGTGGAAACAAAAGAGGTGAAAACGATCGATATTGATCATTGGCAAGACCAGTATGTAGATGTGCTTTATACCTCCAAGGACGGTAATAAGATCTATTTCGGACGGAAGACCCGGGCTTTTGACGAACAGGAGGTTTGCGTTGCCGATCTTACTACGGGAGAGGTGAAAGTGTTAATCCACGAGATAGACAAACCTTTTATGGATTACAAGATGGCAAATATTATGTTCTTGAATGACGGGAAGGATATTATCTATCGTTCAGAACGTACAGGCTGGGGACATTATTATCTCTATGATAACGAAGGGAATTTTAAACATGCTATTACTTCTGGGGAATGGGTTGCCGGTCCTTGTTCGGATATTGATACCGTGGGACGTACGCTTTATTTCTACGCTTTGGGGAAAGACGAAAATATCGACCCGTATTATTATACCCCGTGTAAGGTGAATATTGACAAACCGGAAAGTCTGACACAATTGACTTTTGATAACACGAATCATCAGGTACATTTCTCGAAATCTTTTAAATATTTCGTGGATACCTACGAGCGAGTGGATATGGTTCCCCGTATCGTGTTGAGAAACCGAAAAGGAAAAGAAATCATGGAATTGGAGAAACCTGATATTCGCCGGGCTCTAGAGATGGGATGGAAGGCTCCGGAACGGTTTAAAGTAAAGGCAGCCGACGGAACGACAGACCTATACGGGGTGATGTGGAAGCCATTTGATTTTGATTCGACGAAGGTTTATCCGATTATTTCTTCCGTGTATCCCGGTCCATTCTATGAATACGTGCCGACACAATTCCGGTTGATTCATGATGATAATACCCGTTTGGCTCAATTGGGCTTTATCGTGATTGCCGTGGGGCACCGCGGGGGAACACCTATGCGGGGAAAATTCTATCATACTTACAGTCATGGAAGATTGCGGGATTATCCGTTAGCGGATGACAAATACGCTATAGAGCAATTGGCTGACCGTTATCCTTTTATCGATGCGACGAAAGTCGGTATCTACGGTCATTCCGGGGGAGGATTTATGTCTACTGCTGCTATCTGTACTTACCCGGATTTCTACAAGGCAGCTGTTTCTTCCGCGGGAAATCATGACAATACAATTTATAATCACTGGTGGGGAGAAACTCACAACGGGGTGAAAGAAGAAAAGAAGGTGATCAAGGATAGCGTGAATGGCGACCGGACGGAATCGACCTTTAAATTCAAGGTGGGTACGAATATGGAACTGGCGAAACGATATAAAGGCGGTCTGTTGTTGATTCACGGTTGGATGGATGATAACGTGCATCCGGCTCATTCGTTGCGTATGGTCGATGCGTTGATTAAAGCAGACAAAAATTTTGATATGATCATTTTACCGAGATCGAATCATGGTTTCAGTGGGGCGGAGAATACATTTTACGAGCATAAGATGTGGTTCCATTTTGCCCGTATCCTGCTTGGGGATGATACCGGGGATTATTATTATGAGATTGAACAATACAAGAAAGCTGATAGATGATAAAGAATTTTTTATTCGGTCTATTTTTACTTGTTACCGTTGGAGCGTTCGGGCAGCAAAAAGCGAATTATGAGCTTGCCGAGCGCTTCCGGCGCATAACACAAGTGCCTCTGACGAAGAATAGCCTGGAAGTAAGTCCACGTTATATTAATAACACGGATCGTTTTTGGTATTCATTTCGCACGAGTGAAGGAAAAAACTATTATTTGGTCGATCCGGCTAAAAAAGAGAAACGTCTGCTTTTCGATAACGCGGAATTGTTGATGAAGATTAGCGAGATCACGAGGAAGGGATATAATCATAAGGATCTGGACCTGGATTTTACTTTCGATGCGGATGGTGAAACAATTCGTTTTTGGTTTGACCGGAAGGATTTCACCTATAATATCAACACGAAAGAGTTGAAGTTGGCGGAAAAACAAAAGGGACAAACCAATTATAATCCTTACTGGATGTATTATTGTCAGGATAGTTCCTATATGCTGTTTGCTAAACGCAATAATCTTTATATCGTGGGGAACCCGAATAAAGGGAAGGACACGATTGAAGTGCAATTGACTGCCGACGGGGAGCGTTATTTCACGTTCAATCGGGAAGACGAAGGCGAATTGGACGAACGCATGGGATGTTCTGCCAAATGGTTTAAGACGGGGCACAAGTTTTACGCTATCCGGGAGGATTCCCGCGAAGTAAGTGATTTATGGTTGATTGATGCGCTGGCGAACCCCCGTCCTCGCTTGAAGACGTATAAGGCAGAGTTGGCGGGAGATAAGAACGTGATTCAGTTCGAGTTGTTGATCGGTGATGCCGATACCCGTGAGGTGAAAAAGATTAATATAGATCGATGGAAAGATCAATATATAGACATCTTGTATGCCAGTAAAGATGCAAAACGGCTTTATTTCCAACGTTATAAGCGGACATGGGATGAGTGCGAGATTTGCGTGGTAGATACGGAAACAGGAGAGGTGAAAGTGTTGATTCATGAGATTGACAAGCCCTATCTGGATTATCAAATGCGTGCCATTCATTTTTTGAATGACGGGAACGAGATTCTTTTCCGTTCCGAACGTAATGGGTGGGGGCATTATTACTTGTATGATAAGGATGGAAACTTGAAAAATCAAGTTACTTCCGGGTCATGGGTTGCCGGACCGATCATGAAGGTCGACACGACAAACCGGCAAATTTATTTTATAGGCTTGGGCAAGGAGAAAGAGATCGATCCTTACTATTATGTCCTTTATCGTGCCGACTTGGATAAAACTAACGCGATAACATTATTGACCCCGGAGAATGCTTCCCATAACGTGAATATATCCCCGTCGAGCAAGTATTTCGTGGATAGTTATTCACGGGTGGATATGGAGCCCGTGAACGTGGTACGTGACCGGAAAGGTAAAGTGATTGTTGAGTTGGAAAAGGCGGATTTGGAAAGCCTTTATGCTTTCGGCTGGAAGAAGCCCGAGCGTTTTAAAGTGAAGGCGGCAGATGGGGTGACGGACATTTATGGCGTGATGTGGAAACCGGCGGATTTTGATTCCACGAAAACTTACCCGATTATTTCGTCCGTTTACCCGGGACCTTTCTTTGAATACGTGCAAACCCGTTTCACGGTAAACGATGACATGAATACCCGTTTGGCTCAAGTCGGTTTTATTGTTGTATCCATGGGACACCGGGGAGGAACGCCTATGCGGGGGAAATATTACCATACTTACGGGTACGGTAACCAGCGGGATTATCCTTTGGCTGACGATAAATATGCGATTGAGCAATTGGCACAACGTTACCCCTTTATTAACGTGAAAAAAGTGGGAATATTCGGTCATTCCGGTGGTGGGTTTATGTCCACGGCGGCATTGTTGACTTATCCGGATTTTTACAGTGCAGCGGTATCTTCGGCAGGGAATCACGATAATAATATTTACAACAAGGGATTTGTTGAAATTCACTATGGCGTGAAGGAGAAAAAGCAGGTGGTAAAAGACAGTGCGGGAAACGAACGGGAAGAAATCACTTTTGAAACCCGGAGCAAGACGAACCAGGAATTGGCGAAAAATTACAAGGGAGGATTGTTGATCGTGACCGGGGATATGGATCGCACGGTGCATCCGTCACATACCCTGCGAGTGGTCGATGCCTTGATTAAAGAGGGGAAGAACTTCGATATGCTCGTGTTGCCCGGTAATTCTCACGGATTCTCCGGTGAGGCGGAAGAGTTCTTTGAACGCAAGTTGTGGTTCCATTTTGCTAAACATCTGTTGGGGGATGCCTCGGCGGATTATCAGGGGGATTTGAATTACTTTTTGGAAAGATAATGTATTGTATGTGTACTATAATGTAAATCCAGTAAAAGATTAATTATGAAATTGAAAACAATTCTTTGTGTAGCAGCAGGATTATTTTTCATGCAGGCTACGTCGGTAACTTATGCCGGGGAGAGGAAGAAAAAGGAGTCCAAGAAAGAGAGTGTGGAGAAGAAGGAAACGGCGTATGACAAATTGTTCAAAGAGAAGAAGTGTGAAACCGTGAAAGGGATGGTCACGATTCACAAGATGGACGGGAAAGTTTATTTTGAATTTCCGTTGAACCTGTTAAACAAGGATATGCTATTGGGGTCTACGATTACCAAGATCACGAATAACGGTTTTGGAAGCGTGGGAGAGAAACCCTATGATCCGTTGCATATCACGTTTACCAAATTGGATTCAACAATTAATTTGTGTTTGGTGAACACGAATTACACGTCCAATGATAAAAAAATCAAAGAACGTATTGCTGAAAGCACGACTCCGGCAGTGATGAAGGCTTTTAAAATAGAGGCATATTCACCGGATAGTACTGCCGTTGTTTTTGACGTGACGGATTATTTTCTGTCTGACGACGACAACATCAGTCCCTTCTCGGCTTACGCGCCTATTTTATACCGTCGCCGGTTGGATAAGGTGTTCAAGAGAGAGGATTCACAAATCACGAAAATCAAAGCGTATGCCGATAATATCAGTGTCGGTTCGGCATTGAATTATGAAATCAGTGTCAATGACGAACGTTATTATTATATCTACAAGGCTCCTTTTACAGCCGAGATGACACGCAGTTTGATCCTTTTGCCGGAGGAACCGATGCGTCCCCGTTATGCGGATCCTCGTATCGGTATTTTTATCGGGGGAATGTCCGAGTTTACCAGTGATGGTTCCGGTGTACAGCCACTTTATTTTGCAAACCGTTGGAGATTGGAGCCGAAAGACGTGGAAGCCTACAAGCGGGGTGAATTGGTAGAACCAGTGAAGCCGATCGTGTTCTACGTGGATAATACTTTCCCGGAGGCTTGGGTAAAATATATCAAAGAAGGGGTGGAGCAATGGCAAGCTGCTTTTGAGGCGATCGGTTTCAAAAATGCTATTGTCGCGAAAGATTTCCCCACGGATGATCCTGAATTCGATCCGGATAATTTGAAGTATTCTTGTGTTCGTTATTCTCCTTCCTGGACTGCAAATGCGATGGGACCCTCCTGGACAGACCCTCGTACGGGAGAGATTTTGAATGCTTCCGTTTATTTATATCATAACCTGATCGAGCTGGTACAAAACTGGCGTTTCATTCAAGGTGGTCCGGCAGACCCGTCTGTTCGTAAAAAGGTATTGGGCGAAAAGACTTTGGGTGACTGTATCCATTACGTGGTAGCCCACGAGATCGGGCATTGTTTGTCATTGATGCACAACATGGGGTCTTCTTCGGCAATTCCGGTAGACTCGTTGCGGTCCCCGTCATTCACGCAAAAGTATGGTACGACTTATTCCATCATGGATTACGCTCGTAATAATTACGTGGCACAACCTGGTGATGCAGCCCGTGGGGTGAAGATGACTCCGCCGGACTTGGGCGTGTACGATATGTATGCTATCCATTGGTTGTATACTCCTATCTTTGATGCTGCAACACCGAAAGATGAGGTGCCGACGTTGGATAAATGGATTACCGAGAAATCCAATGACCCGGTTTTCCGTTACGGGAAACAACAAATCTATTACCGGATTGACCCGAGTTCCATGGAGGAAGATTTGGGAGATGATGCTGTAAAAGCTGCCACGTATGGCGTGAATAACTTGAAATATTTATTGAGCCACTTGAACGAGTGGGTTGGTGAGGATGATAAAGATTTCCGTTTCCGGGAGAATATTTACAATGAAGTGATCTACCAGTATGTCCGTTATATCAATCACGTGATTTTTAATATCGGTGGCGTGTATTTGAACGAGCGTTACGCAGGTGATGCCCGTCCTAGCTATCAATCTGTTGAAACCGAGAAACAGAAACGGGCTACCCGTTTCATGTTGGATCAATTGAAAGATTTGTCTTGGCTGGATAACGAGGAATTGTTGAAAAACTTTGAACTTCGTTCCAGAATTACTTCCGATTTGGAAGATATGATCCTGGATGGTTTGATGAAACGTTTCGGACCGGTAGCCATGAGTGCCGATAAAGCAGGCAAGGGCGCTTATACCCAGCGTGACTACATGAAAGATTTGATGGATTTCGTGTGGAACCCGACAAGACAAGGACGTTCATTGACTGATTTGGAGAAAAAATTACAATTGAATATGACTTCTTTCACGATCGGGAATACCGGAATCAATATGAACCGGGCTAACCCGCTAGCTTTCTCTGCCGAGAATTTGATGATTCAGGTTCCGGAATACGTGAAAGCCAAGAGCCGTGAAATGTATGGTGAAATCCCAGAACATTGGATGGGGATGTTTACCAACCGGGAAGTGGCAGGACATACCGGGTCATGTTGCCAGGGTGAAGATGTGCAAGGTTTTGGGTGGCATCTTTCCGTGACTCCTCCTTATGAACCGTTAGAGCATCTGTATTTCGAGTATTTACAGAATACACTGGCTTTATTGAAGAGTAAAGCAAATACCGGAAATTCGGATACTCGTCAACATTATCGTTTGTTGATCTACAAGATCGAACAGGCATTGAAAAAATAGTTGTATTCATGTTGATAAATAAGTTCGAAATGAAAAACGGAATCTATATATTATTAGCCTTTATCTTTCTTTTAGGAGCGAGCGGAAACGTGGACGCCAAAAATAGAAAGAAAGAACAAAAGGAGACGAAGAAAGAGGTGGAAACTCCCTATGATAAATTATTCAAGGGGAAGAAATGCACCACGGTCGACGGATTAATGAAAGTACATTGTATCGATCAGAAAGTTTACGTGGAATTTCCCTTGGCTTTGTTAGAGAAGGATATGATGTTGGCTTCATCTATCGAGAACATCAGTGATAACGGGGAAGGTGTGGTCGGGCAGTTTGCCGGGTATCCTTTCCGTATGCGTTTTACCTTGCAGGATTCTATGTTGCAAGCGAGAGCCGTGCTGTTTGATCTCCCTGTAAATACGGGTAAAGAGGTAAAAGTAAACCGTGCTTTGGCAGAAGCATCGCTACCTGGTATTTACGCCAGTTTTGACGTGAAAGCCTACACGCCGGACAGTACGGCTGTCGTTGTGGATATGACAAAACTGTTTTTGGAAAGTTCATACTACACGAACCCGTTTGCCGGTTACGCGGGAAACTCGTTGTTCGGTTTTGTTTCTCGTGAGCATAAATTCAGAAAAGAGCGTTCTTCTATTGTCGGGATTAAGGCTTATGACGATAATATAACCGTTCTGTGTAATATGGGATATAACGTGGATCATAAGGTGTTCGGGGCATTCATGATGAAGAAGGATGTACCCGTGACGGCGACGATCAACAAGATGTTGCGTTTGTTGCCTGCCGACCCGATGATGCCTCGGTTGGCAGATTCCCGTATAGGAGTCGCTCATGTTACTAAAACCGATTATTCCGGGGGAAGCGAAGGATTCAAACCGGTTTATTACACGAAACGTTGGCGTCTGGAACCAGCCGACGAGGTGAAATATAGAAATGGAGAGTTGGTGGAACCAAAGAATCCTATTGTCTTTTATTTGGATACTTTGATGCCTGAATTTTGGAAGCCTTACGTGAAAGAAGGCGTGGAGGCATGGAATGAAGCCTTCGAGAAGATTGGGTTCAAGAATGTACTTTCTGTTCGGGATTTTCCGGCTAATGACCCGAATTTCAACGCAAATAACGTGAATTATAATACAATTCGTTATGCTCCTTTGTGGATGTATTTTATCCAAAATTCGATACAGATAGATCCTCGTACGGGTGAAATATTGAATACGTCGATGTATATTCACGATAACGTGGTTGCTGGATTGCACGAAGATCGGTTAATGAACACCATGGCTTCTGATCCTTCTGTACGCACGTTGAAGCCGACTCCTGATTTGGATGGCGAAGCGCTTCGGTTGAAGGTGATGCAGATCACGGGAAAATGTTTGGGATTGGAGGAGAATATGGGGGCAAGCTATGCTTATCCGACCGATTCTTTGCGTTCGGCATCCTTCACGAAGGTGCATGGATTGAGCCCGTCTATCATGGATTATTTCATGTTTAATTATATCGCCCAGCCGGAAGACGTGGAGAAGGGGGCTCGTTTGACGACAACAGGCTTGGGTGCCTATGATTTTTATGCTATTAAATGGTTGTATACTCCCATCCCGGATGCCAAAACTCCGCAAGGTGAAACGGCGACATTAGACAAATGGATTCGTGAACATCAGGACGATCCGATGTATCGTTTCGGGATACGCCAGCCTTCATACGCTTCGTATGATCCGACCTCTATGTATGCCGACCTGGGAAATGACCCCGTGAAAGGTTTGAAGTATGCCATTAATAATATAAAAGCTTCGATTCAGAATGTATATACCTGGTATGACGGAAACGAGGATCGCAATATGGCTAAAAGAAAAGGAATGTACAATTCTTTGGTTTCGGCGTTACGTTCTAAATTGGACTACGCATATGCCTTGATCGGTGGAATGTACCTTACCGATAAACGCGAAGGAGATGTGCAACCTTCTTATCTGCCTGTGGATAAAGCCCGTCAGAGAGACGTGATGAAATATATGGTAGAACTTTCCCGAGATCTTTCTTGGTTGGACAATGAGTCTGCATTGAAAGAGTTTGAAATCGGGGATAAGGCTGCGGCAAAGAACGAAACGGAAATTATCTACGGATTGTTAGATCGTATTCGTTACATCGCTATTGCGGCAGAACGGGGTGGTGAATATTCTCCCCAGGAATATATCAATGACATTTACAATATCATCTGGGAGCCAACGATCAAAAATCGGAAGTTGACCATGAATGATATGAAATTGCAAAGTAATTTCTTGGCAAGCATTATCGCGACCTCATCGGTTACTTTGCCGGCAGCCGTGTTTGAAGTTCCCCGTGAAGCATTCCGTTTGACTGATTTTCAAGCTCAATGTGCCCGGAATATCCAATGTCGTGATTATTCCTTGCTCGAGAATGCAGCATTCCCGGTAACTTTCGGGGAAGATGGATTAGTTTTGGCTCAAGAAAGAAAAGGTTTTGGAGAAATGCCTTTCATTGAGGCAAAACCCTATCCGACGACGCATCTCTTTTACAGTATGTTGCTAAAAACCAGAGATATGTTGAATACGGCTGTTTCAAGAAACACGGGAGAAGCTAAAGCATATTATGAACTTTTGTTATTCAAAGTTCAGAAAGCGCTGGACAATAAAAAATAAGTTTGCCTTGAATAAGGGCGGGACAGATTGTGATGAGTTGTTTTAACAACCTTCAGGAAAAAAATAAAAAGAGGTTGTCAATTTATTTTGAACAACCTCTTTGAAATTATAAAAGAAAAAAAATGAAGATTCGGAAATATTTAATTGTATTATTCCTGCTGGGAATTGTTCTACCTGCTGCGGCACAAAAAAAGCCCCTTGATATGGAGGCTTATAAATTGTGGCGCAGAGTTGAAGGTCAGCATATGTCGGATGACGGGAAATGGATCACCTATCGTTTCGTGTATATTGACAGCGACGATCATGAAAAAGATACGCCTGTCACTTACCTGCATCATAACGAGTCTGGGAAAACCTACGAGTTGGAAAATGTACGGCAAACTAATTTCTTTAATAACGGGAAATGTTTGAAATACGTGGTATCTCCATCTCCGCAAGATACTTCCGGGTTGGTGAAAGATTCCGTTTTCCTGTTGACTTTAAAGAATATGAAAAAACAGTTGTGGGATAGACCTTATGACTGTAACGAATCCTCCGATTCTCCCGTGATGACTTATTCTTATCCTATCGGTAAGAACGAGAAAGGCAATGACATCAAGAGGTTGGTGATTTGGAATTTTGAAACGGGAGATTCTACGGTTATGGATAGCCTGGATTACCATATACTGCTGGATAATAATAAAACGATCATCTACACGAAAGAGCGTAACGGTTATAAATCCTTGTATACTGGTCCGGTGAAAGGAAAACAACGGTTGATTTATGGTGACCCGGATGCCCGTTTGATAAGTTTTTCTTTGGACAGGAGAGATTTGAATGGTGTATTCACCGTAGCGTCGGACACGTCTTACCTGAAGGATCCCGATCTGTTGTATGCTTTTAATTTGAAAGACGGCAAGTATAAACAGATCATGGATGTCAAGGAAATCGAACTTCCGGGAGATTATAAGGTTCGGGGAGGAATACACACCCCGTTCAATAACGGGAAGTATATCTTCGTGGAGGGTTCGCCTAAAGTTCCGGCTCCTCGTCGCCCTAAAGTAGAGCCGGACAAGAGTTTCGAGCTGGAATTGTGGAAATGGGATGATGAACTCTCCCAAAGCCGGCAAAGACACGGGCGAGGTTATCGGCGTAATGTTCCGAAGTACGTTTACCATATCGATACTAAAAAATGTGTTCTTGTATCTCCACCCGAGATGGATAATATGTTCAATCCGACTTGCGATGAATACAATTACGTGATTATCGCGGATGAATCTCCTTACCGGGGACTCACGGATTGGCGTGACGGAAACGCGATGGATTTGTATCTCGTGAGCCTTGAAACAGGGAAACGGAAATTGATATTTTCGGATTTCCGCCAGCGTCCGGTATGGAGCCCGAACGGGAAGTATGCCTTGTTTTACTACGGGGAAAAGAAAACGTGGTATAAATTAGACCCGACCACGGGAGAGTTGACAGATATATCCACGGTAATTGGTTATCCCGTGTACGATGAAGACCACGATAAACCGGTTCCTGCCGGCTCATATGGTATTGCCGGTTGGCTTGCCGGGGGAAATGAAGTTGTCCTCTATGACAGGTATGATATGTGGGTGGTTGACCTGACGGGTAAGAATCCCACTTATTCGCTTACGGACGGTTGGGGAAGGAAGAACAACGTTTCTTTGCGATTGTTGAAAACGGATTACGATTCTAAATGGATCGATACGAAGCAAAATATTTTGTTGAGAACCGTGAACACGGAAACTTTGGATCAGGGGGTATATGCATTGACGCCTGCCCGTAAGATTCGTAAATTAATGGAAGGGCCTTACGCGTTCAATTTTAACCAAATGACACGTGACGGGAAATATTGTATGTTCATTCGCCAGAACTATCAGGAGTTCCGTGATATATGGTGGAGTAAGACCGATTTTGCCCGTCCGGTGAAGATTACGGACACGAACCCGCAACAGAAGGATTATCACTGGGGAAGCGTGAAATTAGTCGAGTGGACAAATTTCGGGGGCAAACGGAATCGGGGGCTGTTGTATCTGCCGGATGGTTACGATCCGTTGAAACGCTACCCGGTCATCGTGAACTTTTATGAAACACACACGGGAGATATTCACGTGAATCCCGTGCCTGCCTTGAGTAGTGCCATGATTAACGTGGTAACCTACGTGAGTAACGGGTACGTGGTCTTCATGCCGGACGTGCATTTCACGGTAGGAGCTCCCGGGGAGAGCAGCTACAATGCCGTGGTGAGCGGTTCCCAGATGTTGATCGACCGGGGAATTGCCGACAAAGACCGTATCGGGATACAGGGACATAGCTGGTCGGGCTATCAGGTGGCTTACCTGGTGACCCGCACGAATATGTTCCGGTGTGCCAATCCCGGTGCAGCCGTTTCAAACATGGTTTCGGCTTACACCGGCATCCGGGAAGGGAGCGGTATGCCCCGTATGTTCATGTACGAGGAAACGCAAAGCCGCATGGGGAAAACACTTTGGGACGATCCCGAAATGTATATTAAAAACTCCCCGATATTCTATGCCGATAAGATACAGACACCTTTGTTGATTTTCCATTGTGATAAGGATGAGGCGGTGCCTTACTCGGAAGGATTGAATTTATTCCTAGCCATGCGTCGTTTGCAAAAGCCCGCTTGGTTACTGAATTACAAGGGCGACAAGCATTTCTTGTACAATAAGGCGGCAGAGAAGGACTGGACGATTCGTTTACAACAATTCTTTGACTATTACCTGAAAGATGCACCCATGCCTCGTTGGATGAAGGAGGGGATAAATATCGACGAGAGGGGGATAGACCAAAAGTATGATTGAGTGAAATAGTCTAACGTAAAAAAACTCGTTTTACAGCTGTAAAACGAGTTTTTTATTGCAAAATAGTTGTGGCGCGAACGAGTAGAATCATTCGTAAAATTGTTATTATCATTTTTTTCTCTATTTTTGTGACCGCAAGAGTTTTTTCTGGTGTAACTCATAGAATTATGTCTGAAAGTGATCAAAATAGCGAAGATTTTTTATTTAACTCCATTCGTGCGGGTAATATTGCGGCTTATGAAGTCTTATTTAAAAAATATTTCCTGTCTATGTGTATGGTCGCTTGCCGTATTGTTGGAGATGAGGATGTTGCAAAAGATATTGTTCAGGAGGTGTTTATGCGTTTGTGGGAAAAGAGGGAAGCTTATGATTTTTCAACCACACCGGATATATTTTTATATGTAACTGTCAAAAATAAATGCTTCGATTATTTGAGGATGCAAAAGAAAATGCCTATTCAGGATAATTTAGGAGCTGCTGACAATGAATATTTTTTTCGAGACATATTGATTGAGGAGGAAACATACCGGATTGTTAACGAGGCAATCGATGCACTGCCGACTCAAAGTCGTCGAATTATAAAATTGAGTTTGGAAGGTAAGCAGAATAAAGAAATTTCAGAGGAATTGGGGATTAGCGTGAATACAGTTAAGTCGCTTAAATATAAAGCAATGGATGTACTCCGTGTGGCGTTGAAGGATTATTATTATGTATTTTTGATTCTGCTGTTAAAAATATAATTGAAAAAAAACGGAAAATCCACTCATCCCTTTCTGAAATTTTGACGTTCTGTAAATAGAAATATAAATTAGAATTAGGACGTTTTATGATGGAATATCCGAAAGATTATAAAATATCTCGTTTGATCGCCAAAAAAATGATCGGAACAATTCTTCCCGCCGAAGAAGAAAAATTGGAGGCGTGGTTGAAAGAGGATGTTCGGAACGGGGAATTGTTTCAACGTATCCTTGAAGGGAAGAATGTTCCTGACAGAGATTTGTACGCCGAACGTTTTGAAGTGAATGAGTCATGGGAGGTGATAAAGAAGCAGTTGGTAGAACAAGATAAACGCCGGAGTATATCTCCCTGGTGGATGGGGATAGCGGCTTCTATCGTATTACTTGTCGGTATCGGGTTGTACCTGGGACTTTTAAGGAAGCCGGCGGTACAAGAGATTGCGCAACCGATAGCCCGTATTGAAACGGGTGGCTCCAAGGCTGTTTTAATTACTTCCTCTGGTGACAAGATTGTATTGCAAGATACTTCCATGCAATTGATTTCGCTGGGAAGCGGCATGATAGCCCGCAATGACGGTAGCCGGGTTTCTTACGAGGGAGTCGGGGAAGGAGATGGAGAAGATGTGCTGGTGTATAATACGATTCGGGTACCCCGTGGCGGGGAGTACAAATTATTTTTGTCCGATAGCACGGAAGTGTTTTTGAATTCGGATTCCGAGATCCGGTTCCCTGTAAAATTCGGGAAAAGCGAACGGGATGTATTTTTGCGGGGAGAGGCTTTCTTTATCGTCAAAAAAGATGCTTCACGCCCGTTTGTCGTGAATGCGGATGACAAGGTTTCTGTCGAGGTGCTTGGAACTCAATTTAATTTGCAGGCTTATCCGGATAAGAAAATGGTGGAAGCCACGTTGAATGAAGGATTGGTGCGGGTGTATGACAAAAAGCAGAGCGTGAAGATCAAGCCGGATCAACAAGTTGTATATAATCGTGAAGACAGCAAGCTGGTTGTTCGTGAAGTAGATGCGAGTCTTTATTCTGCGTGGAAGGACGGACGGCTGGTATTGTTGAATAACACGTTGGAGGATATTATGGTTTGTTTGGGGCGTTGGTATAATATTGATGTATTTTGGGTAAACCCGGAATTGAAAGAATATCATTTCTCCGGAGAGTTAGCTCGGTATGAGGATTTTATGGAGATATTGGATATGCTGGAGAAAGCTACGCGGGTACATTTCGTGGTGAAAGACAGAACCGTGTTCGTGAGTAAAATATTCAAATAGATGTTGTTATATATAAAGAGCAGAAAATATTGGTACTATTTCCTGCCCTTAAATGAGTTTTAATAACGATTAAAAAATCAATTATTAATCATTAAGCATGTAAAAGTATGAAAAAAAACGGAATTGAGGTCTTTAGCGGCATGCAAAGATTTGAAAAGATGCGATTTATTTTTAAACGCGCTCTTCTTCTTCTGTTTACGTTTCTCTTCCTCCTGCAAGTAGATGCGAAATCTCAGGTCGTAAGATTGACGATGAATCTGGAAAACGTTACGATTGATCAGGCAATCACGGAAATGAGTCAAAAAACAGGTTATCGTTTTTTGTACCAGATGGAAGAGGTTATGAAGTTCGGGAAACGGGATTTGAAGGTGAAGGACGCAACTTTGGACGAAGCGTTGAAGGTGTTACTGAAGGGGACGCCCTTGTCTTATGTTATTCAAAACGATGTGGTCATTATCACTCCGGCAAAGGAGGAGGAAGTGCAGAAGAAAACCCGGCAGATAAAAGGCAAAGTGATTGATGAGAAGGGAGTGCCGTTGCCCGGGGTCACAATCCTTATAAAAGGTACTAAACTGGGTATGGTAACAGATGTGGATGGAAAGTTTAAAGTTGAGATACCCCAGATGGATAGTACAATTCTGGTATTTTCATTTATTGGGATGGAAACGATTCATTACCGTTTGAGTGATGACCGGAAAAATGACGGGAAAGAATTGGTTATCGCGATGAAGGAAGATATCGCAGAAATGGACGAGGTGGTAGTAACGGGATACGGTAATATTAGAAAAGAGAGTTTCACGGGTAGTTCGATTTCCGTGAAACGGGAGGATTTGTTGAAAGCGTCCTCCACGAACGTTATTCAGGCATTATCTTCATTTGATCCCTCGTTCCGCATTCAACAAAGTAATAAATGGGGATCAGACCCGAATGCTATACCAGAGATTTATATCCGCGGTCGTTCGGGTATCGGGGTGAAAGATTTGGATAAAGATGCGTTGTCAAAATCTTCTTTGAAAAATAATCCGAACCTTCCGATTTTTATCATGGACGGGTTCGAGGTGAGCGTGCAGAAGGTGTACGATATGGACCCGATGCGGGTGGAAGATATTCAGATATTGAAGGATGCGGCTGCCACTGCCATGTATGGTTCTCGTGCGGCGAATGGTGTTGTCGTGATCACGACTGTTGCACCCAAGCCGGGAGAGGTGACTATTTCTTATAGTATGACCGGAACCGTTTCTATGCCCGATCTTTCAGATTATAATTTAGCCACGGCTAGAGAAAAATTGGAGATCGAAACGAAGGCAGGGCTTTATACACCCAAATATTTTATAACTTGGAAGCAAGCGTTGGATGCGTATAATGAACGTTTATTGCGGGTGCAGGAAGGCGTGAACACGGATTGGTTGTCGTTGCCTTTGCGGAATGCCGTGAATCACAAGCATAGTTTGTCTATCGAGGGGGGAAATGCTGATTTGCGTTATGGGCTTGACCTTTCCTATAATAACAACAATGGTGTTATGAAGGATTCTTACCGGAACACGATGAATCTAGGATTTCACGTGGATTACCGGCTTAAGAATTTGCAGGTCGTGAATTATATCGAGTACAATTACACGAAAGCAAATGAATCTCCTTACGGTGATTTTTCCGATTACGCTCACCTGCAGCCTTATGATCGTCCTTATACGAAGGATGGAAAGTTGATAGAAGGTACTTTGGAGTTTTCTACGATACCTCATCGGGATGATAAGTTGAATAATCCGTTGTATGAAGCTCTTTTGGATAATTTTGAGTTTGAAAAAGGGGATGTATTTATTGAACGATTGATGGCACGGTGGTATCTGACCGATTATTTATACCTGAAAGGGCAATTTGCCATAACGAAAGAGTTTAACAAGAGAGAGCGTTTTATTGATCCTCTTTCCTCGAATTCGACGTCTAAAACACAGGGTGAAGATAAGGAGTTGGCGGGCGATCTTTATTTAATGAAAGGAGAATCTACCAATTGGGATATGCAGGTTGGGGCATATTTCTCGAAAGTATTCGGCAGTCATGCGATCAATGCCTCGGCGGTGATGAATGCAACTTCGCGTTTCTCCGAAAGTACTTCCAGTCACTATCGAGGGTTTCCTTCTGGGGAATTCCACTCACCTAATTACGCTGCTGAGATTACAGTAAAGCCGAACAAAACACAGAGTGCAAGTCGTTTGGCTGGATTCTTGTTAATGGCGAATTATACTTGGAACGATATTTATTTGGCAGATATATCCGCTCGTTTTGACGGTTCTTCCGAATTTGGGTTGGATCAGAAATGGGCTCCGTTCTGGTCGTTGGGAATGGGTATTAATGTTCACAAGTATAACTTTTTGCAGAGTAGTAAAATTATTAATCGCATGAAACTTCGTGTTTCATACGGGCAAACCGGTAAAGTGAATTTCCCGTCTTATAGTGCGAGAACGGTTTACAAGACTTTTGACCGTTGGTATATCAGTGGGTTTGGTGTCGCTCTGAAAGCCTTGGGGAATCGGGATTTGAAATGGGAAACGACGAATAAATTGAATGTCGGTACGGATCTGGAATTTTGGAATAATCGGATCTCTTTTGTCTTTGACTATTATCACAATAAAACGGTGGATTTGATTACAGACGTGACCCTGCCGGGATCTTCGGGATTCTCTTCTTATAAGAGTAATTTGGGAGAAACTTTGAATAAAGGTTTTGATATTCAGTTTCGCTTCGATGTGATGAAAGATAAAGATTGGAATGTGGCTTTATGGGGAAACCTGAATCACAATAAAAACGAGATATTGAAGGTGTCGGATGCCTTGAAAGCGTATAATTCTCAGGTAGATGAGCATTATGAACTTGCGGAAGAGAGTCAAATACCGACAACCGCGTGGAGTAAAGCTGGGAAAACGTATGAAGATTTTATTAAGCCGATCATGAAATATGAAGAAGGTGCTTCTTTGACGGCGATTTATGGGGTACGTTCACTAGGTATTGACCCTACTAACGGGAAAGAGTTATACTTGTATCGCAACGGTAAAGCCAGCAACGTGTGGAAAGCTAGCGAGGAGGTTGTACTTGGAGATACCGAGCCTAAGGCGAGTGGTTCTTTTGGTATAAATGCGACATATAAGAATTTTTCGTTATTTGTTTCATTTGCTTATGAATGGGGAAAGCAAACATATAATGAAACTTTAATTATGAATGTCGAGAATGCGGATATACAGGGAAGTAATGTAGACAAACGGGTGTTGACTCAACGTTGGGAAAAGCCGGGCGATATTGCGCCTTTAAAGGATATACAGGATATGAATAGCGTTACCTTGCCGACCTCTCGTTTTGTCCAGGATGAGAATGTTTTATCGATGAGTGCGTTGAATTTAAGTTATGACTTTAATCCGGCGTGGTTGCGCAAGATTTACTTGAAGACCCTTCGCTTGGAAGCAAGTACAAATGAGTTATTCCGTTTATCAACGATCAAGCAGGAGCGGGGTACCAGTTATCCTTTTGCCCGGACGGTGAATTTTTCTTTACGTGCAACTTTCTAGTTAGTTAAGAATATGAGAAATAAGTTATTATATTTGATTTTAGTTTTGCCATTCTTTATGTCGTCATGTAATGGATGGTTGAATGTGGAACCGGAAGATGAGATTACCGAGGAGGAACTATTCACCACGGGCAATGGTTTCCGTCATGCGTTGAATGGTATTTATTATAGCATGGAGTCGCAGAACCTGTACGGGAAACAGTTGACATGGGGAGTTGTGGATGCGTTGGGGCAAGTGTATTCTTATAATAAATCCGGTAGTGTAAATGAACTGGAATACGGAGCCAAAAAGTACGCATGGGATTATTATGCGCTGAAGCCGGTGATTACTTCTATTTGGAAAGAGGCGTATAATGTCGTGGCTAATTGCAATAATTTGGTACAACAGATTGAAAATGCCGATCCTGAGATGTTTGATTGGAAAGGTCAGGAGAAGGCTATGATCTGGGGAGAGGCGTTGGCATTGCGTGCCTTCATACAGTTTGATATGTTACGCTTGTTTGCACCTGCTCCTGCTGCCAATCCCGGGGAACGTAAGTTTATCCCTTATGTAGACACGTATCCCTCTTATGTTTCAAAGCCGAAGACGGTTGATGAATGTTTGGAATTGATAGCCAAAGATTTGAAAGAGGCAAAACAGTTGCTGTGGAAATTTGATACGGCAAAAGCTTTCAGCCGGAGTGATAATTTTGAAACTAAGGGGAATACATTTCTAGGTCGTAGGGGATTCCACTTGAATTACTGGGCTGCGACGGCTTTATTGGCACGAGTGTACCTGTATGCGCAGAAAGAGGACGAGGCTTTAGAGCAAGCCAGTGAAGTGATTAATTTTGCCTCGGAGAAAAGGGCTTTTAGTATTGCCAACAGGTATTCCTATGGGGATCGGAAATGTTATTCGGATGTTATATTTGGGCTGCACGTCATTGATTTGTTGAAGTATAATTCGGCAGTGAATATCATGGAAAATGAAAGTAGGGCTTATTACTTGTGTGTTTCCGAGATCGAGAAAAATTATTTCGGCGAAGATTTGTACAAAACGAAGGTTGAAAAAGAGGAAATCGTGAAGAGTAACGATTACCGCTTCACGTACTGGATCGAGGATATGAAAAATCAACATTCAAATTACCGGTTTAGAAAATATGAAGCGATGTCTTCCGGTTCGACTGCATCAGTGATAGATGTTTCCGATCATATTGTCCCGTTTATCCGGATGAGCGAAATGTATTATACTGCTGCCGAGATTTTATGCAAACGGGGAGCGGAAGGATTAAGCAAGGCAAAGACTTTTTTGTCCTATGTAAAGAAGTGTCGCGGCTTGAAGGATACTGACGTGTCCGTGAAGCAGATAACAACAGCCAACACAGATGACTTTGTGAATCTTTTGATTAATGATATGCGTCGGGAATGGCAGGGTGAAGGACAGACTTATTTTATTTATAAGCGTTTGAATAAGAATATCCCGGCAGAAAAAGGCGGTTTTATTGAGGCTGCGGAAAATGTATTCGTCGTACCTGTTCCGGATATTGAAACTAATATAAAATAATGGATTATGAGAAAATATATATTATTGGTATTTGCATGGATGTGTGTCCTCTCGGCTTGTAGCGAGAAAAATATAATGGAGTATTCCGAGGATACGCTTTACGTGTACTTTGCGGCAGATGCTACTGCCGATAGTACGACTTATTCGTTTAAAGCTTTTCCCAGTGGGGAAATTCACATGAAGATTCCGATGAAGTCTAACGGTGTTTGGCTAACAAAGGAACGGGAGTATACGGTGTCGGCAGACGAAGAATTTACAACCTTGCCTTCCGAGTTGTACGTGTTGCCGGAGAAGTGTTTTTTCCCGGCAGGGCAAGCACAGGACACGATAGAAATCGTTTTGTTGAACGGTGATCTGTTGAAAGAGAAGACTTGCCGTTTGATGCTGAAAGTTGATGAAACGGAATGGATAAAAGAGGGTGATGATAAATATAGCCGAGCGATTATCTTGGTTTCCGATAAACTGGAGCGTCCCCAATGGTGGACTGTGTGGGATGGTGGTTATGGTGGCGTTCCCTATTATAATATTGCTGAATATCTCTATTTAGGAGCCTATTCGGAAACGAAGTACACGATGTTTCTGGAAGAATTGGCGAAAGATGGGGTGGAGTTTGACGGACAAGACAAGATGATTTTGAAGAAGTATTCTTTGCGGTTGAAATACCGGATTGAAGCATTCAATAATGATCCGGAGAATATCGCTTCGGGGAAGGCTCCGCTAAAAGATGAAAATGGTAATGAATTGGTTATTCCCGCGGTTGGATAAAAACGAGTAATTATGAAAAAGAATTTGATATATATATTCATTCTATTATTTACGGTGGGTTGCTTGGATGATAAAAGCAACTACGATTACAAGGATTTGAATGATTTTGAAAATTGGGATAAGGACGGAGTGAAAAATGTAAAGAATAAATATACATTGTATCCCGATGAGGAAATCAGGTTTGAACCAGAGGTGCGTTTTTCTATCGATACGTTGAATCCGGATGCTTCTTACGCATGGTATTTGGGGGAAGAAGAGAAAATGACTTTGTTGAGCGATCAATTGAATTACACGTATCGGGCAGAACAGTTGGGTGATTTTGTCTTGTTATTCTGTGCAACGGATAATAAAAGTGGTGTCACGTTTTCCAAGGAAATTGAAGTGGCGGTTGTTGCCCCATGGAAAAACGGCTGGATGATTCTATCCAGATCTGCGGGTAACGACTCCCAATTGTCGTTGATTTTATCCAAAAAGCAGTCAAAGATAGTGGTTGTTGATGGCAAAGAACAATCAAAGGATACCGTCGTTTATGTAGGGGAAGCTATGAATGTTGTGCCCGGTTTGGGGCAGGGACCTCGTAAATTGGTCGAAAATTTTATTTATCCGACGGCTCCTGGAATTGCCGTGGAAGATGAAGTGATGGTTTTGCAGGAGAGCGGGACTGTCGAATTGGATGGGAATGATTTGATCCCGGTCGGGTACGCGAAGAATGAATTTTTTGATGGAGTCCCGGATAATTTTGACCCGGTGGATGCCGTGTTGAGTTATGGCGGGAAGTGGCTGTTAAGTGCCGACAACTATATTTATCTGGCTAATCTTTCGGTTGCTATTGATTTGCATTCCGGATTTTATTTGAAAGATCCTAGTTTGAACGGTAAGAAAGTAAAAGCATTATTGCCGTATTTCAAGGGTGACAACTATGGAAACTTCCTGATTGTCGGGATTGACGAGAATAATACTTATTTCGGAATTATGGATGATGGGGAATGTGCTAGAGATGATAATAGTTATACTATATTGCCTGCAAATCACATTGGTTCTTATCTGGAATTAGTAAATCTCTCCCAGGATGAGCATCCTTTTTTATTTAAAAATGTGGAAGGAGAGTTCGTGTTTCATGCTTGGGCGAATGGAGCGGGTGGATATTATGCTCCTCCTGCCTACTTTTCAATCCTTCGTCAGAACGGGAATTATTATTGGCATCGTTATGAACTCAACAGAGCGAATTATTCATATAAGCCGGGACATAAGATGATTGTCGAGTCGAGTGAATATGGGGAATTGCCCGCTTCCATCATGAACGATTATCGGTGTGCGGCATTGTTGCCTTGGCAGGAATTATTGGTGGTCGCTTCCGGCAACAAATTGAATATTTATAATTATTGGGATAAGTTTATTTTTAATTTCGCTTCTCTTCCGGTGTTTAATTCTGAAATTGTCGGGCTTGCCGTGAAGGATTATGACACATATTACAAGACGCTCAACGCTCATCTGGCTGTTGCCTTAAAGTCCGGGGAAGTCTATGTTTTTGAAGTGAAATATGATAATGCGGAGCAGACTGCTGAGTTCGTGGAATTATATCATAAAGACGGCTTCGGGGAGATTGTGGATATCGAGTATAAATTTGGTAACGGAAGTCGACCGGGGTCTGGCGGTTTGTATTAATATGTTGTTTCAGTATATTGATTTCGGAGGGAGCATAGCTCCCTTCGTATCTTCTTTCGTGTGTAAAAAAAAGAGTGGGTTGTTTGTTAATTGTATGTAAATCAATCGATGATATGAAAAGGGTATTTGTATTGTTGTCATTGCTATTGTTGTTCGTGAGCGGAAATGCCCAACAGAAGGCAAATTATAAGTTGGCAGAAAAATTACGGAATGTTTCATTTGGTAGCTTGGTCGGAAAATACAGCATGGGTATATTCCCCCGGCAAATCAATGATACGGACAAGTTTTGGTTTGAATTCAGCACGGAAGACGGAAGGAATTTCTATTTCGTCGATCCGGCAAAAGGAGAGAAACGGTTGCTTTTTAATCCCACGGATATAGCTCAAGGAGTGAGCCGGATTACTCGTAAAGCTTATAACGAGAAAGATTTGAGAATCTCTGGTATGGAGTTTTCCAAAGATTTGTCCAAAATGACCTTCTCGATGGATGGTCATTATGAATTTGATTTTAAGACGAAAAAAGTTCGGGCGTTAGAAGAAAAGAAAAATTCAGAGGAAGACAACGAAGTCATATACTCTTGGATGACTTTCTCGCCGGACCGGAAATATATATTATATGCTAAAAACCATAATCTGTACGTGAAAGGGAACAAATATAAGGGCATGGATACCACGGAGATTCAGTTAACGACTGATGGAGAAAAATATTATTCTTTCGCGCGGGATCCCGAGGAGGATAAAGAGGGAGAGGCGGAAACCAATGCCCGATGGTTTAAAGATTCCAAACATATTTACGTGGTGCGGGAAGATAGCCGGAAGTTGCAGGATATGTTCGTGATAAACTCGTTGACGAAGCGTCCCACTTTGGAAAAATATCGTTACGAGATGCCCGGCGAAAAGGATTTATGCCAGTACGAGCTATGGATTATCGATGCCGGGGAAAAGACAGCTAACCGGGTGCCTGCCGATAAATGGACGGATCAGTATATTCAAGTGATCCAACCTGGGGAGAAAGGGGATAAACTTTTCTTCCAGCGTTTTAAACGCACGTGGGATGAGGTAGATATTTGCGTGGTGAACACGGAAACCCTAGAGGTGAAGGAATTGATACATGAAGTAGATAAGCCCTATCGGGATTATCATATGCAGAATACCGTGATATTGAATGATGGAAAAGATATTCTGTTTCGCTCCGAACGAACGGGGTGGGGACATTATTATCACTATGACGGGGAAGGACGATTGAAAAATGTGATTACTTCCGGAGCGTGGGTAGCCGGACCAATAGCCGCTATCGATACCGTGGGACGCACGCTCTATTTATATGGATATGGACGGGAAAAAGGGGTAGACCCTTATTATTACATCCTTTATAAAGCTCACATAGATCGGGAGGGTGTTACGTTGTTGACTCCGGAGAATGCCCAGCATAATACTTCATTCCTGTCTTCCCGGCGTTATTTTGTGGATACATACTCCCGGGTAGATATGGAGCCTAAAATTGTATTGAAAAATAATCAGGGGAAAGTAATTATGGAACTGGCAAAACCGGATACCCGGCGTTTGCGAGAGATGGGATGGCGTGCCCCGGAACGTTTCACCGTGAAAGCGGCTGACGGAATAACAGATTTATATGGCATTATGTGGAAGCCTGCGGATTTTGACCCGAACAAGAAGTATCCGATAATTTCCTCCGTGTATCCCGGTCCGTTTTTTGAATACGTGAATACTTCGTTTAGCTTGGATGACAGTTATAACATGAGGTTGGCACAACTCGGTTTTATCGTGATGTCCGTGGGGCATCGGGGAGGAAGTCCGTTACGGGGAAAATTTTATCATCGGTACGGGTATGGTAATTTGCGGGATTATCCTTTGGCTGACGATAAGTATGCCATAGAACAATTGGCTGATCGTTATTCTTACATCGATATTACCAAGGTCGGGATATTCGGTCATTCCGGGGGAGGATTCATGGCTACTGCTGCGATTTGTACTTATCCGGATTTCTATACTGCCGCGGTGTCTTCTGCGGGGAATCATGATAATAATATATTTAACCGGGGATGGTCTGAAATCTATCATGGTGTTCGTGAGTCTGTCGATACCGTGAAAGGTAAAGACGGGCAGGACAGTACGGTATACACCTATTCTTGTAAAGTGCCGACGAACATGGAATTGGCGAAACGTTTAAAAGGGCATTTGTTATTGGTCACGGGCGATATGGATAAAAACGTGCATCCCGCGAATACCTTGCGAATGGTCGATGCCTTAATCAAGGCAAGGAAAAACTTCGATATGATCGTGTTGCCCGGAAACGGGCATGGTTTCCGGGGAGATGCCGATGCTTTCTTTGAACGAAAGTTGTGGGCTCATTTCGCGAAATATTTACTGGGGGATTCGTCTGCCGATTATGAAAGTACAATTGAAAGATAGAGGGTATGAAAATGAATAAATTGCTGATAGTTATATTTTTAATTGCTTTTTGTGTTACGGGATTTGCGCAACAAAAGGCAAATTACGAGTTAGCGGAACGTATGCGGGAGATCACGCAAGCTCCGATAACGAAGAATACATTATTGGTAAGACCGAATTTTATTAAGGGAACCGATTGTTTTTATTATTCTTTCCGGACAGAGGAGGGGAAAAATTATTACTGGGTGGATCCCAAGCGGAAGATCAAAAAATTATTGTTCGATAATGTTGAATTGGTGTCTAAAATTAGTGAGATTACCAGAAAACCGTATAACCACAAGAATTTGGATATTGAGGTGAAATTTTTGGACAAGGAAACTTTCCGGTTCTATTTTGATCGTCAAGATTATACCTATAATATTCGTACAAAAGAATTGAAACGTTGGGAGTGTGAAAAAACGATCGATTCGACTCCTTATTGGATGTACTATTCTCCGGATAGCAGTTATATGCTATTCGCCAAGCGTCATAACCTGTATCTTGTCGGTAATCCGCTAAAAGGGAAGGACACGACAGAAATACAATTGACTTTCGATGGTGAGAAGAATTACTCTTTTAACCGTGAGGATGAAGGGGAACAGGATGGGCGTTTCCTATGTAGTGCCAAATGGTTTAAAAGAGGAAACAAATTTTATGCGTTGCGGGAGGATTCCCGAAAAGTGAATGATATGTGGCTGGTAGATGTACTCGCCCAGCCTCGTCCGAAATTAGTAACATACAAGTACGAAATGGCGGGAGATAAAAACGTGATACAATATACGTTGCTTATCGGGGATGCGGAATCACGGGTGGTACGGGAGATTGATATTACCCGTTGGGCAGATCAATACGTGGATATTGTTTATAGCAGCAATGATGGCAAACGCCTTTATCTTCAAAGATACAAACGCACGTGGGATGAAGCGGATATCTGTATGGTCAATGTTGAAACCGGGGAAGTGAAATCGCTTATTCACGAGGAGAATAAACCTTATTTGGATTATCAGATGAGAAGTATCGCTTTTCTCAATGATGGCGAAGAGATCCTGTTCCGCTCGGAACGTAGCGGTTGGGGGCATTATTATTTGTATGACAAAGACGGGAATTTGAAAAATCAGGTTACCTCGGGAGCTTGGGTTGCTAGCCCCTTGATTAAAGTGGATACTCTTCGCCGGCAGATCTATTTTTATGGATATGGACGGCAGCAAGGGATTGATCCTTATTATTATATCTTGTATCGGGCAGATTTGGACAAAGAGAATAAACTGGTTTGCCTGACGCCGGAAGATGCGACGCATAATGTGGCGATATCTCCTTCGAGTGAATATTATGTGGATGGATACTCTCGTGTGGATATGAAACCCCGGAATGTGGTTCGCGACCGGAAAGGGAAAGTGATAATGACTTTGGAAGAACCTGATTTGCATCGTTTGTACGAGATGGGATGGAAAGCTCCGGAGCGTTTTTCGGTGAAAGCGGTTGACGGGGTTACCGATCTGTACGGGGTGATGTGGAAACCTGTCGATTTTGATACCACGAAATCTTACCCGATTATTTCTTGCGTGTACCCCGGTCCATTCTTTGAATATGTTCCCACTCGTTTTACGATCAATGATGCCTTGAATACCCGTTTGGCTCAGTTAGGATTTATCGTCATTACCGTGGGACACCGGGGAAGTTCTCCAATGCGGGGGAAATACTATCACGCCTTCGGGTATGGAAATCAACGAGATTATCCTTTGGCTGACGATAAATATGTAATAGAACAGTTAGCGGATCGTTATGCTTTTATCAATAAGAAAAAGGTGGGTATTTACGGTCATTCCGGGGGAGGATTTATGGCAGCAGCGGCGATTTGTACTTACCCGGAGTTTTACTCTGCGGCTGTAGCTTCAGCCGGGAATCATGATAACAATATGTATAACAAAGGGTGGGTAGAGATTCATTTTGGAGTACAGGAACGGAAGAAAATAGTAAAAGACTCTTTAGGCAAGGAATATGAGGAGATCACGTTCCATACATCCAGTAAAACGAATATGGATTTGGCAAAAAATTATAAAGGCGGCTTGTTGCTCGTGACGGGCGATATGGATCAGACCGTTCATCCTGCACACACTTATCGTATGGTAAATGCCTTGATTGAAGCGGGTAAACATTTTGATATGCTGGTGCTTCCTGGGCAGGATCATGGGTTTAGTGGAGATGCCGAGGTGTTTTATGAACGAAAGCTGTGGCATCACTTTGCTCGTTTGCTTTTAGGGGATTCCTCTGCGGACTATCAGACAGACCTGGATTACTTTATGAAGAGATAAATCCCTAAAGTATGGAATGTTAAAGCTATCATGATGAAATTGATTAAATGCGGAATAATTTTCCTGTCGATCCTTTTGGGCGGGGAAATCGGACTTGCCCAGAAAAGGGCTTTGGACACGGCGGCATATAAATTATGGCGAAGAGTGGATGCTCCCAATCTCTCGGATGACGGGAAATGGGTGACATACCGATTGGTTTATATCGATTCCGACCATGACACGTTGCCCCCGGTGACCTATTTATATCACCCGGAGAAAAAAGTAAAAATAGAGCTTAAACACGTTGTTCGACCTACCTTCTTCGCGAACGGGAAATGGTTGCGTTACACGGTGGCTGCTTCCGAATCGGACTCCTGTGCCCGCGATTCGACTTTTTTGTTGCGTTTGCGGGATATGAAAAAGATTTATTGGGATAGAGAATATGATTTCAGTGAATACAGTACATCAGAATTGATTACTTATTCCTATCCGATAGACAAGGAACAACCGGATATGAAAAGGTGGGTACTTCGGAACATCGGGACGAACGATTCCATCGTGATGGATAGTGTCGAAAATTGTATTTTGCTGAAAGGGCATAAATCCATGGTTTATATCAAGAATCATGGGGATTACAAGTCTTTGTGCTACCGTCCGTTGCGAGGGAAGCCTGTCGTTATTTTTTCGGATAGGGGGAAGGTGTTGAAAGATTATTCGTTATTGCCTCACCAGATGCAGGGAACCTTTGCCGTCGCTTCTGATTCTTTGAGAAGCAAAAATCCCAATCTGCTTTATTCTTTTTCTTTGCCGGAAGGAGAGTGTCGGCTTTTAGTGGATTGGGAACAGGTGCAATTCCCTGAAAACTATATATGGCGGGGAAGGGCTTATCGGTTGTCTGATAACGGGAACCGGATTATTTTGGATGTGGATACCGTGTACCGGGAACCGGCAAAAAAGCAAGGGAAGAAAGACGCCCGCTTCGAGTTGGAATTATGGACTTGGGATGATGAGGTTTCGTCTCTTCAACAGCGAAGTGGTAATTACAGGGCAAGCAACGTGAAATTTGCTTATAATCTCGACACGAGGACGTGCTGCCGGGTAACCAATCAAAAAATGGAAAAGTTGATTTTACCGGAGAGTAACCAATACGATTATGCTTTTACCCTGGATAAAACGCCCTATAAGCGTTTTGCCGACTGGAAGAGCGATATTAACGCGGATATTTACTTGGTCAATCTGAACACGGGTGAAACGGTGCTCTTTGAGCGGAATGCTTACGAGGAACCGGTATGGAGTCCGAACGGTAAGTATGCTTTGTGGTATGATGCGTTGGGAAAGGCCTGGTATAAAATTGATCCGGCAACCCGTGAACGGGTGAATATCTCCGGGGGAATAGGTTATCCCGTCTATAACGAATGGCACGACCTTCCCAAGCCTGCCGATGCTTACGGTATTGCCGGGTGGACGAAAGACGGGAATCAAGTTGTCCTGTACGATCGTTATGATATGTGGGTAGTAGACCTGACCGGTCGGGAACAAGTCTATTCATTGACGAATAGGTATGGGCGAGCCACGGGTCGGCAATTCCGTCGGTTGAAAAATGATTACGACGATAAGATGATCGATCTGGAAAATGGCTTTTTGATGACTTCCGTGAACCTGGATAATCGGGATGAAGGAATTTATCGTTTTTCACCTAACGGGAAAATAAAGAAATTGATTGAAGGGGCTTATTCCCTTTCAATCAACCAACGGTCCGATGATGAGAAATACTGTATTTTTTCCCGGCAGAGTTACACGGAATCCCGTGATTTATGGTGGAGTGATTTGACCTTTACCCGTCCCGTGCGGATAACGGATGTAAACCCGCAACAAAAAGATTATGCCTGGGGAACCGTGAAATTGATCAAGTGGATGAATTACGGGGGGAAAGAAAATGCCGGCTTGCTTTATTTGCCGGAGAATTATGACTCGAGCAAACGCTACCCCGTCATCGTGAACTTCTACGAGACTCATACCGAGGGTTTGCATGAATATGTCGTACCCACTTGGAGCAGCGGGATGCTGAATGTCGTTTCTTACGTCAGCAACGGATACGTTGTGTTTATGCCGGATATTCATTTTACAGTAGGTGCTCCCGGCGAAAGTTGTTATGATGCCGTGGTCAGCGGGACACAATGGCTTATTGACAACGGTATTGCCGACAAGGATCGTATCGGCATACAAGGGCATAGCTGGTCAGGTTATCAAGTTGCTTATCTGGTGACCCGGACGAATATGTTTGCTTGTGCCAGTCCGGGGGCTGCCGTATCCAGTATGGTCTCCGCGTATACCGGTATTCGCGCGGGTAGCGGGATGCCCCGGATGTTCATGTACGAGGAAACGCAGAGTCGCTTGGGTAAATCCCTGTGGGAAGACAAAGAGATGTATCTTCGCCATTCTCCCATCTTGAATGCCGATAAAATACAGACCCCTCTGTTGATATTCCATTGTGACAAGGATGAGGCTGTCCCCTATTCCGAGGGATTGAATTTATTTCTAGCCATGCGACGTTTGCAGAAACCCGCTTGGTTATTGAATTACAAGGGAGAACGACATTTCTTGTACAATAAAGCGGCAGAGGCGGATTGGACGATCCGGATGAAACAGTTTTTTGATCATTACCTGAAGGGTAGCCCGATGCCTCGTTGGATGAAGGAAGGGATTCACGCGAATGAGCGTGGTTTCGATCAAAAATATGATTTGATGAAGTAAATTTTTGAAATAGTAATTTTAATCCAAAATAAAATGAGAAATTTGTTATGTATAGGTTTTGCCTTACTTTGTTTGGCTTGTGCCAGTGATCCGCAAAAAGAAATGGAGAAGAAAATTATCGGGGAATGGTGCAATCCCTACACTTACGAGTCGACCGGGGAATTAAAAGGGTTTCGTTTTAAGAAAGGTGGCGTGTGTGAAGCGATTAATATCCCGAGCCTAGACTTGAAATCCTGGAATATTAATGAAGGGTATTTGTTTATAAAAGGCTTTAGTTTAACGGAGAATGGCGAGAGAGAAGTTTACGAAACAAAAGAGAAGATTGATCTCTTGAATGCCGATTCTTTATGCCTTGTGGCACGGGAATCAGCTCCCCGGCTTCTTTTTTTGTATTTGAATTCGAAGATTATTAAAGAACGAGTTCCCGTGAATACGCAGTCACAAGAGTAGTATTGCAAGATGTAAGAAGCCCGCCTGACTTTTCTTTTTGTCAGGCGGGCTCTTGCTTGATGTTTTATATTATTTTCTATTTAGGTAATTTTAATTCAGGATACAACTCCTCCAACTTTGAGAGTTACATCCACTATTTTTCCTAAGTCAACCTTGGAGTCCGATTCCCAAAGGAATTTTTCTGCATCTGAACTTAATTGTTTTGCGTTTTTCGTGTTCAATAGCAGAACTCCGCCATTGTCCAAACCAATGATCATTTCATCTCCAGAGTATGTACGTCCATTCATGTCAACAACATTTCCTTTGCAAGTGTAATAGTGCCTGATCCCATTTTGAGGCACATCTCTATCCATGAAGTAGATCTCTTTGCCATGTGCCAAGAATACATATTTGTTTTGACTGGAAGCAAGCGTGCAGAACACGCATTCTTCTAAGGGAACAGGGGACGTCATAGGGGATGAGAATAGTATTTCGGAGTTTTTATCGGAACCGGGAACTTTTCCTTGTGGATAAGATAAGCCCTCCCCGCTATATTCTCGTTCTATTTCAAAATATTGATATTGGTACGTGCCGTCAGAGGTTTTCAGAAACATGGTATAACCAGCCGTTTTTCCCCAGCCACTAGGACGAATGTAACCTATGTGTAATACTTTGGAATCGCCAAGATCTGTTAAAGGTTTAAAGTTTTCCGGCCATCCGTTCTTGGGGGTTGGTAAAGCAACTACTTTACCGGATGAATAGAGGTCGTCATATTTATCTCGGATGTCGTGTATTAATAAAAGACGATTTTCTGGTTCATCCGGTGTACCTCTTGAAAGAAGCAACGTGAAAGGTTTATCTTGGTCTCGTTGTGAGTTGATGAGATTTCCCCGCACTTCTTTGTTTTCAAAATATAAAGGGGTATGAATATAATAACCGCTTTGGAATAGGTCATATGAATCTTTAATTTTGGAATAAATTTTTCCGTCATAGTTTTCTATCATGTGCGTGTAAACCATCATTTCTGCATTTACAGGATGAAAATCCTCCGGGTAAGCCCCTCCGATAAAAGCATCGGCGAGTAAGATGTCTTTAAGCATAGTAGTTCCGTCTAAATCGACAGATCCTTGTCCTCCTTCTTGGAAAACAATAACATGTCCGTCTGAAGGATATATATGGGCTATATGTTCTTGGAGAAAAAGAGGGTGAGAACCCAATACTTCTTTGTTTTCTTTGTAATATACATCTTCGATTACCTCAAATTCCTGTATGTCCCGTCCGAACTCGTCTTGGATATAATCTCCGTCTTCATCTTCTTTATATCTTCGCACGATATAGGAAAGTATTGATTGTCCACCCTTTTCGGATAACACAAGGTAACCTTTATCTGACGTGTAAATAGTAGTCGGAATTATTGTTTCAGATTGTATGTAAGTCAAATTATTCTCTACGTTGGTCACCCGTAAGACAAGTTTATGCTGAACGTGAGTATCAAGAACCCAAACAAGCTCCCTTTCTTGATTGATTACTTTATTTGCGTAAGTCCATTCATATTTCAATTTTAAATCAGAACTGTCATTGAGGGCGTATTTGAATTTGGGATATACCCTAATTGTGTCGCCAATTATTTGATGTGTAGCTACTTCTGGAGTGAATAAAATCTCAATGTCGTTTAACTTTTCGTAATCATAGTTCCCTTTGTCATCATAGCACCCCATGAATACGGATAATGCTAGGAACAAAAATAGAGTATATTTATTTTTCATAGTCATTTATTTTTTATTAATAAACAGGAATGCCATTTACCATAGGTGTTTTGCCGTCATCCTCCATGATATTGTTTTCAATCAAATAAACCTTGAATTTCATTGTCAATTCGCGAGCTTCCGACAAACTTATTCCCGTAAGGTCATTTCTACCTGTTGCGATGATAAAATGCCTGAATTTGTTGGGCGAATACGCTCCTAAGATTAATTTTTCTAAATCACCGTCCCACCACAGGGGTTTGCTTTCAATATTGTTGAAGATAATGCGAATCATTTGTTTGCCGGATAAACCGGGAGAGAAGTTTTTATTTGCGGCGATTTTAAACGTCACATGAACTTGTTGCGTTTTTAAAGCTTCGCGGGTACCATTGCAGCGTATTTTTAACGTGCTCAATGTTTCTCCTGCCGGGAACAGTAATCCTTGTGGCATTTCGTAATCTTCAGCTAAGGCGGTTGTCAGGGAGTCTACCACTTGCAATTCATATTCGAGGTCTTCTTCCGCTGGCAATCCGGTAAGGGCGATGTAAAAAGAGGCATCATGACTCGTCTCTCCGGGATAGTGGGAAAAAGAAAATTTGACAGAATCCAAACCCTTCAAGGAATCCTGAAAGAACAAATATCTCGGGGAGGAATAAACATTAACCTCCTCTGTATTGCAGGCGTACATCCCTGCGATAATCAAGCATATATAAATAATATGTTTCCTCATATTCTATATTGTTTAGTGAATAGTTTCGTTTTCCGGTTTGGGTAAAATCATATCAGCGTCTTTCATGCCGGTTTTAGGAAATATATTGAAGCGTTTGTAATAAAAGAATGCTTGTCCTTCTTGCATGAATTCCCGCAACGCTTCCTTTGCCATTTCCTGTTTGAAAGATTCAAGGTCCTTGATTTTCTTGCTCATTTCGCCCATGCTACCGGTTTGACAGTTGCGTGCAAACCTTACTTTATCGAGTTTCTCTATTGCCCCTTGAATATCATCCTGGCGGCAAAGATGCTCTGCTTGTATGTAGTACAATTCGCCTAAACGGATCATGGGCAACATATCTTGGCAATACACGTAGTCGCCGATATTTCCATGCGGGGCGATGTTTTTAGTACAAATTTGATAGCTGCCGCTGGCTTCTATTAATTCCGTCCACCGGGCGTCGGCATTATCGTCAAACAAGGAACTGGGAGATCGCAGATAGAATTTAACCTTAGGTGACTCGCTTGATGTCAGAACTTCGTAATTTTCCAGTAGTTTTTGGTTGGAAAGGCAGAAAAGTACCTCCTCGTACCGTTTCTTGTTTTCATCCGTGTCATAATAATCCGTGAAGTCTAAAGTAGAGTAATAGCTGTCAGGAGCAACGGCAAACGTAAGGACATGTTCTGCCATATCGTATGATTTTTGGTAATAGGTTGCGTCCAATTCTCCCATGTAATTGTACACCCTTGCCAATAATGCGCAAACGGCGAGATAATTCATTCGGAATCCTCTGTTCTTGAAGAACAAATCTTGATTTGCTTTTGTATCTGTTCCCCTATAATATATTCTGTGAGCATTTGTCAACATATACCGCCAGTCTAATGTGTCGTGTGGAGCGACAAGGTTTTTGGCTTCTTCCAAATCCTTGATGGCAAGTTCCAAGACTTCTTTTACCGTGCGGTCCGGTTCGAACGTCGACGGATAAGTCGTGAAATAGGGTATGTGTGTTCCTGTATTTTGGGTCACCGGTGCCGGGGCAAAGAGTCGGAGTAAGTCGAAGTGTAGGAAAGCCCGTAATGCCAATGCTTCTCCTTTAATCAATAATTTTTCGTGATTCAAAGCCCTGAATAGCGTGGAATCTGTTTCGTCTATTTTGCTTAACAGGCTATTGCAATTAGCAATGGAATTGTAAGCTTGCGACCAAATAGTCTGGATGACAGGTTTTATATCCTTGTCTTCGTAATTGTATTTCGACATGATCTTGTAATAGTTCGTGGCCGAACCGAAAGCTCGAGATTGATACAATTGCGCCATTACATCCAGCATGCCCCAGCTTAATTCCTGTCCATACATGGAGGAGGTTGCCATTTGTTTGTACACGCCGTTTAATACGTTACGGTATCCGTCCCCTGTGGCGAATAACTTATCTTCGTCCACCGTGTCTTGGGGGGTGATATCTAGCCATGAGTTGCAGGAGGTCAAGGCTAGAATGAATATTGTTGAAATGATACTGATTACTTTCATAACAATTAAATTTTAGAAAGTTAGGTTTAAAGAGAAATTCATGGTTCTGGCAAAGGGGTAACTCAATCCTCTTTCTGCCTTGATGCTGGACCAATAGAATAGTTCGTTGGCCCCGATTTCAAAACGCAACATACTGATGCCGCTCGTTTTCAACCAACGGTGAGAATTGGCTTGCAGACTATATCCCAGCGTGATGGAATTTAACGATAAATTGTTGTTTTTTTGAACGAACCGTTCGGTAGGCCGGGTTGTGGGTATCGTGAACGAACCTTTGTTTTCCCTTAGTGCCAATTTGCGGTATTTTTTTACATCTCCCGGTTTTTGCCAACGTTCCGTTAGAATTCGCTTATCGACATTCATCGTGTAGATATTGGCGTTTTCGACTTTATCTACTAAAGTTTGATTGTAAGCGTCTCCGCCGAATTCATACATGAAAGTGGCGTACAAACTCCAATTTTTCCAGGTCACGTTGATTCCGAAGGTACCCTGTGCGTCCGGTTCCGTGTTCCCCAGTACGGTTTGTTCACTGGAAGACCAGGTTTTTGTTTGCTCTCCGTTACGCTTGAGTAGGATCTCATCGCCTGTGGCAGGATCTATGCCCAGGGAACGCATACCGAAGATGGAAGTCAGTGACCCTCCTTCAACATATTTTAAAAATGGTTCATTTTCATCTCTGTTTTCTTTAAAATGTTGGTCAACAGAGTCATTGTATGCTTTTAGGCTTTCGGAAATTTTTAAGATTTTATTTCGATTGTGAGCCAGATTAGCGAACAATGCCACGAAAAGGTTATTCTGTCGTATAACGTTTGCCCTGAAATTCAATTCGAAACCTTTATTCTCGATTTCTCCTATATTATCCATGTAAGTAGTGAATCCGGTAGAACTGGGAATGGTTACGTTGTTAATCAAGTCTACGGTTTTTTTCCGGTAATAAGTGGCATCCATGTACAGTAAATCTTGTAATACGCCCACCTCGATACCGATGTTATATTCTTTGGTCGTTTCCCAAGTCAAATCCTTGTTCCCCAGTGCCATTAACGTGGCTCCGAATCCGGTTTTGTACCATTCGTCGGAGAGGATCTTGAATGTCGTGCGGGCAACGTAAGAAGGGAAGTTTACTTTTCCTGTTTCCCCGTAAGTTCCTCTTATCTTCAATAGATCGAACTTGCCCCAATTTTTCATGAATGCATAGTTGTGGATATTGATTCCGACCCCGAATGATCCGAATGGAGCGAAACGTTTGTCCGAACCGAATTCGGAAGAACCGTCCATACGCACGGATGCATCCAGTAAATAAATGTTATTATAGCTGTAGTTGATTGTTCCCAAGAAACCCACAAGGCGGGTGCTGTTCTCGGAGGCACTTGGTTTCTCGTATATTTCTTCCGCGTAATTAGGAGAATTCAATACTCCGGAAGGAAATCCCCGGTATTCGGCGGAAATGCTTTCCGTCTTTGAAGCTTTTTGGTTGACACCGACCAGGAAATTGATATTGTGTTTCTCGAGGGTACGGTTATAAGAGAGGGTTGCCTGCATATCCCAGCTGAAACTATTGCCGTCCGTGGTATGTAATTCTCCTGAAGTCGAGTTAAAGGAGGAAATGGGATTGGCATTTTGTTTAGATAACGGATCCAAGAAACGGCGGCTTTCGTTCATTTGTCGGGTGAGACTGAACTGGCCTTTCAACAACCAGTATTGCCCGATGTTCCAATTTACGGATAGATTGTTTATAAGTTCTTCCGTTTGGGATTTGTCAAAGTTTCTTAGAGATGATTCATACATGGGATTGGGGAATGTGTTTCCTTCACCCCAGGTATTCAATTCCTCCAAATAACGTCCGGCTTCATCTTTGTATTCGTTATATGGTAATGCGTTCGCGAAATTGCTGAAAGAACCGTAGGGTGATTCTTTGGATTTTGTGATGTTGAAACTGGTTTGGTTCTTTACTTGAAGGTTTTTGAAGCGGTAATCTAAAGTGACTCCAGCTCCCAAACGGTCTCGGAAAGAGCCTTTCATCACACCGTCTTCGTTATAATACGACAAATCAACACCAAAACGCAAGTTGTCCGAACCGCCCTCGATAAACAGGCTGTGTTTGTGGTTAAAGGCTGTTTGCAGGGGTAACGACAACCAATAAGTGTCAACACCTTTTACAATGTTATTCAGTTTTGCCTGGTATCTTTTTTCCAACTCTAAATCAATATCATACTGGTAGGGGCCTTCATAGGGTTCAAAAGCTCCGGCAAGTCGTTCTGTTTCCAATTTTTCTTTGGCGTTCATCAAGTTGTAGGCGGACAAGTCCGGCATGGTTACTTCTCCCGTTAAGCTGTACGATATGTTCAGTTTCCCCGGCTTCGGAGCTACTGTGGTGATGATGACAACCCCATTGGCAGCACGCGAACCGTAAAGTGCGGTTGCGGCAGCGTCTTTCAGTATCGTGATGTTTGCAATACGTGCCGGATCCATGTCGTATAGTTTTTGGACGCTGATCTCAAATCCGTCCATGATAAAGGTCGGCAAATTCGGATTATTTTGCAGATTCCCTTTACTCGTGTAATTGGCGTCCAGTTGTTTGACTCCAATTCCCGAACGTCCCCGGATATACATTTCAGGCAAAGCATTCGGGTCGGATCCCCATTGGTTATTGGTTTGTATGCGGAAAGAGGGATCGAACGCCTGTAAAGCTTTCAAAACATTGGTTTTAGAAACTTTCATCAATTGTTCTTGCGATACGCTGACGCTGCTTCCCGTGAAACTTTCTTTCCGGACTTTGCCGTAACCGGTAACCACCACCTCTTCCATTTCGGTGATCTCCTCTTTTAGTTTGATGGCAAGTTCTTTTTTATCATCTTTCGGGTCTTCGCTCAACGGGAGATACAACGTTTCGTATCCGATAAAAGATACTACCAGAACGATACTGTCCATCTTGGGAATTTCCAACTTGAATTTCCCGTCGGCATCCGTTACAACCCCTACAGCAGTGCCTTTTATCATGATTGTGGCTCCCGGTAGCGTCTGTCCCTTTTCATCATAGACCGTTCCTTTTATATTTCGTGCCTCCTTTGTTTTTTTATCATCATCTTTAGAAGGACGGATGATGATGACGTCATTTTCTATTTCGTATGATAAATTCGTTCCTTTCAAAATGTTTGTCAAAAATTCTTCGATAGATGCATTTTGGAGGTTTACGTCCCGTTTCCCGTATTTATTCACTTCTTCAATACGATAAAGAAATTTGTAATCGGTTTCCGTTCTTACGGTTTTGATTAATTCATCGATGGTGGCATTTTCCATCTTCATCGTAATTTTAGTCACTTGTCCCGACGCATTCGCTTCCACGGTGAAAGCCTGAATGAGCAAGAAAAAGAGAGCTGTTCGTAGAATGAGAAGCATCTTCTTCCCCTTTTGATGAAAATCAAAAGTACTCTTTCGTTTTTTTTCCATAAATTTAAAAATTAATGATTTGGATGATCAGTTTTAAAATTGCTTGTTTAATTGGTTATTGTTTGACGATAACGGTATTCCCATTTATAACGAATTGAATGGATGTAGCTTTTTCTATCATATTAAGTACTTTTTGAAAATTGCTATATCGTTCTAGGTCTCCCGTGAAATGATAGGTCTTCACTACAGGGGATTCGTAGAACACGTGGATGTCATACCAGCGGGAAAGGGTGTTCATGATATTCTCGAGAGATTCATTTTCGAACACGAACATTCCTTTTCTCCAAGTTGTGTACGCGCGTGGGTTCACTTTTCGGGTAGATAGATTCTTGTCCGCTTTCACGTACACCGCTTGTTGGGAAGGAAGTAGGGTTACGCTGTTTTCTCCATCTGAAACTTTGACAGAACCTTCGCATAAGGTTGTTTCCGTAACTTTTGCATCGGGGTAAGCTTGGACATTGAATTGCGTACCCAATACTTGGATGTCAAGATTATTCGTCTTCACGATGAATGGGCAGTCTTTCATTTTGGCAACATCAAAATAAGCCTCTCCGGAAAGTAATACTTCCCGTTTGTCGTTGCTGAATTGAACGGGGAAGGATAATTCGGAATCCGAATTGATCCATACATGAGTTCCATCCGGTAATATTAATTCGTATTCTCCTCCTCTCGGAACCCGAACGGTATTCTTTTTCCCTTTATAATTGATCGCTTTGTCGTCACCGATGTATTCAATGCCTTGCTTTTTGGCAATAACTCGAATGCCAGAACCAAGTTCAAGGATGCGGGTTGTATCCTGAAGCGAAAGATGGAATTGTTTTCCTTCGGGAGTGATGAATGTCGCCTTGGTGCTTCCCGGCTGCACGTTGGCTACAGGAATGGCATTTTTTATCTCTTTTTTTGAAGAAATATTGGGCAATAATGCCAGAGCTAACAAAATAATAGCGGCTGCAGTGCTTGACCACCATGCAAGTTTATGTATACGCGCCTTGCTTTTTCGTGAAATGCGTTTCTCCACTTTTTGCCATGAAGAAATCGTGTCCAATTCATGTATAAACGAAGTGCGTTGGCGCTTGTTTTCCGGATCTTCTATTTTAATCCGAAGCGACTTGTTGGAAGGGTTATTTTCCCATTCTTGCAGTTCGTGCTTCTCTTCTGGAGTGAGAGAGCCCGTCATTTGTTTCGCTAAAAGCTGTGCGATCCGGTATTCTTTTGTGTACTCTGGCATAAGTTTCCGATATTTAGGTTTCATTATCTATTTACAGAACACATGAAGTGTGTAAAAGGATGAATGCAACAACAATTATTTGCTCTTTCGTTTCCACCATAAGCAAAGGTATAGTATGACAAGTATTCCCGGGATCATTCCCATGAAAAGAATATTTATCCAGATTCCTGCTTTTTGTCCCAAGTGTACACCTCTGTCCGAAGAATAGTTTCGATGCGTGTCCACGGGAAATTCCCCGTTTGAAAGCAATCTGAAAGATTCTGTTACAAGCGTGAAGTTCGTTGCGTCAAGTCCGTTGCGCTGTTTAGACAATTCTCCATTCCCGATACAATCGGCATCCCCGAGGACGATGACACGCTGTTCTTTGCCATTTATTTGTCGGGTAAGGTATAACATGGTGGCGTATGCTTTTTCTATTTCTCCGATAGCGGGATTGACGCGGGCTGTGTCTTCAATGAAATTAGTGGTTTCCAATTCATTCCACGTTCCGGTTGAGTCCGTCATTAATAGCGGGGTCAGGGTGAATCCCTTTTCTTCAACTTGGCGTATTTCGACAGTGGTTGGCATTGTCGCTTTGTAGCCATAACGAGCCATCCTGTAGAAAGAACGAGACAATTCGCTTGCGGCTTGAGTGGCAGAAGCTAAAATCAGGTCGGCAGAAAAATCTTTACTTTCCTGTACAAGAATACCGGGCATAAACTTTAACCCGAAAAGGGCGAGCAATGGGTTCATTTGTTCTTGACGCCGGGGCTCGCCCGCGATCAAAAGATTTCTGCCTTCTTCAACATAGTTTTCAATAATTTTCTGTTCTCTATCAAGTAAAGAGGTACGCATGTCTGAAATGACGAGAATATCAACGTCATTTGGGATTGCATCAATGCTGTCAAGCGACAAAGATATACAGTCAAAGCCTTGATTGACGAGTGAATTGCGGAAAGATTTGTATTGGGAGAAGGCGTAGTAATCGCGTTCTCCGGCTCCGTTAATATTCCGTTCTCCGTGACCGGTGAGAAATGCTACCAACGGGGATTTTACCACCATGCGCTTGAGTGCGGCTGTGATTTCTGTTTCAGAAGGATGCTTATGGTTATCATCGTATATTCGGAGAAAAGCTTTTTGCCCGTTGCCTCGTTCTATAACGCGTACAAATTTGTTATATTCGCCTGAAAGATCTTCTTGCTTGCGAATTTCTTCAGGGGTAAGGATGTCTTCTACGTCAACGTCTTCAACTTCACATATCTTTTCCAGGCATTGCTCGTCTGTCAAACCAGGGTAACGCTGTTGAAGGTGCGGGTTGGCAATTTTGTCATAATAGTAGACATATTTTATTTTAATTTCCGGTTTAAAACGGACATACTTTTCAAATCGTTCGTTATCATCGTTGTAATAACGGGGCATGCCTCGGAAATAGTCTTCGTCCAACATGTTGACGTATGTTGTGATGGATAAGGGACCATCCAGTTTTTTCATGACATCCTGGCTGTTTTGGGTCAATGTGTTATCTTTCATTTCCGTCGCATCGTAATATACGCGTGCATAAGGACGGGAGCTCGTGTAACCGATAACGAGAGTCAATAAAATAACGCCACCATACCGGAGTGTATTTTGTGTAGCGGAACGTTTGGTGCGTTCTGCTTGTAAGCGAAGTATGGAAAGTGTTATAAAGAGTGCGATAACAAGAAGGAAATAGAGCAGATCTTCACTGCACACAAGGCCGCGGAAAAAGGTATCCGCACGTCCCGATATGGAGAGCCAATAGGTGATATCGCGTACGAAAGGTATTTCTTGTCCGATATTACCGATATAGTTCAGGGAGGCCAATACTGCCAGCGTCCCCACGGCGGCAACAACTTGGTAAGATGTCAGGGTCGACATGAACAAACCGATGGCAGCGTAAGCGCATACCATCAGGAAAATTCCCAATAAAGCGACAAAGACGTAAGGAGTATCTATGTTTATTATCGAAAATGCCGCGAACACGTAATAGATAAAAAGAACCGCGATGAGTAATAGCGCGTAAACAATCATGGAAAGGTATTTCCCGAAAATAATCTGGCGATTGCTTACCGGGGAGGAATAAAGTAATTTGATAGATCCTCTATTATACTCTTGGCTCATGAGTCCCATGGTCAGGAGTGGAATGTAAAGGTACAGATTATCTTGCATGCCGGATATGGCTCCAGAATAGCCGAGAAGCAAACGTTCGGTCGTGTTGTACACGTTATAGCCTAGTGCCAGTGAGCGTAAAATGCCGGCCCAAGCGTCCGCGAAAGTCATTCCCGATTGGAACGTGAAGATAATAAGAATAAGCCAGGCTATTGGGGAATAGAATAGCGTGCTAAGTTCGTTTTTGGTTATCTTTAATATTGTTTTCATAGATGGGGTTTTCATTTTTTACAATTGAACTTTTTTCCTGATAACTGGGCGAAAATCGTGTCAAGAGCCAGTCGCTCCAGTTGAATCTCGCATAATTGCCAAGCATTGGTCACGCTGAGTTGAACAATCCGTTCGCTAATTTCTTTTGATGCGTCAAATCGCAGGCGATAACTGTACCGGTCGATTTGTTCCACGGCGTCAACATCTTCTATCGCCTCGAGAGTCTGCAATGAAGGAGCGGCTTCAAACCGGACTAATAAAGAGGATGGAGCCACGTAGTTGTTGAAGTCATCCATGCTTCCTGAGAATACAAGTTTCCCCTGTTCAATCATTTGGATATTGTTGCAGGTTGCCTGTACCTCGGATAAAATATGGGTAGATAACAATACGGCATGGTCTGTGGCAATTTCTTTTATCAAGCGGCGAATCTCGACAATTTGGTTCGGGTCAAGACCGTTTGTAGGTTCGTCCAAAACAACGAAACTCGGATTATGTACGATAGCTTGTGCGATTCCCACCCGTTGTTGATATCCCCCGGAAAGATTGCTGATCATCCGGTTGCGGAAATGCGTGATGTCGCAGCGTTCCATGGCCCGTTTGACGGCTTCGGGTATGTCTTTTGTCTGCATGAGTCGCAAGTGGGCACAATAGGTTAGGTATTCTTCCACGGTAATATCCGGGTAAAGAGGTGGTTTTTGGGGAAGGAACCCAATATGGCGTTTCGCTTCTATTGGGTTTTCCCGGAGACTGTAACCGTTAAGGTAAACCTCTCCTTCGGTCTGGTTCAGCACGCCGCAAATAATATTCATGGTTGTGGATTTTCCGGCACCGTTGGAGCCAAGTAAACCCAATACTCCTTTTTCTTTGATTTCGAAATTGATATCTTCTATTGCCCAATGTATATGATACCGGTGAGACAAATGCTCGACCTTTACAATTGAATTTTCCATGTGTTGTAATTTAAAATTTAAAACTTTCTTCTCTTGTACCACACCATGAATCCGGCGAAAGCCAGGATAAATGGAATTACTCCCAATGAAAAAGCTCTTATCCACGGGTCGGCTTTACGGGTTAGGAATATCGTGTTGTCGATGGTTTCAGGACGAGAAGTTTCTATGGGGAATTCCCCGTATGACAACCATTTAAAAGTTTCGCTGATAAAATCGAAATTAACTGCGAAAATACCGTTGCGGCTGTTTGCCAATTCCGTGTTGCTGATACAGTCGGCATCTCCCGTAATCACGATACGTTGTTCTTTATCGCCCCGTTGGCAGGTTAATGCCAGGATTGTGGGATAAGATGCTTCCTTCTCGCCGATAGCTTCGTTGACGGACAATTCCCCGTCGAGGAAGTCCGTTGTTTCCAATTCATTCCAACTGTCTTTGGGAAGAGTCATTGCGATAGGTTTGACCGTGTATCCTTTGTCTGTGTCATATTGCAGGGGGGAGGCGTCGGGCATAGCGATACAAGCTCCCCAATTTTTGACTTTAGCATAACGGGGGCTTTGTGCTGCGGCTTGATCTGTAAGGCGTGCCGTGATAACGGATGGTAGGTAATCCTGATTGCGCTGCACGAGAGTTCCGGGCATAAGTTTTACCCCGAAACGAGAGAGCAACGGGTTCATGGCTTCTTGTCGATTGGGCTCTCCAAGGATGAATAGGTTGCCACCTCGATCTATATACCTTTCCAGTCTTGCCATTTCCTCGTCGGAAAGCGGGCTGCGCATATCGGCGATAACCAGTATATTTACATCTTCCGGAATATCTTTATCTTTAATGGATAAGGTCGTGGCATCAAATCCTTGGTTGATCAACGAGTGGCGGAAATAAATACTCCGGGCAAACGTGTAATAGAAACGGTCTCCACCACTATTCACGCTACGCTCGCCATGCCCGGTAAGGAATGCCACTTTTGGGGCTGGTACTAAAAAGCGTTTCAATGCTGTCGTAATCTCTGTTTCCGATGGATGTTTCATCATATCGTTATAAAGACGCAAGGTTGCCTTTTGTCCGTTTTCGCGTTCCAGTATGCGGACGAAACGGTAGCCTTCGGATTTTAAATCGATGACTTGATCTATTTCTTCCTGTGAAAGGAACATATCGAAATCAACCTCCATGATTTTACAGATACGTTCTGCTCTTTCTTTCCCTTGCAACTCCATGAATCGGCCATCGAAAGAGGGCTCTACGGAAGGTGCGTAGTAATAAACATATTCCATCTTGATTTCCGGCTTGAAGCGCACGTATTGTTCGAAGCGTTCAAAGTCGCTTTTTAATTGGCTGGGAAGGGCACTGCCATAATTGGCGTCCAAAATATTCATGTAAGTTGTGATTTTCAGGCCTCCATCAAGATTTTTAACAACTTCTTGGCTGCCGGGAGTCAGCGTGTTTACCTTGAGGTCTGTTGCGTCATAATAAAATTTGCAGACTGGCAACGATGATAGGTATCCGATAAAAAGCGCACAACCGACAACTGTAAAGTAACGGGCGAAAGTAACAATCGAACTGCGTTTTTTCCGGGCAGCTTGCAGGCGCATGACAGAAAGTAGGATAAACAACATCACCACGATGATGAAGTACAAAACGTCCTCGCTGCATATTATTCCGGCAAGGAACTTGTAAGCGCGTCCCGAGATAGACAGCCAGTATGTGATGTCGCGCACGAGTGAAATATCTTGTCCAACTTCACCGATGAAATTCAACACGGCCAAAACAGCCAATGTTCCCATGGCGGCGACAACTTGGTAAGATGTGATGCTTGACATGAAAAGCCCTATCGCGGCGTAAGCGCACGTGAGCAAATAGAGCCCCAGTAAGCCGGTAAGGACGAAAGGCAAATCCATATTCTCTATGGTGAATGCACCGAAAACAACGTATATTAATAAGATAACTACTAGCATTGCACCGTAAATCAACATGGAAAGGTATTTGCCGAGAATAATTTGCGTTGTAGTTATCGGTGATGAATACAAAAATTTAATAGAGCCGCTGCTTAATTCCCGGCTCATTAGTCCCATGGTAATAAGCGGAATGTAAAGGTACAGGCTTTTGAGCATGGAAACGAATAACCCCGTGTACCCGGCAAATGTTTCTTTGGTAATCCCGCCCAGCCCGTATTCCAGGGCTTGGCGTTTTAATTGTCCACCGAAGTTGTCCGAAAAATTTAACCCTGCCTGAAAGGCGAAAATCACTAGGATCAGCCAAGATACAGGCGAACAGAATAGAATGCGAAGTTCTGTCTTCGCTAGTCTGAATATTGTTTTCATATATAAATGGTGTCTTTTATTTTTGAATATTTTTTCCTGACAGTTGGGCAAATGCCGTATCGAGAGAATCTCTTTCCAGTATAATCTCGTGCAGATGCCAATTGTTGGCAACACTCAATTCGATCATTTTTTTGGTAATCTCTTGTCCTGAACTGAAATGCATTCTGAATCGGGTGTCCGTGATATGCTCCACGTGAGTGATTCCCGGGATTTTTGATAAGGTGTCTATTGACGGGGGGGCTGTCATGGAAACGATAAAAGTATTAGGCTCCATATAATTGGAAAAATCGTCCATGGTGCCCGAGAAAACGATTTTCCCGTGTTCGATCATGATAATGTCGTCGCAAGTGGCTTGTACTTCCGGCAAGATGTGAGTGGAAAGCAACACGGAATGGTCTTCAGCAATCTCTTTAATTAGGTGTCGTACTTCTACGATTTGATTCGGGTCCAATCCGTTTGTCGGTTCATCAAGAATCACGAATCTTGGGTTATGCACGATAGCTTGGGCAATACCCACTCGTTGCTGGTACCCTCCGGATAAGTTTTTGATCAACCGTCTGCTGAAATGTGCTATACCGCAGCGATTCTTTGCTTTTTTCACTGCGGTTTTGACTTGATTTTTATCAACCAGACGCATCAAGGCGCAGTGAGTCAGGTATTCGTCGACCGTGAGGTCCGGATACAATGGCGGTTTCTGTGGAAGAAAACCAATATGTTTTTTAGCCTCGACCGGATTTTCCCGAAGATTGATACCATTTATATATACTTCTCCGGCTGTCTGATTAAGAACTCCGCAAATGATATTCATCGTGGTGGATTTCCCCGCCCCGTTCGAGCCGAGCAACCCGAGAGTTCCTTTGCGTTTAATTTCGAAATTGATGTCTTTAATCGCCCACTGTACGCTGTAGCGATGCGAGAGATGTTCGACTTTTACTACTGATTCTTCCATAATCTTTTTATCGTGTTATTGGATTTTCGTTTCTAATAGCAGAACACGACAAAACTGGGAAAGGATGAATCGAGGGTGCTTTTTCACGTTATTTTGACATTTCTTTTAGAATTATTTTTCTGCCAGAAATAGCAAAAGAACGTAAAAATAGTCTTTTAATATCGTTCGTAACGAATTTAGTGCGTTGTATTTTAGCGTTTTAACAGAATTGACGGAAATATTTAGGATTTCTGAGATTTCTTTGTTTTGTTTTCCTTCTAAATACATTTTAACTATTCGTGCGCTTTGCGGGGGTAGGGCGTTTACTGCATCTTCTATAATTCGATATGTTTCCTCCTCGATCAAAAGATCTTTGAAAATGACCTCTTGCTTTTCCGCTTCAGGCGAAGTATAGTCGATAGTGACCTTTCTATCCCGGATGTGATTGAAGCATAAATTCTTGACAGACACGTAAAGAAATGTTTTTAAGCTAGGAATATCTTGGTAAGCATTTCGTTTTTCCCACAGTTTGATAAACGCCTCTTGTACAATGTCTTCTGCCGCTGTTTGATCAGCGATGAATTTCGTAGCGACAATACACATAGAAGGATAAAACTCTTGAAAGAGAGTTTCAAAGGCTTTAATATCCCCATTTTTAATGTCTTCGTATGTGATTATAGCACCCATTGCATTAAACCTTCGTTTATTGCTATCATGCCATATTTTCCCGTAAAAAAAGAGAACTTTACGAAACCATCTAATTGCCAGAGGAAAAAAACATCCTATCTAAAAGTCTGTGAGATGTTTTTTTCGTATTTTTGAAATCAATAAACGAAGGTTTAATGATAGATATTTAATTATAGATTTATCATTCATATCAAACTTCCACGTACTCGCTTGGGGAGAACCGATTGGGGTTCTCGTTGCCGAAGAATAAATAGAGGTGTAGAGGGGTTCCATCCGGTTGTTTTGCCGTGGGAATTTCGATGATAATTTCGCCGTCGCCCCGGTGGGAGTTGATGCAGGTGATGAATTGCGGGGAACGGGGTTGCGTGCCGTAGAAGTAACCGATGTATACTTGGTCGGAAGTGCTTGCTTTGGGGCAATCAATATCGTTTTCCCATCGCAAGGTGACTTGCCAGCCGTCACGTTCGGCACTCGTGATCACGGGAGCATCCAGTGTCCCCATCGAGAATCGGAACGTGGGGAATGCCCATACACCTTCACCCGGGCGGAAGCAACTCCCGTTCACGGAATGGAATAGTGTGTCGCTCTTGGGAGCCCCTGTTTCTCTCGCCCACACGCTCCATATCGGCAATCCCCCGATGGCACGACGGTACATTCGCCACATTTTGCGGACTTCGGTAAAGCGGTTCGAGGATTTTTCCTCGCCTTCCGTTCTTGTTTTCTTGGGACCCCGTTTGGTTTTGCAGGTTCTTACTTGACCGCCTTGAAGAAAGTAGGTAACCCCGTCCATTCTGATCGGTCCGTTGGCGAGTAGCGCGAGAAGTAGTGGTGATGTTTTATCCATAACCTATATGAATTAAGTATTAATAGTGTATCAATTCCGGTACAATAGTACAAATAATATTGTAAATATACAATAGGTTCGCTGTAGCAACGCTGTATATATATAGCGTTGTTACAGCGAATCTACAGGGAATCTACAGCGTTTTACACGGTATTGATTCTGTATTGTTACGAAAATAAAACTAAAATAATTTATGTATTTCCCTTGTCTTGGGTTAATTTTGAATTTATTTCCTTATTTTTGTAAATAGGAAAAATAAAGTAAGAAGTTTATGGCAGAATTTGTAAATCCAATAGGAAAGATTAGGGGAAAATACGGGAACGTTATCGGTTACGTGAGGCCCGACGGGAAAAATTGTTGTAGAAGTACCTCGTTGAAACGTAAATCCGGGGGAGAACCACAAAAACGGCAGTCCATGGCGTTTGGGACTGTTGCGGGAAGAAAGCAGTGGATGATGGTGGTGATTCGGTTGGGTTTTCCCGGGGGAAACGGGTATGGCAAGGGGTTTAACGGGTTTACCGGTGCGAACGTGAAGAGCGCGGTCGTCGTGGAGAAAATAGACCCGGAAAAACCGGTGAGTAATCGTAAAAAGGCGGAGAAGGAATTCTCGGGAGTGATTGATTATGGCAAATTGCGCGTGGCGGCGGGACAGTTAGTGTCCCCGATGGTCGATGTCGAAGTTGATGCGGGGAACCGGAAGGTTGTTTTCACCCACGAGGGGATGCCCGTGGAGTCGGTTGATTGTTTCTCTGATGATAAGGTGTACGGGGTAATGCTTTCCGTGCAGAAGCGGCGTTGTCGGTTGCAAGAGTTGGGAACTCGGGGTGAATCGTTTGTTGCGAGCATGGATTTTCCCGGCAAAGCGGATGCGGACGGGCTTTTTGTTTATGTTTTCGCCGTGAGAGCTGACGGGAAAGATACTTCCGATTCGATATGCGTGTGGGAGCCGGAGGCGTGAGGGTATTTACTTGTTTCTCTGCTGATAGTATGAAAAATAGAAATTGTGTTTCGAGTGTATATTTTAGTGAATAATAAGAGGGGGCACTTTATTTCAAAATGATTGTGCCACCCCCTTTTTACCCAAAAGAACAAACCGTTTTGTCCGTTTATTTGTTCAAGGCTTTTATTTTGAACAGGATCGCCTGGTAGTGTGCTTTATCTATTTTGTTAGCAGAGGCGATTCGATTTTCCAATAAGTTTTTTACTTTGTTGAGCATGGTTATGTAGCAACTTTCGGATTCGTCGATGCTTTCGATTTCTAGTTTCTTTTGCCACTTGTAGCCGTAATCGAAATTTTGTTCCAACCGTTCGGCGATGGCAGCCTGTCCTTTTTCTTTCTCGATTTCTTTCAATTCTTTGTAATACCGCTGGGTCATGCCGGACGGGTCAAGGCGATAATCGATGATTTCGTCCAGCGAGGGGGCATAGGCATTGAAAAGCGGATCCTTACCTTCTATGATTCGTAGTGTTCCTTTCACGAGAGCCTGCATGGCGGAGCGTTGCAACATCCGGTCATTCGCGGTTAGTTTTTTGTTGTCGATGGTGTTTTTCCAGATTCCGGCATACAAGTCATCGTAGTAATCTTGTATCGTGTAAGGATCGTCTGACAGTTGGGCTGCTACCTGTACTTTGTTGGATAAGGTTTCAAATATGGTTTCTGCCATACTGGAAACGACACGGGAAGACATCTTCAGGGAAAGGCTTGCCTGTGGAGCGTTTGTCTGATTGTCCAGCCATTCGCAGTCCCGGAGTTGATTTAAGACCCAGTTGATGGAACGTTTTTGCAGGGCTTTGGGCAGGGGTTCAAAACGTTTGCCCGGCGTGCCTTCTTTTACTGCGGTCATGCGTATGCCGCCCACGTTGTACATCACGTTGCGAAGGTAACGGAAGTATTGGCTGGCTAGTTCCCCGTACAGTTCCTGCCGATGGAGGGTAGTTGCGTCGTCTTGAATCCAGTTGTTCAGGTTGGCGAAGATGTATTTCAGGTTTTTGATCCCGTATTCGCCTGCTTTAATCGGGTCGTCGCCGAGGTCTTCCTCGATGGCGGTCGGGTCGTAACGGCTCAGGATTTGTTGTTTGCCGTAACGGAAGCGGGGATCGCCGGCTTTCTCGTCCACCCATTTTTCCAGAATCTTGGCTTCTTCGGTGGAGGTCAGGTTGCCGGAGATGGGGGAGTACAACCATTTGATGGCGAATTCATCATATACGCCCAAGTCGGGAGGGGTTAATCTTACGCCTTGGTCACCCGGTTGAGCCACGTAGTTGAATCTGGCATAGTCCATGATAGACGGGGTGGTGCCGTATTTTTGGGTGAAGGTGGCTGAACGTAACGAATCGACAGGGTAGGCATTGGATGCGGACATATTGTGCATTAAACCGAGAGTGTGTCCTACCTCGTGGGCGATAACGTAGGCGATGGATTCCTTCACGATGTCGTCCGGCATTTTCTTGGTGCGGACGGAGGGATCGATATGTGCCGTTTGCACGAAACGCCAATTGTTGATTAGTTTGATGATGTTGTTGTAGACGATAACCGATGCGTTGATGATTTCCCCGGTCGTGGGGTCAACCCAAGAGGGACCCATGGCATTTTCGATGCTGAGCGGGACGTAGCGGATGCAGGAATATTTCAGGTTATCCGGGTCAAAGTCCGGGTCGTTTTTCGGGAAGTCCCGGACTTGTACGGCGTTTTTGAAACCGATTTTTTCGAATGCCTTGTTCCACCGGAGTACGCCTTCTTTTATGGGGTCTTGCCACAGTTGCGGGAAAGCGTTGTCGATGTAGTACACGATCGGCTTCTTCGGTTCTACCAGTTCGCCCCGTTCCCATGCGTTCATGTCTTTGGGTTCGAGCCGCCAACGGTTGGCTATGCTGTAAAAGTTGATTTTGTCTTCGTCCGTGGAGATATGTTGTTTCATGGTGAGGAAGATGCCCACGCGGGAGTCGGATATGCGGGCTTTCATTTTGTCTTCCGGTAGTAGCAGCACGGTGCGTACTACCCGGGCTGATACGTCGCCGCCGCCGCCGGAGAAGAACAGGAAGCGCAGGACGTAGCTGAATGACAAGTTGGATTCTATGGTCACGTTGTCGTCGAATGCCTTGATGTTGCCTAACGAGGATAGGTCTGATTTCATGTTGGAAACGACAGACAGGTATCCCAGTTGCGTGATGATGGGGGATAGTTCGGGTTCGTTGCCCATGAACATGGACGTCATGTCGAAGACCACTGCCGTGCTGTCCGGATTGTACGCGAGGACGGGGTATTTTTTGATGTACACGTCCTTGAAGCTGCTTTTGACAGCCCGGGTCAGGTTCGGGTCGGATTCGTCATATGTTACCGAGCTGGTTACGCGTTGCAGGTAGACCAGGCTGTCCTCGAGGACGAATTTCACGTGTATGGGGTCATGTCCCTTGTACCCGATGGGGCATACCGTGGGGTCACTGGATTCTGCCGGGGTGGAGGCGATCAACATTTCCCGAGTCATGTATTTTAACGGGAATTCAAAGTAGATTTTCCCCCCGAGTTTGTGTAAGGTGATGAAATTCCCTTTCGCGGTTTGGCAACCCGGTTTTTTGAGGAGTTTGTCATATTTGCTGACTTTCTTTTTTATGGAGTCTGTTTGAGTGGTTTTCTTTTTGTCCTTTCTCTTTTTTTCTCCTCCATACGCTAGGCTACATGGCACAAGAAGGGCTAGTGCCAGGATGAGTACATACAATCTTTTCATACATCCAATTTTTAAAGTTAACATTTTGTTTTTATTGTGTGATTATTTAAAAGGCTCGGATCGCTCTCACCCACCGTTTTGTTGTTTTGGAGGTGTAGGGCATACTTTTTTCGTTTGTTTTAAAGAGTACCTGGTAGGCATTTTGTGCGGTCATTTCGGAAGATGCCCACAGGTGCATATTGTTGTTATAGACGAATGGCGTTCCGCCGGCGGCAGTGACCATGGTATCGAATTGGTTTCTCCACGTGATGTTGTGTGTCCCGGCGAGTTGCTTGCATCCGGTGGCGGCGAAATAAAGTTCCTGTAATTCCTGGTAGGAGGGCAGGTACCATTCCCCGTCGGGGTTGTTGCCGTTTTTAGTGTTGTATATCCAGTGGAATATCGGGTATTTCCCGGCAAAGTCGGGGTCGTCTTTGTGGTTGCGGATGACGGTACGCGTGTTGTTTATGCCGTCGGTTTCCGATTGTACTTTTTCAAGCGCATCCGATACGCCCCACTCCCCTTCAAACATGTCGAGAGACATGATTAGACCGTGTTCTCCCCCGTGGGTGACTTTGTAGATGATGCCGATGGGATGGGTGGCATCCGGGTACGGGTCGCCGATAGCCCGCATGCTGGCTTTTTGGGTTACCATGAGGAAGCCTGGGGTTTTGCGTGAAACGACAATCACCCGTTCCGTTCGTTCCGATTTGGTGGGATTGGGCTCGGCACCCACGACCACGTAGCAGCTGTCACGGTCTGTTGTTAGCCATGAATTTTTGGAGGCGACAATTCGCCATTGGGGGTTGTCCGTGAATACTTCCACTTTTTGCGGTTCTCCGCTTGCCTCCAACGTGATGGTTTCTGTTGATAAGTCCAGCGTTTCCTCTTTGTCATCGTTACAGCTAATCATGCTACCGAGGCATAGGGTCAGGAGTAGATATATTAACTTTTTCATGTTCGTCGAATTTTAAGGTTTTCCGAATTACTTTTTTGACGTGGCTTGCAGTTCGTTCGAGAATTGCAGCGCTACTTGGTATTTGTCGAGTATGATTTCCATGTAGTGTTCCGCGTATTCGTCCACGAGTTCCTGAAATTCTTGTTCCGTGAGGTCTTTCAGGTCGTCCTCGTCCAGGTTCTCTTCCAGGAAGTCGGGGATGATTTTATTCATTTCTTTTTTCATGTTTTCCCGAAATCGATCGAGGGCTTCCCCGTACAGGAGCGTGGCTTTGAGGTAAGCGGCAAGGTCTTGCGCTTTCGTCGGGGTAGTGTATTCGTCAACGTCGGAGTATCTGCCGTCCGGGCTGGGAGCGAGGAAACCGAAGCCGTACCAGATATCGAATGCCGGGTGGGTGCCCCTCGGGTCTTTGTAATAATTGTCCAGGACACAGCCGTATATGGTATGCCCGGCTTCCGGGTCTTCCCATTCAGCCAGTTCCTCGGAGAGGGCGTAGAAATTTTCGACTTGTTCCGTCGGGTTCTTGTACAGGTGAGCCCCACAGATTTCTCCCGTGATTTCGGCTGCAAAATCATCTTGTTCGTCGGCGGTCATTCCTTGAATGTCTTCGACAGCGCCGATGGCGGTCGTCATCATTGCCGTCCATGTTTTCCCGACTCTCATGGTGGTAGAGGATGTCGTGTTGAGTATCAATTCCTTGACGAGCAGTAAACTTTTGGGATAGGCAATAGCCGGAATGGCGGGTATTACTTTTTGCTGGACAAATTTGATTGCGTCGTAAAGTTTGTCTCGGTCTGCCGACAACGTGTATTCGACGGTCTGGTTGTTCTCTTCTATCGTGTAGCATAAGTCCAATATCTCGTAATGGATGACTGAATCGCCGTATCCGGACATTCCCCTGTATTGCGAACCGATGGTGTCGTTGTAGTAGACGGAAATCCTGTTTTTTTTGTAAATATCGTAACGCAGCCCGTCTAACGGGTCGTCGCTGGGCTGGATGGCGAACCAGTCGATGTCGGCGTACGTGGGGTCTAATCTGCCGTCGTCGCTTGTGCATCCGCGGAGAAGTAGCCCCGCTAAAAGAATGTATAGTAATATATTATTTTTCATATTATGGTGTTTTTTATGGTGTTATTCTTTACTTTCCGGTTGCCGGTCTTTGCGTTCTTCGTTTTGGATCAGGGCACCCTGGTTTTCGGTGATTTCGTCTTCCGGGATCAGGAGTGTCCACCCGGAGGGTTCTTCCGAGTATTTGCCCAGTACCATGTCGTTCAAGGTGACGGCGGAACCATCCTCGTAGTAGGGGTGGCGGATACTCGTTTCGGAAGGGTATTTGGGACTGACGGCATAGCGCCGCAGGTCAAACCAGCGATGTCCTTCGAAGGTGAGTTCAAGTCGTCGTTCGGTACGGATGAAGTTTACCAAGTCTTCGCCGCTTTGAGTGATTGCACCACCGCTCTTGTCCGCGAATCGTTTTGCACGCAGGGCTTTGAGCAATTCGATGGCTTCTGCGTCTTCGCCTAGGATGGCTAAGGCTTCGGCTTTGTTTAGGTAAGCTTCGGATAGCCGGAGCCCGAAGGTGTCGGAGTATTCCCCTCCGGCAGAGGATGCCTGTTTGTTCGGGTAGTTGTAGCGGGCACCACCGAAATTACCCGATTTGAAGAATAGTTTGTTGCGTAAATCTCCCTGCACGTACAGTTTTAAGAATTCGTCCCGAACCCGGAAAAAACTACGGTACATATACATATATAGTTCGTTGGAACCGCCGAAGGAGTTGCCGCCATTGGTGAATATGGTTTCCGGTGACGTGGCGGATAACGCTTTGCCCGCGGTCACGGAATTGTAGTCGAGGAGGTGGTATTGGGGTTTCGCCATCACGGAGTCGCAATGTTTGATGCATTCGTCCCATTCGCCCATGTACAGGTACAAGCGGCTTAACAGAAGGTGGGCGGCTTCTTCCGATGCCCGAAAGGTGGTGGGCTGGTTGATGCCTTTCAGGCATATGATGGCATTTTTCAGGTCGGAGATCATTTGGTCGTAACATTCTTGCAGGGTGTTGCGGGTGAAATTGCGGTCTTCGATTTTTGCCGTTAGTTTCAACGGTATGCCCAAATCCCGCTCTGCCGTGGCTTTCGAGTAGGGTTTCGCGTAAATGTTTGTCAGGAAAAAGTAGTATCCTGCCCGGAGAAAGTGTGATTCTCCTTTGATTCGACGGTAGCCGTCGCCTTTTTCATCCTTGAAGTCATCGATTTCACTGAGGATGGTGTTCAGGCACAAGATGTGTTTATACAGGTCGCTCCACGTGTCCTCAGAGTCCGGGTTCGCTTCCCAGTTGTAGAATTTCAGGTACTGCTGCATGGAACTCATGACGGCAGTCACGGTGCGGGTGTATTCCACGTCGTCGTCCATGAGATTGAGCCATTTGCCGATGTCCCATCTGGTAGGACCGGAGAGGTAGCCGTCACCGATGAGGAGTTCATTGAAGTCGTCGGTGCTGGTGGGGTACACGGTGTCTTTCGGGTATTTGGTAAGAAAATCGTGGCAGGAGGTTAGTGCCAGCACGATGATGACCGATATGTAAAGTATTCCTGTTTTCATAGATCGTTTATTTAAAATGAAATATTCAGGTTGAAAGAATAGGTCGGGCGCAAGGACATATTGATTTGCGGTGCCGAACCATTTTGTGTAGCGGGATCTTGCCCCTTGAGTTTTTTGCTGCAGAAGGTATGCAGGTTGGTCGCCGAGAAGCTCACGTAACAGGATTTTAAACTCAGTTTGTTACACAGGTTGTCGGATAGGTTGTAGCGTAATGACAGTGACTGGATTTTGACGTAATTGCCGTTCACGACTCTCAGATCCGAGTTGTCGTACATTTGCCACAAGTCTGACGCAAAGCTGTAAGAAACTCCCGCTTCGTTTTTGGCGTTGTAGTTGTTCCACCATACTTTGTCGTGAAGCGTGTTCACGAATTCGGGTCCGGAAACGACTCCCGGGATGTCCGTGCGTAGTTCGTCGCCGGGGACTTGCCAGCGTTTCAGAAATTCCCGGCGTACATTTTCAGTCGGTCGGGGAGCGATCGTGCCATAGTTGGAAGATACGTTGGAATACATTTTTAACAAGCGTATTTTAGCACCGAAGCTGTAAGCCACGTTGATAGCCATGGTGAAACGTCGCCAGGCAAACGTGTTCTGGATTCCTCCCTGGATGTCGGGTACCCGGCTTCCGGAGTAGACCATGACTTCCTGCCACACGTCTTGGCGGTCGCTCATTTTGTTGTATCTTTCCATGAGGTCGGTTTTTTTGCCGTCGATGTAAGTGGTTTGGTCGGAACCGAAGAATGTGGGCAACCCGTTTCCTGGCTCCAGCCCGATGTATTGGTACGAGAAGAAGGAGTTGAGCGGGCGACCGGCGATGTCTGCCGAGCCATTGAGGTACATATCGTAAGTGACGGTTTGTTCAAAGGATCTGTCCTTGCGTGACCGCCGGTTTACCAGTTGGTTGATGACTTGCCCGATGTTGGGGTTGAACGTCCAGCGGAACCCGTTGATGTTGACGCTCCGGGTGTCTATGGGGGTGAAGTTCATGGATACTTCGATTCCTTGGTTGGTGATGACTCCCTGGTTTACTGTCCAAGTGTTCAGCCCGTTGATTTTGGATACGTTTTTCGTCAAGAAGGCGTCTTGTGTCCTCTTGTAAAAATAGGACACGGAGCCCCGGAGAAAATTTTTGAAGAAGGAGAAGTCGAGCGAGGCGTTGTAGGAAGCTGTCTTTTCCCATTTCAGATCCGGGTTCGGGTAGTTTTGCACGGTAGAGTAGTATTCTTTCCATGTGTCTTGTATGCCTTCTTTGCGGATCACGAGTTTTGCCGAGGCGTTGTCCAGCATATTTCCCTGGTAGCCGAAAGAAGCTCTTAAGTCTAGGGTATTGATCCAATTGGCTTTTGACAGGATACTTTCTTTGATGTTCCAGCGTCCGGATACCGACCAGATGGGTGCCAGTTTCTCGTTTGCCCGCGAACCGAAACGGTTGGAGGCGTCTATCCGGATGTTGGTATTCAGGGAATACATATTTTTGTAGCTATAAGAGATTGTGCCGTAGAAGGAAGCGACGTTGGTCAGTTTATCTGCCCATTCGCCCATTGCAGCCGAGGTCTTGCCTCTCCATTTCATGAAATCTTCGTATTGGCTCCAATCGGTGATTTCTGCCATCTTTTTCCCCCTTTCCCGCAGGTAGCCCCGGTAGGTTTGATTGAGCCCGTAGTATTGGGTGGAAGATATTTCTCCCCCGGCGGAAGCGGAGATCAGGTGAATTTGTTCGGAGTCGATGAATTTATTGAAATCCAGTTGTGTCCGTACGACGTAGGAGTATTTTTCGGAATTCTGGTAAATGAGTTCTCCCCCGAATGGCAGTACATTTTGGATTTGCAGGGATTTGGCGTAGAATGATTTCTCGCCGTGCCAGGTTTCCTGGGTGGTGTTTGCCGTGGAGTACGAACCGGTGACAGAGGCTTTCAACGGATCGAGGATTTTGTAGTCTACCGTTGCCCGGATGGTCATGCCCGTTGCCCGGATGTCCTGTGAGGTGTTGGCGACGTCCTCGAGGATATTGAAGTCGACGGGTTGGTTGTTTGACGTGTAACGCTGGTAGTACCATAATTCGTCATTCTCGTTGTAGACGGGGAGTGCCCGTGTGGTGTTGTAAGCGTACGTGGTGACGCCGACGTCCCCCGGTGTGTATTTCCGTTTACTGGCGTCAGCGGTGATTCCCATGCGGAAGGTGAATTTGTTGTAGTTTGCCGTCAGGTTGATGTTTGCCGTGTAGCTTTTGTTGTTTTCGCCTTTTATGCTTCCGCTGGCGTCGCTGAAACCGACAGAGGCGTAGTATCTCAGACTGCTACTTCCCCCGGAAATGCTTAGTGTATGTTTGTGCGTGAAGGAGTTGCGCATGAGCAGGTCAAACCAGTCTGTGTTCACGGACTCGTAGTACCCGACTTCTTTCTGCATTTCCTCGAAGGATATTTTGTTTTCCCAATAGTCCCGGAGGGGTTTCTCGTATCCCATCCAAGTCTGCAAATCCCCGAAAGGAGCCCTCTTTTCGATGAGTTCCCGGGAATAAGCGATTCTCTCGCGGGAGTTCATCATATTCACGCTGTTGTCCCCGTAGTGCGGGCGGCGCATGAAGCTTCCCGATAAGGAGTACGAGATGGTGGGCGGTCCGGGTTTGCCTTTTTTGGTCGTGATTACGATTACCCCGTTGGCGGCACGTGCCCCGTAAAGTGCGGTTGCCGAGGCGTCTTTCAATACGTCGATTTGTTCGATGTCTTCCGGGTTGAGCCCGGATATGGCATTGCCGACCAAATTGACGAAGTCCAGGTCATTGATCTGTTCCGGATCGACATCCACGGGGTTCTCCTGTACGATACCGTCGATGACCCACACGGGTTCCTGGGAACCGAGCACGGTGGACGTTCCCCGAATGCGGATGCGGGGGGTAGCCCCGATCTGACCGGAGTTTTGCATGAAGGTCATGCCGGGAATGTAGCCTTCCAGCATCTGGTCGATGGATTGCAATCCAGCGACAACGATGTCCGAGGCTTTGATGGATTGTATGGCACTGGTGGTCTTGCGAAGGTCGATTTGCTGGTAACCGGTGTTCACGATGACTTCGTCCAGCATTGCCGATGATTCTTTCATCACTACGTTTATGGTGTCTTTGCCCGTGTATTTGATTTCCCGGGTTTCCATTCCGATGAAGGAGTAGACTAGGGTGATAGAATCCAGTTTCGGAAGTACGATCTGATACCACCCGTTGATGTCGGTAGAGGTGCCCATTTGACCGGATTTCAGGCGAACAGTCACGCCTGCCAGAGGCTGCTTTTGCTGATCCGTTACTTTTCCCACGATGCGGATTTCTTTCTTACCTTCCGGTTCGGTGGGTTTTTCGCGAATGATTACCACGTTATCATCCCACTGGTATTCCAGACCGAATCCGGGTAGGAGTTCGTCCAGTATCTGTTTGAGTTCTTTGTTTTTGGCAACGAGGTTGACTGTACCCTTGCTTTTGATGAGGTTGTGATTGTACAAAAAATCACATTTTGCCTGTTTCCCGAGTTCTTTGAATACGGCGGTCAAGGATACATTCTGCATATTCGCGTTGATTACCGCTCGTTGAGAGAAGACGTTTGCTTGTACTGTCATAAATGTACAACATAAAATGATCCATGCGAATTTCATAAAGATTAACATTTTACGCAACGAAATCCAAGGTATGGTTTTCGTTCCCATTCGTTTTTTTTCCATAAATTTGTAATTGAATAGTTATACATGTTACACCTATTACTTGCAAGGCTATAAGTGTAATTTAACTTGGAGATTGGGAATTGACGGATTCCCAATTTTTTTATTTCTTCTTTATCGTTACACTCCTTTCTTTAATAATGAATTCGACTTCATTGGTTTGTTCAAATTTTTTCAAGAGGTTTTCTACATTCTCGTATCTTTTCAGGCGACCGGTGAAGAGAATATTTTTTGTTTCCGGGTTCTGGTAGAATATATTCAAATCATACCATAATGCCAGCGTGGACATGATCTCTTGCAAGGACATTTGTTCGAATTTGTAGTACCCTGATTTCCATGACGTGTAGAGTTCCGTGTCTACTTCTTTTATTTCGATTTTTTGATCTGTCGTGTTGTAGGTGATTTGGCTGCCGGGGGTGATATTATAGTTTTTGCCCTGGCAGGTGACTTGTATTTTTCCTTCCTCCAGCGTGGCTGCCGTCTGTTCCTGTGCCGGGTAGGCTTTCACGTTGAATGAGGTCCCCAGTACGCGGATGGACATCTGTCCCGTTTTCACGATGAAAGGATGAAGAGAATCTTTGGCAACCTCGAAGTAGGCTTCCCCGATAAGACATACTTCTCTGTTTTCTCCCGTGAAGCCGGTGGGATAATGGAGTCCCGATCCGGAGTTCAGGTGTACTTTTGTCCCGTCAGACAGGATCACTTTGTATTCGGCTCCCAGGGGGACGGAGAGGGTGTTGTACGTGATGTCCTTGGTTGCGGGGTCCTTCGTGTCGTAGATCAAGGTGTGGGCTTTGTTTTTGATCTCGAGGGAGCTGTCAACCATGATGTATTCCCGTTGACGGGCGTTTAGTGGTATAACTTCTCCCGTGGCTAGTTGCAACAGGGCTTTGGATTCTCCCGGTTTTATTTGTTGGGCAACGGGTGCGGGAGTTTTTATTTCGGGGTGGCGGTTGTCACTGAAATAGTAGAACATTCCCAGTATGATGAGGATACTTGCTGCCGCGGATAACCAAGCGAGATGTTTTTGTTTTTGTCGTTTTGTTTCTTGTTTTTTGATTTTTTGTTGTATTCGTTCAAAAAGGATTTTTCGATCGGTACCCCGCAGGATGCCTGAGTTCCTCTCCATGAGCGAACGGAATTGCCGGTATATCGCTTGATTTGCCGGATGGGCTTGTTTCCATGCCTCGAATAATCGGGCTTCTTCGGTTGATAACGGTTCCCCGGACAGGTCGTTGGCTAATATTTCATAGATGTTTTCTGTCATATCCCAAGGATCCGTGTGCTCGTTATTTTGATTCTCCATATTTGGTGCTTTTTATGGAGATAGCACCGGTACTTTGATTTTGTGTGACAGGGAAAGATTATTTTTTTATTTTTTTCTAGCATTTTGTCCAAAGCTGGAATAGCGTGATAAAGATGTTTTTTTGTAATTTTTCCCGCAGGAATTTGAAGGAACGTCCCATTTGTTTTTTGACGGTGTTGATGCTTATGTGTAGTTTTTCCGCTACTTCTTGGTATTTCATGCCCTCCAGGCAGATCATGAGGAATATTTTTCTTCGTTCTTCCGGCAGTTCATTAAGCGCCTTGTATAAAACTTCGTCGTTCCATTCGATTTCACTGGCATTCAAATTTTCTCGTTCGTTTTTCTCGGCGGCAATATAGTATTTTCTCCTTCTTTTTTCTCCCCGCAGATGGTTGAGGGTAGCGTGTTTCACGGATTGGAAAATGTATTGTTCTAATCCGTTGGGAAGATTAGCAAAACGGCGGTGTACCCAAAAGTCGACAAAACAATTTTGAACGACATCTTTTGCCGCTTCCGGATCATCGATCATTTGATTGGCGAACAGCAACAATGTATCATGATAAGTATCAAAAAGCAGCTTGAAAGCCTCTTCTTCATTTTGTTTAAATAGAGATAATATGGTTTCCGCCTGTCCCATAGCACGTGTTTAAGTTTTACAAATATAAAGAATAAAATTATCTTACAAACTTTTGTCTTTTAAATTTAACGTGATGGTGTTTTTATATCGTGCAGAAAAAGGTTACCAGGAAGGGGACGCTTAGGTCGACGGTGATGCCGTGGACGATGGAGATAACCACGAATTCTTTGCCACAGAATTTGGTGATGATGGGTAATGTGGTGTCGGCAGTTGTGGCGCCTCCCACGGAGATGGGGGCTAATTTCCCGAAATAGCGGACAAGGAGGGGGGCGGCAAGTAGGGCGAGTAGTTCCCGCATGATGTTCGAGACGAGGGCGATAGTGCCCAATTCGGCTCCCTTGTACTGGGTAATGAATATGGAGGAAAGGGAGTAGTAGCCGAAGCCTGATCCCACGGCAAGGCAATCCGTGATGCTTCTGCCGCTTAGCAGGAAACTGACCAAGGCGGAACCGACGAGCGTGCCGACGACGGTAGCCAGGGGGACGAGCACGATTTTCAGGTTTTGTCGTTTCAGGGCTTGCAGGGCTTTTTTGTCACTCCCGATGCTGATACCGACAAGGAACATCAGTATATACAGGGCGTAAAGCGTGGGGGCTTCTGCCGTTAATATGGCGGGGATGTCGACGAAGCGACCCAGTAATACCCCGGCGACGAAGAACGAAACGATGATGATACTGCCTTTCATGGGAGGGAATGTTATTTGGATGGTACGAAGAAAAAACGGTATATCCCCCACGCGCAAAGAACACTTCCGGTGACGGCGGCGAGGGTGATGAGCAAGGCGTCGTAACCGATGGCGGCCAGGTTGTTCATGATGTCCCCGTTGGCACCGACTGTTATTCCCAGCAAGAAAAGTAATAAAAAAATAGCGTAGTTGATCAATTTGTGTACGATCTTCAAATTCCTCTCCCGGAAGAGGTATCCCAGGATGATTCCGCTGACCATTAAACCGATAACAATACTCATAACTCGATAATTATTTTCCGCGAAGCTACGATTTATTTTTTAAAACACTATCTTTACAATAGGCGTGTAGAAATTGAAACATTCTTAAAAGAGTGTTCGTTATTAATAACAGTTTTAATCTTTAAAAATGTTGTTATGAAAAAAGTGATTTCGTCGGTTATATCTCCCAACCAAAGGTTTTTGAGTTTGGGATTGCTTTTCTTGCGCGTGTTGGTGGGAATTACCATGTTGACTCATGGACTTGCCAAGTTGACTTCGTTTTCGGAATTGTCTTCGACGTTCCCAGATCCGATCGGGTTGGGCGGTACGCTTTCCCTGGTGATGATTATTTGTGCCGAGGTGGGGTGTTCCATTTTCCTGATCGTGGGGGCATTTACCCGTCTGGCGACGATCCCGTTAATCTTTTCGATGCTGGTGGTGATCCTAATCGTGCATGGTAACGATCCGTTTCAGGTGAAGGAGTTGCCCTTGTTGTACCTGGGTGTCTATATTTTCTTGTTTTTTACGGGTGCGGGAAGGATTTCCCTGGATTCGATTCTTCTGAAAAAGATAAACACGAGTATTCCGAAATAGCGATTCTGTCCCGTTAAGGGAGAGGGTTGTATTTTTTTTTGTTATTATCTTGTATTTGTAACGAGTTTTTTTTGTAATTTCACAAAAAATGTTCGGCGTTATGAATACAAGTAATGTTTTTATAGAATCTCTTTACGAGTTTAAATGTTCGCGACGGAGTATCCTATTTCGTATATTTGCACTCTTGGCGCTTCTTGGATTAATTATTTACCAGTTTACTTTTTTATCCAAAGGTGGTGGAATTTCAATAAACGAGTTATTTCGATTTTATTTGGATTGGCCTTCTCAGGCTTTGGCGTCGTCGATACCTTTTAAAAGTGCTTGTTATTTTAATTTTATACAATTGCTTTTGGTGGTGTGTTTTGCCGTGAATGATTCTAGGGAATTTAGGTTAAGCACGAGGGATGCATTGTATACTCGGTCACAAAGTAATCATGAAATAGTAGTCGGGAGGTTTTTGGGGAGGTTGTTGATAGTTACTTTGTTGAACGTGCTGGCGTTTGCCGTATCTATTATTTTTAATGTCGTCCTGTTTCCCCACTCTTTTGAGGTGGGGTATTATTTTTTCTATTGGCTCACGCTTACCTTTCCCTCGTTGATTTACTTTCTTGGTTTTTCTTACCTGTTGACCCGTTTTGTGCGTAATCAAGGGTTAGGTATCATGATATTACTTGTATTTCTAGGAGGAATGATTTTGTGGGGTGCCGATCTTTGGAATGGGGCGTTCGATCCTAGTGCCCGCCATGTGCCTAATATGTTTTCGGATTTCACAGGACACGTGAATCTTGGGAGTTACTTGTTGCAGAGAGGAGGGACGCTGCTGATGGGGGTGGGTTTCTTGGTATTGTCGGTTATCCCTTTCCGGCGGATTCCTAATAGTTTGCACGTGACGGGGAGATGCACGAGTGTGGCGGTAGGTTTGTTCGTGGTGGCGGGCGGTTTGCTGGGGGAATATTGGGGACAACGGGAAATGGGAAGGAGTGACAGGGAACGTTACAAGGTGATTTATGATAAATACGCGGGGGAAGCTATGGCAAAGGTTTGCAAAAACGATTTGCACGTGAGGGAGCTGAAGAATGGCGGTATATCGGTAAAGAGTCGGATGGAGATCGAGAACGTGAACAAGATGCGTGTACCCTTGATCGTGTATTTGAACCCGGGGCTTGAGGTCAAGTCTTTCGAGGTGGATGGGAGGGCGGTTTCTTGCCGTCGGGAATGCCAGGTTTTGCTGCCGGGTAAAGAACTGGAGCCGGGAGAGAGGTGCTCGGTGGAGATTGAATACGAGGGGCAGATTGATAATTCTGTGTGTTTTTTGGATGTTCCCGCAGCCCGGTATGGCACTCCGGAGGTGAACCGGAACGGAATATATCATTACGGCTACAAGCCTGCATTTTGCGAGAGAGGGTATAAATTGCTTACGCCGGAGTGTATTTGGTATCCCGTGTGCTTGCCCCCGTATAGTCAGTCGGGATGTAGAGGGGTAAATTTTACCCGTTACGCCTTGCGAGTGGAGCATGATTCCCGGCTGGTGGCTGTTTCGCAGGGAGAGGTGACCCGGGAGAAGGAGGGGGTGACTACTTTCGTCGTTTCGCACGATATGCCGGGGATCAGTCTGTGTATCGGGGAATACAAGAAGAGGGAAATGACGATATTCACGCAAATCCCGGATGATACGACCCGCGTGGAAGTGTATTATTTACCCGGTCACGAGTATCTTTTGGATAAATATGATCTTCCGGAGGAGAAAATGTTTGAAATATTAGCGGGAAACAAGCACGATCATGAATATAGAGAGGGAATGTATAGGATGGTCACTGATCTTACGGTCGAAGAGTGGGAGGCAATAAGGTCAGAGGATAATTGGATGCAAAACATGAGTGAACTTATTAACATTCAGTACGCTAAAAGAGGGTTTGATCCGAGACGTCATTACCCGTATCGTTCGTTGACCTTGTTGGAGGTCCCTTGTGATTTTCATTGTTTCTCGAGTTTAACGCGATTGAGTGGAGAACGGGAACAGGGGGGAATGGTGTTTGTACCGGAAAAGTTGTATTCGATGAAAGGTTATAAATTTTCTATTTCTGAATCTGAGAATAGAGATGAAGATGTTGAAAATGAATTGAATAAAGATATTGAAAATTTGTTGTGGCAGGGGAGTTGTGATATTACCCCTGTGCTTTATGGTAAAACTACATTTATTGCTTCGGATGATTGCCCGGTGTTGCATAGTGTGCTGGTAAATATGGCACGAGCGAGTGATGGATTGACTTATACACTTGATGATGTGCAACTGGTGGAGTACTTGAATGGACATAGCCTAAAAGATGCTTTATACGATTCGGCTCTTTCGTCGGATGAGCTTCGGAATATTATCCGGATGAAAAGCGATGAATTGTACACGTATATGCTATTGCATATAGATAAGGAAGCCTTTCCGAAGTTTTATTTTGATTCTATCGCAGGTAATTTATTTAAAGAGATGTCCTTGGAGGAGTGTTGCTCTAAGATGTATGATGCACTAGGGGTTAGGCTTGATTCGTTGATCAAGTACTGGTACGAGGTGGATTGTTTGCCGGCATTGGATATTCGGGATGCATGGGCGATACGTATAGGAGAGTTTCCAACTGGTGGAATTTTGATAGCAGAACCTACTGACATCGTTTACCATTTTAAAGTGTTTAATCGAGGAAATGTGCAAGGATTAGTAAAAGCTGATGACGGACAGGTATGGATCATTCCGCCTCACGAGGGAAGGGAAATCAAAGCTCGGACGCAAGCTTATTTTAAGAATAGTCTATTTTTCTCCTTGTCAACCCTTTTGGCTCAAAATCTTCCTATCACTGTTGATTTAAAGTTGGAATGTAGTGATATTGCGAGAGTGGACACGGCAACGGGTGTTAATAAAGTGGATTCTTCTATGTTTTATCAATCCGAGAAATTACTTGACGAGATTATCGTTGATAATGATGATCCGGGGTTTAAAGTGTTAAAGGCAAAGGGATTTGATTTGTTGTTTTTGTTTGGTAGGGGGGGGCGTGGCTCAAAATATTATAATAGGGTCAAGCCTGTTGATTCATGGGTACCTATTATTGATCAACATTGTTATGGTTTCCCGGTACGAAGTGCTTTCTATAAAAGAGCCGGTAGCGGACAGCAAAAGGTGGAGTGGAGTACACAATTGCCGCAAGCGGGAGAGTACGAGGTGTTTTTTTATCACGTGAAGCCATATAGTGTGAATTATGATCCGGTTCAAGAGTTTTATTATACTGTTTTTGACGGGCGTGAGGAGCATGAAGTGGTCATTCCCGTACAAGGGAAGGAGGTCGGTTGGGTGTCTTTGGGCGTGTTTGAATTTACTGGCGAAAGTGCAAAGGTTACGTTAAGTGACAAGGATCGGGGAAATATTGGTGGTGAGAATAGTAGGTCGCAAGAACTTGTGGCAGATGCGGTGAAGTGGGTAAGATTGTGAGTTTTTTTAGTTAATAGATTGTAAAATTTTAAAATTGTAAATTATGAAAAAGCTGTTGTTTGCTGTTTTTGTATTTTTGGCTCTTACTGGATTTGTAAACCAAGACGTTAACATTTTGTCTAACAAATTTGTTTCGGTGGGTTATGAATTCATCAATCCTCCCCAAATAAAAACTTGGAGTCCTTCTAGTCGTACAATCAATGCGGACGAAGGCCAATCCGCTAAGATGGAAATTACATTTTCGTCAGGTAATGATCCTGATGCTCGGATTGAAGTATTTAAGGATGGAAAGCCTCTGGGCGTTTCAAGTAACTATCAAATGACGACAAATGGAGATCGTTTTCAACTAACGATATTGGATATAAAGTCTGGAGATAGTGGAACATACACGATACGTGTAAGTAATAAAGCTGGAACCGTTTCTATTAATTTTACATTGACGGTAAATTCTAACTCTTAAGATAAGAGTTCTTTTGTTTGAAAAATTTTAGAAAAAAATGTAATTCTTGAGCAGAGAAGACAATGAATGTGAGCAGGTGTTCCTACGGGATCACCTGCTCTGTTCCGTCCAGTATGGGGACGACATTTTCATCTTCTTCCAGTACGGTTGCCGCAAGCAGCCAATAGATCAGTAATACGATGGCAATGATGATTCCTACAATTGTCCACACGTTGTTTTTTCTTCTTTTCATGATTCCTTTTGTTAGATTGTTCGTGTAGGAATAAACGAAAAACGGATGGGTTTGGTTCGGTTTTTAAACTAAAACATCCCCGAGTAGGTAGGATTGGAAGGATAATTTTAGAGGAAACAAAAATCAGCCACTTTCAAAGTGACTGATTTTCTGAGGTCGGTAGCAGATTTGAACTGCTGTACGCGGTTTTGCAGACCGCTGCCTAACCGCTCGGCCAACCGACCCTGTTGCGATTTTGCAGTGCAAAGATAAGGTGAAGTTTTGAATTTTACAATACCTTGCTGTAATTTATTTTGATAAAGTAACACTCGTTGCCGCAATCTTACCACCTAGGGGAGGATTGAGCTTTGATACTTTTATAGTTACGTGCGTGATTTGAGGGAATGCCTGGTAAAGGGCGTCGATCATTCTTTGTGCCACGTGTTCCAGTAAGTGTGATTTGATCATCATTTCCCGGGCGATGATCTCGTACGCGGTCAGGTAACTGAGGGCGTCGTTGATGTCGTCGCTTTGGGCGGCTTTGCTGCAATCCGTTTGGATGCGGGCGTATACCATGAATTTGTTTCCCACGATTCGTTCGGTTTCATAACATCCGTGGTACGCGAAAAATTCCATTCCTTCAATTTCGATGATTCCTTCCATGATTGTTAATTTTTGTTTCTCGTAATTTATTCTTACCTTGCGGCTGTAAATACAAAAGAGCCGACGGGGAATGTCGACTCTTAAGATTACATTACTAACTACTAACCTAAACCATACAAACTTATGAAAAATCTTCAATCTCTTAAAGACGGTGCAAAGATAGAGGCTATTCTTGAATCTGACGAATGTTTAGTGTTAATAAAAGCTGTTTTTAGGGTTAATGTAGGTTAATGATTTCCGTTTTGTTTGGAACTAAATGGCGTGTTATAAGATCGTTTTTAGTGTAACATGTTGTATGATAATGTCATGTATTTTTGTGTCATGTGAATACTATTCATTAATTGTTAATTAGTTGTTATTGGATGGTACATCGAACGAATATTATTCGTATGTTTATCAAATAGATTTAAGTATAAAAATTAATATGATTGATTGGGTAAAAGTATCAGATATTCAGGATATTATTCGTGGAGCGGGATTTTTAGTGATGGAGATATATAAAAAAAGAAATTTTCAGGTCGAGACGAAAAGTGACATGACTCCGGTCACGGAAGCGGATAAGGCATCGAGTGAATACATTGTGCAGGGGCTGAAAAAGCTTTATCCGGATATCCCCGTGATTAGTGAGGAAGCGTCATTGCCTTCTTACGAGGAGCGCAAAGGATGGAAGTACGTGTGGCTTGTCGACCCGCTGGATGGAACGAAGGAGTTTATTTTTCGGAACGGGCGTTTTTGTATCAATATCGCTTTGGTGGAGGATGGGCATCCCGTGTTCGGAATGATCAATAATATTTGTGATGAAGAGATATTGTGGGCTTTCGCGGATGGGGAACGAGGGGTCGTACGAAAAGAGCAGAAGAGCAAGTTGTTGTCATCCATGGAAGTACCGCCTCGATTGAGGGTTGCCGTGAGCCGTTTCCATCTGACAGAAGGAGAGATGCAATATATCGATCACTTGAAAGAGGCGGGGTACGATGTGGAGTTAATGCCGCTGGGGGCTTCTTCAAAGCATTGTTTGGTGGCGGAGGGAAAGGTGGATATTTGCCCGAAGTTCGGGAAATGCTCGGAATGGGATGTGGCTTCAGGTCAGGCATTGGTGGAAGCTACCGGGGGGCTTGTCGTGAACATGGAAACCGGGAGAGAGGTTGTGTACAACAAGGAAAATATATTGAGCCCGCCTTTTATCATGTTCAGTAAGCGGATACACGAGGAAATTAAACGGGGGAATCGTACTTTTTTGGGTTGTGATGCCGAGATTGAGGTAAAAAATGATTATCTTGGGGCACAAAGAAATGAAGTAATAAATCAAGATATAATGGAAAAACAATTAGCAAAAGAACTGATTGAGTTTATACACGAGAGTCCGACGAACTTTCATGCCGTGGCGAATGCCAAGAAAGAGTTGTTGGATCATGGTTTCAAACAACTGTTTTCCGGGGAAGCCTGGCAAATTGAAAAAGGGGGCAAGTATTTCGTGACGAAGAATCACTCTTCGCTTTTCGCTTTCGAGATCGGAAGCGGGGAAATCGCTGAAGACGGGTTCAAGATTATTTGTGCCCATAGTGATTCGCCGACATTCCGGATCAAGCCGAATGCGGAGATGCCTGTCGCCGGACAGTATCTGAAGTTGAACACGGAGGTGTATGGCGGTCCCATCATGTACACGTGGTTCGACCGTCCCTTGTCTATGGCAGGACGCGTGATGCTAAAGAGTTTGAACCCGTTGAAGCCCGCTACGCAATTCGTGAATTTCAAACGCCCGTTGATGGTAATTCCACATATCGCGATTCATTTTAACCGTGCCGTGAACGATCAGGGGAATCCGTTAAGCAAGCAAAAGGATATGTTGCCGGTGATCGCTATGATCAACGAGACTTTCGAGAAGGATGATTTCTTGTTGAATTTGATTGCCGAGGAAATGGGCGTGAACAAGGAGGATATTCTTGATTTCGACCTGACCTTGTACGAGTTCGAGAAAGGTTGCCTGCTCGGGGTGAACGAGGAGTTTATTTCTACCGGGAAATTGGATGATTTGGCTATGGCATTTGCCGGGTTGAAGGCATTCGTGAAATCGGAGAAGTGCCGGAAAACGAAAGTGCTTGCTATTTTCGATAACGAGGAGGTGGGAAGCGGAACAAAACAAGGTGCCGGTTCTCCGATCTTGCGTACAATCGTGGAGCGTATCGTGTTCGGGCTGGGTGGCAAACCGGAGGATTTGTACCGGGCTATTCATAATTCCTTTATGATTTCGGCGGATATGGCTCACGCTTTGCACCCGAATTACGTGGAGAAGCATGACCCGACGAATCATCCGGTGATGAATGGCGGTCCGGTGATTAAGTTCAATGCGAACCAAAAATATGTTACGGACGGCGATTCCGCTGCCGTGTTTGAAACGATCTGTAAAATGGCGGGTGTCCCGTGCCAGAAGTTTGTCAACCATTCGGATATGGCTGGCGGTTCAACCTTGGGAAATATTTTGCTTTCCCAGATGGAGATGCGGGGGGTGGATATCGGCAACCCGATGTGGGCGATGCATTCCGTTCGCGAAACGGGCGGGGTGATGGATAACGCTTACGTGATTAAAGCTTTCACTACGTTTTATAATATTTAAGATTGTTGTTATTGATAGAAAGGGTGCATCTTACGGGATGCACTCTTTTTTTGTTTTGGTTGAAATCAGTTGAGGCTAATTCCGTGTTCTTCTTGTTAGGTAAAACTATTTTGTCTATTTTTGTTTTTTGGCGGTTGTATAGAATCTATTAGTGTATGGCAATCCTGGACGAAAAGGAAATATTAGTGAAAATTAATCAAGGTGATGAAGCCGGGTTAGAGGGATTATTCGTTTTGTATTATAAGCCTTTATGTGTGTTTGCCTTGAATTTTATAGATTCCTATGAAGAGGCAGAGGATTTGATTCAGGAACTTTTCGTGAAGTTTTGGGAACGACGGGGAAAAACGGAGTTCCAGGGGTCTTTGCGTGCTTATTTGTTTTCTTCCGTGCAGCATAATTGTATCAAATTGATAAAAAGCAGAAGAAGGTATCATTTTGATGGTATCGAGAATTATGAGGATTTGCTTGAAGATAAATATACTTCCGTCGAGATGGAGGAGGAACGGGAAAGGTTGTACGCGGAGATCGAGAAGCTGCCGGAACAGTGCCGGAAAGTGTTTGAAGCGATTGTATTGAAGGATATGAAATATAAAGAGGCGGCAGAGTTGCTTGGCTTATCCGTAAATACGGTGAAAACTCACCTTGCCAGGGCAATGAAGCAGTTGCGTAGTTCGTTGCATATCATTGTTTTGGTAATGCTGCGGTAAAATTATTTATTTTTTTTGCTTTTTCGTTCACCCATTTTTGCCTCTTTGGGCTTTAGGTAGTAAAAGATGGCATTTTATGGATGAAAAAAGAATTATCGAGTTTGTTATTTTATATTGTAGAGATGAGTTGACAGCATCGGATGCCACGGAATTGGATCTGTGGCTAAAGGAGAGCGAACGGCATCGGGTGCTTTTTACTACTTATTTAGAGCGGTATAGGTTAGCGAGGCGCGTGGGGTTTTATGATGCAATGGATGAGCGTAGGGCTTGGAGCCGATTGACCCGGAGAATAAGATATGTAGGGATGGGAAGAAAAAGTCGTTTTACGCGTTATTTCCCCTATGTGGCTTCATTTTTGTTATTGGTGTCCGTATTTTCATACACGGGGTATAAATATTTTGGTGGGGATAATGTGCCAAATATTGTTGAACCCGGTTCGTCAAAGGCTGTGTTGCAATTATCGGATGGAAGGACTATTCCTTTATCGGCGGATTCGGTGATGTCGTTGACCGAGGTGAATGGAGTGGTTATAGAAAAAGGAGAAGAAGGGGGTATTCGTTATTTAGTGGCAGGCGGGGAGGTTGAAACGGTGTTCAATACGATACGAGTGCCTCGAGGGGGAGAATATTATTTGTGTTTGTCGGATGGAACAAGAATTTGGCTTAATTCGGACTCGGAATTGACTTATCCCGTTTCAATGGTCGGGAGTTCCAGGGATGTGCGATTGAAGGGCGAGGCATATTTTGAAGTTGCAAGGGATGAGGTTCATCCTTTCCGGGTGGCGTGTGGGGATTCCCGAATCACGGTGTTGGGGACTAAATTTAATATCATGGCTTATGCCGGGCAGAGGGATGTAGTGACGACTTTGGTTGACGGGAGCGTTCAAGTAACTGCCGGCAGGGATTCTTTAACGTTAGTTCCGGGAGAACAGTCCTTATCCGGGATAAATGGTATACATGTGAAGAAAGTCGATGCCAATATGTGTATAGCATGGATTTCGGGAATATTTGAATTTGAAAATATGACTTTGCGGCAGATCACGGAGCAATTGGGACGTTGGTATGATGTGACGTTTGTCTATACAGACCCGGTGTTGCAGGATATAATGTTCACGGGAGCTGCCGATCGCCACCGTTCGTTGGATATTGTTTTAAAGATGATTGAAAAACTTTCGGGCGTGTATTTTGAAACAAAAGGGGATGTAATTGTGATATCTAAAAAATAGAAAGAGAGGAATGTTTCCGCATCCCTCTCTGCAAACTCCTGTCGGCTAAACAGGAATTGATTTTAATGTAAAAAACAAAATTATGAAAAAAAGAAGTAAGTGGTATGAATTTGCACGGGGAAAATGTGCAAATAAATTCATGAAGATTATGAGGTTAACGTGTTTATTGATGTTTATTTTTGTTTTGCACCTTTCCGCGGAGAGTGTGGCGCAACAAGTGGTGAGTGCCAAATTTTCGGATCAGACTTTGAAGGAAGTGTTTCGGGAAATTAAGGCTCAGACCGGTTTTTATTTCATGTATAATAGCCAGGAGGTCGATGTTCGGCAACGGGTTAGTGTAGAACTGGATCAGGTATCACTGGAAGAGGCGTTGGAAAAAATATTCGAACATTTGCCTTATCGATTTGAGGTGACAGAAGGGTACGTGTTGGTTGCGGCTCGTCCGAAAACGGCAATGGATGACAAGACTCCCAAGAAAAAGGTGCATGGTGTGGTCATCGACGAAGATGGATTAAAATTACCGGGAGTCAGTATCGTGATTAAAGGTACGGGTATGGGTACCGTAACTGATGTGGAGGGAAACTTTAAATTGGATGTACCTGCCGATAGAGATATTATTTTGGTATTTTCTTTTGTAGGGATGGAAAGTAAAGAGGTGCAGGCGGATACTTCGTTTATGAAAGTTGTGTTGAAGGAGTCGGTGGAACAGATGGATGAAGTGGTGGTGACCGGTTACCAGCAGATTGATAAACGAAAATTATCCAGTTCTATTGTATCAATTAAAGGAGAAGATTTGGTCGGGGGAAGTGCTATTTCTATTGATCAGATGTTACAAGGGCGTTTGGCAGGGGTGGCTGTTTTGAATCAAACATCAACCCCGGGGGCTGCTCCGAAAATCAGGATTCGGGGTTCGTCTTCTATCACCGGGAACCGGGAACCCGTGTGGGTGGTGGATGGGATAATTTTGGATGAGCCGGTGCAACTTTCCACGGAGGAGTTGAATAGTATGGATCGAGTGAATTTGATAGGGAATGCCATTTCCAGTTTGAACCCGAATGATATCGAACGGGTTGATATTTTGAAAGATGCTAGTGCCACTGCTATTTACGGGGTGAAGGCGGCAAATGGTGTGATCGTGGTGACCACGAAGAGAGGAAAGTCCGGAAAGCCCAGGATTAATTATGCTGCCGGAATTTCGGTGATGACGCCTCCTTCCTATAAGGTGATGCGTTTGATGGATTCGGAGGAACGGATCGAGTTGTCGGAAGAGATGCATAAAAAAGGATTACAATTTTCCTCGTATCAACCAACAAACATGGGGTACGAGGGTGCTTTGATGGATTTGTGGAATGGTGTACTCTCGTATGATGAGTTCCGTTATAAAGTGAAGGATTTGAAGGAATTGAATACGGATTGGTATGATTTGTTATTTCGCGCTTCTATCAGTCACCAGCATTCGGTAGCCGTGTCCGGAGCATCGGATAACACGGATTATTATTTTTCTGTCGGTTACGCGAATGACCAAGGTGTGAATAAAAAAGAGGATTTAGATCGTTTTAACGCATTGGTAAAGGTGAATACCCGTTTTACGCCTAATTTTAAGGTCGGGATGAATATGAGCGGGGCATTGACGAACACGAAGCGACCGCATAATTCTATCGATGTTTATCAATATGCCGCACAGACATCAAGGGCGATACCCGTGTATGACAAGGATGGCGAGTTGTTTTATTACGATAATGCATTCGGTATTTCAGAGAATATTCCTTTTAATGTTTTGAACGAGTTGAAGGAAAGTGGCTCGACGGTGAAAAATCAAGCTTTGAGGTTTGATGTTTCTATTGATTGGAATATTATTCCCGGTTTGAAGTTTAGTTCTATCATCGGGTTGACGACCAATAATAATTACCAGACGTATTGGGCGAGCGAGAAGTCTTTCTATATTTCTCAACAAAGGGGAACGCCTTATGGTACGCCTCTCCCCACGCAAGTAGGTGATGATTTTGCTGCAAAATGTAAGATCCCGATGGGTGGTGAATTGATAAAGGAAGACACGAGAAATACGCGTTACACGATACGTAATAGTTTTGCTTATCACGAGGCTTGGGGGAATCATCAGGTTTCAGCCATGGTCGGGAGTGAGATTTCATCTTCAAAGTATGATGCATTAAAGTCGACACAATGGGGATATTTGCCGGAGCGGGGAAAGAAGTTTGTAAATATAGATTTGGCAATATGGAAGGGATATGCAGAGATGGTGACGAATACGCCGAATGTAATCACGGATAACCTGACGAATATTGTATCTTGGTATGGAACATTTACTTATTCTTATTCTGATCGTTATATCGCGAATTTTAATATTCGGGTGGATGGTTCCAATAAGTTCGGGCAGGATAAAAGTGTACGATTCCTTCCGGTGTGGTCGGCTTCGGGCAAGTGGAATTTACACAATGAAAAATTCCTGAAGTCAGCGGAGTGGATGGATGAATTGGCTGTACGTGCATCTTACGGGATACAGGGGAATGTGCATCCGGATCAGACGCCGAATCTGATTGTTAAATTGGGGACTTATGATGGCATTGCTAAAGAGTATCAATCTACTTTGTACAAGTTGCCGAATAATAATTTGAAGTGGGAAAAAACGGAATCGTATAATTTGGGTATCGATTTTTCTTTTTTCCGTTCTTGGTTATCCGGTACGATCGAAGTGTATAAGAAGATCGGTAAAGATCAAGTTGTACAAAAAACGTTGGCTCCATCGACAGGAGCGAATTACGTGGCAATAAATGATGGTGATGTGGATAATAAAGGATGGGAGTTAAGTGTGAATCTGAATCCTGTCCGGGGAAAGGATTGGAACTGGGGCATTTCGTTCAATACCGCAAAGAATTATAACAAGGTGAAGAATGCTGGAGAGGAGTTGTCCGTGACGTGGAGTGATTACGTGAATGGAACTTTGGTGAGTAACGGAAGGTCAATTAATAGTTTTTATGCTTATCGTTTCAAAGGATTGAATGATGAGGGGTTGCCAACATTCTATGGCGAATCGGAGAAGAATGAGGACGGGGAAGTGATTATTACCACCCAGGAGGAAGCTTTTGATGCTGCATTCGTGTATGCGGGACGGCGTGAACCGACGTTGTCTGGAGGTTTCTCGACTAACGTGAGATTTAAGCGGTTGACGATGAACGCTAATTTTTCTTTTGCCTTGGGAAATAAAGTTCGTTTGAACAATCTTTACTATGAGTCGGGACAGGCATTGCCGTTCCCGCAACAGAATATGTCCAGTGAGTTTGTACATCGTTGGCGTGAACCGGGTGATAAGACGGTTATTCCTGCCTTGTCGGATAATGCTATGACATTTACCACGTACGAGAGAAAATTCCCGATAGCTAACAATCGTTGGGATATGTATAACAAGAGTGATTTGAGAGTTGTGTCGGGAGATTTCCTTCGTTGTCGGTCTTTGAGTCTTCGTTATGATATATCCTCGGAATGGTTACGCAAGTTTTATCTTTCGGCTGCCAGCCTGAGTTTTGACGTGAGCAATCCTTTCGTGGTTAAAAGTAAAGACCTGAAGGGGCGCGATCCGGAACAGGTGACGATGGGCTCCGGTACAGTTCCACCACAAAGGGGATATTCATTGAGGTTAAATGTTTCATTCTAAATTTATTCGTGATGAGAATACAGTATATATATATTATCGTGATGGGGATGTTGCTGGGAGCGTGTAGCGATTTCCTAGAAGAAAATTCTCAAGATTTGATGATTCCTAAGACTGTACAGAGCTACAAAGAGTTCTTGTATGGAGAAGGTTTAAATAATAAAATCGTTCTTTGTGAGTATTTGGATGTTATGACGGATGATGCCGAGGAGATAATAAACACGAAAAGACCTTACGAGACGAGTGTCGATTCTCGTAAATATTGGTCTTATTATACTTGGCAGGAGTACCCGGAGATTCAAATGGATAATTCTTTATCGGAGGATAGGGCTTGGGGCGAATTTTATCATAGAATACTGATCGCTAATATTATCCTAAATCATATGAGTGATATGGAGGGTACGTATGCAGAGAAAATGGATTTGGCGGGTGAGGCTTATTTCTTGCGGGCTTGGTCTTATTTTATGCTGGCTAATTTATACGGGAAGCCGTATATTAATAAAGAGCAGGCTGCAAAAGATTTTTGTGTTCCGATAAATCACGCCATTGATATAGAAGATAAATTATTGCCTCGTTCTTCTATAAAGGAGGTATATGATTTGATGGAAGCGGATATAAAGTCTTCAATAGCATCTTTTAAATCATCAAGGGTTGAAAAAACGATTTTTCGTCCTAATTTGGCGACTTCTTATTTGTTGGCTTCCCGGATAGCGCTTTTTCGGAAGGATTATGATAGGGCGATTGTTTATGCGGATTCCGTGTTGTTGTCTTCGGAAGCAAGTTTGTTTGATATGACGGAGCCATATAGTATTCCTCGTTTTTTGAATATTGGAAATAATGAAATTTTATTTTCTTACGGAGAGGTGCCGTCGAATATTTCAGCTGTTTTCCAATATTCTTCTTCGCAACGGGCATCTTTTATTCCTTCAACGGATTTGATGAAGTTGTATGCCGCGAATGATATACGGAAGACTTCTACGTTGTTTTTTGCTAATGCAGGAAAGAAGCCAATGAAATACTATGGTACCACGTCAGAAGGTTTATATCCCCATGCTTTTCGTTTGGCAGAAGTGTATTTGAACCGGGCAGAGGCTTACGCGGCAAAAGGTATGACGACAGATGCGCTTCGGGAAGTGAATGCACTTCGGGAGAAACGAATCCCCGAGAATCATGAAGTTACGGCGACAACGGCGGAAGATGCACTTGCTTTAGTGAAGGATGAACGACGGATGGAGTTCTGTTTCGAGGGGTTCCGGTGGTTTGATTTGCGGCGGTGGGATCGCCCTCAGTTAAAACATCGTTTCTCTTCTGCCGAGAACCCGAGTAATTATATCGAGTATGTGTTGCAACAAGATGATCCGGCGTATACTTTACCAATACCACAAAAAGAACGGGAGATGAATTTGCCAATAGAGAATATTAACCGTCCGCGGCGAGATAAGTAAATGAATTAAAAAACTGGAAGTTATGAAACAAGTAAGATTAATGATTATATGCGTGTTGCTCTTCGGTTTTAACGCGTGTTCAACGGAAGATGATATTCATGCTAAGGTGGAGGATGGGTGGTATAATTTGGAAGATGATCCTTCCGACCCGGTGCAGCATTATATCTATCAGTTTTATCGGGATTATCAAACGATTATTATAAAAGACCCGGAAGTAGAGGATTACCGGTATAATTTTAGGAAGAGGAATAATATTCGGATTGTAGCTCCCACGCAAGAGGCAGTTTTGCTAGAGAAGGGGTTGGATATGGTGAAAGATGTTTTTATCGATATTTATCCGGATGGTTTTAAAAAAGATTATTTCCCTTATTCTATTATTATGGCAGATTCGATTCTCTTTTTGGGTATGGAGGATCAGATTCCTTCTTACCATGGATTTGCAAGTACAAACTTTGTTGCTATTGCCGGAATACGTTCGGAGATGAGTGGTTACACGGATAGTGATGTTCGGAAAATACGGGGAGAGGTGAATGCTAAGTTTTGGAATGATTATTTGTCTGCTATCAAAAATGTTTTTGTTGTTCCGGATGATTTTTACGAGGTGAGTAAAAAATTCTACGGGCAGAGCGATTGGGACTGGGATGTGGTTTATACCCCGGATGATGTGGATTGGCATGAGATGGGATTTATCTCTTATGATCCGGGTAACACGAGTTTTGATGATGACCCGGTGTGGGGAGGATGGTGGATTCAAGCACCCAATAAAAGCATTGATATTTCGCAATGGTTGGAATTCGTGTTTGGTACGACAATGGAAGAGCGGGAAGCATTATTAGAGGAATACCCATTGATGAAAAAGAAATATGAAATTTTGCAAGGAGCAATGAAGAAGTGTAGTGGTTTTGATATTTCTAAGTTGAATTGAAATTGGGTTTGTTGTATTTTATCCGGAGGAGGAGGCATATTGCTTCCTCCTTTGTTGTTTGTAAAATGAAATGTCGGAACAAGGACTGTTTTTTCGGGAATAATTTAGGGAAAGGGATAGTACTGTCCGTGCATGGGAAAAGTGTGATGCGATGGAAGTTATTGATGTTTATCCGGCAGGAAACGGGGAACGGACAATGGGATATGTTGGGGCAATCGTTAGATTGATATTGGTACTGAACGTGGTCGTGTTGTTGATTGCCGCTCTTTTTCAAGCGTTGTTTTATCAAGGGGTGTTGAGTTTGTGGATTAATGTTTTCTATCTTTTGACATTGACATTACCCACGTTAGTATTTGTTTTGGGATTGTCCTTGTTCGTGATGCGAGTGGTGAAGATTCATTTTTTGGCGTTGCTTCTGCTGCTGGGGTATCTGTTGTTGACCTATTTCTTCTTGTCGGAGATCGGACACGGGGTGTTTGATCCTTGGGGACGTGTAATTCCAAACGTGTTTTCTGGATATGTGGGACACGTGGGCTTGGCGGAATATCTGCCGCACAGGATGGGATATTTGTTGATAGGTATTGGGTTGATTTGTTTATCGGTATGGAGTATGCCTCGTTTGCCTAATGCGAGGCGACCCGGTCGTGCTTGTGTATGGGAAGGAATATGCTCTTGTTTGATAGGATTGTTGTTGATGGCTGGATTCTCACGGATATTTACGGAGTCGGAAAGCACAAGAGAGAAGTATCGGGCATTATACGCTCGCCATGCAAAAGAACTTCATGCGACGGTTTCGGAGCATCATATCGATTATTTTGTTTTACCTGACGGATACCGTGCAACGAGTCGTTTGATGTTGAAAAACGGCACGGGGCAAGATTTGGAAACTTTGTTGTTTTTCTTGAATCCGGGTTTACGTGTGAAACGATTGGATGTGGAAGGGGAAGCCGTTGCTTCGGAACGGGATGGTCAGGTGCTAAAGGTGAAGTATCCCTTGGTAGCGGGAGATAGCGTACGATTATTTGTGGAGTACGAAGGTGAGATTGATGATCGGGTTTGTTATCTTGATATTCCATCCAGTGATTTTTATCAGACGAAAAGTTCGATGGGAAAAATACTTCGGACAGGGCGGCAATTGGCGTATTGTTCGCCGGAGTTCACGTTCCTTCATCCTGAATGTTTATGGTATCCTGTGACGGTGCCTCCTTTGAACCTGGAAATCGCTTTTGTTCGGGAAGTACATTTTACAGATTACAGGTTGAACGTGCACAATGCCGGGGGGCAAACCGTGATTTCGCAGGGAAAGGCTGTTCGGGAGGGAGATCGGATTTCACACACTCCGGCGCAACGTCACACGGGACTCTCGCTCGCGATTGGAAATTACTTGCGACGTTCAATGACGATTGATAGCGTGGAGTTCGAGATTTATTATTTCCCGGAGAGCGAGTATTTGATAAAGGAATACGATGATTGGGAGAAGGTAGAGGGCGACGAGGCAAAGGAGGTGCAACTGATTCGGACAAAGAGGTGGGTGGAAGAAGCACATATCCGTCGGAAATATCCTTTTGAGCGTTTAGCTTTCGTGGAAATACCCGTGTCTTTTACCGCACATTCCCGCTGGTGGGTAGCGGGTTCCAGTTATTCGCAGCCGGAAATGATTTTTATCCCGGAACGAGGGACTGAATCTCAGTTTCTTTCTATAACTCATCAGAAATTATATTATTCTTCTAACATCGTTCATATGGACAATCAAGTGATTGAGATGCGTCGGGAGCCTCATATCACGAGTTCTTTTTTCGGGGGATTGAGCGGGGGCTTGTTTGACGTATCCAAACAAGCCGGGGAGTTTTCGAATTATGTATCCTCTACGGTCTATCCTGCTATTAATGTTGTAATGGAATCTCTTATGCGGTTAAATAGTCGTTTTGATTATGAATTTAGCGATGATAGCCATTTGGAGATGGTGGAATATTTTGATAAGCATAGTCCGAAAAAATCATTGGAAGATTTTTACAGGCAAGCGAGAGGGCGTACTTGTGATTTCGAGGAGTTTCGATCAGGATTTGAGGAATTGTCCGGTGTCGATCTTGGACCGATATTTGACGAGTGGTACGATAGCCGGGGAATGTCCTCGTTGATACTAAAGGATATTCGGTACGAGAGAGCGGAGGATGATGTCTATGCTCCGCACTTGAAGGTGAGTTTTAAAGTATATAATCCTTCTTCCGTGGATGGTGTTATATCTTTGATCGGGCAAGATGGATTTTATTCGGATAAAGGGCTAAGCGTGAAAAGTTTTTTGATTCGTCCGGGTGAATGCAAGGAAATCAAAGAGATAGAGCCATTTGCAACCCAGCATTTGATCACAACGGGATTGTCATACAATGCACCTGCCGATTTTCATTTCAACCCGACTGATTATAGATTTAGGGAAAGTCCAGTTGCACGGGATCTTTCTATCGGCGTTACAGATATTGATCCGGGAGAGTTTTTTCCGAAAGAAGGAGAGTATATTGTGGATAACACGGATGAGGGTTTCCATTTGATTGATTCTGTCGGGGGGCGTCGAAAATTGGCTGATTTTTTCAAGAAAGATGAAATTGTGTTTAAAGGCATCTCGTTGCTAGAGGAGAATCGGTGGAGAGAGGTAATCATGGCAGAGCTTTATGGTGGAATTTTACGCAATGCTTTTGCCAAATTAGCAGGTAATGGGCGGCTTAAGGCGGAATGGAATCAAATATTATCAGAAGAAGGAGAGTACGAGGTATTCTTTTATCATATTCCGATAGATAATACCGGAATCACGGAGAACTACGGGAAAGGTGCAGAGTTGTACTACACGGTAAGTTACGGGGAAGAAAGTAAGGAAGTCGTGGTTGATCTGAGCGAGAGAATGGAAGGTTGGATTTCTCTCGGGAAATATTATTTCCCGGCGGGAATGAAAGCAACGGTTGTTTTGGATGACCGGGGTTGTACGTTTGAGACGGATCCCAAGTATGTAGAGAAGGGCTGGGAAATTCCTCCGAGAAAACAGATCATTGTTGCCGATGCCGTGAAGTGGGTGAAAAAATAACTTTTGATATGCCATCGTTCTCTATGATAAATGAGACTTTTTGTGCAACCTCTTTCGTGGAAGAAGATTATTTATTGGCGGGAGGGGGGTGACAAATGTTGTATTATTTGATCTGGGGAAAACGAGAAGTTTTATATCCGAGAATTTCTCGTTTGTTTTAGGGACTTTTTCACTCGTGTGCACTTCGATAAAAATACTCCGAGAAGTTCTGTCGTTGACGGAGGAGTAGGCGAAGAGAGGGGCAATGTCGCCTATTTGTCTGCTAATTGTCGCCTTTTAATTGCTTAACAGTGTAGGATCCCGGTTTATCGGGGAAATTAGGGGAACAAATGTCAGAAAATGTTCGATATTTAAAGTATTTAGAGGCATGTTGTACTTTTTTGGAAATTATTTATACCTTTGTCACACGAGCGATGGAGATTTCGCTCGGTAGAGTTTAGAACCTTTAAATGTACTAAAACCAAAGATCATCTCCACCGCTGGAAACGAAAGGGTGATCTTTTGGGGACGGAGTGCGTATATATAAAAATTTACGCACCCGTCTTAGTTCTACATCCTCTTTCGTTTCCAGCGGTGGGAGGTGTCGGCTAAGATTGGGTGCGTTTTTTTATGCTCAAAAATATTTAGTAATGATAGTTTTTTGATCTGATTGTCTGTGATGTACGAGTGGTGTTGTACAAGCAAGACAGCGACCGCCAAATGCAACTAAACCAATTCAAGACGGCGGCGGGGGGAAGATATGGACACTTCCCCCTCTTTTTTTGTACCGATCTGATTTTTGCTTTGATTTTACGCGTGAATCATTATCTTTGCAGATGGATAATCTCCTGATGTATGGATGATGTGGAGTATGACAATCTTGTCGAGGGTATAAGACATCGGAAAGAAGCGGCGCTTGCCACGCTTTTTGATTTGTATTACGGTAATTTGCGGGATTATCCTTTGGCGGATAATAAACACGGATTGGAACAACTCATTACTCGTTACCCGTTTATTGATGGTTCCCGGGTAGGCATATACGGGCATTCCGGGGGAGGGGCTATGTCGGTAGCCGCCATTTGTACTTATCCCGATTTCTACACGGCGGCAGTTGCTTCCTCGGGTAATCATGATAACACGATTTTTGATTATGGGTGGAGTGAGATTCATCACGGGATAAAAGAGAGCCGGAAGGGCGATAGCGTGAGTTTTGAATTTAACGTGCCGACGAATCTGGAACTGGTGAAGAATCTGAAAGGACACCTGATGTTGGTCACGGGAGATGCGGATGATACCGTGAATCCGGCGAACACGTTGCGCCTGGCGAGTGCCTTGATTAACGCTAAGAAAGATTTCGAGTTGGTCGTTTTGCCGGGGCAGAAGCACGGTTTTATGGGACCGGCGAAAGAATTCTATCATCGCAAGATGTGGTCGCATTTCGTGAGATATTTGTTAAAAGAGTGAATCATGCTCTTATCAGAATGGTATGGGAATTTTCTGTTTGTTTCACCCGGACGTAGCTGCGGTAGCTGCTGAACCCGGCGTGTAGGATGAGGTCTATCGTGTTGTCGTTTTTGTGAGTGGGGTTGATACGCAGGTGTTGCAGTTCTTCGAGCCGGAGTCGATTGATGTACCGGCTGAAATTCATCCTGTATTCTTGATTGATAAAAGCCGATAGATAGCTTCGGTTGGTGCCGAAGTCGAGGCACATATCCGTGATTTTCAGTTTCGGATCGAGATACGGTTTCTTCTCCCGGATGTATTTCTCAAATTTTTTGCGGTCTAGTTTTGCCGTTATGATCGGTTTTGATTCTTCCCCGGTCGAGGGTTCTATAATTACGTAATTCCCGGAGATGAGGTTGTAGGTGAGTAGCCCGTGTTGGATAAGTGCCGGTAATGTTCCCAAGATGATAAGCGGGGAGCCAAACACGATATTCCTGGGATAAAAAATGGTGGCAAGGGGGATGGGAATGATAATGATAATTAGGACAATGAGGGAATAGATCCATCTGACGGATGTCTTTTCTGTGTCGGCAGAGTAGTTGATTACTTCCCGGCGATACTCGTTAGCCCGGCGGAAGGCCAAGATGGAGTAGAGTATGTTGTATATGCAAAATACAAAGGTCGACGAGGAGAAGAATAGGGAAAATACGGGGTATTCCGGGTGGATGATTCCTCGGCTCGCCACGAGCCGGTATTTCATTTCAAAGGGGATCGTGACAGACCAGACCCCGATGAATAGCGTGATCGCGAGAGGAATGATGTAATGTATCCGCTTGAATCTCCGGCGTTGTTTCGTGTGTGTTATCGTGTAAACGAATTTGTATAGTAGAACCTGATCCAGCATGAGTATGAGGAAGAAAAACGGGTTGAAGTAGACGAATAATTTGTAATTGGAGATGTACAGCACGGCACCGTACCAGCAGAGGGCTCCGAAAATGAAAGTGTAGCCCAATAGCCCGGAAAGTCTTCCCTGACGCGTGTGGCGAGTTTGGTAATAGTGCATGAAGCATAACGCCGAGCATACCCATGCCGAGAACATAGGACCCGACAGGGCGGTTAATTGTAATATGTAATGAGAGTCCTTCATTCTTGTTGTGTTTGTTCGTTTTTCTGTGCCCGGAGGTAATGTTTCCCGTCCCTGAATCCCGCTTTGGAGGCTAACCGGTAAGGTTTTATTTTCAAGTTGGAAGGCAATTTTGCCAGTCGTTCCAGTTCGAGTAGCCTGCATCGGTTGATGTACCGGTTGAAATTGACCTTGTAAGTTTCATTGATAAAACGTGAGATGTAGGTACGGTTGATTCCTAACTCCTCGACAAGATCGGTGATCTTGAAATCCGGGTCGAGATACGGTTTGTACTTTTTGATATAGGTTTCGAACGTTTTTTGAGTCAGTATCTCCGGTATTTTGCTCGAGCGGGAGTGATATTGTTTGTTCTTCGCGTGAACGTGATTTCCCTCGCCTTTTCCTTGCATGATGGTGTAAAAGAGAGATTGCCTTTGAATGACGTAATACGTGAGAACGAGATGCTGGCATATGATGACGGTAACTGCGAATAGCATGACAGGGGAGTGAAGTGCTGTTTCCCGGGAAAAACAGCTCCCGATAAATGAACATAGAAGTGAGGATAACGTCAACCCGATGATGATCGTGATTGATGCATGGAGTTTTGAACGTGAATTTACCTGAAGATGCATCATTTTGTGGTATTTCCGTAACCTGATGAAGGTTAATGTGGCATAGACTATTCCAAAAAGTAAACGTGCGAGAGGTTTCGAGAGGAAGAATCGGGCGTAAGATTCATACCCGGGTGGGAGGGAGGCTCCTTTCCCCTTGACTATCGCTAATTGAACATCGAGAGGGATGAAAAATGACCAAATCAACAAGATACAACTCATGACCACGGGCAGGACGTAATGGCAGGAGGAAAACCGATCCTGTTCGTCGATCCGGGTCAGAATGTAAAAGAGATGGTAGAAGAGTACTTGAATGAGCAGAAAGGTCAGGTAACAAAAGGAGTTTATATAGATAAATATCTCGGAAAGATGAAGGTATGCAAATATGCAGAACCATGATATGGATGCCGACAGGAAATACCACGACATGACACGTTTGACGTGTATTTCGCCTTGGGATTGGCTATCGCGACACGACAAAATCATTAAAAATCCGCAAGTGATTGCGGAGAAAACGGGTATTAAAAAATAAATAAAACAAATATATTCGACCACTGTCATCATAACATTTCCAAAAATACTCAGAAAAATAGACGTGGTGGAAGATTTATTTTTCTAAAATGGCACGGGATAGTTCTTTTTTATCTTTTTGTTCTATTTTACATTTTTACCCTTGTCAAAAGGCTTGATTTACGATTTTGCCTGTTCTTGTTTTACGATTTGTCAAGCGAACAAAGATTTGTTTTATCTGAAATAGAAACACGTGAGCAATACGAACACTGGAAATATTCCGGTGCCGGGCTGAGCAAATAGTTCGAAATGGGGGGGAGTTGTATATTGCAAAAAGGTAGACTTGTTGCTGTGCTAGACGGAAGCTGAAATCGACCTTCGGTTTTTCGATGATATTGAATTTTGTATGGGAGATGCTCTTGTTTATTCCGCATCGAAGTTAATCCCCGCTTTTCGAGCTTGGGAATGTTGTTGGCGGTAGTTGATGGGATATAATTTCCCGTTTTTTATGAATTTGGCTCCGGTTTGCTTGAACCAAAACGAAATATTTTGTTCCACGCATACATCATGTAGTTCCATTATCCAATCGAAATCGCAGGGGCGGGCTTCGTTGCCTGACTCCCCGCCGGCAACAACTTGTTCGATCCACGAGTCAATATTGTATGGAGTCAGGTCGATTCGTTCCAAGATGGGTTCGCAGATGATGATTTTGTGTTTTATCGGGGCGGCTTGGTAGATTGGTAGGCGGTAATCCGCTCTATCCTGATTCTCGACCGTGCAACAGATCGTGACGTGATCGTACCCGTCGCCCCAGCCATCGGGGAGGAATATTTGCAAGCGGTCGATGCGTTTGGTTATGATCATGAAATTTAAATCATCCCGGGTACGTATCATGTCCCATGCCTCGGCACGCCATTCGTCGGCATCTTCGAGAAAGAAGTCGGACGTGAAGCACGTGTAAACTAATGTTTCCGGTGGGATTTTATACTCTCCGTTTCGCTTTTTTTGGACGGGCAGGTCAAAATTTTGAGTTTTGGAAACAATGCTGCTGTTGATACCTCGTTTGGAATCGCCCCGGTATACGTAACAATGCTTGCAGCCTGCGCTTAGTTTGTGGCAACCGTGCCACGGGTTCCACATTTTGGATTTCGATTCGATAGCGTTCTTGCTCATTTGTCACGGTTTTAGGTATCGTTTTACTGGTTACAAAAATATTTAAATCCGGTACGATCGTCAAAAATAAGTAGGATGATTTTCGTATGTACTTATTTTTTTGATTTATTATGAGTGGTTGATGCAAAGATTTTTGTTGTCAAAAATATATCTGTATTGGTGATATTTTGGTAAAATGTACAAAATTAAATTTATGCGTTTTATATCTTGAAACCTTCGTTTAAAGCGATTAAAAAAAAAGGAGGTAAAAAACGAATTGTTTGATAATTAAATATAATCATATATACATATGCACCAAATTATTACGCGAAAATTTTGTATTGTAATTTTACCCCATTATCTTTGTATCATTAAACGAACGATTAAAGCGATTTTGTTTAATAGCTTCATTTATTTGTGCAATAGATGTTTAGTATAGATATGAAGTGTTTTGAATTGATAGTGTATTGAGGAACAAGTGTTAGAGTGGTATAGTATGAAATGGCGTTTATTTATAAAGCAGACCGAGGCTTTGTTTATTATGTTTTGTAGTGAGATCTGCATAGGTGTATAATTACGATGAATCTTGGATATGGGAAAAATGAGTTTAAAGCTTTGTATGTTTTTGCTTTTGGGACTTTTTTTCAGCACGGGAGCAAAATGCCAAAAAATGGCAGTGAAGAGCAACTTGTTATATGATGCAACGGCAACAATTAACGCCGGCATAGAGTTTCGTTTGGCGCCGAGATGGACGTTTGATCTCTCGGGCAATTATAACGGGTGGACTATATCGGGCGATCACAAGTGGAAGCATTGGATGCTGCAGCCGGAGGCTCGTTATTGGTTTTGTGACCGTTTTGCAGGACATTTTTTAGGTGCACATGTGTTGGGCGGGAAGTATAATGTCGGTAACTTGAAGAATAATATTTCTTTCCTGGGAACGGATTTCTCCAAGTTGACGGATCGCCGTTACCAAGGGTGGTTTGTCGGAGCGGGAGTGGCTTACGGTCACTCGTGGGTGCTTTCCAAGCACTGGAATTTCGAGGCAGAGATCGGCGTGGGGTACATTTATACTCGTTACGACGTGTATCCTTGTGCCGAGTGCGGGACAAGGTTGGCAAAAGGGCGGTCGCATCATTACGTGGGACCGACGAAAGCGGCGTTGAATTTTGTTTATTTGTTTTAAAAAGATGGCTATGAGAAAGATATGGTGTTTAGGCTTGCTGATGTTGTTCATGGTAAACGTGAGCGGGCAGGAACTTGCCGACGGGCAGGTTGTGGTAAGGAATCTCGACGTGGTGCGTGGGGAGAATGCCTTGTTCGTTTCAATGGACGTGGACGTGTCCGCTTTGAATATTGCCACGAACCGGGAATTGCTTTTTGTCCCGGTATTGAAAGGCGAATCGGATAGCGTGCAGTTGCCCTTTATGATCGTGGCGGGACGGAACCGCTATTTCTATCACTTGCGCAACACGCCCGTGTCGGACGGGGATGTTTTGGAACGGGCGGGACAGGCGAAAGTGATTCGTTATCGTGCTTCGCTTCCTTTCGAGTCGTGGATGTCGAAGGCTACCTTGGCAATAGACGAGAGAGCTTGCGGTTGTCGGGGCGAGGGGGAGGACCGTCGGGTGCCGCTGTTGCGGATGGAGCCGAAAGTTTACACTCCGGTGTTCGTGTATCTGCCGCCGGAGGTGGAGATGGTGAAGACGCGTGAAGTGAAAGGTTCCGCTTATATCGATTTCCCGGTGAATCGCACGGAGATACACGAGGATTACCGGAAGAATCCGACAGAGTTGCGGAAGATACGACAGACGATCGACGTGGTGCGGGAGGATCCGGATGTGCGTATCACGGCATTGAGTATCAAAGGATATGCCTCTCCGGAGGGTACGTATGCCAATAACACTCGCCTGGCGAAGGGGAGAACGGCAACGTTGAAAACTTATGTGCGGGAGTTGTATCATTTCCCCGATAGCGTGATTCTTACCTCTTACGAGCCGGAAGATTGGGCGGGTTTGGAGGCTTACGTGGACAGTACTAATTTGAGGAATCGAGATGATATTCTGGGGCTTATCCGTGCCGATTTGGAACCGGATGCCAAGGAAAAGATGATAAAATCGACTTACCCGGAGGATTACCAGTTCCTGTTGAAGAACGTGTACCCGGGACTTCGGCACTCGGATTACGTGGTGAGATACGTGGTACGCACTTACACGGACGCGGAAGAGATCCGGCGGATCATGAAAACCCAGCCACAGAAATTGAGTTTACGTGAATTATATATAGCGGCGAAAGATTTGGAGCCGGGTAGCGACGAGTACAATGAGGCGTTCGAGATCGCGGTACGGATGTTCCCGGCGGACGAGATTGCCAACCTGAATGCTGCCAATGCCGCCATGGCGAAAGGCGACTTAAAAGGAGCTGCCCGTTACCTGGGCAAGGCGGGTGATCGCGTGGAAGCCGTTTATGCCCGGGGGGTTTACGCGGTTCTATCGAAAGATTACGATTCGGCAATGAGGTTTTTCGCCGAGGCTGCCCAAGGGGGGATCACCGAGGCGGAAGATGCTTTGCGTCAAGTGAAAGAAGTGAAAAATGACCAAATAGAATGACCAATTTAAATAAAAAAGAGATGAAAAGAATGTGGAATTATTTCGCGAGCATTCTCGTGATGGGGTTGCTCGCCGGGTGTAGCAATGACACTCTTACAGGCGACGATTCTGACGAGAATCTGAATGGCTCTAAAGATGCCGTTTACATGAATGTATCGGTACAGCTTCCTGCCGGGGGAGTGGGGGCTCGCAGTAAAACGGATACACCGGAAAATGGGGATTATGGAACCAGTACGAGTGGCACAGAGGTGGGGCAGGATAAAGAGAACACGGTGAGCGAGGTTTTGCTCGTGTTGGCAACGACGGGTGACGAGTTGATTGCCCACAGTATCACGGAAACGTCAGAAAACATGACGAACTTGTCTTCGACTTCTTTCAGCACGACGAAAAGGATTTCGAAGACATCAATCGCCGCTTATTACAGTAAAGAGGCTGGCAACACGGATGCGAATGGTAATTTGACAACAGGAAAGGATGAAATACACGTTTATGTGTTCTGTAATCCTACGACGGTTTTAAAAAATTTGATTGATGGTGCAGGTGTGGGAACTACTGCATGGAGAGATGGAATTGCTGGCAGAACGGAGTTTGATGCTGCTATTACTGATAAAAAGTTCTTGATGTCAAATGCTGTATTGGCAAAAAAGAAATTGCCTAAGGCATTAGCTGATTGGAACGATTACACGACAGAGAATAATGCGTTTAATTTGTCCGGTCCCAATAATTATGGTACCGATAAAGAGGTTGTCAATAACGGGGCAATTCGAGTAGAACGTTCTGTCGCTCGTTTTGATTTCAAGGACGGGAGCGGAAAGAACAATACATACGATGTAGTGATGAAAAATAATAAACCTCTCATGCAAATTCAGTTGCAAAAAATGGCATTGGTGAACATGAGCAGAAATTTCTACTACTTGCGCCGTGTATCCACGAATGGATTGAAGGACGGCTGGAATATTTGTGGTGTGGAAACTTCATCAAATTACGTGGTAGACACGGATGCCGCAGAGAAAAATGAGGGTATTACCAGTGGTTTTGTAACGTATTTTGATTATTGCTTAGGCCACGAGGAGGGTACGTCGTGGACAATTGACCAGACCGCTCGCGGGCAGTGGGATACGCATGATATTAGTACGGTGTTGGGTGAAAATGCCCCGAGTGACAATTATGGTTCAAAAGAGTATAAAATTTGGCGTTACGTGGCGGAAAATACAATTCCCGGGGAAACTTCTAATCAAAAACAAGGAATTACTACCGGGGTTGTTTTTAAAGGTCGGATGATTGCACCTGAGGATGCGGACGAGACAAGTTCCTTGGTGCAACTTCTGAAACGTACAGATCTCAAGGGAGATCCGATGCTGGACCCGATCCTTTATACCTATTTGACGAATATTTACGTGACTTGGAAAGAGGTACGTGCTGCTGCTTTGGATGAAAATGCCAGTCGTGAATTTTATGCTGCGGTATTCGGGAATCCGAGTAATGCAGATAAGATCTGTGTAGAGAAAGCGGCTGAGGGCGATGTGGAAGCTGTAAATGCCGTGTACAGTAATGACCCGAAGAGTCCTGATTACTTGTGGAGTCAATGGCAAGCAAGCGCTTCTAACACGACTTATTGGGAAAGTTTTAGAACGGCTGCTGTCGGTTCCAGATTTACCATTTACCAGTCTAGTAAAGAAGGTAGTGATCCTGTCGGGTATTATTGCTATTATTACTACTGGAACCGCCACAATGATAACAGGGATAATGGAAGCATGGGCCCGATGGAGTTCGGCGTGGTGCGTAACAACGTGTACAAACTTGCTGTCACGAAAATTGACCGTTTAGGCCATCCGCGCATTTCTGACAACGATCCGGACCCAATAGAGCCGGATGAGCCGGATGAAAAAAGCGATGTTTACCTGACGGTTTCCGTGGAGGTATTGCCTTGGACGGTCCGTATAAATAATATCGAATTTTAAGAATCAACATGCAAAGTAGAAAACGAAATATAGTTTCAAGAATCATCGGTGCGGCACTTTGTGCCGCGTCGATGAGCTTTGCCTTCTCCTCGTGCGAGAAAATATATGAAGATCTCGATCCATGCGCACACGGGGTGTCGCTTCGTTTTATCTACGACTACAACATGGAGTTTGCCAACGCTTTCCCCAAGAAGGTGGATTGCTTGACACTTTATATATATGACGAGGAAGGCAATTACGTGGATACCCGCGTGGTGACGGGACCGGAATTGCGGAACGAAAGTTACCGGATGACGTTGGAATTGGAGCAGGGAAATTATCGCTTCGTGGCTTACGGGGGAATGGCTTGCGAGGAAAGTTCTTTTTTCATGGTACGACCTCCGGCACCGGGAAGCAAGTATGGCGATGCCCGGGCAAGAATGGACGAGGATTGCCTGACGAACCCCGACCGGAAGGAATTGCATGGCATGTACTGGGGACAGCTCACGCTTGCCACGGCGGACTTGTATCAAGAGGGCGTGGTGGAGATGATGAAGAACACGAATAATATCCGGATCATGTTGCAACAGATGAACGGCGACCCGGTGGATGACAAGGATTTCGATTTTGAGATCACGGATGACAACACGTTGTTCGCTTGTGATAACGATCTGATCCCGAGCGGGGAGGTGACCTACACGCCTTGGGCGAGGGGGCAAGTGTCAGCGGGAATGATGGGGGACGACAAGGAGGTGGTCATGGCATACGCGGAGTTTTCAACCTCGCGGTTGATGCTGAAGAATAGCCCGAAGCTCGTGATTCGCCGGAAGGCGGATGCAGGGGAGGTGCTGAACATTCCGTTGAACAATTATTTGCTGGCGTTCAGGAGTGAATTTTACAAGGATATGGATAAGCAGGAGTTTTTGGACCGGCAGAGCGAGTGGTCGATGCTTTTTTTGCTTGACACGGATTACCGGTGGTTGAAAACGACGATAAAGATTAATGATTGGACGGTTAGAGTCAATGACATTCAAAAATGAAACAGGTTGCGTGTTATCTCATATTTGGATTGATGGCGTTCTTGTTGTCCGGGGGATGTAGCCGGGATACCGGGGAAAATGCCGAGGGAGAGGTTCTGGTGAACCTCAATATCAACGTGGCGTTGTCCGACGTGGCACGTCCCATAGCCCGCGGGGTAGTGGAGGATGCGAAACCCAAGAATGAGGACGAGATGATGCAAAAATTGCGGGTGATCGTGGTGCGGGAGAATGGCGTGGTCGAGATAAACGACTTTATAAATTTTTCTTCTTCTGCCGTGATGAGCGTTGTGTCTGGAAAATTTAAGGTGGTTAGCGGGGAATGGAAACAGATTTATCTTTTCGTGAACGAGGATAACAAGAGTATTCAGGTGGGTCAGGGAGATAGCAACGAGACGCTTGCCCTATCTGATTTCCTTGATGGTATAATGGTCGGGGAAACATTCCCCGCGGAGGTAATTTCCAATCTGACGGTCCGGGTGGAAACGCCTTCGGGACAATTGTCGGGAGCTTTGCCCATGAACGAACGCCACCAGGTGTACGTGTCTCGCCAGGAGAATAACGAGTGCCAGCTTTTCGTGACAAGAGCTGCCGTGAAATTCACGTTCCGGATAACGAACGAGACTTCTACCATGAGGGAATTGACGGGTTTGGTGATTAAAAATATGGCGGACAAGGAGTATTACTTGCCGCGAAACGCTAAATACGAAGAAGAGACGATTGGGGAGGAGGGGGACAATTATTCGGTTTTAGCGATAAAGAGTTACAATGTGCCGCCGTTTTCCGGGGTGTATGATTACAAGCATGAGGGGGTGGATGTTATATTGCCCGCCAATAATGGATTTAAGGAATTAGAACCTATTTATTTACTGGAGGGGAAACCCGACGGGGAGTATCTCGTGGGTATCACGGTGAATGGGGTTTCTTGGGAAAGAAAACTCGGAAACCTGCCTCACGGGCTTCCGAGGAACACGCATGTCGTGGTGAATATCACGATAAAGAATGATGATAAATTTGAATTAGAGTGGGTGGTTGATGTGGAGCCTTACCGGGAAAAAGAGCTTAAACCGGATTTTGGGTTATAACAGAGAATCGTTGAAAATATGAAACGGGATATACTATATAGTCTTTTGTATGTGCTGTTCATTTGCTTCGCCGCTTGCGAGGATGAACCGCTGGGAGGAGATGATGATTTTACTCCCGGGGCTACAAGTACGGTGTCCGCAACCGTGGAGTTCAAACCGCTGGTTCCCGCGTTGAACGGGGCGAGCAGAAGTGCCGGGGACGCGATAAAAGATATTCAGAGTTTGTGGGTGTTGTTATACACGGAGGGGGGAAACTTGGTCGAGAAATACGAGATTGAAAATTTCAAGCCGACGACATCCGTTGACAGGGATGGCCTTACATCCGGGGGGCCTTATGCCGAATCGGCAACTTCCCGTGCTTCTTTTACATTGACTGTTCCGCAGGGGAGGTATTATATTTACGCGGTTGCCAATTTGGACCTTGCTTCTTATGGAGAGGCCATTCAAACTGTGGAGGGATTGAAAGGAATCACTTTAACTTGGATCGCTGATGATGTGGCAAAGAATAGTCAAATGTTCGGTCACTTTATGGTAGATAATGATGGATTGGCAGATAAAAAGGCGCTTGTCGCGGAGGAAACGGTGTTGATCAACAAAAACACGACAAAATTGCACTCATGGGTGCGGCGTGCGGCATCGAAAGTGACGGTGGCGTACGATGCTTCCGGGTTGAAAGAAGGGGTTTTCGTTTACTTGAAATCGGTCCGGATTAAAGATATACCCAGTACTTGTTTCTTGGGGGACACGAATAAAATAAAGGACGTGGCGAATCTTATTGATGGAGAAATTATACGTTATTACGAGGGAGAGGATGTGCCGGCATTTAATGAATATTATCCCGTGCGCTTATCGACCGGTAAGCCCGAGTATGGCGAACACAGAGATACGTCCAACGCTTTGTTCTTTTTTGAAAATATGCAAGGAAAAGGAAAAGATAAACGGCAAGATACCGATGGGAATGGATTGGACCGCCCCGGATTTCCCGGTGATGATACTTATAGTCCTAAAGATGACATGCCTTTCGGCACGTATATCGAAGTGGACGCTTATTACGTGTCCATTAATCCCCAAAAGGTGGGTAGCGGTCCTATAAAATACCGATTCATGCTCGGCAAGGATGTCACGACCGATTATAATGCCGAACGAAATTATCACTATAAACTCACGCTGGTGTTGAAAAACTTTGCCAATGATGCGGATTGGCACATCGAGTATAAAGAGGAAAAACCGGGAATAGAGGTTCCGCCGGTTTATTACATTTCTTATCTTTATAACCGCTCTTTGGATTTTCCTATAAAAATAAATACCGGAGGGGGGCAACTTGAATCTTTGGATGCGAGAATTATATTCAATAATTGGGCGCCGGAGGGGGCCTCTACGCTTGACTATGCCAAGCAATATGATTACGCGGTGACACCTACTGACGCAAACAATGCCCCTTGGCATGGTTTCCTTTCGCTTCGCAAGACTACGGCTAAAATATTGTCAAATGGTAATGAAAAAGGGGAAGGTATAATAACAATTACGAGTAATAAGGCGTACTATGAAGAAACAGAAAGGGGAACAAGGAATTACTCGACAACAGATGGGACGCATTCGGAGAAGGATGGAGATTACACCATAGTCACGGATAAAGTAAATAAAACCGTAAACATAACGATTCCCTTGTACACTCGGGCGAAGCAGATGATTGTCAGTTCTGCCTATACCGGTAACAATCCTTATGTCGCCTATCAGCGTCAGGCACAGGTAGAATTTACTGCGAAAATAAAATTTGATGACGGGGGAGAGAAAACATTAAAAGACACGGCAAAAATTTTCCAGGTGCGACGTGTCGTTAATCCCAAGGGCATTTACCGAAGTGCAGGGAACACGAGTTCTTTTCATGTAAAATTGATGAGATTGCCGAAGGAAGAGGCAGTCAATTTTGAAGCCTTCCCTTCCGAAGGGCGTTGGCGGGCTTATATCCCCTCGGAGGTGGATGGAGTCCCTTTTCGGGGGGATGATTTCATTACGCTTGAAAATGCAGAAGGGAAGACGGGAAGTTTTATCGAATTTGACGTGAAATTCAAAGGCAAGATACCAGAGGGGGAGGTGCGTCAAACGGTTATTCGTGTAGATTATCATGATTACACTTGCCAGCACTTGATTTTCGTGACGCAGGGAGATGGTCCGGTGCAACTCGTGGACGGAGGTGCGAAATGGCATAACCGTAATTTGCTTGCCGCGGGTAAAGAAGTTGATACTCCGCTTGACGAGGGGTCGTTGTTTCGTTATGGCAATTTGGAGCAACCGATAGCAGCTTCCAGCCAAGTACATCGCAAAGTTCCATGGAATAATGTCAAACCGGGGGATTTCGTGGCTCCCGGGACTTTGAATATTGTAGGTGCGGCACCTCTCGCGTGGGATGGCATAGCCTCTCAAAATACGGAAAATCCTTCGTGGAAAGTAAATCTTGGTGCTAACGTAAGAATTGCGAATTACAATGATTATAATCTTCTTTTTACCACTTCTAGTGTTGAACAAGGTTTTGGTGTGCTTTATGGAGATAGCACCAATGATAATTCGACACATACAAGTATTCAGGACGTTTATGAATACCGCTCGGGGAAAGGCGGTTCCGGCGTTGAAAGCGGTTATGGGATGAGAGGATGTTTCGTGTATAACAAGACGAATGGTAAGCACGTATTCTTCCCTATAGGAGCGTCCGGATACGGGCGTCGAAGATTTGCAGAAAATGGTATGCTTCGGTATGCCAATAGAACTGCGGCATATCCCGATGGTGCGGATTTATTGGCACTCCGTCCTCTATTTTATGATTTGTATCGTCGGCAGGGAGCGATTTATTGGCTTGAAAAACAGTATGGTAAAACTTCTAGTGAGAATATTTGTGGTTGGGATATAAATTATTATACATTTGATTTCCATGAAATAAGTTCAGGTAATAATTTAAGTTCTGGTGGCAGTGACGCTTGTTTTATCCGTTGCGTGGAAGATAATTAAATAATTATGCGGGGAAGTGTATCAAAACACGCCTTTTAATTCCTAATTTCTATAAAGTCAAGCAATGTACAAATTGGTGATTATCAGTGTAATTGTGCGTAATTTTGTGATGTATGTGACTTTATGGACAGACTTTGGGGTGTGTTTATGGCAAAATGAAAGCTCATGGGTGTAAATTCCCAATTGAGTGTTTTGTAACTTACAAAACGCTCAGTTAACTAAAGGTGCCTTTCAAAGGTATGTTTATTTGTTTGTTGTGTTGTGCGTGAATTTTATTAATTTTGCGATGTTTTTTCAATTTTGTATATGAGGATTGTTACCGAATAAACACTTTAATTGTTTTGAAAATGAAAAAGAATTTATTGTTTGTATGCATGTTGGTGTTGTGCATTTCAACTTTTGCACAATCTAGCCAAGAAAAAAACTTACCTGGTTACAAAACATCTTTTGAAACCAATAATTTTTGGGATAATTGGTTTGTTTCTTTGAATTTTGGTGCCCAGGCTCTTTACGCGGAAGGTTCTACTGATGCTAAATTCGGGGATAGATTGACTTTTATGCCGGCATTGTCTGTCGGTAAATGGTTCGCACCGTGGTGGGGAGTGAGAGTACAAGGTCAGGGAGGTGCGTTACACGGATTCCAGAATAACGGGAATACCATGTTGCATAAACATTATGGAGCTGTTCATGGAGATTTCATGTTCGGGTTGCTGAATTTTTTCGGACGTTATAACGAGAAACGTTGTTTTGATTTGGTTCCTTTCGCCGGGATCGGGGGAGCGTTTATTGGCAGTGACCAATCTTTCACGATTAATGCCGGTGTTCAGGCTCGTTTCCGTTTGTGTGAACGCTTTGACTTGAATTTGGAATATTCAGGAATGATTTTGGATGACGATCTTGTGACTCGCGGTGGTTTTCCCAATGACGGTATCATGGGGTTGAGCGTGGGTGTTACCTATAGATTCAAAAACCGTTCTTTCAAGAAAGCTGTTAGCCACAAGCAATATGCAGAGCTTCAAACTTTGACAAAAGCACAAGAAGCCCAGATCCAAGAGTTGTTGAGAAGAGCTCCGGATACTGTTGTGAAAATTGTAAAACAAGAAGTTCCGACGACTAAGACCGATGTCGAATACAAGGCTCTGCCGACTACTATAAATTTCGCATTCAATAGCTATAAGATTGATGCAACCCAAGAAGTGGGTATTTATAATTTAGCACAATTCCTGAAAGAGAATCCTGATGTGCGTATTCGTTTAACCGGTTACGCTGATAAACGCGGAACGCAGAAAGCAAATATGATTATCTCTGAAAAACGAGTAAATGCCGTTGCGGATATGTTTATCAACAAATATGGAATAAGCAAGCAGCGCGTTGTTAAGGATCATAAAGGTGTTAGTTCCCGTTATGACAAAGATGAATGGAATCGTTGCGTTCTTGTTGAGATTATCAAATAAGATACTATGTGATTTTAAAGAGGGACCCCTGTCGGATTCGACGGGGTCTTTTTTTTAACTGGTGGAGGTTTGTGCACGTATACAAGAGAAGGTTTTTGAACTTACAAGGAATATTATTATTTTTGTTCATCACTAAAAAGGGGATACGTGATACATGATGATGCAGACATATTGAGAATGCTAAAGTCCGGGGAACGGGACGGTATGAAGTTTTTACTGCGACGTTATTACCGTTCTTTAGTTCTTTTTGTTGACGGATTTATGCATAATTTGTCTGAATCCGAGGATATCGTGCAGGAGCAGTTTATCAAGCTTTGGGAAAATCGTCTGTTTGATGGGATACACGCGAAAGCTTTGTCAACCTATTTGTTCACGATAAGCCGAAATGCTTGTTTTAATATACTAGAACACCGTGGCATTCAGACGGAAAGAATATCTCCTTCCCATTTAGATATCGCTTTTCATGAAGCCGAGAGATTGGACGAGAGAACAGTTCAACTGGTACGCGAGGCATTGAATAAATTACCCCAGCGTATGAGAGAAATCGTTTATAGCGTGGTTTGTGAAAATTATTCTTACGCGGAAACTGCAGAGCGATTTGGAATTTCAATTAATACAGTCAAAACTTCACTAAGGAAGGGAATGAAACAGTTACGCGACGATTTGGGAGATCGAAAAGATCTTCTCGTGTTCCTTTTTTTACTTGGAAATTTTTCGTTTGATTAAAAAAAGTCGTATTTGAGTCACCCTTTTTTTTGAAATATCTGTTTAATGGATAAAAGTCCGTAAGAACAGATGAAAAAGAAATACGATGAAATATACCGGAGCCTCTTGGAATTTTGGGGTGGGAAATTTTCTTCAAGGCAAGAAGAAGATATTGCTGCATGGTTGAAAGAGGAGCCTGCCAACGAGAAGCGTTTGATACAATTATTCCGGTTACTTTATCGCGTGAGTTACGCGGAAAAATATAATCGTATAAATTTAACCCGGGCAGAAGAAAAAATATTATCTCGTTTGCCCATGCGGGAAAAACGAGGAAGGAGAATATCTCAAAGATTGTATCTCTGGAGTGGAGCGGTTGCTGCCTGCTTGTTATTGTTTTCAACCATGTTTTGGTTCCCGGAAAAACAAGAGTATATTGAAAAAAACGGGGCATCTCAGATATTGGGCGGGCATTCCGATATAACCTTGCTTTTGGATAACGGGAAGAGGATGGTTATTCACAAGGATTCTTCTTTTGTATTAAAAATGGACAGGGTAAGTGTTGAGCATAGCGTGGGAGCGGGATTGTGCTATATGGCGAAAGAGGATTCTTTGTCGGGGAGAGTTTTCGGGGAAGCAGTTGAGTATAATACGTTGATCGTTCCCCGGGGAGGTGAATATATTTTGACTTTGTCGGACGGAACTAAAGTTTGGCTGAATTCGGAAACCGAGTTAAAATATCCGGTGCGTTTCACGGGGGCAACCCGGGAGGTGGAGATCGTGGGAGAGGGATATTTCGAAGTGGCGAAGAATGAGGCTTGTCCGTTTATTGTTCATGCAAAAGATTTAGATATGAAGGTTCTTGGGACATCATTTAACGTAATGGCTTATCGGGACGAAAATGTTTCAGTCGTAACCTTGGAAACCGGGAAGGTGCAAGTAAATGCGGCGACGGGACGGGAAATGTTGAGTCCCGGTTGGCAGGCGGTTTGGGATATAGAAGGGAAATCGTTGATGAAACAACAAGTGCCCGTGAATTTGATCGTTTCCTGGAAATCCGGGATGTTTGATTTCGTGAATATGCCATTGGAACAGTTGGTAAAACAGCTAACGCGTTGGTATGACGTGGAGTTTTCTTTCACGGATGAAGCTATTCGTGCAATTCGTTTTACCGGGGCTGTCGAACGTGCCCAATCTTTAAAATTCATGCTGGATTTTATAGAGATGACGTCGAATGTGAAATGTAGGATGGAAAACAAAATGGTTTATCTAGATAAAAAGTTGAGTTTGTAGTGTAGTGAAAACAATCTAGTCTATTTGTAATAGCTAGAGTTTTTTGAAAGTGTTAATTGAAAATTAAAATTTATGGAAAAACAATGTTGGAGAACTTTCGTTTTTGTAAAAAAACGAACGGGTAGAACTTTTTTGACCATAATGATGATTACGGTCATGCAGTTGCTTTTTGTACTGGGTGGTTATTCTTCGGGATTAAGCCAAAACAAAATGCAGATGAATTTCAAAAAAATCACGTATGATAAATTATTTCAGGAGATCCGTTCCCAAATTGGTTTTGTGGCTATGTATAATAATGGCGTTGTAGATTTGCAAACAGAGGTTCGAGCTGATTTCGGGGAGATTGATTTAAAAGATCTTTTAGACAAAACGTTGAAAGTAAACGGTCTGTCGTATAGGATTGAGGGAAAGTTTATTATTGTATTGAAAGAAGAGCAGAAAAAAGACAAGAAGGTGCTTGCGTATGTTAAAGGAGTGGTGAAGGACAAGGAGAATCAACCCTTGTCGGGAGTGGCTATTCGTTTGAAAGGGACTACTGTCGGGACTACTACAAATGTTAATGGATCCTATGAAATAGGAATTCCTAAAGATAGTTCTGTATTGATTTTTTCTTTCCTTGGAATGAAAACCGTGGAGGTGAAATACGTGGGGCGGGATACGATAGATGTGGTGATGAGTGAGGATGTGCAACAAGTGGAAGAGGTTGTGGTTACAGGTTATCAGGCGGTGAAGAAACGGGGGATGACGGGTTCGACCAGTAGTATAAAGGGGAGTGACCTGGTGGTAAACGGGACACAAACGTTAGAACAAGCATTACAAGGTAAATTGCCGGGGATGATGGTGATTAACCAAAGCGGTTTGACGGGTACCCGCCAAAAGGTGAGAGTGCGTGGAACTTCGACTTTGTTAGGAAACCCGGAACCGGTATGGGTTGTGGACGGGATTATTCAGGAAGACCCGTTACCTTTTAATGCGGCACAATTAACGGATATCGGTGACGATAATATGGATATGATTAAGAATTTCGTGGGAGGGGCTATTGCTTGGTTGAATCCTAGCGATATTGATAATATCGTCGTTTTGAAAGATGCTTCGTCAACCGCAATCTATGGGGTGAAGGCTGCTAACGGGGTGATTGTAATCACGACGAAAAAAGGAGAACGGGGTAGAATGTCCGTGAATTATAGCGGAAATTTCTCGATGAGCGCGAAAATGAGCTACAAGAACATGGAATTGATGAATTCACAGCAACGTGTTGGTGTTTCCCGGGAGGCGTATGAACGGGGATGTATCGTGGAGCTGGAGGATCCGATTGGGTATATGGCTTTGGCATTGGCTTATAAAAGACGAGAGATTAGTTATGACGAATTTAACACGCAAGCCAAGAAACTTGAAGCAATGAACACGGATTGGTTTGATATTTTGTTCAGGACTCCGTTTAGCCATAGCCACAATATTAGTATCTCGGGAGGAAATGAAAAATCTACTTACCGGGCATCCTTGGGTATTAATCGAAGTGAAAATACGGCTAAGGGGAATGGACTGGAACAGTACAATGGAAGTTTTAATGTTACTTCAACTTTATGGAATCGTGTGACATTGAATGCCGGGTTAGCTGGTAGTGTGGTGAAAACAACCGGTTTTGCGAGTGTTGATCCTTATACGTACGCGAGTACCACCAATCGGGCTATTCCTTGTTATAACGAGGATGGAAGTCTGTATTTTTACCCGAAAGGGGAAAATAATTACTTGTATAATATTGTCCATGAACTGAATAATAGCGGCAATGAAAATACAACAAGTAGTGTGAATAGTAATCTAAGTGTACGTTGGAATATTGTTGGCGGGTTGACACTGTCTTCTACCTTGGGATATAATCATTCTTCTTCTCTAGGTGAATCATGGTACACGGAAGAATCTAATTATATTACTGCAATAAGAGAGTATGAATTTGGAGCTTACGGTTCCGAGGATATTCAGTACAAAAATTCGCCTTTACCTGTGGGAGGATTATTAAATGTCGTTGAGAGTAGGAATGACAATTATACTTGGCGTAATCAATTGGAATATATTAATAATTTCGGGAAGCATGCTGTTAGTGTTATGCTGGGACAAGAATCCCGAAGTAACAAGTATGACGGTTATACTCAAAAGAATTACGGTTATATGCCTGACCGGGGCAAGTCGTTTGCCCAGGTGCCGATCACGATAGGCGAGAAGGGGGAAAAGAATAAACTGGTGAGAACGAGTCCCTCGATCACGGACCGGACAGCGAATTACTTGTCTTTTTATGGCAATATGAGTTATATGTTTGACGAGCGTTATGCGGTGAATGCAAGTATTCGTGTGGATGCCTCCAATCGTTTTGGGCAGGATAAAAGTGCCAGATACCAACCCGTTTGGTCCGTGGGTGTGCGTTGGAATGTTTCCCGGGAGCACTGGTTGGAAAATCAGGATATATTGAATGATGTAAGTATTCGGGCATCTTATGGTTTTCAAGGAAATGTTGCGGAGAATGTGGGACCGGAGCTGATTGCGAAATTTGTACCCGTGGATGAATTAAGCGGTAGCGATGATTTGAAGTTAAGTATTAAAAGTTTGCCTGCTCCTCATTTGAAATGGGAAAAGAATAAAAGTTTGAACTTGGGTATTGATTTTAGTTTGTTCAAGAGCAAGATAAACGGAACGTTCGAGTATTACTACAAACGTACGGTAGATATGATCACGGAGCGTAAGGTGCCGTATGCTAACGGGGTATCTTCTATGGTTATTAATGGCGGGAATATGACAAATTCCGGTTGGGATTTAAGTGTTAGCGTGGTGCCTGTACGGACAAAGGATTTTGTTTGGTCGTTGGGGATGAATACTTCCCAAGTGTACAATAAATTGAAGAGTTCTTTGGAGCCTACGGGAGATTGGAAAGAGGCTGTGTCGGGAGAATTGAACAAGGAAGGGTATGCCATGTCTAGTTTTTGGGCATTCCGTTTCTCCGGGTTGAACCCTGAAAACGGGGCTCCTGAATTTGACCTTTCGGGAAGTGATTCGGAGGCAGCTTGGGAAGATGCAACCCGGTATATGGTTTATGCGGGAAAGTTAGATCCAGATTTTACCGCGGGTTTGAATACCTCATTCCGGTATAAAACGTTGACATTGACAGCCAATTTCTATTTGAGCACGGGGAATCAAAAATTTTTGGTTTCTCCTTTCAAAGAAATGAATTCCAGGGGACGGATTCCGAGTGAATATTTAAATATGTCCACGGAAATGGTAAAACGTTGGCGAGAGCCTGGTGATGAGGCTCACACGAACATTCCTTCATTGCCTCACCCGACGACGAATTTGGCATCTTATCCTTTTTATCAGAATTGGAAATCTTTTTATCCTTATGAAGCTTATCCTTATTCTGATGTCAGGGTGGTGGATGCCTGGTACTTGAGATGTAATAATATTACTCTTTCTTACAATATACCCCAGAGATTGATTTCTCGTTACGCACAGGATGTGAGTGTGTCATTTACGGTTAGCAATCCTTTCCAGATTGTAAGTAAAGATTTTCAGGGACGGGATCCGGAAGTAGCAAGTGGTAATCAACCTTTATCAAGGAATTATTCCTTGAGTGTGAACGTGAGTTTTTAACAAGTAAATTAGAGATTGATGAAAAGAATAATAATATTGCTGTTTGCTTTGGGATTGTTTGGATGTAGTGACTTCCTGAAGGAATCGAGTCAGGACGAAATTCGTCCTTCGACGGTAGACGATATGGATCAATTGTTGAACGGAGAGGCTTATACTGAACTTTATACGGATTATCTTTTGGGTATTACAGATATTTTTACCGATGATATCCAGTGTCGGGGGGCTTCTATTTACTACCCGGATGATAAAACGAAACTTGAGAGAGAACGTTGGAAATTTGGTTGGCAAAAAGATATGTTTGATGAAGGTGGTGGCGGAAATATTGTAAGTTATTGGGAATTGCCTTACCGGAAGATTAAAGGATGTAATGTGGTTTTGGATTATTTGGATAAAGTTCGGGGGGATGACACTAGACGGGAGAATCTGCGAGGAGAGGCGCTTACTTTAAGAGGGTTCTATTATTTGATGCTCGTGAATTTTTTCGGGCAACCGTACAATGCCGGAGATCCCGAGAAAAATTTGGGTGTACCTTTAAAATTACACATGGATGTTACGGAAGAATTGTTTCCCCGGGAGAGTGTTGCTACGGTTTATCGCCAGATTGAACAGGATTTGTTGGAAGGGAATCGTTTGTTGGAGGAAAATGATTTTGCCAAGAGCTTGCATAGAATGAATCATATCGCGGCTAAAGCGATCTTGTCCAGAATGTACCTTTACATGGAAGATTGGGATAATGCTTTGAAATATGCTGATGAGGTGTTGAAAGTAAAACCAAATTTACTCACGCTTGCCATGTTTAGGAATCCTGATGATAATACTTCTTCCGAGGGCGTGTATAATAAAAATACGCTTGATGAGGTTATCTGGTATCGGGCGGAAAACGGTTATGCTAATATGCGTGCTTTGGCGGCAAGTCCATACAGTGCTTCTGATGATTTATTGAGGTTGTATGAAGTTTCTCCTGCCGGTAAGGTGTTGGATTTGCGGTATAATACTTATTTTACAAATTACACGGACTACAATTCTTTTGACTTTATTTCGATGTCTTTTAAACGTGTCCCGGATATTGTTTGTAAAGATAGAAATGACGGTTGTCTAGGTATTCGTACCGCAGAAATGTATTTGAATAGGGCTGAAGCTTATATTCATAAATATATTGTTTCGGATAACGAGGAGTTTAGAGAAAAAGCTTTGTCTGATTTGAATTTCCTGAGAGAACATCGTTATGATACTCGGACCACTACTTATATTCCAGTGGATAAGGATGGGGAGGCTTTGTTGAATTTTTATAAAGAAGAGCGCCGTCGGGAATTATGTGGTGAGGGGAATCATCGTTGGTTTGATTTACGTCGGTATGGGATGCCGGAATTAGAGCATATTTATTTCTTAAATCTGGGAGAGGAACAGAAATTTACGTTGCAAGCGAATTCTCCCCGTTATGTTTTGCCGATTCCCCAGCAAGTTTTGGAGTATAATCGGGAATTGGAACAAAATCCTTGATGTTGAATATTAAAATATGAATGTTATGAGATATAGATTGATATTTGTATTATTGAGCGTTGTGCTTTGGCTGGGATGTTATGATGAAGACCCTATTGTACCGACAAGTGAACCGGAATTTAAATATACCCTTCCTCAAGGGGCGCATGATTATGACCAGAATATTGTAGAATGGTTTGATCGATGTGGTTTTTATATATTGTATAAGTTTGAACCGAAAGATGTGTATTTTAACGGGACGGATTGGGATGAAGCTGTTTTGAATTCAAACACGAATACCTATTCGGGAAATATTACAGTGGTCCCGGCAGAAGAAGCGTATGTCGGCAAACAATTAGCTCTTGTCGAAGATTTGTTCTTCCAATTTTATGCGGATACGATGTTACAACGCTGTATGCCTATGAAGTTGTTACTGTGTAGTTCTGTAAAGGTATGGCCTGTTAGTACCGAGCAATTGAATGTTTATTCCGGATTTGATAATCTTGCCGTGAATTGGGGATGCCAGGAGGTTGAGGCATTCTCGAAGGCTGCCAAAACATCATTTAAAAATGATGTAAACACGGCTTTTTTGGAACGTTTGTTAGATCGGAAAATGATAGGGATCTCAGAGGAATTTACGAAAGTATCTACTTATGGGGGATATGTGGATGAATATAGTATGTATGAACAAGGTTTTTTGAAAGAAGGACAGGTAGATGCTGAATATGACTGGAAGGAATATATCGCTGCGGTAGTGCAATATTCGTATGATTATTTGAGGGCGGAGCCAGATGCTTATGAAGATAAACCTACCATGAAAGGAATTCTGCATCCGAATAAAGATGTTCACGGGTTGATTCGTGAAAAGTATGCGATATTGATTGCTTATTTTAAAAATGAGTATAACATAGATTTACAAGCGATTGGTAATAAATGAGGTGCGTTTTTATTTTAGAACGATAAAATATAGATTATTGATTAACATTTAGAAATCTGTTGTATGAAAAAAGGATTAGTATTGTTACTTGTATCACTATTCTTGCTCCCGTGTACGGAACCCTTGTACGCCTGGGGTAAGAAGAAAAAGAAGAAAGCAAAAACTGAACAACAAGACTCTACCGCTAAAAAAGTAGAATCGAAATACGAGAAGTTGTTCAAGGGAAAACAACACGAGGAATTTCGCGGAAACTTTATCACGGTTCATCGGGTTGGCGATAAAATTTATTTCGAGTACCCGTTAAAATACTTGGGACGTGATGTTTTAATTACTTCAACTCCTTCCGCAACGAGTGACCCTTCCATGGTTAACGTGGGCTATAAAGCCTCGGACCCGATGCACGTTCGTTTTAAATTGCAAGATAGCACTATCTTTATGAGCGAGTGCGCAACTTATACCACTTTTGACCAAACAAAAGAAATGCAAGAGGCCGCGGCTTTGAATTTCATGGATATTCCTAAATTGAAGTTCAAACTGGAGGCTTACAATAAAGATAGTACCGCTGTAGTATTCGAAGCGGGAAAGATATTCTCCGACCCTTCTATGAATCCTGTCGGGGGGTATATTATGGGTTCGTTGCCAATCAATGGGAAATTGAAAAATGAACTCTCTTGTACAGGAAAGATTAAATCTTTTGATGATAATATTTCTATCGAATCCCAGGAAGTGTACAGTTGTTCCGCTAGTTTTTTCATTTTCTCTATTGATTTAGGGGATGTTGCCGTTAATACCGTGAAGACCGTGTTGTTGTTGCCGGAAGAAAAAATGAAGCCGAGAATTTCTGATCCCCGTATCGGGATTTTCTTGACCGGGAAACAAAATATCTCTCCCAGGGAAGGATCTAAATATTATTCATTTGCCAATCGCTGGCGTTTGGAACCGAAAGATGTTCAAGCCTGGGAGCGGGGTGAACTTGTTGAACCGGTAAAACCGATCGTGTTCTACCTGGACAATACTTTCCCGGAAAACTGGAAACCTGCTTTGCGGGAGGGAGTTTTAGACTGGAACAAGGCTTTCGAGAAGATTGGTTTCAAGAACACGGTTCAAGTTAAAGATTTCCCGACGGATGACCCGAACTTTGACCCGGATAACTTGAAATATTCTTGCATCCGCTATTGTCCTGCCGGGGTGGCTAATGCCATGGGACCGAGTTGGGTAGACCCGACAACGGGCGAAATCGTGAACGCTTCCGTGATCGTGTATAATGATATCGTGAAGTTGGTATCTCAGTGGCGTTTTGTTCAAACCGCGCAGGTTGACGAATCCATGCGCCAGAAAGAGATGCCACAAGAGGCTTTGCACGAGTCTTTGGTTTACGTGATGGCTCACGAGGTAGGGCACACGCTGGGCTTGATGCACAATATGGCGTCTTCTCATGCTTACCCGGTGGATTCGTTACGTTCCGCTTCTTTCACTCGTGAATACGGGACAACACCTTCTATCATGGACTACGCTCGTTACAATTACGTGGCACAGCCCGGTGATAAAGGATTGAAATTGACCCCTCCCGATCTTGGTGTTTACGATTATTACGCGATCAAGTGGTTGTACTCCCCGATCGCCGGCAATAAAAGCGTGAAAGAGGAATCAAAGATTGTCGAGCAATGGATTGACGAGAAAGTTGGCGACCCGATGTATCGCTATGGTCAACAACAAGTTGCAAGCATGTATGACCCGAGCGCGTTGACCGAAGACTTGGGGGATGATCCTATCAAGGCTAGTAATTACGGTATCAAGAATTTGAAATACATTCTGCCAAACGTGAATAATTGGATTTCAGATGATGATTTCTCTGAATACCGATTGGAATTGTATTCTCAAATATTGAACCAGTACTACCGGTATATTTCAAACGTCCTGTGCCAGGTGGGTGGAGTTTACCTGAATCCTGTAAAAGAAGGGACCTCGATAGAGCGTTACCAGCCGGTATCCCGTGATGTTCAACGGGCTTCCATGCGTTGGACTATCAAGCAATTGAGAGATAGCGACTGGTTGAATGACAAAGCTTTGGATCAAAAAATATTCGCCCCGAAATATTCCACGCTTTTGCAGGGTGTTGTGGCTAAAGCATTATTTACTATTGCGCCGAGGGTTACATTGACGGCTCATTTGTCAAAAAATCCTTACACGGTTAAGGATTACTATGATGATTTGTATGCTGGAATTTGGGAACCGACAATTCAAAATAGAAAACTAACTGATGGCGATAAATTAATGCAAAGACTTTGCGTGGCTCAGGGAGCAGAAATTGTTGGAAAGGCTATTGCTCCCAAGAAGGCAATAAATGATTTCAGTGATATGATTCCAATGATCAGTTTGTCTATTGATGAAGTGATCGAGTTTGGAATGGATAAAACGGGTGACGTGCGTCGTTACCGGGATCAGTTGAAAGCCTTCGAGGCTGAATACGGTCAAGGTTTGATTGCAAACCAAGTTGCAGCGTACAATATTTTGGGTCCCGATCCTTACGGGTGGCAAAAACCGGTAAAAGTTGAGGTCATTGATGAGTCCGTGGGATATAATGTAGATATGTTGAATAAAATTCAAAAATTGATAGAGAGTAGACTTGTTGGTGCGAATGTTGCAGATAGAGCTCATTATCAGTCTATTTTGATTCAAATAAAAGCATTGAAGAAATAAAATATTTTTCTTCTTCTTTACAAGGAGAGTGTGCTGGCAAAGGCATACTCTCCTTTTTTGGCTCACGTGAAAAAACACAGATTTTACAGTTGATCCGTGATTGACATTTTAGAATAGGAAGTAGTCAAATGGATAAAAGAAAACATCCTGTAAATATCTAATTTACAGGATGTTTGTTGTTTTCTTGTCGCTTCATGGCGTTCAAGTGGTGGGCGCTGAGGGATTCGAACCCCCGACCCTCTGGGTGTAAACCAGATGCTCTGAACCAGCTGAGCTAAGCGCCCTTGTTGCTCAATTGCGGATGCAAATGTAGTACATTTTTTGAAGCCTGCAAAGAATTTGAAATATTTTTTTCAAGAAATAGATGAAATGTTACTTGATGTTGCTTATCAAGGAGGTGGGAAGGGGAATAGATAATTCGAAAAATATGGATTAAAATATTAAAAAAATGAATTTATGGATTTGTTTTTTTTTATAGGCTTGATTAATTTTGCGATCAGATTATTTTATAATTCTTAAATAAAAAGAAAGATGAAAAATTTGTTATGGGCAACACTAGCCATAGTAATGTGCTTGTTTGCAGCTTGTAGTGATGATGACGATGACAAAACGCCACAAGGACCGGTAATAACGTATGCAGGGAAATTACCTTCTAAAGTCGGAAATTATATTTTCGAGTACGATGACAACAATCGCTGTGTGAAAGTCAGATACAATTCTGACGAGCTTGGAGAGATTGATTATGACAAGGGGCTTCTAATCTCCGATGGCGAAGAGCAGGCTAAAGTGTCGTTTACCGGTAAGGGGTATATCAAAAGCATTAAATCATCGTGGGATTATAAGGATGAAGAGGGCTGCTATAAAGGAAACGGTGAGATTTCTTTTTCTTATAAAAATGATCAATTAGTGTCTTATTCGGAAGAATACAACGAGAATAGTAAGGAATATGGAGAAAGCTATTCTATTAAAGGAACTTATAAGGTTACTTACACCTGGAAAAATGGAAATTTGCTTCAGGTAGACTCCGAAGGAAGTGAGATAGAGAATGGGGAGAAATCGAAAGAGCGTTCCACTTATACGATCGAATACGGGGAGCAAAAAAATGAATTAGGGCAATTCACTATGACTCAATCTGAAGTTCTCGATATGGAGGATGCAGATATTTTTGGGTTAGTGGGGATGTTAGGAAAAGCTTCGGCTTATTTCCCTATTTCATACACGGAGGAATGGTACGAGGAATCTTTTGACGAGAGTGATCGAGATGGTAAGAGTACCGTGAATACGACCTATTCTTTTAATCAAGACGGTACTATCAGAACTGAAAGAATGAATAGCTATTCATCATACACTTATTCTTATATCACGGTTGACGGAGAAGAGTTATCGGGACGTTCTAGCCAATTGGAGAATGATGGCAAGAAATGGAATTTCCGTTCCTTCTTTATGCGTCACGGGGATAGAAAATAGAGCAGAAGAATCAAAGGATTGATTTCTAGATATTATAGAGAAGAGGTGTGTCAAACACACCTCTTTTTATTTTTTCTTTACCTTGTCGATAAATATCGTATCGAAGAGTTCGCCGCGGGTGAGTTTGCCGTTCTGAAGGCAAATGGCTTCGATGCGTCCTTTGGCACATAATGTTTGTTCCGGGAGTTTGTAAATATCTTCAAAGAATACCAGTTTTACGCCTTCCCGTTCGTAGGCAACTTTCACGATGAATCGGTCGCTACCCCGGAGCGGGTGTTTGTAGGAGATGTCTACGCGGGCGACCATGACGTCGATACCTTGGTCGTGTAAAGCGGAAAAACTAGTTCCGGTGGTTTCCAAAAACTCGTGGCGTGCGTGCTCCATGTAATGTTGGTAGTTGGAATTGTTGACCACGCCTTGCAGGTCGCACTCGTAGTCGCGTACTTTCATTTCTATTTCAAATACAAATTCTTTTGTGCTCATAGTCCTAGTGATTCGTTGATAAGAATGATTTTTACCCGTTTTTGCGGGAATGATTTTTCAGTGATCGTCCACGTGTTGCACAACCGGTCGGCACTTTGGCAGTTCATGCATGTCTTGGTCTTCTGGCATGGGGTATGCAGATTGGTGTGGCGGATGGCGTTTAATGGTGCTGCCACGGTGCGGATGCGTTCCATTGCTTGTTCGATGTTTTCGACGATCTTGTTGGTGCCGATAAAAAGAGCCACGTGCTCGGGACCGAAAGAGAGCCCGGCTACTCGGTTGCCTACCATGTCGATGTTTACCAGTTGTCCTTGTTGTGTGAGGGCATTCGTCCCCGTCAGGAAAAGATCGGTTTGAAGAGCTTGACGGCGCCAGTAAGTCTTTTGTGTCCGGCTGTATCCTTCCTGGAATGTACGAATGAGGATACATTCGGGGTTATTGGCTATTTCATCCAGCACACCCGTGGATTTCATGGTCATGGAATCGCCCCACGACACGGTGGCGGGTTTTATTTTCTCGAAAATCTCTTTAAAAAAGATTTCTTTTGCTTCTTCCCGGTTTTCGGCAAGATAAACCTCGAAATGATTCCTTTCTAGGGCTTTTAGCGTGCGGGTAATGATTTCTTTTTCCATAGAATCTTTTTTATTGTTTTAGCCCGTTGAGCTTTCGTCTCAAGGCGTTACAGGATGTTCTGCAACTTTTTATACGTCGGGCACGTTATTGTGTTTGAGATAACAAAGATAGTGAATCGCTGATTTTTTTGTATTTTTGCGAGAGATATTCTGGTCTTGAATGGATTATTAATTTTTTAAAACCTTGATGATGAGGAAAGTATTTTTACTTTTGATTTTGATGGCTTGTTACGTGGGAGTCTTTGCACAATTAACGTTGAAGTCTGAAAAAGGAAATTTTGAGGCACGATTGATCGGTCGGGCGTTGTTTGATGGGGGAGTATTTTTTAGTGATAAGACTTCGTTGGGCAATGCCATGGAGGTGTATGATTTGAGGTTGGGAACGGCAGTACGTTTTCTTGATCGTTGGACAGGGAAGATTGAAGTGGGATTTGCCAAAAGCAAAGTATCTATGAAGGATATTTTTATAGAGTATCGTGACGGTAAGAATCTGTTTCGGGTCGGGCATTTTTTTGAACCTTACTCCTTGGAGTATCGGATCGGGAGTTCGGATATGAAATTCAACGGGGCTGCAGTGACGGGTATTGCTTTCGGTGATCGTCGTAAATTGGGCGTGAGTTACACGTATAATGTCGATCTTTTGAATGTTTCAGCCGGGGTGTTCAGTGACAAGGATGTAGATAACACGGAGAAAGGTGATGAAGGGTATGCTTTGTCGGGGCGGGTGTTGTATCGCCCGTACGTGAATGACAAGGACGTGATTCATGTCGGGGTTTCTTCGCGTTTTAGTGCGTTGGGGGAAGCGGAGAAGAATAAAGTGGTGTATTCTGCCGGTGCCCCGTCTAATTTGATCCCCGAGAAATTTTTGCAAGCAGACGTGACGGATGCTATCAATGAATGGCGATTCGGGACGGAGTTTGTCATGGTGCTTGACAAATGGTACGTACAGAGTGAGTATTTGTTGGCTCACGTGAACCGTCGTGCGGTAGTGGAGAATTATAATGGCGACGGGTGGTATGCGCAAGTCGGGTACGCTTTACTGAATGGCCGTTATGCTTATAATAAGGAGAGTGGTATGGCGGTAGCTCCGGGTGAAAAATGTTTGGAGATTTTGTGCCGTTATAATATCACGAACATGAATGATAAAGATGCCGGAATCATGGGGGGCAAGGAGAATGACTTGTCTATCGGTGGTATTTATTATTTTAATAAATATGTCTCGGCAAAGATGAGTTATAGCCTGGTGAGTTTGGATAAGCATGCGAGGGAGGGAGGAAAACAGACATTCAGCATGATCCAGGGAAGAATCCAGCTGAGCTTTTAAACAATTGAAAATTAATAATCACTGAATCTAAAATTAGTCGATGCGTGTCTGTATAGCGGAGAAACCGAGTGTGGCAAAAGAGATTGCGGAGGTATTGGGTGCCAAAGTGCGTCGGAATGGTTATTTCGAGGGGAATGACTATTGCGTGACGTGGACGTTCGGTCATCTTTGTTCGTTGCAGGAACCGCACGAGTACACGGAAAAGTGGAAACCGTGGAATTTGGCGATGCTGCCGATGATTCCTTCCACGTTCCGGATTAAATTGATTGATGACGAGGGTATCAAGCGACAATTCGGGATTATCGAGGAATTGTTCAACCGGGCGGAGATGGTGATTAACTGTGGTGATGCCGGGCAGGAGGGTGAATTGATCCAGCGTTGGGTGATGACGAAGGCGAAATGTAAGGTGCCGGTGATGCGGTTGTGGATTTCGTCGTTGACGGAGGAGGCGATCAAGGAGGGGTTCGACAAGTTGATGAGTGCGAAGGATTTTGACACGTTGTATGCGGCGGGTTCGGCAAGGGCTATCGGCGATTGGTTGCTGGGGATGAATGCCACCAGGGCTTACACGTTGCGCTACGGGAACGGGAAGAACGTGCTGTCGATTGGTCGGGTGCAGACGCCCACGTTGGCGTTGATCGTGGAACGGCAGAAGGCGATCGAGCAGTTTAAACCCGAAACTTATTGGGAGGTACGGACGGATTACCGGGGTGGCTGGTTTTCTTACACGAAAGGGCGTTTCACGGTAAAGGAGGAAGCGGAGGCTTTCATGCAAGAGATTATGCCGCTGGAGTTGGAGATCAAGAGTTCGGAGCGCAAAAAGGCGATGGAACATCCGCCGAAGTTGTTCGACTTGACGTTGTTGCAGGTGGAATGCAACCGGAAGTTCGCTTTCTCTGCGGACACGACGTTGAAGGTCATCCAGTCGCTTTATGAGAAAAAGTTGACGACTTACCCCCGTGTGGATACGAATTTTCTACCAAATGATATATACCCGAAAGCCCCGGGAATTTTGAAGGGCTTGAAGCCTTATGCGACGTTGGTCGATCCCGTCCTGAACGGGGGCAAGTTGCGGAAGTCAACCAAGGTGTTTAATGACAAGAAGATTACGGATCACCACGCTATTATTCCGACGGGAGTGTTCAGTTATGACATGACGCCTGACGAGAAGCGGGTGTACGATCTGGTGGCACGACGTTTTATCGCGGTATTTTACCCGGATTGCGAGATTGCTAACACGACAGTCATGGCACAAGTGGGGGTACATGAGTTTAAGGCTACCGGGAAGCAAATTATTGATCCCGCTTGGCGGGTGGTATTCCCTGCGGTATCCAACAAGCAGGGTGATGAGAACGTGTTGCCCGTGTACGAGGCGGGTGAGCGGGGACCGCACTCTCCCGAATTGCAGGAAAAGGAAACACAACCCCCGAAGTATTACACGGAGGCTGATTTGCTGCGGGCTATGGAAACGGCAGGGAAGCAGGTGGAAGATGAGGAATTGCGTGACCTGATGAAGGAGAATGGCATTGGCAGACCGTCCACGAGGGCTGGAATTATCGAAACTTTGTTGAAGCGGGGGTATATCCGTAAGGATAAGAAACGCTTGCTGGCGACTTCCACGGGGGTGGAGTTGATAGACACGATACAGAACGACCTGTTGAAGTCTGCTGAGTTGACGGGGCTGTGGGAGAAGAAGTTGCGAATGATTGAAGACGGAACCTATCAAGTAGCTGATTTCATGGAGGAGTTGAAGGTGATGGTCAATGAATTGGTGCACGTGGTGAAGTGTTCGCCGCGGAGAGCTATCACGGTTGAAGTCGCAGAGGAAGAAAAAAAGGACGAGCCGAAGAAAGAAAAAACACCCCGCAAGGAGAAAGCGCCCGCGGAACCTGTCGTGTTGAAATGCCCGAAGTGTGGAAATGGCGAGATCATCAAGGGGCGGGCTGCCTGGGGGTGTAGCCTGTATCGGAAGTCGTGCGATTTTTTAATTCCGATGGAATTTTTTGGGAAAAAATTAACACAGAAGCAGGTAGAAGCGTTGGTGTTGAAGTCCAAAACGGGGGTGTTGACCGGCTTTAAAAACGAGGACGGGAGCACGTTTAGCGGGATATTGCGCCTGGATGACAGTTTTAAGGTTGTCGTGGGTAAAAAATGAGGGTGTATTAAATCTATCTTAAATCACTTTTTCGAGGCGGTGTAATTGGTTTTATTCTTTAGATTTGTGAACGATAACACAAATTGAAGTAAAAGACAATGAGATTAAAGTACTATTTATCCTGTATCTTACTTTTGCTGGTATTCGCGGGAGTGAACGCCCAAGAGAAAAAGGAAGAATTGAAAGCCGGGGATCAATCTCCTGTTTTTAAGTATGTAGACATTAATGGTAAAGAGGTTTCTTTAAGTGATCTGAAAGGGAAGTACGTGTATATTGACGTGTGGGCAACGTGGTGTCCTCCTTGCAGGGGCGAGTTGCCTCATTTGAAAGAATTGGAAAAGAAAATGCACGGCAAGAATATCGTGTTCGTGAGTATTTCTTGCGATAAGGATAAGGCTGCTTGGGAGAAAATGGTAAAAGAACAAGGATTGGGTGGAATCCAATTACATAATGGGGGTGACCGGGAGTTCATGAAGGCTTATAATATCACGGGTATTCCTCGTTTTATACTCTTGGATAAAGAGGGAAAGATCGTAAATCCGAAAATGACCCGCCCCTCGAATCCGGAAACAGAAAAAACATTGAATGCACTGAAAGGAATTTAAGGATGTAGAGATTGATTGAATTTGTAAATTACTGTCGCTTGGCGACATTTTTAGATGAGCGGACCTTAGGGATGTGGTCCGCTTTTCTTATTCCACGTCATGACCGAATGGAGTCAAGGCTAGTCCGGCAAGTTTGAAATGCTGCATGCCGAAAGGGAGGCCGATGACGGTGATACAAAAGAGTACCCCGAAGAGAATGTGCGACAGGAATATCCATACGCCCCCGATGAAGAACCAAATGATATTCATTATGACCGAGAGGCAACCGCTGCTCTTGGGAATATCGACGACTTTACTACCGAAAGGCCATAGGGCAAGTACACCGAGTTTTAAGGTTTGTAAGCCGAATGGTATGCCGATGATGGTGATAAATAGTCCCACGCTGGAAACGAAGTATTCTATGGCGATGAATAATCCGCCGAAGACAACCCAGATAATATTTCCTAAGATTTTCATGTTTTATGGTATTATGGTTTAAACTACCTCTCCAAAGATACGATAAAGAGAACAAAAAGGGAAATAATATCGTAAGATAAATAGTGTTTATGAAGTTGATGCTGTTTCCGGCAAAAATGGCTTTGTAAATTTGATGGGTTTTATGAATTTTATAAACTGATTTATGATCGAGCATTTGACCAAGGATAGCTTTAAACAGAAGGTGTTTGATTACCAAGATGACAGACGGTATAAGTTTGAGGGGAAACGTCCGGCATTGATAGATTTTTACACGAATTGGAGTGGTATATGTAAGACTATAGCCCCGATACTGGAAGAGTTGCAACGAGAGTACAAGGGAAAAATTGATATTTATAGGGTGGATAGCGATACTGAGCGGGAACTGGTGCAGGCTTTCAGGGTGCGGAGTATCCCCACACTGTTGTTTGTTCCGGTTATGGGGCAGCCGCAAGTAGGGAGAGGTGCGCTGTCGAAATGGGAATTGAAGAGATACGTGAGAGAGGTGTTTAACGTGTGAGGGGTTGCCTGCGGGACATTTTTTCATTTTCACATTTTTTCATTTTACCATTAATATTACTACCTTTGCCGCTTGTTTTTTAACAAGGTAGTATTATGGAAAAGGTGTTCAGTCCGAAGTTGTTCGGGTTAATTAAAGACGGCTCCGTGAAGAAGAATCTGTCTAAAGACATTCTGGCTGGAGTTGTGGTGGGAATTGTTGCAATTCCGTTGGCAATTGCATTTGCCGTGGCTTCGGGGGTATCTCCGGAGAAAGGTATTATTACGGCTATTGTTGCCGGGTTTTTAATTTCATTTTTAGGTGGAAGCCGGGTGCAGATCGGTGGTCCTACCGGGGCTTTTATCGTGATCGTTTACGGCATTATCCAGGAGTACGGGATAGACGGGATGATTATTGCGACGATATTGGCGGGGGTAATCATGATCGGGTTCGGTCTGTTGCGGTTGGGTACTTTGTTGAAGTTTATCCCTCACCCGTTGATTGTCGGGTTTACTTCCGGGATTGCGTTGGTGATCTTCTCGACGCAAATATCCAATGCTTTAGGCTTGACGATTGCGGACGTGCCCAGTAGTTTTATCGGGAAATGGGGGGCTTATTTTAGTAACCTCGATACTGTGAACTGGTATGCGGTGGGAATCACGATCGTGACGATATTAATCACGGTGTATATGCCAAAGATCACGTCACGGGTGCCGGGTTCTTTCGTGGCGATCTTGCTGATTACGCCTGTTGCGATGTTTCTTTTGCCGGAAAACTCGGTGACGACTATCGGGTCGCTATTCGGGGAAATCAAATGTAATTTCGAGCCTGTTATTCCAACGATAGAGTGGGAAAATTTGTCCTATTATTTGCAACCAGCATTGACAATCGCTATACTGGGGTCTATCGAGTCATTGTTGTCTGCGGTGGTGGCAGACGGTATGATTAGCGGGCATCACCGTTCTAACACGGAATTGATCGCGCAGGGTATCGCTAATATCGCTTCTCCCTTGTTCGGGGGAATCCCTGCCACGGGAGCTATTGCCCGCACGGCTACTAACGTGAAAAACGGGGGACGTACTCCGGTAGCGGGAATTACTCACGCGGTGGTGCTCCTGTTGATTATGTTATTTTTCGGGAAATGGGCTTCCTTGATCCCGATGTCCTGTCTGGCAGGTATTCTGATCGTGGTTTCCTATAACATGAGTGAGTGGCGTTCGTTCCGTTCCATATTGCGGGCTTCGGTGTTCGACGTGGTGATTTTGTTGGTGACTTTCTTCCTGACGGTGTTGGTCGATCTGACGGTAGCTATCGAGATCGGGGTGGTGTTGGCAGCCCTTTTGTTCATGAAACGTATGGCAGACAATGCGCCGAAAGAGATTATCGGGGCGACGAATCTGGATCAGGATATTTCGGAGAATTATAAGGATTTACCGAAAGGTTTGGGTATATACGAGATTAGCGGGCCGTTTTTCTTCGGTTCGGCTAAGACTTATTGCGAAACGATTCGTAACTTGGGCGTGAATTATAACGTGTTGATTATCCGGATGCGGCACGTGCCGTTCGTGGATTCTACCGGTTTGAAGAATTTGCAAGAGACGATTCTTCAGTTGACGAAAGTGAATACGCAGATCGTGTTGTCGGGAGTGAGTGAACCCGTGAAGAAGGATTTGTTGAAGGGGGGAATCGGCGAACTTGTCGGGGTGGATAATATTTACCCGAAATTTGATATTGCTTTGCGTGCGGCAAAAGAGATGGTAGAGAAATAATTTAAAAGATATTGTATGAGCGGATTTTTTGGTTGTGTATCTCGTAAGGATTGTGTGGCAGACGTGTTTTACGGCACGGACTACCATTCCCATTTGGGCACGAAACGGGGAGGTATGGCTTTTTACAACGGAGAGGAATTCAATCGTTCTATTCATAGTCTGGAGAATGCCTATTTCCGTAATAAATTTGAGCCGGATTTGGACCGGTTTATTGGGTCGAATCTGGGTATTGGGATTATTAGTGACATGGAGTCCCAGCCGATCACGGTGACTTCCCACTTGGGGCGTTTTGCCGTGGTGGTGGTGGGGCGTATCGACAATCTGAACGAGATCGTGGAGCGTTTCTTGAAGGAACGGAAGCATTTTGCCGAGTTGTCGGGGTCTGCGATCAATCCGACAGAGGTGGTTGCCATGTTGATAAATTCCGGGGAAACTTTCAAGGAGGGGATCGAGAACGTGTACAACTCGGTGAAGGGATCGTGTTCCTTCCTGATTCTTACCGAAACGGGTATTTATGCCGCCCGGGATAAGTACGGGAGAACCCCGATTATTTTGGGTAAGAACGAGTTCGGGTACGTGGTGGCAAGCGAGAGTTCTTCGTTCACGAATTTAGGGTACACGATCGTGCGGAATATTAAACCCCGGGAAGCGATACAGATTACCCGTGACGGAATCACGCAGATTACTACCCCGGGATGCAAGAAACAGATTTGTTCGTTCTTGTGGGTGTACTATGGTTATCCCTCCTCTTATTACGAGGGGATAAACGTGGAGGATGCCCGCTATCGTTGCGGTGCGGCTATCGCTGCTGACGATGACGTGGACGTCGATTACGCTGCCGGGATCCCGGATTCGGGCGTGGGGCACGCTATCGGTTACGCCAATGCCCGGCATATCCCTTACAAGAGACCTTTCGTGAAATACACGCCCACGTGGCCCCGTAGTTTTATGCCGCAGAACCAGTCGATGCGTGACCTGGTGGCAAAGATGAAGTTGTTGCCGAACGAGGCTTTCACGCGGGACGCTAAGATTTTGTTCCTGGATGATTCTATCGTGCGGGGTACGCAGTTGAAGGATAACGTGGTGAAATTGCGGGAGTGCGGGGTGAAAGAGGTGCATATGCGTATCGCTTGCCCGCCGCTGGTCTATCCTTGCGTGTTCTTGAATTTTTCGTCTTCCCGTTCAAATTTCGATTTGTTTACCCGCCGGGTAATTCGGGACTTGGAAGGTACGTCCGATTTGACGGAAGAGATTTTAAAGCCTTATACCGATCCGGACTCGGAGAAGTATAAGAAGATGTTGGAAGTCATGGCTGCCCATCTGCAATTGGACTCATTGAAGTTCCAGCGATTGGAAGACATCGTGAAAGCGATCGGTTTGCCGAAAGAGGAGCTTTGCACTCATTGTTGGGATAATTCGTCTTACATGTAGAAGGGAGCGCAAGGTATAAAAAAGAGGTGTGGTCAACACACCTCTTTTTTATTAGGAATAAATAGTTCACTCGATTTTTCCATCGGGATAAGAATCCTTGTGTGTATCAATGATCCATTCCCGTACTTTCCCTGCTTCTATCGCCGGGAGTATTTCGGAGACCTCTTCCCAATCAAAATGAGTGAGATAGAGAATCCTGTCATCTTTGTTTACTCCCGCGACGTATAGGCCGTCTTCACTTCCCTCTCCGCCGATATAGGCTTCGTGGGCTAGAGTTTTCATTGCTTCCAGGACGGCTTGTATGCATATCCGGCGGGCTTCCTCGAAATTTTCAATGGTGAGTTCCATTCGTTTTTATATTTGGTTATAAATTAAGGCACCATGGCAACCCGGAAGCCCAGACGGAAGGCACGGCAGACCGGACGGCTGCCGTCCCGATGGAACACCTGACAGCTCCACGCATCGTTGGCGGAAGAACCACCACGGCCCACGCGGCCGGGACCACTTGCAGGACCAGCGGGATTCGTCTGCGGAGAATTGGCATAATATTCATCATCGTACCAGTCAGCGCACCATTCCCATACGCTGCCGCTCATGTCATAAATTCCTAATTCATTCGGTGCCTTCGTACCCACAGGATGATTGGAACCGGTTTCACAATTCCCTTGATACCAAGCCACATTATCTATCGTATTGCTGCCGCTGTATTTGAACCCCTTGCTCTTCGCTCCGCCACGGGCCGCATATTCCCATTGAGCCTCCGTGGGCAGCACATACTTTTTGCCTGTTAGTTCACTCAGTTTCCTGACAAATTCCTGCGCCTCGTCCCAGTTGACATAGTACATCGGATAATTGTCACCCACACCTGGCAGTCCCTGTTTTTCCTCCGATTTTTCCATCTGTTCCTCCACGCTCGTACCCATCACCGCCTTCCACAACCCCTGCGTCACTTCGTGCTTGCCGATGTAGTAATCGGATAAAGTTACGGCATGGACAGGCATTTCATCATTATCATACTCCCATCCCTCCGTAGTCGCTCCCATCTGGAACGTACCGCCCTGCACATAAACCATTTCGAAAGGGAAACCGGAAACAGCCTTTTCTTCATAATCCTTACCGCCGCGGCAGCCTGCAAACAACGCTGCGCACATCAGTAAATAAAACAACTTTTTCAACATTACAATTTAATTTATAGTTAAACAATGCCGATTTCACTTTCTGTGTGAATCATTCGAGTAGGCTGTGATGATATTCCTGATTACTTCTTCCGTCAATCCTCCTTCTCCGTCTCCTCTTTCCCCGTGGGGATTGCCTTGCCAGCGTACAATGCCATCCGGGTCAATAATGATTACCATGGGGATATAACCTTCAGCGCTGTATGTATTGAAGAGTTTAGCTTTGGGGTCCGTGGCTTGGTAAAAAATGATTGGCGTGTATTTTTCTTTCAATTTCTTTTTTGTTTTCTTTATTTCTTGAAGACCTTTTTCCATACTTTCTTTTGATTGTAAGGTAATGGCGATAAAAACAGCTTCTTTTTTAAATTTCTTGGAAAATTTATTCATCTGTGGAATGAATTTCACGCAAGGACCACAAAAGGTGGACCAAAAGTCCAAAATGATAAATTTCCCAGTTGTATCAGGTTTTTCGGTTATCCATTCTTTGACGTTTAACGCAGGGGCTTTCTTTCCTAAGAAGGGGCGGGCCCAGTCAAATTTTGTATCTTCCTGTGAAAATACTGATGTTACCGAGAAAAATGCTAACAAAAATAAGAATAATTTTTTCATGTTGAATATTGTTTTGTGTAATAGTTTATGATTTCTTGGTATTGGATTTCTTGGTTTCTTTTTTCTTTTGGTATTTGTTAAAGAAATTTTCCAACATATCTTCTGTTAAATTGAATGTGTTCTTCTCTCCTATGCCTTCTTTTAGCACGTGACCTTTCCATACGATGATTCCGTCTGGATCGATTAAATATGTCGTGGGCCATGCTTGGATGTTGAATATATCCTCGATTATTGCCTGTTCGACAATGCCCCTGTGGTAGTGAATGTCCGGTTCTACCATAAGTTTCACGAGATTGGTTTCATCACTGCTGAATCCTACTACTTGAAGGTGTTTTTTATACTTTTTTGCCAAATAATTCTGGTATGGCACCGTGCGATGGGTTACAGGGTAAGCCATGATGCACCAGAAATCGATAAGTACGAATTTCCCTTTTAATTTAGGTTTTTTCCCCAGCCATTCTTGTACGGCAAAATCCGGGAAACGTTGACCGACCAAGATTTCTTTTTTGGCCGTCATGTTTTTATTCGGTTGGGCTTGCGTGTTGCCGAAGCCGAAAAGTCCCAGTAATAATCCTGTAATAAGTAATATTCTCATTTCTTTTTATAATGTTTGCGTATTAGCTTTTTTAAAAATTTTTCTGAGATAATTTCTCCTTCCAGTAAAGGGAAACCCTCGTAAATGACTTTTCCCCGGGCATTTAAGATATAACAATAACCATAGACTTTGATTTTGAAATTCTTTACGGCTTGGGGGGCGTAGGCGTAAGGAAATTCTATCGCCGGTTCAATGTCCGTGATGTATTCCACGGGATCTGCTGTCAGACCAATAATATTCAACCGGTCTTTGAATTCCTTTGCAAATTTGTTGAAACGAGGTATGTCCACGTATGCGGGCAAGGGGTTGGAGGTCGACCAAAAATAGAGTAATGTCAATTTTTTATCGTTTTTTTCACTTGCTTTATTGATCCATTTTTCTACCGGGTATTCCGGGGCTAGTGCCCCCAAAAGGGTCGGGGGCCGTAAAGAACTGATACTTGTTTCTTCCTGTGCGGAACACCATGTCGTGAATAATAAACACGTGAGTGATAACCAAATTTTTATGCTAAGATTCATGTTATTTGTTTTATTTGTGGACCTCCCGCACGTAACGTACTGAAAGCATTTTATTTTTATTAATTAAAGTTCGTGCTATTTGATCGGAGTTATAACTTATCTGGCGGCAATAATGGAGGTTGCTGCCTTCTTTTTCCGGGGTTGCGCTCCAGTAAAAGCCGTACACATAGATAAAATAGGGTACAAAATCACTCCCGTCATATTCTCCCATGCCTCCCGTGCGGAGGTTTATCATGGTGCCTTCTTGCTGTTGCAGCAACGTGCCGACGGGATTCCCTCGCCAATCGGTGGCGTTCAAATCAGCATCCGGCATGCCCATTGCCTTTTCCAGTGCCTGCCAGTCTTCGTCCGTCGGGATGCGCCAGCCTTCGGGACAGAGTTCCAGGGCTTTTTCGTAGGTGTAAAGACATCCGAAGGTCTTGAGATTCTCTTCCTTTTCCAGCGCTCTGTCAACGGGATTTCTCGAGGGTTCATGGCTTATCTCGCATCCGTTCTGCGTCCAATCGTCCGGTTTGACATCGAGGTTCAGGTTGGTGGTCATCCACTCCAGGTTGCCATAACGTACCCACGGGAACTCAAGTCCCGTGGTTTCATCTTTGAACACTCCCTGTGCTTCCGGCTCAATGACCGGTATTTGTTGTTTGTCGTCGTCTGAGCAAGCCCAGCTTAAAATCAGTAAACCGATTGCAATAATTATTGATTGTCTTTTCATATCCTTTCTTTTTATGCATGTTTTATTCAGACAGCGAAACCTCCTTCAATCAGAAGTTGTTTCAACATGTCGTATTTTTTGAGAACCAAGGGGTAATCCGCGTATTCTGCTTTGAAATCCTCTTCCGAACCGTCAAGTATGAATTCCAGGTATTTTACTAAATCAGATTCCGAGCCATAAACCTCAAAATATTCCCATCCGTCATAATAATAAGCTAAAATTCCCGTTGCCTGGATGAAATCTTCCTCACTCCAAAATCCGTACTCATAATCATAGATATATTTACCATAATAATTCCTGCCGGGAGCGTAAAATTCCTGCAATTTTTCCGCTGTCAGATAATAATCCCTGATAAGACGGTTGAGGATTCTTTTGGCAAAGGCCTCTCCTTCGTTTTCCAGCATCGAGATATTGATGGCCATGGCACGGGTACCGAAATAGAAGTCTTGTTCGTAACCGCTATCCCACCAACCGTCTGTAGCCCCCTCCTCGCTCCACCACGTGTAAGCAATCAGATTGTCTATCAGCAAAAAGGAGTAAGGGTAATAATTTTTAGGCAAAACAGGCAAAATCTGTTTTTTGAGCAATTCAACCGCTGATTGCTGTTTCTCGTAATCCGATAAATATTCGAATTCAAATTTCCATAGGGCGGAGCTGTTTATGCCATACGACAGGTCTAACAATTCTGTAGTATACAACGGATTGCCGTACACGTCCGTCCCGTAATACTCGTTTTTCAACGTGTCCGTGAACAGCAGGTATGCTCCGGTTTCCTCGTAAAACTTCCGGCGCAATTGCGAGGTTGGGTCGGTGGCGCCCTCAGCCGGTGCGAACAGGTTCGGTTGAGGAGCGTTGGGAATCAGGTTGTCTTCCTTTTTGCATGAAAAACAACCCAACAAAATGATTCCGTAAAGGATATATGTTTGTATTTTTTTCATAGTCAGTTGAATTGGTTGATGGATATGTAAGTTCTTTCATTTCTCGGGTTCGGGGTCAATTCTTCAAACTGTATGACCTCGTAAGGTATCTGCAACGTCCACGCCGGGTCGCCGGCTTTCAATTCATACGTGTAAGTGGTCGATGCTGTTTGCCAATCGCCAAATTCCGTATACGTATTGCGGATGGCTTCGGTGAAAGGCTTTTTCTCGCATACGTTGTAGCGGCGCAAATCGAACCAACGGTGCCCCTCGAAGCATAGTTCCCGCCGTCTTTCTGTACGAATCTCCTCAATCAGGTCATCGCCTGTCAAAGTTGTCGCATCATAGTTTTCCATGCGGTGTTTGTGCAAATGATCCAACACTTCCCGGGCTTTTTTCTCATTGTCTCCTCCCATGTATGCGGATGCTTCGGCCAGATTCAGCCACGCTTCGGCGGTACGGAAGAGAAAGTTGCTCGATACGTTCGCATTGAATGCTCTCTCTTTCAAGTCAAATTTGTTGCAGAACATGTATAAATCCTCTAAACCCGACCAAGCATCTTCATCGATTGTCAGAAAATATTGCTTGCGGAGGTCACCTTCGGGGTAACATGCTTTTAAGCCTTCTGAAGCACTGAGTCCCTTCCAGTAAGTAGTAATCAGTGCCGATATGTCATTCCCGCCCATGGAGAAGATGATTTCGGGCGAGGAGGCATCTGCGAAGGCTTTGGACGTTCCGTCAAACGAGTTCAGGTCAATCAGGTCCGATTGCAAATCCAGGCATAATTGGGCATACTTGGCGGCATCCGGCCAGTTTTGCATGTAAAGGTATACGCGGCTTTGCAGCAGGCGCACGGCAGTCAGATCTGCCCGGTAGATGGATTTACGGGCGATTCCTTCTAGATTCGTTGCCGCATGTTCCAAATCCTGGAGGATTAAGGCATACACGTTTTCCAACGATTCGCGGGGGAACATTTTATCTTCAATCACGGGACTGGTTTTCACGGGTACCCCCAACGCAGTTGCCGCGCTGGCAGGCTGATACGGTTGCCCGTAGAGGTTCACAAGAGTAAAATAGTAGGCTGCCCGCAAGAAATAGGCTTCACCGCGAATCCGGGATATCGCTTGTTTTTCGTCATCGTTTTCCGCGGATAATTTGTCCACCTCGAAAAGTATCATATTGGCGAGGTTGATGTGTTTATACAATTTGTTCCAATCCGTATCCTCCGGGCTTGTCGTCAATTTGTCCGTGTGATACCCGACCCGGTATTGCCAGGTCACGTACCCGAAATACTGTTTTTGAAACCAGGAATAATCCGTATCCCAATCGGTACTCTCAAAATTCTCCTGGGTTTCATCTGCCATCAGATGGATATACGGGTAGTAGGCATGGGTTAAATTCATATCATAGAATTCCGTTTCCATGTATGTTTCCCCAATCAGTAATTCGTCCAGGTCCGCGTAATCCCGGACATAGGCTTGGTCCTGTGAATACTCTTTCAGAAAATCCGAGCAGGAAGAGAATAGTATCCAAAGTAAACCGATAAAATAAATATATTTCATAATCTGCTTTTTTAAAATGAAACACTAAGGCTAAATGACCACGTCGGACGTTCTGACAGTTGCGTTTCGGAGAAACCGCTCTGGATAGGAGTCTGTCCTTTCAGTCTCTTGGATTTGATGTCAAACAGGTTGGTCGTGGACAGCGAAGCGGTGAGCATGGATATGCCCCATTTTTCCAGTTTTTGTATCGGGAAGTCGTAGCTGAAACTTATGTTCGTGCATTTCAGGTAATTTCCGCTTACCACCCGGTGGTCCGATTGGTCATACATTGTCCATGCGTTTTCCGCAATGATTTGGATATTGTTTCTCGATTCGGCAAAAGACCAATGTTGGAGGTAGGCCACGCTTTCCGGGTTCGAACTATTTATAATATTCGGGATATCCGTGCGTTTCTCATCTCCCGGGTTGCGCCAACGATTCACCATTTCGTAATTGACATTTTTCTCCGGGTCGAAATTCAACCCGTCGTCGTATAATCCGAACAATCGGATTTTGGAGCCTAAACTGTAATTTAGGATAAAGTTTAACCGGAAACTCTTGTAGCGTAACGAATTCGTGATGCTACCCTGTGCTTTAGGGTCTCTTTGTCCCGAGGGGGTTAGCACCATCGTGTACGTGTCGTATTTGCTCAATCCCACGAGTTCTTGTTTCCGGTCCTGCATGTCGTTAAAAATAGGTCCTCCGTTACGCGGGTTCAAGCCGATGAACTTGTATGACCAGAAAGTGCCTACTGCATGGCCTTTGGTCAGGGCAGTACCGCTTAAAAAGTCATTCAATTCATATTCATCGACTCCCGGCAAGGTGTTCATTTCGTTGTACACTTTGGAGAATGATGTCGAAAGTGTCCAGCGGAAATTGTCGTTTGAGATAGGGGTTATCGTTGCGTCGATGCTGAAACCTTGATTGTCAATAGTCCCGGAGTTGATCACGTATTCTCCGCGTCCGTTTACGCTTGAAATCTTTTTTGTCAGGAAAGCGTCTTTCGTGTGTTTGTAATAGTAGGAAGTGTTCACTTGAAGAATGTCTTTGAATAAAGAAAAATCCAAGCCCACGTTAAAAGAACCTGTACGCTCCCAGCGTAAGTCTGGGTTCGGGTAAACCGATACCTCTGATGCCAATTCATTGTAATGGGTGTTGAAAGGCAATTTCTTCATAATCAATTCCGGGGATTGTCCGCTCAACATATTTCCTTGATAACCGTAAGAGAGACGCAATGCCATGTTGCCTACCCACGGGTTGTCCATCCTGGTGTGTTCCGAAATGTTGTACGAACCGGATACGGACCACACGGGTAGCAATTTTTCGTTACTTCTGCTTCCGAATTGGTTGGAACCGTCTACACGAGTATTGGCATTTAACGTGAAGTAGTTCTTGTAGCTATATGATACGGAAGCGTATCCGGAAATCATATTTGTCAGGTTGTCGGATGCGCTCGGCAAGTTGTATTGCATCCAGGCCTTATAATGTGGAAAATCATCCAAATTTATCATGGTAAATTGCTTTCCCCGGTCGGCGTAATATCCCCTGTCGGTACGGGAGAATCCCGCGTACTTGGAGGAACTGACCTCGTATCCCAGGTTGGCGGTGATGTTGTGCTGGTCGTCCGCCCCGAAATATTTGCTGATGTCCGCTTGCAAACGTCCCGTGTAAGCGTTATTGCGCGTGTATGTCTTTTTCAATTCTCCCCCGTAAGGCATTTCGTTGTAAATCGCCTCACCTTTGCCGGATACTTCCCCATACTCCGATTTACGCAGGCAGGCCGCATACCAGGTGCGATCGCCCAAGTAATTTTCCTGTTCCGTGTTGGAAGTTGAATACGAGAATATGGCTTGGAACGATAACCAGTTGGTCGCCTTGTAGCGCAAGTTTGCGGTTAGCGAGACCGCCGAATTATCTTGGTGCGAATAACTGTTATCCAGTTCGTTCAAGATATTGTAATCGTACAATTGTTGGTATGCGTATTGGCGTTTGTAGTAAATGTATCTCCCTTGGTCGTCTAAAGCGGGGATGGTGCGGCTCGTGGTGTAAGCGTAATCAATGGGGTTTACGCTTTCCTCGCTGTATTTGCGTTTGCCGATATTCGCGTTTAAATTAAGGCTGGTTGTGATCTTGGGAGATACGCTGGCATCCACGTTTAGGGCTGCGGTGTAACGTTCGTACTTGTTTCCTTTAATAACATCATTGTCTATGGAGTACCCGATGGATGAGTAGTAGCGGATTTCTTCGTTCCCGCCCGAGAGGCTTATCGTGTGCTGGTGAGAGAATGTATCTTCGGTTAATAAGTCGAACCAGTCGGTATTCGTGCTTTCCAGTTTGGCAACTTCCTCTGTGAATTGGGTGTGTGTGAGGGTTCCGTTGTATAAATCGTGCACGAGTCCTTCGTATCCGATTAAATTGACATCCGAGGAAAAAACGTTGTGTTTTTCCACCAAATCTTTAGAGAACTCCACCCGCTGTTTGGAATTCATCAAGTGGATGTTGCGGTCCGTGTACCGGGGACGGCGACGGTAAGTGGCGGAGAAATCGTAGTTTACGACAGGGCGTCCGATTTGACCTTTTTTCGTGGTAATCACGATTACCCCGTTTGCGGCTTTTACCCCGTAAATTGCCGTGGCGGAGGCATCTTTCAAAACATCGATACGGTCAATGTCTCTAGGGTTAAGTCCTGCGATAGCGTTACCGATACGGTTGATATAATCCGGGTCGTTCAATTCTTCCGGGTTGATGGGCACGGGATCCTGCACGATAATTCCATCTACCACCCATAGCGGTTCGCGGTTTCCCACGAGCGTGGATGTACCCCGGATACGGATTTTCGGGGCAACACCGACCTCACCCGAGTTTGTCATCATCATCATGTCCGGTATGCGTCCTTGAAGCATCTGGTCGATAGACATGGCTCCGGCGATCATCACGTCTTTGGCTTTCACGCTTGAAATGGCACTCGTTGATTTTTTCTTGTCTATCACTTGATAACCGGTGACAACAACTTCGTTCATCTCGTTTACGTCCATTTTCATCACGATGTTAATCACCTCTTTCGTGACCGTGATTTCCTGGGTTTGCATTCCGATAAAGGAGAAGATGAGTTTCATACCTAACTTCGGGACAATTAATGTATAATTCCCGTTTGCGTCTGTCGTGCTCCCGGTGGTTGTTCCTTTTACTAGGATAGTTACCCCTGGTAACGGCTCCCCGTTTTCATCTCTCACTGTTCCTGTGATTTTCTTGCTTGAAACGAGGGAACGGGCTGCAATTACGATAGCGTTCTTTTCCAACGTGTAGGTGTACTTGTCCGTTAAAATGAATTGCAATGTTTCATCCAACGTCATTTGCAAACGGGGCAAACGAACTATCTTCTGGGCATCTAGCAGGTTTTCGCTATAAAATACATCACATTTTAATTGCGTTGAAATTTCATCGAAAACTTGTTCAATCGTCATTTGTTGACTTTTGAAGTTTAGGTTGTCGCTAGGGGAGAGTTTGCCCGCTTGCAGCGGTATTATGCTTAGCAATAATACCGCTATAACCATAGCTGTTTTGAGATACTTCTTTTTCATTAATTTATTACTATTTAAATGGATAATATAGGTTGCTCTATTTTTTCAGGATAGTGATTGTGTGGTCTTTTATTTCAAAACGTATGACTTTTGTCCCTTCCAGGAGAGACAGGGTTTCTTTTAAAGAGCGGTCTTTGTCAATGACACCTCGGAATTTGAAATCTTTGACATCCTCTTCCTGGTATATGAAAGTGAAATCATACCATCGTTCCAGTTTCCGGGTAATATCTTCCAGGCGAGTGTCTTTGAAGTAAAGCTTCCCGTTTAGCCAAGAGGTATGTAATGTTGCATCCACTTGTTGCACTTCCGCTTTGCCTGTTTGGTTGTCAACGATGTATTGTTCGGAAGGGTGCAGCACGTGTAATTTCCCGTTATCCGATACGGATACTTTTCCCTCGACCAATGTTGTGCTCCAGTTCGGGTCGTCTGAATATGAACTGATATTGAATTTTGTTCCCAGTACCGTAACCTTTCGTTCTCCGGTGATGACTTTGAATGGCGAATTCTCGTTTTTCGTTACTTCGAAATAGGCTTCTCCTTCTAGGTATACGGTTCGGTTGTCTGCGGCAAATTGTACCGGAAACCGTAAAACGGATTCGGAATTAAGCACGATGAAAGTACCGTCCGGTAATTCAAACGAGAAATCGGCTCCTCTGGGTACCACTAAGCGGTTATAACGAATTTCAATGGAATCTTGGTGTTCCTCGTTGTTCCGGTAAGTTAATTGATTATGAATACTGTCTCGCGTGATGGATATTCCTAATTCTTCTTCGAGTAGATCGTTTATGTCTTCTAAATCAATACTCTTCCCGTTCGCTAAGGTTAATTCCACTTTAGCGGGGAGAGTGGGATGTTGGGATTCATTATGCGCAAGAGGTGTGGGGAATTGAGGTTCTGATAGATTGTTTACAAACAGAATGCACCCTAGAATGATTAGGGCACATGCGGCACACCCTGACCACAAGAGAATGACAGAATGTCTTTTCTTTTTCTTGTGGAAATTTCTTGCTTGAACTTTCTTCCATCCGGCTTCTTCGTCAAATTTCTTCTTTTTTTTCGAGTTGCACACTCGCTGTATTAAATAATCTAATTCATCTTTCATGATTTCGTTTTTATATCTTCGAGGTCCACAACTACCTCAAAAGGGTGATCGAAAAAATAAAAAAATGAAATAGAATGAATAAATTTATTGTATTCTTCTAAAATAGAGCCATATAAATAAGGAAAGATTTTTAATATCTTGCACTTTTTCCCGAATGATACGATAGGCTTTACTGACGTGTGTTTTTACCGTGTTTAACGAAACTCCCAATTCATCAGAGATTTGTTTGTAACTCTTTTGGTCCATGAAACTCATTAAAAAAACATTTTTGCATTGCGAAGGCAGTTCATCTATCGCCTGTTCGATTTTTTGCAATTTGATGAGTTCATCTTCGGAAAACTCGGATTTTTCCAAGTACTCGATAAATTCGGTCAAGCGAGGCATATGGTGTTGTTCTAAAGCCTGAGTTCGAATAATTTTTAAAGCCCCGTTGCGTACGGATTGATACAAATAAGATTTTAATGATATTGTAATGTTGATTTTCTGTCGATTCCCCCACAAATAGACAAAAGCGTCTTGTACAACATCTTCCGCTTTTTCGGCATCACCCAATATGCCCATGCTGTAATTACACAATTCTTGATAATACTTATGAAATAGAATTTCGAAAGAGTTTGCATCTCCTTCTATAATAGCTTTTAATATCGTGTTATCAAGATCTGTGTTTCCGTGCATGACCCTCTTGCGGACTTTGTTATCAATCGATTTTGTATGCAAATATATATAATGTCTTGAAATTTAGGAGTTGCATTTATAAATAAAATCGATAAAAAATCGGAGAAAATTGAAACGTATCGGCAATCATGTAAGTAACATGGGAAATTGCAGGTTACAAATTGAATGCCGGTAACCTGCAATTTCTCGTTTTTTTAATAAGCGTGGTGATCGTCTTGCACGTCTTGTATATCTATCTGTTTCTTGTTAAGGGCTCTCCATGCGTAGAAGATATACGCTATAACAAGGGGAGAAACCAAAGAAACGTATGCCATGGTTTTTAACGTGTAGTACGAGGACGAAGCGTTATAGATGGTCAGTGAGGAATTCAAATCCGTGTACGAGGGATAGAATGCCGTGTTGTTAAAGCCTGCCACGATGAACAGGGCGATAACGGCAAGTACGATACCGGCTCCGGAGAACCAAATTCCTTTTCTCCAGTGAGGTTTGATGATGGATTTGATGATGCCGAATAGAACCCCGGCAACTCCGATTAACAGAATCAGCGTGTTTAACGGCATTTCCAATAGGTTGTAGAAGTATTTGTACTGAACCAGTTGGATACTTTTATCTTCCATGATAGCGTAACCTTTACTTGTCAGAATGATACCGAGGAAAACCAACAGTAAGATGACGAAAGGAACCGAGTTGTACAATACTTGCTTTTTACTTCTTTCGTAAATAGCGTTATGTTTGATATTATTCATGAAATAGAGGGATGCCAGTGTCCGGGCAAGGAAAAAAATGGCTAACCCCAGGCAGATGTTGGCGAAGTTAAACAGGACTTCGATTCCCCGCCAAGGGCTCATCCAATTGACATCATTCATCTCGCCTAATTGGAACGGATTGCCCGTGAAGAAAGAACCGACCACGGCACCGATGCAAATTGTTCCGATCACCCCGTTGATAATCAAGAATGCATTGTAAGTGCGTTCGCCGAGCAAGTTACCCGCTTTCCGGCGGTACTCGTAGGACACGGCTTGTATCACGAAGCAAAACAACACGACCATCCAAGCAAGGTATGCCCCACCGAAGCTCGTTGAATAGAATAACGGGAAACTGGCAAAGAATGCCCCGCCGAACACGACCAGTGTCGTGAACGTGAATTCCCATTTGCGCCCAAGGCTGTTGACAAGTACATTGCGTTCGTCCTCGGTCTTGGCAATGGTATATAGTAGTGTTTGCCCTCCTTGCACGAATAGCAGGAAAACCAGCAGTCCGCCAAGCAGTGATATTAAAATCCACCAGTAGTGTTGAAGAAATTCCATATTCATTTTCGATTTATGATTTACAATTGGTCACTCGTCTTTTAATTTTCAATATTGCATTTTCAATTGTCTGTTTCCGGTCCTTTTTTGATCTGATGGAACATGATCTTCAGTTCCGCGATGAGCAGGATTGTAAAGAGTATGGCGAACATCCAGAACGTGGTGATAACCCAATTCGATGCGATCTTCGTTACGGCAACATTGGTCGGCATTAAATCTTGTACAACCCACGGTTGGCGTCCTACTTCTGCCACGATCCAACCGCATTGTGATGCGATGTATGCCATGGGAACACAGAATAGTGCCAGATAAGGGATTAATTTGAATTTCTCGAACTTTCTTTTCTTGGCGTACCATAAGGAAACGGCGAAAAGCAACACGAAAAGCATGCCTAATCCCACCATGATACGGAAACTATAAAATACCAGCGGTACGTGGGGTATCGCGTCATACGGGGAATTGAGATAGCCGTACCCGAAATCCGAGTAATTGGCTTTAAAGACTTGCAAGGTACTGTCGGCAAGGATTTGATTCTCTTCTTTGACGGCTTGCTTGTAGGTCTTCAAGGCGTCAATTGCCGTGCGACCGTTTGCCATGCGTTGTTCTAAAGACGGATAGGTCACCCCGGATTGGGAAGTGTATCCATCCAGAATATTTTGAATACCGGGGATATAAGCATTGAAGTCGTGGTATCCCAAGAACGAAAGCATTTTAGGAACATGAATGGCATATTCCATTTTTTTCATTTTGTCTGTCGGTAAAGACGGATCGTTTACCGGAAGACCGATAACGGTAAATGCGGCTCCTCTGCCACCTTCATTCAAACCTTCCATTGCCGCAAACTTCATGGGTTGGGTTTTCGTCACGTCTTGTGCGCTGCTATCGCCCGTGTAGATCGTTAGTATGATACTGATTAATCCGAAAACGGAAGCGAGCATAATACTTTTGCGGGCGAATTCAAGATTTCTTTTCTTGAGGATAAACCATGAACTGACGCCCACCACGAAGCAAGCGGAAAGCGTGTACGCCGAGGTCACCGTGTGGGTGAATTTGCTGATAGCCGTGGGCGAGAACAGTATCGCCCAAAAATTGTCCATTTCGTTGCGGGCTGTTATCGGGTTGAACTCCATGCCGACGGGATTCTGCATCCACGCGTTAGCGACCAGAATCCACAGGGCAGAGATGTTTGCACCGACGAATACCATCCACGTGGATACGAGATGGAAGCGTTGGCTGACTTTGTTCCAGCCGAAAAACATAACTGCCACGAACGTCGATTCGAGGAAGAAGGCGATGATGCCTTCGATAGCTAACGGGGCACCGAAAATGTCACCCACGAACCAGGAGTAATTCGACCAGTTCGTGCCGAATTGAAATTCGAGAATCAACCCGGTGGCAACCCCGATAGCGAAGTTAATACCGAAAAGTTTCATCCAGAATTTTGTGGCGTTCAGCCAACTTTTGTCACCTGTTTTTACCCACATCGTTTCCATGATGGCGAGCATCAAGGCTAGTCCCAAGGTGAGGGGAACAAACATGTAGTGGTAGATTGCTGTCATGGCGAATTGCCATCGTGACCACTCCACTAGAGTGGTGGTTGTCAGATCAAGAAGCATAATATCAAGGTTTTGTTGTTAATTCTTTGAACACGTGATCGCTTTTCTCCTCCGCGCTGTCGTATTGGGAGTTCAGGAAGTTGGGCATCAGCCAAAGTTTGAAAACTAGAAACATGATACTCAGCTTAATAATAATGATAAGCCAAAGGGTACGTCCCCAGCGGGGCATATTCTTAAATCCGTCGTAATAAAGATACCAAGCCTTTTTCAACATACACGACAATTTTTATTATTATCAATTAAGAACGTTATCAAAGGTAAAAATGTTTTTCTAATCTTCCTGTTTTTTTGTATAAATAATACTTATGTGCGTATAGGATAAATTTATTTGTCTATTTTTGAAGGGAGAAAAAGCAGAGCGGGATATGTAACGAGAAGTCGTCCCGACCGTAAACGAGAGGTAGTTTCTTACGCGGTAATGTAAAATTGGAATTATGAATAACATCGGAAAATATTGTCTGGGGGGATTGGCGTTGTTGGTTGTAGGATTTTTATGTTGGTACTTTTCTTCGATTATCGCTTATATACTGGTAGCGGTAGTCCTTTCCTTTTTCGGTCACCCGATTATCGATCTTTTGGGGAAAGTTAAGATTAAGGGAAAAAGAATGCCGAATGGGTTGAGGGCGGGGATCGCTTTGGTTTGTATATGGTTTGTTCTCGTGCTTTTCTTCTACACGGTGATCCCGTTGGTCAGCCAGGAATTCCAGTCCTTGAGTGACATTAGCATTACAAATATCGTGAACAAGTTGGAAGATCCTTTGGCAGACTTGGAGGAGGGGTTGAAACATTTCGGGATTATAGATGCGAATCAGGATATTAAGGAATATATCGTGAAGAATTTGAAATCCGTGGTGGATGTCACCCAGATTCAGAATTTGTTCGGTTCCTTGGCGGGAACGATCAGTAGTATTTTTATAGCGCTCTTTTCGGTGACATTTATGGCGTTTTTCTTTTTGAAAGACAGTAATCTTTTTTACAAGATGCTGTTGGCTGTTGTCCCTGCCCGTTACGGTGAAGGCGTGGGAAAGGCGCTCGATTCGATCCAGAGATTGCTGGTGCGTTATTTTATCGGGATCACTTTCGAGGTGTTGATTGTTATGGGGTTGAATATTTTGGGTTTGACCATAATAGGACTCCCGTTCAATAATGCCGTCCTAATCGGGTTGATTACCGGGGTGACAAATGTTATTCCATATATCGGACCGCTTATCGGTGCCGCTTTCGGGCTTTCGGTAGGGATCGCCACGAACGTGGACGTGGATTTCTACATGGTAGTATTCCCCTTGTTGATTTACATGAGTATCGTGTTTATCATCACGCAATTGATCGATAATGTCGTGTTGCAGCCTTTGATCTACGGGAATAGCGTGCATGCCCATCCGATGGAAATATTTTTGGTAATCTTGATTGCCGGTAATCTGGCGGGGATACCGGGTATGATTCTCGCCATACCCGGGTATACCGTGCTAAGGGTTATATTGCGGGAATTTTTCAACAAATACAGGCTCGTGAAATCGCTCACGAAAAGTCTGGAACTACCTGATGAGGAAACGAGGTTATAAGCCTAATACACCACGCGTACGGTCTTCAAAAGCGGAAAGTGCAGCTTTCGCTCCTTCGCCCATTGCTATGATAATTTGTTTGTAAGGCACCGAAGATACATCTCCAGCCGCGTATATACCCGGAATGTTCGTGCGGCAACGCGCGTCGATTACTATTTCCCCGGGACGGTTTGTTTCCACCACTTCACGGAACGCTCCGCTGTTCGGGACTAATCCGATTTGAACGAATATGCCGTCCAAGGCAATTACCCGAACTTCCCCTGTTTCGCGGTCTTTTACCCGTATTCCTGTTACTTTCTCCCCGTTGCCCGTGATCTCAAGGGTTTGCGAGTTCGTGAATACCTCCACGTTCGGCAGGCTCTTTACTTTTTCCCGTAACACCTGATCGGCTTTTAATTCCTCGAGAAATTCCAGAACGGTTACTTTAGAACAAATACCAGCCAGATCGATAGCTGCTTCTATTCCTGAATTGCCCCCTCCAATGACCGCCACGTGCTTGCCTTTGTAGAACGGTCCGTCGCAATGCGGGCAAAAAGCCACGCCCCTGCCTATATATTCTGCCTCCCCGGGCACGTTTAATTTTCTCCAACTTGCTCCCGTGGCGACAATGACTGCCGGGGCTATGAATTTCTCTCCCTTCGCGGTGGATAATATCTTTTGATTATTTTCGATTTCTACTTTTTCAATCCGGCGATGTTCCAGCACGTCTATCGGGTAGCGTTGGATGTGTGTTCTGAGATCGTCAGCCAATTGGCTGCCTGTTGTTTCGGGTACGGATATTAAGTTCTCGATTCCCACGGTTTCCTTTACCTGTCCCCCGATGCGTTCAGCCACGATAGCGACGTTCAATCCCTTGCGTGCGGAATAAATCGCGGCGGCTGCTCCGGCAGGTCCTCCTCCCGTGACAATCACGTCATATTGTTTCTCCGTGGCTTCTACTGCCTCTTCGTTACTTCCGTACCGGGCTTCCAGTTTATTTAACAATTCCCCGAATTCACCTCGTCCTACATGAATCAGTTTGCCATCCGCGAACACGGAGGGAACGCCTTGTATATTCAATGCCTCGACTTCCGCTTGGTTGATTGCCCCGTCCACCATCTCGTGAGAGATTTGGTTGTTCAACGTGGTCATGGCATTCAGCGCTTGTATCACGTCCGGACAGTTCGTGCAGGTCAGAGAAACGTATGTCGTCAAGTGAATCGGACCTTTCAATGCTTTCACCCGGTTGCAAATTGCCGTGTCGGGGAAATTCTTTCCCTTGCCATCCAAGTTCATGATGGCGAGCAACAGAGAAGTAAATTCGTGTCCATTGGGAACTCCACGGAATCTTATACCTGTTTTCTCTCCGTTTTTCAAGATGGTGAACGATAACCCGTCGCCTTCCGTGATCCGGTTGGAGATATTGTCCGTGCAATCGGCAACATCGCTTAATATTTCCACGAGTTCCTGCCGGCTCTCGTGTTGAGGCGAAACAACAATATCAAACGTGTATGTTGCTTCCAATCCCTCGAAGATCGTTTTTAGCTGTTCTTTTAGTGTAGTATCTAGCATGTAAATGAAGTTTAGAGTTTAAAATGTTAAGTTTAGAATTCAGAATGGCATCACTCTAAATTCTAAACTTTAAATTTTGTACTTTTAGATTTTACCGACCAAGTCGATGCTCGGCTTCAGGGTGCTGCCTCCTTTTTTCCATTTCGCGGGGCAAACTTCGTTCGGGTGCTCTGCCACGAACAAGGCTGCTTCCACCTTGCGGAGTAATTCTTCCGCGTTACGTCCGATATTGTTGTCATGGATTTCGGCAATCTTGATCTTTCCTTCCGGGTTTACCACGAAAGTTCCGCGGTATGCCATTCCTTCTTCCTCGATCATCACCCCGAATGCGCGGCTTAATGTCCCGGTCGGGTCGGCAAGCATCAGGTAGTTGATTTTGCGAATACTTTCAGAAGCGTCGTGCCATGCCTTGTGCACGAAATGTGAATCTGTACTTACAGAATAAACCTCTACTCCCATTTTCTGGAATTGCTCGTACTTCTCGGCAACGTCTACCAGTTCGGTCGGGCATACAAAGGTAAAATCAGCAGGGTAGAAGAAGAAAATCGCCCATTTCCCTTTTACGTCATCACTGCTTACAGTTTTGAAATTGCCATTGTGATAAGCTTGAACTTTAAATTCCGGAATTTGTGAATTGATAATTGTTTCCATTGTTAGTGTGTTTATGTGTTATTATTAATTTGTTTTCCCGGTACAAAGATATATAGTTTTTATTGATATAAATAATAATATCGATTGAAATATTTTATATCTATATAGATAAAACAAATGAAGTCACGCCACTTCCACCCGGGCGTGCCAGCTCGCGGAGAAATCCGTGCCGTTGCTTCCCGTGAAGAAAATGTACACGTGTGCCGATTTCCCGATTGCTTCGTCAAGAATGAATTCGCCTTGCAAATCGCCCCGGCATCCTTTCACTTCCGGTGCCAGGCGGGGGGAGCGTTGCAGGTTGTCGTACAATATGCCTACCTGCATCCTGTCCGTTCGTGCCGTGGTGCTCCATTCCCTTTCTTCGTGCCACGTCACCCGGAAGCGGTTCCCTTCCCGTGTCACCCGTAAATCGCGGGGCAAGGCTAAAATGCCCAGGGTAAACACGAAATTCTCGAAATCGACGATCTCGCCTTGCCCGTCAAAACAGCGGGAGTTGGTCGCGTGAAACAAGTTCGGCGCCGTCCAGCCTTGTGGCTTGGCGGCAGAGCGCCACGCCACGGGCGAAATCTGTTTCATGTACTCCTTGTAGAACCATTGTACTGCTGTGAAGCGAGTGGCAACCTCTCTTTGTTTTTCCGTGCGTCCCTCCACTTCCCATTTTCTCGGTTTGCCCGGGATTGCGTATCGTTTGGCGTGTAATTTCCCGTTGCGCGTGAAATAAATCACGTTGCCTCTTCTGCCTCGGACGAGGTCCTTGAAATAATCAATAACTTCCATGGCAATTTTTTTAATATTCACGATACTTTAATTTTTATCTTGTTGTCAAAGGAAAGGGAACTCCCCGTTCCCGGGGAATTCCTCTCTCGCAAGTGTTAAGCATCTTCCTCCACGGTCAAGTATATGGATTTGGATGCCAGCTTCCCGTCGGCGCTCGTGGCGAAAGCGTACACGATCACGTGTTCCTTTTCCCACCTTTTCGGCAACGTGACGGAAGTGGAACCGCTTTCTCCCCGTTGGCGTAGTTCCGTCAATCGGCAGAAGCCTTGGTTGCTTTCCAGCAACACGGCGTACACTTTGTCGTCCGCACTGTTGTTCCTCTCTTCTTCTGTCGTCGTTTGCTCGAACAGGAATTTTTGGCTTTCCGCGGAATAAGTGACGGTCACCTCCGGCGTGTGCAGCTGACCGTTGGCACAGAGCAACCGTTCGTAGTCGACGCTCACCGTATCACCCGTCACCGTGCAAATGTCCTTGTTCAGCCGCACGAACTCGTTTGCCACCGTGAGCCCTCTCTTGCGCTGGGGGAAGCCCAAGTGTGTTGCCGCTTGTAGGACGGATGCCAGTTTTGTTAAAACCCCGAACTTCATCCGTTGTTCGACGGCGGCGGGAGAGTTGCTGCTCTTTCCACCGATCACTTTTCTTCTTGCGATATTTTCTCCGTATCGCATGTAATAAGACACTTTTCCGGTGCTCCCGATAAGGGCGCCCAGGAAATCAGGATAAATTTTACTCATAATGAATAAATTTTAAAAATTAAACTTTTAGTTAATTTGACACCGATTCTCTTGGAATCCTCGAAAAAATCCATATTTTTCATATTTATGAAATTGAATGATTATTACAAATGCAAGAATATACTAAAATTACTTCCTCTAAAAATCAAAAAATATATCTATTGGTAAATAAATATATTTCTTTATATTTGCAATAATGCCTGGGGAACAGAAGCGTCTATTCCGGGCAGGACATAATTTGAAGCGTTTTTGCTTATCCTTGTATTGAAAACGGCCAATTTTTTAGCGCAAAGGGTAAACAGGAGAAACGTTCATGCTTTCCGTGTACACTTTTCCAATGTATATCGGTTAAGCGTGGGGTGACTGTTTATTTTGCGCTTGGTGCTTGGCCGTACCTCAATACAGATAAACTAAAAGTTCCCACGCTTTTCTTTTTATCAATAAACCATCCGGGAATTGTGGTTCAAAACAGCGAAGTATGAAAAGGTGTATTTTCTTTTTGGTCTTTCTTTCCGTGGGATTGCTTGTAGCTTGCAGCAAGTATGATGACGGCAAATTGTGGGATAAAGTAAACGAACTAGACTCTAGATTAGCGGCTCTTGAAAAGCAATGCAAGGAGATGAATACAAATATCGCTTCCATGAAAGTTATCGTGGATGCCTTGCAAACTAATGATTACATCACCAATGTAACCATTATCTCCGAGAATGGCATCGAGATCGGTTATAAGATTGACTTCAAAACACACCCGTCCATAACAATATACCATGGGAAGAATGGGGAGTCGGGACAAGCCCCGGTAATCGGGATAAAGCAAGCGGAAGACGGATATTACTATTGGACCCAAAAAATCGGAGACCAAAACACGTGGCTCCTGGATGATAAAGGTGAAAAGATAAAAGCCCGGGCGGAGGATGGCAAGGATGGCGTTACCCCCCAACTAAGGATCGAGAATGGTAAATGGGAACTCTCCATTGACAACGGGCTTAGTTGGAGTGTCGTGGGTGACGCGGGTGGAGATTCTTTTTTCAAAAACGTGATTAATAAAGACGATGTACTGATCCTCGAACTCGAGGACGGAACCGTCGTTACATTACCCAAGGGGGCGACATTCTCGGTTACCTTGGATAAAGATAAAATTGAAGATACACTCCCGAATGCCACGTACGAGATTAATTACACGGTAGTAGGAGGAAATGAGCGGGTCAGTATACAAATTAATGCTCCGTTAGGTTGGAATGTTTATGCTGAAACGGTAGGCCAATATAATGGGAAGATATTGATAACGACCCCAGAAATAGTGGCTAATGAAAAAATTTATGTGATTTTTTCAGATGGAGAAACTGCTGTTACACGCGTGATTCCCATGCTGCAAGGACGTTTGGTTCATGTCGAAAAGCCAGGAACGTTAAAGGATTGCTTCTCGGGGGAAGCCGATTGGCAACAATGTAAAAGACTCAAGATCACGGGTACATTAAATGATGATGATTATTTTTTTCTAAAGAACAAGATGCTGTTGTTGCGTTTTTTAGATTTATCAGAGGTAGATAGTGAAACTTTACCAGAAAGTGCTTTCAGAGGACATCCTTGTCAAACGGTGATTTTGCCCGAGAAGTTAGTGGCTATACCAAGTTATGCATTTGATAATAGTGGTATAACCTCGATAAAAATTCCCGATGATGTTCGGGAAATAGGCGAATACGCTTTTTATAATTGTCGCAATTTGCGGGGTGATTTGTATCTTCCTTATATTATACAAACTATCGGGGAACATGCTTTTGAATTATGCGGGTTTGACGGGAATTTATCTTTGGGTGCGATGTTGCAAAAGATAGGGAAAGTAGCTTTCAGGAGTTGTAAATTCACGGGGAAATTGACGATACCTACGCAAGTTAGAACTATTGAAGACGAGGCATTTGCTTATTGCTCTGGATTTACCGAGCTTGTGTTTTTGACTAACACGGGGCTTGGAGAGTCTCGATTGACATCGATCGGGAAAAGTGCGTTTGAAGGATGCACTGGATTTAGGGGAGATTTGGTGTTGCCTGATAATTTGGAAAATATAGGCAGTGATGCGTTTCGATACTGTTCTGGTGAGTGGAAAGGACGGCTGGTAATAGGTAAAAGTGTGAAGAAGATAGGAAATCTAGCTTTTATTTATAACGCTTCTACTGGAGGAACATATAGATTGAATTTTGAAAAGATATATTTTAAAAGTTGCTTCCAACCAGAGGGAGTCATGGCTGGTTTAGTGTTAAACTGGGATCCTCGCGTAGAGTATGTTGGAGTTCCTTTGGGGTGTAGGCATAATTATGCTAACGACTTCGTTGGAGAATATGTTGAAGTTATAGAAGAAATTGATTATAGTACCTTTAATTTTTAAATTCCTGTATATGAACATCGAATTTATCATCGGCACCCTCCTCGGGGTAATCGGGATTATTCCGATTATAATTTCCGTTGTGAAATGGATGCGGAAAACCAACTTGTCCCGCTTGATGGATAAGTTGGTCAGCAAAGAACTGTCACAAAAAGAGCGGCAGCGGGTGTTGCGTTCGATGAATCGGAAATTGTTGGTTTCCGGGCATCGGTTGAAAGATGAATACATAAATAACTTTGCCTTGGGTAAAAAGGGGAAAGAAGCCGTGTTTGAAGAATTGTGCCTGCAAAATCACATAGAACCGACCAAGGAGATGTGTCGTCGATTCATGAAAAACGATTACCCCTCGATTCGCGAGCGTTACTATCGGCAAGTGCCCCCCTCTTCCGTGGTATCCACCGCCACTCCTTCTCCCTCGCGAAACGACGTGTCGGCTCCGGAGGTGAAACGGCAGATTGTTTACATGTCTGAATTATTAAGGGAAAGGTATCCCGCCACCTGTCTGAAATTGACGGGTATCCTCGACAAGCACGGTATCCCGTATCGTTTCCTGCAAGCGACCAAGGATATATGGTGCCGGGATTACCTTCCCGTGCAAACGGCATCAGGCAAGCTCGTGCAATTCCGTTACGAGCCTTCTTATTTGAAAGGGAAAGAGTGGGAACATACTCGCTCGGACGTGAAGGAAGTGTGTCGAGCTAACGGTTTGCAACCGGTATTTTCGCATATTAACCTTGATGGGGGCAATGTCTTGTTGTGCGACGGGCGTGCAATCATTTCTGACCGTGTATTTGCCGAAAATCCCGGGTTCACGGACAAGCAACAATTGATTGCCAAAATCGGGGAACTCCTGGAGGCGGAAGTCATCGTGATCCCCGCGCAAAGAGGTGATATGACAGGTCATGCGGACGGCATGGTACGGTTTGTGAAGCGTGATACACTTCTGGGTAATAACCGATCGGATGAATACAAATACTGGACCGACGGGATTAACAACGTGTTACAAAGCTATCATTTAGAGTATGAAGATGTCCCGTTTTTCTGGGACTATAAATCTCCCGCTCATCCCCATCATGCAATCGGTATTTACGTGAATTACCTGGAAGTGGGCAATTTGATCGTGCTGCCAGTTTTCGAGATGCCCGGCAACAAGGATGCCGAAGCTGTGGAACGTTTCCGGCAAATCTTTCCCGATCGAATCATTGAAACCATAAACTACAATGAAATCGGTTTGGAAGGTGGATTATTGAATTGCACGACATGGGTAATGAATGCAGTTTTATAGTATACTTCCCCGTCTGCTCAGGCTCTTATCTATCGATTAGGTATTGACTAACTATTGACCACGAATTGTATATACAATAGTTTATTAATAGGTAATCAATAGGTAATCAATATTTGAGAGCCGGAACAGACGGGGAAATACACTATGAAACAGGGATTATGGTTAGATTTATACTTTATCTTCGTATTCTCGTATGAATTCATCCGCGATATAGAGATTTCCGTACAGGTAAAGCCCGGTATCTTTGTCATGCAGGTCGGCGCAGGTTTTGCTCTCGTAGAATAATTGTAATGCCTTGACTGGGATGATTCCCAAACGTTTTGATAGTTCGGCGGATATGATACCGATGCGGCTACTTAATATCATTTCTTGAATTTCCGGTGATTTTGCCGGGTCATTCTGCAGGTTCGGTTCTTTCATAAATAAGGTGTTTGTCTGTAATGCTTTGGTTTAACAAGCATATTTGGTTATTAGGTTGATGTTGAGCTAAGCGTTGTAATGCTATATCGGCACTCATCAAGCCAGACATGTATAAATTTACTGTATCGATTACCCGGTCGTCGGCAATGCCTCCTTCCACGTAATCGTAAGCGGCTGCAGGATTTTCTCCTCGGCGGCTGGCAACGATAAAATCCAGCCATTCGGTGTCATAAGCTTTGAATATCTTGCAGCGGGCTTCGGTTAGAATTGCATCGCGATCAAGTTTATAAATATTAATGACTGCTTGAGCTTTGCGGCGTTTGGCTGTGGCACTTGCCCAACGGAGTGCTTGTTCTTTAATTGTGGTTACGTAGAAGCCTTGACCGAAATCTAGATTCTCTCTTCCTAATCGGCAAAGTGGTGTATTTACTTGTTCGGTTCCTCCATGATACACGGTTATCGTCATTGTTTACCCTCCCATGTCGTTAAACATTCTACCATATTATCAGTCACGTGCTCCCGGCTTTCTGTGTGGAGTGTATCATAGTAGGGAAGAATATAATTTTCAATCATATTCACGTGTTTCATACGGGCAAATACTTCTTGGTAAGGGATTCCAAGTCTGCGGGCAACTCCTTCAATACAAGAAGCGACGAATGATAGTATTAGTTCAGTATGCGATAATTCTATTAAATTTTTCATTGAATATGTGTTTGCACTAACAAAAATACAAAAAATCTCGTGTGTTTGGTAATTCACACGAGATTCTTTAGGAAGAATTGTCGGGGCAATTTTAGATCAAGGCTATTTCCAACACTTCCCGAATGTGGTCGACGAAGTGGAATTTTATGCCTTTGACGTATTCTTTCTTGATTTCGTCGATGTCTTTTTTATTCTCGCGGCAGAGAATGATCTCTTTGATTCCGGCGCGTTTGGCGGCAAGGATCTTTTCCCGGATGCCGCCCACGGGGAGGACTTTGCCGCGGAGAGTGATTTCTCCGGTCATGGCGAGGGCTTTTTTCACTTTCCGCCCGGTTAGCGATGAGGCTAACGAGGTAACCATCGTGATACCTGCCGACGGTCCGTCTTTGGGGACGGCTCCCGCGGGAACGTGAATGTGAATATTGTGTTCCTCTATTGCCGTGGGGCTGATGCCCAGTTCTTCGGCGTGCGATTTGATGTATTCCAGTGCCAGCGTGGCGGATTCTTTCATGACGTCACCGAGGCTTCCGGTCATGGTCAGTGTCCCTTTTCCTTTGCTGGTGCTCGATTCCACGTATAGGATTTCCCCACCGACGGCTGTCCATGCCAAACCCGTAACGACACCCGGGAGTTCATTCCCCTGGTACTCTTCTCTCGTGAAGATAGGGGTGCCGAGGTATTCTTCCACGGTTTTCTGTGTCGGTTGTATCGTGAAGTTCGGGTCGAGGGCGACGTTCTTCGCCACTTGGCGCATGATTTTTGCAAGAGTCTTGTCTAGTCCGCGAACACCGGATTCACGGGTGTATTTGTCGATGATATAGTTTAATATATCGTCCGAGAAGGTGATCTGTTCCGCTTTCAACCCGTGGTTTGCCAGTTGTTTCGGGATCAGGTGGCGCTTGGCGATCTCTATTTTTTCTTCCATAAGGTAACCGCTCACCTCGATCATCTCCATACGATCCCTTAGCGGGGGAGCGATCGTGGAAATATCGTTTGCCGTGGCGATGAACATGACTTTTGACAAATCGTAGTCGATGTCCAGGTAGTTGTCATGGAAAGCCGTGTTCTGTTCTGGGTCAAGTACTTCCAGTAGCGCGGACTGTGGGTCGCCTCTGAAATCCTGCCCTACCTTGTCTATCTCGTCCAGTATGAATACCGGGTTTGAGGTTCCGGCTTTTTTGATGCTCTGGATAATCCGACCGGGCATGGCTCCGATGTAAGTACGGCGATGTCCGCGGATCTCGGACTCGTCATGCAAACCTCCCAAAGACATACGTACAAATTCCCGGTTCAGTGCACGTGCCACGGATTTACCGAGTGAGGTTTTACCTACTCCCGGAGGTCCGTACAGGCAGAGAATCGGGGATTTCATATCTCCTTTTAGTTTTAGCACGGCAAGGTATTCCAGAATACGTTCTTTCACTTTGTCCAGCCCGTAATGGTCTGCATCCAGTATCTCGGATGCTTTTTTCAGATCGAAGTTGTCCTCCGAGTAATGTTCCCATGGCAGTTCCGTCAATTCCTTCACGTAGTTGAATTGCACGGAATAGTCAGGGGTCGACGGGTTTTGGCGTTTTAGTTTTTGAAGTTCCTTCTGGAAGATTTCCTCCACTTTTTGTGACCATTTTTTCTTGGAGGCAGCCTCTTCAAGTTCTTGCAAGTCCTCATCTACCGGGTTGGCTCCCAATTCGTTCTGGATGGTCTTCATCTGTTGGTGGAGAAGGTATTCCCGTTGTTGTTTGTCAAGGTCTACTTTGACTTTCTTCTGGATATCTTCTTTTAATTCCAACACTTTCACTTGTTTGCCTAGCAAGCCCAGCAATTTGCCCGCGCGTTCTTTCAGGCTGTCGATCTCGAGTAATTCTTGTTTGTCCCTGTAATCGATCTCTGTATTCGACGATATGAAGTTGACCAGAAACAACATGCTCTCGATATTTTTCAGCGCGAAGCCTGCCTCGTTGGGGATGTTGCTCGAGAACTTCACGATCTTCATAGCCATATCCTTTAGTGCTTCGGCTATGGCGTTGTATTCCTGGTCGTCGGCACTGATTTCCTCTTCTTCTTTCACGATAATTTTACCCACGTGATAGGGTTCGTCATACAAGATGTCGTCCAAGTGGAAACGTTTTTTCCCTTGTATGATAGCCGTGGTTGTTCCGTCGGGCATTTCCAGTAACCTCAACACGGAGGCAACCGTACCGGTCGAGTAAAGATCGGCTTGTTGCGGGTTTTCCGTGAGAATGTCCTTTTGCGCGATAACACCAATCAGGGCGCTTTGCTTGTACGCGAAGCGAACCAGTTTCAGGGATTTTTCCCTGCCGATATTAATCGGAATGATTACTCCCGGGAACAATACCGTGTTCCGAAGCGGTAAAATTGGCAGAGTGTCAGGAATATTACTGTGGTCGTTCAACATCTCTTTCTCGTCGCCCAGTATAGTTAAATAGTCCTGATTTTCCCCGGATATCGTATCTTGTAAAAAATCTTTCAAATCTATGTTGCTCATTATAATCTCTTTGTCTATTTGTAGTTGTTTTTCGTGTGATGATTATTTTTCAGGAAGCCCGTTGATTAGCCTTGAATCGAGGACTGTCATTTTGACAAAAAAAGCCCTGAAAATAAATCTTTACTTAATAGGGCAATTCCTATGCCAAAGATTTTTTCTATTTTTGCACTCAAATATAAAACACAAATGAAAATAATTTTGTTCGACGATAAAAGTTGGGGGACGTTAAGACCTCTTACTTTGACCCGTCCGGTATCTGAGTTAAGGGTAGGAATTCTCACGATTCGAGAGAAGTGGGAAAAGCGGTTAGGGAATAAGGTTGCATACCTGACTAAAGACTACCTTCAAGAAAAATACCCGTTGTCTGTGGAAGATGATAATTTGCTGATCAATGCGTCCGTGTGTCCGAACCAACCGTTGTTGGGGGAGATCGGAGGTCTACAGCCGGGGGAAATGTTATTACAGGGCGATTGTGTGATCGCTTCGCGAGTCGATAAGCAGGGTGTGGCAGCCTTTGATCCTGCGGTATTACCAAATTTAGTACGGAAAGAATTCACGGGCGATCTCGTTCGTGTGGTCTATCCTTATCACGTGTTTTCGTTAAACGGGCAGGAGTTGGAAGTTGACTTCAAGTTGCTAACCGAAGGACGAAAGAGCGCGCCGCTGGATAGTCACGTGCGGGTGTACGGGAAATATCCCGTCTTTGTGGAGGAAGGTGCGGTTGTGCGTGCGGCGGTGATAAACACGGAAGGCGGTCCGGTGTATATCGGGAAGGATGCTGAAATCATGGAAGGGGTTCTTGTGAGAGGTCCTTTGGCGATGTGCGAGCATTCCGTGTTGACCATGGGAGCGAAGGTGTACGGTGCCACGACTCTCGGTCCATACTGCAAGTGCGGGGGTGAAGTGAACAACGTGGTGATGATCGCTTATTCCAACAAAGCGCATGACGGTTTCCTGGGAAATTCCGTGTTGGGAGAATGGTGCAATATCGGAGCCGGGACAAACAACTCGAACCTGAAGAACACTTACGTGGAAGTGAAGCTGTGGGATTATGACACGAGGCATTTCCGGAAGACCGGGCTTCAGTTCTGTGGTTTGATATTGGGCGACCATGCCAAATTGGGTATTTCCACGATGATTAATACCGGAACCGTGATAGGTGTGGGTGCCAATGTTTTCGGGGCTGAATTTCCTCGTAATTTCATACCCTCCTTCGCGTGGGGTGGGGCTTGCGGTTTTACCGAACATAAGATGCCACAGTTTATCGCGACAGCCGAGGCTGTGATGAAGCGCCGGAATAAGGTATTCGATGACGTGGATCGCCGGATTATCGAGCGCGTCTTTGCCGACCCGGAGAGGTGATCCCCGCTCCTTGCCTCCTCGATACGTTACCATACAAACAAGGCATATTCGAAGCATGAACGGAGCATTAACACTCGTTTGCGTTCATGCTTCGTTCATGCTTCGAATATGCTGTGTTCGTGGGGGCGAGAAGCGATAGCCTAATGCCGGACCCGGGGGTAGGCGGCGTGTGATTGCCGCTAATTTGCGTCAATAGGTGGAATTTGCTTGGGAAAATTTTGGAGATTTGCAAATAGAGAGTATTTTTAACTCCTCAAAATAATATGCAGATGACCGTGGAGGGAGAGGATTTGTACATAAATGCTTTGCAGCGTTATGATGATGTTGCTATCAAGTTGATGTTCGAACAGTATTACACTCCGCTTGTATTGTTCGCGAAAGGTTACGTGATTGATTTGGACGCGAGCAAGGATATCGTGCAGGAAGTTTTCACGGCTTTGATCGAGGCGAAGGAGAAGTTTGTTTCGATAGATAATTTGAAGGCTTATTTGTACCAGGCAACGAAAAATCGTTGTTTAAAATACTTGCGACACGAGGAAGTGAAGAAAAAGTATGCCGAGGATGTGAAGTTGGAGGGGGAAGAGTATTATTTAGATAAAATTCTGGAGGAAGAGGTATACCATCACCTGATGAAGGCGATTGCCGGGTTGCCCGAGCAGTGTCGCAAAGTGTTCCTGCTGGTGCTGGAAAACAAGAGCAACCAGGAAATCGCCGATGCCCTCTCGCTGCAACTGGAAACCGTGAAGGCGTACAAAAAAGCGGGAAAAAAGATGCTTTACGAGCGTCTGAAGCATATCGTCCCGTCGGTGGGATTGATCTTTTTATTTTACCTCTGAAGTATGAAAAAAATTCAAAGTTCTCTTAAATATTAGGTATTAAATATAAGGTCGACGAATCGTATTGTAAATTGCTGATTTATCATATATTTTCTATAACTTTGTATTTGAAATTGTCCTCTTTTGCAAGAGGGGTATTTAAAATATTAGAATCTAAATTATAAATCCGATGAAAATTAAAAGTATTTCCATAGAATACTTTCGTGGATTGAATGATGTTGATATACAAGAGTTTGATGAGCATGTGAATTTGTTCGTCGGTGTTAATGGGGCTGGAAAGTCAAGTATTCTTGATGCAATGTCACTTGTGTTTTCTTGGTATACGGCAAGAATGTTGTCAGCCAAAGGGCGAGGGCGTGATATACCGAAAGATGATATTTCGTTGCATTCTCCCAATGGATGTACCATAGAATTGGGGATCGGGAATGATAATATCTGGAAACTTTATAGAAGTTTGAAGTATTATAAAATGGATAAATCTGATTTATCATCCATGAATCAAGTTGTATTTCAGTTACGCGAAAATTTGGATAACGTACCTGGAAGTTCCATCCCTATTGTGGCTCATTATGGTGTAAATAGAGTTATTCCAAATAAATATCCTCGACTTCCACGTGGGAAAAATCTTTACTCTCAATTGGATGTTTATAAGAATGCTTTGAGTGGGGGACAATTGTTTTCGGATTTTTTTAATTGGTTCCGACTTTCTGAAGATTACGAGAATGAACAATACAAGGAAAACAAGTTATATCGAGATCATGGGCTTGAAGCTGTACGACGTTGTATGTCTATTGTGATGCCTGAATATTCTAATATGAAAGTTTCTCGTCGTCCGCTTGCCCTGACCATGAAAAAGGGAGATGAAACGTTCAGGTTAAACCAATTATCAGATGGAGAGAAATGCTATATTTCTTTAGTATGTGATATCGCACGACGGTTAGCGATAGCTAATCCTAATGGCGATCCTTTAAGCGGTGAAGGAATAATTTTGATTGATGAGATTGATTTACATCTGCACCCCAAGTGGCAGCAAACAGTTGTTTCGAGGCTAGTAAAGACTTTCCCTAATTGCCAGTTCTTTATAACTACCCACTCTCCAATTGTAGCTTCTGATGTTGATGGAAAAGTATTTGGCATTAAAAATGGGGAGATTGTGCCACAACGTACTTTTGGCAAGTTATCTTCAAGTATTTTATCTTCAGTTTTCGATGTTTCTATGGCTCGTAGCTTGTTTGTCCAATCTATTATAGATTCGGCTTATGATGCGATCAGTGAAAGAAATGATGCGGTATTTGTGCAACGCTTTGATGAACTTGTGAAGATTTTAGGAGCAGATGATTCGGATGTTATTGGTCTTAAAATTGAAAAATTGCGTAGAGATAAACTGGTTTGTAAATGAAGACTATTATAAAGACTGATGCCCATCAATGTTTGCAAAGAGCAGTGGACGAAGGTTGGAACTGGGATGACTTCCACAGGAACGCGCACGATGATTATGTTTTAGTACGTGAACAAGCACTTTCAGATCAAGGAAATGAATGTGCATATACTGGGCTTTGGCTTGGAGATGGAACTTCTCAGAAAGTGCATATAGACCATTTCCGGAAAAAAGCTTTATATCCGGAACATACTTTCTGTTGGACGAATCTGTTTGCAGCAGCCAAGGATCTTGACTATGGTTCAGATTGCAAAGATGAAAATATTCGTGGTCCTCGTGCAAATGCCGATAGCCAATATCATTCATTTTGGTCACCTTTTGAAGCAAATCTCAACGAGGCTTTTTGGTACAGGCAGGATGGAAAAATAGAACCAGATCCAAATCTTTCTGAAGATGCAAAACTATTTGCTCAAAGAACGATAGATATGTATAATTTGAATGCAGCTGATCTAAAGAGGCGAAGAGTAGAAGTGATTCGAAATGTAAGATCATTGCAACAGTTTGAGGACGAGCTGATTCGAGTTAGCATGGATAGGGCCGGTTTTTCATTTGTCGTTGAGTTTGAGTTGAAGAACAGAGTGGTGAAATAATTAGGAGAGTGAAGGTAAGTAATTCAGAAAACTACGATTTGTAATTTTTTTTCCAAAAAGTGCCAGTTTTATACCCCCTTTTTTTAACAATGGGGGTCATAGTTTGTGTAATGATAGAACTGACATGGAAAAAGAAAAGGATATATTTCGGTTGGCAAATATAATTGCCCGTTCTTTGGAGGGAACGTTAAGCGTTGAGGAACAGCAAGAACTAGATGATTGGCTGGCTGCTTCGGATATTAATCGCAAAAAGTATGAGGGTTTTAGCGCGTTAGGGGTGTTGAAGAAAAAGAGTGCGGAATATTTGCAAGTGGATTGGCAGGCAGATTGTAAAATGTTTATGGCTTCCCGGGTAAGGTTGCAAAGGCGTCGGAGAATGCAACGATTTTCACGGTACGCGGCTGTGTTTGTGTTGGTGCTTGGGGTTGCGTTAGGGGTGTATGTCGGGGTGGGACACGAAACGGGCGAGCGTCCGGTGGTGCAAGCGAGTGTTCCCGTGTCGAAGAATGCTATTTTGACATTGGCGGGGGGTGAACAAGTGGTGTTGTCCGATAGTAATTCCGGTGTTTTAAAAAGGCAGGGGGATACGCGTGTGACCGTGGAAGGAAATAATATATCCTACACGAATAATGACGGTACAAGTGGAAAGAAGGAGAAGAAAATGTTGTTTAATACGCTTCGGATCCCGAGAGGGGGGGAGTATTTTGTTACATTGTCTGATGGGTCGACAGTTTGGTTGAACGCGGAAACGGAGATTCGTTATCCGGTAGAATTTGTTGGGAACGAGAGGATCGTGTACGTGGAGGGTGAGGCTTATTTTGACGTGAAGAAGGATGAGAGTAAACCTTTTATCGTTAGGTCCGGGAAGATGGACGTGAAGGTGATGGGAACCTCGTTTAATTTCAGGTCTTATCCCGACGAGAACGGGGTTGCGACGACGCTCGAGAGTGGTTCAGTCATTATGGTTTCCAGGGAATCAAAGCAGGAAATTCGTTTGAACCCCGGGGAACAGGGTATCTTGGATAAAGAGTCGGGGCGTTTGTCAAAGCATACCGTGGATACATATTTGTATTCCGCGTGGAAGGATGGACGTTTTGTTTTTTTGGATACCCGGTTGGAAGATTTGTTCCATGTTTTGGCTCGCTGGTACGATTTGCAAGTGTTTTACGTTCACCCGGGGGCAAAGGATATTCGTTTCACGGGGGATTTGAACAAGAGTGAAGATTTCGGGACGATACTTAAGATTATCGAGAATAATGAACGGGTGGAATTTGACGTGAACGAACGGACCGTGTCGGTGCGATTGCGATAAAACAAGACCCTTGGTGCGCCAACACCAAAGGTCCAAGGATTGTTATTAAGTTTTTATTTTAAAGCAGTGCAAATGTATGAAAAAAACAATTGAAAATTGCCATCATCATGGTAGATGGCGAAAAGAATGGAAAGTTATGAAGTTATTTATTATCTTGACCTTTATAGGTGTGATGCAGGTTTCTGCCCATACTTATTCACAAACGGTCAGATTGAATCTGACGTGTTCCAACGCTTCTTTGCGGAGTGTGATGAGCGATATCCGCGCTCAATCGGAGTATAGCTTTTTCTTTGATGATGTCGCAGTTGAGAAGATCGGGAATATCTCTTTGGATTTGAAGGATGCCACGATTGAAGAAGTCTTGGAAGCTTGTTTGAAAGGTACGGGATTCGGCTATCGGATTTTGGACAAAACGATTATTCTTTTCCGGGAGCAGGTGAAGAAGGATGACGAGAAGAGGACGTATCTTATCAAAGGAAGGGTGGTGGACCACGAGAATCAACCCTTGCCGGGTGTGACTGTTTTATTGGATAGTACTCGGATAGGAACGGTGACGGATACTGCCGGATGTTTCGTCTTGCCTTTGCCGAGGGAAAAAGGGTATCTGGTGTTTTCCTTTATCGGGTTTAAGTCGCAGAGAGTGGCTTACACGGAGGGAAAGCCGGTGGCAGTGAAGATGCAGGAGGATATTTCCGGTTTGGATGAGGTGCAAGTGATAGCTTATGGTTCGCAGAGAAAGAGAAATGTCATTAGTGCTATTTCTTCGGTGAAAGGAGAGGATTTGCAAGAGATGCCGACGCATAGCCTGGAGAATTTGCTTCAAGGGCACATGGCGGGGGTCGAGATCAATAACATTTCCGGTTCTCCCGGTGGCGGCGGTACGGTGGTTGCCATTCGCGGTTATAATTCTTTGTTCACGGAAGGTGAGGGGCAGGAGCGGTCGTACGGTACGCCACTGTACGTGGTGGATGGAATCCCGATGCAGTCGTTCACCTCTCCGGTGACGGGTGCCAACACATTGTCGAATCTGGATCCCTCGATGATCGAGTCGGTCGAGGTGTTGAAAGATGCGGCATCGGCAGCTATTTACGGTTCGCGTGCCGGTAACGGGGTGATACTGATAACCACGAAAAAAGGACAGGCGGGGAAAGCCCGTTTCACGGCAAACGTTTCTTATTCGGCATCTTGGTTGCCCGTGGCCCCGAAGCAGGTGGGGGGACGCTATGAGCGGATGTATCATTTGAATGCTTTGATTAACACGGTCGCTCCTTACAAGACGGAGAACGGTGAATGGAAGTTGCCCGAGTCTTACGAGGAGGTGTATAATAATCGTTATGATAACGGTCCCCTGTACGATTGGTTCTGGGGTGGGGCGAACGGACCTCAAAATGCCCTTATTTTGCAAGATAGTTTGAACCCGTACTTTAATAATTCGACGAATTGGTACAGGAAGAATTACCAGACGGCAAGAGTGATTAACGCAAACCTTCAGGCTTCGGGAGGGGCGGGAAATACGCGTTACATGGTGGGTGCCGGGTATTATGACGAGGAGGGTATCATGCCGAACACGGGTTTCCAGCGTTTTACCGTTTTGTCCAATTTGTCCGCACAGCCGGCAAAGCGTTTGCGGTTGGACTCTCAGTTGGGGCTCGCGTATAGCGACCGTAGCCGGGGAAGCAACGCGGGATCGTCGGCAAGTAAGTTTGAGGAGATTACCTCGGATCCCTCGGAAACGTCCACGTTGTTGCCCGGTAGCGGGGCTTTCGGGCAGGCGATGTTGAAGAATTTGAACCAAACTTCCGAGAAGAACCAGAGTTATTCGTTGCGTTATAATATGGTGTTTGATTACGAGTTGATTCGTGATTTGCATTTGAAAGTATCGGCAGGTATCGATTATAACCAGCAGAACCAAAATGTGTTTAAGCCGAGCACGTTGGATCCGAACACGAACGCGGCTTATCGTTTCTCGACTTCGGAAGGGACTATCGCCCGTGATTTGTCAATATTGAACGAGAATTTGTTGTCTTATAGTTTCAATTATTTGGAGAAGCATAATTTCGATATCATGTTGGGGTTGTCTTTCCAGAAAGATCAAAGTTTCTCGAATGGAGGCGGTGGTACCAATGGTCCGAATGATAAGATCCAGTATGTCGGTGACGGTTGGGGCGGATCGGATGGTCTTAATCAAGTAGCCCCGGGCAATGAATTGGAATCCTACGCTTCTGCGTTTAAATACTCGTCGGGGTTCTCGGAAGAGCGGATGTGCAGTTATTTCGGGCGTTTGACGTATAATTTCAGGGATAAATATATGCTTGAAGCGACGGTTCGTCGGGATGGTTCTTCTGTTTTCGGTGAAAATGTGCGTTGGGCGACATTCCCTTCTGTTGCCGTGGGGTGGATTTTCACGGATGAGCCTTTCATGAAACGTTTTTACTGGTTGAGTTTCGGTAAGATTCGTGCCAGTTGGGGAACTTCCGGTCAGAAGTTCGGGCAACGTTATTTGGCTCAAGGTTTGTTCTCTGCCAGCGGGATGTTTTTGGGTAACTCGGGGATGGCTCCGGATAAGAGTGGCGGTGTGATTAACCGGGAATTGAGTTGGGAGGAAACCGACCAGTATGACGTGGGGTTGGATTTGAGTTTCTTGGACTACCGGTTGAAGATGAATGTCGATTATTATTACAGGTACACGACGGGGCATTTGAGCAAATGGGATCTGCCGGGAGATGTTTATTATCATTCCTTCCAGTGGCAGAACGCTATGGCTATTTCCAACCAAGGATTGGAGATCGAGTTGGATGCGGATATTTTGCGTGAAACCGCGGTGAAGTGGAGAATGAAGTTTAATTTCTCAAGGAACTGGAACCGTTTCGAGAAGAGTTCGGACGGGTATGATTACGGTAGCCAGGTGATCGGTAAACCGTTGAACCAGATTCTCGCGTATAAGACTTCCGGGTTCTATGACAGCATGGACGAAGTGCCTTTTATTTATAACGCTCAAGGAGAGAAGCAGCCTTTGTGGTCGGGAGTGAACACGTATGCCTTGTTCTTCCCGGGTGCCCGCAGGATCGAGGATTTGAACGGGGATGGGAAAGTGAATGAAAATGATAGATATTATGCCGCGAGTCCGCTTCCGAAAGGACATGGTGGTTTTATTAATGAAATCCGTTGGAAGAATTTCGATTTGAATATCCTGTTCAATTATTCGATAGGCCGTCACGCGGTGGCTGTTTATGATGATTATAGCTTGTCCCCGAGGGAGGAAGGCGGTCCGTTGTTCGTGGAGCTTAAAGATTTGAATACGGCATGGACGGGAAACGGTGCGAGAGCCGCTTATCCCAAGGCCCAGAAATACGAGTATTTGTATAACCAATATGTGGGAATATATGACGAGGATATTGAAACGGTGCATTTCGTGCGTTTGAAGCAGTTGACTTTGGGATATAATTTTGGCGAGTCGATTTGTAAAAAGGTCGGTTTGAGTGGAATCCGGGCATTCGTGACGGCGGAGAATTTGTTCTTGTTGTCGAATTATTCCGGTATTGATCCCGAGTTGATAGATATTACTTCCGGGACGGATAATTTACGTTCTTATCCTTTGCCACGGAAATTTACGATCGGATTGACTGTTAATTTTTAAAATGTAGAGCATGAAAAAGATATTGATACTTTTTTTATTTATTCCCTTGTTCTCTTGTGACAATTGGTTGGAGGTGGAGCCGGAGGATTCGGTGACTTTCGTGAATTATTTCAAAAGCGAAAGTGAATTGGAGGCTTTGTATAATATGGTGCAAAGTAGGATGAAATATGTTTGTTTCGGTAAACAACCTTACTTTTATTCTTCCATCGATGCGGATGACGTGCAGGCTGACGTGGACGGGTATCGCAAGTTGGATGTGAGCAAGTACACGGGTACTTCGAACACGCAGAGTTGGACAACCTATTATGACGTGATTTATTTGGCGAACGTGATGATCGAGAATGAATATCGTTTCGAGAACGTGTCGAAGGAGCGGGCGGCTTTTTGGTTGGGGCAAATGCACTTTGCCAAGGCATTGGCTTATTTCCGGGTGGCACAGATCTGGGGGGATGCTCCTATCACGAAGAATTCGGAATCTATCGAGCCTATCGGGAAGAGCCCCGCGCTGGAGGTGTTGCAGGAAGCGCTTCGGGAAGCCAAAGCTGCCTTGGGTTTGCCCACGCGTGACAAGTTGGTAGGTGCGGCGGGTGCGGCGATTACCACGAAACAATGTGCCAGTTTGGGAACCGTGAATACTTTATTGGCTAATATTTGCGCTTGGATGGGCGGTTTGACGGGAGAACGGCAGTATTGGGAAGATGCGGAGAAATATGCCTCGGAGGTGTTGGACGGGAAAGCCGGGGTGTACGACTTGGAGAGCATGAGCGGTTTGATCGAGAATGTGCTCGGGAAGAATCGGGTAAGTGATGAGATTATTTACGCTATTTCTAATAACGCGCTGGATTATGATAGAAATTTCCAGTCGTTACAGAAAGAGGCTCCGGGGCATTTCTTGATTTCTTATCCTTACCTCACGCAGGATAGAAGTGAAATTGCCAGCATGGCGAATAGTAATGACAATAGTTATACCCGGATTTTGGTGAGTACGGTAGAGAAAATTTACCCGGAGAAGAATGATTTGAGAAGGCAGGAGTTCTGGTATGAGTTGGGAACGTTGACTTATTCTTCTTCTAACGGAGAAGTGAAAACACCTTATGCCCATATCGCGAAGTGGCGGGATATGATCAGACAAATGAAAGAGGATGTTGCGGGTATGCCTGTTATTTTGGCTGATTGCGACTGGGTATTCTGGAGATTGGCGGATTTGATTTTGTTGCGTGCCGAGTGTCGTGCGCGGTTGGATATGACGGACGAGGCTGTCAGCGATTTGAACCGCGTGCGGGAACGTGCCGGATTGGGTGAATATGCGGGCAGCATGGGCAAGGAGGATTTGCGTAAAGAGATATTCTTGGAAAGACGTCGGGAGTTGTTCGGCGAGGGACAGTATTATTTCGATATTGTTCGGAACGGGTATTTCCGGGAGTTCTTGTTGGGAGGTTTCCGGACGCTTACCGACGAGGATGTGAAGAATGGTGCTCTTTACACGAAAGTGCATTCCAATGCTTTTAACAAGAATACGTTAATGACTCAAAATATTTATTGGCAATGGCAAGAATGATGAATAATATATTGAAAGCGGCGATTTGTGTCGCGATGGTAGGATTGGCTTCCTGTACCAAGTGGAATTACGAGGACGGGGGTATTTCAAACGGGGTGCATGATTGTTCTTTATGGGAATATTTGCACACCCAACCGAGGGATTGGGATTCCACGATCGTGATGATTGAGCGTGCGGGATTGAGGGAGTTGTTCGAGGGAAAAAGTGAACACGAGCAAATTACCTTCTTGGGGTTGACGAACTATTCGATCCGTACTTATTTGTTGGACATGGGGTATAACCAGGTGAAGAGTCTGTACTGGGATGAATGTTACGCTATTTTAAGCAAGTTGATTATCACGGAACGGGTTATGGTGGCCGACGTGCCTCGCGGAAGTTGGGACAGCGAAACGGGAGAGGTGACGGGAGGCAAGGAGTATTCCTTGTTGGATGGTTCCACCGTGAGATTGTGGACCACGCAAGAGCCTTACATGGATATGAATACCGATGACGTGGGGATCGTGCGGTTGAATTTCAAACTGGAGGATACGAATTTGTCGCGGGCATTGATATTCTCTTCGGATATTCAGACGAACAATGGTGTCGTGCAAGCGTTGGGATATGATTTTAAAGTGTCGGATATATATTAAATAGAACGAGATGAAGAAATTATTATATGTATTCTTGTTATGGGGATGTAGTTTTTTGCATGCTTGTGACGATGTAACTGTAGGGTACTTGGATTGTGATAACGCCAAGTACGCGATAAGCACCTTGGAGATCGTGCGTTTTTCAAATTTAACCAAGGAAATCGAGGGATTGCAAGCGACATTGGAAGATTTGTATGCCAACGAGGAGTTGTCCGGGTTGTTTGACGAAATGAAGTCATTGGATTCCGAGTTGAAGGAGCTGGAGATCAAGATGGAGGAGATGTATGAACAAGCGTATTTACTTATGGAGCAAGTTGCCATAGAAGAGGGGGCGTTGGAACCGGATCAAGATAAGATAGATCGGTTGTGGGAGCAGGCGTACGAGTTGGATGCAATTATGAATGAAGAGTATCTTCCTCGACGTAATGAATTGGAAGAGAGTATTTACGGTTTGACAGATCAAATTATTGAAATTTGCGCGGAGATGGGACAGGATGATCCGTTTGTGATAGAAGAGCAGATCGTGCAGTTGCAAAATCAAGTGGAGAAGAATACCCCGTGGACGACGTCTACGATCGGTCAGATATTGGGAACGGAACCCATGCGTTATTACTTGGAATGCGTGCGTAGCGACCAGGGAGAGGATGCTGCCGGGGATTTCGCTTCTCACGTGCAGGTGGTCGGTGGCGGTCGTATTTACGTGGATATGAAAATGGATTCTCCAGCAGGGAAATATTTTGTTTCCTTGCGGGTGGAGAATGAAGGGCATACAGCCGTGTTGCGGGATGTGTTCACGTTTGTTGTAAAAGATTAGATTCAAAAAATAGAGTAATGATGAAAATGATGAAATATGTATTAGCACTCCTTTTTGTGGGAGTGCTTGGAAATTTGTCTGCCCAAATTACTTTCTTCCAAGGAAGTTTTGACGAGGCTTTGAAACGGGCGAAGACTGAAAAGAAGGATGTGTTTATCGATTTCTACACGGAATGGTGCGGACCTTGCAAGGTAATGGCGCAAAAAGTGTTTACCGTGCCAGAAGTGGGTGATTACTTTAACAAACATTTCGTGTGTTGCAAGTTGAACGCGGAAGCTCCCGAACAGGCGGAACTCGTGAAGAAATATGGGGTGGAGGCTTTCCCCACGATGTTGTTCGTGAATGTGAAAGGCGAGGTGTTACGTTTGGTGTCGGGTGCGAAAACTCCGAATGCGTTGCTCCGCGAAGCGAAGATCGTAACGGGTGATATGTTGACGTTCGAGAAATTGTATGAAAAGTCCAAGAAGGAAAAGAAAAACACGGAGTTGCAGCAGGAATTATTGTTTCGGGCCCCCGAGTTTATCACTACTCAAACGGGCTATAACCGGGATAAATGGATGGTGCGTATTGAGTCGCTTTTCCCCGAGTACGTGAAGAACAAGAAATTGGATCAGATGATTAACGCGGAGGATTTTTATATCATCAGCATGTATCACACGGAAATCAAGGATAATGACGGGATATTTGATTTCTTGGTGAAAAATTATCCGGAGTATGCCGAGAAAGTGGGGAAGGAGAAAATTCAGGATTTCATCTTGGGACTTTACAACAATTACATTGTTTCTTTCTGTAAAAACGGGAAACAGGATTACAAGAAACATCTGGAGAGAGTGAAGGGTGACCTGCAACCTGTGTACGGTGATATTTCGTTTGGCTCGCTTTCCGCTTATGAAGCGATATCCTTGCTGGCGGACGGATATTACAGTCTTTACCGTAAAGATATAAATACGTTTTTTGGAAAGATGGACCGTTATTTTTCCGGAGCGGAGAAGGCTTTGGAGGTAAACGATTACACGCAGCCGATCGAGGATTTGTATACCGTGTACCGCGGGAATTTGCCGGAAGGGACACATGCTAAAGTTATCGTTTGGTTGGATAAGGCTTTGAAACACGAGATGGCAGCGCAGTTGCGCACTCGTTTGTTGTATATGCTGGGGGATTGTTTTTATGCCACGGGTAATTTGGAAAAAGCGAAACAGAGTTTGAATCAGGCTTTTGTCGTTAGTTCCGGAATTGAAGATGTGGAATTGATGAAGCATTTGCAGAATATGATACAAGAGAAGTTGAGAGAGTTATGAGGAAATTTTTGTCATTCATATTCCTTGCTTTGTCTTTTGTTCCCTCGATATTCGCGCGAGAGGATACGGTAAATTTTCGGTATGGTCGATTGGAAAACGGGTTGACGTATTACATTCGCCGTACCGGAAGTATGCCCGGGCATGCTGATTTTTATCTCGTGCAAAACGTGGGAGCTTTGATGGAGGAGGATGAACAAAACGGGTTGGCTCATGTACTTGAACACATGGCGTTTCATGCCACGGAGAATTTCCCTGACGGGGTTCCGGCTTTCTTGAAGCGGCACGGGGTGAGTAATTTTAACGCGTATACCGGGCATGACGAAACGGTGTATAATATAAATAACGTGCCTTCCGTTTCGAAATTGCTGGTCGATTCCTGTATTCTGGTTTTGAGGGATTGGTCCGGTTTCCTCAAGTTATATCCCGAGGAGATGGAAATTGAGAGGCAGGTGATACTGGAAGAACGCCGTTCGGGAATGGATTTGTCCAACAGGTTGCAAACTCGGGCTAATTATTTTATTTACAATGGAAGCAAGTATGCCACGCATGACGTGATCGGCACCGAGGACGTATTGCGGAATTTCACGGCCGAGCAGCTAAGGAGTTATTACAAGGATTTCTATCGCCCGGACCAACAGGCTGTGATTATTCTCGGGGATATCAACGTGGATGAGGTGGAAACCGAGGTGAAACGTTTATTTGTTCCCATTCCCCGGCGGGATAACCCGAAACCTCGTCTTGTGTATGATATTCCGGATCATCCGGAACCTCAATATCACAAATTGATAGACAAGGATGTGCCGAAGAACGGGATGGTGCTTATGAAACGTTTCCGAAAGAATCCGGTAAATTCATTGCGGGAGATGTTGCGGGAGGATTTGTTACGGGAGTTGTATAATAAGATCATGCGTGACCATTTGGCGGAGTGCATGGAGAGCGACGAGATGGCATTTCTTGACGCGAGTATCGGTGTCTTCGATATCGTTCGTGATTACGAGGGGGTAAATATTGTCGTATCTTCTTTGCCCGGTATGGAACTCGAGGCGCTGGAGCAAGTGATGGAACAAATGGTGCGTGTGCATCGTGCGGTGATCACGGACGAGAAATTGCGTGCTTTGGCTGCCGGTTATCTTAAACGCTTGGAACAATTTAAGTTGCAACAAGATAAATTCCCGAATAATATGTATTTGAAAATGTATCAGAACAACTTCTTGCTCGGCTATCCGATCAGCGAGTTCGCGCAAAATATAGATACGACGAAGACCTTGCTTGCCGGTCTGACCGCGGAAGAGTTCCGGAAATGGATTGACCGTTGGTTTGATGATGACCGGAATTGGATTTTTATCATGCAGGGGAATCGTTCGGATTACCCGTTTCCCGAGGAAGAGCAAATTTCTACGGTGGTCGGGAAGGTGCGTGATTTGACGTTTGAGAAGGAAGAAGGACAAGAGGAGATGTTGGTGAACGGGAGGTTGATAGATTATGATGTCCCGGTAGGTAAGATCGTAAAAGAGAGGGCGTTAAAAGCGATTGATGCGGAAGAGTGGACTTTGAGTAACGGGACAAAAGTTTATTACAAGTACACGGACCATAACAGGGGCATGTTTAACATTTTACTTGGTAGCCGAGGTGGGCGTTCTTTGATTCCTGCGGAGGATTTGCCGTCGGCGGATGCCATGGTGGCTTTGTTCTTGAAGAGCGGTTTATACAAGTATGGGACGAAAGAGTTGAATGCCCTCACGCAAGCGCATTCCATTAATCTGGATATATTCCTGGAGGAAACATCCGAGAGTATGAATTGTACGAGTACGGCGAAAGATGCGGAATTTGCTTTCCAATTTTTGCATCTGGTGATAGAGAAGCCTCGCTTTGATAAGGTCGCTTTTGATAAGTACGTTCACGTCAATAAGTTGATGTCAGCCCATTCCCGCAAGACAACGGATGATACGATCAACGACGTGTTGAGGGAATTGCGTGTGGTGGAATCTCCCCGTTTGTGGGTGAAAGGGGCTTCTTATTACGAGGCGATGAATTACGAGAAGATGGTGCGTATTTTCAAGGAGCGTTACCAGAATGCCTCGGATTTCACTTATTATATCGTGGGGGATTTAGAGCGGGAAACAGCACGGGAACTTGTTGCCGAATATATCGCTTCTCTTGCTTCAGCTGGGGGGAAGAAGGAGCAACCGGTGAAATACGAGTATTACAAGAAAGAGAACGTGACAAAAGATATTGCCGTGGATATTCCCGGGCAGAAATACATGGTAGACATGGCTTTCTCGAATACCTTGAAAGTTAAACCGGTAGATAAACTTTGCATGATGATCCTTCAGAAACATTTCGAGTTCCTTTTCCAGCAACGTATCCGGGAAACGGAGGGCGGTTCCTACGGGGTGCACGTGCGGACGGATGTGAGTGATTATCCCGATCCGTTGCAGCTGTTTAATGTGCAATTCGAGAGTTCGCTGGAGAAAGGTCCCCGTATGCGAGCCATTGTGCACGAGTTGATCGAGGAGTTTTTGAGAGAGGGAATTTCTGATGAGGATGTAGAGGATTTTATCTTGTTGTTGAAAAAGGAACGGGATGCCGTTCCGGATTTCGGAAGTATTCCTTTCTGGACGGAAAATATTCAGTTTTACCAACGAACGGGGAAACGTTTGGATGCTCCCGAGTTTTTCGAGAATGTGATTGATAAAATCAAGGCGAAAGATGTGTTGGTTTTTGCCCGTAAGTTTTTCGCGGATGCGCAATGTGTTGATATTGTCGTGAAATCACGATAGTGTGAATCGGGCATAGAATACAAAAAACGTCCGAGTTTTCTCGGACGTTTTTTTGTGTATAATATCAGAAAAATTATTTCTTTCTGTTTTCCATGTGCGTTTTGTAACGGTTCATGAACTTGTCAACGCGTCCTGCAGTGTCGATCAATTTGATCTTACCGGTGTAGAACGGGTGGGAAGAGTTAGAAATTTCCATCTTGATTAATGGATACTCAACTCCGTCGATTTCAATAGTCTCCTTTGTTGCTGCGGTAGACTTGGTGATAGTAGTCATTCCATTAGACATATCTTTAAATGCTACTAGTCTGTAATTTTCAGGATGTATGCCCTTTTTCATCTCGTATATAATTTTTAAAATTGTTTCTACTTTTACGGGCAGCAAAGATAGTCGATTCATTATAAACCACAAAGAAATTCAGTGACTTTTTTTCGAGAAGGGGGCATTAAAACGTTTATATCCTTTGTTTGATAGGTGGAGCGTATGTTTTAAAAATAAATGACGCCGGGGTTTACGCTTGTCAGCACGTACCTTCCGGCGTCGGGGAATGGATTATATCATTTTTGAGGAACCACTTCCTTCCTCAAGTTTTTTAGTAATTCTTCACCCACGAAGCGCTCGAAGACTTCCGGAGTCGGGTTGTCTTTTTGCATTTTCAAAGCGGACAAGTACTTTGCTTTGTCTTCCCCCGGGATGATAATCAAGGGTTCATGAAACATCATTTGGATGTAATTCATGAGCAACAGGGCAACGGTAATATTACCTTCCCCGAACGGCTTGATGTGAGAAAAATAGTAATGGAGGTCGGCTCCCAGTTTTACGGTTAGTATGTCGTGTACGTTATTTAGTTTTTCATTTGTTTCCTTGCATAGGGCGTCCAGCTTGCCCGGTATCTGTTCATAGTTTGCCGTGACGCCTTCCTCGTAGTAATCCTCCTCCAGGCGGAAATCACCCAATGACGTGTCATACCTGCCGACGGGCGTGGTTTCCTCTTTTCCGGTGTGGTGCATTACTTTTGCACTGACTTCGCGGATGAAATCGGAAGAGAGCCGTTTGCGTTGTTGGGCGCATTTCATCAGGTAGAGGAAAGCGTTGCTCAGGTCTTTTACCCGGAGTACGGTTTCCCGCGGTACCTTCGGGGAAATCTCGATGTCGTTTATAATATTGAAGAAATCTTGTTTCTTTATATCCAGCCCGTCGAGGCGGGCGATCTCGTAAAGCAAGGTTTCCACTCTTCTCGGGGAATAGCCTTTGGTTGCCAGTTTGGCTCTTTCGAGATACTCTTCTCTTGTCCTACATAATTCTTGCCACATAATTGTTCTTTTTTTCTTTTGGTACGTGGAGTTGGTCGGGTTGGTTCGGTTTTTAAATTTATTTGTCACATGAGTCTATCTGTTGACAATTAAAGTTTATGGATCGGGAGTATAACCTTTATGAGAATGTTGTATCTTTGTCCCCTCGAAAAAACGAACAGTTATGATTAGGGTTGAGAGAGAGTATGTACCGTTTTACCGTTTCGCGGGATTGAGTCGTTTCCCGGAATTGAATCACTTCGTTTCCGGTAGGGAAGGAGGGGTGAGTACAGGGGGGCGCTTTTCGTTGAATCTGGGATTCATGGATGAAGACAGCATGGAAAATGTACTGGTTAACCGGGAGCTATTGGCTAATGCTGTCGGGTGTAATCTTGATGCTTTCACCTTTGGAGAACAGAAGCACACGACACATATCGAGGTGGTCGACACGACAAAGCGGGGAAAAGGTGGAAAAGAAAAAGAGAGCCGCCTGCCCGCCACGGATGGACTGATTACCCGGGACTCGGGAATTTGTTTAATGGTCCTGGCTGCGGATTGTGTTCCGGTATTGCTTTATGATCCCGTGGAGCGGGTGATTGCCGCGGTTCATGCCGGGTGGCGGGGAACTGTTGGGCGGATTGCAGCACGGGCGGTGCAACGCATGGAGGAGGAATTTCACTGTCAACCCGAGAATGTTGTCGTGGGTATTGGTCCATCCATCGGACCTTGTTGTTTCGAGGTGGGCGAGGAAGTCATCGAGTCTGCCCGTGAGGGATTGGGAGATATACGGGGGCTCGTCACGAACTCCGAGAATCCCGGCAAGTATTACTTTAATCTGTGGGAGGCGAACAAGCGGCAATTGGAACAAGCGGGTGTACTACCTGCCCGGATTGAGGTTGCCGGAGTCTGTACGGTATGCCATCATGATCGATTCTTTTCTTACCGCGGGGATCACGGGGATACGGGACGTTTTGGAGCGGGAATCATGCTAAAAGAATGATACGATGTTAGGAGGTATTTTTATCATTATGGCTTTTTATTTACTGGGCGAGTGTATGGCTTGGTTGTTGAACGGGTTCGTCCCGGGAAGCGTGTTGGGAATGATGTTGCTTTTCGGGGCGTTATCCTTGCGATGGGTAAGTCCGGACAGGGTGCGCCCTGTTGCCCGCTTCCTGTGTAACAATATGGCGTTCTTTTTCCTTCCGGCGGGAGTGGGGATTATCACGTCGATGGATGTATTGTCACGCTATTGGGATATCGTGTTGGTGGTCGGGACGGTCACGACGTTGCTGGTGTTGGTCGTGGTGGCTACACTTCAGCAATGGCAGGAGAATCGCAGGCATTCGGGAGTGAAGTAACATTTTTAAATTACAAAAGAGATGCAGTCAATAGTTTCGTCGGAGATATTTATTATCACCTTGGTTTGCGGGGTATATTTGATGGCGTTGTGGTTGTACCGGAAAACAAAGATTGCCTTGTTGCATCCTTTGTTGGTTTCGATTCCGGCTTTGTTGGGATTGATGAGCGTGTTGGAGATACGGTATGAAACGTTCCAGCAGGGGAGCCGGATGATTAATTTCTTGCTAGGACCGTCCGTTGTTGCCTTGGGATTCGTGCTTTGGGAACAAGTGGAATACATGAAAAGTAACGCGGTTTCCATTTTAACTTCTATCTTTGTAGGTAGTCTGGTCGGTATCGTGAGTGTGATAGGCATTGCCCGTTGTATGGGAGCCGATCATGTGCTGATAGCCACCCTGGAACCGAAGTCTGTTACGACCCCGATAGCTATGGATGTCGCGGAAAAAGCCGGGGGAATACCGGCAATCGCGGCAGTGATTGTCATCGTGGTCGGTATTTTCGGGGGTATTGTAGGACCGTTCGTGTTGAACAAGTTGAATATCGATAGCAAGATAGCCCGCGGGTTATCGCTGGGAGCTGCCGCCCACGGGTTGGGGACTGCCCGGGCGATGGAATTGGGCGCTTTGGAAGGAGCCATCAGCGGGTTGGCGATCGGGTTGATGGGAGTGACTACCGCGATACTGGTTCCGGTTATTGAATGGATCATGTCATTGTTTTAGATGTTAAAGGATTTTACGGCTATAGATTTCGAAACGGCTAACCGTTACCCGACAAGCGCTTGTTCTATCGGGATTGTCGTCGTGCGTGGCGGAGAGATCGCGGAGGAATTCTCGCATCTGATAAAGCCGGAACCGTTTTATTTTTACCGCAAATTCGTCGAGATTCACGGGATTACCCCGAAGATGGTAGAGGAGGCGCCTTCGTTTTATGATTTGTGGAGCGTGATGGGGCGCTATTTCGACACGCAGGCTTTGGTGGCTCACAATGCGGGGTTCGACATGAGCGTGTTGAAGGCTTGCCTGGAACGGGCGGATATTTATATCCCGATGCCCCCGTCCTATTGCACGTGCCGGCTTTCCCGCAAGCTGGTGAAGGGTTTGCCTAATTATAAATTGAATACCTTGTGCGATCATTTCGGGATTGCACTGAATCACCACGAGGCATTGAGTGATGCCCGTGGTGCAGCAAAAATCATGATAGAACTCGGTCGGTTATAACCGGCTGATAATTTCTTTGAAGATAGCTCCCATGCGGGGTTGGGCGTGATTGCCCACGTCTTGTACTTCCGCGTGATTCGTGTTGAGCAGTTCCGGGCTGGCTGTACTGTTCGTGATGACCGACATTCCGAAGCATTCCATGCCCATGTGGCGAGCCACGATGATTTCCGGCACGGTAGACATTCCCACGGCATCCCCGCCGATAACACGGATCCAATGGTATTCCGCCGGAGTCTCGAAAGAAGGACCTTGCAACCCGGCATAAACGCCTTTCTGAAGTTTAATGTCCAATTTTTTCCCGGCTTCCTCGGCGAGGGCTATCAGGCGGGGGCTATACGCTTCTGCCATGCTCGGGAAACGGGGTCCCAGTTCGTCGATATTCTTTCCCCTGAGCGGGTGTTCCGGGAATAGGTTGATGTGGTCGCGAATCACCATGAGATCGCCCACGAGATAGCCGGTATTTACCCCTCCTGCCGCGTTGGACACGAAGAGGGTCTTCACACCCAGGGCGTGCAGTACTCTCACGGGGAAAGTCACTTCCTGCATGGAATATCCCTCGTAATAGTGGAAGCGTCCTTGCATGGCAATCACTTTCTTGCCCCCGAACGTGCCGATCAGCAATTGTCCCCGGTGTCCCTGTACCGTGGATACGGGGAAATGGGGAATAGCCATGTACGGGATGGCGTGTTCGATCTTGATGGATTTCCCGAGCTCTCCCAGTCCGGTGCCCAGGATAATCCCTATCGTGTGTGCGCCTTTGATGTAAGGCGCCAAGTATTGGCTACTTTCTTTTATCTTGTCTAACATAGTTGTATATATTTTTAATGAGTTGGTCTTGTGACGTCAGGAATTCCGGTTCGATAGGAACGTAGAATATCCGTTGCCTGATTTCATCCGGAATGTTGCATAGGGCTAACCGAACGGCATCTTTTTCCGTGGTGAAAATGTACTTGTTCGGGTTGCCGATCTTGTTGTATTCCTGTGTGATCTGTTGTATGTCTGTTTCTCGGTAATTGTGATGGTCCGGGAAAGAAACATGATGTATTTGGTTAGTTAATTTTTCAAGGTGTTCGATATAAGGTGCCGGTTGGGCAATTCCCGTCACGCACAAGATAGCACAATCCGGGGTAATGGAACAACGGCTGCTCGTGTCCAGCGGGGTAATGTTCCCGTATTTCATCGTGGTAAACAGAAGTTGCTGGTAAGCCATCAGGTTCAAGTGCTTCGATATGATCCGCTTCTCGATGGGAGATATATTGGCAGGGCATTTCGTGACAATCACGTAATTTGCCCGGTCTTTGGCACTCTGTTTCTCGCGCAGTCTGCCTAAAGGCAGAAGGCTGTCTTCATAGATCGGTCGGTTGTAATCGATCAGCAGGATGTTAATATCCGCCTTCACGTACCGGTGTTGGAATCCGTCATCGAGGATGATAACATCCGGTTTCTCCGGCAATTGCATCAATTTCTTGATGCCCCTCACCCGGTTGGCGTCGACCGCCACGGTGATGTCCGGGAATTTATTTTTTATCTGCATGGGTTCGTCCCCGATTTCGCTGGCTGTGGATTGTTCGGTTGCCAGAACGAATCCCGAAGTTTTACGTTTGTAGCCCCGGCTCAGGCAGGCTACCCGGTAATCGTTTTTCAACACGTTGATTAATGCTTCCGTGTGGGGAGTCTTGCCCGTACCGCCCACGGTGATATTCCCTACACAGATGATGGGGATATCAAATTCGTGTGTTTCCAGTATGCCTAGGTTGAACAGCCTGTTTCTGACGCTGACACCCAGTCCGTACAGGACGCTTAATGGCCATAAAGTAAGATATTTGAGCACCATGCAGTATATTGTTTATTCCTCGGGCAAAGGTCTTTCGGCATTTGCCCGGGGAGTTCGACATTCGCTTTAGTTGAACGTGAGATCGTAAGGTATTCTGGCTACCATCCCGTTGATTTTTAATAATTCTTTCTGACTACGGTATGTATCGTAGAATTCACCTAATTCCGCCTTGATGATCTTGGCTTTTACCGTTTCCGTGAGGTTGAGCAAGAGGTCTTCAAGCGTGTTGCGTTCAGCCGGAAGTTCCGTGATCTGGTATTCCGTGAGTCCGGCTTTTGCCGCGGCAATCTGTATGGCATCTTCCAACCCTCCCAGCACGTCAACCAGCCCGATAGTTAAGGCGTCCTCTCCGGTCCAAACTCGTCCTTGCGCGATCTCGTTCACTTCTTCTTTTGTCATGTGGCGACCTTGGCTCACCCGGTCGAGGAAAGAGTCGTAACCCCGGTTGATGTAATTTTGCATCACGTTTCTCTCGTAAGCGGTCAGCGGTCTGTCGCTGATCGGAATCGGGAGCGGGTAACCTCCGCCGAAATCACTGTGGTCATTGGTTTTAACCACTTCCGAGTTGATGCCTAGTTTATCTTTAATCAATTTCTCCCCGCTGAATAATAACCCGAAAATCCCGATAGAACCGGTCAGTGTGGTCGGGTCGGCAACGATGGTATCGGCTGCACAGGAAATGTAATACCCGCCGGAAGCGGCAACGTTCCCCATGGATGCAATCAATGGTTTCGTTTGAGCGGCAAGCTGAACTTCTTTCCAGATAATATCGGATGTCAAGGCACTTCCTCCCGGGGAGTTCACTCGCAGGACGATAGCCTTGATGTTCTTGTCTTCCCGTGCTTTACGGATGGTTTGAGCCAGCTCCGGACCGATCGTTGTCGGTGATTGTTGGAAACCGATTTCCCCTTGCGCATAGATAACGGCAATTTTGTCAGAGGCAAGATTGAGGGTCGGGAGTGCTGCGTTTTGGTATTTATCCAAGCTAATCATAGACAATTGGGTAGAGTCCGAAATTCCGCAAGCGGCATTCAGTTTGCCGAGCATCTCGTATTCATAAAGTGTCCCGTCGAAGAAACCTTCTTTCACGAATTCTTCCGTGGGATATACCTGAAAATCGTTGGTCAGCCGGGTAATCTTCTCTATCGAAATATCACGCCTCTCGGAAATACCTTTGATGATATTTCCCCATAGGGAATTGAGGTACGTCTGCACTTGCTCGCGGTTGGCATCACTCATGTGATCCTGTATGTAAGGTTCTACTGCCGATTTGAATTTTCCCACGCGGATCACTTCCGGTTGTACGCCGATCTTTTTCAACAAGTCTTTGTAGAAAGAGATGTTGGCAGACATACCCGTGAGCAATAACGGGGTTTCCGGGTTCACGAAAATACTGTCGGCTACCGTTGCCAGATAATAGCTTTTCTGGTCGTATCCCATGTTCGAGTAGCTGTATATGAATTTTCCGCTTTCCTTGAATTTCAATAGGGCAGTTCGTATCTCATCGATTGTGGCGAGAGCCCCGAAGTTCGATTGAATTTCCGTCAGATCGAGGTAAATACCCTTGATGCGGTCGTCTTTGCCGGCTCGGTCGATGTATTTCAGTATGTTGTTCAATCCCATCTGTTTATTCACGGTGAAGGTCATGATATTTAGGTTCTGTAACAGATTATCGGAAGCCCTGTCCGGGATCGGATCCCTGAAAGAGAGTTTCAAAATAGAATTATCCTTGAGAGTTACACTCTTGTTGCCCGCGAAATTAATGAGGCTGATGGAACTGATGAACATGACCATGCAAATGACAAGCATGAACGTGTTCACGATAATGACGCCGACAATCGTTGCTAATAAATACTTTAGAAAGCTTTTCATAATGTAGTTTTAATCGTTAATTATTTGTTATACAATAAACGAGATAGCTTTTTATTTTGGGTACGCGCAAATCATTTTTTTATAGAAAATGATTTTTACAAATGTATGGATTAATTTTGGTCATGCAAATTTAAAATTGGTGTTGTTTTGTTTCTCTTCTAATTTTTGATAGTTTTACGTCGGAACAAAATAGATACGGAATGAGTAAGTTTGAAGTTATAGGAGGGAAGCGGTTAAAAGGCGAACTGGTCCCTCAGGGAGCGAAAAATGAAGCGTTGCAGGTGATATGTGCTTGCTTGTTGACGAAGGAAGAAGTGGTCATCAGTAATATTCCGGAGATCCTGGACGTGATCAAATTGATTGAGTTGCTGAAAGGTATGGGCGTACAGGTCGAACGGCGGCAAAAAGGCGAGTTCTCGTTCAAAGCCTGCCATGTCGATTTGAAATACCTGGAAACGGAAGAATTTTATAACAAGGCATCCAGCTTGCGCGGTTCTATCATGATACTCGGCCCCCTGCTGGCTCTTCACGGTTTCGGGTTGGTGCCGAAGCCGGGAGGGGATAAGATCGGTCGGCGACGTTTGGATACCCATTTCCTGGGATTCGAGAAATTGGGTGCTACTTTCGAGTACGACGGTACCAACGGGTGTTTCAAGGCGTCCGCCCAAAAACTGAAGGGCGCTTATATGCTGTTGGACGAGGCTTCTGTGACGGGAACCGCTAATATTATCATGGCGGCTGTTTTGGCAGAAGGGGTTACTACTATATATAATGCGGCTTGCGAGCCTTATGTGCAGCAACTTTGCAAGATGCTGAACGCCATGGGAGCGCACATTTCGGGTATCGCTTCCAACCTGTTGACCATTGAGGGGGTCGAGAGTTTGGGTGGTTGTTGCCACCGTTGTTTGCCGGACATGATCGAGATTGGCAGTTACATCGGGCTTGCCGCTTTAACCCGCTCGGAAATCACGATCAAGGGTTGCGCTATTCCTCAACTGGGGATAATCCCTAATGTTTTTCGTAAACTGGGTATTCGCATCGAGGAACGGGATGACGACCTGTATATTCCCCGGCAGGAGCATTACATGATAGAGGATTTTATCGATGGCTCCATCCTCACGGTTGCCGATGCCCCGTGGCCCGGCTTGACGCCCGACTTGTTGAGTGTCTTTCTAGTCGTGGCGACACAGGCAAAGGGTAGCGTGTTGGTACACCAGAAGATGTTCGAGAGCCGTTTGTTTTTCGTGGATAAACTGATTGACATGGGGGCGAAGATCATCCTTTGCGATCCGCACCGGGCGACGGTGATCGGGCAGAATCATGAATCGCAATTGCGAGCCACGAAGATGACTTCCCCCGATATTCGTGCCGGAATCGCTTTGTTGATCGCCGCCTTGTCTGCCTCGGGAACCAGCGTGATCGACAATATCGACCAGATCGACCGGGGATACGAGCATATCGACGAGAAGTTGAACGCCATCGGGGCGGAGATCAGGAGAACGGAGTGATTGGGTGATTCAACGAATCACCCAATGATTTCGGTTTTCAAAGTATCCGGACTTTCCAGCAGGAGTTCGGATATTTTTTTGCCAAGAATGGGATGGATGAAGTCGGGCATGATTTCATTCAGCGGACACAAGACAAAGTTGCGTTGCGCCATTCTGGGATGAGGAACTGTCAGGCGAGGGGTATTGATGATTTGGGAATCGCAGAACAGAATATCAATATCCATGGTACGGGAAGTGAATTGTATTCCCGTGCGTATACGACCCAGCTGTTTTTCTGTTGCCTGGCACTTGTCTAAAACTTCTTCCGGGGTTAGTTCCGTGTTGTAAACCACGATTTGGTTGTAAAAGGGATTCTCGGATTCAAATCCCCACGGGGCGGTTTCGTAAAGGGAAGAACGGATTTCGATCTTCCCTATGGTCGACATTTCTTTTATCGCTTCGTCAAGGAGAGCTTTGCGATCTCCTTGATTTCCACCGAAAATGAGAGTTACCAGCATCTGCCAATTTTAGATTTTTGGTTCAGATTTAGTGTTTCTTGAAAGTATGCTTTCTGTTTTTTTGTTGCCTGTTATTATTGTTCGAAGGCTTTTTATTTGTCTTCTGTAACAAGTCTTTGGAATGTGACAACATCATACCTTCCGGCATTTCGATATTGCCCCCGTACAACGTGTTGATGTCATCGTATATTTGTTCGTCTTCCACGGAGTCTTTGTTCCAGGTAAGGAATGATTTTTTCATGTGGTTTGCCGTCAGTACGGTAAGGACTCTCTTGATCTCCGGGTCTTCGGTTTCCTTGATCTTTTCGATCAATCTTTCGGTCAACAACCCGTAGTGTCTGTACTTGATGCGGTGGTTGTTATACGGTAACTTTTCGGGCTTCTCTTCCAAGATCGCTTTATCGGGAAGGGGGTAGGGGGCATCAATGTCGAGAGTGAAATTCGACATGATCATCAAGTGATCCCATAGTTTGTGCCTGAAATCCGGCACGTCCCGAAGGTGGGGATAAAGGTTACCCATCACGCTGATGATTGTCCTGGCGGCACGTGTACGTTCGTCTCTGTCTGTTATTGTTGCCAGGTGATCGATCATGATCTGTATATTTCTTCCATATTCCGGAAGAATCAGTTTTTTTCTTTGGCTATTATAGTCCATTACAGGATAAGTTTTGTCTTTAAATTATTTATTTATAGGGAAACGCCGGAAAAATAATTTCGCTATACCGGAATCACTGTCCCTCGCTGTATTTATTATAGAATTTAGAATATGCTGCAAATATAATATTTTTTATTTATAAGTCGTTAATTTGTATCCCCTTGCACGTATAGTTTTGCAAACTTTAACAATAATACTTTTTGACCGTGCTTGGAAAATAGCACTTTAGCTTTCTTGTTTACCCCTAGCCCATCAAGCGCGATGACCTTCCCTGCCCCGAAACTCGGGTGGTAAATGACCATGCCGGGAATGACGCTGTTGCCGCTGATTGGTTGTAGTTTGGAAGTATCCATTTCCGGGATGTCTACCCGCGGTTGGGGTGCTAACGTGGGTTTTGCCATCCTTTCCATGCGTCCCGGGACGTTCAGTTTCCGGTCTGCGGATGACCGGGTCGGGGTGAAGAAACCTTCCAGGTACACGGGGTTGATTTCCGCTATAAATCGTGACGGTTGGGGATAAACCACGTTACCGTTCTTGTAACGGGAAGAGGAATAAGTCATGATGACCCTTTTCTCGGCGCGTGTCAGTGCCACGTAGAACAGGCGTCTTTCTTCTTCCAATGCTGCCGGGGTATAAGCGCTTTGCTGCGCGGGGAAAAGGTCTTCTTCCATACCCACGATAAAGACATTCTCGAATTCCAGCCCCTTTGCCGAGTGGATGGTCATCAAGGTCACCTTATTGTTGTCTTCCGGCTTCTCGCTGTCCTGATCGGTCAGCAATGCCACTCCTTCCAGGAATGCCGGGAGTTTATCTTCCCGGGCCTCGTTGTAAGCCGTTTCACAGAAATCCTTGACGGCGTTCAATAACTCTTGTATATTTTCTTTCCGGGATACACCTTCCGGGGTATCGTCCGCGGACAGGTCTTCGATGATCCCGGATGCCTTGGCGATACGATAAGTCGTTTCGTAAGCGTTTTCCTCTTTTGCCAGTTCCGTGAATCCCTCTATCAATTGTCTGAAGTTCGTCAGTTTGGCAGCTGTCGCGGCAGAAACCGCGCCGGGCACTTTATTCAGGTTGCAGAGCACCGTCCAAATGCTCGCGTTGTATTTTTGGGCGACCTCCTTGAGTTTGTCCACGGTCGTGTCGCCGATGCCTCTCTTGGGATAATTGATGATTCGTTTCAAGGCTTCCTCGTCATTTTGGTTGACCGTCAGGCGAAGGTATGCCAGCAAATCCTTGATTTCTTTCCGCTGGTAGAAAGACAAGCCCCCGTATATTTTATAAGGTATATTTCTTTTGCGCAACGCTTCCTCCATGATACGCGACTGGGCATTCGTCCGGTAGAGTATGGCGAAGTCGTTGAATTCGGCTTGTTCGTTCTGGGATATGCGGAATATCTCTTGGGCGACTTGGAAGCCTTCTTCTTTGTCCGACAGCGACTTCATCACCCGTATTTTGTCGCCTTCCTCGTTCTCGGAGAACGTCTTTTTGGGTATCTGCTCCTTGTTGCGGCTGATGATACTGTTCGCCGCGTCCACGATAGTGGTGGTGGAACGGTAATTCTGCTCCAGCTTGCAGAGTTTGTATCCCGGGTAGTCGTTTCGGAAGTTCAGAATATTCTCGATACGGGCACCCCGGAAAGAGTAGATACTCTGGGCATCGTCGCCGACCACACATATATTCTTGTGTTGTTCCGCCAGTTTCTTGATAATAAGGTATTGCGAGTAATTCGTGTCCTGGTACTCGTCCACGAGGATATAATCGAATTTCTTCTGGTACTTTTCCAGTATTTCCGGGAAGTCGCGGAACAAGATGTTGGTTTGCAGCAGCAAATCGTCGAAGTCCATGACGTCACTTTGGCGGCATCGTATCTGGTAATACTTGTATATTTCGGAGATCATCGGCTTTTTCGCCGCTTGGTCAGCCGCCACGATCTTTGCCGATTGGGCGTAAGCCTGTGCCACCACGAGGTTGTTTTTTGCCATGGAAATACGCCCCAGGACATCGTTCGGCTTGTACACCTTGTCGTCCAGCCGCAAGTCTTTGACGATGGATTTGATCAGGTTCTTGGAATCCTGCGAGTCGTATATCGTGAAATTGGACGTGTACCCGAGATGTTCGGCTTCCACTCGCAGTATTTTCGAGAAAATGGAGTGGAACGTGCCCATCCACAAGTTTGCCGCGTTGCTCTGCCCCACGAGCGCGGCAATACGTTTCTGCATCTCGCGTGCCGCTTTGTTCGTGAAAGTAAGTGCTAAAATACGGTAGGCGGGTACTCCCTTGCTCAACAAGTTGGCGATACGGTACGTCAATACCCTCGTTTTGCCCGACCCCGCGCCGGCAATCACAAGCGTGGGTCCTTCCGTGTTCACCACGGCTTCTCTCTGGTTCTCGTTCAGTTCGTTAATAAAGTCCACGATTTTTGCGTTTTCTGGAATCTTGAATTACTCGTGCAAAAATATAAAATCATTTCTATATCGGCAGGTGTATCGCGTGAAAATTTGCGACCTTTTTCTCGTGGGACATTTGTGCGGGGAATATTTATCTCGCTCTCTTGGGATTGAGAGCGGGACGTGTAACGGTTATGCTGGGATTAAGCTCCTGTATGGGATAAAATTTGCTGAAATTTTGGTCGTGTATTGCAACGGAACGAGGATTTTTCGTCCAAGTTAAAAAAGCATATTTTTCACTAAAACGTGGGCGAAGAGTGGGCTAACTGTAGGCGAAGTGTAGGTGATCCCGCCTAAAACCCGCCCAAAACCCTGCCAAAACCCGCCTAACGGGGGAAGATATCCCTCGCTTTAGGGGTGTTTGCCGGGTTGCTTGCATGAAATTGATGTGGCAAGCCACGGTTCCGCTAGTTTTCGTGTGTCGTTTTGTGGTATCGGCTCTTTCTTTCTATGGTATGTTTGTTTAAAATGTCTATCTAATGATAGAATTTATTGTTGTAATATTTTGTAAAAATGATTTTATTTTATACCTTTGAGAAGTATGTTGGGATAAGTCATATTGCGATTGAGTGATAAGGGGCGTTTATAATTTAAATTTCATTATCATGGGTGGCTCATATTTACTTTCCAAAATAAGGATGCAAGTTATTGAAAATACGGCATTCAATTTCTCGTGGAAAAATCAACGTCTTTTAGTCTTGTGCTAGTATCTGGCATGGGAATGCTGTGAATCAGGTGTGCTGATTTCATGTCATGAAGTCCGTTTTTTACTATTTACAAATCCCTTAATAATGAATTTATGAAGAGAATTCTTTTAACTTGGAGTGGTCTGGTTATTTTTTGTATAACTTGGTCGCAAGAGATAAAACCAAGCGAGCAGGCTCAAGGTTTTATGAACTTAAAAAATACCTCGGTCGATTATTGTTTGGGCTTGTTTAGTTATAAAATACCTTTGTTCGAGTTGTCATCGGGGAGTTATAGATTATCTGTTTTTCTTTCTTACACGGGCAAAGGAGTAAAAGTTCAGGATAAACCCGGTATATGCGGGTATAATTGGCAGTTGATTTGTGGTGGTGTGGTGACACGCACTTTGCGAGGAGGACTGCCGGACGAGGAGAGTAACGGGCATGCTTTTCATAATTACGATGTATATACGGATTCACTTTGTAAATTGGTGAATAAACACGAGATTGACGGGGAATCGGATATATTCACGGCTGTTTTTAACGGCAAACAAATATCGTTTATACTTGAAGCCTCGGGTGAGTTTAATGAAGTCCGGGCAGTGCCTTTAGAAAAAACCGGTATTAAGATAGAGTATGTTCATAGGGCTAATGGTCGGACTTGGTGTTTGACAGATGAAGACGGGGTTGTATACGAGTTCGGGAATCGAGAAGTAACAAGTAATGTAAAGTTGGAAGAAGGGGTGACATTTAATAGCGTGAAGAACATCGGTTATATTTCGGCTTGGTATCTTACCAAGATTATCATACCATCGGGACGGGAAATTTGTTTCACGTACTCGAAAAATATTACCACGAATTATTTTTTTACCTCGAAAATGATGTATCGATATGGGAGGCCCGTGAAAGAATACACGTTTAGTTTAAAACCTTACAAGACCCAATTGGCTCAATTGTATTCTTTGGCGGAACAACACGCGATGGCTGCGAAGTATGATTTCTACGCTATACGGGAGATGTTAGGGAAAATAGAACGCTTGGAATACTTAACTCAATGCGTTTCAAATTATAATGTATTGATGTATCAAGAGAAATTGTTTTTAATGTACCATAAATGTATGGGGATGGTAGCGGATTTATCCTCTTTATCCGAAAGTTCTTTTGGGGCTATTTCTGAGTTGGACAATTGTATTAATTTTTTGCAAAGTTTGTCGAAAATGTCACCCGCGGGTAACGGTCATATTCTTGCTGCTTTGGCCAGAACATTGGAAAGTATAAAGTCTATTTATATAGAAGCTTATTTGACAGCAGAAGAGAAATATGAGCAAGAAACAAGTACGGGGCAACAATATCAGGTGAGTTCCGCGCTACTCACGAAAGTTACCTGCGGGGACCAGGAACTGGTTCTGGAATATGATAACGGAAATACGTTGAATTCATTGAAGTTGTATTCTTCTTTGCATGATTTGATAGGACAGGTCATGTTGACACAGGAAGGAGGAAGGTTGACAAAGGTTTGTTTTGAAGATAATTTGGGAGAGAATAGGCAAGAACAATATTTTTCCTATTATAGCGGGAATTTTTCAAGTTATAAAGCTGATCTGTGGGGATATTACAGTGATAATGCGGGTTCAGGCGGGGAAGGGTATACTACTTATCGATTTATTGATTCTCGAATAAGGGTTGATTCGGCTTTTGTTTTCGGGATAAACGCCAAGTGTAATAGTCTGAAGATGATACGAACCTCTCTCGGGAGTGAAATTCAAATTGATTACGAGCCGAATTTTGTGTCTTACGGGGGTGGTTTGGATTACGGAGAAAGGGGATTTAGTCAGTCTCTTGTTTCTTATCCTTACGGGGGAATAAGAGTAAAGAATCTGATTTCGCGTGATGGATTTGGCCATGCGGATACTATCCGTTACTGTTATAACACGGAAGCGGGATATAGTTCGGGAGTATTCGTGTTGGATGGTGCTTTTGCGAGTAGAGAATTGAGGTATCGTGGTTCTAGTGTGGTCGATTACGTGAAATTTAGTGATTTACAACTAAACGGGGCTGCCGTGTTAAACACGGGAAATAACGGGGTAATGTATACTTACGTGGTGGAGGAAAGGGTCGGACAGGGTAAGACGGCTTATTATTATCACGTGCCGTGGAATGTTGTTTATAAAAATCGTTTTTCCGGGGGATATGGTTACTGGGCTTGCGGATTGCCCTTGGGGTGTGTTGATTACGATAAGGACGGGCGGATGGTGCGTATGGAAAAGAATTATTATCACGCTTCTTTGCCCCCCGATTGTAATTATTATACATCCCCGGAATTTGTTAATGCAAGTTCTGTCCCATTTCCTTTTGCCGGAAAGAAGAGGCAGTTGAAACCGTTCGGTTTTTACATGGACCGGAATGAAGTCGAGAAATATTATAAGGGACAGAGGGATTTTGTCGTGTGTAAAAGTCCCGTACGGACAATAAGTCCGTATTATGATTTGTATTTGCCGAATATTTCGCCCCGGGTGGATGTAAATGTACCGGATCAACGCTACACGCTATATTATGGTGGAAAAACTGTTTTGCGGGAGAAACAGGAATATATATTTGATTTGTCGGGGAGTGTTCAACAAGAAGGGCCGAAGTACGAGGATTTGTTCATGAATCCTGTATCTTCTTGCATTTTGAATAAGGTTAATTATTTTTATGGACAGAATCATGTGAATCCGGTTTTGACTGTCAGGCAGCAAAGTAACGGGGATGTGTATCATTTGTTTACACGTAGGATTCCGGATGCGGTAAATGTGTCGGATATGCCGGAGTGCGTGGATATGGTTGCATTGAACATGATTGATTTTCCGGTATCGGAACAACTTTATATTACGAGAAATAATGTTACATCACTTGTTTCGGAACGGGTATTTAGGTACGTGGCGGATACTATGAACGGGAAAAAGAGCTATTTGCCGAACGAGAATCATGTATTGCAGTTGGAGTCGCCCGTGGAAACCGCTTTGCCGTCCGTCGCTACTTTGAATAAGGTTTATTCATGTCCACGGGAGCAGTATGAATCTACAAAATTTTCACATGCCTGCGAAGGGGATTTTTTTCATGTGGTGCAAACTACAAGTAAAAGCGCGAGTTCCGTGGTTCGCCACGATCCGATAACAGGGAGGGAATTATTGTATGCCCGTAATGTCCGGTACGCGGAAATTGCTGCGATGGACCGTTTTAGAGCATTGCGGTTAACGGAAGCACAGGTGCAGGCGATTGACGATGGTTATGTTCCCGAGTTTTATCTCGTGAGCAAGTATGGTAATAGTGATCTTTTTTTTAAAGATTTTATTTCCATGTGTGATACGCTTGCCAGTCTTCAGACAACGCCCCCGGATGTTAGAGAGCTTTTTTATTATTATATGTTTTTTCCTATTCGGGAGTATGCCAAGAGGTTTTACGCTAAAGAACCTTACAGGAATCTGGATTCATTAAGAAATGTTCTTTTGGGTTGTTTGTCGCCAACGGTTTACGAGCACTCTTGTCGGGCATTTCTTGCAAATACGCCAGACGTGTCTGCCCGTATACGGAATTTATTTGAGACTTGCGTTTACATTGTTTTGTATAATGTGTTTTATTTCACGGAAGACGTGTATCAATTACGCGGAGTTACGCTTAACCGGGAGTTGACAGGGGTGGATTTGCCGGATAAATTGATTGTTGATGTAGGGAAGAATCTTTATTACATTTTGGCTTTAGTTATTAGGGGAAAAAATAATTTCACGGAAAATATCAATTATAGGGTTGTTTACAAGGGAGGCAATTCGCGGGATTTTACAACGGAAATTCCGGTTGATACGGCCATTTGGCAAGCGCGATCGCTTGACATAGATTTGACGGGTGTCGTTGACAAGGATAATATCGAACGATTGGAGGTGCAGCTTCCTTCTCGTGTCGGGGAGGCGGGAAAAAGGGTTCGGGGAGCGGTGTTGGGAGTGCTGGCACCGGTCGGGGTTGAATTTAAAGCTCTCTGCAGGGATTGGCGAGGTTGGGTATTTTGCGAATTGGATCATCAATTGCAGTTGAAGCGGTTTGAATATGACGGGGTCGGGCGGGTCGTGAGAATTTTTGATGCTCAAGGACGTGTCGTGACGGAAAATAATTATCACGAGTCATCAAGGTAATCTCGTGAAAGTACAGGTACGCGAGTGAAAATTTTAAAAGGAAAAAAAGATGAAACGGGTTGTATTAATGGTATGTTGGCTGGGGCTGGCGGTTGTCGTGACGGGAATTTCTCGTGTCTTTGCCGGCGAAAGAGTGGACGCGCGCGATAGTGTTCCGCGGCGAATGTCAAATTCATTGCCGGCGTACACGCCGACAATGAATCACGTGGTAGAAAAAATATTTTTGGACGAATCCGGAGATCGTTTTGTGAGTAACGTGACATACCTTGATGGTTTCGGGCGGAAGTTGCAAGCAATTCAGGTTAACGGTTCTCCCGGGGGAAGCGGTGATCTCATCATTCCGTATGTTTACGGTGTTCACGGCAGAGTGGAGAAAGAATACCTTCCCTACGCGAAGGTGGGGAATAACGGGGCTTTTGACAATAATTCTTTACTTCCCTCGAACTGGTTGGTTCACGGGAGTTCGGATGCCCCGTTCGCTTTCACGTTGTCGGAATATGACAATAGCCCTCTCGATAGGATTGTGAAGCGGACGGGACCGGGGAAGAGCTGGCACGAGTCGGGCAAGGGGGTGACGACGAGCTATCACCTGAACGAGGCGAACGAGGTGCGCCTGTACCGGGTGACCAGGGATGGGGCGCTCACGCTCGACGGGTATTACCGGGGCGGGAGTTTACAGAAAGTTATAGTCAAGGACGAGGACGGGACTCAAAACGAGACATTCATGGACAATGACGGTAGGACCGTTTTGTCTGTCAACGTGAATGTTGATGAACGTTTGGAAACATATAGCGTGTACGATGATTATGGAAGATTGAGGTACGTGTTGTCGCCGGAGGCGAGCGCTTTACTGGGCAACACGATAAACGAGAGTGTCCTCGAGCGTCTTGCTTACCGTTATCACTATGACCGTTACGGTCGTCTGGTTGAAAAGCGTTTGCCGGGATGTGCCCCGGTGTACCTGGTTTATGACCGGCGTGACCGGCTGGTGCTGAGCCAGGATGGGAAGCAGTGTGTAGAGAATGCCGACAAGTGGAGTTATTTCCTTTATGACGGTCAGAATCGCGTGGTGGAAACGGGTGAGGTCGTGATAACGGGAACGGTGAAGAGCCATGCCGCCTTACAGGGGTCGGCGACGGCGAGTGATAATTACCTCCCGACGGGGAGCCGAGTTCCCTTGCAACACACGCTGTACGACAGTTACACGGGTACGGCGGATGTGCCCGTCCTTCCCTTCGAGGCGACAGACGGGTACGCTTCCGGTTATCACGACCGGGTGACCGGGCTGGTGACGAGCGTGAGGACGAGGGTGTTGGGAGTTACCCCGGTGAAATGGTTGACGGTGACGACGTATTACGATGACCGTTGCCGTGTAATCCAGACGGTGAGTGATAACCTGGAGGGAGGTCTGAGCCGGGTGGACATGAAGTACGATTTCACGGGTAACGTGGTGAAGCAGCGGGAGAGCCATGTTGTCGGGGGGCGGACTGACGTGCTGGAGAGCGAGAACACGTATGACGACCGTGGTCGGTTGTTGTCCTCGACGGTGAAGTTGAACAACGGGAGCCCGGCGACAACGAGCTACACGTACGACGCTGTGGGTCGGCTGGTGAAAAAGAAACACGGGAGGGTGGAGGAAACGCTGGCTTACAACACCCGGGGGTGGTTGACGGGGAAGGAGAGCGTGCCTTTCAAGATGAGGTTGCGATACGAGAACCCGTCGGGAGGCGCGGACGCTTGCTGGAACGGTAACATCAGCGAGTGGGAGTGGCAGCACGGGACGGGTGCCGCCTTGATGTACGGTTTCGCATATGACGGCGTGAACCGGTTGACGGGCACGGTGCAGAAGCAGAAGAGCGGGACGACGTGGTCGGCGCTGTCGGGCAGTTACCTGGAAAAGGGGATCACTTATGACCGTAACGGGAACATCAAGACGTTGCAGCGTACGGCTAACGGGACCACGGTGGATAACCTGGTTTACAGTTACACGGGGAATCAATTGACGGGTTTGACGGAGAACGTTACCGGGACTCCCGCCGGGGATGTTTACGTGCGGGGGAGTGCCGCTGCCGGGAGTTACGTCTATGACAAGAACGGTAACCTGGTAAATGATAGCCGCCGTGCTTTGAATTTGTCGTATAATGTTTTAAATTTGTTGAGTGAAGTCAAGACCGGCAGTACGGTGAAGGCGAGATACGGTTACCTCGCCGACGGTACGAAGTTGAGGGTACGTGACGCGGGAAGCAATGGTTTTGACTACTTGGGTTCTTTGACATACAAGAGTGGCAGTGGCGGTTTGCAACTGGAGTCGGCGAGTTTCGGTGATGGCGTGATCTTGACGGGCACGGGCGGTCAAGAGGTGAATTACTTCCTGACGGATCACCTGGGTAGTGTTCGGGTGATCGTTGACGGTAGCGGGGTGGTGAAAGAGCGGAATGATTACTACCCTTTCGGGGCAAGGCACGCGAGGGCAGATTACCCTCAACAGGCTGTGAACCGTTTCAAGTACAACGGTAAGGAGGAGCAGGTGACGGGAGGCTTGGGGTACCTTGATTACGGGGCGAGGATGTACGATAGCGAGTTAGGGATATGGTTTGTGGGAGATCCTTTTCAAGAGAATATTGTTTCATTATCTCCTTATAATTATTGTTCGGGAAACCCCATGATATTTATTGATCCTAACGGGGCTTTGATGACTCATTACGTGGATGAAAATTACAATGTGATTTTGCAAACGAATGACGGCAGTGATGATGTTGTTATGGTTCCTAATAATCGTCGCCAAGAGTTTGATAAAGAAGTGAAGTGGTATAATAGTTGTGGATACTTGAATAACCCGACATGGAATCAATACTGGAAGGACGAGTTAGGTTTAGCAGGTTTCCAATTTTCCGAAGAAGCTCTTCGAGTCTTGGACCAATTTAATAGCAAGTGGGCTCGAAATAATGCCGCTCGTTTTTTATTGAAGCCAACTTTTTGGAATGCTATAAGGATGTCCTTTAGCGAGGCAACAAGTCAATGGACTAACCCGGAATTATTGTTAGTGGGTGCAAAGGCGACAATTGTTGGCTTGAATACAACAGCTCGCATGAGATCTGAAGTGGTATTTGTTGTGACAGAGAATGGAGTTGTGTTACCTAAAGGAGCTAATATACCAAAACATTATGTGCAAAATCCTTATAGAAAAGGAAGTTATGGAATAATTAAAGATGGAGTATTTCATGAAAAATTGAGAATAGATGCGGCAACTCCCAAGGGAAAGAAGGGTCCTAATGTGAGTCACATTCATGTAAATGGAAGTGGGCATCATAAAACGAAATGGGATTTTTAATAATAAAATTAGAGTGATATGAGATTTGATGATTTTGATTGGCATGATTCTATATTGGAGTATATAATAATAAATAGGCAAGATTTAGGTTTAAACGATATTGTTGAGTTAGGTATAACGTGGACTTCAGGAGAGAGTGTTACATTGTTATTTATGAATGTGCGTAAATGTATAATGAATTTGAATTTTGGAATAGACACAAAAGATTGGGTCTATTGTGCTTATGAAACAGATGATGATGAAGATTTTATATTCTATAAAAAGCAGGTAGTAAATATTTATGATGATATAGATAAGTTGAAATGTTTTGTGATAGAAACATCAACAACGGGTAGTGTTATGAAAATTTTTGCATCTCAAATGGTTGTAAAATAGAATATTAGTTTTTTTTTTAGAAGTTTAAACAGTGCAACGGCTAGCATCGGAATTTTATTAATTGTTTTGTTCTAGAAAAAGTTTACAAAACTTTATAATTAACTTGTTTGGGCAAATTGTATGATTTATACTAACGAGAAAACGTAGAGTAATGTTTGTTTCGAGTAAAAGACGAGCGAGGAAATGTAATTTGTATTATCCTGAAAAAAGTTTACTTGTACCGATAACTTTAGGCTGTATATTGAAAGTTTGAAATATCGAGGAGGAAAAATAGAATCTCCTCGATATTTATTTTGTTAGGTTTGGAATTATTCTGGCAAAGGTGGCAAGATAACTTGTAGGCTTAACGCTTTGGGGAAGCATGGTAAAAGTGTGGAATCGTACACGGATAACACGGGGAAGGTGTTGCCTGTTGGGAGGGTAACATGATAAATGATAGCCGCCGTGCTTTGAATTTATCGTATAATGTCTTAAATTTGTTGAGTGAAGTCAAGACCGGCAGCACGGTGAAGGCTAGTTACGGTTACCTCGCTGACGGTACGGAGTTGCGGGTACGTGACGCGGGGAGCAACGGTTTTGACTACCTGGGTTCTTTGACATACAAGAGTGGCAGTGGCGGTTTGCAACTGGAGTCAGCGAGTTTCGGTGATGGCGTGATCCTGACGGGCACGGGTGGACAGGAGGTGAATTACTTCCTGACGGATCACCTGGGGAGCGTCCGGGTGATCGTGGATGCTAGCGGGGTGGTGAAAGAGCGGAACGATTACTATCCTTTCGGGGCTAGGCACGCGAGGTCGGATTACCCCCAGCAGGCGGCGAACCGTTTCAAGTACAACGGGAAGGAGGAGCAGGTAACGGGTGATCTGGGTTACCTTGATTACGGGGCGAGGATGTACGATAGCGGGTTGGGAAGGTGGTTTGGTGTAGATCCTAAAGCGGAGGATTATTTTTTTATAAGTACATACAATTATGTTGCCAATAATCCGATTAATGCAATTGATATTAAAGGAGAAAAAATAAAAATAGTAAATGGAAACAATTTCAGGCAAGTATTACTAGACTTGGGACGTGTTTATGCAACAAGTCTAGGAAGAAATATTATAGATCGATTGATTCAATCAAAAGATATATTTGAGATTAAAGGAATTACAAGTAGTCCTTATAATTCATCTTATAATAGATTGTTTAACAAGATAAAATATTATTTGGGTGATGCGCATGTTGATGGTGTTGAGAATACATCATTTCTATTTTTAGCCCATGAATTATTTCATGCCTATCAAGATGATATATCTAAAAAATATGATACATATGATGATCGACAAAGGGATGCTATGCGCTTTGAAAATTATGTAAGAGAAGTATATGGCATGAATGAATTCCGAGTCTTTAGCAGTGGAGAGCAATTGTTATCTAAATTTGATAATCGTTTCCCTTCAAATGGGGAAAGAATTGATTTTTCGTCTGTTTCCGTGGATATTCGAGTTACAGATTTTAATGGAAATTTTGGAATAAGAGATGGGAATTCTCAATATGTACTACAGGATAAAACTAGAATGAATCAGCACTTTTTTGATGTTGCTTATTTATTACAATACATGAGTAATAAGGGATTGCAAAAATTAACTTTTTATTTTTATTGATATGTTACGAAAGTTTGCTTTAAGTTCCATTATAACAGGTGGAGTGATGATTATAAGTATATTGTCCTATAGATTATTTATAGGATTATGTAAGGGATGGGATGTTTTTATGGTGCTTAATCCTGTGTTTTTTTATATACTATTAATCATAGCTGGGAATTATTTACTAAAGAACAGGAATGAAGCGGTTCATTTATACAGATTGTTTAGCTGGGGAATCATTATTGAACGTTCTTTATTTATGTATCTGATGAATGATATTGTGGAAATTATGCTCATGGATTACGTCCCTTTAATTTGTGCATTGCCTTTTATTATAATGTATCCAAGAAAATTTAATGGAGGAGTGAATGATTATATGGAACGTAAATTTGCATGGAGTTCTATAGTAATGGGAATTATGCTTATTTCAGGTATAATTTTTATTAGATTAACAATAGACTTGTACACGGGCTGGAATGTTTATATGATGCTTGGACTTTTATTTTTTTATTCATTATTGAGTGGAGCTGGCATTAGTTTGCTACTCAAGAGGAAATACGCGATTCTTTTATATAAACTATTCAGTAGAGGAATTATAATAGAACGATTCTTGCTTATGATTTTTTTGTATAAATATGTGGATATCGTGCAAGTGGTTTGTATTCCTATTGTTTGCATATTACCCTTTATTATAATGTGTCCAAGAAAATAATTCACATATGTATTGCTTTGAAAAGAGTTTACTTGTATCGATAACTTTAGCCTGTATATCGAAAAAGAGCGGGAGTGGCGGTTTGCAGTTGGAGTCGGCGAGTTTCGGGGATGGTGTGATCTTGACGGGCACGGGCGGTCAAGAGGTGAACTATTTCTTGACGGATCACCTGGGTAGTGTCCGGGTGATCGTGGATGGTAGCGGTGTGGTGAAGGAGCGGAACGATTACTATCCTTTCGGGGCTAGGCACGCGAGGGCAGATTACCCTCAACAGGCGGCGAACCGTTTCAAGTACAACGGGAAGGAGGAGCAGGTGACGGGTGATCTGGGTTACCTTGATTACGGGGCGAGGATGTACGATAGCGGGTTGGGACGTTGGTTCGTGAACGATCCCCTTCTAGAGAAGTATTTATCTCTATCTTCTTATTCTTATTGCGGGAATCACGTGATTGGCGCGATCGATTTAGGTGGGCGATTGTTCGTGTTTGTTAACGGTTTCAATCCCGTGGAATATGCCGCTCACGAGGGACGAAACATGGCAAGGGATTTGCACGGTTTACCGGCAGAAAGGTATAATCCTAATCGTGACTTTCAAAGGCATGATTTTTACGGGTGGGCGAATATAGACAAGTTGTACATGGCAACGTGTAAAGATGATAACGCTTTATACGTTAGTGGAAGTTTCGAGCCATTTTCGCGAGCTACCGAACGGTATCAAGCGGGGGTACAAAAAGGAATGGAGCTTTTAACACGATTACGGTCCGGTTCGTTATCTTTAGCTGAAAATGAAACTATCAAAATTGTCGGGTATAGCATGGGAGGGGCGTACGCGGCGGGCATGGCAAGTGTGCTGATGAAGGATGAGGAGTATAGAGGGAAGTTAGAATTTGTCGATTATTTAGCACCTTTTCAGCCAGAACAATTTGAACACCCGAAAGGAGTCTTAGGAAGACAATACGTGGCTTTACAAGATATGATTGCGGGAAAAGGTAAAAGAATTCGAGGTGGAGACGAGTTAAAACTTTTTTTGCGTAATATAAGTACTATAAAAGAAAGTATTACCAGCTTGGGAGGACATATTCTTGATTACGGTTTTTATCAATTCATGCAAAACTGTTTTAACGCGGGAATTCCTATTTATATTGTTCAATAAAATTATAAAATCATGATTATTAAAAGCAAGTATATAAGATTTATTTTTGTTTTAATGGCCGTACTTTCAGTACTTTTTTATTCTCCTTTTTCTTGGATAGATCCTTTTGATTGTTTCATGTCATTCCCGGCATTGTTGAGAAGTTTGCTTGTAATCCTTGGAATGGTAATTTATATAGTATTTGAGTGGAGAAAGATTTTTTTTGGGAAAAAGAATATAACTTTCATGGAGGCTTTTATACTGGTATTTTTTATATCGTTTACGTTTAGATACCTCATTTTTGCAATGATGGAATTGATAGCGAAAACAATATTTGCCATGTTACTTGTTTTCTTGTGGTACCCCTTTCTTGTCATGTATGTCATAGTTAGTTGTTTTTGTTCATTGTACATGTTAAATAAGGCAGATAATAATATATCATGCTAAAAAAGTTTACTTATATTCGTGACTTTAGGTTGTATATCGAAAGATTGCAATATCGAGGAGAAAAAAACAGAAACATGAATTTTCTTCAAGCATGCTTTAATTCAGGGATCCCGATATATATAAAATGAAATGGATAGTTATTATTTTAAAATTAGTTGTGAACTAGGAATCACTTCAGAAGAAATTTCTGTGGCAGATATAACGAGACAATTGGGTTTTTCTCCAGGTAGATCTTTTACTAAAGGTGAATTTTTTCGTTCAAAACATAGTGGTACTCAAGGGGAAAAAGCATATAATTTGTGGGCGATATCATCGTCCGAGTGTTTATTGGAATACGAGAATATAACTCCAGCATTAAATGAACTTAGAAGTATATTCATTGGTAAAGAAGATATACTTAGAGCAATGAAGTTTGATGCTCGTTATAACATAACTCTTACAATTTGGATAGAAACAGATGATGCAGGTATAGGTTTAGATATTAAAGAAGATGATATTGCGTTTTTTAATTTAGTGAATTATGTGCATTTTACATTTTTGCCTAATAAAGAAAGTTGTTAATCGATGTGTTTATCCTGGAAAAAGTTTACTTGTACTGGTAACTTTGGGGAGTCTATCGAAAGTTTGAAATATTGAGTAGGAAAATAGAGTGCACTCCTCAATATTTATTTTGTTAGGTTGGGAATTATTCCGGCAAAGGAGTCAAGATAACTTGCAGGATTAACACCTTGGGGGATAGAACGGTAAAAGTGCGGAAACGTACAGGGTTACCTGTTGGGAGGGTAACCTGGTAAATGATAGCCGTCAGGCTTTGAATTTGTCGTATAATGTATTGAATTTGTAGAGAGAGGTTAAGACGGTGGCACGTTGAAGGCTAGTTACAATTACCTTGCCGACGGGACGAAGTCGCGTGTACGTGACGCTGGTAGCAACGGTTTTTATTACCTGGGTTCTTTGACATACAGGAAGAGTGGTGTCGGGTTGGGGTTCATATGTTTACGGTGTTCACGGCAGAGTGGAGAAAGAATACCTTCCCTACGCGAAGGTGGGGAATAACGGGGCTTTTGACAATAATTCTTTACTTCCCTCGAACTGGTTGGTTCACGGGAGTTCGGATGCCCCGTTCGCTTTCACGTTGTCGGAATATGACAATAGCCCTCTCGATAGGATTGTGAAGCGGACGGGACCAGGGAAGAGCTGGCACGAGTCGGGCAAGGGGGTGACGATGGGCTATCACCTGAACGAGGCGAACGAGGTGCGCCTGTACCGGGTGACCAGGGATGGGGCGCTCGCGCTTGACGGGTATTACCGGGGCGGGAGTTTGCAGAAAGTTATAGTCAAGGACGAGGACGGGACTCAAAACGAGACATTCATGGACAATGACGGTAGGACCGTTTTGTCTGTCAACGTGAACGTTGGCGAACGTTTGGAAACATACAGCGTGTATGATGATTATGGAAGATTGAGGTACGTGTTGTCGCCGGAGGCGAGCGCTTTACTGGGCAACACGATAAACGAGAATGTCCTCGAGCGTCTTGCTTACCGTTATCGTTATGACCGTTACGGTCGTCTTATCGAAAAGCGTTTGCCGGGATGTGCCCCGGTGTACATGGTTTATGACCGGCGTGACCGGCTGGTGCTGGGCCAGGACGGGAAGCAGCGTGTAGAGAACGCCGACAAGTGGAGTTATTTCCTTTATGACGGTCAGAATCGCATGGTGGAAACGGGTGAGGTCGTGATAACGGGAACGGTGACGTGTTAGAAGTAAACTTTATGATGTACTTCTAACACGTTATTTATTAATTTTAGTTTGGGGCTTGTGGCGTCCATTTGATCGCGTCAGCAATAAGTGTTTGATTTTCGTCTCCTTCATCGTAAAGGGTTATTTTATACTCTCCGGGGATGCAATAGAAAGTACCTAAAGAATTCCATCCCGATTGTTTATTGATATACACAATGTGTTCCTGTTTGTCTGGGAATGTAATCGAGTACTTTTGTATTGGAGATGATTTCGGGGAATCATTATTAAGATGTTCCATGGGAATATAAACGAATGCCTCAAATGTATCTTCTTTGGTGATGTTTGTGCTCCATTCCACGGAGGGTTGGTTGCTCATGGTTGTTTTTTTGCATATGTAGTTTCGTTGGGGAAAGCCGTATGCTGTTTCGTTGAATATTGTTTGCCATTTTTCCGTGATTACTTGGAATTGCTTTGTGGTATAAGAGTATTTTTCTTGTGTATGTATGTGCTTTTCCAAATAGTCACGAAGTTTATGGAATTTTTGTATGATTTTGAATCCCGGGTCAAGGTTATCCACGATGATTTCATTCGGGAGCGGCATGAAATGGGTTTTATCAAGATCGTGAGTATGTGGTATGGTATCCGGGGGAAAGGAGAGGTATTCTCTATGGTTGAATTGGCTAGGGAAGTTTTTTGAGATGTTTGTGCTTAATTGAAAATCTCGAAAATTGTTTATTAAGAACACGAATTCTTTCCCCGTTTTAGCTTTGATTTTAAATGATTGGTATTTTATAGTCATTGCTCGCTTATGTTGATCGAAAGCTTGTTGGAGAGCCGCTAATCCACGAGGAGGAAGAGTCTTTTCAATAGTCGTGATGATGCCGTCCACGTCACTGTCGTTGAAAATCCTAAATTGAATTCTACATTCACTGGTAATCTTATTCGTGAAAGTGAAATAATAGTCTTGGATACGATAGGCGGGAAGATGGTTTCGTGTGTACCAGTCGGGAAGTATATTCTCCAAGTCTATTTGGAATTTTGTGATACATTGTTCGTTTAACAAATGAAAATCTATTTCTTGGAACAGGTGTGTGGTCATGAATGTGTTGAAAAATGAAACAAGAGAGTCTTGTGGAATGCCGCGAGTGCCGAGGATATCCACGAGTTCCCTGCTTTTTAGTAATAGAATTGCGTCAAGAAGCGTGGGGTTTATCTCCCTGTCTTGCAGGGCTTGCTGCAGGCTTTTGTCGGAAAGATATTCTATTGCACGATGTTCTATGGTTGATGGGATTTTTTGGCGTCCATCTACGCTCGTTTCGTTGTTGTCTATTAAAATAATATTGACGATAGCGTCCATGAAAGGGTACTTGCTTGATCGTAAATACGTGGTTTGGTTGGTGAATTGAGGGAGAATGGAGTGTGGATTTTTTTGTTTTTTCAATTTGAATACAGTATTAATCATTTGTCTTGTAGTGTATAATGACAAAATTTCAGACCAGGAAAACGGTAAGAATTCTTTGTCATTCAGCAGGAAAATGGAGATGTCACCTGATACTTTTAGCCTTCGTTCCGGGTAAAAGAGTAGTTCCGGTTGGACAAATTCACTTCCCCCTTTGGCGTTTCGGAAATAGGATGTGAAGCTTACGGGAGTTTCTGCTAGAATGAATCGTTTGTAGGGATACGATCTCCCGACACGTGTTTCCACGGAGTGCCTGGTATCTCGTATCATGCCGGGGTAAGAAGATGCCTTGTTTAACCCGAAGTTTTTAAACAGGCGGGCGTGTTTCTTTAAAACGTTGAACTCGTACGTGATGGAATCGACCACGAGCTTGCGCGTGGCGTAATCCCCGATGCAAAGGGAAATGCCGGTCAAGGGATGCTCGTTCTTGAAAATGGTATTTTTGTCGTTAGAAAGTCTTTTGCCCTGGGAAATCGCGCGTTTTCCCGGCAGATGGGTTACTTGCAGGGAGTAGCGGGAGAGGTTTCTCGGGGTTTGGTATGGAGAACGAGGATTCACGGGCGGTATCGTTGTCGGGTACCAGGCAGCCTCTGGAACGAGTAAGGTAAAATTTTTCTCGAGAAACACGTGGTGTTTGCCGTGCCGTGCTGCTAGATGCATGTTGTCAGTCGTGTTTGTCACGATGTTATCCGGGATGTCCAGGTAGCATAAATTTTCGTCGATTTGCCCGTCGTAAGAGATTTGGATTTTTAAGCTGTCGTTTTCACGTAGTTCTTTTTGAACGCGGATGACTTGCTGTTCTCGTTCAAAGGGCAGGTTTACGTTGTTCGTGGTTAACGAGTTGATATTTAAGCCCGGGTTGAGGTATAGTATGATCTCGTCAAGTTGTTGGGGAGTCTGGTTTTGCACGAGTAGCTCGGTTGTAACGGACATTTTGTTATCGGTCTGGGAGTATAGTATATCTTGTGATAATAGGGTGGCCCGGGGGGTAGTGGCGTAGCGGTTGTACACGTCGGTGTACGCGTGGCGTAGCGAGATAACGTGTTGGTTTGCCAGGAAAAAGGATAAGCCGAGGAAGAGACTCGCTGTGATAAAAATGGTTGCCGTGCAGACCCTGGAAATTTTGGAGGGGTGATTGGGTATTCTGTCAAAGTTGATGGCTGCCAGTTGAATGCACCCGATCCCGAGAGATAGCCAGCATCTGCGTTGGAGGAGGTAGTTCGTCATGTCAGGGTGTCCCGTGATGTCAGAGAACGTGTTGGGGAGCGAGAGTCCCATTGGATCGAGGAGACCGGCCTGGAAATCCTGAATGTAAAATATGCAGAAGAACGTGAATCCTAAAAGAATGATGATGCTTAATATATGGCTTTTAAGCCAAGTCCCGAGTAAGAATGAAATTCCTAGAAAGAACACGATCGAGGGAATGGTCATCGTGAATAGATAGAAAAAGTAATAGGCTATGTTTAAAGGGGCAGAATGACTGAATAAATGTAATATCATGGCAAAGAACAAGGATAGTATGGCTAGACCACCAAAAAAGCAGATGAAGGCGATACCGACACTCCACACGTATTCCATGTTACTTGTCGGACGATAGTATATCGCGTCCATTGTGTCTATTTTTTGATCTTTATAAAAAAAATGGCTTCCGAAAATAATTAACGGCAGAGTCAGAAAGATGGAGAATAGAAAAGTATTCATGTACGGGATGAACGAGGGAAAATCTAGCTCGATCGAGTTCCCTCGAAAAATAGTTTGTTGCATTTGGGCATGCAAGATGAGTCCATACACGAAGAGAAAGTAGATGATTAAGCTCTTGTTCCTTGATAGTAGTTTTATATTATATCGAATGATTTCAAGGTTTAATGCCTTGTTGGCATTTCGTTTTTGGTGTGTATTTGTTTCCATACTTGAATATATTAAGGAGGGACGTGTTCGTTATTCGCAAATATATAAAAATAAATATACTTGTATGTAGAAGTGGAGATTTATGTCGGGTCGCGGAAAAAGGATATTCAGCATCCGACGAGCCAGGAAGGTGTAGGTTTGCTGTATGGTTGAGAAATTGTGGAAAATGTGAATTTTCTCGTGGTTATATATTTGAGAAAAGAAAACGTTGGTTAATTGTGGTTGTTGCGGGTTTCCTGCATGAAATTGATACTGTGGCAAGCCACTACGCCTGCGGTTTCCGTGCGCAGGCGGCTTTCGCCCAGCGTTACGGGAATGAAGCTGTTGTTTTTGGCTAGTGCTATTTCCCGGCTGGAAAAATCTCCCTCGGGTCCGATGAGTATCGTGACCGGTTCGTCGGGAAGGTAGGCTTCGTCCAGTCGTTGCTTGTTGTCCTTATCGCAATGGGCGATACATTTTACGCCTTCTCGCCGTGCCTGCACGAAATCGTCGAAGGGCGTCATCGGGTGAAGCGTGGGGAGGTAGGCTTTCAGCGATTGTTTCATGGCGGAAACGATCACTTTCTCCAACCTGTCTGGCTTGATGATTTTCCGTTCCGAGTGTTCGCAAAGCAACGGGGTGATCTCGTCAATCCCTATTTCCGTGCATTTCTCGAGAAACCATTCGATGCGCTCGATGTTTTTGGTCGGGGCGATGGCGATGTGTACGCGGAAATTCCGTTGCCCGTAATGTTCTTTTTTCTCGATGCATCTGACTTCACAACGCTTGGCGTTCGGCTGAATGATCTCGCAGGTGTAGAATCCCCCTTTGCCGTCAACGAGCGATACTTGGTCACCCGCCTCGAGGCGAAGCACTTTGATACAGTGTTTTGATTCTTCTTCCGGTAGCGTGTATTCATTGCCCGTGATGTCCGGCGTGTAAAATAGATGCATGGTTTCGAGTTTTAATGACAGGGCAAAGGTATAAAAACGCTTGGGAACACGCAACTGCGACAGGGAAGTTAATAAGAAGAATACCTAAAAGAATACAAGTGATCAGAATTTTTTCTGATCATTTGTGGTACTAGATATTATCTTTAAATTGAAAAGTACAGATTTAGTTTAGCTAATCTAAACTTCACAGCATATTTTGATTTAAATACTCTTTCTGATAGCATAAAATCCATCTATATTGCCTTTTAAAGACATTTACTGAATGTTCCTTCTATAAGATTTCTTTGTTTCGTCATATTCTTTTTTTATCCCAAAGAGATGGTATATTCTTTTGTTATTCAATTATTTAATAATAAATGTTTATATCACACCCCGTTCAGTAAGAATAGCTTTTAATTTATTAAATCTTTTTATTTCCCACTCGGTTTGCTCTTTTTTTTCCTCTGCTGTATTTTCACGTTTGTAATAATTAGCAGGAACTTCAATTGGAGGTGACTCATTTTCGATATCCTTTATCGCTATATGAATACAATCCCCTATTTGTAACTTAGATTTGAACCAAATTACCCCTTTTTTCGTCTGTATATCCAATCCGTTGAAATTGAGGTAAATATTCTCACGGACCTTACTAATAGCTATTCCAATACTTTTGTTGCCAATAGATGCTGAAATTGTATTTCCATTGTATTGTAATTCAAGACCTAACATATTTACTAATCTTTAATATCTAATTTCTTTTTCAAACTATTATACTCTTCTATTAATAACCAAGTAGTCATCTTCGTGATTGATTCTGGTTCTGTTATATCTTGCTCATTAATGTCGATGACATTTATAGTTAAAGAGTCACCAATATTTAAACTCGTTTCACACCATGTCGTGTTTTCAAAACGGTCTTCTTCTTGACCAGCATTAAGTAATAATATCCTTTTTTCATATCCAGATATCATAATGCTGAGTACTCCACTTTTTAAAGCAGACTTTATTGATTTGTCAGCAACGATTAATTCAAAACCTATCATTATCAATAATTTAAGTTATCGTAATAATGTAATATACTATCATTAGTCTGAAACTCTTTATCATGAATGAATAAGTTGGACAAGAACATTGGTTCGTTGCCAATGCGATATGGTAAGACATATTCACAGAAATCTTCAAATTTCATTTCAAGAAGCCAAGGTGTCCTTTCCCTCTGTTTAAAAACATTATTAATATACGCTATCAAAAAATCAGAAGAAATATTTAGAATATCATCTTTTCTACTAAGCCTAGCTGTAATTTCAGAATTGAGCAATGGAATGATTTTAAGATAATACCTATAGTAACAAGAATATTTAGAGAAGTTTGAATCTATGTAATTGTAATAATTGTTCAATGCTTCACCTTCAAAAGTGTAATGACCGGGCATATTCTTGATTAAGTATTGAGCGGCTTTTAATTTTAAGTGCTCCCCTTTTGATGAAAAATGATCTAACACTTTTTCTAGTTCTTGTCTATTATTCCCACTAAGTTTTAGTGCTTTTTCAAGAGATGACGATGAACATCCTACGATGTACAGGCAGACGGAAAATAAATAAAGCAACTTTTTTAAAATATGTTTCATGTTCAACCTCATTTTTCTCTATTACAAATAACTTACGGAAAAGGATTACGCAAAAGATGCTTATTTTTGAAATAAATTATTTATGTATTGATTTTCAGTTATTTTTTAAGCCTGAAAGGGATAATTTCGATGAAAATTTAAAAGGAACTCCAACTATTTTGAATTCAATCAAAATAGCTGGAGTTATGTAATTCAAATTAATGTATCTATTTCTATTCTTCGTCGTCTTTCTCCTCCTGGTAAGCTTTCAGTAGTTCCTCCTGTACTTCTGTGGGTACTTTTTCATAACCGGAGAAGCTCATGTTGAAGGAGGCGCGCCCGCCCGTGATGGAACTCAATGCCGTGGAGTAACGTTGCATTTCTTTTAACGGTACTTTCGCCATTAGTTTCTGGAATCCGGCGTCGGCTTCCATACCCATGATGATGGCTCTACGGGTTTGGAGGTCGCCCATCACGTCGCCCATGTATTCATCGGGTACGAGGACTTCCACGTCGTAGATCGGTTCAAGGATTTTTGGGGCAGCCTGTTTGAACGCGGCACTGAAGGCGTTACGTCCGGCGAGTTTGAACGAGATTTCGTTTGAATCCACCGGGTGCATCTTGCCGTCGTACACGCTGACACGGATGTCGCGGGCGTATGACCCGGTAAGCGGACCTTCTTCCATTTTTTCCATGATACCTTTCAGGATGGCTGGCATGAAGCGGGCGTCAATTACGCCACCCACGATACAATTGTAGAACACCAATTTTCCACCCCATGGCAATTCAACCACTTCTGTGTCTTTCACGGAGATTTTGCTGTCGACACCGTTGATTTTGTACATGGTCGGGGCGGGCATTCCTTCGGTATAGGGTTCGATCACGAGATGTACTTCACCGAATTGCCCAGCACCACCCGATTGTTTCTTGTGGCGATAGTCCGCATAGGAGTATTTCGTGATGGTTTCACGATACGGTATTCTTGGCGGGTAGAATTCGATTTCCAGTTTATCGTTGTGTTCGATACGCCATTTCATCGTGTTCAGATGGAATTCTCCCTGACCGGATATAATCATTTGTTTCAGTTCCTTGGAATATTCCACGAGGAATGTCGGGTCTTCCTGGTGGATGCGTTGCAGCACTTCTGCCAGTTTTTCTTCATCACTCGTGTTAGCGGCTCTCACGGCTGTCCTGAAGCGAGGGTTCGGGTATTGAATCTGACCGAATTTGTAATGTACGTCTTTCTCGTTCAGCGTGTCGCCGTTATTCGTGTTTTTCAGTTTCACGGTGGCACCGATGTCCCCTGCCATCATTTCCGTTACTTTGGTACGGTTTTTACCTGCCACGGCGTATAGCGTGGAGATACGTTCTTTACTGTCGTTGGTGGCGTTATATAGGTCGTCGCCTTCATGTATAGTGCCGGAAGCTACTTTGAAGTAAATTACTTCTCCTAAGTGGGGTTCCACGGTCGTGTTGAACATATACAGGGAGGTTGCGCCTTTTTCGTCGTAAGGAACTTCTTGTCCGTCTTCCGTGATGGAAGGAGGCATACTGCCTGCACTCGGAGCCACGTTGATGACAAATTCCATGAAACGGCGTACGCACATATCTTTTTCTGCCGATACGCAGAACACGGGGAACATATCCCGTGCGATGAGCCCTTTGCGGATGCCGGCACGCATTTCGTCTTCGGAAAGACTGCCCTTCTCGAAGAATAATTCCATGAGTTGCTCGTCGTTCTCGGCGGCAGCCTCGATCAGGGCGTTATGTAGTTCGTGTGCTTTTTCTTCTTCTTCTTTCGGGATGGGGAGTACGTCCGGTTTTCCGCCTTCGGGCTTCCATTGGTACATTTCCATCTTCAATACGTCAATTACCCGGTTGAATCCGGTGCCCGGGTTCACGGGATATTGTACTTGTACGACTTTTGAACCGAACGCTGCTTTGGCTTGTTCCAGCGTGTGATCGAAATTCGCTTTCTCGTGATCTACCTGGTTGATAACGAAAATCAACGGTTTGTTGAGTCGTTTCGCGTGGCGTGCGATGATCTCGGTTCCTACCTCGACACCTCTAACGGCATTGAGTACCATTATACCCGTGTCGACCACGTTCAGCGCAGAGATAACTCCTCCGACAAAATCGTCTGCACCCGGGGTGTCTATGAAGTTGAGCTTGTGCTCTTTCCACTCCGTGTATAGTACAGCCGGGAATACTGATGATCCGTATTCCTGTTCTACCGGTCGGTAGTCGGATGAAGTGTTTTTTGCACTAATGCTACCTCTGCGCGGGATGACCCCGCCCTCGTACATCATAGATTCCGCCAACGTGGTTTTGCCAGACCCGGCACTACCCACTAGCGCGATGTTTTTAATTTCGTTAGGTTTATAGGTCTTCATTATAATACAGTTTAGTTAATAACGTATATAACTGTTCAAATAATTCGAGGGTTACAAATTAGTGAAGATTTTATTAAAAAGCAATAGTAAATGTCATTCTTGCTAAAAATAATTGCCAGCGATGGGAATGGTCTGCTTTTTGTATATATTTGAACTGAATTTTAATTTGAATGATTTATGACAGGAAACGCTTTAATTTGGATTATATTTATTGGGTTTGCAATCTTGAGTTGGTTAATAAGCCGCCAGTTGCAAGTCCGTTTCAAGAGATATTCGCAAATACCCACGGCTAACGGGATGACCGGGAGGGACGTGGTGGAGAAAATGTTGAGGGATAATGGTGTGCAGGGAGTGAAGATTGGTAGCGTGGAAGGACAACTGACAGACCATTACAACCCGACGGATAAGACGATTAATTTGAGTCATGAGGTATATTATGGTGCCAATGTGGCAGCTGCCGCCGTGGCAGCGCACGAGTGCGGTCATGCTTTGCAGCACGCGCAGGCTTATAGTATGTTAAAATTACGTTCGTCTTTGGTGCCGGTGGTGAGTTTTGCTTCCCGGTGGGTGCAATGGATTTTGTTAGGAGGTATTTTATTGGTAAATACGTTCCCTCAATTGCTGTTGGCGGGGATATGTTTGTTTGCCATGACGACTTTGTTTAGCTTTATCACATTGCCCGTGGAAATCGACGCCAGCCACAGGGCGTTGGCTTGGTTGCGGAACTCCGGAATCACGACGTACGAGTCACAAGAGAAAGCCCAAGATGCTCTGAAATGGGCGGCATATACTTACGTGATAGCGGCTCTTGGTTCTTTGGCAACCTTATTATATTATATCATGATTTATATGGGGAGAAGAGATTAAAATTTTATTTAATCAGATATAAAAATGGAGGGGAGCAAAATGCTTCCCTCCATTTTTTATATTTGGTATCGTTACTTGAACGTTTCTTTGATTTTGTCGACGTAATCGAGTTTTTCCCACGTGAATAGTTCAACTTCTATTTCCTTGGTTGGCCAGTAGTTTGAAGTAAATACTTTCTTCACGGTTTTTGGGGTACGTCCCATGTGCCCGTAGCTTGCCGTTTCTTGGTAGATCGGGTGGCGGAGTTTCAGGCGTTCCTCGATGGCTTTTGGGCGAAGGTCGAAGATTTGGGAGATTTTTTCGGCAATGGCGGAATCACTCAAGTTTACTTTCGCTGTGCCGTAGGTGTTCACGAATATTCCCACGGGACGGGCGATGCCGATAGCGTAGGATACTTGTATCAATATTTCGTCGGCAATTCCTGCCGCAACCATGTTTTTGGCTATGTGGCGGGCTGCGTAAGCGGCAGAACGGTCTACTTTCGAGGGATCTTTGCCGGAGAATGCTCCACCCCCGTGTGCGCCTTTGCCCCCGTAGGTATCAACGATGATTTTTCTTCCGGTAAGTCCGGTATCCCCGTGAGGACCGCCGATCACGAATTTGCCCGTGGGGTTCACGTGCAGGATGAGGTTTTCGTCGAACAGGGCTTGCACGCGTTCGGGAAGCAGGCGTTTCACTCGCGGCAGCAAAATATTGATGATGTCCCAGCGGATTTGATCCACCATTTGGGCATCCGCCTCGAATTGTGCTTCCGGTGAGGCTTCTTTGGCACGTACGAATTCGTCGTGTTGCGTGGAGATCACTATCGTGTGGATACGGGCGGGTTTGTTGTCGTCGCCATATTCGATGGTTACCTGTGATTTCGAGTCCGGGCGCAAATAGGTCATTTCCTGTCCCTCTTTACGGATTTGCGCAAGCTCGAACAATAGCAAGTGTGATAATTCGAGGGCTAACGGCATATAGTTGTCCGTTTCGTTGCAAGCGTAACCGAACATCATGCCTTGATCTCCGGCTCCCTGTTCCATGGGGTCTTCACGAACCACGCCCCGGTTGATGTCGGGGGATTGTTCATGGATGGCGCTAAACACGCCGCAACTGTTACCGTCGAACATATATTCGCTCTTGGTGTAACCGATGCGGTTGATGACGTCACGGGCGATTTGTTGCACGTCGACGTAGGTTTTTGTCTTGATTTCTCCCGCGATGACGGTTTGCCCGGTGGTTACCAGCGTTTCGCAGGCAACTTTGGCGTCCGGGTCGAACGCGATGATTTTGTCTAGTACGGCATCCGAAATTTGGTCTGCCACTTTGTCCGGATGTCCTTCCGATACGGATTCAGATGTAAATAAGTATCCCATAAATTAATTGAAAATTGAAAATTGAAAATTGAAAATGTAATTGAACAAATTCAATAGTCAATGATTAATTAATATTACAGGAAAGTACATGGATGGTTGAATTCAGAATTATACTGCGGTTTAGCACTTTTTTTCCGTGGTTGCAATCAGCCAAATCTTTCCACTTTTGTCGGGTGCAAAGGTAATTATTTTCTCTATGAAATGAAACATTCAAAGAGGAAATGAGTATTTTTACTGAAAATGAACAGTTATGAAACACGAACATTCACACGAAGGACATTCACATTCAGGTCATAATCACTCCCACGGGGAAAGTACGACGAATTTAGGGATTGCTTTTTTCTTGAATCTGGGATTTGCGATTATTGAGATTATAGGTGGGTTGTGGACAAATTCGGTGGCAATTATATCGGATGCCGTGCATGATTTCGGCGATGCATTTTCTATCGGGGTGTCTTTTTTTCTGGAACGCTTTTCGGAGAAGAAGAGAACCCGGACGTTTACTTACGGGTACAAGCGATTTTCGACTTTGGGAGCGTTGATTAATTCGATCGTGTTGTTGGTGGGGTCTATTTTTGTTTTCATGGAAACGATACCCCGGTTGTTTCATCCCGCCGAGGTGAATTATTCGGGTATGATGTGGCTGGCTATTGCCGGGTTGGCGGTGAATGGTTTCGCGGCGTTGCGGCTGATGAAAGGGAATTCTATTAGCCAGCGTGCCGTGATGTTGCATTTGCTGGAAGATGTGCTGGGGTGGTTGGCGGTGCTGATCGGTAGCATGATTATTCGTTACACGGGATGGTATTTTATCGATCCGCTGCTATCCGTGTGTATCGGTATTTTTATCTTGACGAACGTGTGTCGCAACCTGTACGCTATTTTCCGAATTCTTTTGCAGGCAGCGCCGGAACATATGCCGGAAGATAAAGTGAAAATAGTATTGCAAGAAGTGCCGGGAGTGAAAGAAGTACATGATTTGCACGTGTGGACGCTGGATGGGGAGAAGAATATCGCGTCGGCTCACCTGATCGTGGCGGATGATATTTCACGGGACGGGATGATTCGGGTAAAACATGATGCGGTGGATCGATTGAAAGATATTGGAATTGACCATTTGACCGTGGAAATCGAGTATGAATCCGAAGGATGTTACAGTTGTCCCGTGGAATGACAGACCGGGACATACAAATGAAAGTTTTTGTGATAGAGTGATTAATATGTGTATGGGTGTGTAAGAAAAATATTTTTCATTTTCTCGCATACTTACGCAAATATTTTAGAAAGTATTTCATATATTTGTGATGTCAATAATGATGATTTCTTTTGATAGATGAAGTTATGAATGACTCGAACATGGTAAATAAAGGTTCATTGCCGGGATTGAAAGAGAAACGGTACTTGCAAAAGAAGGCTATTATAGGCTTTCTTTACAGGATGGGCGAGTTGTCGAAACCGGAAATCTGTCGTTTGACGAACGTGACGACTCCCACGGTGAGCCGGATGATCGAGGAATTGATCGAGGAAGGGTGGGTAATTGACCGGGGATGCGGAAATTCTATCGGGGGAAAGCGTCCTCGTGTTTTTTCGTTGAATCCCGATGCGGCTTATATATTGGGAGTGGATGTCGGGCGTGAATTCTTGCGGATAGCGATATTCAATTTACAGAACGAGCCTATCGAGGGCATCTTGGAGTACCCGTCTATCTTGGAGAAACAAGATGACAATGCTACAATAAAGTACATAAAAGAGAGAATCGATGAGACAATCGAGAGGTTGGGCGTAAACCGTGCGAAAATTAAAATGTGCGGCGTGGCTCTTCCGGGATTGATTGACCGGGAGGGGAATACCTATACTTATTTGACTTATGAACGCCCGGGTGTGAAGGCTATTTTGGAAGAAACGCTGGGAATACCCGTGTTTATCGATAACGACTCGAACGTGATGGCAATGGCTGAACATACTTTCGGGGTGGCTAAAGATATAAACAATGTACTGTGTATTAGCGTAAACGAATGCATCGGTTTGGGAATGATATTGAACTCCAAACTGTATCGCGGGGGAAGCGGAATGGCGGGGGAATTCGGGCATATTCGTATATCCGGGCTGAATGCACCTTGCCATTGCGGGAAGATCGGATGTCTGGAAACGGTGTCTTCCGGTCGGGCGATCGAGAAAGTGGCGGGAAGGTCGTTGGCGTCCGTCATTCAATCTGCCCGGAAAGATGATATTTCCGCTATCGAGTTGTTGCACCAGGCGGGGGAGAAGCTGGGAGAAGGTATCTCCACGATGATCCATTTGTTCAACCCGGATATGGTGGTGATCGGCGGGGAGGTCGTGGAAGCGGGTGACTTGTTGATCGTTCCCGTGCAACAGGCGATTAATAAATACGCTTTAGCCCGAATGAGGAATCATTGCGAACTGGTGATGAGTAACCTAGGAGGTTATTCGGCGATACTGGGAACGTTGATGATTGTTATGGAACATTTGTATGATGATTCAGAAAGTGTTTATTCACTTTATTAACTGGTATATAAAAGGAGAAACAATATGGTGATTACAAAAAACTACATCGCGAAAGGGGAAGGGGCTGACAGGTTCGAGAAGATACCTGTTCAGATCTATGAAACGGCGGACGAGGCGGTGAAAGCCGTCGCCCGGGAAATTGTGGATTTGGTGCAAACCAGAGCTGCCAGCAGTGAGAAGTGTGTACTGGGTTTGGCGACGGGAGTTTCCCCGATCAAGCTATACCAGGAACTCGTGAGGATGCACCGGGAGGAAGGGGTGTCTTTCCGCAACGTGGTGACGTTCAACTTGGACGAGTATCTGCCGATGCCGAAGGAATCGGAGCAGAGTTACCACTATTTTATGCATCACCATTTGTTTGATCATATAGATATAGATCCTAAAAATATTCATATACCCGACGGGACGCTGGAAGGCGATGAGGAGATCGAGAAGTTCTGCGAGGATTACGAGAAGGCGATAGAGGCGGAGGGTGGAATTGATCTTCAAGTGTTGGGAATCGGTCGGACAGGACACATCGGTTTTAACGAACCGGGGTCTTTTATCACATCTGCCACGAGAAAGGTTTATTTGAACGACTTGACGATCAAGGATGCGATTAAGGATTTCGGGAGCCGGAATCTGGTGCCGACAAAAGCGATTACCATGGGAGTGGGGACGATCATGAAGGCAAGGCGGGTGATCCTGTTGGCCTGGGGAGAGAAGAAAGCCTCTATTATCAAAGCTACTGTCGAGGGACGGGCGTCGGACTCTGTGCCGGCAACCTTCTTGCAGATGCACCCGAATGTGCAATTCGTGATTGACGAGAGTGCGGCAACCGAGCTGACAAGAGCGGATTACCCGTGGCTGGTGAGTAAGGTGGATTGGGATAAGAAACTGATACGTAAGGCGGTTTTGCGTTTGTGTCAGAAATTGAATAAACCGATATTGAAAGTCGAGGATAAAGATTACCAGGAGAATGGTTTGAATGATCTGATCGAAATGTTCGGTTCGGCAAATAAGGTGAATATCGAGGTGTTCAACGATATGCAGCACACGATTTCCGGGTGGCCTGGAGGAAAACCGAATGCCGATGACTCTACCCGACCGGAAAGGGCGAATCCTTACCCGAAGCGGGTGTTGATTTTCAGTCCCCATCCGGATGATGACGTGATCTCCATGGGCGGTACGGAAGCCCGTTTGGTGGAACAGGGGCACGAGGTGCACGTGGCTTACCAGACGTCGGGAAGTATTGCCGTGTTTGACGATTATCTTTACCAGATGATAGATGTTGCTGATATGTTTTCTCGTAACTCGGGAGTGGAGAACGCGGGCTTTAAAAGGTTGAAGGAGAAAATCCTCCACCGGAAACCGGAGGAGAACGAGTCGTGGGAGATCTTATCGTACAAGGCGGCGTTGCGTTCGGCAGAAGCCTTGTCTGCTTGTCGGTTTATGGGTATTCCGGAAGAGAGAGTGCATTTCTTGAATATGCCTTTTTACGAAACAGGGTCGGTGAAAAAGAAACCACTGGAAAAGAAAGATATTGATATTATCGTGAAGTTGTTGCGTGAGATAAAACCTCACCAGATATATGCTGCCGGGGACTTGGCAGACCCACACGGGACACATGCCGTTTGCCTGGAGGCGATCATGCAGGCATTTGATGTCGTGTGTAAGGATGATTGGTTCAAGGATTGTTACGTGTGGTTGTACCGCGGGGCATGGCAGGAATGGGAAGTGGAGAAAGTGGATATGGCAGTGCCAGTGAGCCCATCAGAACTGATGATTAAGCGGGAAGCTATTTACAGGCATGGTTCTCAGAATAACGGTCCGGCATACCCGGGTGAAGATGCCCGGGAGTTTTGGCAGCGGGCGGAAGACCGTAATCGTAATACCGCGGATCTGTATAACAAGATCGGAATGGCGGAATACGAGGCGATGGAGGTCTTCGTACGCTACGAGCATGAAAAATAATATGTTGTGTTTTATATTTTTTTGCGGGAACGGGGTCTTACGGGATCCCGTTTCTTTTATCCCTTCCGTTCGATCTCTTTCAGGTTCTCCATTTTCTTTTTCCGGAGGAAACCTTGGATGTCCTCAAGGTGTTCGGTGACTTTTTTGTTGCCAAATTCGTAGACTTTTTCTACTAATCCGGTAAGGAAATCACGGTCGTGCGAAACGACGATGAGGGTTCCGTCGAAATCTTTCAGGGCACTCTTCAAGATGTCTTTCGTGCGTAAATCCAGATGATTGGTCGGCTCGTCAAGGATCAGGAGGTTGACCGGGGAAAGCAATAGTTTAATCATTGCCAGACGGGTACGTTCGCCACCGGAGAGGACTTTTACTTTTTTGTCTATGTCGTCACCGCTGAACATGAAGGCTCCGAGCATATCTTTTATCTTGTGCTTTAATTCCAGCGGGGTAACATCATCGATCGTTTGGAAGACAGTGAGATTTTCGTCCATCAGCGAGGCTTGGTTTTGGGCGAAGTAGCCGATTTTGACGTTGTAGCCCAAAGTTAGTTTTCCGGTATAGGGAATCTCTCCCATGATACATTTCACGAGGGTGGATTTTCCTTCCCCGTTCCGTCCCACGAAAGCAACTTTTTCGCCTTTCTCTATCGTGAAGCTGGCATCCCGGAATACGACGTGCCCGTCGTAATCTTTGGTAAGTTCTTCTGCCGAGACAGGATATTTCCCGGAGTTGGGAGAAGGCGGGAATTTCAATCTCAAAGCGGAAGTATCTTCCTCGTCTACTTCCAGTATCTCGAGTTTCTCCAACATCCTCACCCGGGACTGCACTTGCAGGGTTTTCGAGTAAGTGCCCTTGAATCGCTCGATAAATTCTTTGGTTTCGGCGATCATCTTTTGTTGCTCGTCGTATGCTTTTTGCTGTTGGATACGGCGGTCTTGGCGCAACACGAGGTATTGCGAGTAATTCACCTTGTAATCGTAGATGCGTCCCATGGTGACCTCGATGGTGCGGGTGGTGATGTTATCCACGAAAGCCCGGTCATGGGAGATCACGACAACCGCTTTCCCGTTGTTCACGAGAAAATCTTCCAACCATTGAATAGAATCGATGTCGAGGTGGTTGGTCGGCTCGTCCAGTAGCAACACGTCCGGGTTTTTAAGCAACATTTTTGCCAGCTCGATACGCATACGCCAGCCTCCGCTGAAATCGGAAGTCGGACGGTTGAAGTCTTCCCGTTGGAATCCCAAGCCCAGGAGTATTTTCTCGACATCCGCCTCGTAGTGTGTGGAGTCTATGCTGTAAAACTTCTCGCTCAAGGTGGACACGTCCTCGATCAGTTTATAATATTCAGGAGAATCATAATCGGTTCTCTCGGTTAGTTGTTGGTTTAAACGTTCAATTTCTTTTTCCATCTCGAAAAGATGGGCGAATGCCTGTGAGGTTTCATCAAAGACGGTACGCTCGTTTTGCGTCATCAAGTGTTGGGGCAGATAGGCGATCACCGTGTCTTTCGGGCAAGATACATTTCCCCGGTTGGGTTGTCTTTCCCCGGCAAGGACTTTCAGCAGGGTGGATTTCCCCGCCCCGTTTTTACCCATGAGGGCGATACGGTCTTTGTCGTTAATCACGAATGATATATCTTTAAAAAGTGCTCTGTCTCCAAATTCTACTGTTAATCCGTCTACTGAAATCATATAAATTGAAAATTGAAAGTTGAAAATTGAAAATGGATTCACCATTTCCAAATGGCGGTGCGAAGATAAAATAATTTGTTTATATTTGCGGTATAAATAAAATGCCATAAGGCAAATAATAATCATTTAATACATAAACACGATGGCAATTCTTTTATATCAATCGCAAGTGAGGGTATTGAACTTTGAATCTTTCAAAGGGAATGCTTGCTGTTGTTGCTGTCGATGTAGATAATTCCGAATTTAAAATTTAGAATGAATGGATTCGGTGATGCCGAGTCTGTGGGTGGGTAATTTGTTGGATACCGGTGTATGTAGCCGGAATCTGCAATCTTGAATCTATAAATCAAAAATCATAATCATGGTAAAGAAGAATATTCTTGAAACCATTGGCAATACGCCAATGGTGTGTATAAATAATTTATACGTGAAGCCGGGCGTGAATATTTACGCCAAGTTGGAAGGATTCAATCCGACGGGAAGTATTAAAGACCGGATCGCTTTGCAGATGATAGAGCAGGCAGAACGGGAAGGGCGTTTGACGCCCGGGAAGACGATTATTGAACCGACCTCCGGCAACACGGGGATCGGGTTGGCGATTATCGGTATCGTGAAGGGATATCCCGTGGAGATCGTGATGAGTGAAGCGGTTTCCGTGGAACGGAGGAAGATTATACGGTCGTACGGGGGGAAGGTGATACTGACTCCTGCCGCGGAGGGAACGGATGGAGCTATCCGGATGGCTCACAAGTTGGTCGAGGAAAATCCGAATAAGTATTTTATGCCCGACCAGTTTAGTAATGCCAGTAACTATCAAGCTCATTACGAGAACACGGCGATCGAGATATGGCAGCAGACGGAAGGTGAGATCGATTACCTGGTGTGTGCTCTCGGGACTTCGGGCACGATTATGGGGGTTTCCCGTTTTCTGAAAAGATGCAAGCCGGAGATAAAAGTCGTGTGCGCTCATCCCGTGAAAGGACATTATATACAAGGATTGAAGAATATGGACGAAGCGATTGTCCCGGCAATCTACGATCCTTCACGAATAGATATACAAGTGATGGTCGAGAGCGAGGAAGCGATTGCTATGGCACGGGAGATTATCGCCAAAGAGGGCATATTTGCCGGCATGAGTAGCGGGGCGGCTATGTTAGCGGCATTGAAGACGGCGGAGCGGATCGATGCCGGTAATATTGTGGTGATCTTCCCCGACCGGGCAGAAAAATACTTGAGTACCTCGATGTTCGATCATCTGGCAGATTATTGAATCTGCCGGATGACCTTGCACGGGTTGCCGACGGCAAGGCTGTCGGCGGGAATGGATTTCGTGACGATGCTTCCGGCACCGATCACCGTGTTGTCGCCGATAACGACACCGGGCAGGAGAATGGAACCTCCTCCTATCCAAACGTTATTGCCGATACGGACGGGGGCGGTCTGCGATTTGCAGAAAGGGAAACGGGTGCCCGATGCTTGCCCGAAGCGTTCGGAGGCTTTCAGGGGGTGAAACACGGTGAATATTTGAACGTTGGGACCGATGAGCGTGTTGTCGCCGATCGTGATCGTGTTGCAATCCAGGAAGGTGCAATTCAGGTTGATCTCGCAGTTGTTGCCGATGTGTATATTTTCCCCGTAATCTACGTGGATGGGGGCTGCTATCCACACGTTTTCTCCCCGGGAGCCTAAAAGTTCGGATAATATTTTGTCGAGGACCTCCGGTTGGTCTGTCGGAGCTTGGTTGTATAGGCGTGTCAATTCCTTCGCCCTGTGCCAGCGAGAGATCAATTCCTTGTCCCCGCAATCGTAGATTTCCCCGGCAAGCATTTTTTCTTTTTCAGATTTTATCATATTTGGCGTTCTTTTTGCTTTCTTGTTTAACAAAGTTAAGAATAAAATAGTGTGAACGTAAACAAAACGATGAGAAACATCGTAAAAGGTAGTTACGAATAAAATTGTAAATTGTTATGCAGGTATCAGATATAGGATTGATAGGTTTGGCGGTGATGGGTGAAAATCTTGCGTTGAACTTGGAGGATAAAGGTTACACGGTTTCGGTTTACAACCGGGTACATCCCAACCGGGAGAGCGTCGTGACCCGTTTCATTGAAGGACGGGGCAAGGGAAAACGTTTTCGTGGCACCTATACAATAGAGGAATTTGTAGAATCGGTGCGTCTGCCCCGGAAGATCATGTTGATGGTCAAGGCAGGCGATCCCGTGGATGAGTTGATCGGACAGCTGGAGCCTTGGCTCTCGCCCGGGGACGTGATTATCGATGGGGGAAACTCCGATTATCACGACACGGAACGCCGGGTGAAGATGTTGGAAGAGAAAGGACTGTACTTCATCGGGGTGGGTATTTCGGGAGGAGAGGAAGGTGCATTGCACGGACCTTCCATCATGCCGGGAGGTTCCGAGATGGCTTGGTCTTTGGTAAAAGATATACTTCAATCGATTGCCGCAAAACTGGACGACGGTTCGCCTTGCTGCGAATGGATCGGACCGGGTGGTGCCGGGCATTACGTGAAGATGGTGCACAACGGCATCGAGTACGGGGATATGCAGTTGATCGCCGAAACGTACTCGATACTGAAGAGAAGAACCGGGTTGGATAATGACGGGTTGGGCGACGTGTTCGAGCAATGGAACCGGGGGGAACTGAATAGTTTCCTGATAGAGATTACTTCCCGCATTCTACACTATAAGGAGGAGAACGGAAATTATCTTCTGGATCATATTCTGGATGTAGCCGGGCAGAAGGGAACGGGTAAATGGAGTGTCATCGCTTCATTGGACGAGGGAGATCCCTTGACGTTGGTATCCGAGGCGGTATTTGCCCGCTTTATGTCGGCTTTAGTGGAGGAACGGGAACGGGCTTCCAAGCAATACCCCTCTGGACGGGTGGGGGATATGAAGACGAATATGCCTTTGAACAACGAGGGCATTGAGGCTGTGCGGGATGCTTTGTATGCGGCGAAGTTGATTTCTTACGCGCAGGGTTTCTCCTTGATGCGCCGGGCTTCCGACCGCAACGGGTGGAATCTGGATCTCGGGACGATAGCCAAGATCTGGAGGAAGGGGTGTATCATTCGTTCCGTGTTTCTGGAACGGATTACCCGGGCGTTCAGTAAGAACAGTTCTTTGGAAAATCTTTTGTTTGACGCCTTTTTCCACGAGAAAATGGAAGATGCGCTTTCCGCCTTGCGGGGCGTCATTGTCGATTGCGTGTTCAACGGGATTGCGGCTCCTTGTTTCTTCGCGGCGTTGAGTTATTTCGACAATATGCGTACGCTGGATTCCCCTGCTAACATGATTCAAGCGCAACGGGATTATTTCGGGGCGCATACTTACGAGCGGACGGACTCGGAGCGGGGCAAGTTCTTCCACACGGATTGGACGGGAGAGGGAGGAAAAACAGTTTCAGGTACTTATAACGTGTAAAAGGATATGAATAGACCGGAGGATCAGGTATTGGTTATTTTCGGGGCATCGGGCGATCTGACAAAACGGATGCTGATGCCCTCGCTATACGAGCTTCACGTGCGACAGATGTTGCCGGAGCATTTTATTATTCTCGGGACATCGCGTACCCCGATGAGCGACGATGAATTTCGCTTGTCTATATGCGTGATGTTGCAAGAATTGAAGGGAGAGGATAATTTGAAGGGGGATGAGGTCGACCGTTTCATGCAGAATGTGTATTACCAGCCCTTCGACCCGGAAAATGGGGCGGACGAGTTGGGCGAACGGGTGATGCTTCTCATGGAAGAGAACGCGATTCCCATGAAGGTGGTCTATTATTTGGCTACTCCGCCGACTTCGCAACAGGCGATTACAAAATACCTGGGGCGGAGTTGCCTGTTTCAGGTAAAGGAGAAAGGGGGCTGGCACCGTATCGTGGTGGAGAAACCTTTCGGGATTAATTTGGCAACGGCTCGGAATTTGAACGAATCTCTGCTGGAAGTATTCTGCGAGAGCGAGATTTACCGGATTGACCATTTTCTGGGAAAAGAAACGGTGCAGAATATCTTGGTATTGCGTTTTGCCAACCAGATATTCGAGTCGCTTTGGAACCGGAATTATATAGATTACGTGGAGATATATGCCCTCGAATCTTTGGGTATCGAGAAGCGCGGGAAATATTACGAAACGGCAGGAGCGCTGCGGGATATGGTGCAAAATCACTTGATGCAGTTGCTGGCATTCGTGGCGATGGAAGCACCCGCGACGATCGAGCCGGAGGTGATACGCGACGAAACGGCAAAAGTGTTGCGTTCCTTACGGCTATGGACGGGTGAAGATATTGCCCGGAATGTCATACGTGCACAATACGAGGGGGGAGAGGTAAAAGGACAGGCAGTTCCCGGATACTTGGAGGAAAAAGATGTCGCCCCGAACTCGGACAGGGAAACTTATGTCGCTCTGAAGGTCTTTATCGATAACTGGCGCTGGAGCAACGTGCCTTTCTATATTTACACGGGAAAACGCTTGAAAGACAAACGGTCGGGAGTCGTAATCCATTTCAAGTCGACCCCGCACAAGTTGTTCGAGGGACAATGCCAGGGAACTTCCTGCAACCAGTTGATTATCCGGATGACACCGGACGAGGGCGTGATGCTGAAATTCGGGTTGAAAATGCCGGGCGGAGGTTTTAAAGTACAGCAGGTGGGGATGGATTTCCTGTACGCTTCGCTGTGTAATAATTATTTGCCGGGGGCTTACGAGCGGTTGTTGCTCGATGCCATGCAAGGGGATTCCATGCTTTATACCCGGAATGATGCGTTGGAGGCAAGTTGGCGTTTTATAGACCCCATCGTGAATTATTGGCGGGAGCATCCGGGCGACCATTTGTTGCGTTATACTGCCGGAAGTGAAGGACCGGATCTGACCGGACGGTGGGATGTCTTGCCGCCCGTGTCGAGTGAAGAGAAAAATGTTTGTTGGTTATGATGATAGATGAATGTACGGGATTGGTGTTGGAAGGCGGTGGTATGAGAGGTGTCTTTACTGCCGGAGTTTTGGATTGGCTGATGGATAACGGGATGTATTTCCCTTACTCGATAGGTGTTTCCGCCGGGGCGTGTAACGGGCTTTCGTATGTTTCCCGGCAACGGGGAAGGGCGAAAACCTGCAATATAGATTTGCTGGACAAGTACCATTATATCGGGGTAAAGTATTTTTTCACGAAACGGAGTATCATGGATTTCGATCTGATATTTGATGAATTCCCGACTCGTATTATCCCTTATGATTACAAGACTTATTTTACCTCGCCGGCACGTTTTGTTATGGTCACGAGCAATTGCCGGACGGGTGAGGCGAATTATTTCGAGGAGAAGAAAGACCCTGTACGTTTGTTGAACATTTGCCGGGCGTCGTGCAGCCTGCCTTTCGTGTGTCCGATTACTCACGTGGACGGGGAACCGATGCTCGACGGGGGGATTTGTGACGCAATACCTATTCGTAAGGCTATCGCAGATGGTTTTTCCCGCAACGTGGTGGTTCTGACCCGTAATAAAGGATACCGGAAGGATGAGTCGAAAAAGTCCATCCCCTGGTTCATGTACCGCCGCTATCCGGCTATGCGGAAAAGTTTGAAAACGAAAAATAAACATTATAACGAGACACTTGATTACGTGGAACGTTTGGAGGAAGAAGGAAAAGTGATCGTCATCCGACCGGAGAAAGTGCTCGAGGTCGACCGCATTGAACGGGACGTGGAGAAACTGACCGATTTGTATAATCAAGGATACGAGTGTGCTAAACGAGCATTAAGCAGTTATTTATGATATTATGGAAGAATTGACGTTGACAACCCCTTCGATATTATTTTCGGCTATTTCGTTGATTATGCTGGCGTACACGAATCGTTTTCTGGCTTATGCCCAAGTGATTCGTAATCTGAAAGGAGAGCACGAGAGCCGCCCGAATGCCATGACAAAATTGCAGATCGATAATTTGCGGAAAAGGCTTTACATGGCACGGTCGATGCAGATATACGGGGTAATGAGCCTGTTGCTTTGCGTGGTATGCACTCTTTTTATTTATATCGGGTTACAAACCGTGGCGGTTTATACTTTCGGGTTGGCATTGTTGCTTTTGGTGATTTCCCTGGGTATCTCTGTGAAAGAAATCTTGATTTCCGTCAAGGCTTTGGAGTACAGGTTGGACAACGTGTTGCCGGAAGAGGGGAAGAAAGGTCATTAATTTTAGGAAACGACACCTTGAACACGGTGGAACTTCACGTTGATTCGGGTATTACTGCGTATGACTGTCTTTTTTTGACCCAGATCAATCATTCCTGTCATGTAATTCTGTATTTTTACGACGAAATTGGAGAATATGATAAAAGCAGTTTTTTTTGATATTGACGGGACTTTGGTGAGTTTTGATACTCATCGGATTCCAGAGTCCGCGGAGAAAGCAATTGTTGCCTTGAGGGCGAAAGGTATTAAGGTTTTTATCGCGAGCGGAAGACATTTGTTGTCAATTAATAATTTAGGAGATTTGCAATTTGACGGCTATATTACCTTGAACGGGGGCTATTGTATAGCCGGCAAAGATCAAGTGATTTATAAAAATAGTATGTCCGCTGAAGATATTGCTTCTCTCGTGCAGTATATGGAAAAACAAGAGAGTTTCCCTTGTATTTTCGTGCATGAGCACGAGTTGTATTTGAATTTTCATAACGAACAATCCCGAGAAGTATTCCGGATGCTGAATTTCCCGGAACCTCCGGTAGCGTCTTTGCGAAAAGCGAGCGAGGGGGAAACTTTTCAGCTAGTAGCCTTTTTCACGAAGGAACAGGAGAAAGCGATAATGTCGGCAATGCCCCATAGTGAAGCGACTCGGTGGAATCCCCTTTTTACTGATGTTATCCCGCAAGGTAGTAGCAAGCGGGTTGGGATAGATAAGATGTTGGAGTATTTCGGGATTGCCCTGGACGAGAGTATGGCGTTCGGTGACGGGGGGAACGATATTACGATGTTGCAACACGTGGGGATAGGTGTCGCTATGGGAAATGCCGAAGATGAGGTGAAGCGAGTTGCCGATCACGTGACTTCGTCTGTTGACGATGACGGCGTGATGAACGCTTTGCGTCATTTCGGGGTGTTGTAATCCTTCCTTCGCGATTAATTGTGAACGTGATGGATCCGGATGCCGATTTGGTAGTCCGGATAATAATTCTTATTTTTGTTCCCAGAAACTAAAAAATTACACCAATGAAGATGTCTAAATAATTAAGTCGGTTGTAAAAACCGATATAAAGTCTCCGAACGGAGTGTCGGGTTTTATTAATTGTTTCATGTGCCAGCACGATCGCAAAGAGGTCGTCGAGAGCCGACTTTTAATTTAGAGATCATGTCCCTTTCCTTATAAAGTTTGTAGAGCCACAAGGTCTGTAATGTCAATAGACCCGGGAATGTTTTGCCCGTGGTTGATTCCTGTTTTTCGAGAGCACCATGTCGCTTTATGAACTTTACAAGCGTGAGGAACTTTGTCAGACTCGCTTGCCCGATAGATTGTTTTTCAAGTATTTAATTTCTTAACATTACATTTTATGAGTGATATAGTCGTAAAACAAATAACTTATATTCACCCGAACAGGGAGTTTTTGTTTCAAAATATCAATTTCACGCTTGGGGCTGGAGAGAAAGTATCGTTGGTCGGGAATAACGGTTCCGGGAAATCTACGCTTTTGAAAATCATGGCGGGACAGCTGGAACCTTCCGGCGGAGAGGTGATTTGTGATGCTATCCCCTATTATATCCCGCAACATTTGGGACAGTACAATCATTTAACGGTGGCTGGGGCTTTGCGGGTGGAAGAAAAAATAGATGCATTGCATGCGATATTGAGAGGTGAAGTGGATGAATCCTATTTCACCACGCTTGGTGATGACTGGCAAGTAGAGGAAAGGTGTCGGGCGGCATTGGATAGCTGGGAATTGAAGCACGTGGAATTGACTTCAAGCATGGAATTATTGAGTGGCGGGGAGAAAACACGGATTTTTCTTGCCGGGCTCGATATTCATACGCCTTCCGTGGTGTTGTTGGATGAACCGACCAATCATTTGGATCGTTGGAGTCGGGAGAAATTGTATGACCTGATTTGTAGGGGAAGTGCCACGGTTTTGGTGGTGAGTCATGATCGGACATTATTGAATTTATTGTCCCAGACGATGGAACTGAGTAGAATGGGAATAACTGTTTATGGCGGTAATTACGATTTTTGCAAGGAACAGAAAGAAGTTCGGGTTCAAGCATTACAAGAACGGATCGAGGATAAGCAAAAAGAATTACGGTTGGCGAAGAAGGTTGCCCGGGAAGCGGCTGAACGCCAACAAAAAAGAGAAGTGCGGGGAGAGAAACAGAGTTTACGCAAAGGGATTCCCCGTATTATGATGAACACTCTGAAGAACAGAGCGGAGAGCTGTTCCTCGAAATTGAAAGATGTACATGCGGAAAAGATCGGATCTATTGCGACTAGTCTTTCCGAAAATCGTGCGGCATTACCTGATCTGGGGCAGATGAAAGTGAATTTTAATCCGTCTGTGTTGCACGAGGGAAAGGTACTGGTTACGGCTCGTGACGTGAACTTCGGGTACACGGAGGGAATGCTGTGGGAACGACCTCTCGATTTCCAGATTAAAAGCGGTGAGCGGATAGCTTTGTGCGGGCGAAACGGTTCGGGGAAGACTACCTTGTTGCGTCTTTTATTAGGAAAATTGGAACCGACGAAAGGCGTGTTGACCCGGACGGACTTTAAGTACGTTTACCTTGACCAGGAATATTCCATGCTCCGGGCTGATCTTACCGTTTACGCGCAAGCGGAGCGCTACAACGTGAATAACCTGCCGGAACATGAATTGAAGATGAGGCTCAATCGCTTCCTGTTTTCTGCTTTGGCATGGGATAAACCGTGTGAACAGTTGAGTGGTGGTGAGCGGATGAGATTGATATTTTGTTGCCTGATGATAAGTAATAATACTCCCGACGTGTTCGTGCTGGATGAACCCACGAATAATCTGGATATTCAAAATATTGAAATCATGACCTCTACTATTCGGGATTACCGGGGTACCGTGATCGTTGTTTCCCACGACCAGCGATTTATGGAGGAGATAGGGGTAGAACGTTGTATTGATTTATCATCGAGTAGTTTTTTTGAAATCTTAGAATAGCATGTAATTTCCCGAGGCGGGAAGAGAAGCTTCTCGTGAAGAAGTACGTGTGTGGCTGATTTTGTTGGGAATGATAATTGAGGTAAAGTGGCACGTACTTCTCGGGATGCTTGTATGTTGTAACCGGATAGGGAGAATACCCGAGGAGGTAATACCTTAATCCGTATTTACTAGCGTATTACTTCCGGTGGAATAGTGTATAAAAAGTTTTAGGTAAGTTTTTAATTTCCTATAAGAACGCTATTTATATATAGGGTTCATATAGCGTTACTATAGGGTTTCTATAGCGTTTATGACGGAAATGATACGGAAGTGATACGAGATTAATATAGATTTAATATTTGATTAGGATGTGAATTCCAGGGGGGTATTACGAGCGTTGTTGATAGCAATATCCTTGTTCTCTTTTAATATTCTATTCATCGCTTCACCGATAATTTCGATACATCTTTCAATGGCTCTTTGTAAACGAATATCTCGACAAAATTCTTCAAACAACTTCGATTGCCCGTTAAAGAATGTTTCAAAACCATCAATCGCATTAAGTATAATCTTGCAGGTGTTTCTTAGTAAAGTTATCCATATATCAATGCTTTAGTTTGCTCGATATTTTCTTTCAAATAATGGTTACGAATAGCGTGTTCTTCCAGTAAATCAACTTTTCTCCCCAGAATATCTTCTAAAGCGTATTTCAAGTCAAAGAAATTGCTGAAGTAATCCGTTATTTGCGCCTTGTCGAAGTTGACGATAAAATCAATGTTTGCTCTTTTTGCAAAAAAAGTGAATGTTGATGAGAAAACCATAATGTTATGAGCAACTAATTCATTATTGAATCCAGTTTATCAGCCAATTTAATAATATCATCTTTCTTTGCTAATACCTCCAACCATTCAGAGGGAATAGTATCATAACCGTATATAATTCCTGCTAATCCTCCTGTAATCGCACCCACGGTATTTGCATCATCTCCTAAATTCACTGCTTTTAAAACAGCATTTTTATAACTAGTAGTATTGAAGATACACCACAAGCTGGCTTCCAATGTATCTATAACATATTCTGTAGAATGAATATCCTTCAATTCAATAGTTTTAAATTCTTCATAAGATAAGCCTGCTAACCTTTCAAAAGGAATGCCTTCTTCAATAAACATATCTCTTTTCAAGAGTTGTAATATTGTTTGCTGCATAGTTTGGTAGGCTTCCTCTACTGATTGGAGGTTGATATACTGTATGGCAAATTCACATAAGGCGATACAGGCTAAAATACTTCTTGGGTGCCTGTAGGTTAACGAGGAAATTTCTTTTATTATCCTAAATTTCTTTTCTTCCTCCATGTTAAGGATATAAGGTACTAGTGGAAGAATCCTCATGAGTGATCCGTCTCTGTTACCTCGTTTATTATTTATCCCTGCTATATGTGGAGATCCGTTATTCCTTAAATTTACAATGGTAAAATAATTTATATAGTTTATATCAAATGTTTCGTTAGCTGGTGTCCAATAGTCTTCATACATCCATTTCGTGAACTTGTTGATAATATCATTTAGGTCATAACCATTACAGAGGGATTCTGCCAGACAAAAGGATAAAGAAGTATTGTCAGACCATGTACCTGCTGGTACATTAAATTGCTCGAGTCCTTCCATTGCCGTGATTGGATTTTTTGCGACGACTTCTCTCGCTAAAAATTGAATCGGCAATCCCAAAGCATCACCTATGGCAGTCCCTAATAATATATCTTTGTTTAAGTTATTCATGTTCTATATGTTTATGAAGTCTGTTTGATGATATAAATATATATAAATCCCCTTATTTGTGATAGTTTTTTTAAGCAATATGTTTTTCTGAATCTTGAAATCTAAACATGGTGACTTTTCTTCTGAGTTGGCATATAATACCTAATCTTCCAAGTTGTCAACATGACAATGAATCAATACATTATTACATATATAAATATTTGATATTCTGATATATTTACTTTGTACTATCCTGTTCAACAAGTACCTTTGTACGTGTAAATGATTGCTCTGGTGTTCTTTCCTGAACTAGATATTCTTTTGTTTGTTAGAAAAATTTATTCTTATGAAATTACGTGAGAAAGGAAAAACCACCGATTCAGAATGGTTTGGTGTGGAACATTACCGTGTTTTTCATGAATGGATTTATTCAGGTATGTAAACATAGAGAGGTTAAAAATGTTATATCCTGATATTTTGGGAAGTCCCAAACCGAAGCTTGTCAAGAAAAGACAGCACAAATAAGCCAGTACCTCACAAGTGCTGGTTTTTTTATTTATACATAAAAAGGGATGACAAACCGAAGTCTATCATCCCCTCGCACCCAAGTTGACATACGCACGATGAATCAACGTAAAATCATATTAATAAAACATGATCATGAACAGACATTTTAAAATAATAATCAACCCTTTTGCATTACAATTTAATATAAGTATCTGTTGCCACGGTTGCGGCGATAGCTGTTCCTGCGGGAATTACTGCCTGTTTGCCTTTTAATAATAGAAATAGAGGACAAACAAATACGGCAAGTACAATTGAAAGGACTAGGTTGTTTTCACCTTCTTCAGACATATTGCCACCCGTTAACATAACATCCGTTCCATCCTTGGCTGTTACACTTTTAAGTTGGATTTGTATGGAAGCGCCTTTACCTACGCCTTTACGTTTCTCGAATCTTGAAACCTGCCCTTTAGCGATGGCGCCAAAAGGAATAACAACATTTTTATCAACACAGATCTCTTTTGTTACTTTGAAATCTATGATTTGTCCTGTCGTGATATTTTTTGTGTTAATTTCACTTAGAACTTCTAAAGGGATCAATGTCCCTGCTTTCAAGATAACTTCGTTATCCGCGAGGGTAAAAGAAAGATTTGTGAAAGCCAATATCATGATTGCGATAATTGGCTTGACAACGAATGATTTACTCAATAATGTTCTCATGGTTCAAAAATTTAGTTGATGGATTTATTATTCTGATACAGGGTTGATTGTATTTTTTGTAGTTTATGTTGATTGTAGCTTGAGGCACTTCTGCCGGAGCCAAATATATTACCGATATAGAAACTTAGGTTGAAAACACCCAGTAAAGTTGCTGTTCCATAATTTTTTTGTTTGATACTTGTAAACACGGCATATCCAAGTAATGAATTCATAACGAAAGAGGTTAGTGCACTTTTGGGGCGTTGGGTGTAAATATATCCAAGACCAGGAATTAATGATAATGACGAAGCTACCCAAGGCTTTTTCTTTTTTAAAGTAGCCGCTTCTTGAATAAGTTGAAAATTCTCTTTATCTCTCTTGAGTTTTGTATCAGAACTAGCCAATAAATTGAAATATTTATTCGCTTCATCCCAATTTTCTTGATATGCACTAAAAATTCCTTGCCAAGCATATTTTTGGGATATTATCGGATGAATATTGTTATCAGAGATTTCAGAAAGAAGTTTGTGTGCCATATCGTAATTCTCTACCGTCAAGAGAATATCTAACATTTCAAATTTTATTCTTGGAGAGTTTTTTATGGATTCGGGGAAATGGACCTCGTAATCGAATATGGCATTTTCTATTTGCCCCAAACCTTTATAGCAGATTAATTTGTTCGTGAATAATTGTGTCGTTAGTAGTCGCTTCTGAAATTGTGTTTTTTCGATTTCAATTAAAGCTTCTCGGTACATTTGTTTATTTATCAGATGATTAATGAATAATAATGTGCTATCAGGTTTCGCATCCCAGTCTGTATAAGAGTAATATTGTTTGTTATTGTGAATGTAAGTTCTAGGAATTTCTGCATACGGGGGAAAATCAAGTAGAAGTAATTGTCCTTTATTTAAAGTCAAATCATAACAATTGAAATCATGCCCACATCTAATGAGGCGATCTGCCATATACATCATCGCTTTGGGAAAATAACAATCTTCAAAAACAATTAATCCATATTGGGAACAAGAAGGGTACATAGCACAAGTACCGCTCCCTTCATCCCTATGTAGATACTTCTTGTAAATATTCACGTAATCAGATAAAGCTGACATTTCTGTTTGTGCGTGAAGAAATTGTGAATTTGTAACACAAACAATAATGATTAAAACATTCTTCAACAAGTGCATAATATTGCAATCTAATGTGACCTTGAAGATTCCCAGAAAGGTTGATTTTATAAGTATAAAAAAGCGTGGGATCTAAATTGTTTATCACGTAAGAGGTATCGCCAAACACCCAACAGAAAATAAACAATCAGCCCACGCTTAACCATGTATATTGTAGTATATATATGGTCAGCATGAAGTTTGTACTTGTTTATCCTTTCTGTTAAAAAATTGGCGATTTTCTTACGCAGGATGAAACAAAAACGCTTCCATTAATTCAATATGTCTGCCATGAGAAAATGATTTTCCACATGACGCTACAAATGTAAATAAATTTCAGCATCCAACAAACGTCAGGACTGATTGTAATGGCAAAATTAGGTTAATCAATGGAATAAAAAGAATTTATTTCCAACGGTTTTCATTTATAAACCATTTATAGGTGTTATCACCATGTAACGCCCTATCTATCCCTTCCGTTAATTGCGTGGCGATTAATGATCTATCAAGGAAATTATCAATGTAACTACTTTTATTGGCTCCTGTAAGCATATTATAGAATTTTCATAGATTAATTCCATTCTCTTCATGCTCCCTCTTGAAATTGTCATCGTTGTAATAAGCTTTTGCCACCATGTTAATCTGGTTATCCGTCAACTTCATGTAAGGAAAATGCTTCTTATCTCTTGCTGGTAAACATTGATACGACCTACTTTTACCCAAGAATTGTGTGAATTGATGTTCCGTGAGGTAAGAACCTGTAAAACTCTTCATCAACCTTAAATGCTTGTCTGCATCATATTGTTGGAATAACTTCATCACACCTCTAAATAGATCATGGTAACTCATCGCTCTTAAATCAGTCTGGAAACTATCCGTGAAAGTACACAGATTACAACATACTTTATTCTGGAATCCAATGGCAACACTAAACCTTTCAGAAGTTTTCTTTGAATAGAGGTTTTCCCTGTTATACGCTCTCACTCCCGTAATGCATAGATTGACCCTGTTGCCGTTTATAGATTCATAAATAGTTGGAATCTCAAACGCAAATCCATTCTTTCATAATAGATAGTTTTATCTGTTTCCAGTAATTCTGCCACTGGTTTATGTATGGCTTCTGGAATCCTACCTTTTATAACATGGCTAACCATTATATCAGGTTCATCTATGCTTTCCCCTCTAAACAATTCACTCGCCACCTTATGAACTGTTTCAATAAATGCTGGATGGGATATAGTCATCTCGTTATCCTTGCTGAACACTGGCACGATACAATCATTCTAATAGTGGTGGAAATATTTAAATTTTCAGTTTATATATACAATTCACAAATTCTCCACCAACCTTGATTTATAATGTTCATTATCACTTTTACTTGTTTTATTCATTCTCTAGCTTTAAGCCAATTAAAAAATTAAACTGGAAATATATTTATAGTTTAATAGCCAATGGTGGTGAGAATTATTGTCCTTATTAGTAATATATACCAATCTAGACGAGAGAGGGAGGTACTGGAAAGAACCCCTAACGAGAGATTTATATTCTTTTTGCGTCTGGTCGCCGAGATCGGCAAGTTTCAAACTTTGAAGGAGAGAACAAGTAACAACTTTATTCTTGAACGGAAAAGATGAACCTTAATTTCTTTTGACTGGGCAACACTCTCCTTGTAGGCTTTGGTGTTTATCAATGAAGTAAGGGGTAGTGGAAAATTTGTAAAATGTATATACCGATTAGAATTTTGTATTTTCCACTAGATATAAACAATGATAATTTCTTACCTTTGTAATCAACTAAAATATGGCAACATGAATAGTAAGTTGGTTGATTTATTAAGAGAAGTGGATTCATTGAAAATGCGGTTATCTTCTTTGCGTCCTTTGCCAGTGGAGGCATTAAAGAAAATTCAGGATGCTTTGGATATCGAGTACACTTACGAGAGTAACCGTATAGAAGGGAACACGCTTACCCTGCAGGAAACGGCACTTGTTGTCAACGAGGGAATCACTATTTCTGGTAAATCCATGCGTGAACACTTGGAGGCAATCAATCATGCAGAAGCTATTGACTATATAAAGGAGGTTGCTAAACAGGATATTGAAATAAGTCAAAGAACTATCAAGGAGATTCATGCACTTGTGTTACACGGTATAGATAGGGAGAATGCTGGAAGTTATAGAACCGTACCTGTAATGATCTCGGGTAGCACTCATGTACCGCCTCAGCCTTATTTGTTGGAGAAGCTAATGGAAAATTTCATGCTGACATTTCAAAGTATGGAAAAAGAAAATGTTCATCCAGTTATTATCGCCGCCTATTTGCATGATGAACTGGTGAGGATACATCCGTTTATAGATGGCAACGGGCGTACTTCTCGACTTCTGATGAACCTCTACCTGTTGCAAAAAGGTTATACCATTGTTACCCTGAAAAGTGATAATGATATGAAGTTACGTTATTATAAAGCTTTGGAATCTTCTCACACGAAACAACAACATGATGATTTCTACTTGTTGGTTGCTGAAGCTGAAAAAGCATCTTTAGAGAGGTATATCTCTATTTTAGAATGAAAAATAATCACGAGTTAGAATGTTTCTGTAACTAGAGATATTCGTGCGTGTAATTTCCTTGTGTGGTAAAGTTGGAAATAGAGTGTCAAATCAATATGTTATCATAGATATAAATGTTTGATATTCTGATATATTTACTTGGTACCATCCTATTCAATAAGTATCTTTGTACATGCAAATGATTGGTCTGATGTTCTTTCCTGAACTAGATACTCTTTTGTTTGTTAGAAAAATTTATTCCTATGAAGTTACGTGAGAAAGGAAAAACCTCCAATTCAGAATGGTTTGGTGTAGAACATTATCGAATTTTCCATGAAATGGATTTATTCAGGTATGTAAACATGGAGAGATTAAAAATGTTATATCCAGATATTTTTGGAAAGTCCAAACCTAAGCTTCTCAAGAAAAGACAGCACAACTAAATGATTGAAGCCAGTACCTCATATGTCCTTAGGGTGCTGGCTTTTTTATTTGTTGGTGGAAAATTTATAAATAGTACATAGAGATCAAAATTTTATATTTTTCCACCAAATGGATTTACCGCTTAATATTATTCTTGTAGTAATTTTTCCACTTCATTTTTCAAACGGGGGAGGTGATTGACAACAATACTCCAAAGAATATCAACCGAAAGACTATCATAACCGTGTATGATATAATTACGAGCGTCCACGATCTTACGAGCGTTAGTGATGGCTATATCCTTGTTCTCTTTTAATATCCTGTTCATCGCCTCACCGATAATTTCAATGCACCTCTCAATCGCTCTTTGTAAACGTATATCTCGACAAAATTCTTCAAACAATTTTGGTTGTCCCTCGAAAAATGTTTCAATGTCATCAATCGCATTAAGTATATCTTGCAAGTGTTTCTTGGTAAAGTTATCCATATATTAATGCTTTGGTTTGCTCGATAGTTTCTTTCAAGTAATGATTACGAATAGCGTGTTCTTCCAGTAAATCAACTTCTCTGCCCAAAATATCTTCTAAAGCGTATTTCAAGTCAAAGAAATTACTAAAATAATCTGTTACTTGTGCTTTGTCGAAATTGACTATAAAATCGACATCGCTTTCTTTATTAAAACGATTCGTGAGGATAGAACCAAACACGAATAATTTACTAACCTTGTACTTCTTGCACAAGGCAATGATTTTATCCATATTTAATTCAATCAGGTTCATGTAGTCATTCTCTTTCTGCAAATATAGTGATTGTTGAAGACAAAACAAAAACGCTAGAAATAACAGATTATTAAGTGTTGGTTTAAATAAATGCTCCAAATCTCATGAAAACCGCCTAAAACAATAAAGCACCTACTTTCGTAAGTGCTTTATTCAGAGAGCGGAAAACGGGACTCAAACCCGCGACCCCCAGCTTGGAAGGCTAGTGCTCTACTTCGGCAATGAAAAGCTTCGCTTTCCCTTGCTTCGACTGAGCTATCACCGCTTTACACTTACTTAAAATGCTCTTATTTTTACTTGTGGTTGACGTGTCGGTTGACAATTATATCAACAGAAGACTTGATTAATACTATTAATGAACTCACTCTTATTTTATACTCAAATATAAGCAACATATAGCTTATATACAAGCAATTTACCGCTAAATTATGGTAGTTGGGATATGATTTTTATACACATACTTCCTGTTATTAATTGGTTACACATTAAATTTCAACTTCATTTATTATTTAGTTTATAATATTGTTGTTGGTGAATAATATTTCTATTGGGTATATAGAACTAAATCTGCTACGATTTTTCACCAAATAAAAAAGGCAATAGAGGTGAATCCATTGCCAGTATATTTTATCTATGATGATATTTTATTCTAGTCCACGTTTGTATCGTTCAACCTTCTCCCTTAATGGTAGTAGTTCTGTTTGAATTGTAGCCCATACCATTTCATCACTGATTTGATAATAACCATGTACTAAAACATGGCGCATTCCAATTATAACTTTCCATTCAACTTCTGGATGCTTTTCTTTAAATTCATTTGTCAGTAAATATGCCGCTTCTCCAATTATCTCTAAATTTTTGATAACAGCAAAACGGAGTATCTTATTTTCCTTGTACTCGTCAAAACTGATACCTTTAGTAAACTCGAACAAGTTATCAATTGCCTCTATTATATGGGATAAGCGGTTAATATCTTTAGGCTTCTCTCTCATAGATCAATATTTTATCCTGTTCTGCTGATTCTTTAGCGAAATCTTTCAACTGTCCTTCTTCCACCAAATCAATTTTCTTGTGCAGAAGAGATTGTAAAGCGTTCACGATACCAATATACTTGAAAAGAGTAACATTAGCATTCTTGTCAAAGCGTACAAGTATATCAATATCACTCTCCCTTGATTCTTCTCCACGAGAATAAGAACCAAACACCCATGCTTTCTCAACTGGTTGTAGCGTGAAGAACTCTCTTAGTTTATTGATAATAGCTTGGTTCATATTTGCTCTTTTTGCAAAAATAGTGAATGTTGATGAGAAAACCATGATGTTACGAGCAACTAATGGTTAAATATTTGAGTTGGTGATTTTTCTACTGAATTGGCATATAATACCTAAAATGAAGATAATTACTCACTAACTAAAATTCTGTTATGAGGAATATCTAAAATGCAATATTCTTTATTTTCCAAGCTGTCAACATAAAAATAAATCAACACGTTATTATATATATAAATATCTGATATTCTGACATATTTATTTGGTGCTATCCTGTTCAATAAGTACCTTTGTACATGTAAATGATTGGTCTGATGTTCTTTCCTGAATTAGATACTCTTTTGTTTGTTAGAAAAATTTGTTCCTATGAAATTACGCAAGAAAGGAAAAACCACCAATTCAGAATGGTTTGGAGTGGAACATTATCGAATTTTCCATGAAATGGATTTATTCAGGTATGTAAACATGGAGAGATTAAAAATGTTATATCCTGATATTTTTGGGAATCCCAAACCGAAGCTTGTCAAGAAAAGACAGCGCAACTAAATGATTAAAGCCAGTACCTCGTTATATTATTGTGGTACTGGCTTTTTTATTGGCAAAAAAATAAAGGGTGATAAGCCTAAACCTACCACCCCTCTCTATACAATGTATGTTGTTATTCTTGCGGTTTACCTTGCCCGTTCAAAATTTGATACTTCGTTGGATTATAACCATTTTCAGATACATAATACTCACAACCATTTTGTACCACAGTCTTCAACACGTTAAAATCGTAAAGATTCATACATTTCGTTATTGAAACTCCTTTTGCTGTTGCAAGACTTGACAATCCACTAATATCTGTTAAATGAGGATTATTATTTATGTCCAAATTACCACCGATATTAGCCAACTTCGATAAACCATTAATATTTTGAAGTCCAAGATCGCAATAACTAATTATTAAATCTCCAGTAATTGAAGTTAAAGAAGTAAATTCTATCATATTTACTTTTCGACAAATTATTTTAAAGCTGCCGCTAACCTTATTTAATTTACCTATATTCAATGTTTCCACGTTATCTGAACCTATGAATACATCCCCGCCAAGATTTACAAATGAATTCAAGGTCAACTTTTTCAACTCCTGCGCATGGATAGAGAGGGCTCCCCCGATCTCTTCCAGTTTCGGTAATTCTAACACATCCAATTTTGATGCCGCAAGAATAACTTGAGGATCTGAACTGCCTGTATCCCAACGACAAGAACTACTATACACATACAAATCTCCCCCAATTGATTTTAATTCATCCAAGCCCTCAAACGAAATCAAACCATTCAAAGAGGATGCCGTCGAATGTCTGTAATTATTTAGAGCCTGTGCCTTTACCGTAAAATTACCTCCAATTGTTTTTAAATTTTCCAAACCTTCAAATGAAGTCAAAGCATCCAAACAATAAAGATCAGTTCCACCAGTTCCTACATTAGTTTCAGCAGATATTTTAAAGTCACCTCCAATAAAATTCAATTTACCCAACCCCTTAAATGAGGCTAAACTATTTAACCCTTCTATTTCAGTAATACGATTTGAGCTCACGCTACAAAAAGCATTCAACTCGAAGTTTCCTCCAATAGTCTCCAAATTTTCCAATCCCTCAAATGAAGTCAAAGAATTTAAGGAAGCATAAGCAGATGTGGATACTTGTATCTCAAAATTTCCATTAATATTCTTTAATTTGCCCAACCCTTTGAAAGATTTAAGATTATGCAAAACTTTTCCTTCCAAAACACTCATATTTCGTTCCAAGTTAGCCCGAGTTCGTATTTTGAAATTTCCACCTATAGATTCCAAATTCTCCAAACCTTCAAATGATTCTAAAGAATTAAAAGAACCCGTATAGGCATTTATTTCTAAATCTTTACCTATTGATTTCAGTTTACTTAATCCTGTAAATGATTCCAGTTTATTAAAAAAAGGCTGATTAAAGCTATAATCCGTTTCATCAAAAGCTCCAATATACAAACGACCTCCAATTGTTTCCAAATTCTCTAAACCTTCAAATGATTTCAAGGTATTAAAATCAGATAAACTTCCTGCTTTGATTTCAAAATCACCACAAATCTCCATCAAGTTATTTAACCCTTCAAAAACGACCAATTCTGCATCACGAAGAATTAAATCCCCATTAATTTTTCTCAAACCATACAATCCATCTAAAGTTGTTAAATAGCTAGCATTTATTTCTACATTTCCATCTATTTCAACAATCTGATTCTCCAATTTTTGCAATGTCTTTAACAACCCTCCAATCGAGACATTTCCTTTTATCTTCTTGTACCCCATTTCCCTAAAACGAATTAATTCCTCTTCAGTAGAAAAAGTAACATCTCCGATATAAATATCACTTTTGGCTGCTTGAACTATTTTAATCGTATCTGCCAATGAGCTATTTTTGTCTTTAATGAAAATTTCACCCTTCCTTTCCTGATAATTAGGATTAGGTTTTACCACAAAATTCAAAGAACTTGTAACAAGTGCTCTCGACTGCACCATTTCGATCCAATCTTGTGCGTTAGAAGAAATCTGCACTTCACATTCAACATTACTACTTATCTCTACAGAAATTTCACACCCTTCCATTGAAACATCATACAAATGCTCATTCAAGATAATTGCATCATTTTGTTTTTGGTAAATTTTAATTGTATCTCGAAGTTCATTTTTTTGAACAACTATTTCAGCGTATCGATCTTCGTAAGATGTGTTGGGAGATACAGAAAAAATCAAACTATCGGTCGTAACCATTCGAGATTGAATCTGCGTAATCCATTGACTTGCTGATACAGGAATATTAACAATGTAATCAACATTACTATTAACCCCAACTTTTATATTGCAACCAGCACTTGAAACATGAAATTCTTTCTCTTTTATATCAATTAAGTCTTTTTGCTTTTGTATGATTTTTACAGTATCTGCGAGTTCGCTAATTTTACTTTTAATTATTATTTCTCCCTTTCTCTCCTTGTAAGTATCATTCGCTAAAATTTCGTAATGCAACGAATTTGCTTCCAAAGTTCTCCCCAAAGACTCTATAGAAACTTTTGTAATCCACGCTTGCGCTTCCTCCGAAATAGTTGCAACATATTCAATATTACTTTCTAACTCGATCACAATCTTCATCCCCTCAGTTGGAACATCATACACATTTTGTGATAAAATAATCGCATCTACTTGTTTCTGGATCACGTGTAGAGTATCTGCCAAATCACTATTTTTATCTTTTATAATGATCTCTGCTTGCCTCTCATCGTAAATAGTGCTTTCCAAAATCGTGAATGACAATTTATCCACTCTGGACGCTCTACTTACTAATTGTTCAATCCACTCTTTTGCGTCTTCTGGAATGATTACCTCGTAATCAACGTTTGTTTTTAATTCAACGTTAATTGTTTCTCCTTTTGCGGGTACATTGTAAGTATCTTGCGTCAGGATCAATTCATCCTTTTGTGCTTGATAAACATGAACCGTGTCTGCAAGTTCACTGGCATTATCTTTAAAAATAATGAAACCTTCCCTTTTATCCGTGTTTGGATTGGCTTCTATTTTGAAATTTAAGTTTTTAGTTTCTAAAGCACGTGATTTTGAATCAGCCTGTTTTATCCAGTTGAACTCTTGCGGGATGGTTGTGGTGTACGTGATGTTACTTTTAACCTCCACCGTTATATCACCACCCGTGGTTGGTAGATCATACTTATCCTTGGTTAAAAGAATCGCATCCTTTTTCTTCTGTGTCACCGTTAAAATTTTGGTGTTAGTTCCAGCCTTTACAGTGATGTTGGTATTTTGATCATCGTATAGCTCCGAGGGATTTACCGTTACAGAGATCGTGGCATTACCATTACCGCTAGTTATATCCGTTTTGCACCACTGGCTAGTGTTAGTGATAGTCCAATCTCCATTGCAAGTGATATAAAACTCTTTCTCTCCACCTTCCGCTTCAAAAACAATATCTGTTATTGAAAGTTCAAGCGTGATGTCGCTAGAATTACCTCCGTTGGGATCATCCCCGTTATCATCCTTACTATCACTACAACTAAAAATAGCGAGTGACATCAAACACGCTAAAAATACAAATAACCTTTTCATAAACATGATTATTTTAATTGTTGATTTAAAATTTTACTGATAAAGGCGTTGAAGTTACCTTTCATGTTTCCGTCAACGGAATCATACTCGATTTCTTCCAAACAGGTAATATCCTCCTCTTTTTCCCCGTTTGTTTCGAGAAGAAACATTTTTGAATTTTCATCCAATTGATAGATGCACACGACATTTCCATACACGTCTTTTTTCACGAAGAAATGACACTTGGCTAAAGAGTTTTCCATGATGAATTATCTTTTACCTCCAACCACCAAAGAAGTAATTAATATAAATAAGAAAGCGTGGTGATTGTCAGCTTATTCTTTCAGAGGTACGACCAAGTAACCTTGTTACAAATAAACAGCAACCCCACGCTAAACCATGTATATAGTAGGTATATATACGGCAAGCATGAACGTTTGTATCTGCTTATATCCCTGTAACATAAAATTGGTCGTTTTCTGAAAGAGGATAAAGCTAAACGCTTCCATTAATTCAATATGTCTGCCATCCAGTAAACCGAATGACACCACAAAAGTAAATAAATTTCAGCATCTAACAAACGCAATTTAGGGTTGCTGTGTGACAAAATTAGGCTAATCAGTGGAATAAAAAGAATTTATTCCCAACGGTTTTCATTCAATAAACCATTTATAGGTGTTATCACCATGTAACGCCCTATCTATTCCTTCTGTTAATTGCGTGGCATTTAATGACCTATCGAGGAAATTATCTATGTAAGAAGATTTATTCGCCCCCGTAAGCATATTGTAGAATTTCCATAAATTAATTTCATTCTCTCCATGCTCCCTCTTGAAATTGTCATCGTTGTAATAAGCTTTAGCCACCATATTAATCTGGCTATCCGTCAATTCCATGTATGGTAAACGCTTCTTCTCTCTGGCAGGTAAGCATTGATACAACCTACTTTTGCCCAAGAATTGTGCGAATTGATGTTCCGTGAGGTAAGAACCTGTAAAACTCTTCATCAACCTTAAATGCTTGTCCGCATCATACTGTTGGAATAACTTCATCACACCTCTAAATAAATCATGGTAACTCATGGCTCTTAAATCAGTCTGGAATCCATCCGTGAAAGTACACAGGTTACAACATACCTTATTCTGGAATCCAATGGCAACACTGAATCTCTCTGATGTCTTCTTTGAATAGAGGTTCTCCCTGTTATACGCCCTAACGCCAGTAACACATAGATTGACCCTGTTACCGTTTATAGATTCATGAATAGTTGGAATCTCGAAAGCGAACGCCATTCTTTCATAATAGATGGTCTTGTCACTTTCTAGCAGTTCTGCCACTGGTTTATGTATGGCTTCTGGAATCCTACCTTTTATAACATGGCTAACCATTATATCAGGTTCATCCATGCTTTCCCCTCTAAACAGTTCACTAGCCACCTTCTGCACCGTTTCAATAAATGCTGGATGAGATATTGTCATCTCGTTATCCTTGCTGAACACTGGCACGATACAATCATTCTTTAAATGTTGCATATCTATGGGTGAAGTGTTAGCCTCTATGAAATGTTTCCTCCTTTCCTTCTTGGTGGGTTCATTTACTATCTCGTAAGGAGTGTAGGTAGATTCTTCTTGCTTGACGTTATTACTGCCAAATAAAACTGGCAACAACCCTTCATTTTGACTTGGAATTAATATTGCAGTACTCATAATCTAGTCTATTTAACGGTGGTGGAAATATTTGAAATTTCAGTTTATATATGCAATTCATAAATTCTCCACCAACCTTGATTTATAATGTTCATTATCACTTTCACTTGATTTATTTATTCTCTAGCTTCAAGCCTGTTAAAAAATTGAATTGGAAGTATTATTATTGCTTACTTTCTATTGGTGGTGAGAATTATTGTCCTTATTGGCTATATATACCAATCCAGACAAAAATTCACCAACCTAAATTTTCATATCCTACCGTTAGCTGAATAGCTGTAATACCCCTCTTCATAATAGAGGACATAATCCAGTAACTCTACGTCTATACATGAAAGTGCGATCTTTACCTGTTGTACCAGTTCATCATCCTGTTTAGTTGGTTCAATATCACCAGAAGGTTGATTTATGCAAACTATTAAACTCTTGCAATTAGAGAGTGCAGCCAGTTGTACTATAAACCTAATATCAGTGATGTTGTAAGATAACGCACCTTCACTTATCGTGGATATACCTAACACTTGATTCCTACCATTTAACAGGATAACTCTAGTTGAGATATGGTGTTCGATGGTATCTTTAAATGGAGAAACCAGTAACTCGTGGACATCTTTAGCGGTTACTATTTTATACCTTTTAGAAGGTTTGGTATTATTCCTGTACACCAGTTCCACCACTGGCACTTTTATCAATTCTTCATTCATGTCTTTATTTTACTTGATTTTTAATTTGAACACGTTAATGGTAATGAAATTTAGAGAGTTGTAAGTTTATCAGGTTTGGCAATGGAGAGGAAAGATTCTTGTTTATACTGCCTGTTTAGAAAGGTGGTACTTCTTTCACATTGGTATAACAATATCTTTCCCCTTTCCACCGCGCTCCCTGTCCCTGTATCTTTAACTACTCTTCCAAGTAGGCGAATTTCTTGATCTGCATCTTTGTTTTAGTTCCAGCGTAAACGGCAGGAGTTTCAACCTGACCACATAGAACAATGGTTTTGCCTTTAAGCGTCAGGATAAGCTGGTCTAGCATCATGTTCTTGGCGAAAGAGTAAATGAAACGTAACTTGTCACCATGTTTCTGTTCTATGGCAGGATCACAGGGAATATCATCTGGCGTGATGTCCCCTTTCTGGCTCGCACGGACTAGTTGAGTGTATTTGATCTCTTTCACCTCTTCTTCTCCCAAGGCGCAAACCAGTTGTAATTGTTGAGGGTTTTCCCCTTTAAAGTCAATAACGGTCATTTCATCACCAACCTTAACGGGAGTGGGTAATACCGCCACCTGATTTTTAAACTTTTCAATCAGCTCTGGATTGAGTTCAAGGGAATTGTTAGGTTGGGCAACCTCCAAATTTTGGTAGTAAGTTTTCAAGTTCATAATTGATAAGATTTTGATTAATTAATTTGATTTTCTTCACTCTTGGGGTGGGGGTATAAATGGTTACACTACTCTAGCGTGTAACACTCTTTACATATAATGCCAACCTGAAATTGAAGGGGAGGGGGTGTTTTATAGAGGGAGGTGTATGCTTGGCGTGTCGCCCACAAATGAATAATAAAGAAATATATGTTACTATTTGTACTAATTATTTTTTAGATTTGTACTAATTTCAATTTTTTATTATGGAAGCAATAGAAAGAAAAGAAGATATATATGAAAATATAGCCCAAGTTGAGAAATATTTAGCTTGTGAAGAGGGGAACAAATTACAACTAGAAATGATAGAATTGATTCGAGGTGGGCATAAGTTTGTATCTTATAAAGTCTATAATGAATGGCATTTTGTTCCTAGTAAATACATAGGATATAAGAATAATAACTTGAAAGTTCATAAAGCTAATAAAAAAGCACATTCTATTACAGGTTCGAAAACAAACCGATTTATAACGAAAGTATTAGAAATAAAACATCAACCAAATGAAGTTTTAGAAAAAGCATATCATCAATTTTGTCAACATCTAGGTATTCCAGCCAATAAAATACACAAACGAATTCGAGAGTTTTGGGAATTATCCGTTCCAGAAAAATATTTTGCTTCTGTTTTAGAGAATGGTTATGAATATACAGAAGGAAAAATTAAAGAGGTAAATCATCATAAATATAGAGGACGAGATTCTAAATTAATTCAGGCAGCAAAAGCTAAATTCAAAATAAATCACGAAGGTCGACTTTATTGTGAAATATGTGGATTCAATTTTAGAGAGAGATATGGTGATGCGGGATATGATTTTATTGAAGCACATCACATAAAACCAATATCAGAAATGGACGAGGAGGGAGAAATAACTGATATTAACGATTTAATAATGGTGTGTTCTAATTGTCATAGCATAATTCATCGCAGAAATCCGTTTTATACAATAGAAGAGATGAAAAATATTATAAACTTAAATTCTTAATATATACATTTTTTTATCGCAAAATCCATAAACTTTACTAGGGCTATAGTAAAGATTCACATAATGTTATTTTGAACTTTTACAAACTTTGCTTGTATAAACAAAAGGTGGATTATAATTTTCAATGGGTAGATGAATATATAAACTTATCACTGATTTCTAAATATTATTTCTATTATAATACAACTAAAGGTATAATACTGGTAATTTCACTTTTTTTTCTAGCTGGGCAACATTCTCTTTATAACATTTAGTATTTATCAATGAAGTAAGGAAATATTGTAAACTATGTATCTGAGGTGGCAGGTTAGGGCATAATTTAGGCAGGTTATATTTCAATGAATAATAGTTGTAATGCTTCTTGGCGTTTCTATCTCCATTCCTAACTGCCGTTTCCAGTTCCTCTTCTGGTTGATCGTACCTGTGAATACACAACACTTCCATTAGCTTGAAATCGTATGGAGGTGGGATAACATTCTTCTCTATACAATAGTTATATATAATATCGTATTTCTCTCTGGCTAGTTTGTCAAAAATTCTAAGCCCAAAATTACTTTTAGCATGTGGGGTATCCAGTATAATATTACTATCCGTGATAAGAAAGAAATTATTAACTTCCACCAGTTTATGATGCTTTATTGCCAAATCTATATATTTCTTTACGGTTTTGGGAGATAAATTTAATCGCCTAGATATTTCTGTCTTGTTATAGCAAGTAATATTGGTATTATTGATACATAAACATTTAAGTAGTACTAGGAAGGCTTTTAATTCATCAGGAATATCTTCCAGTAATAAATCTTTCTTGAACCTGACCCAGTTACTCTTTGGAATGTTTACATGATAGGTAACTGGTGTGGTCAACTGTCCTTCATTGTTCCTGTAATTATACTCTTTACTCAGGAAACCTAAATCTTCAAATTTGGCAGTGTACTTGGAAATGGTATCCACATCTTTAATACCTGTAACCTCACGAAGTGTTTCCCTCAGTACATGGGATTCACCTGTTTCATAATCTGATTTAAAAAGTAACCATGTAAATGTATAAGTTTCATTCAGGTTCAGTTTACCTGCAATATCTCTCGTTATGATTCTATAATCCTTCTTTTCTTCTTCATTTGCCATTATTAATTCCAGTTTGAAACAACCATCTAAAAATGATCTATGGATTCACTGGTTCTGCTTTTATCTCGTGGGATAGGCTGGCAAGCCTGTAACACCAATACTAGTTATTAGTTTACTAGTTAATAGTATGTACCCTGTCAATTCCCTAAAAGCATACCCCGTCAAATCCCCAACTTTTAAATATTGATCTTTATGGTTGGATAATCTCTCTATTTCAGGTTGGAATCTCTGGTTACATGAAATACAGTTATATCATGTAGCTTTATAGATTAATCTTTAGAAGGTGGTAGTATCTGGATTCTAGTATTCTCATCTGGAACGTAATATATCTTTCTCACTTTATCTACCTGTTTTTTAATCTTTTTCAGCCCTTTAGACTTTATCCAGAATCCTATGGATACCTTGTTATCAGGGATGCCAGATTGTACGGCTAAACGCCTTAATCGCTCGTAAGTGTACATGATTTAATAGTTTGATTGGTTAGTACGGTGTATCTAGTTTAGTGCCACTTGAAGACTAAAAATTACTCCTTACAGGTTGGGGTGCAAGGAGTAACAGGAATCCTTATATGATTGTTTCAAATGGTATACATTGATCTTTAAGATGGTACAAAGATATTAAACATCTGGGATACCGACAAATAGAGTATAGGTATTTTTTAAAAATCGAGTTGGGGTATATATAAAGTGAGAATATTGAAGATAAGGGTAGCTAACAGGCAAGTTTTCAAATTATAGATATACTTGTACTGGATATATTCAGGTTGGTGAGTTTTTAACGGATCGGGTATATAATAGTAAAATACTATCAATTCTTCACTAATTAAAAAATGAAGTATCTCTACAACACTTTTAAATTTTAAAAACAATACCTAACTTCACTGCAAATTTGAAAAAGGTTCATGGAAAATAACGAAAAAGAAAAAAAGGAACTTGAATACGGGGATAACGAATTGGAATACGTTATAAAATGGGCAAACTACTATTTTCCTAGTTTCCCACCAGATGAATTTGAAGTTCCAGAAGGACATGATATAAGTGAATACACGGGAGAATCCATGTATATTTATCGTTTCATGGATAGGTACAATGACAGGCTACTTAAAGCGAATTTTAATTTTAAAAAATATATAGAGAATAAAGAATTCGATTTATATTTCAAACAACTTGGAATAGACCGAATTAAGTTCTGGTATTTACTCCTTTTTATTTATGATTTCTCGTGGGGAAAATGCAAGGAGGCTTTTAAAATTGAATCAATAGAAGAAAAAATTAGACCTTTAAATGAACATGTTGAAAAACTATCAAAAAATATTCGTTACGCTCAAAAAGTGAACCTTGTTTTAAGAGAGGATAAAAAAATAATTTCAAGGATAGATGATTTTGATGTTATCCGTTTCATGGTCGAGTGTACCCGAAAAGAATTAAAAGATTTGTATTCAAGAAAGAAGGATGTCATAACTAGACAAACAATATCAGATAGTCAAATGGCTTATTATTTCGCTCAACAGGTTCTCTCTTTTTTTAATATCATACCAAGTATAATAGAAAAACGGAGAGAGGGTGCAAAGATTTCTGACATGGAGAAAGATTTTATCGTGGATATCATGAAGTTCATAAAACTTGTTGCTTCTTTCACGTCTTCCTCTAACAAGGAATACTTTAACGCCCTGATGAACCAGTACAAGAATAAGCCAATAACGGGTATCAATAATTTCTACATATATTAATACTCTCCAAATTCTTTCCTCCTTTTAAGGGAAATACAGTGGATCCCATCTTATTACCCTTGTAATCAGTAAATTACTTTCTAGTTTCTGAGTGAAGCCTATATTTGCATTGTCAATCAAGAATGACGGTAGCTACTTTATTTTGAAATGACGGGTAAGCTCCAGCCCTGTTGGATGCAAAATGTTGAATCCATTAAAATAACGACATGGATAAAATAATTTTAAACAATAATCGTCTGGTTGCCCAGACAAAAGCTGTTATAGAATTTTACAGGAAGAATATTAATTTACAAGAAATATGAATATGACAAAAATCGAATGGACGGAAAGAACGTGGAACCCAGTAACGGGATGCACGCAAAAATCGGAAGGTTGTAGAAATTGTTACGCCAAGACAATGGCTCTACGTCTTCAAGGTATGGGGCAAGCCAAGTACAAGGACGGGTTTAAATTGACCTTGCATGAAGATGTACTGGCAGAACCCAAGTGTTGGAGGAAATCAAGCATGGTCTTCGTTTGTTCCATGGGAGATTTATTCCATGAAGAAGTTCCCTTTGAATTTATCGACAAAGTGATGAACACGATCTGGGAAACTCCACGGCACACCTACCAGTTATTAACCAAAAGACCAGAGAGAATGGAAGAGTATTTCCGAGATCATTATATTCCAGAGAATGTATGGTTAGGAACAACGGTAGAGGCGGCAGAATACAAATACCGTGTTGATGTACTAAGACCTTTAACTCCAACGGTGAAATTCCTGTCCTGTGAACCTCTTGTTGGTGATTTGGGAGAACTGGATTTAACTGGAATAGACTGGGTAATTGTAGGTGGAGAAAGTGGTGGTAGTGCCAGACCCATGAAAGAGGAATGGGTAATGAATATCAAAAATCAGGCAGAGGCACAAGGAGTGGCTTTCTTTTTCAAGCAATGGGGAACGTGGGGTAATGACGGGGTGAAACGGAACAAGAAAGCTAACGGTAAACTCTTGCAAGGGGAAATTTGTCAACAAATGCCCAAGAAATAAACGTGATTAAATTTTAGAGAAAAGCCAGTTACTTGAACAAGGTAACTGGTTTTTATTATTCCTTTTTAGTCTTGGAATACCCGAAGATACTTGTATCGCCAGCAAGAATGGATAAAAATAGAAAGTGTCCCACCACGTGGCAGGACACCTTAAAAGGTTTGATGTACAACCTAGCTTTCTTGTTACACTATTCCTTACTATGTTTCAGGAGAGTTGCTTGTTCGATGATTAAACTTTGCAGGCAAGCGATTTTGTCATCACATTTGCTTTTCTCTATTTGCAATTTTTCGGTAGCCCCTATCTTTTTCAACGCTTCCATTATGGTTGCCATATTGAATTGGGAGATACAGGTATTAATTGCTTTCACGTAACGAGTTTGCTGGGCAGCCCTAACTCCAAAGGCTTGAACCATTGCCTTGAATAAATTTTCAGCTTGTTCAAAGGTTCTGTGCTCACCCAGCAATGCAGAACTTTCCATGACTAGAGCCTTACTTTGCAGTAAAGACGTGTTGGCACTTAACCCGAAATAGCCTTGGGCGGTAGTTCCCCCGATTTCATATTTATTTCCAAACTGGCGAATCTGGATCAATAATTCATCCTTGGAAACGATTCCACCTAGACCGATCCAATCATCTTTTGAAGCCCCTTGCGAGAGGTAAGCCGTTGTGGCAACCTTCTGGTACGCCTCGGCAACACTTTCACAGGGGATGATTACAGAAGGTAACGGTTCGTTCAATAATCCGAACAAGTTCATGTTGTCCGCCTTATCGAGGTAAACCATCACGGGAACTTGAATGTCTTGCAGGGCAACCAATTCTCTACCAGTATAATCGTGCAACTGAATCCCCTCGTCAATGAAGATTCGAGATTCAGCGAAACAGAATAACGTCGGTAATATTTTGGTTTTATCCACGGACTTGAATAATTTATCCTTTTCAAAATTTTTACGTTTGAAAGAATAATCGGTGAAGGCGGGAATTACTTCCCTTGTTTCACCATTTACCGTGATCGTAACCACGGCATGAAATTTGGGAGTTTCTTCACTCCCGAAATTTATCATTTTGAACATATTATTTTTGTATTAGTTGAAACATTAAATGTTATTTCTAATACTGCTGTTCGTCTTCTTAATTAACCCTTATCATCATCAGGTGAAGCTAAATTGTACATCATTTCAAAGAACTCGTGTCGTTCTTTACAGAAGACCAGTCGAGGGATCTCAATGTCACCTATGACCTTGCCACCTTTTCGACACTACAAAGGTAAAAAATTACAATTTATCACTTGTTGCCAGTCCGAACATTTTAGAGGGGAAAACTGTATTTAGTTCGGAATATTTATAAATGTATAAATCACCTAATGTCAGTGAACGATATATGATCATACTCCCGAAAATGAAGATTCGGTGAGTTTTTTACAGAATAGGCATGTAAAAGAAATTAGATGGTATTTTTTCATCCACTATATTCTATTTGAATTTGGTTTTAAAAAGGAAAGGTAGTACCTCCATTGAATTGGAAATACTACCTATTTTTAGTAAATGGATTAGTTTTCAGGTGAATAATAGCCAGAATATAGATTGTTATATACCATTCTGGCTAAAACTCACCTTACTTGATTTATCAACTTTAGATATACCTAAAGTAAATTACTCATTGCTTCATCTATCTGGTCATTCTCGAAACTATCCAGATATATTTGTGTTGTTTTCAAATCTGTATGTCCCAACATTTCGCTGATAAGAGAAATATTGACACCATAGTTTTTCAATATCGAAGCAAATGAATGCCTTGCAACATAAGTAGTCATGTCTGCTTCAATTTCCAATTCCGAAGCAAGTACTTTCAATTCTCCATTGATTTGTCCCAGTACTTTATGAATCCTGTTTTGTTTCTGCATGGCAGTTTTATGTGATTGCGCATTTAGAATAGGGAAGAGGTAGGTTGCCTTTTTTCTGTGGTAAGCGTACTTTTCTATAATCTCTTTGGCTTGCTCACGCAATTTGATATTAATATCTTGGTGTGTTTTTTGACGGGAGTACCGTAATCTCCCTCTATAAATATTGTTGGATGTCAAGTTTGCTATATCTACAAATGAAATTCCACCACTTAAGTAAGCGAAAGTGAAAACATCACGGGTGAGTACCCTCAATTTGGTTGCGTTTATCGTTTCTGTTGTGATAATCTTCATTACCTCTTCTTTCGTTATAGCCCTCTTTTTTGTCTTGGTGTTGAATTTGCTCACTTTATACTCATCAAACGGGTAGTACTTTTGGTTTGCTGCTTTTGCATCAATAGCTTTGTTATAAGCACTTCTTAAAGTTCTGAATTGTAAACTGATGGTAGTTTCTTTGTTTCCTCTTTTACGTTGCCATTTCTCGTATGCTTTCAACCATTCAACATCAATATCACTGAAATATATATCAAGTTTATTGTTAGTATAAGCTTTTAGAGAGTTGAAAGAGTTTTTATAGATGAGCCTGTTTCCAACTTGTTCCGCTTCCTCAAACTCTTTTATTAGTTGGGTGTAAAATTCACGAATCGTCTTTAATTGTAGTTTGGATTGCTTACTTTCGATTAATGAAGCTGCGGTGAATTCTTTTTGCTCCGCTTTAAATTCAAGTGCTTGTTTGTTATATTCTGCAATTTTATCCGCAATAATTTTATTTATAAGTTCTTTATTGGGGCAACCTTTCTTCGGACAATTTTTAGAAATGTCCCACCAATCTGGGTGCACGGATATACCGATACTTTCTAATTTCCGTTTACCATTTTTGTAAATTCGTAGCATTAGCGGGTGTTCCCCGTTTGAAAGTGTCTTGTACTTGTAGTAAATGATTGAAATTGAGGTATCCATGATAAAATGTTGGTTGACGTCTTGGTTGACAAAAACTATCAAAACCTCATGAAAACCGCCTAAAACAATAAAGCACCTACTTTCGTAAGTGCTTTATTCTGAGAGCGGAAAACGGGACTCAAACCCGCGACCCCCAGCTTGGAAGGCTAGTGCTCTATCGACTGAGCTATTTCCGCAGTATGTGGGGAGAGCAGGATTCGAACCTACGAAGACGATGTCAGCTGAGTTACAGTCAGCCCCAGTTGGCCACTTTGGTATCTCCCCTTTGTTCAAAGAACATTTGCTTGTCTTAAGCGGGTACAAAGATAGGTAGTTTTGCTGAACTTCCAAACATTTCGAGGAAAAATCTTTAAAAAAATGTGCTTTTACGAGAAAAAAAGTACGGGAGAGTTCAGAACGAACTTCTCCCGTTACATCTTACCGTCACGAAGAGACCTATTTACGAGGACGATAAGTAATGTCAATAGTTTTGTCTGTTTGATCGAATGCTTTGTAACGTATTTGCAATTCTACGGAGTCTTTTACTTCGCCAAAGGTTTCTTTTAGTGGGAAACTCACGTAACCGTTTCTACTGGTGTTTTCCGGATCGTTGTAAGCGTTATGGCGGAATTCCAATAATACTTTTCCGTCTGCGGTTTCTCCTTCATGTTTGGTGAGGTTTACCATATGGGTAATTGTACTTCCCCCGCCATAGAAAAAACGGAATGTGATAAAGTCGTTAGCGATCCAGTATTCGGGTAATTCGATTGGATCCATACCCAGGCTGTCGCTGATGGATTCCTTGTACGGAACGATTGGTTTTGTCAGTAATTCTTGCAAACCGTTTACCTTCACGTAATGATCTACGGCAGATCCCGGGGTGGCATCTTGTAGAATCGTGAAGTCAGCAAATACACGTGTGTTGTTTTCTAGCGTACGTGCGGGAACGTTTGACACGGATGGGAATAGAACCGGTCCTTTATCCAGTACGATTTGATATTCATTATCGCCTGTTTTTTCGATGGTTCCGAACTCTAACCAAAATTTGTCAAGGCTATACCCGTCGTCGTTGCAAGAGGAAAACGCAAGTGTAGTTATGATCAAAAAAATAATTAGCGTGAATGTGTTCTTGCTTTTCATTTTTTCCCTTTCTTATTACTAGTTGTTTTAAGCATCTATGAGATAGATGAATAATTATTGAAATGGTTGCGTCGAATAGTATTAAAATATTTCAAAAAAGCCTATTGCCGATAATAAACGTAGAGATCACCTGAAGGGCAACCTCTATGTTTATTTTAAAAGGAAGTGGGAGTTCCGTGTTTTAGAAAAGAGTTTTCTTCAACGAGAATAGAAATTCCAATCCCCCGTCTTTTCTGTTTTTGGCAGAAATATCGCCTTTATGGAAAAGTACAGCATTTTTCACGATGGAAAGACCTAGCCCGGAGCCTCCAGATTGGCGGCTACGTCCCTCGCATACCCGGTAGAAGCGTTCGAAGATACGGTTTAGGTGGTTTTCGTCGATGCCTCGTCCGGTATCGTAATAAGAGAAATAATAGAACTCGTTATCCTCCGTGTAATTACTGATCCCGATCATGATATTTTCCCCGGCGTAGTTGATCGAGTTTTCTATCAGATTACGGAATATAGCGTATATCAAGGTTTTATTTCCCTCGATGGAGATTTTTGGGTCGACTCCGTTTTTTACCGTGATCTCGTGGGATACGATTGGTTCATGCAAATCTGTGATTACCTCTTGTAGTGTGCTGTGAATGTTAATTTGTTCTTTTTCAAACATTTCCGATGCTTCTTCCGTTTTGGTGATTAAAGCAATGTCACGGATCAAGTCGGATAACCTCACGACTTGTGAATAGGTCCGTTCCAAGAAGAAACGTTGTTTATCGGGGGCTATATTTTGCTGTTCCAGTAAGGTTTCGATATAACCGCGGATACTGCTCACGGGAGTTTTCAACTCGTGAGCGATATTGTTGGTCATCTCTTGTTTCAATAAACGGTTTTTCTCGTTGTCAGAGATATTGTTCAATGTGATCTCGAAACTATTATCCGTAAATATCAATACTTTAATGGCAAAATGTTTGCCGGCTTTACTGATCTTGTTCTGGTAAACTGGAATATTTGTTGTGTTGGGGTTGACCGGCGTATTCTTTTGTAGAAAGGTGTTTACCTCCTTGAAATCCGGTTGACCGAGAAAACCTTCCACCTTGAAAGTGGGTTCATCCAAAATCGTATTTAGATATTGAATAAAATGCGTGTTCGCATAGATCTTTTCCCCGTTGGCTGAAAAAATTGCGATACCTTCGTCGGAGTAATGGAAGTGGCGGAGCAATTTTTCTTGTTCCACGTTGATTTGTTTGTTACTTTCTTCCAGCAAGCGATAGCTATGGATGATTTTTTCTCCGATTTCGCCTAGTTCCGAGTGGGGGAAACGGATATTCTTGTAGTTGATATTATGGTTCTCCGCGGCAATGATAAAGTCTTTCAAGCCGGAGATGGCTTTCCCGAACCGATCGGAAATATAAATCAACGAGAGTAATGTGATAAAGAATAATAGTGTGATGAAATACAAGAACATATTGTCTGTTTTCAGAAAGTTTTGTACTTCAATATCGTAGGGAAGTGCGACCCGGATATAATAATTGACGTAGTCTTTGGCATAGTAATAATATTCAATTCCCGTGCTTTGCGAGAGACGTATGGCGGTTCCTGTTTTTTGGATAGAGGCGGTTTGTATTTCTGGGCGTTGCAGATGATTTTCAATTTTTTTTCCCGTGTCGAGGTTGTTGTCGTATAGGACTTTCCCGTCGTGGTAAATAATAGTCAGGCGCAAGTTGGAGGGCATGAGTGTCAACACGCTGCTCAACGAGTCTGTTTCGTGTTTTTCAAGTAGGTGGTGTTGATGAATATAGCGGGCAATAATGTCGGAATAATCATCCAGCGTGGTGCGCAGGGTTTCTGTCTTGTATTCTTTTTCCCGATTCTGTTGGAAAAAGATAATCACGATTGTGAATGCTGCAAATACAATGAAGAAGTAGATAAACAACTTCTGTTTATAGGATAATTTCATTGGAAATAATTTATGTATTAACTTTTAAAGTTCTATGCAATAGCCATATCCGGAACGATTGACAATATGTTTCCCCTGGTCCCCGAGTTTTTTTCTCAGTCGGGTAATGTGGACATCGACAGTACGTTCCAGCACGTAACTGTCGTCATTCCATACTTTGTTGAGAATATCTTCGCGGGAATAGATTCTACCGGGCGATTGTGCCAGCATATTTAATATCTCGAACTCTTTTTTAGTGATAGGAACAATACTATTGCGGATGGACACGCACTTGGTACTTTGGTCTATGTGCATTTCCCCCACGTCGATGATGATCTTCTTACTTTCCGGGGAACCGGTTCTTTTCAGCACGGCTTTTACCCGTGCGGATACTTCTTTTATCGAGAAGGGTTTGGATATGTAATCATCCCCGCCGATGTTGAAACCGGTGAGCATATCGTTTTCTGTGTCTTTGGCGGTGAGGAAGATGATAGGGGTGGAGTTTTGCATATCTCTACGTAATTTCTCCGCCATCTTGAAACCGGACATCCCGTCCATCATGACGTCCAGTAATATGAGGTCATATTCTTCGGAGAGCATTTTCAAGGCTTGCTCCGCGGAAGGGGCAGTGTCGACTGTATAGCCTTCGCTTTCGAGGTTGAATTGCAGGATTTCTCTTAAATCTGCTTCGTCGTCGACGACTAAAATGCGTTGTTTGTCCATAATTCCAAATTTAATTGTTATGAATATGTTTTGCGTTCTTCCCTTCCATGAGATAGATTGCTGCCTCCGCTATATTTGTGGCGTTGTCGCCGATCCGTTCGATGTTGTACGACATGCTGCTTAGTGACAGGGCGTCCAACAAATCTTGGTCTTTGACGGTTTTACCCACGAAATGAAGAGGAATCCCGTGAATGATTTCCTTGTGATTCTTGTCCACGATATCATCTGTTCGGATAATCTCTTTCGCCAGGTTCTCGTCTTCACACGTGAAAGCAAAGATAGCATTTTGTGTCATTTTTTTCACGATTTCCAGTTGTTCGTGAATGATTTTCAGGAATAGCGTGTATAAACTGCCTTTGGGATCTACTTCCCGCAAGAAATCTGCAATGTTAAGAAGCAAGTCGCCGATTCTTTCCAGGTAAGCTGTCATATCATGATAGGACATGATTTTTCGGCAATCGCTTGCACGGGGACAGTAAAGTACGATGGAATTGATGATTTCATCCCGAATTTTTACTTCAAGACTGTCGATGATGACTTCGTTTTGTTCTATCGAGGAATGTAATTCCGTGTCTTTATTGCTTTCCGTGAGGGTGTACACGAGTTCCATCTGCTGGATAACCACCGTGGACAGCACTTCAAAATCTTCTTTTATTTTTTCGAGGTATTTTTCTCTGATTGTAGTCATGATGTATAAGATATAAGCTAAAAGTTAAAAACTATAGATTCAGAGATTGGTGATTCAATGATTACTAAAAGTATTAGCCTTGTGCGGTTGGAATCACTTAATCTGAAATCATAAATCACGAAATTATCCGAACTGTCCTGTCAAATATTCTTCCGTGCGTTTGTCGCTCGGGTTGGTGAACATCTTCTGCGTTTCGTCATATTCGATGAGATTCCCGAGATACATGAACATGGAGTAGTCCGAAATACGTGCGGCTTGCGACATATTGTGTGTGACGATCATGATTGTGAATTCTTTCTTCAGGTCAAGCAGTAGTTCTTCGATGCGATTCGTGGCAATCGGGTCAAGTGCAGAAGTCGGTTCGTCCATCAGGAGTACCTGAGGTTTTAACGAGAGAGCTCGAGCAATACACAAGCGTTGTTGTTGTCCCCCGGAAAGAAAAGTTCCCTTTTTGAATAAAGAGTCTTTTACTTCATCCCATAAACCCACATTTTTCAAGCTTTGCTCCACGAGTTCGTCTTTTTCCCGCTTGGGTAGAGATATGCCGTTCAGCTTATACCCGGCAATCACGTTGTCATAGATACTCATGGTAGGAAAGGGGTTCGGTCGTTGGAATACCATTCCCGCCATACGGCGTACTTCCATGGGATTTGTTTTTAATATATTCTTCCCGTTCAGCAGGATCTCCCCGGTCGTTTTTATGTCCGGGTATAGCTCGTGCATTCGGTTGATAGCTCGTAATAAAGTGCTTTTCCCGCATCCGGAGGGTCCCATGATTGCCGTGATCTGTTTCTCCGCTATGTCAGCACTAACCGATTCCACGGCATTCTTCCCGGGAGTGTATGATATGGAAACGTCTTTTAGTTGTAGTATTGGATTTGTGATAACCATATTAATTTTAGATTTTAGATTTACGATTTTAGATTTGAAATTCATAAATCTAAATTCATAAATCGTAAATTATTGAATTCTCCATTTTTTCGCAATTTGTTTTGCAATAATATTAAGTGATAATATCAAAATCAGTAGGAAGAGAGATGAACTCCAAATCATATCTATCAAATTGGGGTCGTTGTAGAATTCCCAGATTAATAGAGGAACTGCGCTAGTCGGTTTTACGATATCCCAGTTGATTGTGGTACTTCCCAGGGCGGTAAGCATAAGTGGGGCGGTTTCTCCCATCACGCGGGATATGGCGAGCAGTATGCCCGTGAACAATCCCCCGAAAGCTGCCGGTAGCAATACTTTGAGTATGACACTGGTATATGAAGCCCCGAGAGCAAGCCCGGCTTCTTTCAGGCTGCCCGGTAACATTTTTAATGTTTCTTCTGTCGAGCGAACGATGAGGGGAAGCATCATAATACTTAGTGCGACGCTTCCTGCCAGGGCGGAGTAACTTCCGATCGGTTTGACAATCCAGGCATAGGCGATAATACCAATCACGATAGAAGGGCTGCCTTGTATCAAGTCGGTTAGAAACCGGGTGATGTAGGAAAACTTCGTTTTCGGATGTTCCGATAGATGGATGCCTACCAAAATGCCGATCGGTATTGCGATAATAGCTGCCAGCACGACCATAAGTAAGGTCCCTGTGATCCCGTTGGCTATACCCCCGGGAATAATGTCCCCCGTGTTGCGTGCTAACATGGCATCCAGTGTGCTCGGGGCACTCTCCGTGAAGAAGTTCCAGTTGATCTGTTTGTAGCCTTTTTTGATTAATTCCCATATAATTGCGAATAACGGTACTACGGTCAATGAGGCGAGAAAACAGGTTACGTAGAAGAATGTCTTGTCTTTTATCGTTCTATATTTTAAACTGCTCATTTTTTTTATTAGTTAAGTTTCTTTGTAACGAGTTTTGCGACTAAGTTTATGATTGCAGTGATCAAGAACAAAAGTAACCCGATGGCAATGAGCGAACTTAATTTTAAGCCGTCAGCCTCGCCGAATTGATTTGCAATAATACTTGCCATCGTGTTGCCCGTGTCGGCAAGGGACGTGGGGAGGTTGTTCGTGTTTCCGATCAACATGGTTACCGCCATCGTTTCACCCAAGGCTCGTCCCAAGGCGAGAATATAACTGGCAAATACACCGGAACCTGCAGCGGGGAAAGTAACGCTTCTGATTACTTCGTAGCGGGTTGCGCCTAAGCTGTATGCTGCTTCTTTCAGTTCGTTGGGAACCATTGAGATAAATTCGCCACTGAGGGAAGAAGCATAAGGTATAATCATGATTGCCAGGATGATGGAAGATGTTAGTATCCCGAATCCTTGTGCGTTTACCCCCATTTCTATGATTAGCGGGCGGAACGTGTAGAAGCCCCATAAGCCGTAAACGATGGAGGGTATTCCTGCCAGCAAGTCAATGATGGAACTAATAAAGGAGGCTATCTTTTTACCCCTGAAGAATTCCCCGGTGAAAAGAGCAACGGGTAGGGAGAACGGGATGCAGAAGATTAACGCCAGAAAAGAGGTTAATAATGTCCCTACAATGAACGAAAGGGCTCCGTAGGTTTCTCTATCCGGATGTGGGTCCCATTCCGTTGAACCGATGAATTGGAAGAATCCGTAATGACCGAAAGCAGACAGGGAGCCACTCACGAGGGAGTAGATCATCCCGGCGCTGATCAATAAAATCAGGATGCAACAAATGGAAAGTAGCCGTTTGAAAATAATATCACGCATAAAATAACTTATTGAGTGATTTGATGATTTACGATTAAGTGATTTTCAAGAATGAAAATTCAAGAATCACTTAATCATGAAATCGTAAATCACCTAATTTACTTGAGGACTTGTTTGCCCTCGAAACTTATAGAGTTTAATAGTGCTTTGGCGTTGTCCACCGCGGATTTCGGAAGTGGAGAGTAATGTACTTTTGTCGTCAACGCTTGTGCTTCGGGACTTAGCATCCAGTCCAGTAATTTGGCAGTAGCTTGTGCTTGTGCCAAAGTTCTGTTAGAATACGCTTGTTCTTTGTAAAGGATAATCCAGGTGAAGCAACTAATCGGATAGGCATCCGGGGCGGACGAATTAGTAATCATGGTACGTGTGTCTGCCGGGATGTCACCTTTGGCTGCCGCGGAAATGCTTTCCGTGTTTGGCGTGATAAAGTTGCCGGAGCTATTTTTCATTTGTGCCATCGGGATATTCAGGGAGAAAGCGTATTCCGACCCGATGTAACCGATGCTGCCGGGAGTTTGGCTAATGGTTCCGGCTACACCTGGGTTGCCTTTTGCTGCAAGTCCCACGGGCCATTTCAGTGATTTCCCGGTACCCATGTTGTCTTTCCAATCGTTGCTGACCTTGGTTAGATAATCGCTGAAAACGAATGTCGTACCACTACCATCCGAACGATACACTGGGGTCAGCTCTTTGTCCGGAAGGATTATGCCGGGATTCAATTCTTTGATCTTGGCATCATTCCATTTGGTGATTTTGCCTAAATAAATATCGGCAATCACCTCTCCCGAGAGTTTCAAATCTTTCACTTCCGGCAGGTTATATGCCAGCACCACGGCTCCCATGCAAGTCGGGATGTGTATCGTGGCGTAAGGCATTTCTTGTATTTCGGCGTCAGAAAGATAAGCATCCGATCCCCCGAAGTCAACAATTTTATCTTTCAAGCTTCTGATTCCGCCGCCGCTACCGATACCCCCGTAGGTCACGGTGTTTCCGGTTTTCTCCTGGTAGGTTTTGAATGCCAGGTTGTAGAATGGCAATGGGAAAGTTGCCCCGGCAGCTGAGATGTTCATTTTCTTATCCTCGGAACCCTTGTTTTTCTTGGAGTTTCCGCAAGATGCAATCGCGATAGCAAGAAGAATAATAAATAAGTTTTTCATTTTCTAATCGTATTAATTTCAACATCTATTGATTCATTTTTACAATGCAAGTTTAGATGAATCTTGTTACATGAATGTTGCACGAATGTTACATTCATGTTACAACTTGAATTCGATGTTTAAATAGACGAAAGCGCTTGATTTACCGTCACGGGGATTCCATGTTGAGAAGTTCGGGGCGATTTTCAATTGTTTGATTGGTGAATATTGGATACCTGCCAAGATTCTTTGACCGTCTGTGCTGCTCCAATCGTCTTTAGAAGCTAGATTGTCGTATCTCCCGAAGATGTCAAACTTGTCAGCTAATTTTACCGTGGAATAAATGGAGAAACCGTTTTGGTCTTTGTCTTTTTTGGATTTCGAGTTGAACATTTGGTTGTATTCGGCTCCAAGAGAGAATAATTTGTGTTTGTAACCAGCAAAGAAAGCTAAGCTCTGTTGACTCTCGATCCCATCGCCGTCGCCATTTTTACCGGCAATGTCATAGTAAGCACGAACGGTCAGACCTTCTACCGGGAATAATGTAGTCCCGAGAGCGTATCTGTATTTGTTGTCGCCATTCAGTTTTTTGTAACCCTCACCGTTACTGATCGTGATGTCAGCAGACAGCCATTTGGCAAATTTGTATTTTCCCAAGATACCCATGTCTGCGCTGGAACCGAATTTGTATTCGTCTTGGAATGATTTCATGATATAACGGTATCCCCAGAATTTTTCCTGCACGTTGAATTGTTCCAATCCGATCAACCCGAAGTCCAGCGTGAAATCTCCTGTTTTCCAGCTTAACATGGCATTCTTGAGGTAAGCTACTCTTTCAAGGTCAGCACCGTCTACTTTGGTGGAACCCATATCGAATACTACTTTACCGCTTAATTTCTCGGTGAGGGAGAATTGATACCCAAGATAAGCACGGTCTAGTGCGAAACCGGATTCTTTGTTTGCGTTTCCTAATCCTGCATGATAATTCGCGAAAACAGTAACGATAGGCTTTCCTGTAATTTGAAATTTCTTTTTTTCTTCTTGTCCGAAACTGCTCAAGCAAGCAATGATCAAAACCACACTCATTAAAATCTTTTTCATTTGTCTAAATTTTAGTCATTAATAAATAATTGAAAACCTCTTGTTTTCGGTGACTAAAGTAGATTGAAAAGATTTCTAAAAAGATACATTTTAATTACAACAATGTTACATTTTCTATTGTCTGAAAATAGAAAAGTTAACACTGCCATATTGGCGATGTTCGGAGAAGAAAGGTGCGGAAGAAAAATCCACGGTGCCGGGATGCTCGATGATAGCCAATCCCTCCGGTGCTAACAACTCGTTGTCAAAAATAGCTGCCGGAATATCCATGATTTTATCCAAGTCATACGGCGGGTCGGCAAAGATGATATTGAACGACTTGCCTTTCAGTTTTTTGCAAGCGATGAACACATCGGTTTTAAACACGGTGATGCTTTTGAAACCGAGTTGTGCCACGGTCTTTTTTATGAAAGAATAGTGATTGTAATTCTGTTCGATAGATACGATTCGTTCCGCTCCTCGTGAGGCAAATTCATAACTTATACTACCGGTGCCGGAGAATAAGTCTAGGACAGAAGCTCCCTCTATATCGATGTAGTTGTTGAGCACGTTAAACAAATTTTCTTTGGCAAAGTCCGTTGTCGGGCGTGCTTTAAAATTTTTGTCCGGGCAAATCACTTTGCCTTTATGTGTTCCGCTTATAATCCGCATCGATGAAGGTTTAACAAGTGAATAAAATGAGAGGAATTCATCTCTTTGTCATTCAATATTTCGTTTAATAACGGCTCTTTCGCGAAATAAGGATGTGGCAAATATGTTGAAAGTAATTCTTTTAGTTTACCGTCGTTTGTTGCCGGACCAAAAACAGAAACGTGTAATTTCTCTTTTTGAATCTGGCATTCTTTTATACAGTTCAACAAGAAATACACGGTGTCGGTTGCTGTCCTATAATTGAACGTGTTGAATAATTGTACTCTTGTGTCTTTTATAAACAGTACATCGAAAAAGCTGTCCTGGATGTTCAGGAATATCTGTTCCGAGTCATGCAATGCTTTGGATAAAGCCCCTTGTATAAAAGGATATGCCTCATTCACGATCCGGATGGTCGGGAAATGTTCCCGAATAAAATCGTTGAAAGGAGAGTTGATGGTTTCAACCAGGTAGGCATCCATACTTTCGATCGGATGGAACAAGAGTGTATCGTCGGGAGCAATCTCTTGATTTAACGAGTATAAGGTCGTTACGTTTGCTTTATCGAAAAGAGCCTCGGGGATGAGAGTTTTCGCGCTAAAGCAAGGCATAAGATATACTTTTTTGAAACGTAGATTTAAAATTACATCGTTCACGAGATAATTTTTCAATCGGGCGAGAACTGCTTCCCGGGAATCGGCGGCATAAGGTTCATGCACAAATACCATTAATTTATCGTGAGCATCGTACACGCAAAATGAAAATCCATCCGTTGCATAACGGATGGATAATATCGACTGTGTAGATAATTCGTAAGTGAAATTCGAGTCAACAAAATAAATACTCTGCATGTATTTCTCGTTTACAAACCAGAAGTTTACTCCCAGTTACCCACGTTATTGTTTGCCTCTTGTACGCTACCCACTTTCAGACCTGGGTATTTTTGTAACCGTTTTCTTTCACCGTTTTCTTCGAGAATAGCATCACCGTATTCATCGAACATATCTTCGAAAATAATCATGTTATTAACACGAGCTTCAAAAACGGGTACCTCAATATTCGATTCGGTCCAAATCATATTTGTTCCCATCAAGAATTCGTGTTTCCTTTTGGTGAACGGGACATACCGGATTTCATCGATCGGATAATCTTTTCCGAAAAGTTGCTCCAAAGCAGACACGCGAATCGTATCACGGATGATTAATCCCTTTTTCAAAGCTTCTTGTTCCGTCATTCCTTGATCCAGTTGGTCGTCGGTAAGTTCTCCGATAGAACGAACGGTTTTTAAAGAATCGTATTTCACGAAACTAATTAAAGTATCAAAACTACTCGTGTATACTCCGTGAATGTCTTTGTAAGCCACTTGTGCAGTTCTGATATCCTTTAATCTCTGGATAATCCTATCATATCTTTGTTTCTTCAATTTTTGGAATTGAATGGGATTCTGCACGCTCTCGTAGCACAAATACCCCAGGTAGATAGCCGCAATTGCTAAAACGATTTGGATAATGATCTTAACTGGTTTCATCTTTTCTGTCTGTATATTTATTATATATTAAACAAGTTAGTTCTATTACTTTCAAGCTGTTTTTTCATATCTTTACACGGTGTTTCTTACGACACCCCGCACCAATCCACGGTGGATTGTAGTGTTGGCAAATATAAGAAAAAAAAAGATCATACCACAGTTTTGGCTATTTATTTTAATCATGATAAATGAACATTTTGAACGTGTTGTAAAAGAGAAGTTTGGTTTTGAGTTTTCGCCTTCACAACAAGAAGCGATGAGACTTTTTGCGGCTTTCTTTTTTGATCGTAATCCCGAAAGTTTGTTCTTGTTGAAGGGATATGCGGGGACGGGTAAGACGTCATTGGTTGCGGCAATCGTGAATACTTTGGCACAATTTGAATATCATGTTGTGCTATTGGCTCCGACCGGGCGTGCGGCAAAAGTGTTTTCCGGGTATTCGGGGCAGTCTGCATATACGATACACAAGAAGATTTATCGTCAGAAGAATGCACAGGAAGGAATTGGCGTCTTTAACTTGGGATTTAACGCGGGTGCCAACGTGCTGTTTTTCGTGGACGAGGCATCTATGATCTCGATGAATTCCCAGGATTCTAATTTCGGGACAGGTTCTTTGTTGGACGATTTGTTCGAGTTTGTTTATAACGGGCGCAACAACCGTTTGGTGTTGATCGGGGACACGGCACAGTTGCCCCCGGTGGGAGTAGATGTCAGTCCTGCTTTGGAAGCTGATTTCCTGCAAGCAAGTTATGGGATGGAGGTTTACGAGGCGAGCCTCACGGATATTATGCGTCAATCCGAACAATCCGGGATACTATACAATGCCACGCTCGTGCGGGAGATGATCGGGGCGGCTCCTTATGCCCAATTGCTTTTGAAAGTTGCCCCCTTCCCGGACATCGTGCGTGTCGGGGGAGGCGAGTTGTTGGAAGAAATAGACCATTGTTACAGTACGTTCGGCATGGACGAAACGATGGTGATCTGTCGTTCTAACAAGCGGGCGAATCGTTTTAACGAGGGAATCCGGGCTCGGGTACTTTATCGGGAAGAGGCGTTCGGTAGCGGGGACAAGATTATGGTGGTTAAAAACAATTATTTTTGGGGAGCGGAGTATGACAAAATTGATTTTATTGCCAACGGGGACATCGCTACCGTTGAAAAAGTAGGTAAGTATAAAGACCTGTACGGATTCCATTTTGTCAATGCCCGCCTGAGTATTTACGGGTACGAGGAGGAGATTTCAGCATGGGTAATGCTCGATACATTGACCTCGGAACAACCGGCATTGAGTTATGACGAATATCGCAAATTGTTTGCGGCAGTGGAAGAGGATTATATGGATATTCCTTCCAAACAAAAGCGGTACAAAAAGATTCAGGAAGACGAGTATTTCAATGCCTTGCAAATCAAATTCGCTTATGCTGTAACTTGCCATAAAGCACAAGGCGGGCAATGGGATGCTGTTTTCATCGATCCGGGATGGATGGGAGAAGAAAAGCCGGACGACGAATATTGGCGTTGGCTATACACGGCATTCACACGTGCCCGTAAGAAATTGTATTTGATTAATTTCAAAGATGAGTTGTTTGGTGATTCCGTGGTGGAATGAATTTGTAGAATGTTCATAATAAAGGTACCCTAAAAGTCAGACACTTTTAGGGTACTCTTTATTGTATAAATTTCCATTAATATTTTTTCTTTACCCACTTAACGGCGTCGGCGACCACCATTTGATTTAACTCTCCATATAGTCTATCTGTAATAGTAGACACTCCCCGGTCATCCAACACGACTCGGGATTCTCCTGCCGGCAGGGTAAACGTGCCTAATGATACCCAGGCTTCTTCTTCCGGTAAGGTGGAGGTGCATCCTATCCAAATCTCTTCTTTATCAGGGATTTCTAAGATGATTCCCTCTTTTCCCTTGGGGGTATAAACTGTATAGTAATTTTTCATTCCAGGGTGATCGGTTGCTGTTTTTCCTCCTTCGTATCCGACAAGATGAGGTCTATAGACAAATATTTCGTATTTCCCTGCTTCCGGGAGATTTGCTCTCCATTCAGCCTTGAATTGTCCCGTGCCGGCTTTTTTTACGAAAGCACTACGAATATACTTGCCATGGAGTTCCTGTAATATAGGCAAGCTCCAGGCGTTAGTTTTTAGGACCTGCAAGCGGTTAGTATATTTCTGTCCGTCTTCTTTTTTGATGATATCGGTCAATCGTTTTCGATTGTTTGCCGAATCGATTAAAGAGAAATTATCATCCTCGTTGTCTACAATGATCTCCCCCGGGGAATAGAATTGATTTCTATCAAGTAACGTGATGCCTTCCTTCGGTATAGGACCGGATAATGGAGATTGCTGGACTTCGAAAAAAATGTTTTCAGGGAAATGTCCTGAAAAGTTTGTGGTTAATTGTACCTGATGTTTTATGTCTTCATGAACGACGATTCGTTTGCATTCCCCGGCTTTAATCAAGTAACTTTGGAGATTTCTGATTACACTTTTCCCGGGGTAGTTCCTTGCTACGATTGAAACGATACCGTCTGTCTTGCTGAAATTACCAACTTTGAACTCGATGATTTGTGTATCTTCCGTGGTTTTACGGGATGCGTCTTTTATTGATAACAAGGGAACTTCGTGAGTCGTGTACCATTCGTCCATGTATGCCTTGATGTCTTGTCCGAAACGTTGTTCGAATTTCTCGATAAATGAATCGAAGTTAACTTCTTGGAAATAAGTACGTGTATTAAATTCTTGCATAAACTGGCTCAAGGCATCCCAGGGCGTGATTGTGGTAAGATACCCGAGTAAATGGGAAACTTTCGAACGGATAGCGATGTTTTGTTCACGGCTATATTCTTCCGTGATGATTCCTTTTAATCCTCGTTCTGCGATGTGATTTAATAATTGGGGGCTCATGATATTATCGGAACTTATATGTACATCCGGATTTATCATCCGTTTGAATATTAGTTCTATGCCTTGGTACGTGTCGGACGTGATGCAACTATTGTAATCGGTGAAAATATGTTTTATTCTCATATAGTTATTCCATAAACCGGGAAAATTGACAGTTAAAAGATATTCTTGTACACTTTTGTCGTAATGGTTATTATTTGCATAATCAGCAGGATTGCGGGTTTCTATGCGGCATAATCGTTCATGGAAAAGTGCGATTTCCGGTTGCATGCAGTCGTTAAATAAAGTCGAACGTAAAAAATAAGAAGATGAAGGCACCTCAATCAGTTTGAAATATTTGAAAGGATAAGGATTGGGTTTATCTTGCTCTATCTCATCTTTGCACAGGTAAAACATTTTTTTTTAATCTTTCTCCCGGTTTGGGTTGTCTTCTTTGAGGAGATCCCATTCGTCGAAATATTTCATGTAGCAATCATTTCCCGAGTAAGTATAAAGTTCCACGGTAAGCGAGTCGATTGTGAGAGCTCTTTTCTCGTATTCCCCGATACAGAGGGTTAGCCCCGTCAAGTTTTGTAAATTGTTAAACGTGATGTAATCTCCTTCTGTCGTGGGTACTCCTTGGGATAAAATAGTCAGTTCGCCCGTTTTTTTGACATGGAGCGTGTAACTCGTGAAATTCATTTCTGCAGATGCTTGCCATGCTATCGAGGGAACTGTTGTCGGGTACCACATCACTTCCGGTCTAAGGAATGTGAATTTACTTGATACAAAAGCGGAGTGCTTGCCATAATTCTCTTTGCGGTATAAATCAGGGGTTGGAGAAAAGAAATCCTCGTCAGGTAGATTTATCTGGTAAATATCTTCATCAATGTATCCCCCGTAATCGATATCTAATTTGATATATTCATTTGGTTCTAGGGAACGTTCGATGACAACGGCTAGGTAGTTTCTATGAAAGGGAAGGCTTTGTCCGTTGGATTCAATCTTGTTAATTTTCAGCCCTGGGTTAAGGAATAACAAGAGCTGGTCTATTTGCTTTTTTTTCTGGTTTTGTACTTTCATTCGGCTTGTTGCCGAGAATGTATTCCCCTCGGGGCAATATGTGATGTCGTGTGCGATCACGCGGGCTTTGGGAGTTTTGGTGTATTTAAGAAAGGCTTTGCGGCAGGTAATTCTATTTTCCAAGCGGGATTGGAACTTTTCAATGTAGATGAAACTGAGGCACAAGGAAAATGCTAAAAATAACATGGCAGGAACAGCTAAATAACGTTGCCGACCGGCGATCCCGGGGAGCCTCTTCACGAGTAAAATGCTAAAGTAGAGAAAACTAATCCCTAGTAGCAAGAAAACACCCCGGTGGAGTAGGAAACTAGATAGGTCTACGAATCCCACCATAGAGGAAAAAGAGTTGGGAAGCAAGCGTCCTTGGAAGTCCAGTATGCCGTAAAAAGCTGTTGCAGCGTAATTGTATTCGAGATAGAGAAAAGCCATTAGAATCAACCAACTAAACATGGGGTGTTTAACCAGTTTGTTGACAAACATAGATAGGCTGGTGATGAAAACTAGCGAGGGAATCGTATAGGTGAAAAAATAGAAAAGGTTTATCCATAAACTGACTGGAGAATTCGGGATGAATATGTTGATAATCATGGATATGGTCATGAAAATAATATCTATCGTGAGGAATGGGATAAGAATGCCTATAGCCTCTCCGAGAAGGGTTTGACCATTGCTGATTGGTCGTGCTGAGAGAACTTCCCCGGTTTCAGCTTTTTTCCGTTTTCTTTGAATGTCACAAACAAGGAATGCAACAATGAGAGATTGAAATAGGTTTAGAAAATAGATTCCACGCAAAGGCATAGAAGATGCAAATACAACATCATCCCACGAAATTCTCCCAATACCTGGGATAAAAAACACACCTGGGATAAGAGTACCTAATATACACGCTACCCCCAAAATGAAAAGGTAGAATAACCAATTCCTTCTTATCAACTTACTTTCGTAAGTTATAGCTGTTTTTAGATTTGTAGTTTTCATGTTTGCAGGTTTATTTTTAGTACAGGTTAAATATATAAAATATCGTATAATATATTGTGAAACAAGAAGATTTTTTGAAGATTAGAATAAAGAGAGGTATATGATCCTCTCTTTAAAAATTCGGTGTGATTGTTAGATCATGTGGAAATTGTTTATCCTTTAATACTTAAATTCAATAATTCCGGTTTCTACAGGATCACTTTCTCCTACACGATTAATGGCTTTAATACGAAATCTAGTCGTACTATTTTCTTTCATATTAATAACAGTATATTTAAGTTCTTTAGATACTCCTTTTTGAATCCATCCTGGAGAATTTTTGTATTGGCATTCTATAATGTAAGCTAGTATTGGTGATCCGCCGTCATTCAAGGGTGCTTTATATGATATTTCGCATGAAGTAGCCGTTATGTAATTTACATTAGGCTCTCTCGGAGGACTAGGACGCTCAAGAACTACATTAGCAACGACAATTGTCATAATGACTAAACTTAGACAGATAAGTGCAAATGGCTTCAAAAAGTTTTTTTTCATAATTTTGGTTTTTAAGATTTTGAATTTTAGTATATCGTTATAAATATACGTAAATACTCATGCCTTTGCAAATATTTGTCGTGATATTTTAAGAAGAATTGTATTTTATAGAATAACTTTTTTTGATATTTCAAGTGAGTTTAAATATTTGATTAGAAATGGAACTATCGAATTGAAGATTCTATTGTTTTCTTTTGCGAGAAAAAATCTACAATACAAAAGCCGATTAATTCATGATAAATTAATCGGCTAATACTTATACTCTTAATCGGAAATCACCCAATCACAGAATCATTCAATCTTTAAATCTTTGATGATTGCATCGATACGATCGTTTGCTTCTTTTTGCGCTCGTTCGTAATCATTCACGTCTTTCATCAGTGTACGTGCCTCGAAATAGAATTTGATCTTGGGCTCGGTTCCGGAAGGACGTACAGATATTTTACTTCCGTCTGCGAGGAAGAACTGCAACACGTCGCTGGTCGTTTCAAAATCGAGATGCTTCTTTTCGCCCGTGCGAAGGTCGGTCGCTTCCCGTGTCAGGTAATCTTTTTTGAGCACCACATCGCTATGGTTGATGCTCTTGGGCGTGTTGTGACGGAAGTCCTCCATCATGGATTTGATCTCCTGTGCCCCGGTGATGCCTTTGCGCACGATGTAAATCATTCTCTCCTGCGAGAATCCGTATTTAGCGTAAATCTCTTTCAGGAACGTGTATAGCGTCTTGTTTTGCGTTTTCACCCATGCGGCGATTTCTGCCATGAGTGAAGTGGCTGAAATTCCGTCTTTGTCACGGGTGAAGGCTCCCGGCATGAAGCCGAATGACTCTTCGCCGCCACCGATGAATTTCTCGCCGCCCTCTTTTCGGATCACGTCGGCAATCCATTTGAAGCCGGTGTACACGTCATAACAAATAATGTTGTTCTTTTCTGCGATATCCTTGATCAATTCTGTGGTGACAATGGTTTTTACGGTATATTCGCTACCTTTCAGCAAACCTAATTCCTTTTTTTTGCGGATGATGTATTCCGTGAAAATAATATTGGTTTGATTGCCGTTCAATAAAGTCCATTCTTCTTTGTCATCCTTGACCGCGATACCGATACGGTCGCCGTCGGGGTCACATGCCATAGCGAGGTCTGCATCTATTTCGCGAGCCAGATCCAAAGCCATTTTGAATGCGGCAGGTTCTTCCGGGTTAGCGGAAGCCACGGTAGGGAAGTCCCCGTCCGGAATGCTTTGCTCGGGTACGGTATGGATGTTTGTGAATCCCCAGTTTCGCAAGGATGCAGGGACGAGTTCATAAGTCGTTCCGTGTAGCGGGGTAAAGACGATCTTCAAATCGTGTTCTTTCCGGATAGCTTCGGGAGAAAGACTTAGTGTCTTCACCTTATCAAGGTATTTTTTGTCAAAATCTTCTCCCAGAATGGTGATCATCTGGGGATTTCCTTGGAATTTTATATCATTGATTTGTACTTTCTTGACCTCGTTTATCACGTTTTTATCATGCGGGGGCACGAGTTGTGAACCGTCGTCCCAGTATGCTTTGTATCCGTTGTATTCTTTCGGGTTGTGGGATGCCGTGAGAATAACTCCGCCTTTACAGCCTAATTCCCGGATGGCGAATGACATTTCCGGTGTGGGACGCAGGTCTTCAAACAGGTAAACGTGAATCCCGTTAGCCGAGAAAATATTGGCGGCAGTTTCCGAGAATAAGCGGGAATTATGCCGGCAATCGTGTCCGATGCACACGGCTTTTTTCTCGTTAGGAAACATTTGGTTGATGTAATTGGAGAAACCTTGCGTGGCTGCCCCTACCGTGTAAATGTTCATCCGGTTGGTACCGACTCCCATGATTCCTCGTAACCCTCCCGTGCCAAATTCGAGGTCATTGTAGAATGACTCTACTAATTCTGTCGAGTCCGGGTCATTCAACATACGTTGTGCCTCTGCACGTGTTTTTTCGTCATAAGCCTTGTCTAACCATTTTTCGGCTTTTGCTCTGGCTATTTTAATAATGTCATTGTTTTCCATAAGCGGTCATTTTATTTACCTTCTTGCAAAGTTAGGATTTTCCTGAATGAATGATATGGATTTTTAGGTTAAATTGTTACGTTTTAGAGAAGAAAAATAAAAAAGCCTCGTGTCAAACGAGGCTTTTTTATATAGCTAAAGCTTAAATTAAAATTTCTTCTCTTTAATTTTTGCTTTCTTTCCGGTAAGATCACGGAAATAATAAATTCTAGCTCTACGAACAACACCTTTTTTGTTCACCTCAATTGATTGAATATAAGGAGAATTGAAAGGAATGATACGTTCTACTCCAACGTTACCAGACATTTTTCTAACCGTAAAGGTTTTGGTGGTACCTGTACCCTTGATTTGGATAACTACACCTTTGAAAATCTGAACACGTTCTTTGCTCCCCTCGATAATCTTGTAATGTACACTGATGGTATCACCTGTAGAAAATACGGGAAGTTCTGTAGCATTTTCTCTTGCAAAAGCTTGTTCCGCAATTTTAATTAAATCCATTGTCTTTATTTTAAAAGGTTCATTTATCGAACGCAGTATTACGACTTTCAGTCTTCAATGTAAGAGACTGCGTACGTTTCAAAATTGAGTGGCAAAGGTATAAAAATAAATATTCCGGTGCAAGCATCGGAATATTTATTTTGTTACAAGTTCACAAGTTACAGGTTGCAGGTTCTCGAACTTGTGACTTGCAGAACCGTAGGCTCAACTTGTAACCTGCAACCGAAATTAGAAGTAGTAGCTATTCTACTACTTCTAATTTTTTACCGGTTTGCTCGATAATCATGCGCAAAAACCACTCCGGTAGTGCCGGTTGCTCTACTTTCGGGTTCTTTTGTCCGGGAATAGCTGTTTTCACGTTTCCGTCCATGTATTTGCAGAACAAATAGCCATAGAAATCTCTCCACGTGTCAACTAATTGATTACCCGTGTTACAAGAGAAGTCTGTTAAGAATTCTATTGCGGCATTCTTGTCTTTTGCCAACATTTCTTTTGCTCCGGCATCAATCATTTGCACGAAATTCACGTATTGTTTTTCCAGGGCTACTTGTTTCTCCCGAATTTCCGGGTGAATCAGGTTATAACGGGTGTAAGCAAAGTTCGTCACTTGGTTGAATACCCAGAAAGCAGCCTTGTTCGTGAATTCCATCATACTGCCATTGCCCTCGGCGAATGCGAACGGTACTTCCGTTGAAACGGTGTACATCGGGAAATATACCGTGCTGGCTGCGTCGTCTACGCCGAACCAAAGGATACCTCCGATTTCGTTGGGTAACCAGCCTCTACATTGAGCGACAAAGGTAAACCCGGTTTGTTGTGTGGCAGTTGCTCTCTCGTGAACATATTCTTTACCGTCTACTTTAAAGCTCATCGGACGCCATCTGTAAGGACATTCGTAAGGTCCGGCTCCCATATCTTTGCTCATATCCAATTCTGTCCCTTCCAAGTGATCGCGCATGAAGTCCATCACTTGAAGTACGTCAATTTTTTCACTCGGCTTAATCCACAAAGGCATACGGTTCGTGGCGTATCCTTTGGCATCCCGTTGGATATTTCTTCCGTTTGCGTAATCAAAGTATTGTCCCATGTCCGGGTTCACGGCATTGAAGAATGCCCATACGCGAATCTCGCAAGCCCGAGCCCCGCTAAAATCAACTGGAGCGTAGGTGTCAGAGAAACTAAAATCTTTATTTTTAGCGTCTTGTGGATAGAATCCTTTTTCCTTCGCGAAAGAAATCACGTCTTTAGCATACACGGTCGTGATGTTCGGGTCGTAAATTTTGTTCATCTTGTCAGAAGAGATAGAAGTTTTGCCTTCTAACGGGAAAGTGGTGATACGAGCTTGATTCGCGTGAGCGGACACGTATCCGTCCGGTACCATACGGGCTACCCAAACGGCTCCTTTTTCTCCTTCACCCTTGCCGATGATTTCAAGAATCCATACTTCATTCGGGTCGATGATCGAGATAGACTCGCCACTACTTGCCCAACCGAATTTCTCCACGAGGTCAGTCATGACAACAATTGCCTCGCGGGCGGTCTTTGCGCGTTGCAGCGTGATGTAGATTGCGCTACCGTAATCGATGATAGCCCCGGATTGGGTTTCCAGCTCTTTTCTTCCGCCGTATGTCGTTTCAGAGATAGCCAGCTGGTGTTCGTTCATGTTACCGACTACATTATATGTATGTGCAACCTGGGGAATCTTACCCATGTATTTGCCGGTATCCCACTCGTAAACGTCGAGCATACTCCCGGCAGGCCAATCTTTTGCAGGCCAGTGATATAATTCTCCGTACAACACGTGAGAGTCTGCGGAGTAGGTAACCATAGTAGATCCGTCTTTCGTGGATCCTTTCGTGAACAAAAAGTTCGTGCACGCCATCGTGTAGGAAGTGCAACAAACCAATGCCAATGTAATTAAGGTGTTTACTTTTCTCATCTTCAGTTATTGGTTTATATAATTGATTTAATTATTATCGAATCCGGTCGAGCGATTTCAGTAACTTGATGTCCTTGAAAATCCCTCTCATCCCCAGGTACGTGAATACCACGCAAATCAAGGGGAATATAAAACTAAGCTTATACAGGATATCGGCATCTATTTTATTCTGGAATTGGTTAATATGATACCACATCAATATCGTGGAGCCCACCAGAAGGATAATTTCAACAATGCACAGGCGAAGCTGTAAAAAGCGTTTCTTGTAAAGGAAAATTGTCACTAGGGGCAGACCGATCGTGAAAATATTCAGGATAAGTAAAGCCCAATAATGTGCTTGAAGGGCAGATCGCTCGCCGATCAGCACGACTCCGTAAGTGAAAAAATTGTAACTTGCATCGTTGGGAACAACTACTTGGGCAATGGGGACAAATAAAGGCATTGTCATGATAAGGGCAACGATGAGCAGGTAGAGGGTTTGTATTCTTTGTATCATATTAAAAATAAAAAAATTAACGTACGAGTGAATCTAAGGTATATTCAACAAGCTTTTTCATGTAAGGTTTATAATTGGAGGAAGCATCCCCGGTTGTCCGGTTGGCGATAATCAGGCAGATCGTGGTAGCATGGTGTCCCATGAGTGCCGATAGTCCCGCGATGGCTGCACTTTCCATTTCATAGTTCACGATTTTGTGACCGTTAAAGTGGAAACGGGCTATTTCGTCATTCACGGCAGGCATTTCTATGGGTAACCGAAGCACCCGTCCCTGGGGACCGTAAAATCCGTTTGCCGTGAGCGTCACGCCTTTTACCGTTACGCCCTCCGTGTGTAGTTTGTTCACCAATTCCGGAGAAGCCTTTACGGCATATGGTCGGGCAGCAAGCGAGGTCCAATGGCATTCTTTGATAAACGTATCTTCAAAAGCCGTGTCGCATACCCTTTCGTTGTCCCGGTAGAAACGCAATACGCCGTCGATTCCCAGGCTCATCTCGGATATCACGAACGAGTGTACCGGAACATCAGCCTGCACGGAACCGGATGTGCCAATGCGCACTATATTCAAGTGTTTTTTCTCGGTCTTGATTTCTTTGGTTTGCAAGTCGATATTCACGAGGGCATCAAGTTCGTTCATCACGATGTCAATGTTGTCGGGACCGATACCCGTGGAGATGACGGATATCCGTTTCCCCCGGTAGTGTCCGGTGACGGTGTGAAATTCCCGGTCGCTTTTTCTGATCTCGATCGTGTCGAAATAAGAGGCGATCATTTCTACTCTCGACGGATCGCCCACGAGGATAATCTGGTCTGCCAAATCCTCGGGATGCAGATGAAGATGAAAGACGCTACCGTCTTCATTCGTGATTAATTCGGATGATTTTATCGGCTCCATAATCTGTTTACTTTTTGAGCAACCAAATTTAGTAAAACAAATAATACCGGACAAATGTTTGCCCGGTATTATTTGGTTTCATGAAATTAACCCGAATGAATGGGCTAAATGAATTATTTTGCGTAATTAATCGCTCTGGTTTCGCGGATTACCGTAACTTTTACCTGTCCGGGGTAAGTCATTTCATCCTGTATTTTCTTGGCTATCTCGTATGAAATCTTTTCTGCTTCGGCATCGGAAACTTTTTCACTTCCTACCACGACACGAAGCTCGCGACCTGCCTGAATGGCGTATGTTTTAACCACTCCATTGTATGACAGAGCCATGTCTTCCATTTCTTTCAGGCGTTTGATATAAGATTCCACGACTTCCCGTCTTGCTCCCGGGCGTGCCCCCGAAATAGCATCACAAGCTTGCACGATAGGAGCGATCATCGTAGTCATTTCAACCTCCTCGTGGTGAGCCCCAATAGCATTGCAAATATCCGGTTTCTCTTTGTATTTTTCAGCTAAGCGCATACCGAGGATTGCGTGCGGCAATTCCGGCTCGTCGTCGGGCACCTTGCCGATGTCATGCAATAATCCGGCACGTTTTGCTTTCTTCACGTTCAGTCCTAGTTCGGCAGCCATGATGGCGCAAAGATTCGCGGTTTCACGGGCGTGTTGCAATAGGTTCTGTCCATAGGAAGAACGGTATTTCATTTTACCTACGAGACGGATCAATTCCGGATGCAAGCCGTGGATGCCGAGGTCGATTGTGGTACGTTTACCTGTCTCCACGATTTCTTCCTCTATTTGTTTTTTCACTTTATTCACGACTTCCTCGATACGTGCCGGGTGGATACGTCCGTCTGTTACCAGTTGATGTAAAGACAAACGGGCGATTTCACGTCTTACCGGGTCAAATCCGGAAAGTACAATGGCTTCCGGGGTATCGTCCACGATAATCTCTACTCCGGTGGCGGCTTCAAGTGCCCGAATGTTACGTCCTTCGCGCCCGATGATGCGTCCCTTGATCTCGTCCGAGTCGATGTGGAATATAGATACGGCGTTCTCCGTGGCAGTTTCCGTGGCAACCCGTTGAATGGTTTTAACCACGATCTTTTTTGCTTCCATGTTAGCCGTCATCTTTGCTTCTTCCATGATCTCGTTCACGTAAGACATGGCCTCGGTTTCCGCCTCGTCTTTCAGCGAACTGATCAATTTCTCTTTCGCCTGTTCCGCCGACATCCCGGAGATGGCCTCCAGTTGTTCGATTTGTTGCTTTTTGTATTTATCCAGTTCCGCGTGTTTCTTCTCCCACAATTCCTTTTGCGCTTCCAGCGTTTCTTGTTGTACTTCCGCCTCTTTTATCTTGCGTTGGCATTCTTCCATTTTGCGAGCCAACTCGGCGTCTTTTTGTTTCAGCTTATTTTCAGCGAGAAGAATTTTGCTATTTCGGGCATTTACCTGCTTCTCGTGTTCTGCCTTGATTTGCAAGAACTTCTCCTTTGCTTGCAGAATCTTGTCCTTCTTGATCACTTCCGCCTCGGCTTCCGCTTCTTTGATGATGTTTTTGCTTCTATATTTTAAGGTCATGTTTATCAGCATATAGCCTATAAGCAATCCTACAACTAAAGCAATAACACCGGTAATTATAGTTGTTATCATATTCGTAACTTGAATTTATAGTTGTTATATTATATTTTGGTGTTTTTTGTTCAAACAAAAAACCCGCACTATTTCTCTTTAAAAAACCCCTGTTAGACACGGGTAGAGCTGCCGTTATATTCAGACTTCCACTGTCCTTGCGGAACCCCGAGGGGTTGAGGCCTGCCTTCGGATAACAAAGCTTCACTCTAATTGGTTAAGTGTTGAGTTTTCCAGTTAAATACGAAATAATGCGGGTATATCTATTTCCTTTTCAAAGAACTCTATTTTTATCCTAACTCTTTCACAATCCCATCCAGCCTGCCGCTAATCTCTCTCACCCTATCCAACACGGACTCGATGTTATTTTGTTTCTCGGCCTCCAACATTTTCACCGTGAATTGTAACGCGGTAACTGCCAGGAAGTCGATGGGATCGGCATTCGCATACTTTTCCCTATATTTTGCAATCTTACTATTTATTAGCTGGGCGGCTTTTCTGATCGCCTCTTCTTCCTCTCTCTCTATGGTCAGAACGCAAGACCTACCGGCTATATTTAATGTAATAGTAAGTTTATCATTCATATTAATTATTCAAAAGAGCAATACACTTATCAATCTCCCGCACAAGTTGGCTTATTCTATTCTTTGCCTCGGAACTTCCTTCTCCGGTTGAAATAGCGGCTGCCACCTTCAATGTTTTGATTTCTTCATGTAATTTCATGTTCTCGCTTTTCATCCGCTCGATCCGGCTCCGGAGTTCTTTCATTTCCTCTTCCATCTCTCTGTTTTTGTCCAGCGAGGATATATATAGTTTTATCAATCGTTCAACTTTCTCCTTTAGCTCGTTAATAACGGCATCTTCTTTTGCTGTCATAACATCTTCTTTACACGACAAAGATAGAATAATTTCTTTTAAATATCAAGAGTGTTATTAATTTTGCGGTGAAATTAATTGTTTTTTTTATGACAAGGAAAAAATTGTGGAGAGAGATACTGTTAGTAGTAATCATGCTACCTGTTTTATCATCAACTATTTGTGCACAATCGGAACGACTGTTGCCCCCCTTGTGCGGCACCTTGCTTTTAAGTGGAAATTTTGGAGAATTGCGGGCTACTCACCTGCATTCCGGGCTTGATTTTAAAACCGGGGGACGGGAAGGAATGCCCGTGATTTGCGTGAAAGACGGGGTTGTTGCCCGGGTTCGGGTTTCCCCTGTGGGATACGGGAATGCTTTATATATCGAACATGAGGGTGGGTTTACTACCGTGTATGGGCATTTGAATCGGTTTGTGCCCCGGGTGGCAAAAGTTGTGCGGGAGATACAATATAATAAAGAGTCATTCGAGATTGACGAGAATCTGTTGGAGCGACGCTTGTTCTTCCGGGCGGGAGATACGATCGCGTATAGCGGTAATACCGGTTCCTCGGGAGGACCGCATTTGCATTTCGAGGTACGCGAAACCGAGAGCGAGCAAGCGTTGAATCCTTTAAATTTTCTTTCCGTGACGGATGAAACGGGACCTAACGTGCGAGGAGTCTATATCTACACGTTTTCGCCGGAAGGCGTGGGGAATGCTCCCCGTCGGGTTGAAGTGAAGAATCTCGGGAAACGGATGTATCAAGGGGGGAGAATAAGTGTGCCCGAGGGAAGGGTCGGTGTCGGTGTGCAAGCGGACGATTACATGAAAGACTCGTGGAATAAGCTTGGCGTGTATGAGATGAAGGTGATTGCCGGCAGGGAGAATGTTTTTGAAATGAAACTGGATCGCTTGTCTTTTAGCCAATCGCCTTGGGTAAATACCATAAAAGATTTTCACCAGTACAGGGCGGGAAGGTATGTTTACTTGGCTTTCGGGGATTGCCAGACGCGATTGCCCGGCGTGAATAATCGTCAAGGAGGTTTTATCGAGGTGCAAAAGGATAGTGTGGTGGATGTTACCGTCGAGTTGCGGGATATAAATGGAAATTGTTCCCGGGTATCGCTTCAACTCGTCGGGAAGCAAGCGGGGGCGGGAGTAAAGATACCCGAGGGCGCTAAGGTTCTGACGGGCGAGCGAGGGGGTGTTTTGCAAGCGGGGAAGTATTCTTTGATGCTGGAATCCGGGGCTTTGCCTTATCCTGTCGTTTGCGCGCCTCGTGTTTACCGGAAAGAAAAGGATAGCACGGAGACGATCGAGGTCTTTTCCTTGACGGAGCGGATCCAGCCTTTGTTAAAGAACGGGAAATTAGTCGTGCAAGGAAGTTTCCCGGATAAATCGGTGATTTGCTTGTTGGAAGCAAAGGGACGTTTTTCACCCTTGGGCACGACCTGGAGTGCCGGGGGACTGGAAGCATCACCCCGGGTGTTGGGTGAATATGCGATTCGGCAGGATACTGTTGCCCCGATCATATTATACACGGGAGTGAGCGGACGGAAGGTGCAGTTCCGTATTTTTGATGATTTGTCGGGGATCGCTTCTTACCGGGTGGAGGTAAATGGCAAATGGTGCCTGTTCAGTTATGACGCGAAAAACCGGCGGCTCGAGGGAAGTTTGAACGAACCGGTTTTCATGAAAGGCAAGAACCACCTCGTGGTAAAGGTGGTGGATGGTGTGAAAAATGTCGCAACGTTTGAAACCGACGTGCTAAATCCCGGCGTACCCGCTCGGGGAAAAACGCTTTAGATCCTTGTCCCCGAAGAACAAGTACAGGTGGAGGGGCACGCCTTCCGGTTGTTCTGCGGCGGGGATTTCTATGGTGACAGCCCCGTCGCCGCGGCGGGCATCGATATTCTTTGCCAGTTGAGGGGAGCGGGGTGCCGACTCGTAGAAGTAGCCCACGAATACCCGGTCCGTCATGCTCGCTTTCGGTCGTTCTTCGTCGTTTGTCCAGTGAAGCGTGACTTTCCAGCCTTCTCGCCCGACGCCCGTGATGGAGGGAGCCTCGAGAGTCCCGGTGGAGAACCGGAATGTCTGAAACGACCATACGCCCTCTCCCGGGCGGAAACATCCCCCGTTCATGGTGTGGAAGAGTGCGTCGCTCTTGGATACCCCGGTTTCCCTCGCCATGATTTTCCATATATCGAGATTGCCGATCGCCCGTTTGTACACCTGCCACATCTTGCGCGCTTCCGTGAAACGTCTCGTGTTATTCATTTCTCCTTCCGAGATGTTTTTCTTGGGACCCCGTTTGGATTTGCATTTCCGGAGGGTGTTCCCGTACATGAAATACGTGTACCCGTCGGCTTTCACGGGACCATGGGCGAGCATTGCAGCTAGAAGAGGTGAGATTTTATCCATGACAAGTATGATTTTTTGATGAATAGCTTATTTATTTCGTTGCAATGTTATAAATTATTTTTTGAATATACAATAGTTATATTTTATGAACCTTATTATAAATAGAGTTCATATAAAGTTCATATAGAGTTCATATAAAGTTCATGACGTTATTTGAGCGTGATTCATAAGAAATTACAAATAAAATAACTCGTGAATATTTCTTGTCCCGGGAACTATTTTTCTTATATTCGCGAGAGAAATTTTAAACGAGAATAATATGGCGGAGTTTGTAAATTCTATCGGGCAGATACGCGGAAGGTATGGCAATGTGATTGGTTACGTGGGGGCTAACGGGAAAAATTATTGCAAGGGGACGGCCCTGCTGCGCAAGTCCGGCGGTGAATCGGAGAAGCGTAGATCCGTGGCTTTCGGCACGGTCGTGGCGAGAAAAGGATGGATGATGAACGTGATCCGGGTAGGTTTCCCCGGGAGCGACGGGTATCCCAAGGGGTTTCGCGGTTTCACGAGCGCGAACGTGCCGGGGGCGGTGGCCGTGGAGGCGATAAACCCGGAAAAAGAGGTGAGCCCGCGCAAGAAAGCGCCGCGGGAATTCCGTGGTTGTATCGATTACGGGAAACTGCGCGTTGCCGCGGGCGCGTTGGCGGTTCCGTCTGTCGGGGTGAACGTGGATGCCGGGAACCGGGAGATCGTTTTTACCCACCGGGGGGCTTCTCTCGAGTCGGTGGATTGCTTCTTGGACGATAAGGTGTATGGCGCTTTCTTGTTTGAACCGGAGTGCGTTTGCCGTGTCATGGAATTGGGAACGCGGGGGGAAACGTTCGAGAAAAGCATGGGGATTCCGGAGGATGTTGATCCTGACCGGCTTGTCGTTTATGTTTTCGCCACGAATGCCAACGGCAGGAGAGCTTCCGATTCGGTGTGCTTGCACGGGGGAATGTGAGAGAAAAAGGAGGGCGTTTGATTGTGAATTTTTAAATTCTTATCTTTGTGCCTGGATACATATATAACATATAAAATGAGTATAGACGAGGCAAAACGGTTAGCTAAAAACGGGCAGCGGGAAGAGGCTGCCAAGATGCTTTCGCGGATGATGGAATGTGGCGAGGGAAAACGCGAGGATGTGTTATTGGAATTGGGGGCCGTGTATTACGCGAAAGGAGACACGACAAGCGCCTTGAATTGTTTGAACGAGGTGGTGCGATTGAACCCGGCAAACAGAAAGGCAAAGGCGTATTTGGAGATGATAAATGGTATCCTTGATTATTATTGCAAGGATTTGCTGAATCCATGATGTGGAGTGCCTGTCGCGTTCTCGGAGAAAAAATAGGCTGCAAAGATTTTATATCTCAATTAATTGATATATCTTTGCAGCCAGTTTTTTGAATTTTGAATATAAACTTCAATCCGCTTGAAAGGGGGTGGTCAATTATTTTTGAGAGATTAAAAAGAATACATATATTTGGTTTTAGTACAGCACAATAGCGTGTTGCCGTTTTTTTTGTATTATATAAAATATTCATTTTTAAAAATTAGAAATCATGATAATTGTACCATTAAAAGAAGGCGAAAATATTGAGAGAGCGTTGAAGAAATTCAAGAGAAAATTCGAGAAGACCGGTGTTATTAAAGAACTGAGAGATCGTCAGGCTTTCACGAAACCGTCTGTTAAAAACAGAATGGCTCGCATGAAGGCTGCCTATCGTCAATCTTTGCAACAGGCAGAGGAATAAAAAAAGGCTTCTTCCTTTGTTTTTCAAAACAAAAGACGTAACTTGCTTACGCCTTATATTTATAGAAATGACACGAATTGAATTATTCTTGAAGTACTTGGAGAATGTGAAGCGTTATTCCGTTCACACGGTAACTGCTTACAAGACGGATTTACGTCAGTTCTATGCGTTTTGTGGAATGGAGGAAGATGATGAAGATTTTTCCCGGATGACGACCAAGCTCGTGAGGGAGTGGGTCGTGGCGGAAATGAGAGGCGCTTTGAGGAACCGGGGTGGAAAACAACGGTTACATCCCGCTTCGGGCAAGCGTAAGTTGAGCAGCGTTAAGGCATTTTTCCGGTTCTTGGTAAAGGAAGGCGTGATAGAGGTAAATCCGGCGGAAGATATTTCCGGTCCGAAATTGCCGAAAAAATTGCCTGTTTTCGTGAACGAGCAGGATATGGAAAGCACGTTGAATGATGCCGAGAAGGAGGAAGGTTTTCATGGATTAAGAGATTTCTTGATCTTGTTGATGGCTTACGACACGGGCATGAGGCGTTCTGAAATTGTTGGATTACGGCTGGAGGATGTCGATATGTCGCGGCGCTGTATACGTGTACGCGGTAAAGGCGGGAAACAACGGGAGATACCTCTCCTGAAAGAGTTGGAACAAGACATTGTTTGTTATCTCGAGGGACGGGAACGTGTGGTCGGACGGGAGCACGGGTATTTCTTCGTGACAGATAAAGGGAAGCCGGTTTACCCGCAATTCGTTTACCGTTTGGTGGTAAACGCATTGAGCGAACATACTTCTTTGTCGAAACGAAGCCCGCACGTGTTAAGGCATTCGTTTGCCACGCATCTGTTGGATGGCGGGGCGTCCATCCAGGGAATCAAGGAATTGCTGGGGCACTCGAGTTTGGCTGCCACTCAGGTTTACACTCATAATTCCGTGGAGAAAATGTTGAAAATTTTTAAACAAGCTCACCCGCGAGCATAAATTATAGGAGGAAACGATATGGAAATTAGAATTAATCCTGTAGGTTTTTCAGTAAATCCGGTATTGGAGGATTTTATAAACAAGAAGTTTTCTAAACTGGAAAAGTATCACGACGGTATTATGGGGGTGGATGTTACCTTAAAATTGGAAAAGGACGACCACCTGGAAAATAAACTGACCGAGGTACATGTAGATATAAAAGGGCAAGACGTTTTTGCCAAAAAGAATGCGAAAACTTTCGAGGAGACCGTTGATGAGTTGTATGATGTGCTCAAGAGGCAGTTGGTAAGAGCGAAAGAAAAAAGAGAAAATTGAGAAAAATGATCTCATTTATTGTGAGATATGATTTTTAATTTGTACATTTGCAAGCCAAATTAAATGGGTTTTCTCGCACTTGTCTGATTAAGTGTTGGATAATTAGCGAGTTACTTGCATGAATATAGAGTTATTGTGATAAATTGTTTAATAATAAAATTGTTTTAGAGTTATGGCTAAAGAACATTTTGACAGGTCCAAACCACACGTAAATATTGGTACTATCGGTCACGTAGACCACGGTAAAACGACTTTGACGGCTGCTATCACTACGGTATTGGCAAAAAAAGGTCTTTCTGAATTGCGTTCATTCGATTCTATCGATAACGCTCCGGAAGAAAAAGAAAGAGGTATCACCATTAATACTTCTCACGTAGAATACCAGACAGCAACCCGTCACTACGCACACGTTGACTGTCCGGGACATGCCGACTATGTGAAGAACATGGTAACTGGTGCTGCCCAGATGGATGGTGCAATCTTGGTTTGTGCCGCAACCGATGGTCCGATGCCTCAGACGCGTGAGCACATTCTTTTGGCTCGTCAGGTAAATGTTCCGAGAATCGTGGTGTTCTTGAACAAAGTGGATATGGTGGATGACCCGGAAATGTTGGAATTGGTAGAGATGGAAGTTCGCGAGTTGTTGTCTTTCTATCAATATGATGGTGACAATACTCCGATTATCTTGGGTTCTGCTCTTGGTGCATTGAACGGAGAGGCAAAATGGGAAGATAAAGTAATGGAGTTAATGGATGCTGTAGACAATTGGATCGAATTGCCGCAACGTGCAGTTGACAAACCATTCTTGATGCCTGTTGAGGACGTGTTCTCTATCACCGGTCGTGGTACTGTTGCTACCGGTCGTATTGAAACCGGAGTTGTTCACACGAGTGATGAATTGGAAATTATCGGTTTGGGAGCTGACGGTAAGAAAACCGTATGTACGGGAGTTGAGATGTTCCGTAAGATCCTTGACGAAGGTCAAGCCGGTGATAACGTAGGTTTGTTGCTTCGCGGTATCGATAAAGACGAAATCAAACGTGGTATGGTGTTGGCAAAACCGGGTTCTGTTAAACCGCACGCTCATTTCAAGGCTGAGGTTTATATCTTGAAGAAAGAAGAAGGTGGTCGTCACACTCCGTTCCATAACAGATACAGACCTCAGTTCTATATCCGTACTTTGGACGTTACCGGTGAAATCACACTTCCGGAAGGACGTGAGATGGTAATGCCTGGCGATAACTTGACTATCGAGGTTAATTTGATTACTCCGGTAGCTTGTAACGTAGGTTTGCGTTTCGCTATCCGTGAAGGTGGTAGAACCGTAGGTGCTGGTCAGATTACCGAAATTCTTGAATGATTCAGGGAATAATATAGAATAATAGGGTCGGCTTCGGTCGACCCACACACGGGAGTGGCTCAGTTGGTAGAGCATCGGTCTCCAAAACCGAGGGTCGGGAGTTCGAACCTCTCCTCCCGTGCAACTAAATTAAATAGCAAATGAAAGTTAAGGCTTATATATCAGATGTTTATAATGAACTGGTGAATAAAGTAAGTTGGCCTACGTGGTCTGAGCTCCAGAGTAGTGCGACGATCGTGATGATAGCTTCCGTCATCATAGCGCTTTGCATATTCGCGATGGATTTTTCGTTCAGGCATATCGTGACCGGTATATATAATTTGTTTTACTAATAATCTTGGAGATCTAAGATGGCTGAACTAGAAAAGAAATGGTATGTGCTTCGGACCATTGGAGGTAAAGAGAAGAAGGTAAAGGAGTACATCGAGAATGAAATCGCCAGTTTAGGGCTTCAGGAATACGTTTCACAAGTTTTGGTACCTGCCGAGAAGGTGTATCAAGTACGCAACGGGAAAAAGTATAGCAGTGAGCGAAACCTTTACCCGGGGTATGTATTGATAGAGGTCGCACTTGTTGGTGAAATCCCACACATTCTTCGTGACATCACAAATGTGATAGGCTTCCTGGGAGAAACCAAAGGAGGAGATCCTGTTCCGATGCGTCAAGCAGAGGTGAACCGAATACTCGGTACGGTGGATGAACTTGCGGAACAACCAGAAGAAATAAGTATACCTTATTTCGTGGGCGAGTCGGTTAAAGTGACTGACGGACCGTTTAATGGTTTTACCGGTGTGATAGAGGAGGTGAATTCTGACAAGAAGCGCTTGAAGGTAATTGTCAAGATCTTCGGGCGGAAAACGCCACTCGAATTGAGTTTCATGCAGGTAGAAAAAGAATAACAATTATTTGATTTAAAAACAATCATGGCAAAACAAGTTGAAGCTATTATCAAGCTACAAATCAAAGCCGGAGCTGCGAACCCGTCTCCTCCAGTAGGACCGGCGTTAGGTTCTAAGGGAGTCAACATCATGGACTTCTGCAAGCAATTTAACGCTAGAACTCAGGATCAGGCTGGAAAAATCATTCCGGTAATTATACAGGTGTATGGTGATAAGTCGTTTGATTTTATTACAAAACAACCTCCTGTTGCTATTCAACTTTTGGAAGTTGCTAAAATCAAATCCGGATCCGCGGAGCCCAATCGTAAGAAAGTGGCTTCCCTCACTTGGGATCAAGTGAGAGCAATTGCTACGGACAAGATGAAAGATTTGAACGCTTTCGAGATTGAAAAAGCAATGAGTATGGTAGCTGGTACCGCCAGAAGTATGGGTATAACCGTAACCGGTGACAGACCTTTTTAATGAACTTGTAACACTTCAAACGTAATGAGTAAACTGACAAAAAATAAGAAGTTAGCTTTAGCGAAGATCGAAGGTGGAAAAGTATATTCTATCGACGAGGCCGCACAGCTTGTGAAAGAAATCACTTTCACGAAGTTTGATGCGTCAGTTGACATGGACGTTCGACTAGGGGTGGATCCGCGTAAAGCCAATCAAATGGTGCGCGGTGTATGTACTTTACCTCACGGTACCGGGAAACAAGTAAGAGTTTTGGTTTTGTGTACTCCTGACAAGGAAGAAGAAGCTAAAGCAGCCGGAGCCGATTACGTGGGTTTGGACGATTATATCGAGAAATTGAAAGGCGGTTGGACCGACATCGATATTATCATCACGATGCCTTCTGTAATGGGTAAAGTAGGAGCTCTAGGTAGAATTTTGGGTCCTCGTGGATTGATGCCTAATCCGAAGAGTGGTACGGTAACCCCGGAAATCGGGAAAGCTGTAACAGAGGTTAAAGCTGGTAAAATCGACTTTAAGGTTGACAAATTCGGTATTATTCACGCTTCTATTGGTAAAGTAACATTCGAGCCGAATAAGATTATGGAGAACGCTAGAGAATTCTTGAACGTGATCAATAAACTGAAACCGACGTCCGCGAAGGGTACTTACATCAAGAGCGTATACCTGTCAAGTACGATGAGTCCCGGTATTCAAGTAGAATTAAAGACTTTACTTGATTAATGTAGTAATCTAAAAAGGACTTCAGTAGTATGAAAAAAGAAGATAAAAAAGTCGTTATAGAAACCTTGACAAAACAAGTGGATTCTTACAAGCACTTGTATGTTTGTGACATTGCCGGTCTTGACGCTGTGGACACGCAAGCTTTGCGTCGGGCTTGTTTTGATGCCAACATCAAATTAGTGCAGGTAAAGAACACTTTGTTGAGAAAGGCTTTGGAAAACGCTGGCAACAATTATGAGGAGATTTTCTCCGTGTTGAAAGGCGATAGCGCGATCATGTTATGTGATACCGGAAATGTTCCTGCGAAACTGATTAAAGAATTTCGTCAAAAGAAAGATAAACCTGTCTTCAAGGCTGCTTTCGTTGAGGAATGTGCTTACGTTGGCGAAGACCAACTCGAGTCGTTGATCAGTATCAAGTCTAAGGAGGAGTTGATTGCAGACATCATTGCTATGTTGCAATCACCGATGCAGAATGTTATTTCCGCATTGCAATCCGGACAAAATACGATCGCTGGTGTTGTTAAAACACTTTCTGAAAAAGAATAATTTTTATAGTTTAGTAAACAAACAATTTTAAATAGAATAGAAATGGCAGATTTGAAAAAACTTGCAGAAGAGCTAGTAAACCTTACCGTAAAAGACGTAAAAGAATTAGCTGACATTTTAAAAGAAGAGTACGGAATTGAACCTGCAGCTGCTGCTGTAGCTGTAGCTGCTCCTGCAGCTGGTGGTGCTGCTGCCGCTGAGGCTGAACAAACTGAATTCGATGTTATTTTGAAATCAGCTGGTGCAGCTAAATTAGCCGTTGTTAAGTTGGTTAAAGAATTGACTGGTCTTGGTTTGAAAGAAGCTAAAGAAATAGTTGACAAGGCTCCGGCTCCATTGAAAGAAAAAGTTTCTAAAGAAGAAGCTAACTCATTGAAAACTCAATTAGAAGAAGCAGGAGCTGAAGTTGAACTTAAATAAAGTATAAAACCGGATGGTTTTCAGGTTTAGAGTCTCGTGTAGACTCTAAACCATTTTGTTGTTATGATTGTTTAGGTTCAAAAAAAATAATAGATGTCTTCATATAATTCAAACAATAGAATAAGCTTTGCATCGATAAAAAATCAGTTGGAATACCCTGATTTTCTTGAGGTGCAGTTGAAGTCTTTCAAGGACTTTTTTCAATTAGGTACCACGCCTGAGAACAGAAAGAATGAAGGCCTTTACACGGTTTTCAAGGAAAATTTTCCTATAACTGATACACGGAACAACTTTGTTTTAGAATTTTTGGACTATTTTATAGATCCCCCTCGTTACACGATCGAGGAGTGCTTGGGTCAGGGGTTGACTTACGGGGCACCCTTGAAAGCAAAGTTGAAGTTGTATTGTACGGATCCGGAACATGAAGATTTTGATACCGTTATTGAGGATGTATATTTAGGAAATGTTCCTTACATGACCCCGAAAGGTACTTTCGTGATCAATGGGGCAGAGCGAGTGGTAGTTTCTCAGTTACATAGATCTCCCGGTGTTTTCTTCGGGCAGAGTATCCACGCGAATGGTACGAAGCTTTATTCCGCGAGAATTATTCCGTTCAAGGGGTCCTGGATCGAGTTCGCCACGGACATCAATAACGTGATGTATGCGTATATTGACCGGAAGAAAAAATTGCCCGTGACGACTCTTTTGAGAGCGATTGGGTTTGAAACGGATAAGGATATTCTTGAAATATTCGGTCTTGCAGATGAAGTGAATGTTTCCCGTACAGGGTTGAAGAAAGTCGTTGGCAGACGTTTGGCTGCTCGTGTTTTGAAATCTTGGATTGAAGATTTCGTTGATGAAGATACCGGTGAAGTCGTTTCTATCGAGCGTAACGAGATTATCGTTGATCGTGAAACGGTACTGGAGCCTGAGCATATTGATGCGATTGTCGAATCCGGAGCGAAGACGATTCTTCTTCACAAGGAAATGCAAAACCTGGCAGATTATGCTATTATATACAACACGCTGCAAAAAGATCCCTGTAACTCAGAGAAAGAAGCCGTATTGCATATCTACAGGCAATTGCGTAGTTCGGAGCCGCCAGATGAGGCAACCGCACGTGATGTGATCGATAAATTGTTCTTCTCGGACAAACGTTACGATTTGGGTGACGTGGGACGTTACAAGTTGAACAAGAAATTGAATCTTACGACAGACCCGGATATCCGGATTTTGACGAAAGAGGATATCATCGAGATCATCAAGTATTTAATTCGTTTGTTAAATGCCAAGACGGATGTGGACGATATTGACCACTTGAGCAATCGTCGCGTTCGTACTGTTGGCGAACAATTATATAATCAATTCGGAGTTGGATTGGCTCGTATGGCTCGTACGATTCGTGAAAGAATGAACGTGCGCGATAACGAGGTGTTCACCCCGGTTGACTTGATTAATTCGAAGATTTTGTCTTCAGTAATCAATTCGTTCTTTGGAACGAATGCGTTATCCCAGTTCATGGATCAAACCAATCCGTTAGCCGAGATAACTCACAAAAGACGTATGTCCGCTCTTGGACCTGGAGGTCTTTCCAGAGATCGTGCAGGTTTCGAGGTTCGTGACGTACATTACACGCACTATGGTCGTTTGTGTCCGATCGAGACGCCGGAAGGTCCGAATATCGGTTTGATTTCCTCTCTTTGCGTGTACGCAAAGATCAATGATCTCGGGTTTATCGAAACCCCTTACCGTAAGGTGAACAACGGGGTGGTTGATTTGTCCGAGGAAGGTGTGAGATATTATTCTGCCGAGGAGGAAGAAGAGTTGGTAATCGCTCAGGCAAGTTCGCCGATTGATGAAAACGGGAAGTTCACTGACAAATGGGTAAAGGCCAGAAAGGATGCCGATTTCCCGTTGGCTGCAGGTGAGGACGTTGATTTGATTGACGTTGCGCCGAACCAGATAGCCTCTATCGCTGCTTCTTTGATTCCGTTCTTGGAGCATGATGATGCGAACCGTGCGTTGATGGGATCTAACATGATGCGTCAGGCTGTTCCGATCATTTCTCCGGAATCTCCGATCGTGGGTACCGGATTGGAGGGTAACCTGATCAAGGATTCCAGAACACAAATCGTGGCGGAGGGATCTGGAGTTGTTGCTTTCGTGGACGGACGTAAGATCGTGATTAAATATGACCGTACGGAAGAAGAGGCTTTTGTAAGTTTCGAGCCTGACACGAAAGAATATTATTTGCCCAAATATCAGCGTACCAACCAAAGTACGACGATCACGCTGAAACCGATCGTGAGAAAAGGTCAGCGGGTGGAGGAAGGACAGATATTAACGGAAGGTTATTCTTCTCAGAAAGGGGAGCTGGCACTTGGTCGTAACTTGAAGGTGGCATTCATGCCCTGGAAAGGATATAACTATGAGGATGCTATCGTGATCTCCGAGAATATTGTTCGGAATGATGTGTTCACTTCTGTTCACGTGGACGAATACTCTTTGGAGGTTCGTGAAACCAAACGTGGTCTTGAGGAGTTGACGGCTGATATCCCGAACGTGAGCGAGGAAGCCACGAAGGATTTGGATGAAAACGGAATCATTCGTGTTGGAGCCCGTGTTCTGCCGGGAGATATTTTGATTGGTAAGATTACCCCGAAGGGTGAATCTGACCCGAGTCCGGAAGAAAAGTTGTTGAGAGCGATTTTCGGGGATAAAGCGGGTGACGTGAAGGATGCTTCTTTGAAGGCTTCTCCGTCTTTGAAGGGTGTGATTATTGACAAAAAGTTATTCCAACGCACGATCAGTGACCGTAAGACGAAGGCTGCCGGAAAGAATCTGTTAGCTGAGTTAGACGAGCAGTTCCAACGTAAAGTCGGTGATCTTACTTCTTTGTTGATCGATAAGTTATTCGAGCTTGTGAATGGTAAGACTTCACAGGGAGTGAAGAATTACTTGAACGAGGATATTGTTCCGAAGGGAGTGAAATTCTCTTACAAGATGCTTCAGAATATGGATTTCTTGCAGATCAACCCGAACAAGTGGACGACTGACAAGCAGAAGAATGATATGATCCGTGACTTGTTGCATAACTATATCATCAAGTATAAAGAGATCGAGGGACAGATTAAACGTAAGAAATATAACGCAACTGTCGGGGATGAACTTCCCACGGGTATCATTAAGATGGCAAAAGTTTACGTGGCTAAGAAACGTAAGTTGCAAATCGGTGATAAGATGGCAGGACGGCACGGTAACAAGGGTATCGTTTCTCGCGTGGTAAGAGTGGAAGACATGCCATTCTTGTCTGACGGAACACCGGTTGATATTTGTTTGAACCCGCTAGGTGTACCTTCCCGTATGAACTTGGGACAGGTATTTGAAACCGTTTTGGGTTGGGCTGGCAAGAACTTGGGTGTGAAATTCGCTACCCCGATTTTCGATGGTGCTACACTTGATGATATCAATAAATACACGGATGAAGCAGGTGTGCCTAGATTCGGTACCACGTACTTGTACGACGGAGGAACGGGAGAGCGTTTCGACCAGCCGGCAACCGTGGGTGTGATCTATATGTTGAAGTTGGGACACATGGTTGACGATAAGATGCATGCTCGTTCTATCGGTCCGTACTCGTTGATTACCCAGCAACCTCTTGGAGGTAAAGCTCAATTCGGAGGTCAGCGTTTCGGAGAGATGGAGGTTTGGGCACTTGAGGCTTTCGGTGCTTCGCATATCCTTCAGGAAATCTTGACCGTGAAGTCGGATGACGTAATGGGAAGAACGAAGACTTACGAACATATCGTGAAAGGTGAACCTCTGCCGAATCCCGGAATTCCGGAGTCTTTCAACGTGTTGTTGCATGAACTTCGCGGGTTAGGATTGAGCGTAAATTTAATATAATTGTTGATTTATGATTTTAGATTTATGATTCTATGCAATCGTAAATCTAAAATCTGAAATCTAAAATCATAAATATGGCCTTCAGAAAAGACAATAAAGTAAAGACTTTTACTAAAATAGCGATTGGACTAGCTTCTCCGGAAGAGATTCTGGAACGGTCTAGTGGCGCTGTACTAAAACCGGAAACGATAAACTATCGTACTTACAAACCTGAACGTGACGGTTTGTTCTGCGAGCGTATTTTCGGGCCGGTGAAGGATTACGAATGTCATTGCGGTAAGTACAAGCGTATCCGTTATAAAGGGATCGTTTGCGACCGTTGTGGTGTCGAGGTGACGGAGAAGAAGGTAAGACGTGAGCGTATGGGGCATATCCAGTTGGTTGTTCCGGTAGCTCATATCTGGTATTTCAAATCATTGCCGAATAAGATCGGTTACTTGTTGGGTTTGCCTTCCAAGAAATTGGATACCGTGATCTACTACGAGAGATACGTGGTGGTTAACCCGGGTATCATGGGTGATACCGGTATTAAGACAATGGACTTCTTGACGGAGGAAGAGTATCTGGATATTTTGGATAAACTTCCGACGGATAATCAATACTTGGATGATGATGATCCAAATAAATTCATCGCTAAGATGGGTGCCGAGGCGATCTCTATGCTATTGGAGCGTCTGGACCTGGATGATTTGTCCTATGACTTGAGAAATAAGGCGAACACGGAGACTTCTCAACAGAGAAAGAATGAAGCATTGAAGCGTTTGCAGGTAGTGGAGGCTTTTCGTGAGAGCAAAGAAATTAATAAACCGGAATGGATGATCGTGAAGGTGTTGTCTGTGATACCACCTGAATTGCGTCCGTTGGTTCCGTTGGATGGTGGCCGTTTTGCGACTTCCGATTTGAACGATTTGTATAGAAGGGTAATTATCCGTAACAATCGTTTGAAGAGATTGATCGAGATCAAGGCTCCGGATGTGATCTTACGTAATGAAAAACGTATGTTGCAGGAAGCCGTGGATTCATTGTTCGATAACTCTCGTAAGTCCAATGCAGTTAAGATTGAAAACAACAGACCGTTGAAATCTTTGTCCGACAGTTTGAAAGGTAAACAAGGACGTTTCCGTCAGAACTTGTTGGGTAAGCGTGTTGACTATTCCGCACGTTCGGTAATTGTCGTTGGTCCAGATTTGAAGATGCACGAATGTGGTCTTCCGAAGGATATGGCTGCCGAGTTGTATATGCCGTTCATCATCCGTAAGTTGATCGAGCGTGGTATCGTGAAGACGGTGAAGAGTGCAAAGAAGATCGTGGATCGTCGTGACCCGATCGTTTGGGATATTTTGGAAAACGTGTTGAAAGGTCATCCGGTTTTATTGAACCGTGCACCGACCCTGCACCGTTTGGGTATTCAAGCATTCCAACCGAAATTGATTGAGGGTAAGGCTATTCGTTTGCATCCTTTGGCTTGTACCGGATTCAACGCCGACTTCGATGGTGACCAGATGGCAGTGCATTTGCCGTTGGGTAATGAGGCTGTGTTGGAAGCACAGATTTTGATGTTGTGTTCTCATAATATTTTGAACCCTGCTAACGGTGCGCCTATCACGGTGCCTTCTCAAGATATGGTACTCGGTTTGTACTATATCACGAAACCAAGGAAAGGCGTGAAGGGTGAAGGCTTGAAGTTCTATGCCCCGGAGGAAGTTATTATTGCTTTCAATGAACGGGCTGTGGATTTACATGCCGAGATTGAAGTAAAAATTGATGATGTCGATAAGGATGGTAATGCGATAAAACACATGATTAAGACTACTGTCGGTCGTGTGATTTTGAATCAGTTTACCCCGAAGAATTATCCGTATATTAATACTTTAATCACGAAGAAAGCTTTGCGTGACATTATCGGTGACGTGTTCAAACGTTGCGGTGTGGACGTGACTGCTAAGTTCTTGGATGATATCAAAGACTTGGGGTATCGTAAAGCGTTCGAAGGTGGATTGTCATTCAACTTGGGTGACGTTATCGTTCCCGAGAACAAGCAAGACTTGTTGCAGGAGGGATATGACCAAGTAGAAGAGGTGATGGCTAACTATAACATGGGATTCATCACCAATAATGAAAGATATAACCAGATTATTGATATCTGGACGCACGTTAACGCTAATTTGACTTCTACTTTGATGAAGCAGTTGGCGGCAGACGACCAAGGATTCAATTCCATTTACATGATGTTGGATTCCGGAGCCCGTGGATCTCGTGAGCAAATTCGTCAGTTAGGCGGTATGCGTGGATTGATGGCAAAACCGCAGAAATCAGGAGCTGCCGGTGCTCAGATTATCGAGAACCCGATTTTGGCAAACTTTAAAGAGGGACTTTCGGTGTTGGAGTACTTTATTTCAACCCACGGTGCTCGTAAAGGTTTGGCGGATACGGCATTGAAGACAGCAGACGCGGGATACTTGACTCGTCGTTTGGTTGACGTGGCGAATGATATCACGATTACCGAGGAAGATTGCGGTACATTGAGGGGTATCACAATTTCGGCTATCAAGAATAACGAAGAAATTGTATCTTCTTTGTCTGAAAGAATATTGGGACGTGTTTCCGTACATGATATTTACCATCCGAATACCGGCGAGTTGATCGTGGCTTCAGGTGATGAAATTACGGAAGTTATTGCAGATATTATCGAGAAATCTCCGATCGAGCGGGTGGAAGTTCGTTCCGTGTTGACTTGTGAGGCGAAGAAAGGTGTATGTGCTAAATGTTATGGGCGTAACTTGGCAACGAGCCGTATGGTTGAGAAGGGAGAAGCTGTCGGGGTTATTGCCGCACAGTCTATCGGAGAGCCGGGTACACAGTTGACATTGAGAACCTTCCACGTGGGAGGTACCGCTGGAAATATTTCCAGCGAGAACTCTTTGAAAGCGAAGTACGATGGTTACGTTGAATTTGAAGAGTTGCGTTCTGTTGAACACGTTCTGGATAACGGCACTACGTGTGATGTTGTTGTAGGACGTTTGACGGAATTGCGTATTCTGGATAAAAATACAAATATTATATTGATTTCCCATGCTATTCCTTATGGAGCAAAATTGTTCGTGAAGGATGGACAGGAAATCGATAAAGGGGAATTGCTTTGCGAATGGGACCCGTTCAATGCTTTGATCATTACCGAATTTGCCGGAACGATCGGGTTGGAGAACTTGATTGAAGGTGAAACCTACAAGGAAGAATCTGACGAAACGACCGGATTTAGAGAAATGATTATCATTGAGTTCCGTGATAAGATGAAAGCTCCTGCCCTTCGTATCAATGATAAGGAAGGCAACACGATCAAGAGCTACAACTTACCGGTAGGCGCTCATATCGTTGTAAAAGAAGGTGCTGAAGTAACGGCAGGTAGTACAATCGCTAAGATTCCGAGGGCTGTTGGTAAAGCAGGCGATATCACGGGAGGTCTTCCTCGAGTTACCGAGTTGTTCGAGGCTCGTAACCCGTCGAATCCTGCAGTCGTATCTGAAATTGATGGAGAGGTTACTTACGGTAAGATCAAACGCGGTAACCGCGAGATTATCGTGACTTCTAAAGCCGGGGAGGTGAAGAAGTACTTGGTATCTCTGTCAAAACAGATATTGGTTCAGGAGAATGACTACGTGCGTGCCGGAACCCCGCTGTCTGACGGTGCGATTACCCCGATTGATATCTTGAATATCGAAGGTCCGATTAAAGTACAAGAATATATCGTGAACGAGGTACAGGATGTATATCGTATGCAGGGTGTGAAGATCAATGATAAGCATTTCGAGATTATCGTACACCAGATGATGCGTAAGGTATTGATTCAGGATGCCGGCGACACGAGATTCTTGGAGAATCAAGTTGTTGACAAGAGTGAATTTATGGAAGAGAACGATTCTATCTACGGTAAGAAAGTTGTACTTGAAGCCGGAGATTCGGATCGGGTGAAACCGGGACAGATTATCTCTGTACGTATGTTGCGGGATATCAATTCACAATTGAAACGTCGTGACTTGAAGGTGATTGAAGCCAGAGATGCGGTACCTGCAACTTCTGCTCAGGTATTACAAGGTATTACCCGTGCGGCATTGCAGACGTCAAGCTTTATTTCTGCAGCATCATTCCAGGAAACCACGAAGGTATTGAATGAAGCAGCAATTTATGGTAAAGTCGATCCGTTGGAAGGATTGAAGGAGAACGTGATTTGCGGTCACTTGATTCCGGTTGGTACGGGTATGAAAGAATTTAGAAGTATGATCGTAGGTTCTAAGTCTGACCTCGAGAGACTTGAAAAATAAAAATAAGATAGAGGCGCCGAAAGGTGCCTCTATTGTTTTATAACTATAATCTAATATTATGGAAGAAAAGAAACAACAACTTGATATCGAGCTTAGTCACGAGGTCGCGCAAGGTACTTATGCTAATCTGGCTATCATTTCTCATTCTACGTCCGAGTTTATTGTTGATTTTATTCGTATCATGCCCGGAGTGCCCAAAGCGGACGTGAAAAGTCGTATTATTTTGACTCCGGAACACGCAAAACGTTTGATGTTGGCTTTGCAGGATAATATCCGTAAATTTGAAATAAATAACGGGAAGATTAATCTGCCGGAAGGTGGTGCTCCCGGCGCACCAATGTTCCCGCTGGATATGGGACCACAAGGACAGGCTTAGTAATTGTCAGAGCCATTTCTTTCGTTTGAAATAAAGGAGCATGATGATCGTGATAACAATCATGATCCCCCACAGAACGAAGTAGGCATGAGGGTTATCGAGTTCCGGCATATATTTAAAGTTCATCCCGTAAATGCCAGCGATGAAGGTGAGGGGGATGAAGATGGCGGAGAAGATGGTCAATACTTTCATGACATCATTGATGCGGTTGCTGGTATTGGTTTGGTAGAGGTTTATTTGATCTGATACCATGGAATAGTAAATTTCTATGGCTTCTTGAGCTTGTAGAACCAGATCGTCCAAGTCATGCAAGTAAGTGAATGTGCGTTCGTTGATTAAAGGGGAGTCGCAATTCGTGAAGCGGGTTGTTACTTCTTTAAAAGGACGAACATTTTTTCGTATATAAGATAACTCTGTTTTAAAATGATAAAGATCTTCTATTGTTTTTGCGTCAGAGTCAAGAATATTCCTTCCTCTCTCTTCAATAGCGGCTCCCAGTATTTCCAGATTGATAATATAGCTATCCACGAGTGTGTCCAGCAAGGCATAGCATAGATAGTCTATTCCAAAGGTGCGGATACGGGTTTTTCCGTCATAAAGGCGTTTCTTTACATCTTTGAAATAATCGGCATCCGTTTCCTGTATGGTGATAAGGTAGTGGGAACCTGCAATAAAGGAGAGTTGTTCCATATGAACCACGTTATCTTCATTTCCGAGGTAGAATGTTTTGGCAATGATATACAGGTGATCGGATTCCTCGCTGAAACGGGGACGTTGGTCTGTGTTTAGGATATCTTCCAAAAATAGGGAAGAGATATCGAAAGCCTTCCCCATTTCGGCAATAAGGCTTGTATTCTGAAGACCGGAGATATTGATCCATGTCATATGATCATTGGAAACCATATCGTGGATGCCGTTCATGGTTTCGGGGAAAAATTCCTTGACCCCTTCCTGTGTATATTGTATGACATGGATGGAGTTTTTGGTCATTTTTTGCTTCCCGATAAAAATGAGTGAACCGGGTGCTGCTCCTTGTGATTTTGTCCGATCTTTTAGAAATCTGGCCATAATACGATATAAGTTTAAAGTTAAAAACTAAAAGATAGAAGTTATTTTGGAATATCGGAAATATCCGAATCTGATTTTTCTATTTTTAGCCTGATGGGGTTGGAACTATCTCCCCACGTGATACTACGGTATGGGAATGGGAACTCGACATTTTTTTCGTCGAATAATTTCTTTAATCTTCGGCGATATTCTCGTCCGACAGCCCATTGCTGCATAGGTTTGGTTTTGAGTACAAGACGAATCATCACGGCGCTGTCCGCGAAATCATTTACTCCACTGATGGATACAGGTTCCAGCATGATGTCTTTGTATTGAGGATCATTGAGCATTTCATCCCCGACTTGTTGCATGAGTGCCACGGCATTATCCGTGTCTTCTTTATAGGCAATGCCTATGTTTAGCACGATTGCAGACCATTCTTTGGTCATGTTGGAAAGCGTGTCAATTTTTCCGTTTTGGAAAATGTGTACGACTCCCGAGCTATCCCGCAGGGTTACGGTTCGTAACTCGATTTTTTCAACCAGTCCTTCCGTGCCGTTGATAACAGCCCAATCGCCGGTTCGTAACTGGTCTTCCAATAAGATAAAGAATCCGGAAATGAAATCCCGGACAAGTTCTTGTGCCCCGAAACCGACTGCCAAGCCGACAATACCGGCACTGGCGAGGATGGGAGCTATATTGATATTGAATTTACCGAGGAGTATCAGTAGGAAGATGACCCATAAGAAGATTTTTCCGATACCATATATAATACCCGTGAGTGTGTTGATACGTTTTTCTGCTTCTCCGTCATCAATGTCTGCTGCTTTGTGGGCTTTGGTGGTGGCTATTTTTTTCATCTTTTTGACCGTGAAGCGCAAAGCTCGCAGCAAGGAAACAAAGAGTACTATTAAAATAGCGATAGAGGGTAGTTGTATCACGCACCAGGTAATTAATTTAGTTAACATTTCGTTCCAAAAGTTTGCGGTAAACACGGCAGGAACTTTGGATGCGGCTTCTTTGGTATTCCAGAATACCACGACACCGTCTATTTGTGTACTGTCCGGGATGTTTTTTTCTATGATGTCATTGGTCGTATTATCCCACCATGAATCATCCAGATTTGCTTTATTGATTAAGAAGTTGGTGCTGATTTTTGGAACGGAAACAACGATCTCACCCGAGGAAGGGAGAAAGTGAATATTGTGGTAAGCGTCCCGGAGTTCTCCCAGCGTGGAGTTCAGTCCGATGCCCTCGGCTGTTTTGAAAATCGTATCCCGGATAATGATCCGGTTTATATATGAACTGGTATCCCCTGAAACTTCCGGAGTCGCTGTGAATAGCAATATTCCGTCCCGGTCATACACGTTGTAATCGTCAAATTCTTGATTGAAGAATCCGCCTTTGTTTTTTATTAGTTTGATTTGTTTTTTGGGGTATAGCGAGTACAATTGGTTGATGTTCGTACCTCTTTGAATGATGCCCACGTGAGTGGAACTGATCGTGTAAGGATTCTGATCGTCGGGATTTTCAATAAAATCAGAGAGTTTTGATTTCTTTCCGCAACTTGCGATCCCTATTACCAAGCAAAGAAGAATCAAGTAATATTTCATGGTAATATGTCTTATTTTAAATAGGTTATTATGTACCTTTTGTTCGATAAAATTATACAAAACTTATTATTTATACAATTTTTGCCCTGCATTTGTTCCATTTTGAAAGGAAAATTCTTCATTTAAATTTTCAACTGTAACGGGAAAGTAACAAAAAAACGACGGGAAACCGGTTCTTCTTTAGAACGGTTTTATTTTATATGGGTTGAAAAATATGTTTTTTAACATGTTTGGTCTTGATTGTCAAGGCAATATCTGAAAAGAAAAAAATCTTGATACAAACTTGTTTAGATATTTGTATTGGCTACCTTTACGCATGTTTTACAACATAAAATCAGTGTGATATTATAGTATATTATTTATAATCTAATATTAAAGAACAAGTAACTAAGTCATGAGTGAAAAGACAAAAGTTATCGACAAAAAGAACATTGTAATTCGTTTTTCGGGAGATTCGGGAGACGGAATGCAATTAACGGGTTCGCAGTTCTCGGATGCTGCAGCCTTATTTGGAAACGGTGTATCAACGTTTCCGGATTATCCTGCTGAGATTCGTGCCCCGCAAGGTACAGTAGGTGGTGTTTCTGGTTTCCAGGTACATATTGGAAATAATCCGGTAAAGACGCCGGGTGATTTTGCTGACGTGCTTGTGGCGATGAATCCTGCTGCGCTGAAAGCCAACTTGCGTTGGGCTAAAAAGGGTGCGACGATTATCGTGAATTTAGATGCATTTAATGACAAGAATATCGAGAAAGCCGGGTATAAAGAAAACCCGCTGGAAGATGTTGGTTTGCAAGATTATAACGTGATTCCTGTAAAGATCACAACTTTGACGGAAGAAGCTTTGAAAGACAGTGGCCTGGATCAAAAGTCTATCGTTAAATGTAAGAATATGTTTGCTCTTGGTATGATTTACTGGATGTTCGATCGTACGGTAGATCACACGAGAGATTTTATCAATCAGAAGTTTGCTAAAAAGCCGGAAATCGCTAAAGCTAACGTGAAAGTGTTGGAAAGCGGATTTAATTACGCTTCTAATGTTCATGCGCTGGCAGTGCATTTCAATGTGGCTCCCGCTCAAATCGAGAAAGGGCGCTATCGTACGATCACCGGAAATAAAGCTACGGCATGGGGATTCTTGGCTGCTGCTGAAAAGGCTAATTTGCCTTTGTTCTGCGGTTCTTACCCTATTACTCCGGCAACGGATATTTTGCAAGAGTTGGCGTTAAGACGCGACTTGGGGGTTAAGACTTATCAGGCAGAGGACGAGATTGCCGGAATTTGTACTTCAATCGGTGCAAGTTACGTTGGGAATTTGGCTATTACAACAACCTCGGGACCCGGTCTTGCCTTGAAGAGCGAGGCTGCCGGTTTGGCAGTTATGGCTGAATTGCCTTTGGTTATCGTTGATGTTCAACGTGGAGGTCCTTCTACCGGTCTTCCCACGAAAACAGAACAATCTGACTTATTGCAAGCTCTTTACGGACGTAATGGTGAAAGCCCTATGCCGGTAGTTGCTGCAAGTACCCCGGGAAATTGTTTTGATTATGCTTTTTGGGCTTCTAAAATAGCTATTGAACATATGACTCCGGTTGTTTTGTTGACGGATGGTTATCTTGGAAACGGCGCTCAACCTTGGAAAATTCCTTCTCTGAAAGATTTCCCGGCTATTACGCCGAGAGTAGCCAAAGAAGGTGATGATTACAAACCTTATGCACGTGATCCGGAAACTTTAGCCAGAATGTGGGCTTTACCGGGCACGAAAGGATTGGAACATCGTATCGGCGGTTTGGAGAAAGTAAATATTACTGGAGAGATTAGCTATGTGCCGGAGAATCATCAGGTGATGACGGATTTGCGTGATGCTAAGGTGGCTAAAATAGCTGACTATATTCCGCAACAAGAAATCTTCGGGAACCAGAATGGTGGCGACGTGCTTGTTGTTGGATGGGGTGGTACTTACGGTCACTTGTACTCGGTTGTTCGTGAATTGAGAGAAGAGGGACAGGATGTAAGTTTGGCTCACTTCAACTTTATCAATCCGCTTCCGAAGAACACGGACGAGGTACTCGGTAAATTCAAGAAGATCATCGTTTGCGAGTTGAACTTGGGGCAATTTGCTCAATATTTGAGAGCTAAATTCCCGCATTACACTTATTATCAGTATAACAAAGTAGCTGGATTACCTTTCACGGTAGTTGAGTTGAAAGAAAAAATAACCGAATTATTAGGAAAATAATCATGGCAGAACAATATACACCGAAAGATTTTAAGAGCAACCAAGAGATTCGTTGGTGTCCGGGTTGCGGTGACCATGGTATCATTAACTCCGTGCAGAAAGCCATGGCTGAATTGGGGTACCCGAAAGAATCGTGGGCAGTTATTTCCGGAATCGGGTGTTCTTCCCGTTTCCCTTACTACATGAACACGTATGGATTCCATACGATTCATGGGCGTGCTGCCGCTATCGCGTCCGGGGCAAAGAGTGCTAACCCGAAATTGAATATTCTTCAAGTTTCCGGTGACGGTGATGCGTTGGCTATCGGGGGTAATCACTTTATTCACGCTATCCGCCGGAACATTGATATTACTACTTTAGTGTTCAATAACGAGATTTACGGTTTGACGAAAGGACAGTATTCTCCGACCACGAAATTGGGAACTAAGACGAAAACTTCTCCTTATGGAACGATCGAAACTCCGTTTAACCCGGGGGAATTGGTAATCGGTGCACAAGGAAAATTCTTTGCCCGCTCGTTGGATATGAATATCAATTTGACGGCTGAAGTGATAGAGGCGGGGGTGCGTCATAAAGGAACCGCTGTTGTGGAGATTCTTCAGAACTGCGTTATTTTTGCCGACGGGGCTCACTCTGCTATTACTGATAAAGAGATGAAAGAGGATCGTCAGTTGATTTTGAAGCACGGCGAACCGATGGTTTTCGGAAAGAATAAAGATAAAGGTATCATGTTCGATATGAAAGCCGGAAAGTTGAAAGTTGTGGAGATCGGCAAAGACGGAATCACTCTTGACGACATTATGGTACATGATGCACATAGCGTAAATCCCTCTATACATTGGATGCTGGTACACATGAAAGCGCCGGAATATCCCGTGGCATTAGGTGTGATCCGCGATGTGGAAGGTGTAACTTACAATGATGCTTTGGAAGGACAAATTGAAGACGTGAAAGCAAAATCACCGATTCATTGTGTTGAAGATTTATTGAACAGCGGTGATGTTTGGGAAGTGAAATAAAGTATCAGTTGATAATATTGAAAATAGAGGCGTTCCATCGGGACGCCTCTATTTTTAATCCTTGGAATGTGGCATGGATGCAATCCCCCAACGGGTGTTGGGAACGGAATCCATTTTCAGTTTCAAATGCCCGCCTTTCATGATTTCTTTGCGATAAAACCAGCAATCTTCCAGCGGTTTCCCATTTAGTGTGGCGGATTGAACGTAATAGTTTTCCGGGGCACTATTTTCCGTTTCGATCACGAATTCTTTGCCGGAATAATATTTAGGGTTTAGTTTAATCGTGATCTTGCTGAATTTCGGGCTGCCGATTTGGTAGGAGGGCGTGATGTTTGTTCCGCCTTGCACGTCGAACAAGCCCATGGCTGCCAGCACGTACCAGGCTCCCAATTGTCCCTGGTCTTCATCCTGCCCGTATCCGTAACCGTGTTCAGGTGTTACCCCGTAAAATTCATCACAAATCAAGCGTGTGTATAATTGAGTTAACCACGGTTTCCCGGAGTAATTAAATAACCATGCGTCATGCAAGCAAGGTTGATTCCCTTGGTTATACAATTTTTCGACTCCCGAGAAACTGTCAATTTCTTTCCCTCCGCCGAAAAATGTATGGCGGGATTCTGTAAAAGTATTTTCAAGTCTTTCATTAAATAGTTCCAAACCCATGAGGTCGATCAGCCCCTTTATGTCGTGGGGAACATACCACGTGTATTGAGCGGCATTCCCCTCTTGGAAGCCTTTCCAGCCTTTCATCGGGTCGAAATCTTGCATGAATGTGCCGTTTTCTTCTCGTGGGCGCATATATTTCGTTTCCGGGTCAAAAAGTTTTTTGTATGCGTACGAGTAATGCATTAACGTGTCGTGTTCTGCTGTTTTGCCCAGGGCTTTTGCTAGTTGAGCTGCGGCATAGCAACTGAAAGCGTATTCCAACGTGTGGGATGCCCCGAAATTGCATGTCCAGCCGTTGGGGTAGTGATAATCTTTTAAAGGCACGTAACCACCTTTGATAAAGTACTCGTTATCGTATTTCCCGTTGCCCATGTCCCTGCCGATGTATTCCAGTTCGTTTTTACGCACGGCATCCCAAGCGTTCGGGATGTCGAAATCCCGGATTCCGGCTTGATACGCCGCGCAAATGACTAATCCTTGAAAATTGGTTTGTACCCCGTTCGTGTAAACTCCTGCGGCTTCTCCGTCGTGTAACCAACCGGAATTTTTATAAAAGTCGAGATTGGATTTCACGTAACCGGAATAGATTTCGGGGTAGGCAAGCGTCCATACTTGGGTGAGATTCCAGAAACCTCCCCACATTCCGTCTGTGTTGTGGTGCGAGTAAAGAGGTTGCCCCTTTTCGTCCAATGGAATTTGTCCGATGGTTCTATCGTGTTGGATAAATTGTCCGTTGATATCATTGGAAATGCCTCTGCCGAGCAAAGCGTGATACAATCCGGTGTAAAATTTAGTTTTGTCTTCATTTGTGCCTCCCTCGACTTGTATGCGTCCCAGCATTTTGTTCCATGTGTTGCGGGCGCTATTTTTCACGTCGTCGAATGTTTTGTTTGCAGCTTCCGTTTCCCGGTTATTACGGGCGTTTTCGATACTCGTGTAGGATAACCCCATTTGCATTTGGATTTGTTCCCGCTCTTTTGTGTAGAAGTTCAAGAATAATCCGCATCCTACACCGTGCGTCGTGTTTGTGTTCTCACTGATCTTGTCGTTGATAAATGTACCGACAGATTCCGGCTTCTTGTCTATTTTCGCCGCAAAGTAAATTTTAACTTTCCCGTTGGGCTGGCAAAAGGTAGCGTAAATCGGGTAATTCTCGACCCATCCGGTTACTTCGTTGTTTTCCGGGTGATAGGTTATTTCGGCATCTGTTACTGTGGCACTTTCGCCTTGTTTGTGACCGATGTCGAACAAAATGCGGGCTTCGGCGGATGCCGGGAATGTGTAGCGGTGGAACCCAGTGCGGGTTGTTGCCGTGAGTTCCGCTTTAATATTGTAATCCGTGAGGTTTACAGAATAATATCCCGGCGTTGCGTATTCTGTTTTTTTGTCAATACGGGAACGATACCCCTCGTCCGGATTCTCGAGGGAACCGGGGAGCGTCTTCAGCGTACCCGTGGTCGGGATAGTCACGACTCCTCCAATTTGAAATTCATGGAAGTGAGCGAACCCCTCAATCGAGGAATGACGGTCGTCATAGCCGCAAGGCAACCAACTTCCGTAACTCCCGTAAGCGTTCGTTGTCGGGGCTAGTTTTGCCATTCCCATGGGGAGGGCGGCAGGCGTGTAGAAAAACCATCGGCAATGCACGGAGCCGATTTGAGGGTCAACCCAGTCCACGGGTTGTTTTTTTCTACTTTCCTCTTGGCACGAGTAAAGTAGTGATATTAACAGGAATAGGCTAACGAGAGTTCTCATGAATCGTTTTATTTTTATAAGTTTTGATGATTTTGCCTACAAATTTATCTTTTTTTAATTCTCTCTTCATTAAAAAAGAATAAATTTGTAATGCTAAGAATTAAAATTCAATCTTATGATCTATCAGAATATATTGAGTATTACACTGCCGTTGACCAATCCCGTGTTGATTTTCTCTGTAATCCTTTTTATCATTCTGTTCGCACCCCTTTTGCTGCATCGTTTCCGGATTCCGGATATTGTTGGGTTGATTATAGCCGGAGCCGTGATAGGTCCTTACGGTTTGCATGTCATGGATCGGGATAGTAGTATTGTGTTGTTCGGTACGGTAGGATTGTTGTACATCATGTTTGTTGCCGGTCTGGAAATAGATATGGCGGATTTCAAGAAGAACAGCAAGAGAAGTCTGATCTTCGGTTTGTACACATTCTTTATCCCGATGGTCTTGGGAACTTTTGCGGGAGTTTTCTTGTTGGATTTTTCTTACCCGACTTCCATATTGCTGGCGAGTATGTTTGCTTCCCATACGCTGGTGACTTACCCGATTGTCAGTAAATATGGTATCACGAAGAATAGGGCGGTCAACGTCACGATCGGAGGGACGGTGGTCACCTGCCTGCTCGCGTTGCTTGTGTTGGCGGTGATCGTGGGAATGTCCACGGGTGAATTGACACAAGGCTTCTGGATTCGTTTGGGTGTTTCTACCGTTTTGTTTGCATTCGTGGTTTTGTGGGGCTTTCCTGTCGTGGGACGATGGTACTTCAAGCGGTATGACGACCGTGTGGGGCAGTTCATCTTTGTGTTGGGACTGGTCTTTTTTGCTTCATTCTTGGCGGAAGCTGCCGGATTGGAAGCGATTATCGGGGCATTTCTTGCGGGACTTGCGTTGAATCGTTTGATCCCGAATACCTCCGCCCTGATGAATCGCATTGAGTTTGTGGGGAATGCGCTTTTTATCCCTTTTTTCTTGATTGGAGTGGGAATGTTGGTGAACTTTCACGTGTTCTTTAATGATTTGACTTCAATATGGGTTGCGGTGGTCATGACTATTGTTGCCACAATCGCTAAATTTATTCCGGCATGGTTGGCTCAAAAGAATTTTAAATTCACGAGTTCGGAAAGAACGCTGATTTTCGGATTGAGCAATGCCCAGGCTGCTGCGACATTGGCAGCCGTGTTGGTCGGTTATAACGTGATTTTAGGGACGACGCCGGAAGGCGAACCTATTCGTCTGTTGAACGAGAGCGTGTTGAACGGGACTATCGTGATGATTTTGGTAACTTGTATCGTGGCTTCCTTTGCCACGCAGAAAGGGGCGCAGGAAGTGGCGTTGGCTGAGTTTGCGGGAGACGAGTTGGATAATGACGATGAAGAGGAAGACCGAATATTGATTCCGTTAAGCAATAGCGAGAATGTGGAAGAGTTGATAAATCTAGCCGTGACGATTAAATCGAAGAAAGCGAAGGCTGTAATGACTGCATTGAATGTAATCAAGGCAGACGTGGGCGACCCGACGGCAGAGAAGAAGGCGAATATGCTGTTGGAGAAAGCCTCCAAGGCGGCAGCGGCAACAGACAATAAATTGGAGACCTCGTTGCGTTATGATGATGATGTGGTGAACGGTATCAAGAATGCCACGAAAGAACACAAAATTACGGATATTGTGTTGGGGCTCCGCAAGGAAGGGGAAATATCGGATACCTTCCTGGGGAATTTGACCGATCGGGTGCTGTCGAAATGTGCGACCACGACTTTAGTGTATCGTCCCACTCAACCCTTGTCAACGATAAAACGATATATCGTGGTCGTGCCTTCCCGTGCGGAACGGGAGATTGGGTTCCCGTACTGGGTAATACGGATCTGGAATATTGCCAAGAATTCGAGCAGTAAAATTATATTTTATGCAGATGAATCGGTTTTGTCCGTGTTGCGGGAAGTGAATTCGAAACATCCGGTAGAAGTTGAATTTAACGAGTTTGCCAGTTGGGATGATTTCTTGATTATTTCCCGGGACGTGAAGGAAAACGATGCTCTGATGATCGTAATGAGCCGTCGGACTTATCCCTCTTACGTGAGGAATATGGCGATGATCCCGACCTATCTGAACAAGTATTTCAACAAGCATAGCTGTATTTTGATTTATCCGATGCAAATCGGTATCGGGGAGCAAGAGTTAGGAGCGCTGAAGAGTATGCCTCACGCCGATTCACGTGATAGCCTGGATGATTTGGCTGACGTGTTGAGAAGTCTGTTTAAAAGGAATAAATAATTTTATCTGACAGGTTTATGAAAAAAGTCGTGGTCTTTGTGGGAATTATTTTACTTATTTACGCGTTTAAAGAATTGTCCCCGTTCGAGAAGCAATTATTGGGAAATTTGACGGCACAACTTCGGGAATTACAACAAGAAAAGTTGTATTTGCATACCGATAAAAGTGTTTACAACGTGGGCGAAAAAATCTGGTTCCGGGGGTATCTCGTGCACGCCGCGGGGCTTCAACCGATGGTGTACAGTCGTTACGCGTATGTCGATCTGGTGGATCGCCGGGATTCCGTGATACAACGAGTAAAGGTGGTGGAACGTGATTCCTGTTTCTACGGTCAGGTAAATATCCCGAAAGATTTGCAACAAGGCGATTATTGCCTGCGGGGATATACTTATTATATGCAGAATCAAGGAGAAGATTTCCTGTTCAAGAAGAAGATACGGGTCATTAACCCGGAGGATTCCAAGGTATGGACGGACGTGACCTACACGAAAAACCGGGAGAATAGTTACACGGCGACCATTCGTTTGTTAGACGCCGACGGGGAGCCTTATGACCGGGTGTTGCTGACGTATATCGCCGGAATCAAGAAAGATGCTTATTCCAAGAAGAATGCCCGGACGGATAAAGAGGGGAAATTCGAGGTGAAAATAGATACCACGATGAAGACGATTGAGGTGGAATTCCCGGAAGGGCGTCCCTTCCCTTTTAAACGATATATTCATATCCCGTCTCATTTGCGGGATTTTGACGTGCAGTTTTTTCCAGAAGGCGGTTCTTTATTATCGGATAATTGGCAAAAAGTAGCGTTTAAAGCTATCGGGGCAGACGGGCGAGCCGTTCATGCCAGTGGCGAGGTGTATCAGGATTCCGTGGCGATTGCCGAGATCGAAACTCAACACGACGGAATGGGATGTTTCAGAATTCCCGTGAACCCGGGCAAGAAGTTCTATGCCATCATGAAAACGGAAGATGGAGTGAAGAAACGATTTGATCTGCCCAAGGTTTCCGATGACGGGTGGGGAGTCACGCTTGTCGGACAGGATTCCATGTTGCACTACCGGGTTATCAAAGCCCAAAATGCCCGATTGCCGAAAGAATTGTATGCCGTGATACATTGTCGCGGTATGCTTATCGGTTCCAATCGGGTAAACGGGTTGACAAAAGGAAGCATCAATATGAGCATGATTCCCGAGGGAATCTCGCATATTGTGTTGATGGACGAGGAGGCGAACGTGTATAGCCAACGCTTGTTTTTCCGGAAATTCAAACAGCGTCCCGAGTTGAAAATTACCACGAATAAACCGACTTATGTTAGCCGGGAGTTAGTGAAAATGGAAATTGATTTCGATGCTCCTTTCAAGGGATATTTGGACGGTTCTTTTTCCATATCTGTAACAGATGACGAGAAAGTGGTACAGGATTCATTGGAAGATAACATTTTGTCTAATTTGCTGTTGACTTCGGATTTGAAGGGGTATATCGACAATCCGGCTTATTATTTCAATGACACGACGCCGGAGATCGACGCTCATCTTGATCTCGTGATGATGACTCACGGGTGGACTCGTTTTGATATATCCAAGATTGCAAAGGGAGAATTTGCCGTATTGAAATTCCCGTTGGAGATCGGGCAAATCGTGTCCGGGCGGGTGAATAATTTCTGGGGGAAAAAGTCGAAAGGGGCAAATATCGTACTGATTTCCAATTACGGGCTTTGCCGGATGGTGGAGACTGACGAGACGGGAAATTTCGTGGTTAACGGGATCGCATTCCACGATAGCACGAGTTTTTTGGTACAGGCATTGAGTGCCAAAGGACGCCGGGGGGTTACCGTGCGAGTGGACGAGGACGAGTTTCTTCCTCCCGTTTACGACTTGCCGTACAATATGCAGGAGAAAAAGAAAGAGGAGGAATTCTACAAGCGGCACGGGTTGAATTATTACTACGAGAACGGGGAGAAAATATACGTGTTGGATGAGGTGCAAGTTGTGCGGCGGAAAATAAAGAAATCCTATTCTTTCTATGATAATTTGGCATATCATCAGTTGGACTCCGCGAAGATTGCCGAGAACGGGGTGATGGATATAACCCAGATCATCCAGTTGTTACCCGGTGTCACTTTCGAGAAAGACGATGAGGGTGAGGATTGTTTCAAGCATTTTGGGCGTAAGCTTTATATTTTGGTGAACGATTTCGAGGAACCGATGGATCAAATCCGGTTAATCCCGGTAGGCGCCTTGCGGAATATCTCCTTGTTGGATCGTATGCAGGGACAAATCTTTTTTGGCGATCGGGGGGCGAATGGGGTTTTGATTATTTCTGCGGAACCGGGATGGACTCCGAAGCCCTTGGGACGCCCGAACGTGTTGCCTTTTAAATTATTGGGTTTCCAAGTTCCGGATGAGTTCTATGTGCCGAAATATGACGTGGACTCTGTGCGAAAGGATAACCGCTATGATGAACGTTCTACGATTTACTGGAAACCTGTCATAACCATAGATCGGGAGAATCCGGCAAGCGTGTCATTCTACACGGCGGATACGTACGGAAAGTATTCGGTTATCGTGGAAGGAATCACCTCGAATGGGATTATCTGCCGGAAGCGGGTGCCGTTGGTGTTGAAATGATATTGTCAGGGGTAATTTGTTTTCTCCGAATTTATTTGCATCTTTGCTTCTTGAAGTAGTGAATGTTGGATGTATTTATGAATAGGAATTACAGTATTATATTGAAGAATGGAACACGTCTTGAGTTTAAGCAGGTGTTCAATCAGTATTTTAATTCCTTGGTTCTTTTTGCCGATCGTTATTTGAAGGAGCGAGAAGAATGCGAATCATTGGTTCAGGACACTTTTCTAGCTTTGTGGGAAAATCGGTTGGAATTCCCGGACGAAATCTCGATTAAGGCTTATCTTTATACCACGGTGCGGAATAAAGCCCTCAACGTGTTGAAACACCGTAAGGTGGAACAGGAGTACATGAATGATGTCCTTCAAGAGGAAGATTCCGAACTTTATTACATGAAATCCGTGATCGAGGAAGAAACTCGCCGGTTAATTTTCTCGGCTATCGACAGCCTGCCGGAACACGCCCGGAAAGTATGCTTGCTTCATCTGGAAGGTCTGGATAATCAGGAAATTGCCAATGAATTGAAAATTTCATTGAACACGGTGAAATTTCACAAGAAAAATGCTTACCAGTTGCTGCGTGATAAGTTGAAAGATAAATTTTACTTGTTGTTTCTCGTGTGAAAAACTGGGATTACTTTACCTTTTCTCTACTGCTTCCTGCGGATATAAACCAATTATGAACCAATCATAAACGAAGCATGAACGTAAATTTGCGTTCATGCTTCGTTTATGATTGGTTCATGGTTGGTTTTTGGGGTAGCGAATCGGTAGAGCAGGTGTTGACGAATGATTTTTTTTCGTTTTTCCACTACCCGTTTTCTTTTTTTGGTTGTTTTATGGATGTAAAAACAACAAAAATGACGAAGAAGTATATTCACATAGCGGATTTAATCTACAAGGATAAAGTCGGAATCGCTACCGAAGGAGAACAACGGGAGTTGCGGGATTGGTTGGATGAGTCTGATTTTAACCGGCAGGTATTTGACGAGTTGTCGAAAGGCAGCACGTTGAGCCGGAGTTACGAGGAATACCGGGCAATTCATCGGGAACAAGTGTGGAATCGTATCGAGCAACAGATTGCTCCCCGGCGGCGAAATCTATCGTGGCGATGGATGGGATATGCGGCTTCTGTGGTCGTGTTGATTGTGGCGGGTTGGTTTATGGGCACGATGTCAGGGCATAAGGGGAAACATGAGGACGTGAAAACTGTCGCCGTGATTTCTCCAGGCGAACGAAAGGCTATTTTGCATTTGGAAGAGGGTAAAAAAGTTGTTTTGGGGGGAAGGAATGGTGTGATCGTGGATGATAGTTTGTCCGGAAGGATCGAACAGGTGAATGAAGCTTTGTTTTATCAATCGGAAGCAGGGATGAAAGAGGAGAGGATGAATGTACTGGAAATACCCAGGGGTGGCGAGTTTAACGTGACATTGGCTGACGGAACCCGGGTGTGGTTGAATGCCGGGACGAAGTTGACTTACCCGGTGGCTTTTGTCGGGGACGAACGCCACGTTCGTCTTGAAGGGGAGGCTTATTTTGAAGTAAAAAGAGATGAGGACAAGCCGTTCGTGGTAGATTTGAACGGGATGAAGGTAACCGTGTTGGGAACTTCTTTTAATTTGAAATCATTTAAAGAGGACGGGCGAACGACAGCAACGTTGGTAAGCGGGAAGGTTGAGGTTGAGGCTGGTGCAAGGAAGATTGTATTGGAACCGAACCAACAAGCTAATTTGTTCGTGGGAAAAGATAGTCTGGAAATACGGGAAGTGGATGCCGAGGCGTATCGGGCATGGACGAAGGGACAATTTGTATTCCGGCGCGAACGCTTGGAATCGATATTGGATGACGTCGCTCGCTGGTATAACGTGACGGTGTTCTACGAGCAGGCAGGGGCGAAGGATATCGTGTTCTCGGGAATCATGGAGCGTTTTGCGGATATTTCGGAAACATTGAAAATGCTGGAAAAGACGGGTAAAGTGTCTTTTGCCGTCGATGAAAAGAAAATTATAGTGAGATTGAGATAAAAAACAAGGACGTGCGCCAACACGTCCCTGCCTAGAGTTTCATAACTGTTTGCTTGCGCCAACAAGCCAACAATGACGTTTAACTTTAATAATTACAGACAAATCTATGAAAAAAAAACGAGGATTAGACTTTCTCGTTAAAAGAAAGTTGCAATTTAATCTGTTAAAAATGAAAGTGACAGTATTACTATTAATGGTGAGTGTCTTGCAAAGCATGGCAGGCGTTTATTCGCAGACGGCGAAATATGATATTTCAATGTCAGGCGGGAAATTGGAGAACGTGTTCAAGATTATCGAACAGAAAGGGGAATTTACTTTCTTGTATTCTATCGAGGATGTGGATCGTGTCTCATCTGTTCATATCGACGTGAAGCAAGCCGATCTGAAAGAGGTGTTGGATATTTGTCTTGCCGACACGAAGTTGACTTACGAGATTAACGGACGTTTAGTGGTTATTCGGGTGAAGGATGATGAGAAGCCGGCAAGAAAGCTGACGGTGATCAAGGGCGTGGTGAAAGATGTTAAAGGGGAGCCGTTACCCGGGGTGACCATCATGGAGAAGGACACGAAGAGCGGTGTGGCAACCAATGTCAATGGCGAGTTCTCCTATTCCACGTTCAAGGATACCGTGACGTTTGTCGTTTCGTTTGTCGGGATGAAAACGAAAACGGTTGTGTGGAAGGGACAGAAATTACTGACCGTTATTTTGGAGGAAGATGCCCTAGTGGTGGATGAGGTGGTGGTCACCGGTTACCAGACCGTGAAAAAACGCTCCATGGCAGGATCTACCAGTTACGTGAAAGCAGAAGATTTAGTGTTGACCGGTACGCAAACCCTAGAGCAGGCTTTGCAGGGAAAGATTCCCGGGATGGTAGTCATGAATAGGAGCGGCTTGACTGGAACCCGCCAGCGGGTGAGAGTACGCGGAACGTCCACTCTATTGGGTAGCGCCGAACCGGTATGGGTGGTGGACGGCGTGATACAGGAGGACCCGCTTCCATTCAAATCCAATGACTTGACCAACCTGAACCCGGATAACACGGACATGATTAAAGACTTCGTGGGAGGTGCCATTTCTTGGTTGAATCCGAACGACATCGAAGACATCACCGTGCTGAAAGATGCATCCTCTACCGCCATCTACGGAACGAAAGCCGCCAATGGCGTGATTGTCATTAATACAAAAAAGGGAGAAAAAGGGCGTATGTCCGTGAACTATAATGCCAATATGTCGCTTACTCCCCGTTTGAATTACAACCGGATGGAGTTGATGAACTCCAAGGAACGCGTGGATGTATCCCGCGAGGCTTACGAGAACGGACTGGTGCTGGGCTCGGACCAGAAAATGGGATACTTGGGCTTGGCTCTTGCGTTCGAGCGCCGGGAGATCAGCCTGGAAGAATTTAGCAAAGGGGTACGCGAGCTGGAAACGAATAACACAGACTGGTTTGATCTTCTTTTTCGTAATTCTTTCAGCCACAGTCATAATGTCAGTATCTCGGGCGGAAGCGACAAAGCCACTTACCGTGCCTCCTTCGGGTACAACAATACGCAGAATACCGCTATCGGGAACGACCAGGAGCAATACACGGGAAACCTGAATTTGACAACCACCATGTGGAACCGCGTGACCTTCAATGTCGGTTTGAACGGAAGTGTTTCAAAGACTTCTGCATTTGTCGGGGGGGATCCCTACGGGTATGCCACCTCGACCAACCGTGCCTTGAGAGCCTACAACGAAGACGGGAAATATTTCTTCTACAAGGCAACGAACGGGTATGAATTTAATGTACTGAATGAGTTGCGCAATAGTAGCAACGAAAACACGACTTCTAACGTAAATGCCAATTTCTCGTTACGCTGGAAGATTCGGGATGATTTGAATTTCAATACGACCTTCTCTTACGGCTACAACTCGACTCATGGGGAAACTTACTACACGGAACAGTCGAATCACATCGCTGTTATCCGGCAATACGACTTTGAAGCGGTAGCCGAGGGCAGTGATGCCTATAACAACTCCTGGTTGCCGGTGGGCGGTGAAATGACCGAACTGAGAAACAGTAGTGAAAATTGGGGTTGGAGAAACCAACTGGAGTACACGAAGGTGTTCAACGAGGTACACTCTTTTTCTGCCATGCTCGGGCAAGAGATGCGTAGCGGCTCCACCTCCAGTTTCAATCAAACTAATTACGGTTATCTGCCCGATAAAGGACATATCTTTGTCAATCTACCCGAATACCGGACAGAGGGAACCGGGAACGGAATGGTCGTATACACCAATCCCTATTTGAAAAACCAACCCAAACTGACCCGGACGAAATCGAATAACGTCTCCTTTTACACGGCTTTGTCTTACATGTATGACAACCGTTATGCCGTGAACGTAAGCGTGCGCACAGACGCCTCCAACCAGTTTGGACAAGATAAAAGCACCCGTTTCCGCCCCATCTGGGCTCTCGGGGTCCGTTGGAACGTGGGATCGGAACATTGGCTGCAAGGACAAGATTTATTGAGCGACATGAACATCCGCTTCACCTACGGGTTCCAGGGGAACGTGGCTAACGGCGTCAGTCCAGATCTGATCGCCACGATTACTGCCAATCCGGCTATAACTGGTGGTGGATACACGCTGAAAGTGCCCACGTTGCCGGCACCGGGATTGAAATGGGAAAAGGTGCAGAGCATTAACTTGGGTACGGATTTCAGCCTGTTCAAAAACCATATCCTGGGATCGTTTGAATACTATTCCAAGAAGACCACCGACATGGTGGTGCAACAAGAGGTGCCTCTGGAAAACGGTATCGTTTCCCGCGCCATCAACGGCGGGGAGATGAAAAACTCCGGATGGGATGCTACGATCAGTTTCACCCCGTGGCGGAGCAAGGATTGGTTGCTTACCTTGGGATTCAATTTCGGTAAGATAAACAATAAAATCAACTCTACCCTCGAACCGAATGGCAGATGGCAGGAAGCCGCCGCCGGGAACCTGAACAAAGAGGGATACGCCGTATCCAGCTTCTGGGCATTTCGATTCGCGGGTTTGAATCCCAAGAACGGGGGACCGCAATTCGACCTCACGGGAATCGATCTGGATGCAGCTGCGTCGGACGCCACCCTGTACATGGACTATGCCGGGAAAATGGATCCGGATTTCACCAGCGGGATGTCGTTTACCTTGCGCTACAAAACCTTGAGCCTGACCAGCGGATTGTATTTCAGTTTCGGAAACAAATCCTTCATGGCGCCGATGTCTTCCAATTACGAGTCCATACCGGGCGAAGAGTACAATATGTCGACTGAATGGCTGAAACGCTGGCGGAAACCGGGTGACGAGAATACGACCACGGTTCCCTCGTTGCCGAATATTTCCTCCAGTGCCCAACCGATAAATGTTCCCGTGGCTGTCGGCACCCGTTTGAGACCGTATGAATTGTATGCCAAATCCAATGTGCGGGTCGTGGACGCTTGGTTCATCCGTTGCAGCTCGATCCAGCTGGCTTATACCCTTCCGCCCGCCAAATTGCCCCGTTTCCTGCAAAACCTTTCGGTTTCATTCTCCATGACCAACCCGTTCCAGATCCGGAGCAAGGATTTCTTGGGCAGGGATCCGGAAGTAGCTTTGGGCAACCAACCGATGAGTCACGATTACTCGTTGGGTATCAGTCTTAGTTTTTAAAAATCATTGTAATAAAGCCTATGAAAAAATTCATATATATACTTGTAGCTTTGGCGGTTTTCGGGTGTGACGATTTTCTCGAAGAGACCAGCCAGAACCAGATACGCCCTTCAACCGTTTCGGATATGGAAAAAATCTTAGAAGGGGAGGCTTATCTGACAGAAACGGAGTCGGAGATGTTTAATTATATCACCGCTTTTCTAACGGATGAGGTAAAATGCGGTCTATACGACGAGAATCAAGCATCTACTGCAGGTGCTTTTAAAAACCTAAAAGAGACGTGGCGCAGAATATTCTGTTACGATGTCACCATGTTTGACGAAGGGGACGAGGATGAGAAGGCACACACGGATTATTGGTCATTGCCGTACGAACGGATCAAGGGGTGTAACATCGCCTTGGACTACGTGGACGATATGCAAGGCGATGACGACCGGAAAGCCTATTTGAAGGGAGAGGCGTTGGCATTGCGCGGCTTTTATTACCTCCATTTGGTGAATTTCTTCTCCCTGCCGTACACTTACGGGGATCCCGCGAAAAACCCGGGAGTGCCTTTGAAATTAAGATCCGGGGTCACGGAAGAGAAACCTTCCCGCGGGACGGTGGCGGGCGTCTACGAGCAGATTGAAAAAGACCTGTCGGAAGGGGCCCGGTTGATGCAGGCAAATCCGCAGAACCTGACGCTATACCGGATGAACGGTCCGGCGGCTTACGGGCTGCTTTCCCGGGCATACCTCTACATGGGAAAATGGGACAAATGTATCGAGTACGCCGATTCGGTGTTTAAAGCCAACGAGAACCTGGCTTATTTCCCGGACTATACCGGATACGGTAAAATATGGAGTGTCCGTTATTGCCCGGATGAAATTTTGTGGGCATGCCATTATACACCTCCAACAGGTAGCAAGCTAATCTTTGGCTGGCCTTACCCAAGCCCTTGGTTACCTTCGGACGAACTGGTGAATCTGTACGGGCAAGACATCGATCCGGAGCAAGAGGAAGATATCCGGGCAACCGTAACACACAGCAAAAGTTATTTGCAAAGAGGTATAGCCTACGTTAATGGTGTCCGTCAAGAATGGATTAACGGCATCTATAAAGCAATCGACTCTTACGCTGGCATCCGGACGGGCGAGGTGTACCTGAACCGGGCAGAGGCTTATATCCGCCAATATGCGGAGAATGGCGATGTCGTTGCCGGACAGAAGGGCTTGGATGACCTGAACCTATTGCGGAGCAACCGGATTCGAGATTGCATCGAGAAACAGTTGAGCGATTTCGCTTCCCCCCAGGAGCTGTTGGACCTCTGTCTGCGAGAACGCCGCCGGGAACTTTGCTGGGAAGGCAACTTCCGCTGGTTCGATATGCGTCGCACGGGAATGCCCCGGATCGAGCATGAGTTCTTCTACCAGGAATCGAACAAGAGCAAATATGTATTGGAAGCAAACGATCCCCGCTATGCTTTGCCCATACCGCGGGTAGCCTTGGAAAAGAATAGTAATTTAAGACAAAACCAATATTAACGTTATGAAGTGGATTTATTTATTGTTGGTGCTTGCCTTGGCGGCAGGATGTAATGACGAGGATGAACTCACCCCATCGGAAGGGGAAGAGACGTTTTATAAATTGCCCCAGGGGGATCATGATTACGACTCCAAAATCGTGGATTATAATACAAAGTACGGTTTTTATATCCTGTATGAATTCGGGAAAAAGGATCTTTTTTGGAATAGTATGTCATGGTCGGAGTTTCTGCAGGACGATGAAGATTTTGTCTACGTGGCTACAGCTACCGGAGAGATATGCGGGAAACAAGCCGACCCCAATTACGTGGGGCAAGTGTTGGACATGTGCGAGAAGTGCTGTTTTAAAATTTATCCCGAGGAGTATTTGAAAAATTATATGCCGCTCCGTTTTTTGATTTGTTCCAATTTGGGGAAAGTGGTCACGGTCGGTACAAAATATGAAAACGGTGTAGCGATTACCATTCGCGATACGACAAAATTAAATGTTTATCGTAGCTTTAATCGCTTGGCTGTCAATTGGGCGAGTACGGATTACGATACGATCAAACCGAATGACAAACTTTATTTTTCCAAAGACTTGAATGATGCGTTTATGTCCATCTTGAAAGAGAATGATGTATTCGAGTATGATAACGGTTTTATGCTAACAGGTCATATTTATACTTACGCATCTTTGCAAGGGGAGAATCTGTTTAAAAGAGGGTTCTTGACAAATACTACATTGGTGAACGGGAATATCACCCAATCGCGCATGAACGACTTTATGGCTTTCCTGAATTTGGCAATGGTGCCTTTGGATATCCTGAACGCAGAACCGGTGGCAATAGGTTCACAGGATAACAATCCCTCTGTTGTCGGATTGTTCAGCCGGGTGTATGCGGATGCCGATGACGGGAGAGTGGACGGAAAAACCGGTATCGACTGGATCAAGCAAAAATACAATTTCATGATCGAACTGCTGAAAACATACGGCATCGACACGGATAAGTTGCAACATCCGGAAATTTAATCATTTACATTAAAACATCAATCGGATTTCCCGGTATTCCTTCATCGGAATATCGGGGAGTCTTCAAAAGTATTGCGCTTTACAAATTATGACAGCTTTTTTAGGAACAGCAATTATCAGCATCTCGCTGGCATTGGTATTTTACTCCATCGGGACTTGGGCGGAAAGAATACAACGCACGTTGAAATTATGGCACATTATCTTTTTCTTGTTTGGACTTTGTGCCGATACGTTGGGAACGGCTTTGATGTCGCGAATAGCCTCGGCAAACGGAGGGAATACAGACCCCTTGCATGCCGTTACAGGGCTTTTGGCTATCATCCTCATGGCGATTCATGCCTTGTGGGCCGTCTGGACGTATTGGAAAGGCAGCGAGCACGCAAAGAAAAATTTCAGCAAATTCAGCGTGTTCGTTTGGGCTTTCTGGTTGATCCCGTATATAGGCGGAGTATTTTTGGCAAGGATTTGACTTTATGAACTTTAGCACTTGTGCTTAATATTTATATATTTATGGAAGAGGATGTAATATTGAAAGTAAATCACTTGAGTCACCGCTATTCTGCCGCCTGGGCGTTGCGGAACGTGAGCTTCGAGGTCCGGAAGCATGACATTTGCGGCTTGCTGGGACCAAACGGGGCGGGAAAGTCGACGGTGATGAATATCATTTGCGGCATATTGCGCCAATTCGACGGAGAGGTGTCCATTGCCGGTATCGACATACAGAAACACCCGTTGGAGGCAAAAGCCCGTATCGGTTTTTTGCCCCAGAACCCGCCGATATATCCTGATTTTACCGTTGAGGAATATTTGCGGCATGCGGCTGAAATCCGGCGTATGCCCGACCGGGAGATTAAAAAAGCTTTGGACGAAGTGCTCGAACGGTGCGGGATAACCCATTTCCGCTACCGTTTGTTGAGTAACCTTTCCGGGGGATACAAGCAACGCGTGGGAATTGCCCAGGCAATTATCCACAAGCCGGATTTGGTGATTTTTGATGAACCGACGAACGGGTTGGACCCGACCCAGGTACTGGAGGTGCGTCGTTTGTTGCGGGAAATCGCACAGGACTCCACGGTGTTGATTTCAACGCACATCCTCTCGGAAGTGCAAGCCGTTTGCAATAAAATCGTGATGGTGAACCGGGGGAAAACGATTTTCAAAGGGAGCACAAGTGATTTTGACAATTATATTGTTCCGGATAGTATCTTTTTGAAAATTCTCTCGGAACCGGATGTGCGGGAAGTCAATGCTATCGTTGGGGTGACGGGAGCCGAGGCGTTGGGAAACGGTGCTTTCCGTGTCCGTTTCAGTGACGACACCGAGGCACTGGAAAACATTGCGGCAGCGGCAGCCGCCAAGGGGTGGCATCTGGAGGAGATGCGCATCGAGCGCAGTTCTTTGGATGCCGTATTTTCTGCATTAACTAAATAACAGCACGAATTATGAGGATGATATTAAAGATAGCTAAAAAGGAGTTGATGCAACTCTTCTTTTCACCGATCGCATGGTTGCTTTTGGTGGCTTTTATCGTGCAGACGAGTTTGATTTTTATCGCCCGTTACACGAGTATGGTGGATACTTCTGCCTATCGTAGCGGTTTCCGGGAGATAACCCAGTATATATTTAGCAGTATAGATATTTCTTCCACACGGATAAGCACGGGTGGTTTGTGGATCAATATACAAGACTACCTGTTCCTGTATATCCCGTTGCTGATAATGGGTATCGTGAGCCGGGAGATTGCCAATGGGTCGATCAAATTGATGTATAGTTCGCCGTTGCGCAATTCCCAGATTATCGTGGGAAAATATTTGGCATTGGTGGGCTATGCCGCAGTGATGATGATGCCCTTGTTGTTTTACGTGTTGTTTACCTGCTTTACGACGGAGTACTTTGATTTGCCTTGGGCGTTGACGGGGCTGTTGGGATTATTCCTGTTGGCTTGTACCTATATGGCGATCGGGCTTTTCGTTTCCTCGCTGACCAATCATCAGGCGATCGCTGCTATCATGACTTTCATGCTTCTCTCTTTCCTGGGTATGGTCGGGGGATTGTGGCAACAGTATGATTTTGTCCGCGAGTTCACGTATTGGCTTTCTATCCCTAAAAGGGTGATGACCTTTATTGCCGGACTGTTGTGCAGCGAGGATTTGGTTTATTTCCTTTCGCTTTGCACGACTTTCTTGATGTTGACCATCATTCGGTTGAATTCCGTCCGTCAGAAGACGCCTGCCGGGTTGACGGCTTTGCGCTACTTGAGCGTGGTGGTGCTGCTCGGCGTGGTGGCAAGTTTGTCGTGTGTTCCCCGTTTGATGGCTTTTTATGATGTCACTGCCGATCAAAAAAATTCATTGCATCCCGAGAGCCAGCAGGTGATGGAGCAAATCGATGAAAGTATTGACGTGACGGCGTATATCAATATTTTGGATTATTATTACAATCATAATTTGGCTTATCCCGGCTTTATCATGAAGAACCGGGAAGAGTTTAAAGATTACATCCGCTTTAAACCTGACATGAAGATCAAGACCGTGTATTATTACGCGATGGATACGCCCGATTTGAATATGAATTTCGTGAAGGACTTCCCCGATTTATCGGAGAAAGAACTGGTCATGAAGTTTTGCTTGAAAAACGGGATCAATCCGAAGATCTTGAAGTCAAAAGAGGAGTTGGATCCGGCGGTGGGCTTGAAAGAGGAGGGCTACCCGACTACCCGTGTGTTCTGTACGAAAAGCGGGAAAAAGGTTTTTTGCCGGAACATGCAAATTTCACGTTTTGACGAGTCGGGAGTTGTCGGAACGTTCAAACGTTTCGTGAAAGAGACACCGCAGATCGGTTTCGTACAGGGGCACCGGGAAAGACGCTTGGACAGCAAAGAACCGCTGGAGTATCAATCGGTGTTGAACGGGAAACGGGAGAAATTGGCTTTGTGCAACCAGGGATTCGATGTCCGGGCAATCACGTTGGAGCAGCCGGTTCCGGAAGATATTACTATTGTCGTGTTGGCAGACCCGCGGGAGGAGATTCCGGCAGCGCATGAAAAGGTGCTGGAGGAGTATATCAACCGGGGGGGCAATTTGATCGTCTTGGGAGAACCTCGTCGGCGCGACATACTGAATCCGACCCTTCGCCGGTTGCTGGGCTGTGAAGTGACGCCCATGTTGGTACATGCCAACGATTCGCAATCCCAGAAGGTGTTGCCGGTTTATTTCCAAACGGAAACCGCCCGGGAGTTGGGAATGAGACGGTTGTTGATTAGTAAACGGATGAACCTTTCCGTTGCCGGAGGGATCGAGATCGTGGAAGACCGCGGGTTTCAACAGCATGTGTTGACCAACACGGATCCGGAGAAATTGTGCTGGACGGAATTGGAAACCACGAATTTTGAGGATGAAAAAGCTGAATTCAACCCGCAGGCAGGAGAAAAGAGCGGGGTGTTCAACACCATGGTCGCTTTGAGCCGGGAGGTGAATGGCAAACAGCAAAAGATATTTTTGGTCGGGGATGCCGATCTGTTTGACAATGAAAACAGTGCATCCGGTTGCCATGTCATGCACGCCGTGGGAGTCTGGCTGACAGACGGGGAATTCCCGTTGTTTATCCCTCGCCCGATGGCTCCGGTGGATAAGGTGAGCGTTTCCCCGAGTCAGTTTGGCATAATCAAGTGGGTATTCTCGTTGGTATTGCCGTTGTTGGTGCTATTGGGTGGATGTATTTTGTGGTTCAGGAGAAAGGCGAGATAAAGAATGTCGGTCAATGAAATTTAAAAGAGAGTTATGGGAGCTATCATAAAAGTAGAGCATTTGTCGCACCGTTACAGTGTACAATGGGCGGTGAAAGATATAAATATCAAGATTCCCAAGCGGGGCATTTACGGCTTATTGGGTTCAAACGGGGCGGGAAAATCGACGTTGATGAACAGCATTTGCGGGATCATCAAACCCACGGAAGGAAAGATATACATTGATTCCGTTGAGGTTGGGGAAAATCCGATGCTGGCAAAATCAAAGATCGGTTTTTTGCCTCAAAACCCGCCTGTCTACGGGGATTTGAACGTGTACGAGTATTTGTATTACGCGGCGGAGTTGCGGGGCATGGAAACGCGGGAGATCCCTGCTGCGGTGGAGCGGGTGCTGGAGTTGTGCCGGATTGCCCATTTCCGGAAACGGTTGATCCGCAATCTTTCCGGGGGGTACCAGCAGCGGGTGGGGATCGCGCAGGCGATCATCCACCAGCCGAGCATCGTGATTTTCGATGAGCCGACGAACGGGTTGGACCCCAACCAGGTGGCGGATATCCGTTCCCTGATCCGGTTGATTGCCGAGGAGCATACGGTGATTTTCTCTTCGCATCTGTTGCCGGAGGTGAAAGCCTTGTGCGAGCATATTTATATGATCGAGCAGGGAGAGGTCGCTTTTGACGGGTCGATCGAGGAGTTTGACCGTCTGGCGAGTCCGGATTCCATCTTCGTGACTTTGCGGGATGCTCCGGCATTGTCATCCATCGAGTTGATCGAGGGGGTGATGGGTGTCGAGGAGTTAGGGGACGATAATTTCCGGATCCGTTTCTCGGATGCCCGTTTAGCGATGGACGGACTTGTGCGGGCGAGCGTGGAGAACCGTTGGCGTATGACGGAAATCCGCCTGGAGAAGAAGACCCTTGAAACCATTTTCGCAGAACTGGTGCAGAAGGCGAAAGAGTGTCAATAATGGATTAAAATCGATGTTATGAGAAATATATACAGAATAGCAAAGACTGAATTGCGCATGTTGTTTTGCTCGCCGATCGCGTGGGTATTGTTGTTGATTTTTGTGATGCAGGCATCCGGGATCTTTTCCAGCTTGTGTTGGAGGTTTGCCAATAATAACGAATGGGGAAACGGAATTTCGGAAGGTGCTTCTTTCAGTTTTATCATGAGCATGTGGATGAGTACGTGCGGTTCCCTGCATTTTTATATTCCGTTGTTGACCATGGGGATCATCAGCAAAGATTTGAGTACGGGTTCCATCAAGTTGCTTTACTCTTCACCCATCAGTAACGCACAGATCGTGTTGGGAAAATTCTTCTCGACGGTGATGTTTGCCGTGGTGATCTGCGTGTTGCTCCTGTTGTACGTGTTTGTGGCGGGCAGTATGATCGAGGCTTTTGAATGGAAAGCCGTTTTCTGTGGTTTGTTGGGAGTTTTCCTGTTGGCTTGTACTTACATCTCTATCGGTATATTTGTATCGAGTCTGACTTCCTACCAGTTTGTGGCAGCCTTGGGTACGTACCTGTTGTTGGCTTTGTTGTCGGCCGTGGGAGGTTGGTGGCAGGAGTACGATGTGGTGCGGGATATCACTTACTGGTTGTCAATCAACGGCAGGGCGTTCACGTTCGTGACCGGTATGATTTGCAGTGAGGACCTGATTTATTTCCCGGTGGTGACGGTGATGTTCCTGTTGCTGACGATTATTCGTCTGAACTCGAAGCGGCAAACCATGTCGGCATTGAAGGTATTCAGCCAGTATGCCGGCGTGGTGGTCGGGATCAGTTTGATTGCCTATTTCTCTTCCCGTCCGATGCTTATGGCATATTATGACGCCACGAGCACGAAGTTGAACTCGCTGACAAAACAGAGTCAGGAGATTGTCAAGAAGTTGGACGGGGAGTTGAAAATTACCGGTTATTCCAATATTTTCAACACGCGTTACCGTGATTTCTCTTTCCCGTATTTCGTGCAGAGAAACCGGGAAATCTTTAAACAATACGAGCGGTTTAAACCGGATATGAAATTGAAAATGGTGTATTACTATGACAGTATCACGGTGGAAGACCGGGTGGGGGCTGCCCGTTCATTCGATAAAACTTGCCAAGAAATCCCGGATATGACGCTGAAAGAGCGTGCTAAAGTTATGGCTCAACGATACCGTTCGCCGTTCCGCGTATTCAAGAGCCCGGAGGAGTTGAAAGCGCAGGGGGTAGACCTTCGGGGAGAACGTACTGCCAACTGGCTGGTGGAGTGGAAGGATAAAAAAGTATGGTTGAGAACTTATCCGGAGCAGATAGAAAATGTGTTACCTAAGGAGGGGGAGATCAGTGCGGCGTTGAAGGGGTTGGTATCGAAATTGCATAAAGTGGCGATCGCGACGGGACATGGGATGCGGCAATTTTCAGATGTAGGTACAGACAGTTATTATGAAATGGCTTTCAATAAAGATAAACGTAATCCATTGATTAACCAGGGATTCGATCCCGTGGAGATCGATTTGACCGAGAGGGTGGCGGACGACGTGGATATTTTGATTGTGGCGGATATGCGGGAACCGCTCACGGAAACGGAGTATGCCTCTTTGAAAGAGTATGTTGACCGGGGAGGCAACCTGATGATTCTCGGGGAGCAAAAACGCCGGGATATTATCAACCCGATGCTGGAGGATTTGTTAGGAGTCCGCCTGATGGAAGGTACGTTGGTACAATACCGTTTGCCTTCACTCCGTCCGGATGTATTGATTTCGCGTGCCACGCCGGCAGCCGCCTTGTGTTCTTATTTGCTTGACGGTTTGACTTTAGCCATGCCTTCCGCTTCGGGATTGGAGCAAACGGCAGACCGGGGATTCACCTATACCCCCTTGTTCTGTACTGACACGCTGGTGCCGGAATTGAAATCGAATCAGCGGGAAGGGCGTTCCTATAGTGTGTGGAACGAGATGGAGTCATTGGACATCGATGCGGGAAGATTACAGTGTAATTCGGCGGCAGGTGAAGTGGCACGGGAGTATTGCACCGTTGCAGCCTTGAGCCGGCGGGTAGGCGATAAGGAACAGCGCATTCTGGTCAGCGGGGATGCCGATTGCTTGGGCAATGAAGAGATGCGTCAGGTGAGGGGAGGGAATCCTTTCTTCGGATTGGCGGCCGCCCATTACCTCACGAATAACGAGATGCCTTTTGATGTGCGTCGTCCGGGAACGCAAGATTTCAAAGTACATTTGAACTTGAGCGGGGCCGGCCGGATCAGTACTATTTTCACGAAGATTCTTCCGTTGTTGATTTTGGGTCTTGCTGTCGTGGTTTGGTTGCGCCGGCGTTCCCGATAATGAATTTTAAAAGATGAAATTATGAGTTTTAGAACAGATAAACAGACCTTGGAAGACCTGATGCTATTCGGTCGTTCCAATCGCCGTTCGGTTTTCGAGATTTTTAATCACACGCACTCCCGGGGAGCGATGCGGGTGATGGGCGATATGTTCCGGAATCCCTTGTCCGATGACGAGGCGATTCGTCGGCGGGTGGAGAGCATCTCCTTTTTCACCTCGCATACGATCGATTTCCCGTTCACGGGGGAGATGTTTGACGCCTTGGAGTTTTACCTGAACAACGTAGACCGCCGGACGCAGTTGACGAAGGAGCAGGGAAACATGTCGCAGAAGTTGAAAAACATGTTGCGAAGCGGCACGGAATCTGCTTGGATTTATAACGGGATTAACGCTTCGCTGGGGTTGTTGAATGCGTTGGGTGCCTTTTTGAAACAGTTGCGGGAAAGCGGTTATCCCGATGCAGACAACCGTTGCGAGGAACTCGGGCAGTTGCTGGCATCGGAAGAGTGGAAATGGTACGCGGAATACAAGGAGAAAAAGAAATTGACGCAGGATCAATCCATTGAATTGGATCGGGCGTTCCGTTTCCAGTACCGAGACCGTTTGGTGCGTATCTTGGAACATATCTTCTTCCTGGACGTGTATATAAGCGTGGCTGCCGTTGCGGTAGAGCGTAAATACGTGTTCCCGAAGGTGCACCCGGCAGAGGATATTTGCTTGAAATTGAAGGGGGTATTCCACCCGTTGCTGGACAAGCCCGTGGGCAATGACCTAGAGATGGACAAGGAAACGAACGTGATCTTCCTGACGGGGGCGAATATGGCGGGAAAATCGACCATGATGAAGACGCTCTCGATCGCCTTGTTCCTGGCACACATGGGATTCCCCGTCCCGGCTGCCGCTATGGAATTTTCGGTACGTAACGGGATGTTTACCACTATTAACTTGCCGGATAACCTGAACCGGGGATACAGCCACTTCTACACGGAGGTAATGCGCGTGAAGAAAGTGGGGGAAAACCTGCATAACACGGGTCGGTTGATCGTGCTTTTCGACGAGCTTTTCCGGGGAACGAACGTGAAGGACGCGTATGATGCCACGCTTGCCGTGGTGCAGGCTTTTGCCAAGAACCAGGATTCTTTGTTCATTATATCCACTCATATCACCGAGGTGGGCGAGGCGCTGAAGGGCGTGTGCAAGAATATACGCTACCTGTATATGCCGACCCGGATGGAAAACATGAAGCCCGTGTATCCTTATAAATTGACGGAAGGGATCACCACCGACCGACACGGTTTGGTGATCGTGAATAATGAGCATATTGTAGAAATTATAAAAGGAGAGTATCATGATTTTTGAAACAGACCAACAGACATTAAATGATCTGAATATCCTGGGAAAATATAAACCGAATTCCATTTATTCCTTGTTTTCTCAAACTGTAACGGAGGGGGGCGAGGCTTTGTTGGAACAGATGTTTCTGAATCCCTTGACCGATGTTGAAAAGATAGAAGAGCGGGTAGCCGAATTCCGTTGGTTCGAACAATACGGGCAGGAATTTCCCGTGAGCATGGATCAGAGCGAGGATGTGGAACATTATTTACAGACCAGTGGGTTCAAGATGTTGCCCAAAATCATGGATGCCTGCAAATTTAAGATGCTGGAATTGGTCGGGAATGATCCGGCTTTGGAGTTATGGCGGGAACAGGTTACAACAGCGATTCAGTATTTGCTGCAGGTAAAAGGGTATGTGGACACGTTGCATCCTTCCGTGCTGTCTACTCCGTTGAAAGCGCAAGTGGAAGAGGTGCGGCGGACGCTGAGCAATAAAGATATGACCGAGATTTTCGGTTACGGGAAGAATGGCAAGATGTCGTTGAAGCAGTTGTTCCATGCCGACCGTGTATTGCTTGCCCTCCAGCGCGGCGCTTTGCAGGAGGTGCTGGAGTTCGTGCACCGGGTGGACGTAGGTACCGTCGTGGGGAAAGTGGCTCGCGAAAGGCATTTTTGTTTTGCTGAAACAACGAGCGGGAATGATATCAACATTCAGATCGAAGGGCTGTCGCACCCGTGTCTGACCAAGGCGGTATCCAATAATATGGAGATTACGCCGGAACGGAATCTGTTCTTCCTGACGGGAGCGAATATGGCGGGGAAATCGACTCTAATGAAGTCCTTCGGTATTGCCGTCTATATGGCGCATATGGGATTCCCGGTGGCTGCCAAGCGAATGCGATTCCGGGTACAACAGGGAATGTACACCTCCATTAACGTGTCGGATAATCTAAGCATGGGGTATAGCCATTTCTATGCCGAGGTGCTTCGGGTGAAGAAAGTAGCGATCGAGGTGAGCCGCAACAAACAATTGGTGGTGATTTTCGATGAGCTTTTCAAGGGAACGAACGTGAAGGATGCATACGATGCCACGCTTCTTGTTGCCGCTGCCCTTGCCGAACGGCAGAATTGCTCGTTGCTTATATCCACTCATATCATCGAGGTTGCCGAGGAGTTGAAGAAAAAACGCGACAACATCAATTACGAGTACTTGCCCACCGTGATGAAAGGGAGTGTGCCGACCTACACATACAAGTTGGAACCGGGTGTGACCCGCGATAAGCACGGTATGATCATCCTGCAAAACGAACGGGTGGTTGAAACTATTTTAGGAGAAAATAAATAAATATAATGATGAAACAAATACTATTCTTTTTATTGATAACCTGTGTGTTTACCCCGATGGTAAACGCACAAGACTCTGGTGTACACTTTGAAAAAGGGGTTGAGTGGAAACAAGTGGTGAAGAAAGCGAAAAAGGCGAAGAGATTGATCTTCCTAGATTGCTATACCTCGTGGTGCGGTCCGTGTAAGATGATGACGAATAAGGTGTTCCCGAATGATACCGTGGGCGCATTCTTTAACAAGCATTTTATCAATGCGAAATACGACATGGAGAAGGACAGTTCCGGCGTGATGTTGAAGAAAAAATACAAGATTGCGGCGTTCCCGACCTTGCTTTTCATCGACCCGAAGACGGAAGAGGTGGTGCACAAGGTAGTCGGAGCCTGTGACGTGAAGCTGATGGTTGAGGAGGGAGAACAGGCTATTAATCCGGAAGAGAATTTGAAGGGACTCCGGGCGCGTTTTGCTGCCGGGGAACGGGATATGGCTTTCTTAAAGGGATATTTGTTCACGGCGATGTATGCCCGTGAAAGTGAGGATCAAGCCCGGGCAATGCAGGCTTTCTTGGATGTGGTGCCGATTCGGGATTTGGCGGACCAGGCAACTTGGCATATCGTAAGCAAGGCGCCGTTGAATCCGCTTTCCGTGCCTGTGAAGCACATGATGGATAGTCTGGATTACGCATATCAAGTGGTGGGAAAAGAGAAGATAGACGAGTTACTGAAGTGGATGTTTTATGATTATGCTTATGGAATTGCCCGGTGGACACCGGAAAGCGGACAGCCTTTCAATGAGGAGGCGAACGATTTGTTGGTGAAGTACTTGTTGCGCTTCGATCATGTTTCCTCTCCTGCCCGGCTGGCATACGTGTACACGGCAAAGTGTGCGCGGGAAGGAGATTACAAGGGAATGTTGGACAAGATGCAGGAGGCTTTCAGTTACAATGTTTTCCGGGAGAATGACGGGGTGACCTATTTCCACTTGTTCATGGACCAATTGGCACGGAGCACGGATGTTGCAGCTTTGCGGCGAGGTATCGACTGGATAGACAAGGAAACCTTGAAAACGACAGATTTGATGTTGTTGAGCAATTTGATGAGACGGCGAGGTAATTTGCTGAAAGCGATGGGAGAGCCGGATGCCGCAGAAAAGGCTTTCGAGCTTGAAAAAAAGTACAAAGATGATTGGGTAAAGGTCACCACTCGTCCGAAACATTAAATATTGAGAAAAAGATATATATGAAAAAATGGAGTGATATTTATTCACGTTCCGGGAACGTGAAGCGGGGGATTATTGTGTTCTTCGGGAGCATGTGTGTGCTATTGGGACCGAACGATGCGGCGGCTCAATCTAAAGCGGGTGCCTGGTCATTGCGTGCTTGTATTGAACATGCCCGGGAGCATAATATTCAAGTGGGGTACTCTCGCTTGTCATTAGAGAATGCATCAACTGAATTGCTTCGGGGAAAAGCCCAGCGTTTACCTTCATTGTCTTTTTCCTCTTCCCAAGGCTGGGGACATCAAAAGAAAGCGGATGCGAGCGGGAAGTTGTCTTCATCGAGCGCTTACACGGGTAATTACTCGTTGAATGGTGATTTTTCGATTTACGAGGGTGGGAAAATTTCCAGGACAATCCGGCAACGGGGTTTAGAAGAAAAGGCGATGCAGCAGGAGGTGCTGGTGGCACAGAATAGTATTGAGGAGGCTGTCGCCAAGGCTTATTTGCAAGTTTTATACGCGAATGAAACTTTGAAAACGGACCGGCAAACCCTGGAAAGTTCGGAGGTGCAACTCTCACGGACAAAGGCTTTGTTCGAGGCGGGATCCATCTCGTCGAGCGATTTCTCCCAGATGGAAGCCCAATACAGCAGCGACCGCTACCGGGTGGTGCAATCCGAGAATAATTTGGCTTTATCCAAATTGCAATTGAAGCAACTTTTGGAACTTGAACCGGAAGAAGATTTTGATGTCGTATTCCCGGAGCTTGATGAGACCAATGTGCTTGTTCCTATTCCCGGGTTGGAGGAGGTGTATCGGGAGGCTTTGCGGTTGCGTCCCGAGATGAAAAGCGAACAGATCAGCGTGGAAGCATCCGTTTTGGGCGAGAAGGTTGCTCAGGGGGATTATCTCCCGAGTGTTTCTCTTTCGGCTTCTGTTTCGACTGGGCATGATTCTAAAAGTTCCGGTTCCTATTTTTCACAGATGGATGACCGGCTCGTGGAGAATGTCGGCATCAATATCAGTGTTCCCATTTTCAACCGGAAACAGGCCCGGTTGAATGTGGCGAAGGCAAAACTGCAAACAGAGCAAGCCCGGTTGGATGAACGGAATACCCGAAAAGATTTGTTACAGACAATAGAATCTTTGCATCAGGATGTTGCTGCCGCACAAAGTCGTTATCAGGCTGCCATACTACGGGTAAAATATACTTATGAAAGTTATCAGCTCGTGCAGGGGGAATTTGACGCGGGGCTGAAAAACGCGGTGGACCTGTTGGTGGAAAAAAATAATTACCTGTCTGCCTTGCAGGAACAAATACAAGCGAAGTACCAGGCGGTGCTGGCGTTCAAGCTATTGAATTTTTATAGGAATGAAGCAATTGATATATAATAATTTGTAAAGATCATTGAAATGAAGAAGATTGTTATCGCGATAATCGTTATCCTCGTGGGACTCCTTTGTTTTTTTTCTTTTCGTCCGAAAGAAAAAGAGCGTGTAAATTACGAGGTATTCGAAGTTAAGAAAGGAAATATTAGAAATACTGTAACAGCAACCGGAACGATAGAGCCGATCGTCCAAGTGGAAGTGGGTACCCAGGTTTCCGGCACGATTGCCCGTATTCTCGTGGACTATAACTCGGAAGTGAAAAAAGGTCAGCTTGTAGCAGAATTGGATAAAACCGTACTGGAGGCCGAATACAAATCGCAATTGTCTCTGTTGTATTCAAACCAGAATGAATTCGACTATCAAAAAAGAAATTATACGCGTATGGCGGGGTTGTATGCTAAAAAAATGGTGAGTGACTCGGAATTTGAAACTGCCGAGTATCAATACGAGAATGCCCGTCGCGCTTTGGATAAATCCCGTTCCGATTTGTTGAAGGCGGAAACGAATTTGAAGTATTGCATGATCTATTCGCCGATTGACGGGGTGGTCATTTCCCGTGCCGTGGATGAAGGACAGACCGTGGCGGCAACGTTTAATACCCCCAAGTTGTTCGTGATCGCGAATGATTTGCGGAATATGCGGGTGATCGCGGATGTGGATGAGGCAGATATCGGCCAGGTCAAAGAAGGACAAAAGGTGATCTTTTCGGTGGACGCTTTCCCGGATGAGTATTTCGAGGGCGAGGTAACTCAGGTCCGTCTGGAACCTATCGTGACATCCAACGTGGTGACTTACGAGGTCGTGATCAATGCTCCCAATCCTGACTTAAAATTGAAACCCGGATTAACGGCTAATATCACGGTATTGATTCACGAGAAAGAGGATGTGTTGATGATTCCTTTGCGTGCCTTGCGTTTCCAACCAGAAGATGTTGACGGAGAACCCGTGGTCACGGAGGTATCCAAGGGGCAACCTACGGTGAAAGGTGGCAAATCCATTTGGGTGCAAACCGCAGAGGGGTTGGCTTGTAAGAACGTGCGAACGGGTGTGTCTGATGGAATCTACGCGGAGGTCCTGGAAGGCGTGAAAGCGGGTGAGCAGGTCGTGATTGGGATTGAGTTGCCCGAGAATGCTTCCGGTTCTAAAAAGAAAAATGCTCCGGGAAGTAATCCTTTGATGCCTAATATGACGGGACAGCGACCGCATTAATCCTATACGACAATTATTATTGTATTGAATAAATGGAAGATATTATAAGAATCGAAAATCTTTGCCGGAATTTTGTGGTAGGAACAGAAACTGTACACGCTTTGCGGAAGGTTTCTTTTTCTATCCAGCCGGGAGAATTCGTTACGATTATGGGAACCAGCGGTTCGGGAAAGTCTACCTTATTGAACATCTTGGGGTGTTTAGATACGCCGACATCGGGGGAATATTATTTAGATGGAATGGCTGTTAGAAAGATGGGGGCGAATGAACGGGCTTCTTTCCGGAATTTGAAGATTGGTTTTATTTTCCAATCCTATAATTTATTGGCAAAGACTACTGCCTTGGAAAATGTGGAATTACCTTTGTTGTATAACCCTGCTTACACGCGACGGATGAGAAGGGAAAAAGCTCTTGAAGCCTTGAAAGCCGTGGGGTTAGAGCATCGAATCCAACATCGTTCCAATCAGATGTCGGGGGGACAGCAACAACGGGTAGCGATAGCCCGCGCGATGGTGAACGACCCTGTCATTTTGTTAGCCGATGAAGCTACTGGTAATTTGGACAGCCGTACTTCATACGAGATATTGGCTTTATTTCAACGTCTTCATGCGGAAGGGCGAACGATTATCTTTGTGACTCATAATCCGGAAATAGCCGAATTTAGTAGTCGTAATATATTGCTTCGAGATGGGCAGATCATTGAAGATAAGATAAATCCTCGAATCAGGTCGGCTCAACAAGTATTGGAGTCTCTGCCCAAAGAAACGAATTAATTTGTGATTTATGAATTACGGGAATTTGATAGTTATTGCCTTTCGGGCATTAAGCAACAATAAATTGCGAGGATTTTTGACCATGCTTGGAATTATTATCGGGGTAAGCTCGGTAATTTCGATGCTGGCAATCGGAGAGGGTTCCAAGATTAGTATCGAGAAACAAATACAGGAGCTCGGTGCGAATATGGTTGTAATAACGCCCGCCAATGCATTGGTGGGAGGAATCCGGCAGAATGGCGTGATCGTGCAAACTTTGAAACTAAAAGATTATCAAGCGATCACCTCGGAAGTTCCTTATCTGGAAAATTGTTCGCCTTACGTGACGAAATCAGGACAGGTTATTTACGGAGCGAATAATACCCCGACTTCTATTTATGGGATTAACGAGGATTATATGAATATCCGGCGTTTGACCGTTGCTAAAGGGGAAATGTTTAGTAACCAGGATATGAAAATGGCTGCAAAAGTATGCGTGGTAGGACAGACGGTTGTGGATAATCTTTTCAAAAATGGGGAAGACCCTTTAGGTCAGGTTATTCGTTTTGACAAAGTGCCTTTGCGTATCATTGGGGTATTAGCTCCCAAAGGTTACAATTCGATGGGACGGGACCAGGATGACATTATCGTGGCACCTTTCACGACGATACAAAAGAGGTTGCTGGCGATTCCTTATATGCATGGGATATATGTTTCCGTTATAGGTGAGAAATACACGAATAAAGTGATACAAGAGATAACGGGAGTTTTGAGGCAGACACACGGGATCACGGGGGGACAGGAAGATGATTTTAGCGTTCGTTCGTTGGAAGAGATGAGCAAGGTGTTGACTATGGCGACGAAAGTTTTGACTATTCTTCTGGCTTGTATCGGGGGAATATCTTTGTTAGTCGGTGGGATTGGAATCATGAATATCATGTATGTGTCGGTGACGGAACGTACTCGTGAAATCGGTCTGCGAATGTCGATCGGGGCAAAGGGAAGGCACATCTTGTTTCAATTCTTGATAGAAGCGATCATCATCAGTGTATCTGGGGGAGTCATCGGTGTCGGACTGGGGATCGGTGCGGCTTTAGCTTTACGTTTCTTTTTAGGATGGCCGGTATCCGTTTTGCTGTATTCTGTTGTGATTTCATTTTTGGTCTGTACGATCACGGGCGTGTTTTTCGGTTGGTATCCGGCGCGTAAAGCTTCCCGTTTGAATCCAATCGATGCTATTCGTTACGAGTAATTTTATGCATAGCCTCTAGTTTATAAGGTTCATAAAGTTTATAAGGTCGAGTGATTCGAGACTTTATGAACTTTATAGCTAGGGAGGTGTGCACTTTGAAAATGATAGGCAGAAAAATATTTATCTGTTTTGTGAAATTCTGCTTATTTCCTATATTTGTTCCGTAACTATGGTAAACTATGGATATAGTTATCGGGATAAATAGCAAAGACCGGCAAGTTTTCAAATTTTTTTTCGAGAAGAATTTCTCGTCTGTAGTTATGTTTGCCGATAAGTATGTGAAAGATATGGAGGTGGCGGCAGACATCGCCCAAGAGTGTTTTATCCGTTTGTGGCGAGAGAAATTGAGTTTCGAGTCAGAGGAAAAGATTAAGGGATTCTTGTATACATCGGCGAGAAATCTAGCCCTGAACGAGTTGAAACATGAGGCTATCGTTAATCGGTACGTGCAGAAAGGTATGATTGAATCGGAAGAATATTTTTTGGATAACGTGGCGGAGGAAGAGGTGTACGCTTTGGTTTATAAAGCTATTGATGAGTTGGCGCCTCAATCCCGTAAGGTTATTTTGATGTCGCTTCAAGAACTTTCGAACGGGGAGATTGCAGAGCAATTGAATATTTCAGTCAATTCAGTAAGAACATTGAAACAAAATGCCTATAAGAAACTAAAGGGATTGCTGAGGGACTATTTTTATCTTCTTTTTTTGGTCGATTGGACTCGTTTATCTTGACCTTTTCGGTATGATACAATTTTTAACATTAAATTTTTAGAAGGGGATTCATCGATTTCTTTTTCTTGGTTGTTATATATATGATCAGATGAAATAAATTGAAATGACAATGCAAGATAAAAGAATATATCAATTGATAGCCAAGCAACTCGTGGAAGGGTTGAATGAGAAGGAAAAGCAGGAGTTGAACGATTGGATTGCAGAACCGGGAAATGACTCGTTCTACCAGGAAATAACGGAGAAAGAGTATGTGAAGTTGAGGTTAGAAAAATGGTCGTCCATTGATGTAAAAAAGCATACTACCGCTTTTGAGAAGGAAATTGGGATAAAACCTGTCAGGAGAGTGAGTGTATGGTGGCAGTATGCTGCTGCTGTTGTTATTTTCTGTGTTATCGGAATCGGATTTTGGATGGCTGTAGGGAAAGATGCGGAGGTGAAAAAAGTGGCAGGTATGGATATCGTGCCAGGGGAGGCCAAGGCTGTTTTGGTATTGAATGATGGACGACAAGTAGATCTGGGTGTAAAGAAAGTCGATAGAATTATTGAAAAAGACGGGAAAGTAATCATGAATGATTCTCTCGGAATTAATTACAACCAGGAATCCGGGGAACAAGGTGTGGGGTTGAAAAATGAAATTATTGTACCAACCGGAGGGGAGTACAATTTGATTTTGAGTGACGGTACCATCGTTTATTTGAATGCTGAAAGCAGGATTGAGTTTCCCGTGAAATTCTCGGGTAAAGAGAGGGTAGTGACTTTGGTGGGGGAAGCGTATTTCCAGGTTACTGCCTCTAAAGAACATCCATTTATCGTGAAAACAAAGGATATGGACGTGTTGGTGACGGGGACAGAGTTTAACGTGAAGGCATACCCGGATGAATTAGAGGTGCAAACGACGTTGTTGAAAGGGGAAGTGACCGTTTTTGCCGGTTTCGAGAAAAAGGAAAAAATGACAATTTCTCCTAATCAACAAGCTCAATGGGACCGGGAACACGTGGCGTTGGAGGTTCGGGAAGTGGATCCCGGTTTGTTTATGGCTTGGAGAAACGGGCGGTTTATCTTCCGGCAAGATCGTTTGGAAGATATTATGAGGACATTGGCACGTTGGTATGGCGTGGAAGTGGTTTTCTTGGATGAGTCTATAAAAAATATGACTTTTGCCGGAAAACTTGATCGGAGTGAAGATATTACGCCTATATTGAATGTGTTAAAGGCTACAGGTAAATTGACCGTGAATGTAAAAGGAAAACAGATCGTTTTGGGGGTGAAATAGAAAACGGGTGATGCTGCGAACATCTCCCGCTTGGATTTTCACTTCATGTAAAATAAAGCGTTTAAATAAAATCAGTTAGACAAAAGTATGAAAAAGAAGTGGAAAAAATACGTTCCTTATGGGGAATTGTATGTAAAAATTTTGAGGATTATGAAATTATGCGTGTGTTTATTGCTATGTTCAATGATGTCGATTTCGGCAAATGTACGAGCTCAATATGCCAAGATGAGCCTTGAAATGAAGGGCGTGACGTTGGAGGAGGTGATTTGGGCATTGGAGAAAAAGAGTGACATTACCTTTTTTTATAATGTTGCGGACGTGTCTGAGGTGCGGAAGGTGGATGCTGTGTTTAAAGATGTTTCTTTGGAGAAGATCTTGGATAAAGTGTTGAAAGGAACGAATCTTTATTACGAGATACAAGGAAAGGTCGTGGTGATCAAACGAGGTTCTCCGGTATCCATGTTGGATACATTGAAAATCACGAAGGTAAAGGGAGTTGTGAAAGATAAACAAGGAGAACCTCTGCCCGGTGTGACAATAATAGAGAAGGGGACGACTATTGGGGTGGCTACCGGGATAAATGGCGAGTTCACGTTTACAACCACCAAGCAGGATAGTGTGACTTTGATTTTTTCTTTCGTGGGGATGAAAACGAAGTTTGTGACTTGGAAAGGGGAGAAAGAGTTGAAAATTGTGTTGGAGGAAGATGCGCAGGAGATGGATGAAGTGGTTGTGACAGGGTATCAACGTGTGAAGAAATCGAATATGGCGGGTTCCGTGAGTACAATCAAGGCGGAAGATCTTGTATTGAACGGGACACAGTCTCTGGAGCAGGCGTTACAAGGTAAGTTGCCGGGAGTGGTTATCCAAAATCAAGACGGTTTGGTCGGTACCCGCCAGAAAGTACGGGTACGGGGAACTTCGACGTTGTTAGGTAGCCAGGAACCCGTGTGGGTTGTGGATGGAATTATACAAGAGGATCCGCTTCCTTTTAAAGCGACGGATTTGTCCACGTATAATACAAGTCCGGATAATATTGATATGATTCGGAATTTCGTGGGTAGTGCCATTGCTTGGTTGAATCCTTCCGATATCAAAGATGTAACCGTGTTGAAAGATGCTTCCGCTACAGCAATTTATGGGGTGAAGGCGGCGAACGGAGTTATCGTGATTACCACGAAAAAGGGAGAAGAAGGGCGTATGTCTATCAGTTATTCCGGTAATTTTTCTATCGGCTCAAAGGTGACGTATGATAAGTTGAATTTGATGAATTCTAAGGAGAGAGTAGATGTTTCCCGAGAAATATACGAGAGAGGATTGGTAGGTAGCCAGTCCTTGGCAAACGTGGGATACCAGGCTTTGTTGCAACAATATTTGCAGGAAAAAATTTCTTACGATAATTTCAATGCCGGGGTAAAGAAATTGGAAGTTGTAAATACGGACTGGTTTGATCTTTTGTACGCGGCGGTAGTGATAAAACTACGTATTATGCATCTTTCGGTATAACAAATAACAATGGTACTGCCAAGGGGAACGACTCGAAGAGTTATCAAGGAAGTGTAAATGTGAACACGATTTTTTGGGATCGGTTACAATTTTCAGCTAAAGTAGCCGGAAGTGTTTCAAAAACGAATGGTTTTCATAGTAGTGTTTCGCCTTATTCCTATGCTTCCACCACGAGCCGAGTGCTTCCCGCGTTTGAAGAGAATGGGGAATGGGCATATTATGTCACTCGTTCCGGGTATAAATATAATATATTGAATGAGTTGGCAGAGTCCGGAAACGGGAATACGTCCAATTCCCTGAATGTAAATGTGGGTCTGAATTGGGAAATCATTAAAGGATTGAAATATGAAATGTCACTGGGATACAACTATTCTTCGACGCATGGAGAATCCTGGGCGACGGAAATGACACATTATATTGCTAAAATACGAGGGTATGAATTTGGAATGTATGGTCCTAATGATACTCAGTATCAGGCTTCAAGACTACCTCATGGAGGACAGTTGAATATGTCGGATTCTCGTAACGAGAATTATACATGGAGAAATCAGATCTCTTACGTGAAGAATTTCGGCAGGCATTTGCTTACGGCAACCGTGGGACAAGAGGTTAATAGCACGAAATATGATGGGTTTACTGGAACGTTTTACGGGTATTTACCTGATCGAGGACAAACAATAAAAAATCCTCCTTTGACGACTTCAGATGCTGCTGGAGATCCTAGGGAAAATACATCGTATGCACAACCGACAACCTCGATTATTGATAATAAGTCGAATAAACTTTCTTTCTATGGGGCGTTTACCTATACTTTTGACGAGCGTTATGTTTTTAATGCCAGTATTCGTTCGGATGCATCCAATCGTTTCGGGCAGGATAAGGATGCCCGTTATCTGCCGGTTTGGTCTTTGGGTTTGCGTTGGAATATGGGACGGGAACATTTTCTGGAGGGACAAGACTTCTTGAATGAATTCAGTTTACGCTTAACTTACGGCTACCAAGGAAATGCAAGTGAGGCTGCAGGTCCGGATTTGATTGCCAGGATACCTTCCGGGGCGGGGATATCTAAAGCGACTGGAGAATATTATTTGGAGATAAAAAGTTTGCCGAACCCGAAATTGAAATGGGAAAAGACAGCAACCGTGAATGCCGGTGCGGATTTCGTGTTCTGGAAGAATAAGATTAACGGATCGTTTGAATATTATTATAAAAAGACCACGGATGCGATTATCAATAAGGAGGTGCCTTACGAAAATGGGGTGTTGAGCATGCCGATGAACGGAGGTTCGCTGGAAAATTACGGATGGGAGTTATCCTTTAGTTTTGCTCCCGTGCGGACAAAGAATTTTATCTGGACGATGGGATTAAATACTTCCAAGAACTATAATAAGGTGACTAGTAAATTGGAATCGAACGAGAATTGGCAGCAGGCTGTTGCTGGAAATATAAATAAGCAAGGGTATCCCGTGTCGGGATTTTGGGCGTTTGAGTTTGCGGGGTTGAACCCGGAGAATGGAATTCCTTTGTATTATTTACCCGGAATAGATACCCCGGAGGCAAAAACAGACGCTACGGTGTACATGAAATACATGGGTAAGTTGGACCCTGATTTTACCGCCGGTTTGAATATGGGATTTAGATTTAAGGATTTAACCCTTTCTACTTCTTTTTATTTGTCGGTTGGTGGTAAGAAATTCTTGGCAAAAATGTTTGATAATGATATGATCAATAGTACCCCGTATGAATATAATAATTTGCCCAAAGATTTGGTGAACCGGTGGCGTAAACCGGGAGACGAGAAGTACACGAATATTCCTTCTTTGCCGGAATACCAGAAAGCTTCAGTTGATTTATCTTCGTCAAGCGCTTATAGTTACGAATTATATAATTACACGGATATTCGTGTCGTGAATGCTTCTTTCCTGAGATGTAACAGTATTTCATTATCTTATAATTTGTCGAAAGGGTGGATTAAAAAGTTTGCTCAAAATATGGGATTTACGTTTAGTGTATCCAATCCTTTTATGATTGTAAGCAAGGATTTCAAGGGAAAGGATCCGGAAGTTGCAACTGGTTCTCAACCTTTGTCACAAAGCTACACGTTGGGCGTGAATTTAAGTTTTTAATGATATAGAGATAAGTCGTATGAAAAATATATTATATTTTATTTTATTGTTAGGATTCGTTGGATGCAGCGATTTCCTAGAGGAAGCCAGTCAGGATGAGATTCGTCCGGCGACGGCGGATGATTTGATGCAGGTGATGGTAGGTGAAGCTTTTCCTATGAGCATTTTACAGTATGCTTATGACGATATATTGACAGATGATGTACAATGTAATGGAGCTGGTGGGCAGGAAACATTGGAGAGTTCCGTGGAAGATATGTATCCTTTGTTTTCTTGGGATGATGATATGTACGAGAAATTGACTCATGATAAGTATAATACTTGGCAGATTTGTTATAATAAAATCATGGGGTGTAATACGGTTATCGATTATATGGATCGGGTGAGTGGAGAGGAAAAAACAAAGAATAATATGTTAGGGCAGGCTCTTGTGTTACGGGCGTATTATTATTTGTTGTTGGTAAATTATTATGCCTTACCTTATAATTATGGTGACCCGACTAAAAATCTGGGAGTACCCTTGAAATTGGAAATGGAGGTGATTGATGGTTTTTTACCCCGGAAAACAGTGGCTGAAGTTTATGAACAAATGATAACTGATCTGGAAAAGGGGATTAAATTGTTGGAAGAGAATAAAATGGAAATGTCCTTGTATAAGATTAGCGCTTTGGCGGGAAAAGCTATTTTGTGTAGGGTGTATCTTTATATGGAAGATTGGGATAATGCTTTGAAATATGCCAATATGGTGTTAGAGGAGAAGCCAACTTTAACTTCTTTAGCTAGTGCTCCCGAGGATGCCATGCAATATCAGGGAAGTAATACATGGTGTGTTTATAATGAGTCGACTAGCGACGAGATTATTTGGATGTATGGAGGAAGTGGAGAATATTCATATTATCCTGGTGGTAATGGTGTTGCTACTAGTCCGTACACGGCATCTGATGAATTGATGGATTTGTATGAGTTTTCAACGGATAGTGATAATCACTGGGATTTACGACGTTATATGTATTTCAAATACGAGGCTTGGATGGATTGGTCTATTTTTAGACCAACGATTTTCCCCGCTTATGGATTTAAGGGAGGGAAAAATGAAAAATGGGCTTCGCATGGAATTAGAACGGCAGAATTGTATTTAAACCGGGCGGAGGCATATGTCCGCAAATTTATGGAAACAGGCGAGGATAATTACCGGACCTTGGCTTTGGCGGATTTGAACAAATTACGTGAGAATCGTTATGATACGCGTAATGTGGCTTATAATAAAGTTGATTACACGAATGCAGAGGAGTTATTGCAGTTCTACAAGGACGAGCGCCGCAGGGAGTTATGTTTTGAAGGTCATCGCTGGTTTGATCTGCGTCGTTACGGGATGCCGGAATTGACACACGTGTATTTTATCAAAGCGGATTCAAAACAACAATTAGTTTTAGGGAAGGAAGACCCTCGTTATGTGTTGCCGATACCGCAATCTGCTTTAGATCGTAATCCTTATTTGGAACAAAATAAACGTTAATCGAGAAATTATGAAACTGCATTTAATTTATATATTTATATTGGCAGCGAGTCTGGTCGCTTGTAATGACGATAATAGTTTAACGCCGACAGAAACGCCTGAATTCGGGTATAGTGTGCCCCAGGGAAATCATGATTACGATGATCGTATCGTGGATTGGAATAAGAGATGCAACACGTTTATCCTGTATAAATTTGATTTGAAGGAGTTGTATTGGGACGTGAACCGTTGGAATGAATCAACGCCGACACCGGAAGATAGTAGTTATCCGTATCCTTACAGTCGTAATGGATTGGTGGGAGCGATTGCTGATGAAGTTTACGTGGGAGAACAGTTGGATTTGGTTGAAACGTTGTTTTTAGATTTTTACCCAGATTCTACATTGTACCGTTTACTTCCGTTGAAGTTATTGTTGTGCGGGGAGTTAAATTGGCGTACGGTGGATGGTAAGGTTACATTTTATAATGTATATAGTGGTTATGATTATTTGGCGTTTAACTGGGGAAACGAAGACGTCCTGACGATGACAAACGTACAGAAAAGTACTTTCAAAAACGAAGTTAATTATGCCTTTTTAACCCGGTTGTTGAATAGTGGTAGGATCGTGGAAGATGCGAGTTTTTACGAGGGAATGAATTACGAGGATAAAGTGACGCGAACGAATATGTATGAGCGCGGCTTTATAAAATCCGGAACAAAGCAAGAGGATGATGTGGAAATCTATATTCAGGCGATTATTCAAACCCCGTATGAAGATTTGATTGCAGAACCGGCAGATAAAGACTACACGAATAAAGGAATATTGCACGCCAAAAAGGATGTGAATGGCTATATCCGGAAGAAATATGATATTCTAGTGAACAAGTTTAAGGAGAATTACGGAATAGATTTGCAGTCGATTGGCAATGTCGTTTTGAAATAAAAGATATATGTTGAAGATTGTTTTTATTTTTTGGGTCTTTCTCGGGGGAATTACCCCCGGGATTGCCCAAACTGGTCTGACATTGTCCGGGAGATTGCGTTTGTTGGAACCCGTGGAAATAAAAGTGACTTCCATCGAGGGTGAAAAGATATTATCTGTTCTTGTTGAGAATGGTAAAGAGTTTCGTTCGGAGTCTGTAGAAATCGTGCCGGACGTGTATATATTGAATATCGGAAACACGGTACAGCCGATCTATTTGAATAATCGGGAGGTAACAGTGAAGGGATTTTATGATGAGAAAAATCCGGAGAATAGTTCTCTTGCTTTTAGTGGGATTGATGAATTTTTAGAATTATCACGATGGCTTCCGACTGAAAAAGCGGCAAAGAATCGAGTGATTAATCCCGAGGTAAAAGGAAAGTTGAGCGGAACGATGTATAGTGCCTTGGCTTATATAGCTGATATGGAGCAATACGAACCGAATAAAATGTTGCTGGATCTTGTGCCGAAGGCCGGGCAGAATGCAGCTTCATTTCGTTGGTTAGCACATCGTGTGGATAGCTTGGGGCGTTTTGCCGTTGGGGCGCAGGCGCATGATTTCGAGTATGTTGATCCGAACGGGGAAATGGTCCGTTTGAGCGATTTCCGGGGAAAACTGGTGTTGGTTGATTTTTGGGCATCGTGGTGTGGACCTTGCAGGCATGAGATGAAAAGTCTTTTGCCGATTTATAACGAATTGAAAGGGAATGATCTGGAGTTTATCAGCGTGTCGTTGGATAAACGGGAGAAGGACTGGAAAAAGATGTTGGCGGAAGAGGATTTGCCTTGGGTGATGTTGTGGAATCAGGAAGGATTCACGATTGGTAATGAACCCAACGAGATTCAAAAAGCATATGGTTTTTACGGTATTCCTTTTATCGTGTTGATCGATAAAGAAGGGCGAATTCTCGCAAGGGGGTTACGGGGAGAGAAGGTGAAAGAGGCGATATTGGAAGCCAGAGAGTAATTGGCGATTATTGTGTCTATAAGTTTTTTAGGTTTCGTATTGTATAACAAGATAAATTCTGTAAATGATGAAAAAATATTTCTTATTATTACTGGTGTGCATCGGGATAGGTAAGGTGAATGCACAGCTTGTCAAGCAAGATAATCAAGCACAAAAGAAACAAGCTGATTTGGACTGGTATAACTGTTCCTTTGACAAAGACGGGGTTTACGGGGTAGAGGTGAATAAGGCTTATGAATTTCTGAAAGGGAAAAAGATAAAGAAAAGACCGGTAGTCGCTTTGATCGGGACTGGATTGGATGTTGAGCATGAGGATATAAAGCAAGCTATTTGGGTGAATCCGAAAGAAAAAGCAGATGGGAAGGATAATGATAAAAACGGTTTTGTGGACGATATTAACGGGTGGAATTTTCTTGGAGGCAAGAACGGGCTGGTGATGGAGGCTTTGATGCAGGAGGGAGACCGGGAATTCTTGCGTTTGAAGGATAAATACGCGGATTATATGACGAGTAACGGGGAGTTTTTTAAGATCGTGAACGGAAAACGGACAAAAGTTGCAGCCCCGGCGGATCTTGCGGAGTATTCTTATTATAAAAATAAGGTTATGCCGGAATCGCAGCTCGCTAGGACTTATGGAGGTTGGCAAGTAGCTTATGTAATAGAGGAATACGCTCAAAAATTTAAGGAAGAATTGGATGCAAAATTTCCAGGTAAGAAACATACGTTGGAAGAGTTCCAGACTTGTTATGACCCGAAAGCCCCCCAGGATACCTTGAGAGATGTGGCTTTCACGCTTATTGCCATGGGATTTAACTTGTATAAAACCGATGAACTTGACGTGATTTATAAAAATTTTGTAGAATCTTCGGTAGCAAGAGGCAAGGATACATATGAAAAGGCTTTGCAAAGGGGTGGTAACGACGGGCGGAAAGATGTTGTTGGGGATAATTACTTGGATATAAAGGATAATAAATACGGGAATAATGTGTTGTTGACTTCAGAGGCGGCAACGGGAACCATGCAAGCCGGTATTATCGGGGGAAAAAGAGGAAACGGTCTTGGTGGAGATGGTATCATGGATCAAGCTGAGATTATGTGTTTGCGAGTGGGTGCGGCTAGCGGGGAACCTTATTTGAAAGATATGGCTCTGGCTATTCGTTATGCTGTTGATCATGGTGCGGATGTGATAACCCTGCCGCAACAGAATACCTTGTATCCGGAAGCTCAAAAGGTATGGATGATCGAGGCTTTGCGTTATGCTGAAAGTAAAGGGGTGCTGGTGATCGTTCCTGTTTGGGAGTTATCACATGATTTAGCCAAACAGGTGTTTTTCCCGCATCGTTGGATGGACGGAAGCAAGGAATTGACGAATTTGATGGTGATCGCTTCTTCCGATAAGAATGGTAATCCTTCCATGAATTCCAATTATGGCGCAAAGGAGTTGGATTTGTTTGCTCCGGGAATGGATATCTATGCTTCGTACATGGGAGACACTTATAAGACCGGAACCGGAGCGGGGTTGGCATCTGCAACCGTGGCGGGAGTGGCAGCTTTGGTTAAGGCTTACTATCCGAACCTGACAGGGGCGCAGATACGGAATATATTGTTGGAATCGGTGACTTCCCGGAAAGGCACGGAAGTAGAAAAAGGGATTATCGTAGATGGAAAACAGGCTCAGGACTTATTCCTTTTTGATGATTTATGTTTGTCCGGAGGTATATTGAATGCTTATCAGGCTGTGGTGACTGCAGATAGGTTTGATAAATAATAGGTTATGTTATGAAGGTGATATACAGGATCATTATTATATGGTTGTTTTGTATGGTGGTTCTTCCGGTAGCAGCACAGCAGTATAGGACTGTGCTGCCTTACCGGATGGTCGGGGGCAAGATGGTCGTGGAGATGGAGATGAACGGAATCCCTCGTTCCTTTATTTTTGACACGGGGGGACGCACTGCTCTGACCGGGGAGGTTTGCGAGGAACTGGGTTTAGTTGTTGTAGATTCGTTGGTTGTCACAGACGTGAATAGCAAGAAAGCGGCTTACCCGATCGTGGCGATAGAAAGCCTGCTCACGCCCGACAAGAAAATTAATTTCACAAATGTACCGGCAATGAAATTGCCTGAACCTTCTCCTTTCGCGTGTTTTCAGGCGGATGGATTGATCGGTAGCGATTTGTTGGCACATACTATTGTGGAGATTGACGGGAAGGCAAAAATTATCACGATTACTTCTGCCGAGAATCCGTCAACCGTGTCATTGCGGAAGATGATTCCTTTCGTGAAAGCGGGGATGCCTGTTATCTCTTTGCAAGCCGGGGCGGGGAATAATATTACTTGCCTGTTCGATACGGGATGCCCGTCTTTCTTTTCCTTGAAAGACACTGATTTTAACGTATTGCGGTCTGCCGGTGCTTTTGATATCCTGTCCGAGGGATACGGAGAAGGGTCTATCGGGGTTGCAGGAATGGCAGATGCAGATGTTTCCCACCGGGTGCGTTTCCCCTTGTTGTCCGTGGGGAGTACAAGATTTATTAATGTAAGTTCCGAGACTTCTACTCCGCCTTTTACTTTGTTAGGAGTGAAATTGTTGGATTATGGCAAAGTAACGCTGGATTATCCTAGGGCTCGTTTCTACTTCGAGGCGTATGAACCGGAGAATGATTTGGAAAGCAAGCATTACAACTTGGGGTTAAGGGTGAAGGATGGTGAATTAGTGGTGGCTACCGTGTGGAGTGCCATGAAAGGGCAGGTCGAAGTGGGAGATAAGGTAACTAGAATAAACGGGAAACCCGTGGGAAGATACGATTTTTGCGAGAGTATTATTAATGGGATTCCCGAGTTGAAGGCGAAAAAGAAGACGAAGTTGACGATACAGACCCAGCAAGGGGAGAAAGTGATTGTCTATCAAAAAGAATAGAGAATGAAAAATATCAGGATATTATTCGTTTTTGTTGCTGTTTCTTTCTCTTTAGCAGGAAATGCGCAACAACAAGCGACTCGTCGGGTTTGTGACACGGTTCATTACGAGTTCGTTCACGAGAAGATTATTATTCCCGTGACAGTGAACGGGGTGAAAGTGAAGTATATCGTGGACACGGGTGGGCAGACCGGGACAATAAGAGAAAATGCCATGGAAATGAAAGCCATGGGCGGGATTGGAGCACGAGGGGTATCTGATGTGAACGGGATGAGTCTGTCTTATGACGAGGCGATCTTGAAGGACGTGCAGTTGAGCCCGAATTACAAGTTGGCTCAAATGAAAAGTATTATTTTTCCGCCAAATGGCTTCTTCCGGGAACTGGGAGTTGCCGGTATTTTGGGGAGTGATGCTTTTGCGCAAGCGGTGGTTACTTTTGATGCTCGTGATAAAATCATGGTCATCAATTACCCATATCGTCCGGGAGGTTTGAAAATCACGGAAGGTGTGCCGTTTTACCCGGGCAGCACGAATCACCCTATCGTGGACGTGGACTTTAGTGGAACGACGAAGCGAATTTTGTTTGATACAGGGGCGCAGGGATTGTTGGCTCTTGCTGCCAATGATTACGAGAGTTTAAAGAAGACTGGAAGTCGGTTGTTAGCTAAAGCCTTTGGAATTAATAGTGTTGGGATAGGTGGCTTTGATTACAAGAATGCGGCAGAAATAGACAAAGTAAGTGTCAATCGGGTTAATTTCGTGGGGAAGGAATTTGTAAACATGGAGAGTATCACGGTCAAGATGGGAAGGTCTTTGATTGGTGTGGATATGTTGAAATACGGGAAAGTGGTGATAGATTACGCACGTAACCGGTTTTATTTTTTCCCTTATGGAGATGTGGTTGAAGATTTATCTGGAAACTTGAAAACGTGGAACGTGGGTATTTTACCCGTGAACGGTCATTTCGAGGTAACCACGGTATGGGACGACATGAAAGAGCTGGTTGCCTTGGGTGATCGGGTCGTGCGTGTAAACGGAAAGGAATTGTCGGAATTGAAACAGAGTCAATTGGAAGTAGAGGCATTGCTTGATAGTATTGAAGGAGATAAAACCGAGATCGTGATCTTGAAGGATGGTAAAGAAAAGAAGGTTGAAATCAGAAAAATTTAACGAGTATGAAAACTAAATTGTTTATAGGTTTGGTAATAATGTTGTTGCCATTGTTGACAATTGCTCAATCCAAGAACACTGCCACGGAGGTAAAGGATTACCGGGAAGTGGACGGTAAAATAATTATTGGAATGGTTGTGAACGGGGTGCAGGCGGATTTTGTGCTGGACTTGGCTGGACATAATGCTATCTTGCCGGAATACGTGGAGAAATTTAATATAGACCCGAATCAGGAAGGTGATTTTCATTACGATTCTTTTCTGTACAAGAAAGTCCCGACGTCCAAAAGTGTTTCTATTAGCACAATTTCTTTCGGGAATAATGTGTTCGGGAATAGTGTGGCGGCATTCGTGCTGGAAGATGAACCTTATTTGCGAAAACTCGGGGTTGCTGGAGTTGTTGGCGGGGCGTTGTTCCGTAACGTGGTATTGACGATCGATAGTAAACGCAAAAAGATTACCACGTCTGTCCCGTACCGTCCCTCGTACATGAAGTTAGATCATCGTGCTGATCTGAGTATCCTGCCGGGTTCGGTGGTTGCTTTCTCGGTAACGATAGACGGGGAGGTGTTCTCTTTGGCTTTTGACACGTGGAACGAGGGGATGGTTACTTTGACATCGTCGGATTATGCTAAAATAGGGGGGAGTGCCGGGAATGAGGTTGCGTTGTATAATGGTTACGGGCAGCTTGTGAAAACGAGTAACACGAAAGTGGCGGGCAAATGTGACTTCGTAAAAAATAGTTTCCCGGGGATGGTCGTGGCAGAAAATAAGGATTTGCCTCGTTCTGTCTTGGGAACCGGAATCCTGAAGGAAGGAATACTTTCTATTGATTTCCAGAAACAAAAAGTGTACTTCCAGGCTTTTGATTTGGCGGAAGTGAAAGACGAGGTCCTGTCCGGTTCGACAGTAACGGTGGAGGCGGGTAAGTTGAACCCGATCACCCGTGATTATTTTTTGGAGCATATCTACGATTATCGGAAAGATAAAGAGTTTGTTTTTAAGGGCGATAAGCCCGTTGTGATCGATTTTTGGGCGACGTGGTGCGGTCCTTGCATGCGGTTGATCCCGGAATTGGAAAAGATGGCGGAGAAGTATAAAGATAAGGTCATTTTTTTGAAAGTAAATGCCGACAAGGAAAAAGAGTTGTGCAGTATGTTTAATGTTGTTGCGCTTCCTACCTTGTTTTTTATTCCTGTCGGGGGAAAGCCGATTATTGAAACGGGGGCGATGCCAGAAAAGTTCGAGAAGATTATTCAGGAACAATTACTAAAATAGTTGTTTGGTGTATTAAAAAGAAGCAGTTCGGATTAGTTTTCGAACTGCTTTTCGAGTGCAAACATCTATACTCCGGGATTCCGTACGCAATTCTATAGAGAACCCACTATAATCCCAAAGAAGATTAACCCAAAATATCCCCCCCTCTCGCACCGTCTATTGCCATTGCCACATCACTGCGGATATCCTCTGCAAGCCGTGCCGTTAGTTTACGACGGGCATTAAACTGCCTGCGGCTGATCAGGTTTGGCAAATCATTTTAGAATTTTAATTCAACCAACGAGTTAAACTTATTTCTATTGACAGCAAAGTATATATGCTGGCGAAAAGAAAAAAGTATTCTTCTTTTCGCCAGTTTTTAGGTTTGTTGTTCTAATAGTTTGAAGAAGAAATGAACTCCTTTAATTCTTCTTCGGTTGGAAGTTCTATCATGTATTTCTGTACAAAGATATTCGGGTCTAATCCGGCAGTGGCATACTTAACTAATGTATCCCCCTTTTCGGTGCAGAGCAAAATACCGATAGGCGGATTATCATCCGGCTGCATCATTTCTGCTTTAAAGTAGTTAAGATACATATTTAACTGTGAAGCATACTCATGGCGGAACTTGTCTATCTTCAATTCCACAATAACATGACATTTCAAAATGCGATGATAGAACACAAGGTCGGCAAAGAAATAATCTTCATCAATCAAGATGCGTTTTTGCCGGGCTTCAAAGCAGAAGCCATGTCCCATTTCCAATAGTAAGCGTTGCAAGTTGTCAAGAATAGATTGTTCCAAATCGTTTTCTGTCACTAATGCACGTTCATTCAATCTTAAGAACTCCAAAGTAACAGGTGTATTGATAACATCTTTAGGTTGTAATAAGGTTGCTTGTTGCTGGACTAAAGCGGAGAGGGCTTCTTTGTTTTTGGATAGTCCGCTACGTTCGTAATATAAAGATGCTATTTGTCGCTCCAATTCTCTTGCAGACCAACAGCCCCTCATTGTTTCTATTTCATAAAAAGCACGTTTGACTGGGTTCTCAATTTTGGATATAAATTTTAAGTGAGAATATGGTAGCCTGTTAAACAGCTTTTCGGCAGGTATATTCCAGTTATTAATCTGATTGTCTGCTGTATGTAATTCGGCATACACCGTGTGCCGAATTGGTTCTGTGAATTCGGCGGACAGTGTGTGCCGAATTTCATTACCTGACATTATGTAGTGTAATATCTGCTCTTTTAGCTGTGGATAAACGAGGTACAGCCGCCTAAATTCACGGAATCTACGTTCATTCAGACCTTTTGTTTTCAGTCGTTGTTCCAGTCTTTTCAACAGTTGTTCTCCGTATGCGGCACGGTCTTCTCCGTTCTGCTCAAATTCCACGATATAGTAACCCATAAGCCAGTTACGGGATGTAAGGGCAAGGTTTACAGCGTGTGCGGCTTGTGCCTGCAACGTGTTCTGTATCGTGTTGATATGTTTTACTAATGCTTCAAAGTTCATAGTTACAAAGATAAGTCTTTTATGGTTAAAACTTTAGTTCCGGCAAGCTGTTTATTGCTTCCTCTTTTAATTTTTTTTGAAAGTAAATGTCGACAAGGAAAAAGAGTTGTGCAGTATGTTTGATGTTATTGCGCTCCCTACCTTGTTTTTTATTCCAAACATCTATACTCGGGATTCCGTATGCAATCCTATAGAGAACCCACTATAATCCCAAAGAAGATGAACCCAAAACATACCCCACCCCCGTTCTCGCTTCGTTTTTGCCGTAGCCATTCTATAATCTTTGATGTAGAAACACTATAGCGAAAACGTTGGCAACACGACAGTGATAGAGGATTATCTCGGATTTTCTACGGTTTCTCTTTGGGTCTTCTGTTGATATAGTCGAAGATAGTGCAAGATATTGTTTTTTTTTGCGATATTTGTTCTGAGACCGAATAATACTTATTTTTGTCCGGTAAATAATTTGAGCAGTGAGTATAAAGCAAGGTATAGTATCGGACATTAAGCGAGGGGATTTGCTTGCGTTCAAAGAATTCTTTGATGATTACTATATTATGTTGTGTGTATTTGCAGCCCGTTATTTGAAAGATGACGAACAATGCAAGGATGTGGCTCAGGAAGCTTTGATCGGGTATTGGGAGAGGCGAGAGGATTTTGATGATATTTATAAGGTGAAAGGATACCTTTATACTGTTACGCGGAATCACTGTTTAAATATCTTGCGTCACGAGAAAGTGAGTTTGAATTACCGGAAGATGTATGAGGAGGAATTAGAATCCGAGCGTGTTTTTGAAGAACAGGTTATCGAACAAGAAACTTATCTTTTGGTGCGAAATGCTGTGGATAAATTGCCGCCTCAAATGCGGAAGATTATCCGTTATTCTCTAGATGGAATGAGTAATCCGCAGATAGCAAAGGAGATGGGAATCGGAGAGGGCTCTGTAAAGTCGCTGAAACAAACGGCATACCGTAAATTAAGGGCGCAATTAAAAGGGCATTTTTATTTATTGTTATTTATTTGACGATTTTTTTTACTTTCTGACTATTCCTGTTTGAGGGTTCGCGTGTTATATGAGTAAAATAAGATAACAATGGAATCGTTCAAAAAGCATTTTAGGATAGCTGAGTTTTTGGCGGCATTTTTTACTGATGCTCCGACGGAACAGGACAAGAGGGATTATGAGGAATGGGAGAAAGAGCGGGAAAGCAATCGAGATTTAGCCAAGCATGTGTTGGATTTGAATAATTATATCCGGTTTGAATCTACGACAAGGCGGTTTGACCAACAAGAAGGCTGGAAGGTTTTTAAAGATCATTTGGCAAGAAAATCCAATATGCTTGCTGATAAAACAGGTATGATAAAGAAAAAGCCTTCTGGAAAAGTGTGGAATAGGTTCAAATATATAGCTGGATATGCGGCAGTGGGTATCATATTGATTATTTATGGTATTTTCTATTGGATAAACCAACCGGTCAAGGAAGAGCCGGGAGCTGTTTTCGCTTACCGGATTGAAGCCGGGACGACCGGAGCCCGTTTGACCATGGCAGACGGGAAGGTTATGGATATAGTGAAAGACCAGACCTTTTTATTGAAAGAGTCAGATGGAACTGTAATTATGGCGGATTCAACGGGAATAGGTTATCAGATCCACGAAGTTAAGAATGAAAAAGAAGTGCGGAATATGATTCAGACGTTGACTGGGATGGAGTACTCGTTGACTTTGTCGGATGGTACAAAAGTTTATTTGAATGCGGAATCGAAATTGAGTTTCCCGGTGAGTTTCAAGGGGGCGCAAAGAATCGTGGCGTTGTCCGGAGAGGCGTATTTTGATGTAGCCAAAGATGCCGAACATCCGTTCGTGATAGAAACTCGGGATTTGTCAGTTAAGGTGTTGGGAACTTCTTTTAATTTGCGGGCTTATGATGACGAAAAGGTGGTAACGACAACTTTGGCATCAGGGAAAGTGCAGGTTTTTGACGGTCGACAATTTGAAGATATTATTTCCGGGGAACAAGTCGTTTACGAAAAGGCGGCAAGAACCATGGTGGTGAATGAAGTAGATGTTGCACGTTATGTCGCGTGGCGAAGCGGTAGGTTTATTTTTAGGAACGAGCGTTTGGAGGATATAATGGCTTATTTGGCTCGATGGTATCATGTAAAATACCAATTTGTGGATGACGACGTGAAGAATATCAGAATCGGGGCTAAATTGAATCGGTATGACAACATGAATCCGATTATCGATATGTTGAAAATGAATTCGTTGATGGAGATAACCTTACGGGATAGTGTGTATTTGATTTCGAGTAAAAAATAAAAGATGCGTTTACGCTGGCAACATAAACGCATCAGAATCAATAAATAAGTGTTCTTTATTAATTGTTCAAAATTATGAAAAAAAAACGAGATTCTGGTTCCTTTTTTAACGGGAATTGGCGAAAAATTTTGTGGATTATGCAGTTAAAATTGTTTTTAGTGTTGTTTTCTTGTTTTCAAGTTACAGCGGCTGTGCATTCTCAAGGCAAGTTGCTGGATCTGCGTTTGGAAAACGCTTCCTTGGAGCAAGTGATTTGGAAATTGGAGGAAAAGACCGATTTCACGTTTATGTATTGGACAGACGAGATCAAGGATGTGAAAGTGTCTTTGGATATGCGACAGAAGACGGTGAATGAAATTCTGGATTATTGCTTGCGTAATACGAAGTTGAAGTACGAGATCAATGAAGAGACGGTGGTGATCTACCGGGTGAAGAATGGCGAGCCGGAAAAGAAGAAGGTTGTCATTACCGGTGTCGTGAAGGATCAGAACGGAGAGCCGTTGCCGGGAGTCACGATCGTGTTGAAGGGAACGACTATCGGGGTTTCCTCGGATGTCAACGGAAAATTCCGCTTGGAGTTGCCCGAGCAGGCGTCGATTGTTTTGGTCGCTTCTTTCGTGGGAATGCGCGAGGAGGAGGTGAAAGTCACGCCGGGAAAAGAGGTGAATATCGTGATGAAAGAAGAAGTTGAATCGATAGACGAAGTTGTAGTGAACGGTTATTTCACGCAAAACCGGAATAGTTACACGGGTGCGGTGACCTCGGTGAAAGGAGAGGATTTGTTGACCGTGTCGAAGACCAACGTGCTGAAGGCTTTGAGTTTCATGGTTCCCGGTTTGCGTATCGTGACGGATGACGTGAACGGTTCTAACCCGAACAAGATTCCCGAGATCATTCTTCGCGGTATGAATTCGCTCGATAGCGAAAAGATGGAGATGGGGTTGAATCGCCCGTTGATTATCATGGACGGGGTGGAGATCAGCATGGAGCGTTTGTACGATTTGGATATGTTCGATATCGAGCGTATTGATGTGCTGAAAGATGCTTCCGCCACGGCGATGTACGGGGAGAAGGCGGCTAACGGCGTGATCGTGGTCGAGAGAAAGCGCGTGACAGATAGTAAAGTGAGAGTGCGTTACAATTTTGTACCGAACATTGGTTTCCCGGATGTATCTTCTTTCAATCTTTGTTCCCCGTGGGAGAAGTTGGAACTGGAACGTTTGTACGGGAAATATGATAGCCCGACGGGAGAGTATGACGAGTTGTATAACGAAAAATTGAAGCGGGTTACTGCCGGAGTGAACACGGATTGGAAATCTATCCCGTTGCGCAATTCCTGGTCGCATGCCCACTCGTTGAGCATCACCGGGCGCGGTGGCGGCATGGATTACGGGATTACTGCCAATTTCTCGGATGACCGGGGTGTGATGAAAGGTGACTATCGCCGTAATTTGGGATTAGGTTTCTATTTCTCTTATCATTTGAATGATAAATTGACGGTTAGTCTCCGTACTGATTTTTCTAAGATGGCAACAAAGGATTCGCCTTATGGAAGTTATAGCGATTGGGTGACGATCAATCCTTATGATGCCCCCAAGGATGAGAACGGGGAGTGGGTGAAGGTGTTGTCGTATGACAAGATCAATCCACTTTGGAATGCCACTTTGAGCAGTTTCAGTAAAGCGGAAGAGAAAGGTTTTTCCAGTAGCTTGAGCATGAGGTGGGATATTTTGAAAGGATTTTATTTTACCGGTACTGCCGGATACAACATGAGTAACGGGCAGTCGGATGTGTATGTTTCACCGGATCACACCAAATTCCAAAGGGAGGAATACCCGGAAGACGAGAAAGGCAGTTACGATGTGTCAGGAAATAAAGGGACTGGATGGAGTTTGTCCGGGGTGTTGAATTACAGCCTTCCTTTGGATGAAGAGGGAACTTTGTTGAGCCTTCACGGGGGAGTTAACGTGTCGCAAAGTAAAGGAAATTCATTTAGTTTCCAGGCAGTCGGATTCTCGAAAGACCGTTTGGATGATTTGAACTTTTCACAGAAATTCCCGGAGGGTTCTCACGCGGGAGGTGGTGAATCGTATAGCGCCACGGTGGCTTATTTCGGGAATGTCAACTTTATTTTGAAAAATCGTTATTTTGTTGATTTTTCGTTCCGTACGTCAGGTAACTCCGTGATCTCCAAGGATCGTCGTTGGTCACCTTATTGGTCGGTCGGTTTTGGTTGGAATGTTCACAACGAACAGTTTATTGCGGACTTAGGCTGGGTGAAGAGTTTACGTATCAAGGGAAGCGTGGGGTATGTGGGAAGTAACAATTTCGGGGGAACGCTCGCGCAGACTACTTATAAATACAATGCGACATACGATAGTTATCTTGGGGCTTTACCTTCTGCCATGGGAAATGACAAGTTGAAATCACAGCGCACGTTGAAATGGAACGGTGGAGTTAATGTCGAATTGTTCGAGGGACGTTTGGGCGTGAATGTGGATTTTTACAAAGAGGCGTCGAAAGATTTGTTGATGGCGGTTTCGTTGCCCCCTTCAACGGGATATAATTCCGTTAATTATAATTTGGGAGAGAGTGTCAACCGCGGTTACGAACTTTCCATCTCGGGGCAGATTATTCATACGCGGGATTGGGGTTGGTCGATGAGTTTCGGCACGAGCCATACGGTCAACAAAATCAAAAAGATCAGTAATTCGTTGAAAAATATCAATGCCGAGAATCGTGACAAGTACAGTACATTCACGGCACCGAGGATCCAATTGGAAGAGGGTGAGTCTGCCACGGCAATTTATGCCGTCCGTTCGGCTGGTATAGACCCCGCTACCGGGAAAGAGATTTTTATCAAGAAGGACGGTTCTTACACGTTTACTTTTGATCCGCAGGATAAGGTGGCGTTGGGAAATACTATCCCGAAGTTGCACGGGACGATTTCCACCGGAGTCCGTTGGAAGAATCTTTCGGTATTTGCCGGATGCTCGGTAACCTTCGGGGGAGATATTTACAATGTCACTCGGGCAAATAAGGTCGAGAATATCAATGTAGAGGATAATGTGGACCGTCGGGCTTTCACGGAACGTTGGAAACAGATGGACGATTACGTGATGTATCCTAACGTGCAACGTCCCACGAGTGGTCACACGGAACGTTTCGTGGAGCGGAACAACGAGTTTTATCTTTCCTCACTCAGTGTATCCTATAACTTGGAAGGAGACTGGTTGAAAAAGATCGGTTTGAAACGTTTGGCGTTGGGTGTCGGTTTCAGCGATATACTTCGGGTCGGTACGGTGAAGTATGAACGGGGAACCAGCTATCCCTACATGAGAGGATACAATTTTACGATTAGTCCGACATTCTAAAAATTGAATACACGATGAAAAAATTAGCGATACTATGGATTTGGGCAGCACTCCTGTTGGGAGGGTGCGACGATTTTCTTACCTCGCGCGATAAGTCGACGGTATTGGAGAATAAATTGTTTACCAACCGGGAGGGCGTAGAAGATGCGTTGTACGGGATATATGCCGGGTTGGCGCAATCTACGGTGTATGGCGTGGATGTGCCTTTCTGGATGGATTTTTTGGCACAGTTTTACATTCCCGCTAACGCATCCTTGAACTCTATGCTGGAATATGAACATGATCGGGAGGAATGCAGGAGGGTTTACAATTCGATATGGCAGGGGATGTATCATTCGATCAGCGATATTAATAATTTCCTGTCGAATTTGGATGCTTACGAGGGTGAGCGTCTCCGGTTCGAGGATCTTTACCGGGGTGAGGCGTTGGGTTTGCGGGCTTACCTCCATTTCGATTTGCTTCGGATGTTTGCCCCGGTGAAATTGTCGGAGAGGGGAATCCCTTATGTCAAGCATTTCGGTCCTGATGTGACTTCATTCTTCACGGTGAAAGAGTGTTACGATCTTATTATCCAGGATTTGCTGGATGCCGAGAAATTGTTGCGGGAGGATGAAACGCTTTTGACGTGGCCGCGGGTGCGCTCGCATGAATTTATTATCTGTCGGAACCGTGAGGTACATTTCAACTGGTACGCGGTACAGGCGACTTTGGCCCGGGTGTATTACATGCGCGGGGAACCGGGCGATTTGGAGAAGGCGGGAGAGTATGCACGGGCATTGATTGAGTCGGAGAAGTTCCCCCTGGTGAGGGAGGTGAAAGATGTCACGTATATGATGGCGGGTGTAATTGCCGAAACGGAGGCAATTTGGGGATTGTCTACTAAGACATTGTATGACAAATTGTATCCCCGTTATATCGGGAGAGGTATGGATTCGTACGATCCGACTGCAAGCCAGATTGGACTTTATGCGTCGGTAGCGGGAGAGATGGATGCCCGGCGGGATTGGTTTGGCAATACGGTGGCAACCGGAGATTACACGAGAACGCTTAAATTGTTGGATCCCGTGGAGTTGGCAAATTCCTCAACGCCACCTGCCGGGTTGGAAGGGATAAATCAGATCCGCATTGCGGAGATGTATCTGATTGCGGCCGAGGCTGCTTTAGCTGCCAATCCTACAGCGGCACAGGGGTATCTTGATGACCTCGTGATTTCCCGTGGTTTGTCGAAATTCCCGGGCACGTTGACACTGGAAAATATTGACAAGGAGTGGAGAAAAGAGCTGGTGTGTGAAGGGCAGGTGTGGTTTCAGATGAAACATCGTTACCCGCAGACGGTGATCTCTGCATACGGACAGGAACTTACGATGAGCGAGAACATGTGGCAATTGCTTATCCCGGATGATGAGTTTGATTTTAGAGAGGATTTAAATTAAAGGGGCAAAATATATGAAAACAAGTATATTATTGAATCGATTTTTTAGGCTTTGTTGTACTATGCTGGTGATTTCCGCTTTTTTAGGCGGTTGTGACCGCGATTATTTGTGGTATGATACCGATCAAAAGGCCGGTGTGTATTTTTTAGGCTCATACGATACATTGGATATTCGCCCGTCATCGTTGGGTAATGAATGGTGCGAATACAGTGACCGTATTGATGTTCTCGGTTTCTCCGCGAATGTAGACCGCCATTTCAAGGTGGAACTGGTGGACTCTTTGAGCACGATACCTGCCGAGCGGTTGAGATTCGAGGACACGTGCTATATCCCGGCAGGGCAGACGTTCGGGATGTTGAATTTTTCCTATGCCTATTCGGAAACAGATACGGTGTCGGTTGTTTTTAAGCTCGTGGAGAACGAGCATTTCCAACCGGTGATCTCTTCGCAGGTATGCTATATTATCTATCCGTTTAAGTTGTATCAACCGATGTGGTGGAGCTGGAGCGGTTATATGTTCGGGACGGCATGGTCGCCTAAATATAACGAGCTGGTACTTCGTTTTTACCATCAGGTGGAAGAATTGGAACCTTACGTGTGGACAGAGTATTTTCTGCCGAATCTGGGGAAAAATATTGAAAAGATATGGAATTATGATTTTGCCGAGATGCAGGGGTGGTTCCGTTATTTTTGGAAAGAACCTTATAATACCATGCTTAAGCGATATGTGGCGCGTCCCTTGTATGACCATTTGAAAGCTCATCCGGAAGATGGGGATTACACGTTAATGCCGGATCCGTATTTATAATTAAATAAAGTGTATTATGAAAAAGAGATATATACGATTGTTGTTATGTTTGCTCGGGGTATCGTTGGGAATGGTTTCCTGTATTCATGACGATACGACCGGGTTCGTGAATGAAGTTTCCGACATCACGATTGCGAAGATGTCGGGCGATGGGATGAACGAAAGTGGGGATGCGGCGTTTGTGGAATTTATGAAACCGGTGCATTTCGAGGCTGAAGTATCACAGAGTTTGAAGGAATACGAGTTGGCGTATGAATGGCGCGTGGGATACATATCTGATTACAAAGACGGGAAGCCGGTGATCGATTCGATGCGTTTTGTTTCCACGGAACCGGCGCTTGAGTACGCGTTTAATCGCGTGGGTGAATTTCTGGTACGTTTGCGGGTCTATAACGAGTTCGGGAGTACCTTCCATTACGTGACAGTCACGGTGAAAGCCGGGATGGAAACCGGTTTGCTGGTGTTGAGTTCGGATGATGCCGGGAATGGGCGATTGTCGTTTTGTCCCGTGTTGAGCGATGCAAATGAATTGTTGCAGGCAAAGGCAGAGGACTTTAACGTGGATGTCTGGTCGATGATCAATCCGGATTTCGAGTTGCGGGATGCCTGGGATATTTGTTTGATGAATAGTGGAAACTATAAAGGAAGCGTGTTTGTGCTTTCGGAGTCTCAAAAATGCATTTACGAGTTGGAGAAAAACACGTTGATGGTGTTGCGTAAAATGGATTTGACTTTGTTGTTGGAATGGGATATACAACCGGTAGCCTTGTCCGTGTACAATACGAATTTGGGCGTCCTGTCCAAAGGCGGCCAGGTGGTGGGGTCTCAATTGACCGCTAATGGATTGGTAAATGATTCTTGGTGGGGAAAGGATATGAAAGCCACGAAGTTGTATCAGGCGGATTTCATTAATGCTGCGGAAGAGGCGACTATCATCTCGTTCCCGATGATTGCGGATAACGATCAGGAGAAGATGTTCCTTTATCAGGGGAGCAGTAAGGTGTATAATTCAGGGAATGAGTTTTCGGGACATCGGATCATCAATTACCTGTTAGTCGGGGAGCGGGTCAAACGGTTGGTTGTCGTGAGCGAATCGAAAAACAGTTCGGGTAAGGTGCGGATTACGGTTTTTAACCAGGTACCGGATCATTGGACGTTGGGAGAATTGTTCGCTAAAGAGAGCGAAAGTCAAGTTCGAGATTATAGTGTATCTTCCCCATTGACGTTGACCCCAGAGTCGCAGGTGTTGTATAACGGGTTGTGGAATGAAGTTTTTTACACCAGTGGTAACAAGGTGTATCGTTGGCGTTACACGGATGCATTGCCTGATGCTTCGGCGAGTGGCCGTAACGTGTTGACGATACCCGGGGAGGCGACTTGTATTGCACAAAGCCCGGATGGAGAATACTTGTACGTGGGGGGATACGATGCGGGAGCATCCGGATTGAAAGGGAACGTTTATGTTTACAAGACGCAAGATTTTTCGTTCGTGGCAAAGTTTGAAGGGGTGGCCGATAAGCCCTTGAAGTTGTTCTATAAAGATGTAAAATGATGACGAAAATTTATCTATTTCTTATGCTTGTTCTCCTGGGAATCCCGGGGGGACAAGCTGTTGCGGCCGATCAGATGACGGCGCCGGTGGCGGATACACTGAAAGCGGGAATGGCTTCACCGGATTTCAGATACCGGGATGTGAATGGCAAGGTGGTGACATTGAAGAGTTTGAAAGGAAAGTACGTGTATATTGATGTTTGGGCGACGTGGTGCGGCCCTTGTTGCGCGGAGATTCCCTATCTGAAAAAATTGGAACAGAAGTTACATGGCAAGAAGATCGTTTTCGTGAGCATGTCGGTGGATGAAAACCGGAGTGTATGGCAAAAATTTGTGAAAGAGCGAGAGATGGGAGGGGTGCAGTTGAATGCAGAGGGAAACGAGACCTTTATGGAGGCTTATCGTATCAAGGGAATTCCCCGTTTTATTTTGTTGGACAAGAAGGGGAAAATCGTGGATGCCGATATGACGCGTCCTTCCGATCCGAAAACGTTGGAACGATTGTTAAAATTGAAAGGAATATGAGAAAAAGTGTTGTTGTTGTGTTTTTTTTGATTGTCGGCAGTGTATTTGCCGGCAATCGTCGCCCTGTAAAAGTTGAAGGATGTGAATACGTGGTATTGGCAAGTCGCTCGGTGGAACAAGAGCAGGCTTGGAAAGAGGTGGTGGAAGTTTTACGGGAGTTGCACGCCGCGGAGGTAGTGTATTACGTCAAGGAGCCGCGGGAGGCATTGGAGGAATTGCGGCGTATACACCCCCGTTACGTGGCGGTAGTAGAAAAACCGGAGCGGATTACCCGGGATTATGTTATCGGGATGCACCGTTTGTCGCGGCAGATGACCCCCTCGATTTATGCCGATTTTATTTGGGGAATTATCACGGGGATCGATGCGGAGATGGCAATGAAATTGGTGACGAATGCCAAAGAGCCGCTCGAGATACATAACGGATTGGTGGCGCAAAAGAGAGTTGAATTGACAGAAGCGGATTGGGAGCGATTCGGGTACGTGAGTTGGGGAAAGTCAGGAATGAAAATGAATAGTTGCGACACGCTTGCCGTGGAGCATTGGGAGGCAGACAAGCAAACAGATAAGTTTAACGAACTTTACCGGAAGTTAGAGCCGGATTTCGTGTTGTGTGAGTCTTACGCACCTAATTATCAGTTGTTGATGCCGGATAATTCAAGCGTGCACGAGCGGATTTATGCTCAAAACGGAGTTTTTCGTCACGCGATGCAGGAGGTGAAGGTAGAAGATAATCGCGTTTCCCGGCGAGAAGTATTGAATCGGGAATTGGAGTGGTCGGGAAAGCCAAAAGTGTATATTGCCGCCGGGTGTTTCGGTTGTGATGTGGATCAGCCGGAAAAGAGTTGTGCTTTGGCGTGGATGGGAAGCCCGAATGTGACAGCCATGGTGGGGTATCCTGCTAACCAGATATTGTTGGGGCAAGCCGTGTGGGGCGGTTTGAAATTCTGGCACGCTACCCCCGGGCGTTATACGATGGCAGAAGCTTATTTTCTTGGACAACAGCATCTATTGCATACGTTGCAGGATTTCTCTCCCCGATTGCTGGAATCCAGTTATGATTTCACCCGGGATGCGATGACAAATTTGTCTGTTATAAGTGCCCAAATGGAAGGGGCAACAGCTAAACGTGTCGATGGAAATATTCTCGGATTTTGGCAGGAGCGGGATTTGTTGGCTTATTTCGGAGATCCGAAATGGGATGTCCGTTTCCGTCCGGGGGAAGAAACTTACACGGTGAAAATGGTGCACAAGGGGAAGAAGTGCGTGATTACCTTGGAAACGAAAGAGAATTTTTCGGTGGACCAGTTGGAAGGAGAGGGGATCCGGACGTTTGATAACCGAATACCCGGGGAACCGGCAACTGTTGGTAAGATACCATTCGGTTTTATTTTCCCGGAGCGATTGAAAAATCCTCGTTTGGCATCCAAGCAGGATTGGAAGGTGGCCGTGTCTGAAGATATGTTGTTGGTGTATGACGCTTGGTTTGAGCCAAGTAAAACGTATAAATTTGTGTTGCAGGAGGATTAAGATGAGAAGGTTTGTTTGTTTTGTTATTTTTTTCACTATTTGTGTCGTAGTTAAGGGACAGGAAGGCGTGAATTTTGAAATTCTCTCTTTCGATGAGGCTTTAGCAAAGGCAAGAGCAGAGAATAAGTTGCTTTTTGTGGATTGCTACACGACGTGGTGTGGACCTTGTAAGTTGATGTCTGAAAAGGTATTTTCTCAAAAGAAAGTGAGTGAGTTTTTTAACCCGAGGTTTGTTTCCGTGAAATTTGACATGGAAAAAGAGGAAGGAAAGAAATTTGCTCGGAATTATAATGTCGCTTCCTATCCCACGTTTTTTCTGATTCGGGCGGACGGGACGCTTCAGCATAAGATTTCCGGTGCTTACGAGGTAGATGAATTTATCCGATTGGTAAAAGAAGGGATAGAGGGGACCGAGTCATTGGGAAGCCGGGAGGAGAAATATCGTGCCGGCAATCGAGATAAAGCATTTTTGTACGGGTATCTTCAATTGTTGAACGAGTGTGGCGAAAGGTCGAAATTGCCGGTTGTGGCAGACGAATTGTTGAAAGTTGCGAGCGATGAAGAAAAGATATCTCAAGAATATTGGTTTATTTTTGCTAATTCGCAATTGAGTCCTTCTGATTCCAAGGCGTTTCAGTTTTTGAGGAATAAACGGGAAAGATTTTATGCAACTATTGGTCGGGAAAAGGTGGATAAGCGATTGGGAGAAGATCTTTGTAATGAGATTTTGGCTATAATGGGAGGTGAGATTATTAATGTTGGGATCAAGCGTTTAAAGGCAGTAGAGAAAGAGATTAAAAAAATGAAGTTGTTGAATGAGTGTCATTTATTGGCTGCTTTGAAAATCGCTGAGGCAGTGGGAAGCGATGATATAGATAAATTGTTGGATGTGTGCGAAAAAGAGATGCCTATTTTGCAAGATGATTCTCAGTTGGCTGTTTGGGTCGTTTTTCGTTTAGCCGGTCCTTTTTGCCAGTATCAAGATTGTCCTTTAGCTTCGGCTACTCCGGCTCAAAAGGCACGTTGGGAGAAGATTATTCAACTGGAGAGAGTGTGAGATTTATAAATAATTGTAGATAAGAGGTGTGTTGAAACGCACCTCTTATTTAATATCTATCGGGATTATGGGTTGTTGTTGCACGTTGTTTAGGGGAATGGCACGGTATTTTACGCGGGTGAAATTGATCTTGTTGAGGTCAATGCTACGGATTGCACTGTCGTGCATCGTGCGGTAGTAGATTACCCGGTTTGTCATGTCGGTTGCCGAAGTCCATTGTGTCGCACTAGGTATGTCGATGGGGGGAGTGTTCGGTGAATATTCAATCCCGATGGGAATGTCAAAATTGTTTAGGATTTGAAAGCATTGAAGAACGGTTTTCAAGCCAGTTTCTTGCTGCGGGGCGGTTGCTTGGTAAAAAGTGGCTCGTACGAAGCGGGAAGGGGGTGTGATATCACCCGGGATACCCAAGAATCCGCTACCGTTTCCGAAAGAGGAGAGTTTTATATCGTCCAGTTGTTGCGGGGAAGCCATGCCGGGGAAAAGGTTTACGTAGTTGTTAAGATTGGTCATTTGCCACTCGAATCCCGGCGAATTGGTCAGTACCCCGAGTTTATTTTCATAAAAGACGGGTTTCCCGTTGATGATCTCGAGAACTACTTGCCGTCCGGAAGGATCGGCAAAGCGCCAGTGTACTGTGGAGGCTTGCGGGACAATACCAACAACGTGAACTTTCCCGATGGCTTCTTTTACTTCATCGATGTTTTTGCAACTGCCCAATATCCATGGCACGAGTTGCAGGTCTGAGATGGTGTTCGCTTTTTGGGCGGGATTGTATTCCTCGTATTTCCCGTAATTGGGAAAGTAGAACAACCCGGCAGAAAGTCCGGTTTCGTTAAGACCTTCTGCCACGAATTCTTTTTGTTCCACGGAAATCCCGACGTATCCGTACTGGGGCGAGAATGGCATCCCGTTGGTCCCGTCCGGCGTGTAGGATTGTTGCTCGAAGCCTCGCGGCACGATCACGTATTGACTGTTCAGGTGGCTACCGCCCCATTCTATCGTACGAGCCACGATGCGGGAACCGTCTTTCGCTGTCAAAGATATTCCGGTGCAAGCATCCAAGGTTTGCGGTTGTAAATAGATGATAACGGAGAAGAATAGTGAAATTTGTAGTTTGTATTTCATAATGACAAATAATTAGGACTGGTTGTTTATGAATTTCGCTTTGTATTTGATAATACGGGAGGAGTGAATTTTTGTTTCAAGCGATTCGGTATAAGTTATGTATGTCTGTTCCGTTAAATGTAGCGTAAAAAAGCACCCCAAAAGTTTTGAGTCTAACTTTTGGGGTGCACTTCAAAATCGGTTATAAGATTTTTATTTGCTATATGAAGCGATACAGCTTTCACGTGTACCCGTGATGTCAAAAATGACTTGCAAGTGGAGAAGTTCGAATATTTTTAAAACTTCCGGTGAAAGATTGCAGAGTTTCAAGCCTGATCCCATGCTTTTAGCCGTTTTGAAAAGAGCGATAACGGTGCCGATACCGCTACTATCCACGAATTCGATGTGATTAAAGTCAAATATCATCCGGCAATTGGGATTATTTAAGTATGGTCTGAGGTTTGATTTCACTTCTTCAGCCAACGCTAACGTGAAGCGAGTCACTTCTTCCGTGAATTCGGCGAAGGTAATACCGTTTTGTTCTGTTACTTTGATTATCATGATTTTTAGTGTTTCTAATTTATTGGTTGTTTAGCAAAAGTAATCATTTCCGTTGATATTGCAAACAATATTATCAAGAGATTTTCGTGTTGTTCGGTGAGTACAGATATCGTGCCTCATACGAAATTCATACAAAATTTCTATGTCTTCATTTACTTATTCTCGGTCAGTCGTGGCCGGAATGAGAGTATAGCGATTTAAATCATCGCGAGCGGGAAATAATATTTTTAGAGAAAGGGTGGGCAGGATGAATAAAAGTTATAACTTTGCGGAGCGTTATAGTTAATAGTATAATAATATGAATATTTAAGCGAAAAATAATGATGAAAACTACTCCATTTACACATTTCCATGAGGCGTTGGGAGCAAGAATGGCTCCGTTTGCCGGATACAATATGCCTATAGAATACACGGGTATCAAGGATGAGCATAATACGGTCCGCGAAAAGGTGGGGGTGTTTGATGTTTCTCACATGGGTGAATTTTGGGTGAAAGGTCCGAAGGCTTTCGAGTTGGTGCAGAAAGTTACATCTAACGACGTGGCAGCCCTTACGGATGGCAAAGTACAATATAGTTGCTTCCCGAATGAAACAGGTGGTATCGTGGACGATTTGCTGGTGTACCGTTTCAGTGCCGAGAAATATTTGCTGGTAGTGAATGCCGCGAATATCGACAAGGATTGGGCATGGTGTACCAAATGGGCGAAAGAATTGGGTATGAATTTGGAAACGGATTTGGAAAACGCTTCCGAAAATATCTGCCAACTTGCCGTTCAAGGGCCGCTGGCATTGAAAGCTATGCAAAAATTAACTTCGGCTAATGTAGTGGATATGGAATATTACACTTTCCAGGAAATCCCGTTTGCCGGGGTTGAAAAAGTTATTTTCTCCACGACGGGGTATACCGGAGCAGGCGGATGCGAGATTTACGCTTACGTGAAAGATGCCGAGAAAATTTGGAATGCGGTATTCGAGGCTGGCGCCGAGTTCGGTATTAAACCTTGCGGGTTAGGTTCTCGCGACACGTTGCGTCTGGAGGCAGGTTTCTGCCTGTACGGTCATGAAATTGATGACGACCATTCTCCGATTGAAGCCGGATTAGGCTGGATCACGAAGTTCGTGCCGGGAAATGATTTCATCAATCGCGCTTATCATGAGAAATTGAAAGCAGATAAACCGACTCGTTACATGAAACCGTTTGAACTTCAAGATAAAGGTATCGCTCGCCAGGGATACGTGATCGAGGATGCGGAAGGAAACGAAATCGGGGTCGTTTGCTCGGGTACTGTTTCCCCGTGGACAGGGAAGTCAATCGGTACGGGATACGTGAAGAGCGGTTTCCATAAATTGGATTCCGAGATTTTCATCCGGGTAAGAAATAAAGCTTTAAAAGCGAAAATTGTCAAAACCCCGTTCTTTTAGTCGGGTGCTTTTGAGCTGAACGATACAAGGCACCCGCTTCCGGGTGCCTTTTGTCTTTTAAGGTACAAAAACGTTTTCGAAGGACGGAAGTTGTTGATAATAAGAAAGTAATAAAAGCGAATAAAAATTACGGAAAAAAGTCTTTTATACCGACTTATTTTGCATCTTTGCAACGTGATTATAAACAAGATTTTAGTATTAATTATCTATTAAATATTTTAGAGATGAGAAAACACATTTTTAATGCCGGACCTTGTAAATTGCCGGATTCTACATTGGAAAATGTATCAAAAGCAGTACTTGAGTTTGGTAACACGGGACAATCTATCATGGAAGTGTCTCACCGCTCTTCTGATTTTCAAGCTGTTTATGATGAAGCTGTAGCTTTATTCAAAGAAGTATTGAACATTCCGGAAGGATATTCAGTTTTGTTCTTGGGAGGTGGGGCTAGTATGCAATTCTGTATGATTCCGTTCAACTTCTTGAATAAAAAAGCTGCTTACGTGAATACTGGTACCTGGTCAACTGCCGCTATTAAGGAGGCTAAAATGTGGGGTGAAGTAGAGATCGTGGCTTCTTCCGAAGCTGATGGTTTCACTTATTATCCGGAGTTCACGATCCCTTCTGACGTGGATTATATGCACATTACTTCTAACAACACGATCCGCGGTACGGAAATCTTCTATGATCCGACTTCTCCGGTGCCCTTGATTTGTGATATGTCATCAGACATTTGCAGCCGTCCGGTTGACGTGTCTAAATATGCCATGATCTATGGTGGTTGCCAGAAGAACCTCGGGCCTGCCGGTGTTACTTTCGTGATTATCAAGAATGATTTCTTGAATAACGTGGTTGCAGATAGAATGATCCCGACTATGTTGAGATACAAGACTCACGTGGATAAAGAATCCATGTACAATACTCCTCCTTGCGTGAACATCTTCGGAGTTAAAGAAACTTTGAAATGGGTTAAAGCTATGGGTGGCGTTGAAGCTATGGAGAAATTAGCTATCGAAAGAGCTGATATGATCTATGCTGAATTGGAAAGAAGTAAAGTATTCCGTCCGGTAGTGAAAGAAGGTTCTCGTTCAAGAATGAATATTCCTTTCTTGTTAAGAGAAGGGTTCGAGTCATTGGAGAAAGAATTCCTTGATTTTGCTAAATCCAAGAATATCGTGGGTATCAAGGGACACCGTTCAGTAGGCGGATTCCGCGCTTCTACTTACAATGCTTGTACAATTGAGGACGTGAAGGCTTTGGTTGCTGCAATGCAAGAATTTGAAGCAAAACATATTTAATTACTGACGGTTTACGATTTTGGCTCGATGATGGTATTCACTTCGTGAATGCGATTCTGAGCCAGAATCGTAAATCTTTTTTTACATTAAAAATAGAAATATCATGACTAAAGTATTGATTGCAACAGATAAACCGTTTGCTCCGGTTGCTGTAAATGGAATTCGTGAGATCGTTGAGGCTCAAGGATACGAATTGGTATTATTAGAAAAATATACTTCTCAGGACGAGTTAATCGCTGCCGTGGCTGACGTTGACGCTATGATTATCCGTTCAGACAAAGCCACGAAAGAAGTGATCGAGGCTGCCAAGAAGTTGAAAGTGATCGTTCGCGCTGGTGCCGGATATGACAATATCGACTTAGCTGCTTGTACCGCTCACAACGTGGTTGCCATGAATACCCCGGGACAAAACTCAAATGCTGTGGCAGAGTTGGCTTTCGGTATGATGGTGTATATGGCTCGTAATTTCTATAACGGTAAAGCCGGTTCCGAGTTGAAAGGCAAGAAAATCGGTATTCATGCTTACGGGAATGTGGGACAGAATGTAGGTCGTATCGCTCGTGGTTTCGGGATGGAAGTGTATGCTTTCGATCCGTTCATGACTGACGAACAAATCAAGGCTGCCGGTGCTACCCCGTTACATTCCGCTGAAGAAATGTATGGTATGTGCCAATATGTTTCTTTGCATATCCCGGCAACGGAACAAACCAAAAAATCAATCAATTATGATTTGTTGAAGAATATGCCGAAGGGTGCCGTGCTGGTAAATACCGCCCGTAAAGAGGTTATCGACGAAGAAGGTTTGGGCAAATTAATGGAAGAAAGAGCTGATTTCCACTATATCACTGATATAGCTCCGGATTGCGAATGCTTCAATAAATTTGAAGGTCGTTTCTTCGCTACCCCGAAAAAGATGGGTGCTCAAACCGAAGAGGCTAACGTGAATGCCGGATTGGCTGCCGCTCGCCAAATCGTGAACTTTATCGAGAAGGGTGACGAGAAATTCAGGGTAAACAAATAATCAATTTTAAATCTAAAATCAATATATGGCAATAGTAAAACCATTTAAAGGATTGCGTCCCCCAACCCAAGAGGTGTGTGAAGAGTTGGCGTGCTTGCCTTATGATGTGATGAATTCGGAAGAGGCCGCGCAAATGGCTGCAGGCAAATCCCGTTCATTATTACATGTTACCAGAGCGGAAATTGATTGTCCTGCCGGAACGGATATCCACTCGGAAGTTGTTTACAACAAGAGCGTGGAAAACTTCAATATGTTCCAGGAAAAAGGATGGTTGGTGCAAGACGAGGAAGCTAAATTTTATATTTACGCCCAAACGATGGACGGAAGAACACAATACGGTATCGTGGGTTGCGCGGCTTGCGAGGACTACATGAACGGTATTATCAAGAAACACGAGTTGACTCGTCCGGACAAGGAAGAGGATCGTATGATCTTGACCCGTTACGTGAAGGCTAATTTGGAGCCCGTGTTCTTTGCTTACAAGGCTGTGCCGGAGATTGACGCTATCGTTGAGGATATCGTGAAGAACCGGAAAGCGGATTACGATTTCGTGGCGGAAGACGGTTTCGGTCATCATTTCTGGGCTATCAACTGCCCGGATACCAACAAACGCCTGGAAGAATTGTTCGCCACGAAAGTTCCTTTCACGTATGTTGCCGACGGACACCACAGAACAGCTGCTGCCGCTCGTATCGGCGCAGAGTTCAGTGCGAAGAACCCGAACCATAACGGAACGGAAGAGTATAATTTCTTCATGGCTGTTCACTTCCCGGATCATCAGTTGAAGATTATCGATTACAACCGCGTAGTGAAAGACCTGAACGGTTTGACCGAGGCTCAATTGTTGGCTAAATTAGGCGAACATTTCACGGTAGAGGATATGGGTACGGAGATTTATCATCCGGCTAAATTGCATGAATTCAGCATGTATTTGGATGGAAGATGGTATAAATTGACCGCTAAACCCGGAAGTTACGACGATAACGACCCGATCGGGGTATTGGACGTAACGATCCTTTCCAACCACGTGTTGGCTGACATTCTTGGCATTCAAGATTTGCGTACTTCCAAACGTATCGATTTTGTCGGTGGTATCCGCGGATTGGGCGAATTGAAACGTCGGGTTGACAATGGCGAAATGAAAGTAGCTTTTGCTTTGTATCCCGTTTCTATGGAGCAATTGATTAATATTGCCGATACCGGTAATATTATGCCCCCGAAGACAACTTGGTTCGAGCCGAAGCTTCGTTCAGGTATGGTTATCCATAAAATCTGATAGAGATAAAAAAAGCGGCGAAAGCCGCTTTTTTTATGCCTTGTATCTAAGCCATTTGTAAAGTTCTTTCCAGGTGACTTTCTTCCCGTACATGAGAATTCCCACCCGGTAAATCTTGCCGGATAACCAAGTGAAGAACAAGAACGAGGCAATTAGCAATGTCATCGAAGTTATGATTTCCCATGCCGGCACCCCGAACGGGATACGCACGAGCATCACGACCGACGAGGTAAACGGGATGAGTGAACTCCAGAATACCATGGGTGATTCGGGATTTTTCATGGCAGCAATACCGATGTAAAGGGCAACGACTAATATAATCGAAAGCGGAGTCATGAATTGCTGGGAATCGGTTTCGTTATCCACGGCAGCGCCAATGGCGGCAAAGAGGGAGGCGTAAAGTAGATACCCTCCGATGAAATAGAAAAGGAATGCAGCCAGGAATTTCATGATAAACATGGGATCAATGGTCTTTGCCAGATTCTGTATCACTTCCAGTTGTTTGGTATTTATTGCCGAGTCTTGGGCGAACATCGAGAGATCGCTGGCGTTTTTCAAGGCTTCCAAATCGAGGTTGGGCATAAACAAGGCTTGAAAGGCGATCATGATAATCCCCCCGAGTACAATCCATATCAGGAATTGTACGAGTCCCACGGCAGCGACGCCGATGATTTTACCCAGAAGGAACTGGAACGGTTTCACGGAAGAGATGAGTACCTCTATAATCCGGTTTGTCTTCTCCTCGATCACGCCTTTCATGACTTGCGAGGCGTACATGAAAATAAAGAAATAGATGATCATGCCGGCGACTAGCCCGATGATGGAAGTGATCTCGGATGAACCTTCCTTTGTGTCCCCCTTGTCCGTGATTAATAGTGTTCTAACGAGTACGGGTGTTTTTGCGGCTGCCAGTTCTTCCTCGAGATTGGGAACCTGACTTTTGGCTATCACTTCGGCACGTTTGACATTTTCTATATATTGGCACAATTGAGCGGCTAATTCGTTCTTTAATTCCATGGGTACCTGTGATGTTGAGAACACGGGAATTTCCGCGCAGGTCATTACATTTGCCGGAATTCGGGTGATGGCGTAATAATCGTTTTTTTTCAGGAACTCGGCATAGTCGCTTTCCGGTATATTTTGATCGAGATATTGGAAGGTTGTATTGTTGATTTTTTGAAACGGTGTTTCAAGGGGCGATTCGTTGATCACCGCGATGGTTCTTTGCTGTGTGTCATCGCGTAATAGCATCCACATTAGGAATGCATAGAATAGGGCAAATAGGATCGGAACAAAAATAGTAACCACCAAGAATGTTTTCTTGCGTACTCTGGTGGAAAATTCCCGGCTTATGATGATGAATATCTTGTTCATGATAATTGTTCCTTTACGAGTTTGATGAAAATGTCGTTCATGCTGGGGATAATCTTTTGGTATGAGATAATATCCGCTTGGGGTAAAACTCTGGATAGAAGAGTGTTTGTCGAGCAGTACGAGTTTTGTCGTAAAATAATATCTTGGCGTTCGCCTTCGACACGCTGGGATACTATCTCGAATTCGTTTCCGACAATTGTCCCCGGGTCGAATCCCGGGTTGTAACGGCAACTTAGTTGATACGTATTGTTGGCATATTTCTCCCGGATTTGGTTGATCGGTCCCTCGATAATTTTACGCGATTTGTTGATTAGGGTGATGTGGCTGCAAATCTCTTCGACGGACCCCATGTTGTGGGTCGAGAAAATGATAGTTGTCCCTTTTTTGCGAAGTTCCAGTATCTCTTTCTTTAATAATTCCACGTTAATCGGGTCGAAACCGCTAAAAGGTTCATCGAATATAAGTAATTCCGGCTCGTGCAACACGGTCGTGATGAACTGTACTTTTTGAGCCATGCCCTTGGAAAGTTCTTCAACCTTTTTGTCCCACCATGTCTCGATGCCGAATTTCTCGAACCACATTTTCAGCCGGGTGACGGCTTCGCTCTTGCTGATGCCTTTCAATCGCGCGAGATAGACGGCTTGTTCCCCGACTTTCATCTTTTTATAGAGTCCTCGTTCCTCTGGAAGATACCCGATACGATTTACGTCGGTCGGTTTCAAGTGTTCGTTTCGGAAGAAGATTTCACCCGAATCGGGAGCTGTGATTTGATTGATGATACGGATCAATGAAGTTTTACCGGCACCGTTCGGACCTAACAAGCCATAGATAGAACCTTCCGGGATATTGATGGAAACATCGTCCAATGCTTTGTGGTTAGCGTATGTCTTGACAATGTTTAAAGCTTTGAAAAAACTCATATTCGTTTAGTAAGCAAAGGCTGCCGAAGGGGCAGCCTTTGAGGTTTATTTAATTTCAAACATTAAAGCGTCTTTCGGGAGTTTGTCGCCTTTGTTCACGTGAACTTTGGCGATGCTACCGCTTATGGGAGCCAAGATCTTGTTGTGCATTTTCATGGCTTCCAGGAGGCATAACAGGTCTCCGGCTTTAACTTCTTGACCTTCTTTCACGTACATTTCGATAATTGAACCGGGTATGTGCGTGGTGACGATTCCAGGATCTGGTTTTTCCCATTTCTTCCGGTTGATAAATTTCTCCGTGAATTGGGTTTTGTACTGCAATCCGTCAATTTCTAACAAGTCATATTTTGGTGTACTCATCGTGGTATAATTTAAGATTAAAATGGAGGAATACCATGTTTCTTTGCCGGTGTTAATACCGACTTGTTGCTGGATACCTCGATAGAGTGTTTCAAAATTTTCCGGGTTTCCTCGGGTTCGATGACAGAATCGATATACCCTTTGGATGCTGCCACGTAAGGATTTGCGAATTTCTCACGATATTCGGCAACTTTGATTTTCCGCATTTCTTCCGGGTTTTCGGCAGCCATAATCTCTTTCTTGAAGATAATATTGGCGGCTCCTTCCGGACCCATTACGGCGATCTCTGCTGTCGGCCACGCGAACATGAAGTCTGCTTTCAAGTGACGGGAGTTCATGGCGATATAACCACCTCCGTATGCTTTTCTCAAGATAACCGTGATTTTCGGTACGGTAGCCTCGCTGTACGCGTAAAGTACTTTTGCCCCGTGACGGATAACGCCCATGTGCTCTTGCTCTACTCCCGGCAAGTAACCCGGCATATCCTCGAAGGTCACGATCGGGATATTGAAGGCATCGCAGAAACGGATGAAACGTCCGGCTTTATCCGAAGAATCGCAATCCAATACTCCGGCTAACACGGAAGGTTGGTTTGCCACGAACCCGATGGTTTCTCCGTCGATACGTCCGAATCCGACCACGATATTCTTTGCAAATTCCTGTTGTATTTCCAAAAAGTCCGAATCGTCGGCTACGGCACGGATAATATCTCTCACGTCGTAAGGTTGTGTCGGATCGGAAGGAATAATCTTCTCGATCTTGTATTCCGGTCTTGGCGGTTTGGATGGGAATGGTTTGGCCTTTGCCTGATTGCTCCACGGGATGAACGTCAGCAATTTTTTGATCTGCTCGAAACATTCATATTCCGAGTGAGCGAAGAAGTGCGCGTTGCCGCTGATTTCACTATGTACTCTTGCTCCCCCGAGTTCCTCCATGGTCACCACTTCACCGAGAACGGTTTTTACCACTTCCGGTCCCGTGATAAACATTTTAGAGATATTGTCCACCACGAACACGAAGTCGGTTAAGGCGGGTGAATAAACTGCACCTCCCGCACAAGGACCCAAGATGACGGATAATTGAGGAATAACCCCGGATGCTTGTGTGTTACGGAAGAAAATTTCCCCGTATCCTGCCAGAGAGTCAACACCTTCTTGGATACGTGCACCACCCGAGTCGTTGATCCCGATCAGAGGCACCCGCATTTTCAAGGCGTGATCCATGATCTTGGTGATCTTACGCGCATGCATCAATCCTAAAGAACCACCGGCAACGGTGAAGTCTTGTGCGTAGATACACACGGGTTCTCCGTAAATAGTTCCAGTTCCGATGATAACACCGTCACCATGCAGAACCTTTTTATCCATGTCAAAATCTTTTGACTGATGCTCAACGAACATGTCGTATTCATGGAAAGAATCTTTGTCGAGAATTGCTTCGATACGCTCCCGGGCTGTCAATTTTCCCATTGCAGCTTGCTTCTTAATAGCCTCTTCGCCACCACCTTGAAGAACAATCTCTTTTCTCTTTCTTAAATCAAGAACATTTCTTTTTAGTGACATAAGTAATAATTTATGTTTGTAAATGATAGGTTTCAACCAAAATAGAATCCCACCTACCCAAGCTGCGAAATTACGAAAAAAAATGGAGAAAAAAACACTTCCGGATTAATCTTCAAAACGGCTTCTATTTGAACCGTTTTTGCTCTGCTTTTCGTAACACGGGGCGAGTTTCAGCCGTAAAATCAGCATTCCATTTTAAGGGAGTGGTGAGGGAAGGGTGGGTGAGGAGTTTTCCTTATAGCTCGTGGGATTTAAAGAAATAATTGTAGTTTTGTAGTTGGTTTACAATCTCCGAAATGAAGATATAATGAAGAGTTTGCACAAGATTTTTAAATATATACTTAGGGTAATGCTGGGGCTTTTGGCTCTGGTTGTGCTTGTGATGGTTCTCCTGTATATTCCCGGGATACAGAATTTTGTGAAGGGGAAGGCGGAGCAATACGTGGAGCGCAACATGGGGATGAAGCTATCCGTGGGGAGAGTCTTATTGAAATTTCCCCTCGATTTGGCGGTAGAGAAGATTTATTTTGGGAAAACGGAACAGGATACTATGTTGAGTGCCGACTTGATTCAAGTAAATGTAACTTTAGCGAAATTACTAAAGAAAGAGATTGAGGTGCGGCGCCTTGTGGTAGAAAATGCAGCTTTGAATTTCGGGGATTCCCTTTCGGGCATGAAGATGAAAGTTGCTGTTCATGAACTGAACCTTCGGGTGGATCGGTTGAATCTGGCGAAGCAAGAAGCTGATATACCTATGGTTTCTTTGCGGGGAGGGATTGTTGCCATGCACTTGGGAGAGAGCCAACCGGACACGACGGAGGCGGGGGAACCGGTACGTTGGAAATTTAAAGTAGGTGAAGTCGTACTGGATAGCATTGATTACGTGATGAATGGATTGCCCATGGGGCAAATGCGGGTGGGCATAGGTGAGGGACGTTTGAGAGGGGCGGAGATACAACTCGGGGAACAGACGGTTAACTTGGATTCGATACGATTGACACGGGGATATTGTGAATTGTTGACGGAGAGTGATAGCACGTCGACGGAGGGAGAGGTCATTCAAGATACCATGTCGAGTGTCCCGTGGGATGTATACGCGGGAAGCGTGGAATTGGCTGATTGTCGTTTTTTGATGAAACCCCGTGGCATGATGGTTTCCGAAGAAAGATTCCCGGAAGCCATACGGTTGTCGGCACTTTCTTTACAGGTGGATAGCGTGTTTAACCGGGGAACGGAGATTGCCGCTATCGTGCAGCGGTTACGGGTGAAAGAGGGAAACGGGCTCGATTTGCGTAATTTGTCTTGTCGGGTAAATGTGGGAAGCGATAAATCCAAAGTTTCCGACTTGTCTTTGAAAACGGCTTACAGCCAAATAAAAATGAACTTGCAGGCGGGTAGCGGGCTTACGGATTTCGGAATGACTACACCGCTGCAATTATCGGTGAACGGAACGGTTGGCGGTAAAGATATACTGCTGTTTATGCCAGACACGAACGGGATGATAGAAGCATTTCTGCAAAATAAAACTTTTTCTCTTGCCGGATTATTGGACGGGGCGATCGATCAATTGAATATTAACCATTTGAACGTGGGTGCCGGGGACGATTTCCTGTTAGAAAGTAAGGGAAAGGTTTCTTCCGTGACGGATATGGAACAGATGATTGCGGATTATCATATGACCTTGACCGTGCGGAACGGGCGTTTCTTTGAACCCTTCCTGGCGAGTGGCGGGGAGGCTGGTTTCGTTGTGCCGGATAACCTGACGATGAATGCCGACTTGAAAATGGCAGACCAGACGGCACGAGCCGAGGTGGAAGTAAAACCCCGGGAAGGAAGCCTGAATGTGATAGCCGGATACGGATTGAAGGATGATTCTTATTATACCGTCGTTCGGTTGAGGGAATTTGCCTTGGATGAGTTTATGCCAAAGGATTCGCTGGGGGAAGTTACGGCAACCCTTTCTGCCTCGGGGAAAGGGTTGGATTGGAAAACTGCATCGGCTAAGGCGAACTTGGTATTGACAGTATTGCAGTATAACGGTTATGATTACAAGGACCTTACGCTAAACGCTACCATGAAGGAGAGGGCGTTGAATGGTGAATTGAGAAGTGCCAACAAGGAATTGGATATGGATATGAAATTCCACCTTGTTGCGGAAAAGGATGGGTATAAAGCTAAGCTGGAAAGTGATATCCGGAACGTGGATTTGAAAGGTTTGCATTTTATGACCGAAGACTTGGCTTTCTCGTTGGGATTGAATCTGACGGGAGTGTTGAATGCGGACAGTACTTCTTCCTTGAATGTCGACTTTTCAAATATTATTCTGAAAGATACAGGAACCAGGCAATTGGGTGATTTGAACCTATCATTCGCGGGAGAACGCGGTCGTACCCGTTTGGGGGTAGATGCTGGGGATTTAAGTATAAAGTTTAACGGGGAGGGGAATGGTTACTTGCTGGCGGACCAATTTGCCAAAGCGGGGGCGTTGTTGTCCGAACAGTTGGCGAAGCGTGATTTCAACATGGAACAATTGGATGAATTGTTACCGAATTTTCGATTGACGATAACTGCCGCCCAAAAGAATATATTGAATAGTTATTTGAAAAATAACGGGATGCGTTTCAAGCGTATCGGGCTTGATTTGGAAACGGGGGCTGCCTCTCCTTTTAAAATGGATGTCGGGGTGTACGGTTTGGATATTGAGGGCTTCGTGATGGATAGCATACTGATGGATGCTTACGGGCAAGGGGTGGCATTACGTTATGCCGTGAATGTGTTCGGGGCAAAAGATCAGTTGGAAGTCTTGTCGCAATTCACTGTAGAAGGGTTTGCCGAACACGATCAAGTAAATGTACGCCTGCGGGAACGGGAAAATAAGGACGGGGAAATTTTTAATATCGGGGCGAATATCGCTTTCCAAGATAGTGCCTTTAGCGTAAGCATTTCTCCCGATCCTCTCGTGTTGGGATACGTGCCTTGGCAAATAAACCGGGGAAACTTCATCCGGATAAAGCAAGGCGAGATTCCGGCTGCAAACTTGTTGTTATTGAGTGAGGACAAGCGGATTCGGTTGGTTTCAGAACAAGGAGTTAACCAAGAGCCTGAATCTCTCGTCGTGGATATAAAAGCAATAGACCTCGGGCATATATCTAAAGTGTTGACTTTTATCCCGGATATGTCCGGGTTGTTGGGAATTGATCTGCAAATGCATAGTAAAAATAAGGTGATCGATGTGGGGGGAAATATCACGGTCAATGAATTTAATTACCAGCAAGAACGAATCGGGAATCTGGATATGGGGATACAGTACAAGTTGTCGCAACAGACACAACACGACGTTGATTTCACCTTGTCCGTGGACGGGGTACAGGCACTGTTGACTCAGGGAAAAGTGATGACCGGGGCGGACGACCAGAATATTGATTTGAATATTGGCATACCGGAACTTCCTCTACGGTTAGCGGGAGCCTTTACACCGCCGGGAATGATTCGCTTGGGAGGAAATATGGTAGGTGCTTTCCGGATCAAAGGTAGTATGAATAATCCCTTGATAAACGGAAGCTTGTCTTTCCGGGATGGGGAGGTGGAAGTACTTCCGGTAGGGACGACCTTTAAAATAGATACCTCTGCCATTAAAGTACAGAATAATTTATTGGCATTTAATCATTTCGGGTTGATAGCCCCGAATAAACAGCGTTTGGAATTACAGGGGAATGTTGACTTCGCTTCTTTCTCGACGATCAAAATGGATGCCTCTGTTTCCGCTCGTAATTTTCAAGCCATGAAGGTCAAAGAGAACACGGAAACGATGGTTTACGGGCAATTGTTTGTCGATGTGTCGGCAACATTGAAAGGCATATTGGACGACTTGAAGATTCGAGGGAATATTAATTTGTTGGATAACAGTGAGGTGTACTACACGTTGAAATCCTCGCCCCTCTCGGTGACCGACCGGAGTGTTGATCTCGTGCGTTTCGTTTCTTTCCGAGATAGCACAGAAGTGGCGGAAGAGGACGAGTTGAAACAAATCCATACGATGAGTTTGGATTTGCTGATGTCCGTGAATATAGCTCCATTGGTAAATCTTAACGTGTTGTTGTCTGCGAACGGGCAGAACCGGGTTTCTATCAACGGGGGCGGAAGCCTGACTTACACCCTTAGTCCGGTAGGAGAGAGTCGCCTCGTGGGACGTTATGTGCTTACGAGCGGAATCGTGTCTTATGGGCTTCCGGTGATCGGGCAGAAGGATTTCACGATACAGGACGGAAATTACGTGGAATGGACGGGTGATTTGGCGAATCCCACGTTGAACATTATGGCTGCCGAAACAATTTCGGCAAGCGTGACGGATGATAGCCAGAAGTCACGTCTGGTGAATTTCAAGGCAATCATACGTATCACTAGTACGTTGGAAAAGCCGGATATTACTTTTGACCTTGCCGCTGAAGGCGATATAACGATACAGAATCAGTTGGCGGCAATGACGCCGGAGGAAAGATCGCGGGAAGCCATGAACATGATGATTTACGGTTCATACTCGGGACCGGGGACGGTGGCTAAATCAAATGCTTCCGACAACGCTATTAATAATTTCGTGGAACGGGAATTGAACCAGTGGTCGAGAAAACATCTGAAAAATATGGATTTGACGTTCGGCATCAATACTTACAATCAGGTATCGGAAGCGGGCGAATCGAAGAAAACGGATTATTCCTATCAATTCTCGAAACGTCTGTTCAATAACCGGGTTCGGGTGAAAGTGGGGGGACGTATTTCCACGGATAACGACCCAGCGGCAGGTGGGGTGGAGGAAAATTTGGTGGATGACATTGCCGTCGAATATTTGTTCGGGAAGAATCCGAATTTCTTTCTGAAGATATTCCGGCACACGGGATACGAGAGCGTGTTGGAAGGTGAAGTAACCCAAACGGGTATCGGTGTCGTGTTACGGAAGAATTTCCAGAAGTTCCGTGATATTTTCCGGCGGAAGAAAAAAGCAAAGGTGGAATCGAAAGAAACACAGCAAACAGAGTATGAAAAGTCTGATAAATAGAATATATATACTTGTAGCTGCAGCTTTGTTGCTATTGAGCGCATCGTGTTCGCAGACCAAAAAACTGGCGGAAGGCGAAGTCTTGTACACCGGGGTAAAAAAGATGAAAATAGAAACGGCAGAAGGCGTGAAGCTGGAAGGAGCGCAGAGTTCGGCTATTTCCAGCCCTTTGTCCTATCCCCCGAATAATCCCTTGTATGCCCCTTACGTGCGTTCCCCTTTCCCTGTCGGGTTGTGGGTGTATAATTGGAATATCAAGAAAGAAAAGGGTCTTAAATACTGGTTGTACAAGAAGCTGGCAAAGAAACCGGTATTAATATCCGACGTGCAGCCCGAATTGCGCTTGAAAGTGGTGGATAATGCCGCCAAGGATTATGGATATTTCGGAGTGGAAGCAAGTTACGAGATTATCCCGAACAAGCGTAACCCGAAAAAAGCCAAGATCAGCTATCACGTGAATATCCCTAAGCCTTATATGTTCGGGGATATTGCATTTTGGGGATGGAAGGGGCGTATGGATAGCCTGTTGCAAAGGACGAAACAACGCTGTCTTTTGATAAAAGGAACAGAATACAGTGTCTACGCGATGGAAGATGAGCGGGCACGTATTACCCAGTTACTGAGAAATAACGGTTATTATTATTTCCAATCGGACTATATCGAGTTTCTGGCCGATACGACGCGGGAGAAGCGGGTGGCGGATATTCGTGTCGCCTTGAAACACGGGGTTCCGGCTATCGCTTTGCAACCCTATAAAATCGGTAAAGTGGAGTTGGTACTGGAAGAACCCGACCAGTCGGGAACTCCCGATTCGTTGTCTTACAAGGAAATCAACGTGAAATACATGAAGCCCTTGGGAGTTAAGCCGAAAGTCTTGGCTCGCTCGATGCACTTGTTGCCCGGGAATACTTATTCGTTCCGTCGGCAGAACCGGACACAGACAAGTCTGGCACGTCTGGGAATCTTTAAATACACGAACGTGGACGTGACCCGGACGGATACGGCTAAAACGGAAGAGTTCGGGAAATTGAATTTCGGTATTAACGCCGTGTATGATTTGCCGATAGAAACAGAGATTGAACTCGATGTATCCTCGAAGTCCAATAATTTACTTGGACCGGGATTGATTTTTAGTATTACCAACAAGAATTTGTTTCGGGGAGGCGAGAATCTTTCGTTCAAGCTGAATGGCGCCTACGAGTGGGAAGTCGGGGATAAGCAGGGGAATTCCAAATCCGGATTGATCAATTCCTACGAATTAGGAGTGAATGTCGCTTTGTCGTTGCCACGCCTGCTGGTACCTAATTTCTTGAAAAGCACGAAGGATTTTACCGAGCGCACGCATTTTCAAGTGGGAGTCGATTTCCTGAATCGCCATACTTTTTTCCGGATGATTTCGTTCACGGGAGCCACGAGTTATGATTTCCAATCTTCATACCGGGTGTATCATAGTGTTACTCCATTGAAAATCAGTTATACCCATTTGTTGCGCACTTCTTCGGAATTCGATGAAACGATGGAGAACAATCCGGCAATCGCAATGAGTTTCAAGAACCAGTTTATTCCATCCATGTCTTATACTTACACGTATGACCGGGGGGCAACTTCCCGTAACCCGAACCGCTTCTACTGGCAGAATATGTTGATGTCGGCGGGAAATATATTGTCGGCTATACAATATCTCTCAGGAAATCACAAAGGGGAAGGGAAAACGATATTTGGGAACACTTATTCTCAATTCTTGAAAGCGACTTCCGAAGTAATTGTCTATCGTAAATTAACCGAAAATTCTTTGATCGCTACCCGGTTCATGGGTGGAATAGGGTATGCCTACGGGAATTCGGAGGTGATGCCTTATAGCGAGCAATTTTATATTGGGGGTGCCAATAGTATCCGGGCATTCACAATTCGTTCTATCGGACCGGGAAGTTATCATCAAAAAAGTGATAACAAAACGGCGTATCTCGACCAGACCGGAGATATTAAGCTGGAAGGAAATATAGAGTTGCGTTTTAAAATTGCGGGAGATTTGAATGGAGCGGTTTTCTTGGATGCCGGCAACGTATGGTTGTTGAGAAATGATTCCAAACGTCCTGGTGGTGAATTCAAGCTGTCCGGTTTGCTAAAAGAGATCGCTTTGGGAACCGGCTTCGGCTTGCGTTACGATATTGGTTTTATCGTCATTCGCGGGGATTTGGGGGTACCTCTGCACACTCCTTACAAGAATCCGGACAAACATGGATATTATAATATTCCCAAATTCTGGAACGGGTTGGCATTCCATTTGGCTATCGGTTACCCGTTCTAGAATAACAGCAGGAATCATCTATATATTTGTCGTATTCATTCCGATATACGGTGTTTATATTTTTGTACCCTTGTTAAGTAGAGGCGGGTGAAATGTGTTGGAAGAAAAGTGGTATTGTTGTTGATGAAAGTCATTTAATTGTAATATTAGAACATTTTAATTTGTACTTTCTTTATATCATCTCCTATTCAACTCCCATTCAACTCCCATTTATCTCCTATTATAAAGGTATATAAATAGAAAATTAATTGGAATTAAATAAAATTTGACAATACTGAACTATATGATATGATTATAATTAATTCTTAGAAGATAACTGAACAGGGCAGAAATTGATATCGAAAAAGAGAGGAAAACAGGAACGGCCTAAAAAAGAAGACTGCCCGAGCGTGTCGGACAGTCCCCCGTTGTTTGAAATTATTAACCCCGAAAACTATTTTACTTTTTCGTAGATGTAAAGTTCGTGAATTTCTCCGGTGTAACCTTCTTCTTTGAACGGACCTTGTGACATACCGAGAACGATCAAGGTACCGCGGTTGTTCAATACTACTAAGTCGTCATTTACCGGGTCGATAGCAAGACCTTCGATCTCACCTGCACGGCGGAAATCACTCATTTCACGGAACAATTCAACTCTTCCTGCTTTTGCACCGGCAGCGATTTTACCTTTACGCATTACAGGTTTTCCGTTTTTGTCAAGTTTCACACTGAAAGGAGTTTCTTTTACAACTTCAGTACCATCTTGCAAACCGGTGAAGTGTACTTCAGTGATGTCGGCAATGTAGATGTTGTCAGGAATGTTGTACAAAGACTCACCATCATCAGAAGTGAAAAGCATTTTACCATCAGCGATGAAAATACCTTGACACCAGTACGGTGTAGGACGGCATTGCATTTTCGTGTAGTATTGTCCTGTTTCAAGGCTATAGCAATATACATAGCGGCTATCCACCCAGTCAGACATCCAAACCATATTCTTCTCACGGTCAACAGCAAGACCGGATACCTCTACTTGTCCTGATTCCGGTGACCAGGGAAGATCGCGTTTCCATTGTAAAGTTTCTGCATCATAAATTGATACGGCGATATTGTAACCGCGTCCGTATTCGAATTTCTCGATACCGCAATAGATTTCTCCGTTATAAATGTCTATATCACCGAAGTGATTGGCAATTTCGGGATGTCTGAATGGTTGGTCGTTCTTTGCAACGATGTTACCTTGCTTGTCGTATTTGTAAAGAACTTTCGTGTCCGATACGTAATAATAATTGCTATCGATAGCAATACCTTGGCGTCCTGCCACGGGAATCACTTTTTTCAAACGATATTCGCTCCCTAGATGTTGTGCACTTGCGGCGATACCCATTAGAAGTAGTGCCACTACAAATAATAACTTATTCATACTAAAAATATTTAGGTTATTAATAAAGTTTTTTATAATTAGAATTTAAGCAAGCACATGATTTGCAAGCTGTTTCCTGTTCCCTTGTCTACCTTGTCGGTGTAGTCGGAAATGATGTAGTTTAATTGGAATTTAACATCCTTGATCAGTTCGTAAGTACATCCAATAAGATAGTTGTCTTTGTTGTTTGCGGAAGTTTTGTTAGCCTTGTCACGATACATATCATAACGTACTACAGGGATGAATTTGCCGAATCTGTAAGCTGCAAGAGCGTAGAAACCATCTTCGTCAACATTAGCATCATCACTCTTGATGTGACCGTATTCTGCACGAATGTCAAGACCATTCGGGTCATAATACCAAGCACCCGTGATAATGCGGTTCATAGCCTGATAATTTCCTACTACAGTACCTGCATTAAGTTGTTTGTATTCACCCCAGTTATAGCAACCAATAATACGCAATTTCTCGATAGGGCGAACGGTGATACGACCTACAAAGTCTTTAGACTTGTTATCATCGTTCAACGTCGGAAGATAACCGTTCGTCAATGATAATTGATAGCTCAAATAGTTGAATTTTTTGTCTTTACTCGGGAGGAAATCTCCGTAAGCCATGATACCGAGATCACGACCGTAGTCGATCAAATTCGGGGTAGACACGGCATTGCGGCATACCATACGATAACAAATGTTTGAGAAATCGACCGTCTCCAAAGTAGCGGGAGAAATGTCATAGTTCTCGAAACCTAGTGGCAAATAGTATTGACCGGCACGGAAATGCAATGCAGAAGTGATATGTGCATTAACATATGCATCCATAACCGTGATTACTTTTTTGGCGTAAGCGGTTCCGTCCGTTGATCCGGAGAAGCACTCCAATTGGGCGCGGAAATCGAATGTCTTTGAAACTTGTTTGTCAATAATCAAACGCATACGTTTCAACTGGAAAGATGATCTGTTGTCGCCATTCTTGTCACCCCAGTTGTAACCTGTTTGGATATAGCCGGAGAATTTAGGTAATAAAGAAAGGAGTTTATTTACTTTTTGGGTAAGTTCTCCGTCATTCGCTTGGGTAGCTTCTCCTGTTGCTTTAGAAGTTCCGTCGTTTTCGGCTTTAGCCCATGTAGACGTGCATACTAGAAGAGCACCACACAAGATTAACACGTTTAATAAATAACTTTTTTTCATAACAATGTTAAATTAAGTTCATGTAAAATATAAATATTCTTCTCAGAATTAGTTTTTAGGGTTGCTTACATTCTCTCTGATTCCCCATTCGCCCGTGTGGAAACGTACTTTCGGGTTTCTCACGTCGTTGCATCTGACAATAAGAGCTCCTTCCTTTTCCCAGTACGATTTCACTGTTTCACCGTGCATCGGACCGTCTTCCGGGCCGCGTACCGTCTTGTCGTCCGGGTTAATTACGATCTTCAGACCACAGGACTGGTTCAACATATCCATGTCGCCCCGGCTATTGCCACCTACTACCAACGGGCGGGTTTTAATGAATGTCGGAATAACGTTGGCTTTTCCGTCGTCTTGAGGTATCGGGAGCACGATTTCGTTGGTTAATACTCCGTCAACTACGACAGACTTCATCCCGAGAATATTCACATCAGGGATTCCCAATTCCTCTGATAAAAATTTTTGGTATAAAAACTCGGGAGAAGCTGTCAGTATCCAAATTTCAAAACCATATTCTTTCAAATTTGCAAGAAACTGTTTCATCTCCGGGTAGAATTTCCCCTGGTAGGATTCCACGTAGCAATCGTATCCTAAATTAGCTACGGCTTCGGGAGTCATCCCGGCAAGGAAATGCGCACGGTCTTCCACGTAGACTTTTCCCACGTTATCTCCATTCTTCACCATCCGGTTCAGAATTGCCATTTTCTCTTTGGACACTTTGTCATTCTTGCCCTTGTAGTTTTTGTCGGCATAACGGTATAAGGCTTCGTCTGCCAGATAATGGGGTACTTGTCCGAACACGGTGCCATCCCCGTCGAATACGGCGACTTTACGGGTCTTCATGGTTAAGGTCGTATTCAAGAAAGTTTCGATGCGGTCATTGACTTCTTTTGACCATCCCTTGATCTGACGATAGGTTTGTGCAGATATGCAAGGGGTGAAGAATAGCATTACCAGAACGATAACGCTACTCGTTAAAAGTTTCTTTTTCATGTTTGTTACTTTTTGTTTTTAACCAAATATTGTTCTTCCTTGTAAGTAAAACTGATGAAAATAAACGATAGTGCGCACGCGATTAGCAGGGCAATGAAATTGCCGTTCCATCCCCACTTTTGCACGATGTATCCTAAACCGATATTTGCTAATAAGGCAGTACCGAAGAAGTACCCGAAGAATCCCGTCAGGCCTGCCGAAGTCCCGGCAGCTTTCTTGGGAGCTAAATCCAAGGCGTGAACCCCGATCAACATAACCGGTCCGTAAATCAGGAATCCGATAGCAATCAGACAGATACTGTCCATGAGCGGAGTCTTGCTGAACTGCCAGTACACGACTACAAACAAGGCTACGAGAGCCATGTAGATCATGGTTGTTAATGCCCGGCGACCCTTGAATACCTTGTCACTCAACCAACCGCAAATGATGGTTCCCGGGATAGCTGCAAACTCGTATGAAAAATAAGCCCAGCCGATTTCTCTGATGTCATAACCTTTGGCTTCTTTCAGGTAGGTCGGAGCCCAGTCGAGAACCCCGTAACGTACCATATAAATGAATGCGTTCGCGATGGCGATAAACCAAAGTATTCTGTTGTTTAGGACGTATTTGAAGAAAATCTCTTTAGCTGTCAATTCTTCTTCTGATTTGGCACTGTAATTTTTGGGGTAATCGTTACGATATTCCTCGATAGGGGGAAGACCACAAGATTGTGGCGTGTCGCGAATAAGCGCGTAAGCAATAACAACGATAATCAATGCCACCACGGCAGGAAACCAGAATGTTCCGGCTTGCCATGAACCGAACCAAGTCAACCCGATGGCAGCCATGGGACCGATTGCCGCACCTCCCACGTTGTGGGCGCAGTTCCAAATAGACATTTTCGTACCTCTTTCGTTATGGGAGAACCAGTGTGTCATCACGCGTCCGCAAGGAGGCCAGCCCATTCCTTGGAACCAACCGATCAGGAATTGCAGGATAAACATGGAAACGATAGAAGAGATACCGAAGCTTGTTCCTAACAATAAGGTTGCTAATGCCGAGAGAGTTAATCCTAAAGGCAAGAATTTGCGAGCGCTACTCCGGTCGGAAACTCCACCCATAAGAAATTTGGAAAGACCGTAAGCGATGGCGTTTGCCGAGATAGCCACTCCCAAAAGTCCTTTGTCGAAGCCCATCTCGTTCAAGTAGGGCATTGCCAGGGCAAAGTTCTTTCTAACAAGGTAGTAACCTGCGTATCCTATAAAGATACCGATGAAAACTTGCCACCGTAGACGATTGTACGTGTGGTTGATTTCTTCTTTTGGAAGTAAAGGCTTGTGAGGCTCAGGTTTCAAAAAATTCCACATGTTATTAGATTTTATTTTTATAATTATTAATCAAGTACACTTTTGTATATATTGGATTTTAAAAGTATCCGGAAGTCAGGAAAAGGACATTTCAATATGGCAATATTTTTCTGCTCCATTTGTTCTTGTTTTTATGATCCTCTATTTTTCCTTGAATCGAATGAATTCGAAAACGTTTTCTTTCTTATTCGTAATAAATATCTTTCAATTCACAACAAAAATAGGAATATTGATTTTTAAATCAAAATAATTTTCAATAAAATTACGTTTTCCTTTTTATTTTATTTTCCTTGTTTTTGTAATAAAAACATTTTACACTTTAGAGTGATGACGCGCGTGTCATTCTAAGGCGTTGGCTAATATTGATATAGGATGCTCGCATCGTTTTGATGTGGACATTTCGATTTGCCATTTACAGGTTTCGCAATCGGTGACTACCACATCGAAATCGCAATTTTCTATCTGTTTGAACAGGGAAGCCCCGATGTCTTGTGATGTCTTGTAGTTCTCTTTCTTGAAACCGTAAGTGCCTGCTATTCCGCAACATTGAGAGTCTAGTACGGTCAGTTCAATGTTCGGGATGAGTTTCAGCAACTCGATGGAGTAATAAGACCAGCCCAATTTTTCCATGTGGCAGGGGGTGTGATACGCCACCTTGATTTTTTTCTCGCCCTTCTTGAAATTCAATTTTGCACTTTGTTGACTAAATAGACGATAAATGTAACGTGTTGCTAATTCGATCTGATCTCTTACATCGTCATTCTTCACGTCCAAAAGGTGAGGATATTCATCCCGAATCGTGAACGTGCACGTGGACGAGGTGGCTATTACCGGAATCTTCTTTTCGAGTACGGACTTTCGAATCGAAGCAATATTTGTTTTGGCTTGTTTTTTTGCTTGGTTGATGAAGCCGTTGGAAATTAATGCCACCCCGCAACACTTCTCTTTTTCCAGCAATTGTACGCCAAAACCGAGGGCGTTCATCACTTTCACGAGATCTTTTCCCAGTTGTGGATTGTTATAGTTTGCGTAGCAACCGTGGAAATAACTTACTTGCTTGGGATAGGCGGCTTGTTTTGCGGCTTGTTTTTTATACCATCCCTCGAACGTCCCGAATGAATATTTCGGGAATGTACGGCGGTGGTCGATTTTCATGACGCCATCAAGAATCGCCTTCACGGGTTTCAAACCTAATGTGGTGTTCACGATCGGGGCGAACGGGGTGGATAGTGTCCCCACTAAATCCGTGTTCGCTAGGATGAAATCACGTAATGTCGGTTTCTTCTCGCTATATTTAATGCGGGCGGCTTGTATGATGTCGCCGATCCTCACGTTGGAAGGGCATGCCACCTCGCATCGTTTGCAATTGATGCAATATTTCAGCGATTCGTCATAGAAGTTGAATTTCTTCAAGCGCAGGCGTTCCCCGTCCGGTCCTGCCTGTTTAGGACCCGGGTAATCCGGGTTGACGGCTGCCACGGGGCAGTAGACTGTACACACGGTACATTTGATACATTGCTCGAAATTGTTGTCGCTTATATTGTGTTGTTGTAGATTCATAACTTCTTCTATTTACTTGAAATTCTATCTGCTACATACAATGCACTCAGGATGGAAACTCCAGCCCCGCATCCTTCCTTGATGGCATTAAAGCCTTCCAGTATCGCTCCTGATATATAAAGATTCTCGATAGCTTCTCCCTTGTATAGCCCGCGGAAATCTTTGTCCGTCCTGACCCCGAAGGTTTGGTAGGGTTGTGCGGCAAACGCATTCCGGTCATACCATTGTTCCCGGTTGGACGAGAAGGTAACGTCCAGGTCGAAGATCGGTTCGTAAACTCGCTCCGTGTCGGCGATTAGTCCCTGGCTGAAATAACTTCCCGTTGCCAAGATTACATTTTTGCCCGAGAACGGTATGTCCCCGTGGTTGTTCGTGTAAATCCGGCTGATCCGGTTGTCTTCTTTTTCTGCTCGTATCACGATGTCCCCGAGCATGAAAACGCCTCCCGCTTCCTGGAATCGGGCACGTAGTTGTTGTTGTACCTGTATGCCCGGTACGGAAGGGGGAAGAGTTGGCAATAAGCAGATCGGTTTCCCGATTTCCTTTTGGAGGTATGTCACGGCGTCTTTCCTGCTCAATCCCACGATCGCCGGGAGGGCGATGATTTCGCAATCCCCATTTTCAGCCTTGATTTGACGGGCGAACTCATCTAGATTCTCTTGGTTGTCAAATACCCTGGCGATATTCACGGAACGCATCTCTGTCGGATTCTTCCGTAAGTGCTCCAGGGCGGGAAAATTAATTAAATGGGTGGTGCAAGTGGTGCCTATTTTAGCCAATTCATCAACGATGAACTGGGTGTAAAAATCAAGAAAGCCCGTTACGTTGAAGATGCTTATTTTCTTCCATGAAATCCGATCAGCGTTTTCTCCTTGCATATGGTCTTCCAAGGTAAGCCATGTCGGCTTTAGCGTACCCATCGGGGTCATACGGAAGTGATTCTTTCGGGCGTCGCCTTTCACGGAAATTCCAACCTCTTTCAGAAAATTCTCCGCCTCCTTTGCTAGTTGGGAAAACTTGTTGCTTCCTAATTTGGTGTAAGGATGTGTGGGTGCTTGTTTTGCCAATTCTTCGATCGCTTCGATCGGGTTGTTCACGCTATTTCCGTCCGGTAATGTGTTCAGTAGGTCGAAAGAGCCGGATGAAAAATGTAAAGCACTTTGCCCGGAAGAAATGATAGCACAGCGTTGTCCTTGTTTTGACAAGCGTATTCCGGAAATTAAACCGGACAGACCGCCACCGATGATAATAGTATCAAATTTCATAGTTATTCCTTTGAAGATGATGTTAGTCCGCACACGCCCTCGTAGATCCATGCGGTATATTCACTTTCTCGTAACGTGTCGCCCCATGCGATAGGTGCCATGCCTTTCCATCTCTCGTTCAAGAAAGAAGTAAGGTCAGCTTTTGCTCTTTTTGTGCAGGCTTTCTTCATGTTGCTCATTAGCCCGGCAGCCCGACAGGCGCAAAGTTCGCCTTGGCAAGTACCCATGCCCGCGCGGGTTCTTCTCCGTAAATCGACAAGGTTGTTCACGTCCAATTCGTTCAGTGCGTATTTCGCCTCTCCCACGGACACTTCTTCGCATTCGCAAATCAAGCTGTTGTCTAGAGGTGTGTTTTCGGAGAATTTGTCCGCCATATCCCCGTGGCGATTGATTATCGCATTGCGTTGAGCGAGAGGGACGGATATAATCTTTTTGCTTATTTCTTCGGTGTTCTCTCTTGAACCGGGCAATTTTTCCGAGGCGGTGGTGCAAGGAACGGTGACATTTAATTTCTTGCAAACCAAGTCGGTTGTCCATTCGGACATCAACCGGTAGGTCATCAATTTTCCCCCGGTAATGGTGACGAATCCTTCGAGCCCGTCTCTCGTTGCGTGATCCAGAAGGACGATACCCCTGCTTACGTTTCGTCCGCTAGGATCGTCATCTGACGCCACTAACGGGCGAACTCCCGCATAGGCTCTTAGGATGCGTGTCTGAGCCAGTTGCGGGGATAATTTCTCGCCTTCCCGCAATAGTAAATCTACTTCTTCCGGGGTGACATACATGTTATCTACTTCCTCGTAAGGAACTTTGCTGGAAGTTGTTCCGATCAGACAGATCGTGTCGCCCGGCACGAGAATATCGGCGTCAGCAGGTTTCCGACATCTGTTCAGCACGATGTTGTTTACCCGGTGACCGAAGATAAGCAGGGCTCCTTTGGCAGGTAACATATTGATATTAACCCCTGCTAGCTTCGCTATATTATGTCCCCATATACCTCCCGCATTAACAACAACGGAGCTGTAATAGGATTTTGTTTCTTTTGTTTTGTGATCAAGTACTTTGATGCCCACGATCCGGTCTTGTTCCCGGATGAGTTCGGTGACCTCGTGATAGGTAAGGACCTCGGCGCCGTAAAGTTTTGCGTCCATGATGTTGGAGGCGGTTAGGCGGAAGGGGTCTACGGCTCCGTCAGGAACCCTCACGGCTCCTATAATGTTCGGGTTGGCAGAAGGTTCCATTTTCAACGCGTCTTTTGGATCGATTACGTCAGCCCGGATGCCGGCTTGGCGGCACGCATCTACAAATTTGGATTGGAATTGAATGTCATCTTCGGGGAGAGTCAAGAATAGTCCATCTGTTTCTTCTACGCAGTGGCTGGCTATTTTACGGAGAATCATGTTTTCCTTGATGCATTCTTCTGCTGACTCTTGATCGGTTACCGCGTAGCGGGCACCACTATGTAGCAACCCGTGATTGCGTCCCGTGGCTCCGGTTGAAATGTCAAATCTCTCCACCAAAAGCACCCGTAGTCCTCTGCGGGAACAGTCTCTAGCGGTTCCGGCTCCTGTAGCCCCGCCGCCGATGATGATCACATCAAATGGTTTGGTTGTCTCGTGCTGTGTCATATCCAAAAGATTTTATATCACAAAGGAAAGAAGAAAACGAAATAAAACAAAACAAAATCGCAATTATTTTATCTAAAAACGAAACTAAATGAAATGTTTTGTATTCGATTCTCTTTTGAAGCGTTTTTTATTTCTCCATTGAGGTGAAAAAAACGAAACTGTTTTATGCCTATTATATAATAGGAGTGGAAGGGGATTCGTGTGGTATATTCCGGGGGGATTTATAAGGATTTTGTTGGGGAATATGCTGGGATTTCCAGAGTGTGTTTGAAATGATGCCTTGTGATCGTGTGTGAAAAAAGGAGAAGACAAAGAGCGTTAACGGGATAAATGTCTCTGTCTTCTCACATCACCAACCGATTAACTAACCCCAACAACTTGGGGATTTCACCAATAATCGCTATATTTGTAACAAACGATATGCAAAGATAATGCAAATTTGGAAGAATGCAAAGTCAAATTGGATTATATTTTGCTAGAAAGTAAAATTTAAATTAATTCTAAATAAAAAGATATGTCATTTTCCGAGAGATTGCTAGAGGTGATGAAAGAGAAAGGGTACACGAAATATCGTGTGGCGAAGGATTTAAATATGTCAGCTACAACTATTTCAAATTATTTGAATAACAAGACTAAGCCTGACACCACAAAATTGGAAGTATTGAGTCGTCTATTGGGAGTGAACCGGATTTGGCTTCTGACAGGGGATGGAGAGAAATGCCGGGGTGATGTGATTGGAGAAGATTCTTGTTCTCCTGTTCGTTCTGTGAAAGAGGATGATAGCGAGTTAACTCGCCATTTAGTGGAAATTATGGACAAACAAGCTTCTTCCTTGAAAGCGAAAGACGATCAGGTGTCCATGTTGATTAGTACAAATGAATTGTTGTTGCGTAAGATTACGCCTCTGCTTGAAAGGTTGATGGAGAAACTTTAATGATGTAATATTGGAATACTATTTTACGAGCGTTACAAGTGTTGAAAAATGGATTTTTCGATCGTTCGTGAAGTAGTTTTTCTATTTTCTTGAAAAAATACGATTAAAATAGATTTTTTTTTTGAGATAAAATCTTCAATGAAAAGTGTGGTATTTAAGAGCGGCGTCAAGCCATACCCGTGTACGGGTGAAACCGGCTCAATGGGAAAATCTGTGTGTTTTATTTTTGCTTGATAAAATTATTTTTCATGACTGCTTTGGAAGAACTTGTATCTTTAATGTTTCTTGCAGGTTTGGTGGATTATTTTGTAGTAACTCGAGTCAGTAAAATTGATATCGGCTACTAGGTTTACTAGTTTTCATGACGAGTAAGTGATCCATGATTTCCCTTTACGTGGTAAGGTTTTTGACCTGGTAATCAAACGTCGTCATTGGAGGCATGTTGAAACGGGCAAGGTGATATCCCGGGACTGGTATCTTGTGGCATGCTGGAGTTCTTTATCGAGAGAGTTCTCGGATTTTTTGTTTAACTTTTGAATTTCAGAGTCAATAATGAGTTGGATGTATTCTTTGTTGGGTGTTTCCTCTTTTAAGGAATCATTTTCAAAGTCCCAATAATCAATATTGATTTTTGTCCCTAAGCTTTTTCTTCTACTATCATAGTTGTAACTTATTTTAAGGGCAAGGGGTGCTTCATTTTTTTTGTTGATTTTGTCTTTTCTACAAATAGGTGTTATACTTACTTCCATAAATTTTCTTGATTTATAGAACTGGTATTTGGCTTTATTGAAAAAATGGGGACCAAATAGGGGGACAAATAAGAGGCAAAATCCCTATTTTTTATCTAAAATCCCCTTTTGTCACTTGAAAAATAAGAATATTGCATTGAAAGGGAAGGTTTGGTAACTAAGAAACATTCTTATTGTAACTATTTAAATAATAGCTATATAAAACAAAAGAGCAGCCCTTTTACAGACTGCTTCTCCTGAGCTGTTAATGGGATTTGAACCCATGACCTCTTCCTTACCAAGGAAGTGCTCTACCCCTGAGCTACAACAGCAATTTGAAAGAACTTACTTTCTAGAGCCTCTTGTCGGATTCGAACCAACGACCCCGAGATTACAAATCACGTGCTCTGGCCAGCTGAGCTAAAGAGGCATTTTTAAAATGGGTAAGCTGACTATGTCGCACCGCTCAACCATCTACCCTTGCTGCCTTCCGACCCTGGGGGAGTTCGACAGGAGCTGGTCGCATAGGACTTACCCGGGCACAAAAGTACAAAAATCTTCTCAGTTACCAAATGTTTTGAACCTTTTTTGTGCGGGAAAATATGACGAAGAATTTAATATATTGGTTAATAGGAAATTGTTGTCTGATATATTTTATGGAAGTTGTATAAAAATAGGGATTAATGTAACCTAAAATGTAAATTTCGTGTATAAATACTGACAATTGAAAGCATTTATTAAGGACTAAACGATCCAAACGAACGTATGCAAACACAAAACAACATAACAGGAGCGGAGTTTCTTTCAGATTTAAACGTATTGTTGTCTACAAGCGTGGGATTGAATAGAAACGTGAAACAAGCCCTAAGGAAATTGGGCGAACACGAGAAAGCCGATCAGGTGTATATCGTTAGTATTAATCATGATATGACTTTCACGATCACGGAGGAATGGACGCGAAACGGGGATTCCGTGTTCCCGGAGACAGACGAGAAACGAAGTTTTTATTATGACAGGAAGCTCGAGCAGGACTTGGAACGGGACAATTATATTTATATCCGGGACATCGAGGAAGTGACAAACGAGGGATTGAAAAATATCATGCGAGCCATGCAAGTGCGTTGCGCTATATTCTTGCCTTTATATGTGTCCAGCCATCTTTTTTCTTTTTTATCCTTGAGCCGTTGCGGGGAGCAGGAGTTGTGGTCGGAGGAAGATATTGCTTTTTTAATTCAGGTGGCATCCGTTATGTCGGGCGCTCTGGAGAAAGAGTTGATACTGCGCAAGCTGGTTAAACATCACGCCCTCTATCAAGATTTTATCGAGAACCGGGTAGATTATATTCTGAGGCTGAATAGGCATTTGCATATCAGTTTTTCCAACAAGACTTTCTACTCGTTGTTCGGGGATAGCCCGGATGATGTTATCGGGTGCCGTATCGGGGATTTGATGACGGAAATGGATATACCCCCCAAACAACTGGAAGCCGTGGCAAAGCACCCGGATATGTTATTGACGTTTCATTCCACGCTGGCTCCCGCGGACGAGGTTATTTTCATCGAATGGTATGCTTATCCCGTGAAGTTAGACCGGGAGCACATAGAGATACACCTGATCGGGCATAACGTGACCAGATTCCGGGAAGTGGAGAATGAGCTGAACGTGTTGAAAACGGACTTGCAGGTATTTTCCGAATCAATGTTTCCCATGTGGAAATCAATATGTGAGCGAGTGCAGAACGACACGGGAAATGAAAGCGGGGAGGAGAAAGATGATTTGATGAAAAAGACTGAAATATTTAATCGGTTCTACGAGGAACTTTTATCAAAAATTGGTTATAAATTTGCGGCGCATGCATATAGATCATAGCGAATATACGATACTTTTGGCGGACGATTCCGTTTCGAATATGGAGAAAATGAAAAGCCTGCTTGCGGGGGAGAATTTTAGGTTGGTTACTACCTTGGAAGCAGAAGAAGTGTTTCTGCTCGCGAAATTAAGATCGCCTGATTTGATTATCGTTCGATTGGCATTGGAAGAAGGTAAGGGGATCAAGGTCGTTCGTCAGTTGAAGGAGAGTGTCCTGACGAAACATATCCCGATTCTTTACATGACCATGCCGAACCGGCACGAGGATTTCCGGAAAGTGGCGGATTACGAGGACGTGGAATTTGTCTCCCGCCCGTTGAGTAAGAAAGAACTAGTATTGAGGATTAACAATCAATTGCTTTTGTTGGAATCACAACGGATTATCGCTTGCCAGAACGAGAAGATTCAGGATGTGGTGCGCTCCAAGGATAAACTGTATTCGGTGATAGCCCATGACTTGCGTGCCCCGATCGGGACGTTGAAAATGATTCTCGAGGCGATAGACCACCAGAAAGAGCGGATTCCGGATTCTAATATCAAGCATTTGATTAAAATGTTGCAGGAAACCACCGACGAAGCCTATTTGCTTCTGGAAAACTTGTTGATGTGGAGTAATAGCCAGAATGGGGTGTTGGAGCCTTCCTTGCAGACATTTTCTTTCTCGGAAGCAGCGAAGGAAGTTGTGGCGCTGCAGGAGAATATTGCGGGAGCAAAAGGAATCAAGATGCATAACCATCTGAAAAAGGTGTTTTCCGTGCATGCCGATCTGAACATGATGAAGACGGTGTTACGTAACTTGCTGTCAAACGCGATAAAGTTTAGTTACAAGGGGGGGGAGATCACGATTAACGGGGAGGAGAAAGACGGTTTCCTGATCGTATCCGTGCAGGATAAGGGGCAGGGGATAAGCAAGGAGCACCAGCGGGATTTGTTCGCGGATGGATTGCACTTTATATCTTACGGTACCCAAAAGGAAAAAGGTAGCGGATTGGGATTACAACTCTGTAAGGACTTCGTGAAGATGAACCACGGGAAGATATGGTTTAACTCGGAGGAAGGGAAAGGAACTACGTTTTATTTTTCCATTCCCGTGTCCGATAAAGTCCAGAATTAGGATACTTGTTGCAGTTGGCTTTTGCCGGATTTCAATGCTTTATACATTTTGAGTGCGCCCCAGGCGTCTGTTGCCGCATAATGAACTTGTGCGGATGTTAGTTTCGGGGCTTCCCAGTTTGATGTGCGTTGCCGCTTCGAGATTTTTACATGAAATATGATAGACATGAGTTTCGAGAATGACATTTCTTCGATCCCGAAGGCTTTCGCGAAAATCTGTAAGTCCAGGAAATTGGTTGGCGTGAAATTAGCCAGTTTTCTCAATCCCCGGATGTCGTCCCGTATGCCCACGCCAATTTTCGTGGTCTGCTCGCTTGCTAAAAGTTCTTGCAAGGCTTCCGTGAAACCACATTTATTCAAACGGAATAAATACACCCGCTTGTCTGTTGCCAATTGAAGCAACCCGACCTGGTGGGTTACTCCTTTCTTGAATGCCGGTTTCGTTTCCGTGTCGAAACCGATGTAGGGATACGAGAGCAAATCTTTCACCGCCGCATCGATTTTATCCTCATGGTCGATCACGACGATTTCCCCGTCGAACGTAAAGATAGGTAACCCCTTTATCTCTTCTTCACTAATCTTCGCCTGGTATTCCATGTTTCGTATTTTATTGAAGGTCGTCCGTGTCGGTCACTTTGTATATAGCCAGATGGATTGCCCTCAATACGCTGGTGCATGATTTGCCCCAGTATAATTCAAAACTATTGTTTAATTGCCACAGCGCTTCTCCCATCACGTCGATCATCCCGCTACGGTACGAGGAAATGAAATTCTTTAAATCCTGATATATGTCGCAGAGTTTTTCCGAGATCGAGTTCACGATCGGGGTTTCGCTGTATTGCATGTTGTCATCAAAAACCTCCAGGTACTCGTCATGTTCCCTGAGAATGCCGTGCAGGGATGCGAGCAACGTGTTGTAATCTTCTTCCGTCACCACCTCGTCCAGCATTCCCATTTCGTCACTCTCGCAGCTTGGCAATAGACTACCCTTCAAGTAAATTAACGGGATAAATTTCTGCATTTTAGAAAGAAAATCATTGGTTTCGTCCTCGTGAGCGGATTCCAAGTATCCACAAAATTCCTTTGCCACAGCCACGAATTCGATGACCTCTTTGCTATATCCCACGTGTTGTAAATCGTCCATAACGTTTTTGTTTTTCACCGCAAAATTACCAAATATCTTAGATTATACGTAAAAAGCGGACAAGTTTTTAGTTATTATGGTAAATTTTCCATGTAAAGAAAGTGCGGTTACCTTCATCACGAAGTAACCGCACCGAGACTAGCAACAATCTACATTCACTTTTTCCCAAGCTGTGATACTGGGGATTCCCTCTCTCCTAAATGCTAGCAATCTCTTGCATTTCTCCGGTTCATCTCACTTTCCCTCCGGAGAAATTGTATTATTGATACGCCCCGAGAAAAAAATCGTTGTAGATTTCCAGTTAAAAATAGATAAGAATATACGTGATGATAAAAAATAATTTCTATATTTGTCCCCGCATCCGGAAAGATGCAGGAGTGGCTGAACTGGCACGCCTGGAAAGCGTGTAATCCTCTAAAGGGATTCCGGGGTTCGAATCCCCGTCTTTCCGCTGAAAACAAGGGAGTTACAATCAATATTGTAACTCCCTTTATCGTTGATGAATCATTTTTTACATCGGGTTTTAGCGGTTTTTGGGCGGTTTTGAGGTGTGTTCGCGTGCAAATTGCACGCGAATTTTTTTTACCTTTGTTGCAAGTAAAATAAATAATTATGGCATCAGCAGTATTGACTATTGACGAGAGAAGCAAGCGAAAGGATAATACTTATCCTGTTATTATTCGTTTGACATGCAACCGGAAGACCACGGCTATGGCGATGGGAATTTCTATCCCGAGGGATATGTGGGTAAAAGGGAAAATAGGAATGGAAGTGAAAAAAACTTATCCTAATGCCTCCTTGATTAATGCGGATTTATTGCGTTCGATGAACAAGGTCCAGAGTTGCATCTTGCAACTAGAACAAAACGGGAAAATTGAAACTATGAACGTTACGGAACTTAAAAAATATATTTTAGATTCTTCCAGGGAAAAGAAAGAAGAAGAGAATCATAAAGTTATTTTTGCTGAATATTATCGTAATGCTCTGGATTTAATGGACAATGAAAGAACCCGGGAAATATACACGGAAACCCTAAAAAAAGTCGTGGAATATGGTGGAGTGGATCTTACTTTCGAGGAAATGAATGTGCCATGGATTAAGGCGTTTGACAAGTGGCTGAAAAAGGATTGCCCTTCTTTAAACACTAGATCCTTGCATTTAAGAAATATTCGTAAAATTTTCAATGACGCCTTGGATGATGAATTAATATCGGTTTACCCGTTCCGTAAATATAAGATTGAATCCAAAAAGATGTCGGATACAATGCCATTGACGATAGAGCAAATGCGTGCTATTCGCGACTACCAGGCGAAATGCGAATCGATAGAGATTGCTAAAGATGTATTCATGGCTACATTTTATCTTATCGGTATAAATTCTTCTGATTTATACGAGTTAAAGAAAGGGAGCCGATGCGTGTACAAAAGAAACAAGACCGGGAAACGCTATGACATAGGCTTACAACCGGAACTTTTAGAGTTAATCGAGAAATACAAGGATGACGAGAGAATGTTTAGTTTTTACAAGAGATACAGGAGCACGCACGCTTTTAATGCTAATGTTAATTTTAATTTAAAGGTTATCGGGAAGGTTATTGGCGAACCTGGATTGAAGCTTTATCATGCCCGGCACACGCACGCTACTATCGCTCGTAAATTGTTGCACATAAGTAAAGAAGATGTTGCCGAAATGTTGGGACATGGCAGTTTTGATGTAACGGATATATATGCTAGGTATGACACGAGGCAGATAGATGAAAATAATCGCAAAGTGATTGATTGCTTGAATCAAGTGGAAAATAAATAAAGCGGGAGGATAATCCCGCTTTATTTTGGCAATTTTATTAATTTCGATGGAGTGAATTTTACAATTTTCCTCTCGGGAATAACTACAGATTTCTTTTCCCATAGATCGTACCCTTTGCGCTCTTTTCGGACTTGCACCGAAAATGTCCCGAATCCCATAATTTTAACAGGCTCTTCTTTTTTTATAGTACTTAGAATTGTACCTAGAACAACGTTTATAACCCTTTGTACATCTGTTTGCGATATCCCAGTTTCAGCAGAGGTTATTTTAATTAATTCTCTTTTGTCCATATTAGTTTATTATATATTTTTTGAACGTTCTAATCTTTCTCGAATCGTTTCGTTTATAAATCGATTCACGTTTTTTTGCGCCCGGATAAATTCTTCTAGGTCTAAATCTGGTTTGAAAAGTATCGGTTTTCCACAAGTGGCTTTTTTCCCAGCCCCTTGGCGTTTGCCTCCCCTTTTTTTTGTATCTTTGTCCTGATTCATGGCGTTGCTATGATTTAACTACAATTTAGCCGGGATAATGTCCCGGCTTTTTTATTAGAAAGTGTCGCAATAACACTGCAATGTTTCAACTTCACTTTCATTCCCGTCTTCTTCGCTATCTGCTTTGTAATCCTTTATAAAAGCAACTTCTTTCCCGTTAAAATAAACTACAACTAAACCGTTTTCTTCTTTTGCCTCGTAACCTTTAGTCCAAGTTTTTACTTCTTCAATAACCTTGTTTATAAATTCTGCGTTCATCATGGCTTTAATTTTTTGATTGTTACTATTGATTTAACTACAATGCAAATATAGAACTTTTATTTGAAATAGTATATATTAAATCAAAATATTTTCATGGAAATTTGTTATTTATACACAATACAAATAATAACCACGTATAAAAATAAAGCCCCGCTACAAAAGCGGGGCAGATATATAATACTTAAATATATTATTCAACAATATGTAAGTTTTGTCACTAAATACGCAAAATAATTCCGAATTATAGAACTTATTCGGGGATGAAATTTTATAAAATAGAATTTATCTCAAGAAAATGATTCTTGGGAAATACAGTTATTCCTGTTTCCTCCCTTTGTAATTAATAAAGAAAAACAAGAAAAAAAGAGCCACGAAAATCAATGAACCCCACCCGATCAAGTTTACCAAAATGATCAGAATTATAATAAACCATATTATCGCACCAATCGTTAGCATACTCTATAAATTTAAATTGTAAAGTTAATAATTTACTTGAAATACTCTCTCGCTGACTCGGGTAATTTATTCACCGGAGCCAAAATATAACGCTCGGTCATGGTTGTACTGCTATGACCCATTCTCAATTGTATTTCCCGGATGGGAACTCCAAGAATTGCCAAATTGGAAGCAAACGACCGTCTAGCAGTGTGGCTGCTAACAAACTGGTACTTGTGCCCAGTCAAGCTTTTCCCGGCTTTAAAAACCTTCACTTTACTATCAATCCCCGCTTTCCGGCATATATCTTTTATCGTGTCGTTAAAAGTAGATTCGGCATACTCCCGGGTAACGGCTATTTCCAGTAACTTGGGAAGGCCTTTTTTCAGTTCTATCGTTGCCGGAATTTTCGTTTTCTTGCTAACGTAGGTTATATATTTTCCTTGTATATTATCCTCGTTCATGCACAAGATATCCGAATGCCTGGCTCCGGTATAACATCCGACAAGGAATTGCGCTAAAATAACCTCTTCCCGTTCGTTTTCCGGCTTGAATCTTTCCAGTTTGCACAGTTCGTCCACCGTCAAGTATATCGCCACGTGCGGCTCGTTTTTCACCCTTAACTCGTTCTCGAAATCTTTGCACGGGATATTGGCTATTTCCCTGTTATAATTCAGCACGGAACGGATCATAGCCGTGTATGTCCGTGCCGAACTACCGCAACAATTATTTTTAAAGTATTCCGAGATATCCCGTATATTTTGCCTCGTGAAATCATCCCATTCCGGGAGGCGTCCAACTATCCGTCGTATTGTATTGATTATCCCGTAATACCTCGGGTATTTAAGCAAAAAACTACCCGTGAATGTTTTACGCCATTCTCGCTTAAAAACGTCTATATCGTTAATCTCTTCCGGTAGCATCCCCGAATTTATCATACCAATAATAGTATGGTCGCTCACTCCATTGTTAAACAGAGCACTATTTATATTTCCAGTGTCTTTAATTGTTTCCATGATATTAAAATTTAATTCTTACCCCCGACCGGGCAAATCTGGTCGGGACGCTCCCGGCTTAAAAGCTATTTAATGCCGCCAGGACGGCTTACAAACAAAGGGTGGTTATTATTAAAATTAAGCTGCCATCGTGTTATTACTGCTCCTCTTCTTGTATTCCGCCAGCATAACGGCAATATATTTCAATTGCACGAATTTCATATAGTAGTTTTTTAGCTTTTCTTTCACGTGATTTCTAGCGTGTAAATACCCGTTTTCGATCGCTATTCTCTGAATACACGAGATAAAATCCGTGAAAGCAACGGTATCCATTTTCGCGCGTTCTTCTCGGCTGCTGGGAATTAACTGTATATCGTTTCCCTCGTTGGGCTTTTCGTCCATGTCAATCCCTTTTAACAGGCTTACCAGTGCTTCGCGCTTACTTTTCGAGAATACCCACCCGGCACGCTTCCCGCCGTCGTACTTCAAAGCCGGGTTAAATCGTCCTCCCAACTGTTTTAAATCTTCTTTTATAGCTTTCGTGTTGCCAAACACAGCGACCGCTTTTTCCGAGTAATCGATGATTTCTATATCTTCAACCGTTACCGTGTTCGTTTCTTCCTCGTGATCCTCACTAACCATTACCCCTTTTTTAGCTTCTTTCACCCGTGCTGTTTTGTGTATTTCCTCCCAATCGGACGAGCGGACCTCAACGAACTTGTAGAAATTGGTATCGAAATAGTCTATCATTCCGTCGCTATCGTCGTACCGGAAACTGTCTATATAGGCGTTCACGTCCAGCATAACGGCATTCACTAGATCGTTTAACCGACTATCTTCTTCCTTCATGTATGAGATTTGCGGGTTATAATATCCTTTTTCTCTCCCTTCACTAGATAGCGGATCTGCCACCGGTCCGCCCTTGAGATAAACTACGATTTCGGAACACATGGACGCGTATTTGCAACGCACGCTAAATTTCCATCCTGACCACTGTATTTTAACGTATTCTCTTACCCTGGCGGCAATGTCTTTCGTGCTTAAGCTAAAATCGTAACGGCTACCTTCCCAACCATTAGACGTGTAAAAGTTCCTCCGGTACTCGCTAGCTGTTTCACTCGTTGCTGTTTCTACTTCATCATCTTTTGATGGTTCGTTTTTCCAGATCTTGAAAAGTACGTCAAATTCAACGTTTATTTCTTGCATTACCTCGGTGTTACCTCCTTTGTCCGGGTGATTCGCTAGGGCTAGTTTGCGATACTCTTTTTTCAATTCCGCAATGCTGCTAATGTTTTTAAAGTGTTTCATGATTATTTATTTTAATTGTTATTATTATTTGTCCCCGCCCAGGAATCGAACCAAGGGCGTAAACCGTTCGGGGAATTAGTTACAAGGTGCTATATACATGCAATAATGAGCCGCTTTTTTCAAATTGTAGTCACTTCTATAAGTCACGTAATAGTTATAAGTTTTGTTTATTCGATTGGTGGCTTCCAAGGGATTGCAACCCATTTTTACAGCCGATTTAATTAATTGTGCTTTCGTGTACGTTTTCATGATTATTTCGTATATTTGCAAAAATCCGTCCCCGGTTTTACCCGGGGTTTTGGAATTAAAGCTTTACGCTAATCGTTAGCTTTACTTTCCAAACTCTAATACAAATTGTCAGTTCCATATTAGTACGGATTTTGTTTACCGGAATACGCCGGTAACGTTCGGGGCTTCATTGCCCCTTTTTTATTATATCTTCCTCTGCGTTATCACGGGCTTGGAACCGTTACCAATGGCAGCCGCATTAAGATATACAACCTTTATTCGGTTCGAAGCTTCCTGTTTATATACCGGCGAACAACTTTAAGACCGGCGAAAGAGTAACTATTTTGTTATCTCCTTTTGTTCTATACTTAAAGATACTACAATGTAGCAAAATAGCAAAATATTTTAATGGTTATTTGATTGATATACAGTTGTATAGAAATATATGCCATGCAATAACACCGTATTTTAAACGTATAATCAAATAAATACCACCATTCGCACTATTTTTATAAAGATAAGACCGGATACCATTCGTAATAAGTGCCCTATAACACGACACAATTAAGCGTACGAGGGAAAGGTTATCTTGAACCATTCTAAATTATTTCATACATGCCAAATCAATGATATTTTAACACTTATTTTTGGCAAATATTATAACACAATGATAATATAATACACAACAATGTATAGCCAGCATCAGATGTGTAATTTATAGCATTCCATCGGGATAATAAAGCAATACATCTACAAACATTCCACAATGCAAAGAGTATAACAATAATATACGCATGTAAGGCGTGAATAATGATATAGGAAGATATAAGGATGGATTACCTCGATTCAATCTCTTTTATCGTCGATGTGTTTTCAGTCTATCAAAGTGACTAAAAAGTGTCTAAAACAACACCTGTAAATATCTAAAAGTACATAAAATATTCACGAATGCGCAAACATAACACGCTAGTACATATATGTGTATAATTTTAATTTTGAATATTATACATATAATATACTGTACCCTCCCCCCCCTGCGAGATAACGAGAAACGGGGCTATTCACCCCATCTAAAAATTTTTTTTCTTATTTTTTAGTGTCATCATTGTTTACATTGCCAAACGAAAATTAACAACTTTGTTTTCTCCGTGTTTTGTATCATTTCGTGTATAAAAATATATATGAAGTAATACTTTAATTGATTCATATAATATATTGTGTGTAAGTATTTATATATTTTGATTTGTATAAAATATACGTTATATTTGTGGTGTAATAAATAAATTGAATAAAGATATTTGATCTTATCAAAGGGGAGTAAGAATTTTTGTTTTGTGTATATTTTATGAATTACGATGTAGATAACGGGTTAATTGACAATATGGTACAAAACCTGTACGAAAGTTCGGGGAAATACGATTATGATATAACGAGTTCTCCGACGTCGAAGGAGTACCAGAGGGTTTATTACGAGAACTTGTATAAAGTGACGGAGGCGGTTTATAAAACGATCTCGAGGAGTGGGTTTGGGAGGTACAAGGGTGGTATATGGTTTTTCACGGGCAAGGTATACGAGCCTATCCCGAGTACCTCTTGTTTCCGGAGGGCTATCAAGTTATTCTTGGGCAAGGTTCATGTTCCAGTTGACTTTATATTGAAGTCGCTCGATAATATTATCAAGGAGGCTTATCAGGCGTTGAATAATAACAGGATGTTGAAGCCTCGCTTTAACTTGATGGCATTCAATAACGGTGTTGTAGACATGAGTGACGGGGTATTGATGCCTTTTAGCAAAGATCATCATGTTGTTTACCTTCATGGCTACGATTATGATCCTTCAGCAGATTGCCCGATGTGGAAAGAGTTTTTAAGGGGGAGGTGTGTTGGTTTGGGCAAGTATTCCGGAGGAGTTTTGCCGGACAAGAATGACAGGGCTATACTACAAATGTTTCTTGGTTTGGGGTTGTATGACAGGGGTACGATGGACAAGAAGGTGGAGAATAGCTTGGTCTTGTTCGGTAATGGGAGTAATGGTAAGAGTGTTATCATGGATACGGTGACGGGAGTGTTTGGAGGGGAGAATATATCCAATTTGAGCATGGAGGCGTTATTGAGAGGTGGTGACGAGAGGCAGAGGAATTTGTCGCAGATAGACGGTAAGATATTTAACTGGAGCGGGGAGGTTGAGTCAAGGACTTTCGCGGGGAAAGAGGATGCTGCCAAGAGTTTGATATCCGGAGAACCTCAGCTTGGGAGAAGGATAGGTAATGATGCTTTCAAAATCACGAATATACCCTATTTTATCTTCAACGCTAACAGGTTCCCATCGGGTAATGATAGTAGTTTTGGATTTTTCAGGAGGTTTATTTTTATCGTTTTTGACCGGATTATAGACGAGAAAAAGCAGAATTTGCAATTGACTCACGATTTGATGAAGGAATACCCGGGTATTTTGAATTGGATACGAAGGGGAGCGGTTCTTTTGAAGAAGAATAAATTCAAGTTTCCAGAGAGCGAGGGATGTATAAGGAAAAAGATAACGGAGATGGGGTTATCGGCTCTAGGGAAGTCGTGGGCTATGGCGAGGGGATGTTTCGCTTTGCCCCGGCAGGGTGTTAGGAATGACTCTTGGTGCGAGATTGATTTCTCGGTCATGTACAAGGATATCGAGAGGTATGCCGAGGAGAACGGTTTCCCGATGGTGAGCAAGCAGACTTTGGCGGCTCACTTGCGGGATTTAGGTTTCGGGAAGAATAATAAAAGGAAAGTGGGTGGAACCGTGTATTACAAGGTTTACGGGTTGACGCAGGATGCTTTGATGAGTCCGGTTCCGGTGGTTTGCGACATGAACGTGGAAACTGGTAATGAAGGTTTTGTTTACGATGAATAAATATTATAATCATGGATTTAGGAACGAAGAAAAAAATCGGGAATTTCGTTTTAACGAAGAAAAAACAGGGCAAGGTGACGTTTATAATTGTTAGTACATTGTCCGGGGTATGGTCGATGTCTTTTAGGGCGGATAACAAGATGTTTAGGTCGCTCGACACGGTAGAGAAAGATGCCGAGGAATCTCTTCACACGTGGATAACTTCGCTTTATGCCGCTTGTCATATCGTTGACGGGGATTTCACGGGAGAGTTGATGAATTCTATCGACAAGTATTTCGAGAAACTTAAAAAGAATGAAAAGCCTATTGATGACGACGAGGATGCCAAGATTTTGAAGGACGAGAGAAGATCGCACGAGATGAGAGAGGAACTTGATAAATTAGAGAATGAGTAAAGCTACGTTGACGGGTATAATGCTTACACGAGAGCAAATAGATGGTTTAAATGAATTCTTGCACAATAATCCGGAATTGATACTCGATAACGTGACACCGGATGGAGGTTTTGAATTCGTGGATACTAGGCCCGTTGGAATAATAAACCATGATGGAAGCATTCGTGACAACTTGAGGCAATTCGTCGATCCGTTACCACTTGTTTCTAGGCAACGAGGTAAAATATTATTTACTCAAAAGATAAAAATGATGTGGAAGAGAAATAAATTGAAAAAAGAGAACGAGAAGCTGGCTTTAACTGAAAAGATGTACGTGAGCGTTATTAAATTAATTATTGGCATGATAGAAGACGGGTATGTTCGTTTGCCATATCCCGTCCCGGAATTAGAACAAATCGATCGTTGTTGTTCCAGGTTGGTCGGAATCGTTGGTCGGTTGATAGAAGAAAATCAAGATTTGAAATCGGAGAAAAAAAATAGTAAACCAATTCCAGTTGCCCCGATACCTGTTACTTGTTTCGATAATGGCACGGACAAGTTAAACGTGAATATAAAAAACGAGAACGTGGATAGAGGAACTGTCGATATTATTAAGGAATTGACGGAGGAAAACATGAAATGGAAGACGTATCATCATTATTTGTATCTTTTGGTTACTGCTTTCTGTAAAGGTGATACTAAAGAACCTGTAATTCTTCTTGGGGATATTCCGCTGGACGCTCAAGAACTTGATATTCATGACGAGTTGAAGAAGTTGTGTGATGAGGCTAGGAAATACCGTGATATAAAGTCTAAAATCGAGAATAAAAATGGATAATAAAACACGTGTACACGAGTTCGATTTACACGTTTACCCGAGGAAAATATGGGTGAGCGTGGCGGCTCCGTTAAAGGAGTTGAACGAGTTTTTCGAGAGTTCATACGATGAAATGGATATAAGCGAAGATGCCACGGTAACAGTAAACAGAAGGATGAACCCGGAGCCTATGGGTGGCGTGTTGATTAGATTCAAGAATAAGGGCGCGATGACCGTTGGAACTATCTCTCACGAGGCTGTTCATGCGGCGTTGGAGGTGTTTGATTACGTGGGGGCGAGTGTTGACACGAAGAATCAAGAGCCTTTCGCTTACTTGTGCGGGTATATAGCGAATTGTATTAATAGTGTTAAAACAGGAAAGCATGAATGATGTTTTGATGATTGACTGGAAGGACATTTTAGGTGCGTTTTTTATAGTTGTGATAGTTGGTGGTTTAGTTGTCTACAATTGGACTCGGGTACTTGGATTATTTTGGCTGGTACAACCTATAATCACTCCTCTAGTTTGGTATCACGTGGCGTTCCCGGGAGAAAATGATCCAACGGCATTTAGTTTGGGCAGCACGCTTGTCGTTTGGGTGTTAAGTTCTATTTTAAATATTAAGACGGGAAATATAGTAATAGATCTACATGATTGGTGGGAGGAGAAGAGAGTTGAAATAATTGGTAAATTTTTGAAGCATGATACGTCCAAATGAATTGAGAATAGGGAATTGGGTTTATATCCCAAGTAGAAAGGAAGAAGGGGTTGAAATGCCTGCTAAAATAAGAGAGTTAAGAGGTACGGATGTCACTACTTATGGTAATAGAAAGAGAAGTGATTCGTATTTATGTTTGAATCCAGTACCTCTCAAGGAAGAGTTGCTTTTGAAGTGTGGGTTTGATGTCCTTGTTGGTAGAAGTTGTTACAGTTGGGTAGATAAAATATATTCAACTCCAGATAATAACTTGGTGTTATATTGCAAAAATAATAGTTATAGGTTCGCTAGAGAAAGGTTCGGTATTGGCGGATGGACATTGGTTGATGTGAATGGTTATAACTTTATTTGCTTGCATCAACTCCAAAATTTGTATTTTGTGTTAACAGGTCAAGAATTGAATGTAAACTTATGAATAATATACTCTATGAACGCTAGAGAGGAATTTTTAAGGGAAATAGGTGATAGAGTAAGGGATGTAAAGTGTGCTTATATAACATTATATTATTGTGACATTGACACTAACACGCATGATGCTCATCCTTGCGATCCGAGAATAAAAATTATCTTGCAAGAAGGGTGGTGTGACAAAGATTTAGACGAATTTTTAAATCAGCTTGATATTGATTATGACAACGGTTTCGGGGGACAAGAGTTGTTCGGGTATGTCTGGATGAATGACGGGACGTGGTTTGAAAGGCACGAGTACGACGGTGCGGAATGCTGGGAGTATAAAAAATACCCAGAAATACCGGCTGAATGTTGTTCATAAAATTTCCATGTGGAATCCTGATTGTTCTTTTTTGACGAGTTCTTCGCCGAGGTAGACGGGGATGAAGTGCGTGGTGTCGTCGTCGGGGATGTAGCCAGCGGAAACGAGGTTGTCGGCGATGGATTGGGAGATGTTGTTGAAGTCCCATCGTCGTCGGCTGTCCCGGTAGAAGTAGAGCCCGATACGGAGGGGATATGGTTTTCCGGCGGTTTCTTTTATCCAAGCGGGTTTGTTGACAAGCAGGAGAGGTTGTATCCATTGGTCGTATTCACGCGATAGTTTTGATGATATGACACGTTTGCCGGTCCATTGTTTGGAGTTTTTCTTTGACGGGACGTTTTTGCCTGTTATTTTGATCATGATTTCTTTACTTTTTTCTGGTGAGCGGCGTATAATTCACATTGATAGCAAGATAAAGGCAGGTAGAAATGCACGGTGTTGTCCTCGTCTTTTACCTCGTCTTTTTTCATCTGCGTGACTTCTATGATTTGTTTGTTTATCTCGAGCCATTCCTTGCTCCCGATGGATGCTTTTTTCTTGGCTATGGCGAGTTCTTTCAGGGTCTGTTCCTTTGACACGCTAGACGGGTCAAAATCGTCGTCGGATGCCACATCGGCATCTTTGGAGTAGCGTTTCCGGGTGCGTTCTAGGTATTTTTGGAACTCGGGGCGAGATGTTATTTTCTCTATTTGCTGTTTGTTGTAGTCGTCGGAGTACTGGGCGTTGTAGCCGTAGGCGGCAACATAGGCGTTGACATCACGCCAGCCGATAGCCATTAGGTCCGCCATGATTTTTTCCTGCACGGAACCTAATGCTGAACGGCGACATTCTGTTTTAAGAGATTTTGAAAAGTCCATATTTATTCTGTTTCCGGGTTTACAGTAGTTTTTGTTTCCTCTATTTCGATTTGCTTTTGAATTTCTTCTTGTTGCTTTTGTTTTTGTTCACGAAGGATGGTGTCCCAGTCGGTGGAGGTGGAATACTCGTCGGCGACCTCGTTCGCTCTTTGCCGGGAAAGGAACCCGTTTTGAACGGATGTGGCGAGGTTGGTGATGGTTTCCGTCCAGTTCTGGTGGATGTATGGTTTTATCCACGAGTAGACTTCAAGTTGCATGAAGTCGATCATCATCTCGATTTCCACGCCATACCCGAAAGCGTATATTTTTCTCATTTGGTTGATGAATTTACTGAACTCGTTGGCGTCTTTCATGGCGTTCTCGTACGCGGGGGAATAAAGTAACTTCACGGCAACGCCGGGTAAGTCTCCCGATTTGAGGTCCGGGGGTATGACGGCGAATGATTGCTCGTATATGAGTTTGTATAGTTTGTCGAGCTGCGTAGAGAATGAATTGGAGGCGTCTTGCCCCGGGATGGCACCTACTTCCCCGTCTTTGTCCGGTATGACTATTGTTTTGATACTGCCTTTTAACGGGTCGCCAGCCACGGATATGTCGTTCCCCTTGAAGTACCACACGGGGAACCCGAACGCGGCGGTGTTTTGCGACAGGCGAGAGAAAGCGACCTCGAATTCTTCTATGGTGTCCTGCGAGTTTGTCCAGCACGCTCCCTCTTCGTTCCTTTTATACGCCACCGGTATAAAGTTGAACCCGTGTTTTTCCACGGACACCACGGAGTATGATTCAAGACCGAATATTTTCTTGATTATTGTTTTTGATTTGTTCACGATTCCAGAGTGGTCTTCACGGAACCTGTAGAAGTACTCGTCGTCCCATACTTCCAGCCATCTCGAAACGGTTCTCCCGTCGGCATCTACCTGGTTGTATCCACGGGCGAAAAGAACTAGTTCTCCTGTTAGGCTATCGAAGTGCGGGTACAAGGTGTCGCCATTGGCGTAAGATAGCACTTTCCACCCGAATTTTCCTTTGTTGAGGAATCCAACGAACGCCGTGTCACCTGTTGTTTTCACGGATTTAGCCGATTCGTACCACGCTATTTCCATGTCTTTTATAGCCCATCCTTTGCGATATTCACGGAATATTTCTTTTCTTTTTTCATCGCTCCACTCTCTCGTGGCACGTGAATCGTATAACTCGAACTGTATATTATTACCACACAAGTGGGCTAGTTGTTTGATGGTGATGATTCGTTGGAACGCGAACGAGCACCTGTCGACGTACTCTATGTATTTCTTCCCATCGGGGTCCTCGTGAATGATGTCTGGATAGAATGCTGGGTCGTTAATGGAGTGTGAAGATGGTTCGAATTCACGCATGAAGTCGGCTTGCGTGATGATCTGGTATCTTATATAGTCAGCTGGTTCTATCATTATATTCTTGAAATCTGACTCTCCACCTCTCTTGTACCCGTATGGTAACGCTCTTTTGAAGGGACGACGTACCATTATTTCTTTCGTTTTTACAGTTTCCATAGTCCTTTAGGTTTTGTGTATTGTTTTTTCATCTCGAATACCATTCTCATGATCAGTCCCTCGAAATAGTCCGGGGAATGACCCACTATTTTTTTCATTGTTTTTTTGTTTATGAGCTTGAATCCCTTGTCAGCCGTTTCCTCTTCTTGGCGTACGCATTTTCGTTCCTTGATCAAGATTTGGCGTAATGGCATTTTCTCGAACCCGTCACCGTTGAACTGAAGGTCGAGTAATCGTTCATTAATAGAAATTTCTCCCTTGATTATTTTTGACGCTAACATGTAAGCGCATTGTGATTTGAGGTTGGCGTACATGTATTTAATGCTATCTTCCTGTTCCCTAGTGGTGGCGAAAGGAGCCTGCTGGTTATTGAACGGTACCGCTTTCGGGAAGAACCCGGAACCGTTATTGGAGGGTTTGAATACTTGCCCGAGCCCGTTGAGGTCGTACACGAAGTTTTCTTCTCTCACTCCCCATTCATCTAGTTTGGATTTAACGGCGCTAATCACTGTTTTGGCGTCCATCCTGATAACGAATACATCCTCGATATGCCATCCTATCCATAGCCACATGACAAGCGAGTCGCCACCGGTGAAAGCGATGTCGCATGATGCACGGCGGGTTTCATCACCCGTGTTGTACGGGGCGGCGTAGAATCTCTCCATGTCACCGAGCTTTATCATGTCGTCGCCGGTATTTTTGAAGTTCCAGTTCCCGTCTAGGTCACGAGAGCGTTGTTCCTCGTCTTGCTGGGCGAGGTTCGCGACGTAGTTCGGGTCGGAAGATATTAGCTTTATGTTTTCCTCGAGTTTCCCTTTTATAAAAGTGGCGGATTTGACGAACATGGTCATTTTGTTGAACCCTAGTTCCTCGTAAGCCGGCTTCCATAGTTTGTCGATGGTTTCCTTGCACTGGTTGTAGACTTCTTCAGGGGTGTCTCCCCAGTATATGGACGTGGGTGAATCTCCTTCCATGAAGCAGTAACGGATCACGCCGTCACGTTCCTCTATGGGAAATCCATCTTCTCCTATCCACCAGTCGATGAACACTCTTACCCAAGAATCGGGGTCGGGGTTGCATGTGCCGTAAAATCTGTTGCGTATGTTGTAGGCGTTCCGGTTGCACGTGATCAGGTACTTGAATTTGTTGTAAGCGATGTGGGTGATCTCGTCAATGCCGATGTACGAGAATTGTTTCCCCTGGAATCGTTTCTTGAAATCCTCGAACGAGTCGGAATAGTAAGAGAATTTGAGTTTCCCACCGTTGTTGAAGTACCATGTCATGTCCTGTATGGACTTGTTGTATTGCCCGAACGGGGTGTATAGCGAGTATGACGTGTTTATCATGTCCAACAGGTCGTCTTTCTCGTTACGCAGAAGCGTGGCATTGAAATATTGGTTTTTAACGTCTTTCAGCCCTTCCATGAGCAGCGAGAATGTCTTGGACCCTCCCCTGTTCCCGCCGAATATGGTGATGTCGGCTGTCGTGGATAGGAATTTTTCCTGGCAACCTTTTTGAGCGATGATCCTCAATGGATTGTTTCTCCCTTTGTCGATTTCGCGCAGGTGTTGCACGTGATCGTTTGAATATACCGGAACACCATTTATTGTCTGTATGTCGCTGAATTGTTCCATGTTGATGATAAAAAAAAGACCCACTACCGGATATTTTGTCCGCTAGCGGGTCTTTAAAAACCTCTGAATACTATGTAATTTCGTGCAAATATACTTATATTAGTGCGTTATACAAAACAACTTAAAGTAAAAATTTAAATGAACTTATTTTGTTTGTTGAAAATAAAGTTTTTATATTTGTATTGTTAAACGATTGTAATGAAACAGAAGGTAGAAATCGTGCATGATAGTGATTACGTCCTGCGTAACCTTGGGATAAAACTGGAAGAGGTTCGTTGCAAATGCGGACATAAGCTATTGGAAGTAAAGAGGAGTAACGGGAGCGTGATCAGGTTGAAGTGCAAGAGGTGCGGATCTACCGTTGAAGTTACCGTTTAGGATATAGTATTTCATTTTGGTATAACAGAGGACTTTAAGCCCCGATTGACTAGTAAAATAGTCGGTCGGGGCTTTTCGTTTTCACAAAACAATTTTAGATGGAGAAAGAGATCCTTTTATCCGGTTTTAACGGAAAGATCGGAAACCCCGACGAGAATGGCTTTATCGGAGAAACCGGAATAAGCCAAAGAACACTTGAGGCTTACGTTGATAGTATTTTGCCAGAGATTGCCTCGGATGACATGGTAAACGATTCGTTTTACGATCGCCACGTGAATTTCCTGAAATCTGTTGGAGGACAGTTAAGGCACGAGAAAAGCGAGTTCGTGAAAAAATACAAGCCACAAGGACAGGTGAAAACCACCGAACAGTCGAAACCCGGCAACGAGGTAGTGGAACAACTTTTAGCATCAAACAAAGAGTTAGCAGACCAGTTGAAGGAAGCAGTTAAAGCTGTTTCTGATATGAAAAAAGAGCGAGAGTCGGAGAAAGCAGCGGAAAAAACGGAGATGATGTTCAAGAATGCCATGACGGTGTTGAGGAATAAAATCGAATCCGTTGGCGGAGTCGTGAATGATGGTGTTTTAAGCATGGCAAAAATTCTGACAACATTATCTGAAGGAATGGATGACGCGGCATTACAAGCGGCATTGCAATCCAATTACGAGAGCCAGTACAAGGCTGTATTCGGCAACGGTTCGAGCCCCTTGATAGCGGAAGGTGAACAAGGCGGCAAGAGCTATATCGATCGCTTGAAAGAACGGGATAAGACTAACGGCGAGATGATGGAGAAAGTGCGTTCCGAGTTGAAATAAACATAAAAAAAGAGAATTATGATTCATGTAGCAGACCAAATTTTGGAGTTTAGCGACAAAGTGGGCGGGGCTAGGAACGTGTACGAGGGGCATGTCAATTTGCTCGTTGGAGGTTTCATGTTTGACAAGTCCGAGTTGCCCGCTTATCCATGGGTACTTCCCGCCGGTTCGCCTATAAAGGTGGACGAGCAAGCGAGAACTATCAAGATTCATTACGCTTTCGAGGTGGCGGAAGCCGTGACCACGGGAGCCAAGGTGAAGGTGAAAAAAGGTTTCGAGGGTAGCCGGGTGAAAGCCGGAATGTTCTTGATGGTAGCTCCCGGAGACGTGGATACCGCCGGGACGGGTATCAAGGTTAACTCGGTAGTGACAACGAACGACGATTTCGACGAGATCACGTTGGCTTCGGCTCCTGGAACGTTGGCAGTTGGCGATGTGCTCGTGGAGGCAGACAAATCCGGGGAAACGGCAAAAATAAAGTGCGTGCCCAATTCACTTACAGACCGCGATAAGAGATTGGCTCCTGATGCCAAAAGTATTAACGGTGATGCCGTGTGGGCTTGTGACCGACCTATACTTGAAAGAAGGATCCCGCCAATTGCCCCGGCTATCAAAAAGGCGTTGAGAGATGCAGATTGTTTTTTCAGGTTCAGTAACCGTAAATAAAGGAGGGTAGAGGATGAATAGAAGTTACACTCAATACGATCAGTTCGATGTCAGACGTTACGTTTCTCCGGAGGAGTTCGGGGAAATCGTGAATTACGTGAACTCGAAGTATAATAACAGGGGATGGCAGACTTACGCCGGATGGGGAATACCGCAAAACAGTAGGTTGTGGGCTAATTTCGTGAAGAACGACGAGATCATCGTGAAAGCATCCGTGCTTTCAGTTGGAGCTCCCAAACCCCAGAGAAGTACCACGGGATACAGTTCTTACGGAGGATCGATTCCGAAGATCGGTCACGGTTTGTCTATAGACGAGGCGGATTTATTGACGATGCAGGAATTGTCCGCTCAAGGTTCCGCCCGGTTGAGCGACATGATGATGGATAGGTTAGTCTACACGCTTGATAAGCTTATCGGTGGTATTCATAACAAATTGAATACCTTCGTTTACCAGGCATTGTCTACCGGATTCATTAGAGAAGCCGTGACTGATAACGTTGACGGTGTCCCATTGGATATCGATTACAAGTTCAAGTCGAATCATTTCGCCACCGTTAGCGTCGGGTGGGACAAGGAGGGCGCAACCCCGATTAAAGATTTGCTTGACAGCCAGAAAGTGGCTAGTGATGACAACATGAGCTTCGACCACTGGGAGATGAAGAAAAGCAAGTACGATCAGTTTATAAATCACCCGAACACCACAAAGGTTGTAACGGGGAGAATGAATGTGTACAATCCCACGAATTACACGGTGACAGAAGCGGAGATTTTGCGAGTGATTCATGATTTAGGCGTTTTGCCCATCCGTGTAGTTGACGAGAAGAGCGCTCACGAGGTGGACGGAGTGGCAGAGTTATCGCCTTCTGCTTTCAACGAGGATAATTGCGTGTTGTGCCAGTTGGGTCAGATTTTCGAGATGAAGTGCGCTAATTCGGTATATCGACAGAGAGTGGCGGCGGGGCCAGTTGCATCCACCGCGATGTATTCTTTTGTTGAAGACCGTATTGCAATCCTTGACATGTGGCAGGAAAGCCCAATCAAGAATATTATCGAAACGGAGTTGTGGGCTTTGCCCGTGATCAAGAACCCGAATAACGTGTTCGTGTTGAAAACTAAAACCGAGTAACCATGGCAGACGATACCGGTCTTTACACGATAGAGGATTACTTGCGCGGGTGCGTTGGTTTCACGGTGACAGACGATATGATCAAAGCTATTCTCGTGAAGAGGGGAATCGAGCGGGGTACTCCCGTGGATTCTCTCTCAGAACGGGATTTGGATTTGGCAGAAGCGGAGTTGCTGTATCGAGGGATAACGATCCCTAGCGTGCGAGGCTCGGTGGAGGATGCTGACGGTCAGTGGAAGCACAAGGAGGGGCAAACGGAGTTTTACGCCACGGACAAGAAGGCGATGCTACAAAGGGCGAACGAGTTGAGGGTGAAATGGGGAGAGGACAAGTTCGTGAAGAGTGTTATCAAAATCGTGTCATGGGGCATGGGGAAAAGAAGGAGATGCCATGAATAACGAGAGGTTCCCGCATAGGTGCAAGATTTACAGGGAAGGGGAAGCGAACCCTTACGACGACAAAGAACCGGTTGAAACGGTGTTGTACGAGGGGAAGTGCAGGAGTTATACCCGGTACGTGACGAAGGGGGCTGGTAATGTTATAGCCAGCGTCCGGATTCTTGCCATACCCATGACCACGTTCGACTGGGTGGTTATGCCGTTCACGGGAGATAAGGTAATTGTTGAAGTTGGGACCTCCACGGAGAAAGGCGAGGTAGTAGACTGCGAGCCGAATAATCTAGGAACGGATATAACTTGGAGGTATGTCAGGAATTAACGATAAGGCGTTCAAAGAGGCGAAACGGAAGTTATCTTCCGAAATGTATGGCAATTTATCGGTAATTGTAGATGCTATTTCCGAGCGTGTTGCTAACAGGATACGGCATGATGGTAGATATCATAATGTCACGGGAAACACGAGGGGAAGTATCGCTTTCGGGATTTTTTATGATGGGAATTTGAAGATTGTTGACACTCCTTATGCGAGAGAGTATATTAAACGAAGGACGTTAATCAAGGGTGAAAGGTACAAAGGTTTCAAGGCTCCCACTGGAGAAAATCATTATTACGGTGACGAGGAGTCAGTAAAATTCTTAAAGAGTTTCACTCCGTCGGTTAAGAATGGTTTTGATATCGTTTTTGTAGTTGGCACTGAATACGCCGAGTACGTGGAGAAGGTTAGGCAGTTGAACGTGATGACGGATACATTCCAGTTTTGTCAGGTGACGAGGGACGGTCTGATTACGGGGAGCGTGTTTCCCTCTAGTTTAGATTTTGATTTAAGTTGATTATGGGAAAGTTGTTCAGGATAGGAGAAACGCTGGAGATGCTAGATACTGCCGTTAGCGGTTTAGGAATACGTGTATTCCCAACTAGCAGACCAAAGAGTGTGCCGGAGCACATGAGCGAGTTCGCCGTTGTGAGCCTTCCTGTTAGCGTGATTAACATGACTCACGGGACAAGGGATGCTTACGGGCTGACGAGGACCACTTGCTGGGTGGAGATTTTTGTCCGGGACAAGAAACAGGTGGAACACGTGAAGAGGATGGATGATTTGGTTAACGATGTTATAGACCTATTCCCTATCAGCAATAACGGCATTGTCGCTTCTAATCCTTCGGTGGTGATGGGTGGTGCTGACGGTTTCGGTTTCCACACGGTGACAATTCAAGCACAAGTGATTACAAGTTAGTGTTTAATTTAAAAATATTAAGTTATGACAATGAAAAGCAAGGTGGAGCTAAAAGAGGTTTTTTCCGGTCTAGCTTCAATTCTAATTAAAAAAGGTGGTATCACGGATTTTGCCACGGTGGAAGCTGATTTTGATCTTCCTGTAGAAGTGGATAGTTTATCCATGTCGCAAGGTGCTCCCACGTTAAATCATTACAAGGTTCATGGTTTGCAATCTGATTGGGCGGTTACTTCGACTCCAGGGGAGTTCGAGTTTAGTGCTTTTGTCCCTAGCGTTCACGAGGATTTGATTAATTATTTCCTCGGCGAGGCTAACGCCGTGGCGGCATCAAAGATTAACGGCAAGGGATACAAGGGGATCTCGGCGACATTAAAAGACGTTAAGTTGAATGTTGGCATGGTTTTATTGTCGGAGGACGATAGCCACGCTTTCGTGGTTAAAAACATGACCGTTTATGCTACCCCTACGTTAGATTCCCCGACGACAAAACCGTTGGGATTCACGTTGACCGGAAGTATTGTTCTGGATGACGCTGCCGCAACTGGAGCGAGTGATGACAATATCGCTTTCTTGACGAGAGATACAACGCAAGACACCCAAGTCTGAAGCTGATTATTCATTTTGGCGGGCTTACATATGCCCGCCATAATTACTGGAGTATATGGAGTGTATTGAACAACCGGATAAGAATGCGGAGGGCGTGTTGAACAGTATCATAGACAATTTGCCTAACGTGGTTAATATTCCCCACACGAGGAAGTCGTACAAGGTGAAATGGCTGAAAGGTATTACTACCCGGAAGATTACCCGTGTTTTAAGAGAGGATGGCAATGATGACAAGATCAGTGCCAAGGTGGCGGCGGCTATCGTGCTGAACGATTACTGGAAATTGCTTTTTTTCTGGTGGCTCACGTGGCGATGGTTTTATTACGTGAAGCAATATGACGAGAGCCAGCTAATGCCATTAATTGTTGAAGGTAAAAAAAAAGTACAGCAAGAACAGTTTTACGGGAATATCATGTTAGCGATCGGGATGCGGGACACGATCATGGCGATGAAGAAGGAGGAAGTAGAACGTTTCCTTCGAGAACCTCGTGGGGAGCGAGCCACTTTATAGGCGAGAAGCACCAATGGTTGCTAAAACCATTGATATTATTCTGGGGGTTGTGGAGTATACCGAGATGGGGGTACATGCAAGTGTACACGATAGCTCAAATAGAGCTGTTCACTTGCGATGTACCCCTTGTTGTTTATGACCACAAGGTAAAGGAGAAGAAACGGACGAAGAAGGACGTGGATGACTGGGTAGAACGGTGGAAGGCAAAGAAGGCGAAGAGAGAGGCGAGCGGGACAAAATTTAACCTGAATGATTTTTTGAAAACTGGAAAATTAAACAAAGAATAGTGTTATGGCAGATTTGGGAAAGTTGTGGTTTTCGTTGGGGTTGAAGGACGAAACGGAGAAGGATTACGATAAGATAAAGAAGAGGGTTGAAGCGAGATTAAAAGACGTTAGAATGAACGTGCGCCCTGATGTGGACGTGACCAAGCTGGAACGGGCGTACGAGAAAGCGCAAGCAGCAGCCGCTTTGGCAAAAGAGAAGTTAAACGCTTCTATCTCGAAACAGATGACCGGTCAGATGGTGGAATCTATTAATTCTATCGGAAAGGTAAATGACGAGTTGAAGAAGATGGGTGACTATTACCGGGATTTGGAACGTAAAGCTGACGCGGAGAGCAAAGCGAGAGTGTTATCAGATAACACAAGGCTTCAAAATATAGCACGGATACAAGGTGCCCTTAATAAACTGGATACTTTAGAGAGCAAGATACGCTCTACTGGCAAATTTTCTGGTGGTGGTAAAGGGTACGAAGAGGCGTTACGAAAGATAGAACAAATAAAGAACGCTTTAAGGTCGCTTGACAGAGAAGATGCGCGAGGGATTCAAAATGCTATCGGGAGCAATTTGACCCGGCAATTGAATTCAATTCGTTTGCTGGCACAAGAACAGGACAAGCTGAATAATATTCAAAGGAGAAGTGAAGCCAATCGACTTGCCGAGCAAACTAGACAAGCGGCACAAGAGCAAAGAAATCTAGCAAAGTTCACGAGTGATGCAAACACGAGATTGTCGAGTCAAGGTAGAATTGCAAGCGAGGTTAAAAATCAAATATCTGGATATTTGTCTATTTACGCCGCAGAACGTTTTCTAGGAAGTATTATACAGATTGGAGGAGAGTTCGAGAAGCAGAAGATCGCCTTGCGTTCTATTATTGGGGATGCCTCTCGGGCAGAAACTATTTTCAGCCAAATTAAAACTTTAGCTGTTGAATCTCCTTTCGAGTTCAAGGATTTAGCCAGCTATGCCAAGCAACTTTCCGCTTTTGCAATCCCTTACGAGGAGTTGTACGACACGACGAAACGTTTGGCGGATATTTCTGCCGGCCTCGGGGTTGACATGGGGCGTATTATACTGGCTTACGGGCAGGTTAGAAGTGCGGCTTTCCTGCGTGGACAAGAGGTAAGGCAGTTCACGGAGGCTGGAATCCCGTTGATTGACGAACTAGCGAAGAAATTCTCCCAACTGGAGGGTAACGTTGTTTCTGCCGGGGAGGTGTTTGACCGGATATCGAAGAGGATGGTTAGTTTCGAGATGGTGAAAGAGGTGCTGTGGGATTTAACGAACGAGGGAGGTAAGTTTTATAACATGCAAGAGGAGTTGGCAGAAAGTTTGGCGGGCAAATGGTCGAACTTGCGAGATAGCTACGACATCATGTTATCGGAGATAGCGGAGGGGAATAACGGACCATTGAAGGCGAGCCTAGAGATGTTGACAAGCTTGATGAATAACTGGCGGGGTGTTTCAATGGTTATCGGCTCTCTTGTAGTTACTTATGGGGCGTATAAGGCAGCGGTAACGATAGCCAACACGTTAGATGCTATACAAATTGTTAGAAAGCAAGGTTTGGCTTTGGCCACGCAAAGAGCGGCGGCAGCCATGGTTGCAGAAACAGCGGCAGCAGCTAAAATGAACGCCGCTACAGCCGTGACTATCGGTAGAATAAATAAATTAAACGGAGTACTTTCTTCTGTTGGAAAAGGTGGATGGATTGGTTTGGTTCTTGGAGCGGTTGTTAGTCTAGGCATTCATTTATATAACGTTAGCCAGGAAGCAACAAAGCTTAAAAGAGAGTTGGACGAGATCGGCGATAAGGCAGGATCTTCCGTTACAGTGGCAGTGGCAGGATACAATAATCTTGTAGATCGTTTAAAGAAGGCGAATACAGGTTCTAAAGAGCGTTTGGATATTATCAATCAAATTAATAACCGGTACGGGGAGTATTTGCCTAATTTGTTCAAGGAGGCGGACAGTAACGAGCAAGTAGCAGCATCTATTGATAAAGTAACAGAAGCAATCAAGCGCAGAACGCAGGCGCAGGCTTACGAGCAGGGAGTGCAGAAGATAGAAGAAGAGTATGCTGAAAAAATAAGTAAAACTAATATCAAATTGCAAGAACAGATCGCTGAAAAAATAGGGTTAGACCCCAGTATGACAAAGAAATTTGCTAGTGATTTTGTATACAGGTTGACTAGAGATTCGGTGACTGACGCCTACAAAATACTTTCTGAAGTAGGAAAGTTATACGGGAAGGATATTCATATAACAGAAGCTTTTACTGGCGATGAAAGTATTGTTACTTATGCGAATCGTATTCGGGAGTTAATTCAAGAACAAAAGAAAGCAGAAAATGAGTTTTCAAGAAGTTTGGATAGCAGGTACAATGGGATAAAATTGTATGAAGATGAGCTAAGGAAGATTGAGGAACGTTACGCTAAAACGATGCCTAGTGACTCGGAGAAAGCGAGGGCGCATCAAGTGGAGATGCTCACAGAACAGTTGAAGGTGTTCGGGGATGCTGATGACCAGTACACGAGGAACTATATAGCGAATATTAATGCCCGGATAGCTGAGTTGAGCAAAGAGTCGGACGAGTGGGTAAAAACGGCGGAACGGTTATCAAGGGAAGAGTTAAGCGTTGGTGGGCGGGATGTGACAACTAATTTCCTTGCCCCGAAAGACGAGGAGAAAGCTAACGTGATCAAGTTCCTAGAGCGTATAGGAGAAGAGTACGACAATGTTAAAAAAGAGATAGAGAGTATCGAGAAACTTTCTCCCAAGTTGCTTGATGGTAAAGCGATGGAGAACCTGGAGATATTCAAGTTCCAGAAAAAGCAGTATGAATCTTTCGGGCAGTCTTTCGGTGTTGATTTGACGGCGTACTCTAAGTCAGGGGCGAAAGGCATTAGGGAAGATGAGAAGAATGACTTGAAAGACTCCGTGCAGTTGATGAGAGAGGAAGTGGAGCTCGTTGCCAGGAAATGGGAGTTGTACAGGAAGTTGTATGACTTGACAGGTAGCAAAGAGGGGGCAATGATGGCTGCATTCGGTGGTAATGTTTCTTTCAATAGCGAGATAGAGGAATTGCGGGAGAAGTTGAGAAAAGAGATTGAGGCAAGCGGGAAGAAAGTGACGATTGAAGAGTTGCTCGGGATGAGCGACCGGCAATTGGGCGAATACGGCAACTTGTCCCCCATCGTGAAAAAGATCAAGGAGGCTACTTCGAAGCTTACGGAAGAAGATATGCTTGACGCTGCCAAGTTGATTAATAAATATCGTGATTACGAGGAAAAGATCGTGGAGATAAAAAGGAAAGCGAACGATGATATACGGAAACTGGAGGAGCAGAGAGCGATGCTCGGTGACGAGGCGACGGATAAGGCAATAGCGAAAAGAAAGAGAGATGAACAATCGGACATATTGAAAACAAAGTTTGACCAGTTCAAGAATTCCCCGGAGTACTTGAGGGCTTTCGAGGATTTGGATAAAACGTCAACCTGGACTTTGCAATTTTTGCTGGAACAACTTGAAAAGTTTAAACTAGAGGCTGCTGAATCTTTTGACTTGACGAACATGAAGGAGTTTGTCAGAATAATAGAAAGTATTGCAGATAAATTAACGGAACGTGACCCATTCAAGGCATTGAAGGATAGCATCGATGAAGTAAATTCCGCAACCACGAGGTTACATCAAGCTCAAAACACGGTGAAATTCGTTCTGTCTGGCGCAAACAAGGTGATGAGCGAGGCTGATGCCATGAAGGAATTAAACGAAGCCACGGATAACTATCTTGACAAGACGAGCAAGATGAAAAAAGCCATGTCGTCGGTAGCTGGAACCGTGGATGATTTTTCGGGGGCGTTGAAAGACCTTGGAGGGAGTATCGGCGGAACCGCTGGTGACATTATATCGTTGATCGGGGATATAGGTATGTTCGCCACGGAGTCGGCACAAGGAATTATGAACAGTATCGATGCCGTGGAGGTTGCCGCCACTGCTGGGGCGAAAGCAGTAGCCATGATAGAATCAGCGTCAGTTATATTGAAGGTAATCTCGACAGCCATGCAGATCGTGGATAAAATCAAAGGATGGTTGAGTGGAAACGAGGATCGGGAAAGATATCAACGTTGGTTGCAAGGCATCGTGGATACGCAGGACACGTATAACAAGAAGCTTGTTGAAACAAAACTGTTGCAGGAAGACGTGTGGGGAACCAAGCAGATATCGAACGCACTAAATGCTATTCAAGCTCTTAATGATGCCACGGATAATTACAATAACAAGTTGAACGAGCAGCAAAAAGCTTGGAAAGATCCGAAGAGTAAATGGAGATGGTGGGGAGGAATAGTTACAAACACCGTGTTGAATTCTGTATCGAAAAATGACAGCGAGTACGTGGCATTAAAAGATAATCTTCGTTATATCACCCGAACGAGAAAGAAAGGTTTTCTCGGGATAGGAGGCAAGCACACTAAGACTCAAGATCTAGTGCAATGGGTTAAGGAGAATATGGATGGTGCCGAGTTATTTTTTGCTGATGGAAGGTTGAATCTCGCGGTAGCTGAATCTCTGCTAGAGAATGCTGATAATCTAGCAGGTGAAACGGAAAACAATCTCCGGAAGTTAGTTGAACTGGAAAAGCAAATACAAGAAGCGGAGAAAGCTATATCGGAGTATATATCTGAAACATTTGGAAGTCTTGCAGATAGTTTGAGTAATAGTATCGTGGACGCTTTTAGAAACGGTACCGATGCCGCGAAGTCATTTCGGGATAGCGTGGTTGAAGTTCTTGAAGACGTTGGGGAACAAATCTTGAAGAACACTTTCATGCAAGGAATGTTTGACAAGTATCAAGAGAGAATAAAAAAAGCATATGAAAATTATGGAGACTACGGTGGAGGGCAAACAGGTAATGCTTTTGTAGATGCTATTGCTAACGCGTTATTATCAGGAGAGATTGCCGATGCTACCGAGGAATTAGCCAAGGATTCAGAGAAGGCGACTAAAATGGGAGAAGCATTTTTAGAAATGTATAAAAATATCATGAAAAATCATGGGTTTGACGTGTTCGGGAAAGACACTAACGCGCCAACTCTTGGGAAAAGCGTGCAATCTCTGACGGAAGATACTGGTAATTTATTGGCATCCTATCTTAACGCCACTCGTGCGGACGTTAGCATCATCAAGATGCAATGGGAAAAGTTTTTGAATGAAACGTATCCATCCGTGAATTTGATCGCTGAGGCGCAGTTGACGCAGTTGACCATGATACAGGTTAATACCGCTAATAACGTGCAGGTGTTGACGGAGTTCAGGGATTTGTTCAGGAGGGCAACGACGCCAGGTAGCGGGGTTAGATTGAACGTGTAATGTAAGCCGGGGGAATCCCGGCTTTATTTTATTATATTTTCCAATACATTTTCCAAGGACGGTTTATACTTTCTTTTTACCTTTTCGCTTTTGTAGAAACTGTAGACTAAATCTTCAAGTTCATCATCTTTAATATGATCCACGCGTACCACGTTGAATTTGGAAAGGAAATTATCGTCATGTTCCCGAATGCTACCTCGATGAGATAAAAATGTGTGTTTATTGAAACAAAAATTATTTATTCCAATGACGTGCCCTGCGGGGAAACAGAAACCGGATAGTTCACGGTCGACAATTTCGCCGTGTTTAACGAGGCTGATGTCAAAATATAATTGGGAGGTTGTCATGGATAACAGTTGGTATCCTGTTTCCATATTCCCGATCACGATGAAAAACTTGTCCTTATATTCCGATGGAAGTGGATAATTTTCCACGAGAAGAATATCACCTATGTTATACATTCCCCGAGTATATCTTCGTTTTCATGTTTTCTAACGCGTAATTGAATTCCGCTTTTCGAGAATCTGAATCTAGTAGCTGTTGGAAATCAATCTCTATCTCGGAAGTGCAATTATCTTCCGAAAATTCGATGCCATGTTTCTTTTTCGCGATATCGTATAAAGAATCTGGCTGGTGCGTTAAGTCCACAAGTTGACGTGCTGTTTTCCCTCCATACAATTTCAGTATATCATTTATAACCTGTAAGTCTAAATCTGAAAACTCGCCATCATCAAATTGTGCCACCGGCTTAATGATACAAGATCCATCCGCCATATCATTAAATGAAACGTAATCAGAGAATTTATTATGTCCTTTGATTTTTGAGTAATAGACATCTTCGGTTACCGGACCGTGCATCCATGCTTTGTAGTTCAACCACGTGATGGGAACTCCTGTTCTCTTGACTGATTCTTCGTCTATCAAGTAGAGCAATTTAAGTAATTTGGTGTGATATAATGGCTTGCAAGCGTTGGCAAGAAGTATCATCAAATTACCGATTAATTCCTTGTTTGTCCGAATGCCTATACACATGGTAATAATTCTTAGATGATTCAAGTACAAAGTTACAATATAAATTTATAATTTTATTATCCCCGCGTTATTTGATCGTAATTTAGAATGTGTTTAATCCCAAACATGAACTTCAAATTTTGAATTAGTATATTAAAGTAATACTTTAAATAAATGCTTTTATCATGTTGTTTAATAGTATTTATTTGTATATTTGTACTACCATAATGTAAAGAATGAGGCTCAATTGAAGCCCGGCACCTGGAGTATTAATTCCGGATGACGGGCTTTTTTTTTATTTTGATGATATGGCGTACAAAGGAATATATTTTCAAAAGGAGAAGGAAGGTTCGCTAGTGAAGGAAAGCGTTTCCGATTTCGGGATATGGTGCAAGGATTTCCCATTCAAGATACACGGGGACGCGAAGGAACTAGCGAATACCGAATGGTCTGACGAGGACGGAGATGACGAGTTTATTCCTGACGTTATAAGGTTAAAATCATACGAGATAAGTGTTGAGTTTGCTTACAAGGGCGTGTCGGGATCGGCAAATGAAAAGATACGTGACTTTCTGGATTACTTGACTGGTAGAGATGGAAGCGGGGCTAGTTTGAAAGTATATGATTCTTTCACTGGAATCGGTCGTAAAAACGTGAGATTCATGAGTGTTTCCCAAGATGGAGAATATGTTAGAAGCGACGCCGAGGGAGATGTTTTTTTGTTCAAGGTCACGTTCAAGGTCAATGATCCTGTAACTGATATAATTTTAACGAAGTGACCATGTGGAGTGTATTTGATAAAACTGGGAATATAGTAAGGTGCATTATCGAGAGTCTTAGTTATAACGGGACTTTCATGGGGGAGAGTTATGTTACGTTTAATTTTAATAGTCCAACTCCTGTATTGTTCGAGATTGGTGATTACCTTGAATACAGGGGAGAGAGATACGTTCTTAATTACACTCCATCTGCCGTGAAGAATAGTAACCCGATGGAATCGGGTAACGCTTTCGAGTACCGGGACGTGAAGATGAACTCGCTTGCTGACGAGTTGACAAGATGTGACTTTCTGGATTACGTTTTGGCGGATAATCATGTTCATTTTTCCGGGTTATCAAGTTTCTCTTTTTACGCTTCCACGGTTAATGATCTTGCCGACCGGATACAGGCTAACCTTGACAGGATGTACTCTGGGGACAAGAAATGGACGGTAACGGTAGAAAAGGAAGTGGCGGTAAGGGATAAAAGTATCGTCGTGGATAAAAAGAATTGCTGGGAAGCTTTATCGCTAGTTAATTCGGACTTTGACGCAAATTTTATTATAAAGGGACGGACGATAAAGATAGGCACCGCCGGGATGTCTGTAGGGAAAGTTTTTGGATACGGGAAAGGAAACGGGTTGTACGATATAGAACAGAGCACTAATCAAGACGCTTTGATTATTACCAGGTTGAGAGCTTACGGTAGCCAGCGTAATTTGCCTTACAGGTATTACAACAAGTTGAAAGACTCGGAAGGTAATTTACTGATACCCGAGAGTATGTACGTGAAGAATCTGATGTTACCCGGTTTCGCGGAAAATGGAGGGGATGCCTATGTTGATTCTTCTAGTATTAGTGAGTTCGGCATAAGAGAAGGATCCGTGTTTTTTGATGGAAGCGGGGAATTGCAAGACATATATCCTTCCCTGGAGGGTGTGACGGCAGAGGATTTGAAAGAAGCTGGCAAAAACGTGAATGCCACGGGACGGATAGATGAAGTCGTTACGGCGGAACAGATGACGGATGATGGCGTTATACCGGAAGAGGGAGAAATAAAAAAGAAGACATTCACGTTGACACTGAAAGATATCGGTTTCAATCCGGTTGATCAAGAGCATCTAGTAGTGGGAGAAACGCCTAAAATAGTGATGAAAAGTGGCATGTGTGGCGGGCGTGAGTTTGAAATAACGGGATGTGAGAAAAAAAATAATAATTATATTTTAACGTGTAACAGGGAAGCGGATAGTTCCATTAATATCGTGTTCCCTAATATACCTTATCAAATATCAGCTGGAGATTATTTCGTTTTCATTGGTATATCGATGGACGAGATTTATATAAAGGCTGCCGAACAACGACTTCTCGCTGCCGCCAAGAAGTATTTGGCAGAGAATGACAAGAGCAAGTATACTTATGTCCCTAAAATCGACAATGTGTTTATGGCAAGACACCCCGAACTTCACGATTCCATAAAAGAGGGAGATATATTTGATTTCAAGGATGTAGATCTAGGTATTGATGCCAGCGTGATAATCCAGTCTTTGGTTATAAAAGAGGGAGGTTCGGTTCCGGAATATGAAATTACCTTGTTTAATGACAGGGTGGCTAGCACGATAGACAAGATACAGAATTCTATCAGCCAGATTGCCAACAACACGGGTATCACGTTAGATCAAGCTAAAAGCCTTTTTGGCACGTGGGTGGAGTCGTGGAGAGTGAAATGGTTTGATCAAGAGTTGCATACCTTCGACGATGTAAAATTCAAGAGCCTTCAATCCACCGAGTTCGAGAGTAAGATAAAGGGCTGGATAATCGATGCGTTGGGAGATGCGGAGTTCCGGGATATTCTCGGTCGAGTGATAACGATCACGGGCGGGTTGATGACGGATGATTTTATCGCCGGGATGACGGGAGCAGGTACGGGTATTGTCAACAAATCCGAGTTACACACGGATAGAGGGGTGTTTAGAAAGTACATAGAGGTGTTGGCGCTTGTTGTTTCTAAAATGTACTGGCGAGGTGGTAGGCAATGCTTATCCCCTGCCGGGATGAAGGTAAGCAAGGTCGAGGAATATGCCGATTACTGGCGTCTTTACATGGAAACGGAAGACGGTCAGACGAACGATTTCACGGTTGGTGCGCAAGCGAGATGCAATAATTACGGCAACGGGACACAGAAATACTACTGGCGTCTAGTAACGGGGATAGGAGAAAACTATGCCGACCTCTCGAAAACGGATTGCGACACCGGTTCGGGAGTTCCCGCCGTGGGTGATGACGTGGTGCAGTTCGGGCACAGGACAGATCCTTACTTGCAATGGGTAGTGATGGACTCTTCATTCCCGGACGATGCCGGAAGAACGATATACGCCGGGGTGAATAGTTACGACTTGTCCGATAAATGGGTATTGAGAATCGGAGTCGACCCGGAGGATCAAACCAGAATAGGGCTCTTCACGAGGCACGGGGAGTTTAGCGACGTGATTAACGGGATAAACAAAGACATAAAGGATAACCAGCAAGCCATTCAAGACGCCAAGGATGCCACTGACGCCATCCAATCCGTCGTGGATAACTTAACAGGAATTATCATCCCCGATATGCAAAACCAGCTTGACGGGGCTATACAGAGCTGGGACGGGGAGGTCGAACCGACTCTAAACAATTACCCGGCTAACGAGTGGTTTGATGAAGAAACAGGAAGGGACGAGAGAGCCAAGCACGTGGGAGATACTTACATCTATTACACCACGGACAGCGAGGGAAACACGGTATCCAGCAGGTACAATTTCCGTTTTGTTGATGGTGTTTACAAGTGGGAAAAGGTGGCAGACAGCGTGTCGGCGGAACTGGAGGTTAAGCTGCGGGAGTTGACAGGGACAGTAGGGAAGAAAAACTCTATTACTTATTCCAATAACGTTCCTACCCCCGCCTATAACATCGACGATTTGTGGATTAAAGAAGATGGTTCCATGTACATTTGCCGGGCACAGAAGATGGACGGGATGCAAGGTTCTGCCGCCGATTGGGAGCTGTTTAACGATACAATGCTTCGGCTTGCTAAAATGGCGGATGATGGGGTTATCTCCAAAGAAGAAAAAGCATCTCTCCGGGACACGTGGAACCAGATACAGAAGGAATTTACATCTTATCAAGCACAGGCGACGAAGTACGGAGTTTCTATAACCGCCTTACAGAATGCTTACAACACTCTTAGTACTTTTTTAACGAACACGGTTAAGTTGTCGCAGAATATAGACACATCACTGACCGTGGCGCAGAAGACAGAGTACAACCAAGACTTTGCCAATTATTACTCGGAGAGGACGGCATTCGCCAACACTATAGCACAGAAGGTGGCAGAGGAGTCGGTAGATAATCTCCAAATCGGATCAGTAAACCTTATCTCCCGCAAAATGATGCTTGCTTGGAACGAGAAGAACAAGGATATAGCGGTGTGGGGACAGGATGCGGATGGGGTGTATTTAAAATGGAATCTATCTGCCATGGCAGGTGTAGGGTTGGCGGTAGATGTCACAGCAAATATAAATAATGCACAAGATATATTTATTGGCTCTTACAAGCCAAATACACAATATGTAATAAGTATAGATTGCAAAAATAGTGAAAATAAATCGGGGGCGACATTATATGTTATATACACGGATGGGACACGTTCTGCCATTCCAATGTCAGGTTCAAACACAAAGAAAAGAGTTGATTTAATAACGGACAAGAATAAAACTATACAGAAAATAGTTTGTTACATCAATTCTTATAATAATGTTTTAGTTTACTCCCTCGGCTTATTCGAGGGCAACAAGCCATTACCCGAGATACCCGTTGCCACGGAAGACCTAACGGGGCAGAGCAATGTTAACCTGGTTGACGGGGGGGAAGAGGTGACGGTGAATGCAGGTACAAACAATACTTACTTTAAAGCATTAGTAATACCTAAATTAAAGCCTAATACGGTTTATCACTTGTCGTTCAAGGCAGAGAATTTGGTTGGAACTCCAACAGAATATAAAGCTGAAATAAGGAATGCTAATGCTAACGTTGAATATGCAGGTTTACTAAGTATTTCCGGTGGCATTCTTATAACTACTAATAACTTTACCGATGGAGAGGGTAGATTATGTCTATTCGCTGGGAAATACGGCTCCACCGCTGGCAATTCCGTGAAGTTCTCGGAAGTAATGCTCGTCGAGGGCTTCACCGCTCCTTCTTCTTACTCACCCTCTCCCGGTGACGTGGCGAAGGATATTAAGGATGTAAGCGATGCGGTTACAAACCTTAATACCACGATTACCGGGGCTTTTAAGGATGGTATTATTGACGAGGCGGAGGCGAAGGCGATAGCGTCGAATATAAACATCCTTAACGCCGAGAAAGCGGATATAGACGCTTACTATACCAAGTTGTACGCTAACGCCTATCTAATCGGAACAGCTAAAACAAATCTCGCTAGTGCCAAAACTGCTTATAACACGGCACACGCCAACTTAATATCCTCGATCAATACCGCTATCGCTGACGGGAAGGCAACGGCAGCGGAGAAAGCGGACGTGAACGCTAAATTCACCGCTTATAACACGGCGCTTTCTACTTACAAAACAAGGGTCGGGGAAGCGGACAAGGCGATACAGGACCGGATTAAAGAGTTGGCGGAACAGGATGCAACGAACAAGGTGGACGGGATACAGATAGGGGTTAGAAACTTGTTTTTGGACTCTGGGAAAGAGGTAACAAACAATTCCTATAACATAAAAAACTATTACACATCTATAGACCTCATTACTGGCGGGAAATACACGTTAGTGTTAAGAGGGACAACGACAGGAGGACAAAAATTTGGAGTTTGGTTTAATGATGGAAATGCCTTGGCTGGATATCTCCCAGTCGACATGAGTGGTGAAGTTGCTTTTATCCACATTACCGCATCAACTGTACAAGAAATTTACAAGAGAAAAATAAATATTTACAATTTTCCTTCTTCCGGTTCTTCAGCCAACCCTGCAACGATAAAATGGGCTTGTCTTTACGAGGGACATATAAAGCCACCTTTAGATTGGGTGCAAGCCCCGGAAGACATGGAGCAAGCGATTCAGGACGCTATCGCCAAAACAGTAGATGTTACCGCCCCATCGCAAGTGTTCAAGTACGGGGCAGGTTATACTGGTACGCCAACCCCGGCGAGCATCGTGTTAACGGCAATCCCGAGGAATTTTACCCCTACTTCTTACCAGTGGCAATACCTTAATGGCAGCACGTGGACGAACATAAGCGGTGCGACATCCTCGACTTATACCGTTTCCCCGGGTAATACTACATTTTTCCCTTCCGGTACGAATGTTAGGACATTCCGGTGTATCTGTAACGGGGACGAGAAGTTGTCCGATAGTTTTACGATAGCGAAGTTGGCGGATGGTGCTACCGGAGCGACGGGAGCTGCAGGGAAAGACGCCTACACGGTGTTGCTTGGCAATGAATCGCACGCCTTTGCTGGTTCCACGGCAGCGGCATTGGCTGGCTCTACTACATGTGGTGTTACTGCATACAAGGGGGCGACGCAAGTAGTTGCTACTATCGGCACGATAACTGGGTTACCAGCGGGTATGACGGCAAGTGTGGCAAGCAACGGCACCACGGCACCCGTTATTACCTTTACCGTAACAACGAGCATGAAAACTGCAAGCGGGACGGTTAAAATCCCAGTTACAGTGGATGGTAAGGTGTTTACCAAGGTGTTCTCGTACTCGATAGCGTTTAAGGGGGCAACCGGTGCGACGGGAGCCCAAGGGAAACCCGGGGGATCTATTAACGGAAAGATGCTATACAAGGACCCGGAGTTTAAGCTGGGGTTGAATGGAACCAGAACATACAATGCGCAAAATAACGGCGGTGTAGTGGAGATTCACAGGGTTCGTAAATCTACAGGGCAAACTGCTTCAAACTCGTTTGATTCGGATACCGCTTTGCATATAAAGAACGAATTAGTCGGATCGCCTTATGCTGATTCTGAATGGTGTTTATATATAAAGGCTTACGGTGGTACGACAACAAGTCATTTGGGGGGATTTTATTTCGGGCACAATTCGAGAGCTAACGCGGTATTTGTCGTGGAGGTTAGTGCTAAAATTCCGGTCGGATACACGCTTAGAAATATTCATAACGCTCATGGCGATGGATATAAACAAGAGGCATTAACGCCAATGACAGGAACCGAAAAGTTTGAAAGGTATATTTTTAAAGAAACTTGCGGTCCAACTGGTACTTTTAGTACGATTAATTTCCTTTGCCTTTCTGGTCCGGTGAAGCCATCGGGTAATCCATTAGAGTGGTTCGTGGATTATGCCACAGTTATAGACCAAACGGCGGACGGTTACGCGGACGTGGAGATCACGACGAAAGATTCTTTCGCGGCTCAACTCGGGTTTACAAATTTCGAGGCGTTAAAAGCAAACGCTGTAACCAAAGGACCACTTGTCAAGGCAGGAATGATAAACACGGCATTGCTCACGGCAGATGCCTTGATCGCGGTTGATGGTTTTATAGACAAGTTGAAAACCAATATCCTGAAAGCGAACTCGATTAGTGCCAACATGCTCGCCGTTGCCGGGTTTTCGTTTCAGGATTACAAGGTAATTGGCGGTAAAGACTTTGGTATCGGTCCGGGGGTGAAGATAACATCGACAGGCGAGGAGAGGTCATTTAAAGCTTACAAGGATGCCTCGCATTACGTGGAGATGTTCTACATAAGCGCGAGCGATTGGGGACTAAAGGGGATTGATGGGAATGTAAGTGACCCTATTTTCCAGATAGGAAGTAAAAACATGATTTCAGGATGGGTAATAACGGCATCTGGATTCCAAAGTAAAGAATTTGTTTCACCATTTGTTGATTCAGATAACGCGAAAGGTTCCAAGTTGTTCGGCGATGGTGGTATGGTAATATCTCCGGAAAGTACTGGGATTCTGCCATTGTCTAGCGGGATCGTTCAAGCGGGATTAATACGGGTATTGCGAGATAACGCAAGCATTCTTGGATTAGAAATAGTCGCTAAACACACCACGGGTAATTACTTAGCCAATGTCACGGCTCTAGAGTTGTACGCTGAAAATCCATATTGGAATAATTCAGGCAATTACGGATCCCAAACTCCAGCCCGTGCCTTGCATTCGAAAAATGGGGACATTTACGTGGAAAATGGATCGATAGAAATAGCTTCCGATTGGCACGACTTAAGAATGAGTAACTATTGTTATACAGTCGGAGGATGTGGTTATATCCCTTCGTCCGTACTATTTGTTAACACGGGGATAGTGTTAAACGCGTATCAGACCGTTGTCGTGTGTGCTAATTCTAGTAAGATAAACGTTACTCTCCCTGCTAGTGGATACATTAAGCCAGGACATGTTGTTAGAATAATTCCTTTAACGGGTTATGCTGTTGGAATAATTGGTAATGGGAATGATCGAATTTTACAAGGAGGCAGCTTTTCCCCTTGGGCTGAAATAAGCGCTACAAGTGGAGGTATTAAAGTCACTGCGGTGTGCCAATATATAGGAAAATACAATGGGACTAATTGCTGGATAGTAAGATCAGAACACACGACGGGAATAACATTCTAAAATTAAATTAATAACAATAACATGGAAACGCAAACATTAAAACTAAACATTGTAGAGAGATTAAACCTACTCGGGCTAATAAAAGTAGCCGGGAGTTCTTTTCAGGAAAGAAAAGTGCTCGATAACTTCGTGCCGAAGGTGGAATTTTCCAACGAGGAAATAGAACGAGGAGAGATACACAAGGAAGGGGAGAATACTTTTAACCCGGGGAAAGACTTCGAGAAGGATATCGAGTTAATCGGAATTGAGGCCGAAACTTTAAAGAGAGTTGTCCTTGACTTTGCCGATGAATCGAAATGTATAACAGGGCGCAACAAGAGTCTATTCTACAAGATAGATGACCTTGTTGTGGAGAAAGAAAACGTTTAATTTAAAAATTTATAATCATGGAAATTAATTACAAAACACAAGCATCTGCTAGCGATGTTATTAAAGGAGTAAACGTGCATTTATCGGCAGAGTACGATCAAAGCGCGAACCCGACGAATGTTACATTCTATTGCGAGGGAACTTTGCAGGAAGATGGAAACCCGTACGTGAACATTAACGGCACATACGACTGCGTGAACGAGATGGTGTCTAGCATTAACGGGGCAAACCTTCCGTCTAACTTCCTTCCGTAACTGGAGGTGAAAATAATGGAGTTCTACAACCAACTCGGGAATTAACCTATTGGCTCTAGCGGGGAAATATCTTCGCTAGGGCATAAAAAAAAGAGCGTTTCCCATCCCGGTACTTCGCTCTAGGCACCAAGGTTCAGAAGAACCTTTTCGCGAATGTATAACTAAATTTTAAAATAATGAAATGGAGGAGATAAAAGAAATCGTAGATCTGATTAGCAAGGTCGTGACAATAATAATTGTACCGTTGCTCGGGATATTCTTGTTTTACAATTCCAAGAGGCGGAAAGAAACTGCGGCGGCAGTAAAGGCAGAAGCGGAATACACGAGCCAGTACGCCGATGAATGGAAGGAGTTGTACGACAAGAAGGACGCCGAGGCTATAGAACTTAAAGGGAAGATAGACAAGCTTTACTCGGAAAAAAACGATGATCGCTTGCGAATACGTGAAAGCATGGAAGAGATAACACGATTGAAACTTGAAAAACAAGAGCTCGAGTTTCTGAAGTGCAATATAGCTTTGAGATGTTTTAAAAGAGTCCCACCTAATAACTTCGTGAATGAACAAGGTGACGATTAGAAACTTGATAACGTCCGTTTTGAAGGAAATAGGACTTTACTCGGACAATGCCGTGAACTTGTTAATGGGCACGGCAGCGCAAGAGAGCCGTCTAGGCAAGTACAGGAAACAAATAGGAGGAGGTCCGGCATTGGGGATATTCCAGATGGAGCCGGCAACTTTCAACGACATCGTGAATAATTATCTCCGGTATAAACCGGAACTGGCGGCAAAAATTGAACGTGCCGCTCGTGTGTCCCGTTTTAAAGCGGAGGATATAGAGAACAACGACTTGCTAGCAATTTGCATGGCACGGGTGCATTATTTACGTGTAAAGAAGGCAATACCGAGCAACCTAGAAGGATGGGCTACTTACTGGAAGCGCTATTACAACACGCCTTTAGGCAAAGGGAAGGAGGAAGAGTTTATCGCTAATTACAAAAAGTACGTGCAGTGAAAAAGTTAGAAACAAATTTTAAACCTCGTGTCGTGAATATTCCCCATTTCGAGATAATCACGAACGGACATCCCGATCCTAGCGGGGAACTTGGAGCGTATGGGAATGATGTTCTAGCCCTATATCAATCAAAATCACTGAAAGGAAGGCTGTTTTTGTTATTTTTCATGGCTCTTTTTATTGTTTCTTGCGATAGTATTAAGTACATCCCCGTTAAAACAACGGAAACGAAGACGGAATACGTGGATAGGTTTAGAGTGGACAGCATCCACGAGAAGGATAGCGTGTTCGTGCTTGTAAAGGGCGACACCGTGTACAGGGACAGGACGAAAACCGTGTACAGGGACAGATATAGCCGGGATACCATCTATGTAAGCCAACGAGATACTATCAGGGAACCTTACCCGGTTGAAGTGGTTAAAGAGAGGTATAGGGTTCCTAGATCCTTGTGGTGGCTGGTTATCTTGTTAGCCGGGTTAAGCGTGCCTTCCATTATTAAAATACTCCGGAAACTTAGGCTTATAAAAATATAAAAGAGAGAGAACCTCTCTAAAGAATTAGCACCACCCAATCCTGTTCGTAGCTTTCTCTCTCAAAGTTGAAAGTTTTACGGACAGGATTTTTATTTGTTACACTAAAAACAAGAAAAATGGAAAAAATTTTCAACAAGGTGGTAAAAATTATCTCGGAGAGAACAGGAATAGACGGCAACGATTTAATATATAGCAAGAAACAAGACCACGTCGATGCTAGAAGTATTCTTGTAAGCTTGTTGTCTAATTTAGGTTTCTCCGACACGCTAACGGCAACTTACTTGCATATTACCCGGCAAGGGGTAAACAAGTTAAAAAACACGCTAGATAACCGCAAGAAACACAGCTACATTTTAGCAACTTATTATAAACAATGTAGCAACGACATAGCAACCAATAATTTAACTAGCAACTCGTTATAAGTGAAATTTGTGATACCCGGTAATGGTGCCGGGCGATTATAAATTTTAAAAATATGAGTGAAACTAAAACTTTTGTATTCCCGAACGAAGGAGGTAGCGGAAACGGGATGCTGGGTATGCTTGCCCCGCTTCTCCAGAAAAACGGGCTTGACCCGAACTTGCTTTTAGCCATGAACAACCGTGGAAACGGTGGATTCGGTGGCGAGGGAGGCTGGTTCATGTGGGTAATTTTCTTGTTCTTCTTGTTCCCGCTCATGGGACGTGGTGGACTCTGGGGAGGAAACGGCGAGAACGGTGGATTAGGTGCCATCCCGAACCTTATCAACAATGACAACGGTAGAGAATTGCTGATGTCCGCCATCCAAGGTAACGGGCAAGCCATCAACACGCTGGCAACCAACTTGAATTGCTCGGTGGGACAAATCCAGCAAGCCATCAACGGTGTCATGTCTCAAGTTCAGCAAGTTGGCAATCAAGTCGGACAAAGCTCCATGCAGATCATCAACGCCATCCAGCAAGGGAATTGCCAGATCGCCCAACAGATCGCTTCTTGCTGCTGCGACATGAAAAACCTGGTAACTACACAAGGGTACGAGGGTCAGTTACGTACAATTCAACAGACACAAGAGATTGTACAAAACGCAACAAGCAACGCAAACGTGATCGCTGCCAAAATTGACGCCCAAACGCAAATCATTAATGACAGGTTCTGCCAGTTAGAAATGCGTGAAATGCAGACTAAACTTGACGCGGAAAGAGCTCGTAGCACGGCACTTGCAGGTCAACTTTCACAAGAACATCAAACTGCACAATTTGGGCAGATGATTGGTTCTGCTGTTGCCCCCGCGAATGCCGCACTCGCTGATTTATCGGCAAGATTAGCCAAGATCGAATGTAAAGCTCCGGAAACAGTAACAATACCTTACAGTCCGATTGTTGGTGTCCCGACTTGCGTGGCTGCTCAATACGGGATTGGGTTTAACAATCTTCCCAATGGAGGGTTATGGGGATAATGCCTAACTAGGAGCAGATAAAGAGTTCTTTGATTTATTGTCAAGAGGTTGCGTATTCATCAGCGTACATCCATTTATATCCTTTGTGTATCACCTGTCTACCAACACAACATAGATACACGTTGGAAGGGCTAAATCCATCCGACTTTACAGAAGCTAGTGATTCGTATTCTTTAACCAAAGAAGAATTTTTAAATGATAGTATTTTTCTACGATTATGAGCTATTCTTCCTTTGGCGCCACGACTTATCGCTTCTTTTGTTAAAGGGTTTCCCATGTTAATTATAGGATTACACCACCGGAGATTTTCCACCCTGTTATTGTGTTTGTTCGCATCTATATGATCAATATGTTTGTAGCCAAGAGGGTTAGGTATAAATTCCGTCGCAACAATCCTGTGAACTAAAAAGCGTCTGTTTTTTCCGTTATTTCGTAACATAACGGAAAAATACGAATCATCACCTTTTTTGTGGTGATTATGATGTTCGCAAAGACTCATAATTTTCTTGGGAAAATGTATTTCATGTGCTTTCCCGCGTCCATTGCTTATACGCTGGATACGACCATATGAGACTACACGTCCAATGTTACTGACAGCATATAATCCTTCCCAGCCTGTTACATCTCGCCATTCTTCCCCTTCAAGAGAAATGCTTTTGATAAATTCTTCGTTAGTCATCGTCAACTTTATATTTATGATGTCAACATTGAAAATAAGGGAAGAGGCGTTGACATACCTCTTGTCAATGAGTTAATTACTCTCATCTATCCCAGTGCAAATATAGTAATAATCTATTAAAACAAGTATTATGGCATTTATAAATCCTTTCATAATGGCGAACAAGAACGGGATCCCGAGGCTTGAAAGCACGGGAGTTACGGTAGGAACCGCCAACGTGCGTTTCTCGTTCCGTAATCACCCTTTCCTGTCCGCACCGTTTAGCGGTCTGATTCTTTTCAGGCTGGCCCAGCCCATCCCGGCTGGAACCACGGGAACTCTCCCGGTGGTTTTCGACACGAACGGGGCGACCCAAGAACTGACAACGATAGCGGGTGCCAACGTGACGGCCTCGGATATAACAGGAACGGGTATTTACCTGTGTTATTACGAGTCTGGAAGTAACACCTTGCAAATTTTGACAGGAGTAGTGTAAAATCAGGAGCGGGAGTTATCCCGCTTGTTAAAGAGTTAATTAATCATGTTTCAAAGTTTAAGACAACAGAATATATTTTACATCCTTCAAAAAGGCGACAATCCAAGTTTGAAGGTCGGTCAGGTGGTTTCCGTGAGTAACCCGCAACCCAAGTACGGCCAACTCGTGCCGGGTCAAGCCTTCGGGCAAAACGTGGAAACGGTGGTTGACGTGTCGGTGAAGGTCGGGGAGGAAACGATGGAGTTCAAACAGCTCCCGGCAACCTTGTCTATCGCTAATTTCGGTTCTAGCGGCGTCGTGGTATCCGAGAGCAGGGAAGCGATGAACGCCGAGGTGGAGGCAATGCTAAGAACGAGCAAGCAAGTTATCGAGAGCATTCCTTACCATGAAAGCGTTATAGCTTCTTGCGACGACATGCTAAAGGTGTTAAACCCGCAACTCGCTAAAGAGAAAGCGCAAGAGGAGAAAATCGGGGCGTTGGAACAAAAGGTTTCCGGCATGGAAGGCACACTGACGGATATAAGAGAGATGCTGTCGAAAGCTTTAAACGGTAGTAGTAACAGTAAAAAAACAAGTTAAATGGTTATGATCGAAATATCAGAGAGCAAGGTCGAGAAAATGTCCGACTACGCTGAAAAAATGGTTCGTTACGGCGGCAAGTTGATGCAATGTCTCGAGGAACTTTCCAACGGGGAAAGCATGGGCGAACGCTGGGACGATGACGAGGATTACGACGACATGGGAGAACGTGGCGGTTATAGCGGCGGCTCCGGTCGTGGTGGTTACGGTAACCGCAGGGGAGTCCGTGGAACCGGTAGGTATTCGCGTTACCGGTAGTGTTTAACCGGGAGGCGGGTTTTCTCGCCTCCTTTTAAAAAAAAATTACAATGTGTAGACCAGCTTTAGACTTGTACGACGATATGCCACGGGAGATGAAAGCTTACTTGAGAAACAACGGGTGGCATTTTAACAAGAAGGCGGTAGAATACGCTACCTCCAAAATGAAGAAAAATAACCCGGCAACGGGGAAGATGGAAAAGATAGATCCTTACACGAAGGAGCAAGTTGATGACCTGTTATCAAGGAACGGTGTTAAACTGGGAAACGCCACGGGCTTAGACTATTTGTACGCCGCCAACATGGCGAAAGCGGATTTTCTAGGTTCCTCGATAAAGGACGAGCAGCATTTAGCCTTGTACGTTAAAGACGTTATTGACGATCCCGATGCCGCCGATGGCACAACGATGAGAAGGTGGTACGCCACGATGGTGGCGGCCGGCGAACCGGTAGAATGGGACGAGATACTATGAAAGGGTTAAAGTACGTGCTTAGGATTCTCCGAGGAGAAAACCCGGAGAGTGTTATTAAATCGATGCCAGAGGATGATTTTAACAAGTTAAAGGGTTTCGCCAAAGGCATAGATAAAAGTGTCTTAAATCGAGCGCAAAGGCGTAGGTTGGAAAAACAACTAGCGAAATTGAACCGATGATAGTGCAAGACCTGTATATTGACCGTTACGACTGGCACCTTCGAGTGTTCTACGCCGTGGATTGTTATTACACTCGTGATATTATTAACGAGTTAAGAGCGATACAATGCCCGAGGAATAATCTTGAAAGAGCCTACCGGAACATGGCTTCATGCAGGTTGAACACGGGTCTTACATATTCCAATAACGCCCTGCGTGAAACGGTGATGGTTATCGGGATGTGGGAAAGTCCGGCAGAGTTCGATAATTCGTTCTCGCACGAGCTAAGACATTTCACTGACCACGTGGCTAAAGCATTCGGGTTGGAAACAGGCGGAGAGGATGTCGCTTACCTGTCCGGGGAGATACGGCGTGATTTGTTCCCGGTAAACAAGATGTTCCTGTGTACCTGTTGTAATCACGATAAAGATATAGAGAGGGAAATTTGTAAATGTAAAACTTAAAAAAACACGCGCCATGAAGAACGAGGCTAATTTTGTTTATTTAATGGACTTGCTGGACAACGAGTGTATTGCCGGAGTTGCGGCGATAATTGTAGCGGAAATGCTCAATCTCGTTTAAGAGCGGTTAGATAGTTGTTTTAAAGTGTAGCACAGTTGGCGATGTGTTAGAGGGGCGGGATGCCCCTTTATTTTTGGCATATAAAAAAGAAAGTGAATTAAAGACGGCAATCCTGATTCACTTTCTTTTAGACTATTATCTAATTGGGGAATTAGACTAAGGCTTCTCTCCTTAGGTGTATAATAGTTACATTATTATATGCAAAAGTAATAAATAAAATGCTAGTTATTTATTTCTAGGCACTTTTTTTATTGTTTTCCGCTTGATTTTACCCGAGGGTTTAGGGCTATCTGTCTTTCCATCTGTTATACTTCCTGTGCTAGAATCCGCTTTTCTACAAAATTTAGGCGACTTCATTCCGTCTATATGCTCGAACAGGGAATTATCCACATGCGCCATCATCGGGTCTAAAATAAAATCTATCCCCTCTCTTCTTGCGAGTTTTGCAGCTGGAACAAAATCAGCATCACCAGAAATAAGCACAATCCTGTCTACAAAATGTTTTAAAGACAACGAAGCTATATCGACACCTATTTTCATGTCTATGCTTTTTTGTCTTAAATCATAATAAACATCATCCTCGGACAAATCGTCAATTACAATATTTTTAGATAGGAGTTCCTTTACTTTACTTGGTCTGATTAGCCAATTACCTGAATCTTTCAGGTATCCTAATCTAAGGGCTACTTTCCTTTTCTGTTTTAAAAATTCAAATATTTGATTCCTGAAAATCGCTTCTGGCGTTTTCTCGAAAACAATACATTTTTTGGATATCGGGTTGTGAACTCTTTTTTCAAACGGGAGGCAGTCATAGAAAAAAATACGGTATAAATAATTTTCTTTTCCGACATGAGAATGAGCTAACGTGTATATATCGTCAGCAACTTCCTCTGCGGTTTTTGATTTTTCTTTATTGTAAAGAGAATTGTATCTTTTAATGAAAAATCCCCCATCTATCAATACGGCTATTTTAACTGGAATATTAAAATTTGTTGAATTGTCTGTTTTGTTCGAGTTTTTCTTTTCCATAAGCTATAAAAAACGAGGCTCTTGGGTCGGCATCCTCGTTATTAGAATCAAATTGATTTGAGATATGCGAAGCCAAGAGCGTAATTATGTCGCAAATATAAATTCCAGGATTAAATCTTGCAAGAATTCTTCTTTATTTTACGATATTTTCGTTTTATTTGTTTCAATTCTATATAAAAAAAGGGCACTCCCGAGAAGGAATGCCCCTACCGTTCGAGAGTTATCCTTGCAACACTCGACATCTAATTTCAGTTTATTGAGAAAATCGGAATTCCCGATTTTTTTACTTTCCATTTTAATAACACTTGTCCGAGATAAAATTATCCTTCCCGTATTTTACTACCCAATCCCATATTATTTTTATCCTGTGTTCTGAATAGTAAAAGTTCTTGGATTCGACGGGGAGCCAGAAGAGTTTAAATCTCCTCCGGTATAGGGTTATCACGCTACCCTTGGTTCCGATCTTGTACACTCTTTTCATTTAAACGTTCTTTTTGTAGTTTAAGTTCTATTTCCACTAATCTCTTAACCTTTGCCGCTTCCTCGTATTGTTCGGTTGCGGCGTACATTTGTTGCAATAATAACAACTGGTTCACGTAGACGCTGTCCAATCTTTTCGCCGAGGCGTCGATTGACTTATTGGCGACGCTAATTAACTCCTCGACCCGTTGTATCCACCTTGTAACCACGGTGCAGATGAAGGCAATAGCGAAACAATTTACGATAAAAAACAACGCTTGTACTATAAATTGTGTATCTTCCATTTTTAATATTACTTTTATTTATGTTTTAGATTCTTCTAGTTTTTTCAGTTGCAGTCTTGCCTTTTCCATGTCAAATTCATAATTCTTGCAATTAGGCTGTTCCGTTATAACTAGAAGCAAGGGGAATAATAATCCATACTTGCATCCTCTCCCGTGTTCGTCCGCTGCCGATTTACATGTGGCGCACTTGTATATATCCTGCACGCAAGCTGTACTCATATCGTTTTTTTGTATTATTTATTATTTAAATTTTGCCATTGTCTTCTTCTGTTACTTCAACAAATACCACGTTCTTGTGGTCTGATCTTTTCGCCCAAAAACATTCTCCAACACACGATCCACAATCAATTAAATCACGCAAATAACATCCATTGCAATTCCCGCCTGAAACTTCCACGCATCTCAGTTTAATCCTTCCAAACTGGAACACTTCGCCTACTTTATATTCTTCCATAATTACCTATTTTTAAATATAAAACTACGAGTTACCGTTTCATATACTTCATCTGTTGTAGAATACTGGCATTCACTAGACAAAACAATTCTTCCGTCAACTAGTCTAATAATAGTAACACCTGGATATTCTTTGTCATCTCTAATTATTACACCACGTATTCTCTTTGCCGAATCGTAGTTAAAACAAACATTCACGATTCTACCTATCCCACCCATAACAGTTTCTTCGGGTAGATGCTGTTTGGGGAATTTATCCATGCTTATATTTTTCTCTACTCCCATGATTATTGCTTTTCTAAATAAAAACTATTTCCACATTCTTCATTGGGGCATACTATGTACATGGAACAATTGTTATTAAACAACATATTATCAGCGTCACTTACTTCAATAAATTCTCCACACCACGGACACGTACACCACCATCCGTTATCATACCACATTGTAGAACAAACTTGGCTCATTTCTTTTTCGTAATTACTATTTCATAAAAAGATGGAATAGGTGCCCATGCGACAACATCTTCCAAATCAAAACTCTCGTCGATTTCTCTGTCATACCAGAAATAAGTAGTCTTAAAATCATTCTCATCGAAAGAATCTAATATAGCAATTCTAACTTTCCAGTCCTTTAAAAGGATTAATTTTTGCTCATAATCTTTTGGTAACTGTATCTTAGCGTTTATCCATAGAGGATGACAAGCCTGCCATTCTGCACCAGCTATAAATCCATGGTAATATGCAGGGAAGTCACTACCGCTGCTCCTACTTTCAGCAAATAAATGGGCTGCTTCTTCTACTTTTTGTTGCATGTTACTTCTTCTTTTTAGCGAGTTTGTATTGATACTGTCTACTTAAATTCTTGTTGTGGAGGTAATCATTTTCTCCACGATTGTAAAAGGTGTTTTGGTAGTATAACTGGTTAGGAATGTATACCACCTTCTCTTTACGTTTCTTACTCATAGTCGTAAATTTGTTAAATAAAACACGCTCCTTTCAATGCTACTCTTATCGCTTCTCGAATATCATGGCAATCCTCGTACATATCCACGTCGCATATTTCTGTTTTTGCATCAACCACGAAGATATAAAAACGAGTAAGATGATCGTATTCTGCCTTCCCAAACCCATGATTGGAAGAAACATATATTCTTTTTCCCCTGTAGCTTGCGTAGAAAGTATCTTTGTTACTTTCCTTAATATTGCGTTTTTGTATGATGCATCCTGATATTTTCATAATTCTCCCCTGTTACCTATTTCTAGTTAATTCTTCGTCTTGTTTCATCTTCAAGTAGTCAATGATTATGTCTTGCCTAAATTTAATAAAGTAAAGACAGCATATAATCATTATAATGACCGCAGTTCCGTAAATACCAAACTCTTCATAACTGAGTGAAAAAACAGTCACGGGAATAATAGAAATTATTATCGTTCCCCAGAAACTATTCTTGTTTATGTGATTTAATTGGTTATTCATAGGTCTTATTTTAATCAATTGTAATCCATATTATATTCATTTAGAATACATTTTGGATATAACTTCCTTTAATTCCTTGTAGGATCTTCTACATAAATTAATTTCTAACACCGCTCTGCTTCCGGCAGAATGGATGTTTAACATCTGTGCCGCTTCCTCTAACAAGGAGCGGGAGAATAACCATGTTTTAATTAAGTGTTCTTTCATACCTGTTCTTTTTGTTTTAGGTAAACTGTCGTTTAATAAATTACATCGGATTATTATTACTTTTGTTGGATCGCTCAAAACAGGGAAGCGATAATTAGTAAACCAGCATTCTTGTGGCATAATTAATTACTTTATCTTTTATTTTATCTCCCCGTGGTTAGACGGGGAGGGTTATTACATTATTTTTGCTAGCTGCTTGGTATGTTTAACGATCTCAAACAACTTCGCTATAAAATCAAGTCCTTTTTGTGTTACCAATACTTTTACAACCATAAAGCCGTCATGATTATCCCGATCAATCCATTTCTCTTTTAGCTCGAAATAGCCACGTTTAATGTATTCTTGCTTCGGTTCGTTTCTATTGGAGAAGAAAACACCTTTCTCTCGCAATTTCTGAAAGAGAGTGTTCCTCCCGAACGGCAATTGAAGGATTTTAGCCGCTTGCCCGACGTCGATTTTCTGATCCGAGTCCATCACCTTGTCCATCAACTCGGCTTTCGGTTCAAGGATGCTATTACGGTGTTCGAGTTGTTTTAGCTTCTCGTCCTTTTTCTTTATAGTTTCTTGTGCCACAATAATAGCTTTTGCCATGATCATTTCCGGAGTGTCGTTCTCTGATGTGACTAGATAACCACCAGTTTTGCGGATAGATGGTAAAATTTCACTTGTTACCCATTTCCGAAATTGTTTCGCTTCTTGTTTCCGACTATCGAGTATTGTATCATACAAGCCATCTTCATTAACGAAATTGGCTTGCTGAATTCCTCCTGCTGTCTGAAGGGGTTGGGTTGAAACCACCCCCTCGTCTAATCGTTGTCTTACATCACCTTGTCTTAATCCAAGTATGTTACACACGTCGGAAAGACAAAATAACGGCTCCCCGTTCAACTCGGTTACTCTCTCTTCCCCGAATTGATCGTTTTTGAATAATTGAATGTTGTTTTCCATGATTAATTTATCGTTAGTAATAATAATTCAATAATTTGCTCGCCACCTTAGCAAGCTCTCGTTTCATTTCCTTGTTCTCCCTCTCTACCTTTTCAAGCTTCGCCCAGGCGAATTGCCCGGCAAGAATATCGTTGTTCAGAGCCTTGAATATGTAATCCAGCTGGCTTTTCAACGACCCCGTGCAGAACAATGCAGGTGATAGCATCCCGGGGTTCGGTGTGCTGCCGTATCGCTTAGCGAGTTGTTTCTCGTGTCCTTTCATCCTCGTGTCCATGTCCTCGCACAGCGACCGGAGGTACGTGGCAATATCTTCCTCTTTAACCGTTACGCCTCGCAAACGTTCCTCCATTTCATTAAATGCGTTAATGTAGGCTTCCTTGAATCGAGCGGCAATCTTGCCGGTGAACCCCATAACTAATAGCGTGAAACCGTCTCTTGTCATGTAATACATCGGGAGCTTTCTTTTCACGTTATTACGTAACTCACTGAAATAGAAACATGGTGCAAAATTGCGCCCTGTAAATTCAGCAGAACACTCTAAGTTTCGGATTGCTCTTAAAACGAGTTTGTGATCTTTCCCGAAATACTCGGCTACTTTTAGGGAAGTAGTTACTACTTGGTCACGATTGACCATTACAAGCCCGTTTGTTGGGCATGAAATTGAATTAATTGTTTTCATCCTGCTCTGACTAATTAGATGAATTAAACAAAATAGCAGCTCTATTAGATTCTAACCTGTCAGAGCAAACATACATCAAGGATATATGTAACGAATCTAAATAGAACTGCTTATGCTTTCTATTATCCTTTGTCGATGCACTCTTGCAACGATTGTATGTTTGTTCTGACGTGACAAACATACGAATAAAACCGGAAAAAACAATGTCAACTACCTCAAAATTCTTACCGGTGAATCCCATCGCAAGGAAAGTGAAGCCGTCACGGGTTAAGTAGTACATCGGTTCTTTTTTATAACCTCCATTTAGTAATTGCCTGTGATAGAACGAAAGCGAAAAATTTCGCTCTTGAAAAATAGGACTACAATCAAGTTTTCTTATAGAACTTAACACGTCTTTGTGTGGACGTTGAAAATGTTCTGCAACTTGTAAAGATGTGGTTACGACTTTTCCGTCATTTACGGATACTAGATTTTTAGTGCATGATGCACTTGATGAGATAGTTTGTGTTGCCATGACTATAAGGTAATTTTGGCATTATAGGCAATAAAAACGGTTGCCCTTTCCCGTTACCTTACACCGTCATAGGCAGTGGACGCATTAACGTTCCACACGGGGGTAGCAACCGTATATTTTGGCAGCACCAATCTTGCAAGCATAAAAAAATGCTCACCTAACAGCGAGCGTCACTCGCCTATGACTATGTAAGGTGAGGCAAACATACAACTATTATCCGTAATTTCAAATTTCACCACATTATTTTTTCGTATCTACTGAATCAACGATTCAACACTCACGCGACAACCTTTTTCTTTTACCCACTTCTCGTATTCCTGTACCGGAACCTCTTCGACGGAAAACGATGGATCATCCTCGTACGCGATAACAGGTCTACTAGAATACGATACATCTTTACAAATTCCATTACACCCGAAACAATCTCGTGTTATCTTTAACGCCATCCCATCAGATGGGATGTATCTTTTTAATATTACATCTTTAATTTCCATGCATTATCTTTTTCATGATTGTGCTTTATGTGATTCATTGTCGTGCATAATATCAACTAACTTCTGTTTCAAATTCCACACCCTCATGCACCCAAGGCGGGCGATAGTTAATTGCTCCTCTAGGAACAACTTTCTTCCCCGGTTCGTGTTAGGGAAGCCAACCTTCAAGTCAGTCACGACTCCTTCTTCCGTGTAAGACAAGACAGCAGGGATAAACTCGTGTTTAGTTTTAAATAGCTCTATAACCTTGTCTTTTATCGAGGAGGGAACGCAGTAATAGAACTTATACACCCTCTCGTCCTTGTGCTCGTGATCTTTCTTGAAATCCGCCTTGAAATCCTCCCAAGACCGTTTTATCTCGATCTCCGTTAAGTATCCCGATTTGGTCATTACGACCATATCGGCCTCGTGGTTAAGCAGCCCCCAAGAAACATTGGGGACAAATATATCTCCTCTCTTATTGAATATACTGCTATTCACGATAGCAAGTTCTATTTCATCTATTGTTAGTTTGGTATCCATTTTTCAGCTTTTATTCATTAATTCCTAAATAATTGTTTACCATCCTCCTGAAATCATTCTTGAACATGGATGCCGTTTTCATGAACTTGAAATCCTGTAAAGACAAGTCGTTGATGTAGTAATAAAACGCCTCTTGTTCATTATCAAAATTCTTCCCCCAAAATGTTTCAGGGTGCGTTTCCATGAACTTTTTTATAGCTTTCATGAGGTTTATCGCGTACCGGGGGAACGTTTTAAACTCGATTCTCATTTGTTGTTTCGTCGCGAGAGGACATCCGACACAGCCATGACGGGTGAAGTTGTAAGGCGGATCGTAATACTTCATATAAGGAAGGTTATGCTTGTGAATGTATTCCCAAATTTGCCTTCCCGTCCAAAATACAAGGGGCAACACGTGACAAGCACCCTTCATGCTTTTCCTGCTATCACATTGCTCCGGTTCGTAATCTGACCTATTGTTAGATTCATCCCTGCGCATCCCTTCCAAGTTCCTTTTCCCTATGCCGTAACTCTCTTTCAAGACCTCGCAACAGAATCTTCGTTGCCGGGATGGAAAACCTTTTCTCGCCACAAGCTGTAAAAACGACTCTTTCGGGTTCACGATCTTGACTTCCGGGTAATTCTCCCGGATAAACGGGATTGTTCCGGGAGGATCTATCGTTGTGTTAGAGTAAACAGCCTCAAATTTTACCCCGGATTTCTTCGCTATATCAAGAAGAACAACACTATCCTTCCCCCCAGAGAAACCCAAGTTATATATTTTGTCTGTTTCAAGACTACAAATCAGATCTATACTACGCTTCACGTGTCCTTCCATTGCTTTATATTGTTTTCTTCGTTAATGTTTCTTCTACTTGTTCTATTGCTAAAAATATCTCGTAAACTACTTGCGGAACCATGGAATTCCCGAGAGCCTTTATGCTTTCTTGTCGCCATTTTGAAAAGGAGATACCAAATAATCCAAGGGAAATCCCATCATCTCGCTTACATACAGGGGATTGAGTTGGGAATTTTTCCCAACATCTTTCGCAATTTTGTGATTCAATTGAGAAGTCCTCAATGATCCATCTTGACGGTTTGCTATTGTCCCAGTATTCCGACAACTTGCCGTTGGGGTTGGTAGTAATCCCATCTTCGCTGCAAGTGCAATCGTTGGTCTTTCCTTGGCTCCCGGTGATGTTCCCTTGTTTATTCTCCCTGATCCCGAATCTATTGCTGTCGGTGTCGGTAACATCCCTTTGTAAGCCGCTTCCGGCAATCCTTGTTGCTTGCTGTTCGGACCCCTGCGCTTGTAATCCTGTGCTGTCGGTGTTGGGAGTATCATTTTTTCTTGCCAAAAACCACACCCGATCTCTCCTGTGGGGCGCTCCGACGGCACAAGCCGGTATAACAACTGGCTTGATAGTATATCCGATTGATTCGAGGTCGAGTCTGATTTGTTCGATGACGTATCGTTGTCGTTTCTCGTAAAACGTGTAACTCTCTCCGCAAACGTCCGTGTAACTTCCCACTTTAACCTCCTCGCCGGGGAGTACCATCGAGATGATTCCAGTAACGTTTTCACCAATAAACCAAGTGGGTCTAACCTCGTCGATGACACGAAACACCTCGTTCCAGAGGTAGCGGTCATCTTCCGCTCCATTTCGCTTTCCTGCGTAGCTAAATGGCTGGCAGTTATGGACTGCGATTCCGTAAACATTGTATGAGTGTTCTTCATTTACTGCTAAATTATAAACGGCATTACTTTCTTTTTCTTTTCTGATGCTCTTTACATTACACCAAACAAATCCATTCTCATAGAAACCATATCTATCACTACGAGATATTGTAATGCAAAATTGAGGACGTTCATTAACAACCCTTCCATCTATTATGCAAGTACGTTTTGATGTTTTTTTACTTATACTTACTGGACAATGGTAAACATCTCTTGCTATTTGAGCCATATCTAAGGATAATTTCTCGCTTACAGTCGTTATTTTTATACTACCATTTTGACAAACATAACCATCCGCAAACCATCCTTTAAGCAATGACTTCTTTCTCGCATTATCAAGAATAAAACATTGTGGAGATAGGTGTTTCCCGTGAGCGTATTTCCCGAAATCATTTAAGAAATCACAAAGCCATTCATCACAGATTATAGCCTTGTAAATAGACTTATCTTCTGTTAAGGTATATTTATACCCTGATCTTTGAATAACATGATGAAGTCTTGTGATATTATGTTTCCCACAACATATTATGGTTTTGTGATTATAACTATTTTTTCTACCAGAACGTTTATTGTTATCACACCACCCATCGGCTATCCACGTGCCTACTAATTCCCAAAAAGCTGGAGTGAAGGAAGTATCATCACCTTCATGTATTGGATATCCTATTTTATCTCCCTTTTTTAAATCAGAAGCATGTATATATTCAGGAAGCATGAATTTTCTTCCTTTTCTTGTTCGAACATAAAATGGATGATTTGGTGTACATTTTAGTTCTTTGAACATTCCTTGGGCACGTAGATAAATTATTTCATCTGCATCATGTTTCATAGTACATTCTACTGGATGATATGTTCTATCTGTCGTGAGTACTTCATCGCCAACTTGAACGTCTTCAATAGGCAAGAATCCTTTTCTAGTCAGTACTGGTGTTCCCGCCACGAAACACGGAAACCCTGCCGTGAGGACGTCGATTTTTCCTCTCCATTCTCTAAAATCTTGCTCGAATATGTTTCCATAATGTGTAGTGTTAGGGTAATGATAACTTAATACTTTGTTGCAGAACTCGTCTATTTCGCAAGAGAAGGCATTCTCCCACCCCATCCAAGTGGCAGCGAGTTCGCAGGCACCGATCCCGGTGCATAAAGAAGCGTGTATCATGTTGTTTGTTTTAAATTATTCTCCCGGGAAGCATTTATCCATTCCCCTGTTTTTAAACTTATCCGTGTGTATAACGCTATTCTCCATTCTTTCTCTGGTTTTAAAGAAGAATATAGCATTCCCTTTCTTTACCCTGTATTTCCCGAGTTTGGGAGAGGTTATACCCTTTTGTTTAAGGGTGTTCTTGTCCATGTCAGCCTTGTTTTTGGGGCTGGCAAAGTCATAATTGTCGATTAAATGCATAAATTACTTTGTTACATTTTTTCCATACTTGTGTTGAATCTCTGAAATTCGATACATCCGGTCTTCATTTTTGCTTCTAGAGGAAATTCGTTCGCTCGTGTCTGTCATTTTTAGGCGGTCGTCAATAGACTCGCAATAACAATGTTTATCTTGTGCGTATTGAGAGATCCACCCGTAAATGATATTCCCATCCACCCTGTCGTAAATCTTGCCGTAAACGCCTCGTTTGGCGTTATTGAAGCAAAGTTTAAAGTCGTCAATGTTCAAGTAATAAAAATCGTCGATAATTAGTTGGATTGTCCCTAGCAATTGCATCGCCCCAATTGTCTTGCCAACCGAGAAGAAATCAAGTACATCTTTCACGATTAGATAGAACATGGATTTTAAAGCGGCTTCGTCGGTAAATTTCTTGAAACTCGCTAAAGTTGGAGTTACGCTTGCCAATGTATCGTCAAAATCCCTCGGGCATAGTGCGGTGAAGTACCTGTCGGGCAATCTCGCCAAGAGCATCACGCTCTGCTCTCTTGTTTTCGGCATCATTCCGGCGGGGATTATTCCCGTTTCCGACGACTCCTTCTCGACCGCTTGCAGGTAATTCCTTGCTAGTTCGATTTCTGTTGTCATATTTTCCTTCATACACTTTCACGAAATTTGTCGGTTTAAAAATCCAGTCAAAATCTGCTATCCATCCCCTTTGGTTGTCCCCCGAGAGAAAATTAGATAATCCGGCTTTCTCTATCATCTCGGCAACTTTTTCTTTGCCATACTGCCGAATTCTTGCCATTACGGTAGATACGCGTTTATCCGTTATCGTCTTCACCGGGGCAAGGGCGGGACATTTCTCGTGATAGTAATTCACGACTTTGCTCACTAGCTCTCTTTCGGATTCTTTTTCTTTTTTCGCGGAACTTTTTTCTTTTTCTCCTTCATGTTTTATGGGAGATTCAAAATTTTCATCGATAGGAAATTCAAGTTCCCCCTGGGGAATATCTCCGTTAGGAGATAAATAATTACTTTTTTCTTTACTTTCTTTTCCTTCTTTACTTTCTTTATATTCTTTATTTTGGTTTGTCGGTGGTTTGTCTCTGGTTTGTCGGTGGTTTGTCGGTGGTTTGTTTTCCACATCATCACTGGTTTGCCTTGTATTGTAAGTGTCGTAATTACAAAGCGTTATTATGGTTTGTCCGTTGGTTTGTCGCTGGTTTATCATGCCTTCTTTCTTTAAGAAATCTAAAAAGTTAGTAACCTTTGTACTTCCCCATAACCACCTATTTTCCAAGAATCTACGACTAGCAACTATCTCTCCTCTTTGGACTTCTATCGCCCGGTTGTTCAGTATATATTTCGAGTCTTCAAATCCTGCCATTTGAATTAAATCTATCCAGGCTTCGGAACGGGAATACTGACGGGGTTCTTTCCAGAGGGCGTTTTCAAAAAACTTTCTGCTTAATTTTATAAATCCTTGGTCACGCATATCACAATTCTTTTTTCTTCTTCTCGATAAATTCCAGTAGGTCTTCAATTTCTTTATAGTCGAGAAGTATAGAGGTAATAGTTTGATTATCGTTGTCCTTCATAGATATTTTTAAATATCCTTCATCAACTCCAACTTCTAAAGCCGAAGTTTCGCCTTCTATTTTCAAATATGTGTTTGCCATAGCTATTCGATTTCTTCTATCACAAACAAAACCTTAGAGGCATTGTTAGCCTCCTTTTGTAAAGCTCTATAAGCTTCCACGTCTTCAACGATTTTATTTGGCTTGATCGTTGTTTTACTGCCGTCCTCCATCACGAGAACGACTCTTGTTATCTTTACTTTCATGTCTTCTTATTTTACTTTTTTGCCATTTTCTAAAATAACGCTTCCCGCTATTTTACTTTTCTCTTGTTTTCTATCATAACGATTCATCCGGGGACATTTCCCATCACACCCGATAGATATATGCCACCCGTTTGCCCCGTGGCTCTTCATGCAACACATTCCAGACATGGGGAGAAAGTGTTTGCACTTCTCCCGGTAGATTCGTCTTTCGGTGGATTCTTTCATTGAAATTCATTTTTTAATTGTTTGCTCTCGGCGATTAAACGGGATAAGATAACCTTCATATTTTCCGAAAACTGTTTCCCGTTTATTTCACCATTCTCAATTTCCCCGATCAACTTTCCTATAACTTCAGATTCGGATTCGATTCTATTTTTAACCCGGAATATAATAGACTTGTAGGCTTCCATTTGGTCTTGCATTAAACGGGCGTTTAAATTCTCCATGAATTTCTCGTATCCTTTTCGCATTTCGTCGAATATCTCTCGGGTATTGTCACAGGATTTAGAAGCATGCTCGATAGAATTGTTTATCTCTCGCAATATTTCGTTCTCTTTTTCTAGCATCTCGTAAGCAGCTAGAGAAACAAACTCGTCTTTTTCTGCCGGAATGTTTACCGGCGTGGGTTCTCTATCGAAAATACTTACAAGCTTACCATTCAAGAACACCCCGGTACATGTTTTTATCTGAATATCTCCACGTTTGCCTCGTGTCGAATTCGGGGTGTCGGCAGTAACTTTGACCTGTCCCATGATCATTTTATCGCCTTTAAACGTGACCCCTAGCCGTTCAAGGTATTCTCTTTCAAGATTTAACTTATCCGTTCTCAGTTTCAAGTTTTCTAGATCCTCGAGGACACGACATTTACTCTCTTGTATACCTTTTATCTCGGGAATTATATTCATGAAACAAGCCTTCGTTTCTATGTGGAAGTGATCTTTGAAAGTGTCGATGATACAGAATAAATGATCACTTAAAAAATCCCCAACAGCATAATCCGTTCTTCGGCATTCCGCCTTGGGAAATTTATCGTTATACTCCTTGTTTTGCTTGTTTAGCACGTTTGCACCGTATTTGGTTAATACCACGGTTACTCTGTCTTGTAATTCCATCGTTGTTTATTTTTTTAATAGTTTCATATTCAGATTCCATGATCCAGTAACCGCAATGCTCGCACTGGTGAGTGAAGTCATTAAAGGGGAATGATTCTTTCACTTCCGCTTGACATGGTTCCCCGCAATTAGGGCAAATTATCGTGTCTACTTGGGGTACTTTTTCGAGAAAATGAAATTCTATCCCTTTTTCTGGACCGCATAGCTTCGTGAGCCCGTAAGCCTGTCGTAGAGTGAAAGTGTAAGCCTTCGTCTTGTCTTTCGTGTACCCGCTTAGTCCGATACAGTATAGTCCATGTTCACGGGAATAAATATGTACCATTCTATTCCCATGCGCTTCAATAATATCAGCGTCATTCGTGCAGTTAATATATTCCAATCGTATGTATGATTTTTTAATTTTCTTCATCGTATAATTTGTTAGTAAGCACGCCCCGGTAATTAGAAATTTGTCACATTTAAAATACCACAAGTGGGACGTGCTGTAATTATTATTAATTTTGTGTTGTCACATTTAAATTTTATAAATCATGGAATTATCACAAGAAGATCAATTAAAAATTGAAAAGAAATTAAAAGTAGGATCATGTCCAAATTGTGGATTTGTTGGGAACAAGGAACTCTGCATGGAAGAATTTCATTTAACAGGATTCAATAGACAAGAATTACATACTGTTGGATTGAAAAGTATGGCAACATTCCCTGTTGTAATGGCGTATTGTCCACAATGCGGGTATGTATCACTGTTTAACAAGAAATTTCTCTGTAACGATATGTGATGTCTTATTAAACCCTTTATTATCTCGTGTTGTTTCCCCGCTATTATTAATTTGCTGGCGGATTTTTTCTGTTTCTAAAATCGTTTCATGTAATTTACGAATTACACTGTCAACTTGATTTAATAAGTCTTCTTTCATAGTTGTTTATTCTTTATAGTTTATACATGTAATGTTATTATCCTTGCAATTCGGTTGCGGGCAAATCCTGTACTTGCATTCGATTAGATTGTATTTCCAAATAGAATGGTGAATACAGGTTAGGCAGTCTGAAGGAGGGGATGTAGCGATGATCACTATACCTCGATCCGGTGGGTTAGAGGGTGGTTTGGGCGGTCTTCTCATCATAGTAATGTAAAACAAGAGCGACATTCTATATTGAAGTGTCGAATTTCAATTTTATCAAGTGGATAAATAGAAATGTCGCTCGTTAATTATTAAATTTGTGATAGTCGAATTTCAAATTATATTTTATCATGGAATTAAATGAATTTATCAAGGATGTTATAACAAGTATCTATAATGGCATCGCAGAAGCTAAGAAAACAACAGGAAAATCTATTCTCCCGTCAGGTGGTCTAGTTTCAGAAGGAATCCCATACGTGAAAAACGGTATTGGGCCAACAGCCGAAGCCAAAATGATTTCAAATTTAGAATTTGAAGTTTCCTTGACTGAATCAAACAAGGATGGTGTTAGTTCTGGAATAGGTGTTTTGCTAGGGTCTATTAACTTGGGAGCAAAAGGGAACACAGAATATCAACAAGCATCCTTGTCTAAAATCAAATTTAACATCCCGATTGAATTGAAATGAATCACTTGCTTTTAATCCAATCGTAAATCCATTTGGCGGTGGAGACTAATTCTTCACCGCTCTTGCATGATTTTGCCGATTCTTTAACGCATAAGCGTTTGAGTCTCGCATCTTGTTTTCTTTTGAAGTATTCAATCAGTCGTTTCATGTCTATTAAAATATTCGTTCACAACCTTCATGAAATCGTCAAGCGACCAGCACACGGCACACTTGTAACCTCTCTCTTTCAGCTTACCAATCATGTCCTTTTGCGTTTCTTGTAACCGTCCACCCTTCACCTTCATTTCTACGAATAGACCGTGATATTGTCCGGACGGCTCCGGGATGAACAAATCCGGGACACCTGATACAACTCCTTCCGCTTTCAGCTTGGCTGCGGTGACGATATTTCTAGCCCCACCGTTAGGGATAGCGTGTATCAATTTGCCGGGATATTGTACCCGGAACCAGTTCACGCAAGCCACTTGCGTTTGATGTTCTCTGTCTTTCATAAATATTCATTCTTGATTCGAGAACGAGGCGGGAGTCGAACCCGCACAAGTATCGTCAGCTTTCTACGTTCGTTCGTGATATTGGCTATTCTCACGTCTTACCTACTAGATGTCTGCTGCTGCACGGTCTTGATGACATACATTGCTATGTACACTTGCAACTTCCGTTCATTTGGTCTTAGCACCCTATGACTATTCTCGTTCGTGTGCCCGTGAAACCGGGCAGTGTTTATAGTGTCATGCAAGGCATTATCAAGCCAACGCAATTTGTCGAATCGATATCGTTATCCTCGCAGAGGATACTTTCGTTAACTCCCTTGAAAGTGAATTTTAATTCTCGTTGATGATACAACGCCTTATTAATAATTTCTATCAGTTTGGCGTTGATGGATATTTGAGGAGTGGGAACGGTAGACAAAGCGTATTTCTCTTCAACCAGTTCTTTCGCCTTTGGATATTTTAATGATCCGTCTGTGTTGAAGTAGAAAAAAGTTGTATTATTCCCTTTTTTGCACTGGATGCCCTCTTCCGATATATCGATAACATCGTACTTGAGAATCTCTTTGTAAGCGTCTTTGTGAAGCAATTTGCCGTTAAGGATCTCGATCTGCTCTTGCGAGATAGACGAGCAAACGGATAAATCATTTTTCACCAACACGTGAGCGTTTGAAGCGTAAGCGAAACCGTCTTGAAAATAGATGTGCTCCATCACTACCCTAAGATCGTCAGTAGCGCAAGCGAGGTGCATCTGTAATGATTTGTTGAAGTTTACTCTTCTAGTGTCTTTATTAGCCATGATTATAGTGTTTATTGTTTTAAAATTTTAATCATTCCTATCACGTCCATGCCACGAAGGACATAGTATTCATTTTCTTCTTTTGGAGATTGCTCAAGCGTCCAGCAGGTAGTCAACACGTGCCGGTTAATCTCTCGCTGCAACGCTTGCTTGTCTGCCGGGTAAACAATCTTGTTAATGTTGTTCCTCCCGAGGTTGATTAACTGTACTTTCATGTATTATGTCCTTACATCTTTCAAGTTTCCTTTTTAATAACGTTGCCTTTCTTTTGAATTCAAGCTCCCGAACAGATACCCCCGTCACGTGATCGGGTAACGATTCAAGTAACTTGATCAAGTCGGCGTGTAGGGTGTTGGGGATGGATTTCATAAGTATTCCTTGTGTCGTTCCAATTCATTCTCGATGTAATCTAAAAATTCTTGTTCGTTCGGCTCCGGGAGATATATTCCAGCTTCTGCTGAGGACCAGTTACGAAAACGCTGAATAGCCGTTGTCATCTCCCCTGTGTCTATATCACGTGAACTTTTCAACACTTGTATATTACCGAGGTAAGGGTCATTTTTCGAGATAATAAAAATTCGTGGATTGCAAAGTCTTTTAAAATATTGCTTTTTCACGAATTCCAGAGTGTTTCCTGTTTCAATAGCGAAGAATCCAAGAATCAGGTGCAAATACGAGTTTTGTTTTAATGTCCGTTTCTTTTTCTTTTCTACTATCTCGAATCTCGCTTCCCTATTACATAATTCATCAAGTCGTTTTTTCGCGCTTTCCCGGTCTTCTTTTTTCTTGCCGTTATAAATCATTCCACTATGCTAGCCTCTGTTACGTCATCCTCGTTAAAACGATCTCTAACGTTTGTTTCTTGCTGCTTTTTCCAGTCTTCAAACTCTTCCCGGTCATATTGCCCGTCAATTTCCATCGCCTTTAACACGGCATCAGATATGCCGGACTTCGGCAAAGATTTAAACGCCCTGTTTATTATCGTTTTCTTCGCCATTTCCTCGTAGTCCGTGTTCCAAGGTGTTTGTCCTCCGGATTTTGCCGATTCGCTTCTTTGCTTGATTTGATCTATGTCGTTTTTCGACATCACCCCGAAAACCTTTAACCCGTTCGGCATGGTGGCAATCCAGTAACCTCCTTGTACACCTCCACGGTCAGAAGCGAATACATCGGGAAAATGCGTGATCTCTTCTTTGCTACCTTTAACCACGTTAAAGGTATCTTTCTCGTAAACTAGATTGGCTTCAATCCATTTAACGATACCGGAACGGATAAGAATATCAACCTTGCCCATGTAAGAACTGCGGAAAGTTATTTTCCCTTTATACGGGATAAGATAACCAAGTCGCAATTCGGGATTAAGCGTCAAGCCTGTTAGAGCGACATTCTTTATCGCTTCAATAAGAAATTCCGGGTTGCTTTTAGCGCAATTTAATAGAAACTCGTTGTTCATCAACGCCTGCATAGAGAAGTTTACTTCCCTCGCGAATTGTTCTTTGCTGCCACCTGCCGCCAAAAATGCTTGCTTAGGCGCAAGAAAACAGGTCGCTAATCCAGCATCAACCAGTTTCTTTGGAATAGCGGGAAGATTTTCTTTTTTCGCTACCGGAGCCTCTTGCTTGTTTTCTACTTTAACTACCTTGTTATCCGATCCTTGTTCAAACGACATTTGTGCTTGTTGTTCTTTTGCTTGTGTCATGTTATTCATTGTAATAAGTTAATGATTTTTGCTTCTCGTACCCCGGGGGAGTGGGAACCATGATTCTTTTATTTTGGAATCCGGGTTGAATGAATACTTGTGCCCCGTCATACACGCTGGATGTCATGGCGTAAATATGTTGGTCTAACAATGCTTGAAACTTTAACGCTCCCGGACCTAACAACGTCATGTCGTCGTTCTCCTTGTAATTATAGGCGTACTCTTCTGCGCTTACTAGAACGGTATCATACGGGGCTTTTTTTTGTTGGAAAATCCAGTAGAATTCTTTCCATTGTCCTGTTCTTTCATGCTCGAAAAACTGATAGAAAGCAGCCGATATGTCGTACTTGAACTTCAAGATTGTTTTATTAATCGTGTCCTCGTGTAAATCATCAACTGATACTGTCTTCCAATCAACAATCTTGCGTTTTGTTTCTATATCAGGTCTATACTTGAATTTAGCGCCTTTGTACTCTATAAAATGGCTCACTTCTGCCTTGCCCCACCGGATTATTTGCCTAATACTGTGGGATGTTTCACGACAATTATTCAAGGCTTCGTTTATCATCACGTGAATAAGGTCTAAATCCGATTGAGAAACCAGCCTTTTGTCTGGATAAGCTGCCGTGAAGTCTTTTAACGCTTCCCTGTAAGCCGCCGTGTCGTACCCGTAAGGATTTCCCGTTCGTGGATTGATCGGGGGATTAAACACGATCACAGATCTCTCGAATTCTCTCGTGTCACCCGTATTCACGATGCTTGCCATGCAATCGTGGTACAGGCTGCCTTTCTCGCTCGCCTCCATACTAATCTCAAATTCTAACGGGTGTTCCCGCTTGTATTTAGCGAACTTGGGCGATACAAGGTAATCCTTTAGCTGAGTGGAAGACGCGTATTGTCTATACGGTTCCCCACGGTGATACAACTCGTTATCCAAATTGTACACCGTTTCAGGAACTTGTGTAGCAACTAAATCTTTCATATCTTTGTATCTGAATTAATTAATATTTGTCCCCGGCTCGCATCGAAGCGCACGACTGAATCGACCGGGGGATTAAACTGGTTAATCACTAAACGGGATAATTGATGTCACCATCACAACCCGTCGTTAACTGTATATTTTGACGATTCTCTATTACCATCATCCCGATAGTTAAAGAGACCCCTAATTATTTCAAAGAACCCAACCGCTGCTTTCAAGGAGGCGGTTTCTTTTTTTTAGTGGGAGCGGAGGGGCTCGAACCCTCGTGGGTGTGTGTATGTGTGCGAAAGTGTAGAAAAGAATGCTTCTCCAAGCTGTGCGCTCCCGTGTGCCGGGACTTCCACCCGGCTGTTTTTAATACAAACAAATAAAAGAACTACAGAACTTTGCTTAGAGTATTTATCGGCACTCTTACAAGTGTTTTACAGCCCCTCTGCTTTAACAGGGCAAAACCGTTGTTTTTATCCAAACTATTAATCGTGAACACTCCTTCGATATAGGAGCTCGTTACTTTGTCGCCTTTTTTCATATCTCTTAATTTTATTCGTTTACTTCCGTGAATACCCCGTTGACTAACTTGTAATAAGTGTCTTCTTTTATCTCGATACCATCAACTTTTTTGGTTACCACGTTTACAGGCACCCATTCTCCATTTTCATATTTATATTCGGCAAGTGTTATCCAAGAGCCAATTTTTGCCTTCGCTATCGAATTACACCCAGCACACATCACCACGCTATTTTTACCCGACGACCCGATCTTTGCGTAATCACCCGACGACCCGATCTTTGCGTAATCACCCGACGACCCGATTTTTGCGTAATCACCCGACGACCCGATCTTTGCATCATTACCCGACGACCCGATCTTTGCGTAATCACCCGACGACCCGATCTGTACATTATAACCCGACGACCCGATTTTTGCGTAATCACCCGACGACCCGATCTTTGCGTAATCACCCGACGACCCGATTTTTGCGTAATCACCCGACGACCCGATCTTTGCGTAATCACCCGACGACCCGATCTTTGCATCATCACCCGACGACCCGATCTTTGCGTAATCACCCGACGACCCGATCTTTGCGTAATCACCCGACGACCCGATCTTTGCATCATTACCCGACGACCCGATCTTTGCATCATTACCCGACGACCCGATTTTTGCGTAATCACCCGACGACCCGATCTTTGCATCATTACCCGACGATTTTTCTAACTCCTCTATATCATTTTTCGAGAATATAGTTTGTTCCTTCAACCATTCTATCCCCATTTTGAATAATCCAATAAATCCGATTTCGGCGTTTATTTTTATACGCTTGCCGCAGATTTTAGAATCATTATATTTTTTGTCGTTTGATACCTCGTCAAGTTCTATTTCGCAATATCTGTTATCTATATCTTTATAATAGTTAAGTACATCAAGAGGGTTAATACAGGCGTGGAAACCTTTTTCACATAACACCGCCTCTTTTTCCTCGTATTCCTTGCCTTCCTCGAACTGAAATCCTCTACATGTAAAATCTTTTTTAAAACCTTTGTACGCTTTCATGTTTATATTAGTATTAAGAAGTTTCTAAAAATTCGCCCTTTCGAGTATCGCTACTTTGTCCGGGCTAACCTTACATAAATCATTGCTTGTCAGGAAATGTTTAATCTCTTCCTCTATCCCGTCCCCGTGCTCTTCTATAGCCTTCAAGCATTCGTTGCAGAAAACCAAACCGTGTATAACCTCGCAATCTTCATCATTCACCATCTCCTCGCAGAATACGCACTTGTCTTGCAAGGGGAGATCGCTTGCTCCCGAGTTACCATGCCAAGGGCAATATGGATGGCTTTCCGATCCGAAAGGGGCGTTATAACTCATTCGCTTTCTCTTTTTTCCACTCCTTGTATATTTCTTCCCACATGGGAATTGCCACGATCAAGCAAATTACAAACATTGCAAACTGATGAGTTTTCCCTAATAATCCTGCAAATAAAGCAGCGATTCCCAAGCAGGATAGAAGAGCCGCTAGTGTGATTCCAAATTTTTTCATGGCTTTTGAATAAATTGTTCATTAACTATTACATCTACTGCATCCATGTATTGCTCGTCTGTCAAGTTGTATTTTACCTTTAGCCGATCAGCAATACATTCGACGTACTTTTGTACTTTAGTCATGCCTATCAAATAAGCTGTCTTGAACTCCCTGAATGATTTGTCTTTAACGGGAATGCCCTCTTTATCGAAATTTATAGTCATGCTACTTTAATTAAATTCCAACGTGCTTGTACTCTTCTTGCTCCTCCCTGAATGCCTCCATGAATCGTTGCAATTCTTGCAACGAGTAAAAAACCTTTTTACCGATCACTCTTCTAGTAAGACCTAGTTTCCTCCATTCTTCAAGCGTGTCATCACTAACACGCAATGTTTCTTTTATAGCCTCTCTCGGGACGTACCCGATTTCGTCAGCTTTTATTATCCTGGGGTTGCGTTTGATTGCCATGATCGTGTTATTTTATAGGTTTTTCAATCATCTTATTCGTGAAACAATAATTCCACTATCTCTCTGTGATGACGTTGCCTCGAAAGAGTAACCTTTCTTGTTCAGCTTGCTCACGGTTCTCCTGATATGCTCCGGGGAATAATCAACGTATTTTACAAGTACATTTTTCCCCATTTCAACATTTAGAAGCTGGTCTTCTAAAGTTTTCGGTTTCGTGATTGTTTTTCCCATAATTACTTTTTATATTTGAACATTATTTAATTTTATGATATTGTGTCGGTCACTGTGTCATGATTTCGAATACAAATATATAGTGAAATTGCACTATGTCAAAATTAAACACAAATATTTTAGTGAAATAGCGATAATTTATAATGAATAAAAATAATAATACCAATATGAATGTAAATGAAAGAATAAAATGTATTGTAGATGAGTGTTTTGATGGAAATGTGAGTGCATTTGCAAGAGCAATCGATATAAGTCAATCGACATTAAAAGATATTGTTGGAGGAAGGTTTAGTAAGCCGGGATATGATGTTCTTGAAAAAATACTTAGTGCAGAATCGCTATTTATTTCTCCTGATTGGTTGATGAAAGGTAAAGGGGATATGATAATTCAAAACGTCAACCAAACAAACGAACACGGGGATAATATCAACACGGCAAGCGGGAATATCTCCGTGAATAAAACGAATGACGAAAACATCAAGGCGTTAAAGGATCGAATAGATGAACTAATTCAAGAGAGGGATGAGTATAAAGACAAGGTGATAGCATTGCAGGAAAAGATAATCGAAATAATGTCAGAGAAAAACTAGAAGATAAATAATTTAAATTAATAATTATGGATGGATTAATAATTTTCACTGGAATTGTAATAACCGTTTTCGGTATTTTACAAATCATTCTATTTTTTAAAATCTGGGGCATGACAAATGACGTCAAACAAATTAAAAACAAATATTTGTCGGAAAAAAGAAATATAACACAAAAAGCGATCGCAAACTTCTCTGTCGGCAGTATTGTCACCGAAAGAAAGACTGGACGAAAGGTTTCTATATCCGAAATAAATCCTGATGGCACATACAAATGCTATGCGGATGGGGGGATTTGTATTGGAAATCTAAAAGAAGAAGAACTTAGTTATTAAATACTCTCAACACAAAAGCTAATATGAAATTCAATAAAATACATTAATATAGAAACAGGGGAAATAATCGAAAAATAATGATATATGAAAAATCTATTGTACTTATTTTTAATTGGGATTCTTTTCTCTTGCGGAGGTGCGGGAGAAGAAGAATTGAATCCAGAGGAACCGGATGTAAATGGTGAGCCGAAAGAATATATTGTTTCTCTTGGGATGACAGGGGAAATAGAAATTAGCGAATCTCCGTTATTAGGGCGTGCATCTTCGGATGATTTGTACGGGATTCAAGTGTACTCAAAAACCAAAACTACTGATTATTCTGCTTATGCATATGGATTATTTAATGACAAATCAAAAATAAAAATAAAACTACTTGATGGGTATCAATACCATTTTGTTGTATCAATGATTGTGGATGGAGTAAATAAAGTATCTCATTTAAATGATAGTTATAAACTACCATTCTTGGGAGGAAAATTATGTAATGAATTTATATATAGTAACGAAGAATTTATAACCGGCATAAGTTCTGGAACATCCTCACTACCTCCATCAGGTATTGAATATGGATTGCCGAATTTAGATCGATATTATGGAGAAGTTACAGATTATACACCAATAGAAAACGGTAAAATATCCGTAGATATGAAACGTGTTGTTTTTGGTGCAAAATTTATTGCAGAAGGATTGACGAACGGAAAATTAAAAATAAAACTACTCGGTTCACCTGAATTGTATATTGAACATGGGGTCAATACTGAAGTCGAAGAGATTTTCACTTTGGGTAATCACCAAAGTATCCAATGGACGTCTGATACATATACAGAAGTATGCACGTTGTCTGTTTCATGGGAGAAAGCAGACGGGGCGATTGTTCCTTTGGTTAGTCAAGACATCACATTTAAACGCAAAACTCTTACAACAATAACCATTAAAGTGAAAGACTCTTCCGTGAACAATGGAGTTGAAATAAGCCAAGAAGGCGGCGATTTGATTGCCGGCGACAATATCACCATTGAAAGCGGAACCGGGGTTGATAATCCAGTTGAGCCTGATATTTAGAAATACTGGATATATGAATGATAAGAGATAATTGTATGATAAAACCCGCTCACAAGGATGAAGTATTGAATTATATCGTGGCTGCGAAGTCAAGGGCTGTGGATCTGATATATGACGATATTTTCCCGAATAAAGATATTACAAGTTGGGAATTTGCTCTCGTTGTCAAACAAATGAAAAGTATGGGGTTGCTTTCTTCTGTAATTGATTGTGGAGGCGGGGTGGTGGATGTTTGTGTTACGGCTGATTTGTTTGACTATTTTTCCCATGGAGGATTCACGGTTCAAGAAGAAATTCTTCGTGCGAATCTTGAAAAGTTGGGAAACGAACTTGAGTGGCTTAGCAAACAATTAAATCCTTCTTTTACGGAGAAGGCTAAAGAGTTCGCAGAACTTGCAACTTCTATCGCAAGTGTCCTCAAATTGATTACCGGTTAAACGTGAAATGAAATTAAAAATAAAATCATTTTTATCATGAATGAAATCGCTATTACAAGAGTCTTTATAAACAATATCTCCATTAATCGTGACAGTTCTTTCCCGGAAGCCTTCTCCCGATTTGGATATTGTTATTTCAATTTTGGATAAAATTTTGTTTTCCATGGCAAGTAATATTTAGCGTGAAGCGTTCTTTATTTTTCGCATTAGTTCTTTTTGGTCGAAATAATAGTCAATAATTTCACGAGCTTGCTCTGGAGAAAGATTGAATTTCTTTTGCAATTTCTCGGTTTTTGACATTCTATCCTTAGAACACTTGAACGCTTTAAGAAGCGTAAGATTGATGAAAAGAAAATAAGTATCGTCTTGAATCGGAGTTCCATCAGGGTTAAAATGTATTGTGTATCTTTTCCTTGGGAATAGTTTACTGATGATTGATGAAAATGTAATTGCTATTGATTTAAACATGATGTGGAGTTTAAGTTATTAACAATACAAATATATAATTTATTTAGAACAAATAAAAATACATGGCAATGAGGTAGAAACGTAAATATAGATGTAACAATTAGCTTATTTTATATGTATAATTACGGGGTACGGTAGTTACATGGCAGGAGGTAGAATATGTATATAAAGAGAATCGAAGAATATTAACCATTAACAATCGGCGTTATGAATGAATTATAGAAGTAATTAATCATCAACATGGATCACCTATCTCCGGAACGAAATATTGTACAGAATAATACTACCGGGGATAACGTTTTTTCCCAAAATGGAAATGTTTACATTGACAGGAGCGTGCATATTTCTTTCTCGGGAAAAGAATGTGAACAGATAAGATCCTTGTTGGGTAATAATAATGATAATTACGTGCGTGAATTAGAAGAAGAAAACAAGAAATTATTGGAGGATAACAAAAGATTGACAGATATGGTACTGGAATTGCAAAGGCAGTTGATCGAGTGTTTGAGTTCTGGAAATTTGTTTGAAAAATAGTTGGGAATATTTATAGTTAAATAAAAAATGTAGTATATGTTTTTGATATTTTTTGTAATAGGTATATTGCTTACTGTAATCATTACGGTTATGGTTAAGAATGCGGAGTACAAACAACAAGAAAAAAAAGAGCAGGAAGAATTAAAAAAAATAAATTGCGAATACGAGAACAGAAAAAATACAATAGATAATAGGAAAAAAGATCGAATTGCTAAATATGGTTCATTTTCGTATGAAAAGTGTATTACTTTGGATATTATCACTTTATTTTTTGAAGTATATGAAGAAAAATCTATCTTGATCATTGGTCGAATGTATAACGATGAACCTTTTAAGGAGATTATCAATGTGTTATCTTTTAAAGATATAATTGATGCTAAAATTATGGAACAAGGAAGAGTTATTAATTCAACATCTACGTTATGTGGGGACATAAAATCTAATACAGGTAGCATGATAGGTAGAGCTGTTGTGGGTGGAGTTGTAGCTGGTGGCGTAGGAGCTATAATAGGGGGTACGACAGGTAATAAATCAACTAATACTTATTGTAACACTAAAACGCATGAAATCGTCAATTATAAATTAACCATAACTATGAATGACCTAAAGAATCCTATCGTATCGATAGATTTCGATAACCAAAGAATCAATTTCATGCAAAATTTATATTCGGTATTACAGGTGATAATAAATAGAAATAAAGAACAAGCCGTGCTATCAAAATAATATTATTTAGTAAATCATGAATCAACTCGAATTAATACAAAGCAAGATTCACGAGATCCGGGGGGGCAAATGGTGATACTATATTTTGACCTTGCAGGTTACCCGTGATGAGCTTTCAAGATGTCAATTTGGCATCTTGAACCGTGCTACCCGAATGATACCATTCTTGTGTAGAACGAAAATGAATAAATGGTAAAATGAATTTATTTTGATTTCAGGTGTTCGCGTGCAAAATGCGTGCAAATTTTTTAGAAGTGTCTTGTAAATAATTGAAATACAATACTACAATTACGCCTGGAAAGCGTGTAATCCTCTAAAGGGATTCCGGGGTTCGAATCCCCGTCTTTCCGCTGAAAATGAGAAAAATGAGAGCCGGACAAGAATCTGGCTTTCTTTTTCTTTTGGGGAATTCGAACGAAGATGGGGGGGGAAACTTTTGTTTCTATATTTTTCTTACTTTTGAACTGCTATTATTGTTACTTTAAGTGGCTTGAGAGTCTGATTTAAATGTTTTGCGAAGATGATGATTGCGGAAAAAATACTTCATATGTTTACTGAAACTGAGGAGGAGGCGTTTCGGTTGTTGTACGATACGTATTACAAGACGTTGGTGCTTTTCGCAAATCAGGTAGTGAATGATAAGGAGGTTGCAAAAGATATCGTGCAAGATTATTTTGTGAAATTCTGGATATCTAAACCTTATAAGACGTTGAAATTCGGTTTGGATAAGTATATCTTTCAGGCTGTTAAATTTTCCGCACTAACCTATCTGAAGGAATTGCGGCGAAAAGAGGATTGTTTTCAATCTTTTTCCCATGAAATGGGTGATGAAAAAGATATGATACAGTTAGAAGGGCAAGTGGATATTATTAAGGTCGTTTATCAAATAATTGATTTGTTGCCCGAGGAGCGCCGTCAAGTATTTATGATGGTTTTCGTCGATGGCATGTCTTACCAAGAGGTGGCGGATCGGTTAGCAATCTCTAAAAACACGGTGAAAACCCAATTGGCACGAGCTTTAAAATTTCTTCGTAAGGAAATGAAAGATAATGATATACCATTCCTTTTTGTTTTTTTGATAAGAAAATAAATTCTTGCTTGTCACCCTTTTAGCTACTTTTTATATGGATGGTTGTTTGTCGTTTATATAGGGCTTACGACTACTTGAAGGGGCGGACTCCCAAGGCAAAAATGGTTGTGGCGATTATTGATGCCGATGGGGATGTTATGCACAAGGATTTGAAGAATAGCCCGATGGACGGAATATGGATGCAACCGATGTGATGGATTGGGAGTTTTATTCTTTGGGGGATGATGTGAATAGTTTGAAGGTACGTAGTTACGGAAACAATACATTGTGTTATGGCAGTTTGATGCACGGGACACATGTTGGCGGTATCATGGGGCGGTGCTGACGGATGAATCGGGGGCATGCGGAATCACAGATGTGGAATTGATGTTCGAGCATATTCTGGGAGCAAAAGGGGACGAGTTGGACGAGGAGGAGGTATCGGCTATATGTTACGCTGTGGACAATGAGGCTCGTGTGATAAACATGAGTTTTAACAATTTTTTTCTCCGAACAAGAAGTTGGTGGATAAGGCTATGCGCTATGCCGAGGAAAAGGGGGCGGCGCTTGTGAATTCTGCCGGGATAGCGGTTGCCCGATAGATAAGTATCCTTGTTACCCGAATAAATTTATCGGAAAGAAGCGGGCGTTGCGGAATTTCATTTGTGTCGGTTCGCTGGGACCTAGCGGGGATGTTTCCCGTTTCAGCGATTATGGAAAAGTTAACGTGGATATTTTTGCTCCCGGGGAGAATATTTATTCCACGGTGTTGGATAATAAATACCAGTGAAGTCCCCGGTCGTGAATTTCGAAGAGTTATGTGGCTCAGGTGGAGTGCTGAATGCCTTGAATGCCGTAAAGTTGGCAGAAAAAATGCAAGGGATGTTGAAGAGTAAACGATGATGTCAGATTGATATTTCTAAGGTAAGATTATTTTTTTTGAAAAAATGTGGTGTCGGCTGTCACCCTTTGGCCTTTTTTTTTAGATTATAATAAAAAAGACGGTTCATGAGAGAGATTGAAGATATATTAATTGACTATTTTGAAGGCGAGGAATTGTCTGAAAATGATTCTTTGGAGCTTGAAACGTGGTTTGGGCAAAAGAAGGGTGTAGAGCTTGTCCGCGTGTTGGAAAGCATGCGGGGAGGGAAAGCATTGCGGGAGGAATTGGAGTGGGATGCTGAGGCGGGGATGGAAATGATCAAGCGTAAGCTGAAAAAGACGAGGCGTCGTCGTTTGTTATGGTATGGCGGGGTGGCGGCTGCCGTGTTGTTTCTCTTGTGTGGTTTGGCGTTTTTGTTCGAGGAGCCTGTAGTGAATAGAAGCGAATTAGCGGGATCCGAGGTTTCTAAATGCTGTACATTGGTGAAGCTGAAATTGGATAACGGGGAAGTGCTCCCGTTACGCGGGGGGCAGGTAGGAGAAGTGCTCGTGAAAGACAGTTGTGTGCGTATCGAAAATGATAACAATACATTGATTTGCACGAACGAGGGGGTTAGGGAGAAGATTGGGTTTAACACCATTTCGGTTCCTGTGGGGGCAGAGTACCGAGTGGTTTTGCCTGACGGGACAAAAGTTTATCTGAATGCTGATTCGGAGCTCCGTTTTCCGGAGATGTTTTCGGGGGAAACCCGGGAAGTGTTTTTGAAAGGGGAAGGTTATTTCGAGGTGGCGAAGGATTCGACCAAGCGATTTATCGTTCATGCTTTAAATATGGATGCGACGGTGTTGGGTACTGCTTTTAATATCAAGGCTTACCCGGAACAAGACGAGGTGATCGCAACCTTGGAGGAAGGACGTTTGCAAGTGGATTGCGAAGGTAGTGAGGGGTACGATTTGAGGGCGGGGGATCAGGTCGTGTTTAGCAAGTTGAGGGGGAACGCTGTAAAGAAGCAGGTAACGACGTTTTACTACACTTCATGGAAAGACGGTTTTTACTGCTTTAACGGGGAGAATTTGGAATCGATTATGGCGGTTTTAGCCAAGTGGTATGGCTTGGAGGTGTTTTACATGGGTGAAAATTTGAAGAAGAATAAATTTTCCGGGCGGTTGAAACGATATGATGATTTCCTCTATTTATTGGACAAGTTCGAGGAAACTGGAAATGTTGAATTCATAGTAAAAGATAAAGTGATAACGATAAAAGAAAAAAAATAGGTTGGAAATGTGAGTTCCCAACCTGTAATTCATATACTTTCCTGATTTTGGACAGTCGAAAAGTATATTTTTTATTTACTAACAAACAAAAGTATGGGAAAAAATCGAATGAAAGTCAATCTAGTGCGATTGATTCTGTATCGTAAGATGTTAATGAGTATGAAATTACTGAGTGTGTTGATGTTAGGTTTTTGTATGACGGTTCATGCAGAAATCTTGTCACAAGAGGCAAAGATCTCTTTACATGTAGAAGAGGCTTCTTTGAATGATGTGTTACAAGAAGTGAGTAAGCAAGTTGCTTGCGATTTTCTTTATGACTTGAATTTAATGGAAGGGAAAGTCGTAAAGAATTTGGACGTGAAGAACAAGGAGTTCTTGATTTTTCTGAACGATTTGTTACCTCGTTACGGCTTGATGTATTCTTATGACAATAATATTGTTGTCATCAAGGTGAAGGAGGAACCCAAGGAGGAGGAAAAGAAGATGATTATCATCAAGGGAAAGGTCACGGATGAGAAAAAAGTTCCGCTTCCCGGAGTGACGGTTGTGTTGAAGGGCTCAAGCCGTGGAACAGCAACGGACATGGAGGGGAGATATACTCTGCCCGTGCCGAAAGCGGATGTTATCGAATTGATGTTTTCTTTCTTGGGAATGGAAACGCAGACCGTGAGGTACACGGGTAAGGATTCGATCAACGTGGTATTGAAAGAGTCAGTGAACCAGTTGGATGAGGTTGTCGTGGTGAACACTGGGTACGAGCAGGTGGACAAGCGTAAATTGACGAGTGCTATTACTTCTATTAAGGCAGACGATATTCGGGTTCCCGGGTTGAACACGATTGATATGATGTTGGAAGGACACGTGCCGGGTATGATGTTCCTGCAGAATTCCGGACAGTTAGGTGCCGCACCGCGGTTAAGAATCCGGGGAACTTCCACGCTGTTGGGAAATCAGGAACCGTTGTGGGTGGTTGACGGTATCATCCGTACAGATCCTGTGAACGTGGATCCTAAAGATTTGAACGATTTGGATTTCGTGAATTTATTGGGTAACGCGATTTCAGGGTTGGACCCGGAGAGTATCGAACAGATCGACGTGTTGAAGGATGCTTCGGCTACTGCTATTTACGGGGCTCGTGCTGCCAATGGAGTGATTGTGATCACAACGAAAAAAGGTCGGCAAGGTCCCCCGTCGGTATCTTATTCTTTGTCGGGAACTTTTGCAAGACGTCCGCATTATGGTGACCGGACCGTGTATATGATGAATTCCAAAGAGCGAATTGCTTATAGCCGGGAGTTGGATGCGGCTATGGTGAAGTATCCTTCTTTCAATAGTTGGGTTGGGTATGAAGGTGTGATGAGGGATTATTATCAGAATCGCATCGATTTCGACGAGATGAACAGGCAGATCGGTTATCTGGAACAATTGAACACGGATTGGTTCGGTTTATTGGGACAGAATTCTTTCTCACACAAGCACACGATCGGTATATCCGGTGGTGGTGAAAACATGACCTATTATGCTTCTATCGGTTACAACGATGCTAAAGGAACCACGAAACGGGAGGGGAATAAAACCTATACGGCTAACATGAGTTTAGCGGCTCATTTTAATCGGTTCTCAGTTCAGGCAGGCATGGACGCTAGCGTATTGGAAAGGGAATATACGCCTACCGCGGTGAACGTGATGAATTATGCTTACCACACGAGCCGTGCGGTACCAGCCACGAATCCGGACGGTTCTTATTGGTTTTATAAAAAAGGTAACTATGCTGGTTCTTATTATAATATTTTGAACGAGGTGGAAAACAGTTCGTACGATATCAATCAATATTCGTTTAATTTTAACACGACTGTAGGGTATCAGATTATCGATCCTTTGAAGTTGACTGCAACGTTGGCTTATGGTTTCTCGAATTCTAATCAAGAAACTTGGTATGGTGAAAATTCCTATTATATAGGAGTGTTGCGTCAGGAAACAGAGGGTATAACCGATAAGGAACTGCTGGCGCAGACTAATTATTGCCCGATGGGTGGTGAAATTTCGAAGCAAAGCGATCAAAAACACAACTATATGTTGCGTTTGCAGTTAGGGTATACTCAAACTTTTAAAGAGGACCACAATTTGAGTGCAATGGCGGGATTTGAAGTTTCTTCGTCCGAATCGGATCAATTCAAACATATTCAGCGAGGATATATGCGTGATCGAGGAGGTGTTGTCGCTCAAATTGATAATATAGAAAAATATTCCGCTTTTGTAAGATGGATGAATAATAATCCTTCCACTCGTAGGGTGTCGAAAACGAATTTGTTGTCCGGATACGGAAGTGTGTCTTATGCGTATAAAATGTGGTATGTGTTGAATGCCAATATTCGTTTCGACCAATCCAACCAATTCGGTAGCAGGGCTAACGAAAAGCTTGCCCCGATCTGGTCATTCTCCGGTCGATGGAATGCTAAAGAACATATTTTGGAAGGAGCGAATTGGATTAATGAGCTTTCTCTTTTGGCTTCTTATGGTTATCAAGGAAATATGTTGGACTCGGAGAGTTCAAGACTGGTAGTTTCGAAAGGGGGAGAGACCAATGCTGCGGGTGAACTTTATTCAACAATCGTGACCTATCCGAATCCCGATTTGAAGTGGGAAAAAACCTCTTCAACCAACGTGTCGTTGACATTTTCGCTCTTCAACAAGAAATTGAACGGTACGGTGTCTTATTTCTATAAAAAGACCAAAGATGCCTTCCTGTCGAAGACGATTTCAACCGTCAACGGACGTTCGTCATACACGATGAATAAAGGAACCGTGGAGAACAAGGGTACGGAAATTTCCTTGAAAATTGTGCCGCTTGATTTCCGTTCATCCGGAAACGTTCGGGGATTTCATTGGTCGATAGATCCTCAGCTCGGATCGGTGTTGAATCAATTGATTAACAAAAAGAAAGTAAAAGACAATACCTTACAGAATACGCCGACTTACGATAAATATTTGAATGGAAGCGTGCTTATCGTGGGGCGTCCGGTGAATACGTTTTATTCTTATCGTTTTGCTGGTCTGAGTGGTCAGGATGGGCGTCCGATGTTCTATAATACCGGATCGATGATAGGAGGTGAAGGTCGTTATGTGGATGCTAATGGTATGCCCTTGTTTGACGTTAATGGAGAAACGAAAGGTGCGGTGGATTTACGTGAAAAGTATCGTAATATGGATCCGGAGGAAGTGTTTATGGAAGTGATGGAACATTCCGGAACTCGCGTACCGACTATTCAAGGTGGAATCAGTAATACCTTCTCTTACAAAGGGGGCACGTTATCATTTAACTTGGCGTATAGCTTGGGGGCGAAGGTGCGTTTGTTGCAAATGTATCCTAACATGAATGATGTAAGCGGAACTATAGCTCCTGTTCCAACCGAGAATGTTCGAAAAGAATTCACGAATCGTTGGCGTCAGCCCGGTGACGAGAGGTTCACGAATATTCCCGGGGTGATATCCGGGGTGGCCTTTACCACATCGACAAAAAATCCGTGGTGTGATAATAATGATTACAAGTTCGCGGAGAATATCTGGGAAATGTATGACAACTCGAATATTCGGGTGGCAAGCGGAAATTTCCTGAAGATGCAATCGCTTTCTTTGCGTTACCAGTTTACGGATGCGTTTTGTCGGAAATTATTTATGAAATCGGCTTATGTCGGCTTTGCTTGTACGAATCTGTTTATGATTTGTGACAAGAAATTGAAAGGACAGGATCCTGCCACACAGTCGGGAAGTGCTCCTCAGTTGAATATGTCATTGCGTCCGACGTTTTCGTTTAATTTGAATGTTTCATTTTAGTTGATGATTATGAAGAAGATTTTATATTTAGTTGTATTTCTGGTATTCGGATGGTCTTGTAGCGACTTTCTGGAGGAGGATGCACAGAATTTGACCTATGTGAATTCGATCGATGATTTGGACCAGGTGTTGATAGGAGAAGGGTATGTGGTAGCATCTTATCAAGAGAGAGTTAAATGGAATAGCTCGGTACCTGCTTGGATACATCTTTTGGATGATGATGTGGAATTTGCAGGAGCGGGAGCGCTGTCGGATTATTCCTCATGTTCTGCAATTTATGCTTGGCAAAGGGATCCTTGGAAAGGTGGTTTAACAGATGATGACCTCGGTGCTAGGGATAATCAGGCATGGAGTGAATTGTATAGGCATATCAATGCATTGAATATCATACTGTATGAGGCGGAAGGGTTCAAGAATGAGCCTGATTATAATCGGATTAAAGGCGAGGCATATTTTTTGCGTGCCACGTATTACTGGTGGTTAGTCAATATCTATTCGAAGGCTTATGACATGAAGACGGCAGAGAAAGACCCGGGAGTACCTTTGAAGTTGAGTCCCTTTGTGGAGGATTACGAGGAAGAGGGCGGATTTTCCAGAGCCAGAGTGGCAGAGGTGTACGAGCAGATTGTTGCCGATTTGAAAGATGCCGTTCGATTGCTTGCTGGATACGAGAGAAAATCTGTTTATCGCGCATCGAAAGAGGCAGCCCGTTTGTTTTTAAGCCGGGTTTATTTGCATATGGAGAATTACGAGGGTGTGATTAACGAGTGTGATTCGTTATTGCAAAATAATTCTTATCATTTGGATGATTATACTTTACTTGATGATAATTCGCAAAGTCTTATAACGAGTTATTCGCCGGAGGTCATATTTTCTCAAGGCGGTTATCGGTTGCGTAATTTTTTCGGTAGTGGGACTACGAGAGGAGAAGAAATAGATTGGAGCATGGCTACCATGTTTTATATGCCATATGTGCCATATTATGGTGTTTCCGATAATTTGCAAGAAGCATTTAATAACTCTACCTTGGTTCCGGACCAGTCACAAGAAAGTGATACTCGTTATCAGTTTGGTTTTTATAGTGTTATGGATATAATGAATGGATCAAATACATTACCTGCCAAGTTAAAAAAATGGAGTGATGGTGGAGTCTCCGATTGCTTCACGTTACGTTTGGCAGAAGCCTATCTGAATAAAGCAGAAGCGTTAGCAGCCGTGGGACGTGAGGAGGAGGCAAACCAATTGTGGCAGGAATTACGTCAGTATAGAATATGGGAACAGGAACCGGTTGTGCTGCAAGGAGAGAACTTGATGACAGCTATTCGTGCGGAGCGTAGGTTGGAATTTAATTTTGAAGGATTCCGCTGGTTGGATTTACGTCGATATGCCGTGAATAGCAAATATCCGCAAAAGAAAGAAATTACTCATATTTGGTCTTGGCGAGAAAATGAAGAATTGGGAACAACCGGAGGACAAGAAACTTATGAATTAGCTCCTTATGGAGAAGATCCGGCTTGGGTGTTCCCTATTCCGGCTGACGAACATCGTTTGAATAGTCGATTGGAATTCAATGAAGAACGTAATGAAAGAGAAGCGGTAAAATAGATTAATATTAGGTTATGAAGATAGTATATTCTTTGTTATTAGGTGTTGCATTATGCTTTGCGGCGTGCAATGATGATGATAAGAATTTATCTCCCACGGGAGAAACGAATTGGTTTGCCTTGGAAGATTCGGATGATGAATTGGGGCATTTGGCTTATGAGATTTATAAAGAAACGGGTGTTACTATTTTTTATAACGATACAATTGCCAAAGTTCTGCGTGGGGTGAATCCCGAGGGAGAACCGGTGTATCGTTACGAGGTGTTGGGGGTTAATTATAACGTGACCGGTCTTTATGAATACTCGTATCCGCTACTTACGGATCGGGAACGGATAAAGAAGGGAATGGAGTTTTTACGTGATGAAGTGATACCGGGATTGTTGAATGGTTTTTTTCCTCGTAGTTTTTTGTTAGTGGATTCTTTGATAAATAGGGCTAATACTACTAATGTGGACATTTTGGGACTTTATTTGCGGGATGTATTTAAAGCTAGAAGAACAACTTGTGTCGCTTTGTACGAGAAAGAGGCGGCAATAGATGAGGAAAGCTTGAGAGCAACGGTATTGGCGGAAGAGTATGCGACTTATCTTCAGAAGGTAGAGTCAGATGAAATAAAAGTTTTTTATTCTTTTTCCACAGGGAAAGTAAATAAGGTGATGGGGCAACCGTTGTATGGTGAGAGATTGCTGTATAGTAATAGAAGTACTACTGCTTGGAGTGAGGATTGGCGGGAATTCGGTTTTTTATCGTATGATAGAGAAAAGAATTATACCCTGGATAGGAATGGTAAGGTATCGGGATACAATTGTCCTACAAAAATGCGGGATATTGCCGATTACGTGAAAGAAGTGTTGTTGGGAGATGATGCAGCGTTTGAAGAGAAGAATGGGAAATTTAAACGGTGCATGGAGAAATACAAAGTGATGAAATCGATTGTAGCGGAATTGCAAAAAACACTTGGAAAACGTTCGAATCAATGATGAGATTTGGAATAATTTTTTGGTTTATATTTTGGGCGGGATGTACTACTCCGGAGACTTGCCGGATAGATTTGACGGGTGAGATTGAAGGATGTAAATACGGAACGGCACTTCTAGTAAGTGCCGATTCCGCCCGGAATATTCTTTTTTCTTCCGAGATAGATGGCGGTAAGATTTCGTTGGAAGGAGATTTGCCAGAACCGGGAGAGTATATATTGAAAATAAATCACTTGGAATATCCTTTGCTATTGGAGGCAGGGAGGACGAAGGTCGCTCTTGACATCGCGAGCGATAGGGTGAAGCTGACGGAGGGGAAGGTGATGGAGATGGAACAGTTGTTCAAGAAATGGATGGATGAGAGATACAAGCCGGAACAGGAGCGTATCGGACGGGAGTATTGGGAGGCGCAGAAACATCCGGAAGATAAAGTTAATTTGGATAAAAAGACATTCGAGTATTTCGACCTGGAAAAATTGAAGTACAATGTAGTCCGAGATTTTATAAAGGAGTATCCCGATCGTGTTTTCTCGGTGTACCAGGCATTGGAAATGTTGGATAGGGATTACGAGCGAGGGATGGAAATGTACGCATTGCTCTCGCCGAGAATGCAGCAGTCCGTGTTAGGGAAACGATTGTATGCCGAAACTCAAGTATTTGCCGCTTCTGCCTTGGGGAATGAAATTCCCCCGATCGAGGTGGAAACGGAAGAGGGGGAAGTTGAAGTGATAGAACATTTCCCGGGGATATGGGTACTTGACTTTTGGGCATCTTGGTGCGGACCTTGCCGGAAGGAAATGGTTTACCTGAAAGAGATGTACCCGGAGGTGCATAAATTCGGAGTGAATATGATTAGCATTTCCATGGATGATAAGGTAGCGGCTTGGAAGAAGGGGAACGCGGAGGAACAGATTCCTTGGAAAAGCGTGCGGAATAAATACGGCTTTAAGAGTGGTGTGGGGATTTGCGGGCACTTGCAATTTAATAGTATACCTTATATCGTTTTGGTAAAAGACGGTCGTATCGTTGCCCGCAATTTGAGAAGGGGGCATTTGAAAGAGAAAATCATGGAGTTGTTACAAGAATAGTACGAGATGAGAGTATATTTTATTGGTTGTATATTATTGGTTGCTTGTTGGTTGATGCCACACTCGCTTCTTGCGCAAGAAGAGGAGCGGTATGCCGAAATGGTAAAGAGTTATCAACAAGCGAGTGATGCGCATGATATTGCCGGTTTGGAAAATGCTTTGAGAGTTGCGCATATTCGAACAGAGGAATTAATGGATGCTCTTCCCAAAGATGCTGCCCGTGTCATGAGAATTAGAGAAATAAAGGAGGTTTTCGCGAATGTGATTCATTTCATGGGAAAAGTGAAAAACGCAAAACGGGATAGTTTGCAAGGGGTGTTGGAGCGTTTGTGCCCGGGATTTGATTTGGATAGCCCGGATATGGAGTTGCTGCCGCAAGAGATGCTGGTGGAGTTGATCGAGGATTATTTCAAGGTGTATAATGTGGAGCGAATGAACGTGAACAAGTATTCGTACGTGTTATTTAACGTGAAAAGCGAGAAAGTGCGTAATGCTTACATATTGCCTTTTGTGCGGATTGCTTTCGAGCAAAGGGGATACGGGAAGGGATTGGCTGAGGTTTGCGAGGATGTGCGCTGGTGTTCCAAGACTCCGGAAACCGTGAAAGAGGTGGAAGCGTTGGTGGAGCAATACCGTCCACTTCAGGCGGGGGCTGCTGCTCCTGAATTCGTGTTGGAAAACCGAAAAGGGGAGAGCGTGAAACTCTCGGATTTCAAGGGTAAGCATGTATTTATAGGTGTCTTCCCGGCTGAAATGAATGAGAATGAGGCAATGAGCCAGTTCGTGGCTTTGCCCGATGAATATAATAATACCGATCGGTTCGTGTATCTCTGTGTTTGTTTTGGGAAAGCGGATGCGCGGGGTGACTGGAGAAAACAGGTGGGTGATAAGACGGGAAAAGTAGACTTTCTTTTCTGTGACGTGGAGAGGTGTTCTTTCGTGCGGGATTATTGTATATCCCGAGTGCCTCGTTACGTGTTTGTCAACAAGGATGGTTCCTTGAGAGATGCTTGGTATATAGCCCCGGGGATGCCTGAGTTTTCTTATCAATTTGGGGATAAGGCTCCTTCGAATCTGTTTGATATGTTAAAGTAAAATAGAATTTGTTTGATTATGAGATTAGTGATAATAGCTATATGGTTGTATTGCGTGTGGGGATGCTCTGAAGCCGGGGGATATCGTTTTACTATGAAAGGGCGTGTGCCGGGTATGAAGTATGGTACGGTGTTTATTCGCACGAATGATACCGAATCACGTGTTTTGGCTTCCGCGGATTTAGATAATTATGAATTCACTTTGAAGGGAGAGTTGGAGGAACCGGGATGTTATGTATTGCAGGTGAATGATAAGAGAATGACGGTGCTGTTGGACGGTCAAGAGTTGGTTGCAGAATTTCTTGAAGGAGCTTTTTTGAAGAATCTGAAAGGATCCCCCGCCCAAGACTGCTTCAAGAGATATGAAATGGAGATTGGAGAGAAGGTAAGTGAGATGTCGGAAAAGAATGTTGGAGAGGAAGAGGTATTTTCGTTTACAGCTCAAGATAAGATTCAGCAATTGAGGTTTAAAGTAACTTGTAGTTTTATCGAGGAGAATCCGGATAATATCGCTTCTGCCCGTATCGCATTGGAGGAGATGAAGAATGATTACGATAAGGGGATAAAGATGTACAACTTGTTGTCGGAGAGAGTGAAACAATTGGAGATAGGTAAGGTGCTGAAACGAAAATTGGATCAGGTGGAAGGTGCGGCTAACGGGAGAAAGTTTCCCGAAATAGAGGTGTATTCGATAGAAGGAGATTCCTTGACGTTGAAGGATTGGAGCGGGAGCGTGTGGGTGATTGATTTTTGGGCGTCTTGGTGCGGGCCTTGTCGGGAGGAGATGCAATATTTGAAGACGTTGTATAAGGAATTGGAAGGGAAAGGCGTGAAGTTCGTGAGTGTGTCGTTGGATAATTCGCCGAAGGCTTGGGCGCGTGCCAGCGCAGCAGAGAAGTTGGAGTGGTTAAGCGTTCGTAACCGTTATGGGTTTAGTCAGGAGCAAGGAATATGTAGAGCATTGGATATTAAAAGAATTCCTTTTATCGTGGTATTGGATAAAGATGGAACTGTTGCGGGGAAATCTTTGCGTCGGGAAGTTTTGCGGAATAAATTGTTGGAGATGTTAAAATAATGAGTATGAGAAGTGTAGTATGCTGTATCGTAGCGTGTTTTGTGTTGCTACAAGGGGAGTTATATGCCCAAACGTCTTACCCGGAAATAAAGAAGATTTACGAGAACGTGGATGGTTCGCTTTCGATAGACGGCTATACGCAGGCATTGCAAGCGATGGACGCCCGGGCGAACCAACTTGTGAGTGAGATTGACGACGCTCAAGAGAGAGGGCGTGCCACGTTGTTGTGGCATACGTATCAGCGGGAAAATATTTTTCGATTTTGGCAGGCTATAGGCAGGCGACCGGCAGATTTGAAAAAATTGCGTTCCTGTCAATTGAGTACGGATCCGGATGTACCCGAATTGGAGTTGTTGTCACCGGAGGAATTGAAAGAGGTGTTGGATTGGTATTTCCGGGTGAATAAGAGCGCTACAAGTTATGTGCGAATGAAGGAGTGTTTATATGGCATCAAGAGTGAAAAAGTGCGTCAGATTTACGCGTTCGGATTGTTGGAGCGGGAGTTGCAAGTGAATGGGATGAGTAAAGACCTGGAGTCAGTATTTGAAGTTTTCAGATGTTGTATGAAAAATCGGGAAATCGTGGAGCGGGTGAATGAATGGGAAAAGATGTACGCTCCTGTCCAAGAGAATGCGCATGCGCTTGAAATTGAGCTGCCGGACGATAAAGGAAATATATTTCGTTTGACGGACTTTCAGGAGAAATATGTGTTTATTTGCGTGTGGGCGTTGGATAGCGTGAATGGTGCTGATGAGTTGGATACGTTTGCCGAAGCGAGAAAAGTGAATGAAAAATGGGGTGAAGCCGGTATCGTGTTCGTGAATATTGCCGTGGGAACAAGTGAAAATATGAACAAATGGAGAAAAATATTGACGGAGAAAAAGCAAACGGAATGGATGATAAATTTGTTTTGTGACAAGGCGAAAAGTGCTTTCGTGAAAGATTACGTGATAGACTCTCTTCCGCGTTATATTTTCGTGGATATGGATAATGTGTTGCGCTCCGGGTGGTTTATTTCTCCCGCTAATCCCTCGTTGTTCAAACAAGTGTTCACGAAAAATCTCTTCAACTATAAACGAGTTGGAATATAGTATGTTGTTTTAATGATAAATGTTTGTTTTTTGTATTATCACAATGTTTAATTTTAAATTTTAAAAAATGAAAAATTGTTTTGTATTAATGTTATTGCTATCCTTGCTTATTCCTTCCGTGGGAGATAGTTATGCAGGGGAGTTGTTCAAGAAAAAGAAGAAGAAAAAAGAAACGACAGAGGAGGTGAAACTGCCTGTTGCCAAGAAAAAAAATAAATACCAAACTTTGATGAAAAGCCCGGGAATCGTTACCGCGAAAGGTGATTTTTTGACGATTCACAAAGTGGGACAGAAGATTTATTTGGAATATCCTTTGAAATATGTGGATCGAGAGATATTGGTGGGTGGAACTGTGTCTGCCTGTTCGGAGCCTTTGTTGCTTAACGTGGGGTATAAATACAATGCACCTGTTCTTTATCGTGTAGTTAAGAAAGATTCTTCGATTGTTTTCAATAAACCCAATTTAGCGGCTACAGCGGGAGAAGATAAACCTTGGGTAAAGAAAGCGATGGAAAAGAGTTACATAGATATACCGGCAAACACGTTCTCGATTCATTCGTATAATGCGGATAGTTCTGCTGTGGTGATTGACGTGACTTCCTTTATAAAGGATAATAAGAGCTTGGCTCCGAAAATTCGTGCTAGAGGTATTACTTCTTCTCCGATTTCAAGTAAGTTTTCTTTTGAAGGGGTAAAAGCATTTGAAGATAATGCTTCGGTGGAAGTTGCTCAACCTGTGGAGGCTGGTATCCAGACGTTGTTTGCCAATGTAAGTTTGGGACATGTGTCAACACGTTCCGTAATTACTTTCCTGTTGTTGCCGGAAGCCAAAATGCGTCCTCGTGTACAAGATTCCCGTGTCGGAGTTTTTATCACGGTGAATTCGGCAAGTGATATGATGCAGTTCCCTATCCGGAAATTGTCTCAGGAAAAAGACGGATTTGATACTTACATTTTAGCGAACCGTTGGCGTTTGGAGCCCAAAGATGTGGAAGCTTGGAAGCGCGGAGAGCTTGTTGAGCCTGTAAAACCGATCGTGTGGTATGTGGATGATGCTTTCCCGGATGAGTGGAGAGGTCCGATCAAAGAGGGGGTTTTGATCTGGAATAAGGCTTTTGAGAAAATCGGTTTCAAGAACGTGATGGTTGCAAAAGATTTCCCGAAAGACGATCCTAATTTTGATCCGGACAACTTGAAATACACATGTATCCGTTACTGCCCGAATGCAGAGGCAAATGCCATGGGACCGTCGTGGGTAGACCCGACAACCGGAGAGATTATCAATGCTTCCGTGATTGTATATAACAATATTGTTGAGTTGATTAATAACTGGCGTTTTGTTCAAACCGCACAGCTTGATCCTCGCGTTCGTGCAGCTAAGATGCCGAAAGATGTTCGTGATGAGTCTATCGTTTATGTTATTTCTCACGAGATTGGACATACCTTGGGATTGATGCACAATATGTCTGCTTCTGCTTCTATTCCTGTGGATTCGTTGCGTTCCGCTTCTTTCACTCAAAAATACGGGACAACGACTTCTATCATGGACTACGCTCGTTTCAATTATGTGGCACAGCCGGAAGATAAAGGGGTGAAATTAACTCCTCCCGAACTTGGTGTTTATGATTATTACTTGATTAAGTGGTTGTATGCTCCTGTTCCGGAAGCTAAGGATATGTGGGAAGAAGCCGAGATGGCACAAAAATGGATTGACGAGAAAGCCGGAGAGCCTTACTATCGTTACGGACGTCAGCAATTGACGCTTCGTATTGACCCGAGTGCATTGGAAGAAGATTTGGGAGATGATCCGTTGAAAGCAAGTACTTACGGGATCAAGAATTTGAAATATATCTTGAGCCATTTGAACGAGTGGATTGAAGATGATGTGGATTACACTCACAGAATGCAACTTTACAGCTCTATTCAGTCGCAGTATATGCGTTATTTGTTGAATGTGCTGTATCAGGTTGGTGGTGTGTATTTGACTCAAGTGAAAGGTGGTACGGCTGGTGAAGCAGTGGTATCTGTGTCACGTGCAAAACAAAAAGAAGCGTTGGCATGGGTGATTAAAGAATTGAGAAATAGCGACTGGATTGATCTTCCCGAATTGATTAATCAAACGGGATTGGCTGTATATCCGTCTGCAAAGATTGTTGCCGCAATCAGTAAAGCAATTGTTGCTAAGAGCGGACACGTAATTTTGTCTTCTCATGTGTCAAAAGAGAAAAATCCTTATACTATCGGAGACTTCTATGACGATTTGTATGCCGGAGTTTTTGCTTCTACGATTCAGGGAAGAAAATTAACTGCAGCAGATAGAATAATGCAGGAAAATATTTTCAAGAATTCGGTTGCTGTTGCTGCTAAGTACTTGAAAAATAGTAAAGGTATTCAGGGTTTGAATCCTTCTTTGGCAGAAATCGAGGCTTACGAGTTGTGTCCTAAAGGGATGATGGAGATGTTGCGTGATCGTTTCTCGAATATTGAAGAAGAATTCGATATGAACATTTTGGCAAATGAAGGGTTGCCCGTGGGATTTGGGCAAGGTGTTTCGCCTTTCCAAGAAGAGGTGAAAATCAACGCTATTGATAATAGTTTCGGGTATAATCAGGCTATGTTGAAACGGATTGTTACTTTGTTGAAAGGTAAGTTAGCATCGGCTAACCGTGACGATAGGGCGCATTACGAAGGTTTGATATCCATGTTGGAAGACATGAAGAAAGGTAAAGAGTAATTTCACGTTTTATTTTATAAGGTAAGGAGGTTGTTCCGAAAGGGGCGACCTCCTTTTTTGATGATCGGTTTGGGCGTGTCGGGGAAAAAGAAAGCGACCTCGTCGCGAGGTCGCTATGTCAAGGAATCAAACTAAGATCACTTTTTTTGGTGCGTGCTTCAGTGACCGATTGATTAAAAACATTAAATAATCGTAGTGTGCTTTTCGTATCAAGATTACTCACTCCTTGACAAATACAAATATAGTAATTTTTTATTATTCAACAATGGAAATTTCTTGCAGTATATTTGATGCTCCGGCATAATTGTCTAAAATCCAGAGAACAAAGCGAATGTCCACGCAAATACTTTTATTGTATTCGGGGTGGAAGTACAGGTCGCCAGCCATGGATTCCCAGTTTCCGTCGTAGGCGAGCCCGATGATTTCTCCTTTGGCATTCAACACGGGACTGCCGGAATTGCCTCCCGTGATGTCCAGGTTGCAGGCGAAACTCGTGTATAGTTTCCCGTCTTTATCGGCATAACGTCCCCAGTCGCCTGTTTGGAGGGCTGCCAGGACTTTGGGTGTCAGGTCGAATTCCGGGTCGTCTTTCACGTATTTTTCTTTATAGCCGTCGACCGATGCCCGGTAGGAGTACGTGACCCCGTCCTTGGGCGAGTAGCCGCCGATGTTGCCGTACGTGATTCGCATGGTCGAGTTGGCATCCGGGGGAAGAGTTTTATCCCGGTTCATTTCGAGCAGGGCTCTCGTGTACAGTGTGCGTAAGTAAGCATTCTTTTTCTCGTTGTCCCGGATGCCGTCCCGTAGGTTTTGATTGGTTTCCCGTGTGATGCGGGAAAGTGAATATACCGGGTCGTTTGCCAATAGTTCAAGAGTGAAATTTTCCAATGCCGCGTACAGGCGCTCCTGGTTTGCCAGAAAAGAGCGGGCGTACAGGGAATCGGCTAAACGGGCGTAGTCGCCGTTGTATTCTTTTACCAGGTTGGCGACTTCCGCGGGTAGATGTTCCGGTTTCACTTTTTTCACGTAAATCGGGAAGATGGCGGCGAATACTTTTTTGTCTGTCGCTTCGTCATAGTCCTTGAAGTATTTCTCGCAATATTCCCGGAAACCGTCACATTGCGTACTTTTGGGGTCTAACGTGGTGATTTTTTCCCGGATCATGGAAGATTCCAGCCCCCGGACACGCATGGCAAGGCGCATGATGTCGGCACCGTTGACCACGGCTTCCTTGTAATAGACGTCCGACGTGATGTAAGGTGATATGTTGTCGTAAGTGGCTTTCAATTCTTCCAGTAGGTTGCCATAGCGGGCTTGACGGTCGGGATCGGCTTTTAGCCAGCGAGCAAGACGTTGTTCCTCTTCCGCTTTCCGGGCGGCTACCCGGTAGCGTTTCACGTACTCGGTTTCCCCGATGGTGAATTTCCACGGGTTGCTGATGGAGAATGCCTTGTAGGCGTACTTGATGTTGATTTCCGGATCGGCGTTCATCGCCTCGTTGAGGATGTCGAGCTTTTTGGTTCTGACTTCGATCATGGCGGGATTGGAACGTTCGATTTTTTCGCTGACCCCCCACGAGGGAGTGTAGCGGGAAGTGGTGTACGGGTAACCCAAGATCATGGCGTAATCGCCTTCTTTTACCCCTTTTGTCGATATCGGCAGCACGTACCGGGGGGTGATCGGGGTGTTTGACGGGGAGTATTCTGCCGGATTGCCGTCTTGATCCCCGTATACGCGATACATGGTGAAGTCCCCTTTGTGTTGTGGCCATGTCCAGTTGTCCGTGTCTTTCCCGAATGCCCCGAAGCACGTGGGGGGAGCGAACACCAAACGTACATCTTTGAAAATACGATAAAAATAGAGGTAATATTTATCCCCTTTCATGATAGCGTTGCAGGAAACTTCGTAGCCTTCTTTGGCATAACGTTTCTCGAGCATAAAGTTTACTTTCCGCATGGAATAAATGGGAAATTCTCTTTCCGGCGCGTGTTTCTTCAGTTCTTCCCGGTATTCGTCGGTAACGTCGATTACCCGGTCGAGAAACAGTACCACTTTGCCGGGTAGGGGAATTTCTTCAGCTTGGGTCTTTGCCCAGAAGCCGTTGCGCAGGTAATCATGTTCAAGGGTACTTAATTTTTGAATATCGTTGTAAGCGCAGTGGTGATTGGTGATCATCAGTCCTTGCCGGGAGATCATGCTTCCCGTGCAGGTGCCGTAGTCGATGGCGACAATGGCGTCTTTTATCGAGGGTTGTTCCTCGTTGTATATCTGCGAGGCTTTTAGTTTCAGCCCGTGGGATTTCATTGCCTTGTAGTTGGTCTGTGCCATGAGTTGCACGAGCCACATCCCCTCATCCGCGGAAGCGATTGACGGGAAGGCAAGACATAGGATGAGTATCAGACTTTTAATCTGGCGTATTGGTGACATGGTGATAGATTTAATGATTTAGTGATTCGGTGATTTAGCGAGGGTGTGCCACAAGTCCCGTTTGTCATCCTGAACGTAGTGAAGGATCTCTTGCAAGTCACTATTGGCGGGAGATTCTTCGCTCCGCTCAGAAGGACAACGGCTGGGGAAATGACTTTTGACACACCTTTGTCAATTGTTAAATCGCGGGATCTATTGTTTTGCCCGGTTGTTTAAAACTGAGGGTCGGATCCATATCTTTCACGGAGCCGTCCTTGAAGTGAATTGTCCATTGTGGCGATTGGAGATATTCCCATATCTTGTTGTCATCAAGGACGTCTTTCACGTAGGTGATGCGGATAACGGACATATCGCCGCGGAGAGCCGTTTCGTAAGCCAGGATACCGGGGTTATTGGAAAGGAAGCTACCCAGGTAAGGGAGTTGGCGTTGGATCAACGGTTTGTCGATTCCGGGGTAGTCCATCTCGTAGACGGCTGTGGCGACCTCTGCATCGTATTTCTCCCGGTTGCCTTTGAACGCGGAGGATGTTTTCGGAAACATATATTCCAGGAACTCCTGGCGTCCTATCGTGTCCACTTGGTCGGATACGCTGGTCAACTCGTAGTTGCAGATGATCTCCTTGACACCGCCGCCGTGTACCGGCATTTCAAACTTGCGGGTTTCCACGATTCCTTGCAGTTCTTTTTTGTCGATCGGTTTGTTCACGTCCATGTATAACTTTACTTTCACCGGGCAGCCGTATTCGGACACGATGCCGTAGAAGCCTTCTCTTTCCTTGATGATGTTGCCCAGGAAGGTAATATCCATCCGGTCGAAAAGTTTATCCACCTCGAGGGTGACAATCTTGAGTTGCTCCACGTTTGCCGGGGGCGTGTTCAGTTTGCGTTTCGTGGGGGTGAACATACTTTCCTCCACTTTTTCTTTGGTTGTTTCGCTCGGGTCGTAATGAATCACGACGGCAAAACGGTTCACGTAGGTAGTTACCCCGTAGACTCCCGGTACGGTACGCATCTTGTTCGCGAAGGCTTTCGAGCTGCCGAAACATTTCACGGTGCGCATTCCGTCCCGTTCAAAGGATTCCAGGCGTTCGATCTTTGCTTCGTCACCCCAGCGCTCGTCGATAGTCGGTAATTCCCAGTGTTGTGACATCCACAAGGCAAGGAAGAACAGGACGATTACCAGGATAACCGGTACCCAGCGCAAGCCGGGACGGCGATTGATATTCAGTGATTTTTCGGGACAAGAGGCGATACATTCGCCGCATAGGGTACAATCCACGTGTTTTACCACTTTCATGCTCTTCACGTCGATCTGCTGCGGACATTTCCGGCTACAAGCCCCGCAATTGTTACACGTCGATTCGTCTTTCGTGATGCGAAGCAAGGGGAACACTTTGCTCTCGTAGTACACGATCTCGAAGATATAGCATATCACGCAAGCAACACCTAGCAACCAAACCCACGGCATGGATAAGCCGAGTGCCCCGGCGATCAGTGAAAGGACTACCAGTCCGGCGAACGTGAGGGTGAATTTGAAAATATTGCTCAACGCTCCCAGCGGACAGATGTATTTACACCAGAACATATTGATGAACAAGCTGCCGAGGAAGAGCAGGAGCATGGAGATAACCGTCATCCAAGCCGTGATTTCTCCTCTGAACCCGGTAGCCATAGCGTAATAGGGGTCAAAGTTCTTGCAGAAAAGTTCACTTGTCGTGATGGTCATGTAGAATATCCAGAACAGGATGATGTACTTGAATACCCGCAACACTTTGTCCGCCACGGAACCCATGGGAATTTCAAATTTAATCTTCATTTTTTTGCGAAGGACGCTCATCCACTCCGTGATGGTGCCGAGAGGGCAGACGTACCCGCAGAATAGTTTGCTGAACAGGATGACCCCGATTGCTAACACGATACCTATCATGATCTGCACGATAGACATACTACAAGCGAGAGTATTTGAATTCAGGAAGGTTGCTAGTGATTCCAGTCCACCTAGCGGGCAGTATGCTTCAACATCGGCGGGCTTCCCTCCAAAAAATACTTTCACGATAAATCCGACAATGAGTGCAATCACACCTAATTGCAGTACATGCCTCCATAAATTCTTTTTAATTTTGCTCATGATGTTTCTTTAGTTTTATGTTATTTAGAATGAAAATCCTAACATTACTTTGACCGTCGTCCGGTCGTCGTTTTTGAAACTGCCACTCAGCGCCCTTTTCCACGTGGCGTGGGCGTCCGCGTACAGGTTCATGCCTTTCTCCTTGTTCAAGAAGTAGGTATAGCGGGCTTTCAGTTGTCCCGTGAATTTGTCTGCCGTGATGTAATCGAATTCACGTTGCAGCAGGTCGGTACGTTGTTTGTAGAGGTCTTCCCCCGTGATCTCGTCCGACACGCTCTTTACTTTCAACATGGTGCCGTCGCCCACGGCGTAGGCAACACCGATACCGCAGTCGAACATCCCTTTTTTGCATTGGAAATTCTTGTTAAAGGAGGCGTATCCTTCCGTGTTTTCCCATTTTTGGGAATATTCCACCGGGTAGAGGCGATACGTGTTTTCCACGTTGAAACCTTTCACTCCCACGCTGGCGTTCCACGAGTTGTCGAGCGTGGCACGATCCCGGTAGAGGGTGTAGCTCACGTCGTAAGTGGTGGCGTCCTGCGTGTTTTTGTTTTTCTTCCCGTATTGGATCCAAGTATTGTAACCGTCGACGAGTTCATTTTTCTGCATATTTTCAAATCCGTGTGTTTCATTGAAATGGGCTTCCCCTTTAATCACGTGGTGAAAGTTATTCCCGTCGATATTCATTTGTCCGTTGTAGGAATAAGTGGTGCGTTCCATGTTGCCGCCCCTTTGTCCCTGCACGTAGTTTATCCAAATAGATTGCTCGGCTTTCTTCCCGGTAAACTGGTTCAGGAATCTTACTTTCCCGGTTGTCAACTCGAGTTGGGCTGATCCTCCGTAAGTATTCGTCGTGTAATTGCGGTCTTCCGAGTAATTACTGGTTGTGATGGAAGAGGTGTAAAACCATAGCCCCTCGAAATAATAGACTTCGTGGTTGATGCCTTCCCCGAAAAGTTTGTTGGTCACTTTTTCCGTCATGCGCTGGTACAGGAAGTTTGCTCCCAAGTTGAAATATTTCGATTTGTACATGACTCCCGGGTAGATCTCAAATTCCATGTAGGTGTTGGTGTTCCGCACGTCCTTTTTCTTGGAATTGGAGGCTGCCTGATAATGGACGTAGCTGCCGACAGCCCAATGTTCGCCGAACGTGGTACCCACTCCCGCGTCTAGTATGTAGGATTCCAACGTCTGGCGTCCGGGTACGGAATCAGCGAGGAAGAACGGTGTCGCGTAGGGATCGAGTACGCTCGACCACGATTTGTTTTGCCGGTGGATGTAGTCGAAGGCGAATTTCCCGTAGAAGTAGACTTTGTCGATCTTCCGGTAAGATTCAGCCAAGATCTTCGTGCCGAAGGCAGAAGTCGGGTCGAACACGTTTCTGAAATCCCCTTTATCGTATTGGAATCCGATTTCGGCAAGGGAGAAGTCTGAAAAACGGTTGAACGTCAATCCCGAGGCATTGTGCGAGTTAATCCACGGGTTGTCTGCTTTCAGACGCTCCATGTTGTAGATGTTTTTATCCTCTTTTTGAGCTGAAAGCGATAATGTGCTGCCCAAGATGAGGCTTAAACCTAAGGTATATATTTTATTGAATTTCATAATACTTGCGTTTTAGGGTTATGACCTCATTTGTTTTTCCAGGAAGGTACTGTTGTTTCCAGGTCTAAGGTTGAATTGTTCGTGTCCTGGTAAATGATCCTTCCATCCACGACTTCCTCGACTTTCCTGATGGCAGCCAGACCACATCCGGCGGCACCACCCTCGATGAAGAAGTATCCGGCGTCGACATGGGTTACCAGGCGTTTGTTGTTCTTGTCGGCGCTGGTGACACACTCGATTCCGTCGAGAACCCATTGTTTTGGTATTCTCAGGTAATCCAATGATGATGAGGTTCCGCCCGGTGCTTTAGTAATGTTTTTGGGGTTCGCCACGTATTGGGCGGCGGTTACTCCTTCTATCTTGAATAAGATCATTGCTTTAGCGGCATTTGCAATCGGGAATGCTTTGGTATTTTCCTTTGTCCTCCATATGCACTCCAGGTGTTTTACGCCGATGGCTGGTTTCTGTACTTGGGCGGAACTCATATCGAATTTCTCTGTCCAGAACGCGTAATCTGCTTTTGACAGGTCAATGGAATTGGGATGAAGTGCCTTGTGATTTATTGCCGAGTAAGCGATCACGCACTCTTCTCCCGGTTGCAGGGGATAATCTTTGCCGGTTCCCGGGAATTGCCATGCCATTTGATCTAATGGTATCGAATCCATGAGGACGCCATTATCGTAAACGAATTTGCTGGGCGAGTTACTAGTCATCGGGGTTACCATCCCGATACAAATACTATCGAGGTAAGCCACTTTGTTCGAGTTGTTGTAGATGCTCAGGTACGTGTCGTACGTGTAATTTTTCCCGTCATTGCCGATGCATCCGAAGTGATAGAATTCTTTGATAATTACTTGAGCCGTGGTCGCCGTGATAATTTCCATCGGGAAAGGTGTGGCGGCTTGTGCCTCTGTTTCGCGGGAAAGGACGATGTTCTCGAAACGCCCGTTAAAGATGTGGATGACCCCATCGTCCGCGATATGCTTGTGTTGGAAACTCGCTTCGTAGAATCCGTATTCGGCGTTGAACGAGGCGGTGCCATTCGCGTTACAGTTGCTCTTGTATTGTACGCCGTTCGACGTGTTCCGCAAGGTCACCACGATCGGAGTCCGGTCCATATCGGCAAATTCTTCCGGGAAATCCAGTTGGACTTGAATGCCCGTGTATATCTTTTCGTCTTTAAGACAGCCTGTCATAAAGAATAGAGCCAAAAGAGAGTATATATATTTTTTCATGGTATTCAGAGTTTAGAATTTTAACTTGAGTTCTGCGCCGAAGCTGATGTCGGAGTTCATTTTCTGGTGTTGTCCCGTGGAACGGTAGTAGCGTTTCGGGGACGAGTTCGTCAAGTTGTTCACGTAGAACGAAAAAGTCGTCTTTTTGCCGATCTCTTTCGTCAAGTGTAGATTCATCATGAAATAGGGATCTAGGTTATCCTGCAACAAGAATTTCGGTTTGGAGCTGAGGATCAGGTTCTGGAACTCGGGCATCTTGGCGTGTTCGTCCGTGAAGGTATAGACATTACCCGCGAGATCCATGTAATGGGTCGGGTTGATGTACTTGTTATGTTGCGAATCCTTGTTCGGGTTGCCGGGGACGATGTTGCCTGCCTCGTCTTTCATGTAGATCATGTTCTTCCCGTTGTAACTGAAGGTACGTTTACTGTTGTCTACCCACACGCATTGCGTGGTGAGGCTTATGATGAACCGCAGTTTGGGGATGTGCGTGATGATTTGGAAATTCGTGTTGAAACGTTGGGCTGTTCTTCCGTTGTCGACACCGTTGTCCGTTCCGGCGTAGATACCGGCGTAGGCGTAAGAGGTGGTCGACTTGTCACGCATGAGCGGGCTTTGGTCAGTCCGCTTCTCGTAGCGGTAAGCCCCGGTAGCGATCAAAGAAGTCCGTATAGCGGGTATCATCCCGAAGTCGAGGGTGTATTCCACACCCCATTTCTTGATGCGGTTGCCGTTGCTGGGACTGTCGTAGGAGATAAAAATGGAGTCCTGGTATGATTCCGCTATTTTGCCGTCGTCATAGACGATTTCCCCGTTGATGTATTCCGGTTTGGTCACGATGTTCAGGTCTTTGTGTCGTGTCCAATGGAACGGAATCACTTGTTTGCTGGTGCTGAACGCGTCTTTCAGGTTCTCGCGGTAGTACGCTATGTTTGCCCGTATCCCGTAGAGGTTGACGTCCACACCGAATTCCATGTTGGTGCTGACCGGGGTTTTCAAGTCGGGATTGTCCGTCGGGGTGACCTGTGTGTGATACACCGCGAGCGTCGTGTCGCCGTTTATATATTGGAAAGCGATCCTGTCCGTGTATCTCGGGTCGGGGTACAGGTAGTACATGGTAGGCATCTTGTGCTGTATTCCCCAGCCTCCCCGTACACTCAGGTGTTGCAAGCCTCCTTTTTTCCATTTCTGGTCGTAGAGTACTACCCGGGCGTTGAAACGCGGATCGACCATGATGTCATAGTCCGCGGCGTCCGTGCTGATATTGGACAGGCGAACCCCGGTGGAGAGTTCAAAGAATTGTTGTTTACTCAAGGGAATGGTCAATTTGTTCTCCGCGAAAAAGGAATACTCGTGGATGGCAGGAATGTCTTTGAACGAGCGGGGACGTAATCCCGAAGCGGGTTGGTATTGCCCGTATTGTTTCCCGTCGCCTTCATTGCCTTTTACTTTCCATTCGGCACCGATCAGAGCACTGTTGTAGAGAGAGCCGTATTTGCCGGACAGGTTGGCAACCACTTTGGCTTGGGCGCTGTAAGGTTTTCCCTCTACCCAAAACGTGCTGAAGTATTGTGCCGGGAGGAATGTCCCCACGTTGGGACCCGTTTCGGTTGCCGACGTGGTCGGTTGCATACTCCCGGAGTTCCATTTCTTCTCGTAGTTGTATTGTTTGCCGTATGACCCGGCTAACGTGTATTTCAGGTTCGTGATCCATGCCTTGTTCAGCATCCAGTTCCCGTAGAGGTTCAGGCTTGCCTGTTTGTCCTCGGCTTTGTACAACCGATCTTGTTTCATGTCGGGGTCTTCTTTCTGCTTGTCGAGGGTCATGTGACCGTTGAATTTGGCGTTGAAGCTAAGCGGTGTCCGGTCTTTGTTGAAGGTGTTGGAATAGCCCAGTCCCAGCGTGATCCGGTTGAAGGTCGTGGAGGGCGAGCGGTTGTCTTTGTTGGAGTAGGAGTAGTCCATGTTGGCGTTGAAGAATCCTTTGTTCTCCCCGAGGGCGAATCCTTTCGTGGCGCTCACCTGTTTGATGTTCGGGTCGGTTTTGAACCCGACTTCGAGGGGAGCCTGTCCCGCTCTTGTCTTCACGATAACGGCTCCGGAGGTTAAGTCCCCGTATTCGGCGGAAGCGACCCCGCTGATGACTTCTATCGACTCGACATTGTTGATCGGAATCTGACGGGTGTCGATACCTCCCTCGCTGCTCGTGGAGAAAGCGTTGTTGTCCGATGAGCGAGTCTGCATATTGGCGTCATTCGAGAGTTGTGCCCCGTCGATGATGATGGCGGTTCCCAGTGCGTTGGTCGTGTTCGGGACAGCCGTTCCGTTCGTGATAGGGGGCAAGTCGCGGATGGTGATCTGGTTGATCTTTGTCAACGATGGGTTGAAGGTCAACACTCCGGGGAGCAGCTGCATGATGTCGGTGAGGCTGGTCGCCTGCAAGTGGTCGATAGCCGTTTTGTTGATCGAGTAGGAACTGTTCAGTTTTCCTCCCGATTTGGCGGTCACTGTCACCTCGTTGATAGCGAGCGATTCTTCTTCCAGCCGCAGTTTGTAGTTCAACACGTCTTTCGTGAGTACCATTCTCATCTCGTAATCCTTGTACCCGAGGCACGAGGCGGTGACGGTGTATGTCCCCGGTTTGATATTTTTGAAAGTAAATACGCCTTCGAGGTTCGAGGTCGTCCACATATTCAGTTCTTTGATATGGACTACCACGACCGGGAGGGTTTCTCCGGTTTTGGAATCAAGGATAGTACCCTCGAATTTTACCTTTTTTTCCGCTTCCTGTGCAGTTACAGGAAGTTGACTTGTGATAAAAATGCACAAGCATAGAAAAATGAAACGATAAAGACTCATAGTTAATTGTGTTTGTAGGTTAAGTTGGTATTAGGTATTCGTCAAAACAGATTGATGTCCATTTTCTCTAGGTTCATGTCGTCGAGATGGTATTGCCCGATCCATTCTTTGAGCATCGAGTCACGGCTCTGCGTGTGCTCCACGTAATGTTGCAACCCGAGCATAATCATCCCCATAATGATGCCGGCTGCCACGCTCATCCCGAGGTAACGTTTCTTGAACCGAAACTCGTGTACGCGCAGTTTGGAAAGGCGGGCGATCACCTGATCCGTGAAATCGGGCGATACCGTCCTGACTCTATCTTTTTGAATTGCATTTTCCCACTTCATGACGCTTGATATTAGGTATTTGTTTGTTTAGACAACGGGTGGCAAGATTACTTGCGCGGGGTATTCGTTTTTTTTACAGCAGGGAATCTCTTTCTTGCTGTCGGAGCCTGTCCTCGGCTTGGTTGTCGTAAGTATAGGCTTTCGTGCAGCGTCGGCATTTTTCCTTTTTCTCGCTTTTGCTGCATTTGGTTTTGCACTCCGTGCAGTGTTTGTCGATCTCCAGAATGTCGATAAATATCTTGTTCAGTTTCTTGGACTGTTCCGGGGTACAGATTTTTTTCACGTTCAGCAGGTGGTATATGGTCTGCTTTTTCAATGCCCGGTGCAGGAACCCGACCGACCTCGCCGTGTTGGTCAGTTCTTCCATGGAGGGTTCAGGTTTTGCCAGCTCGTGCAGTAGCCGGTAGCGGTTCTGGCAAAGCAGTTTCAGGACGGTTTCGTGCCTCTTGAGCACTTGTTGGTCCAGTTCCATGAGTTGGGCGTATTGCTCGTCCGTCAACTCGAGTTCTTCTCTTAAAAATTCCATGTTCAATTCTTGGCTCGTGTTCTCTGCCGGTTGTTCCCGGCTCGTGTTCTGCCACAAGAAAACCAGAAGAGCGGTATTTACCATCAGAAAGATGATATTAAACCAGTAAAATAACTTGTTCTTGCTACCCGTTGTCATGTCAAATCGTTTTTATAGTTACTGAAATATTTTTCCAAATAGCTTTTTGCCCGGAACAGGAGGGATTCGACGGAAGCGAGGGAGATGCCCATAATTTCCGCGACTTCCTTGTAGGGGCGTTCTTCATATTTATTTAAAACCAGGGCGATCCGCTGCCTTTCGGGCAGGTTCTTGATCGCCTGGTGGAGATGTGATATGATTTCTTCTTTCTCTATTTTCTCTTGTGCCAGATCGTCTTTCGAGGCGATGGATATGGAGGTGTCCCCCTCGAGGCGTATCCTTTTCATCTTGTACCGGACGGATTTCTTGTAATTGATGGCTTTGTTGACGGCTATGCGGTATAACCACGTGGAGAGTTTGCATTCTCCCCGGAATTTGTCGAGGGATTCGTACACTTGTATGAATACTTCCTGCGCGAGGTCTTCGGCTTCTTCCTTGTCGTGAACAAAAGCGTAACAAGTGTTGACGACGATCACTTTATAATCGTCTACCAAATCCTTGAAGGCTCGTTGGTCGCCTTCAAGGATAGCTTTTATTCTCAATTTCTCACACATGCACAACTTCCGGGTCAAAAAACAGTCAATCGATGGTATCGCCGAACGCGATATTTTTAGTCTTTACAGCTACACGGCTGTTCCTTGTATTGTTTTGTATATTAGAATGTTGATGAATCGATACGATGCAAATATAATAGAATTATTCAAAATAAATTGTTAACGGGAAGCGGAGTGCCGGCTCGCTTTCTTTCTTTACTTCCGCCTTTTTGATTTCAATATCTTCCAGCAAGAGGGCAGATGGGTAGATAATGGACGACATCACTTCCCCGTCGAGCAGGTAATTTGCCACGTTTTCTTTGTTAGAGATTGCGCTCAATCTTCTCAGGTGCGACAGCGTGATCGGCATGATCTCTCCCGTGCGCACGAGGGTTTCGCTGCCGTCTTTCACGTTTACCTTATAGATACGGGTGGCGTTCCCGGCTATCTTGCGCACGATGTAGGCGTGCGGCAAACCTTCTGATTTGGCTATTTTCAGCAGGTTCTTTTTCAGCGTTTCCGGTTTCACTGCGTTCCTCGCCGACACGTGGATGGTGCCGGGGGCTGTCTTGTACGCTATCTCCCGAGCGGAAACGATATACCTCGAACTTCCGGTCGTGTTCTCGCAATTCAGCGTGGGAACTCTCCCGTTCAGCAGATTTTTCAGGATGCCGTTCTCTACCAGCGTGACTTCCTGTGGCGGGACTACTCCCTCGGCGTCGATCTCGTAGGCTCCGTACAGCGGGGTGTTGTTGTATTTGCCCAGCGTGCTGTAATTCTTGACAGTCAACCGGTTGTCGATGATCTTCAGACCCATGCGGGGTGCGATGGAGTTCACCTTGTATTGCGATGCCGTGCGGGGATCTTGCGGGGTGCGGTAGGCGAACAGTCCTTCCTGGCTCAGCAGGTTCTCCCGCAGGATGGAAGCAGCAGCACTTCCCTCGAACAGGACGGGACCGCAGTAATACGGGTCAATGGTTTCCGCCTTTTTCAGTGCGGTGAGTTGTTCGGCGAATTTCTCGATTCTGCTTTTCAATTCTGCCAGCGACGGCAATTCTTCCGGTACGCGAGCCGTGATCCCGAGGGCATCTTTGATTTGCATACCGTCTTCCGTGCGGGTGGTGGCTTCGGCATGAAGGGTCACGATGCGTACGGGCTGTTTTACCACGCTGCCCTCGGAGGTCGTGAGGTACACTTCCATGTCCGTACCCGACAATTGCACGGAAGAGTTATACAATTCCGGGTAGGAAGCGAAGATCGCCGATAACGCCCGCAGGTTGTCTTCCCATAGTTCCCGGTTGTAAACGAACGGCACTTGGGGTGTGATGATCTTTTCCCGGGCTTCTATCTGCACGAGGTCGGGGAGCCGGGTTTCTTCGCCCGTCTGCACGTTCCGTTTCTGCATACTTCGTTTGGTAATCCACTCGCGGGAGGCATTCTTGTAGGCGTAGTCCGTGGCGAGCCAGTAATCTTGGCGGAGCAGGTCGTAATCCGGTTCCATGGACAGGATTACCCGGGTATGTCTGCCGAGGTAACGGCTGTCGCTGTTTTCCTTGTAGTCGCCCAGCAGTAGTTTGACGGAACCTACCAGCTGGTTCGGTTTCTCGGTCGATCGTGTGATGGCACCCAGCGTTGCCTCTATCTCGAAATGTCGGGATGCCCCGGTAGCGTACGAGATGAAGAACGGTTTCTGCACCTTGGGCAGGCTCAGTTGTTCCATGCTACGTTGCAACTCGTCCTGCATGGCTTTGATAATAACGTTGTCTTTGTCCGTTTGTGCGGTGACCGGGGACAGGCTTCCGAGAAGGAAGAGGAATACTATATAGAGGATAAATCTTTTCATGTCATCAAGGGTTAAAGGTTTGTACTTCGGTTATTCTCATGGTTTCTCCAGGATAGGGGGCAGGTCGGAGGCTTTCGCCTTGCGCTGCATTTCTACTTTTTGGACGAGAATAGTCGGAGAGGTGGCTGTCACCGGAATTCCTCCCGATTCAGCCCCGCACGTCCCGGTAAATATCTCGGGCACTTTGCCGGCGTGGATGATGTTCGAGAACATGGAGAGGGGCGTCCCGATGAGGTCTACTCCCCGCACCAGTTTGTCGGGGCGACCGTCGGCATATACCTCGTAAACCTCGAGGGGCGTGACGTTGAAGGCATTTGCCCCGCGGCGGTTGGTCATCGTGAAGCCTCCCGTCACGCTTTTGAAGAAATAGCCCCGGTCTTTGCCTTGTTTCTTGATCTCGGCAACCAGCAATTGGCGCAGTTCTTCGTCTGTTTTCGGGTCGGAACTCTCTACCACAAGGTTGGATTGCCGCGACACGGGATCGTAGCCGATGTCGGCACGGGCGTGCCCGTTACTGCGGGGATGCGCGTCGAGGGGCGTCCGGGTCATCAGGAAGTCGTTTAGCTTGCCGTCGATCACGACGTCCACTCTTTCTGCTTTTACACCTTGGTCGTCATATTTATAATAGCCGTTCATGTCCTGCGCGGCGTAGTTCTTGAGTGTCGGGTCGGAGAATACTTGCAGGTGGGCGGGCAACACGTATTCGCCTACCATTTTCTTGAATGTCTGGGCGTCCTTGTCGCTTTTCATGCGTTGTCCCTCGATGCGGTGACCGAATATCTCGTGGAAGAATACCCCGCTGGCACTGCCCGACAGGATGGCGGGTCCCGTGTAGGGATCGACGATCGGGGCGTCCCGCAAGGCGATCAGTTTGTCCGCCATCGTGTTGGCGTCCTTCACGATTTGCTCGTTCGAGGGGAGTCCCTCCGGTGTATGGGCGAAATAGGAAAGTACGAGCGGCAATTCCATTCCGTCGTCCGCTTTCGTGGCTCCTTGCACCATGATGCGGGCATACGTGAGGTTCTGCACGACTTCCGTTCCCTCGGTGTTTAGCACGTAGATGCGTTTCACCGTGTAGCGGAAGGAGGCGTCCCCCCGCAATATCTTGGGGTGTTTCTTGAATATTGCCGAGATTTCTTTCAGCCGCTTTTCCCATGCATCGAGGTCTACGGTCGTCCGGTCGGCGGGAAGCGGAGCCTCGTAGTATTTTTCCGCGGGTGCTCCGGAGAAACAGGGCGCCTTGTCCTCTTCCGCCACGTTGATCGTGGTTTCGGCTCTTGCCGTCTGGTAGGCGTCGATGGCGAACTTGTAACGATTGTTTACCTCGTGCCAGATGGCTTGCCGTGTGGCGTTCTCGCCGTCCTCGTCCGTGGGAAGCACTGCGTATGACGGTCCGTGGAAACGGGAAATGGGGGTTCCCATCTGCTTGATCTTGAAGTTGTCAAACTCGGGACTACCGATTCTGATTTGTGGTACCAGCGTGCGTTCCCGGTTATTCTCTTTTGCGGTCAGTACCCCAAAGGAGGTGACCACCCGGGCATACTGTTCGTCTACCACCCGGTAGTTCATGTAGTACGGGGGAAATTCTTGCTTTTTCAGCTCGTCCATTTGGGCGTGTAGTTCTTTTCTCAGAAAATCCGTGAACTTGTCCTGTGCACCGGACAGGGAGGGAATCAGAAGGATGGATAGTATCCCTAAAATAATGAAACTGGTTCTTCTCATGGTTTATGTTGTTAGTTTTTTCTCTTTTCGTCACGGGTTTGGACAACCGGGAGAGATAAAACTTGCGCGGGAATAGGATAAAAAAGTTATATCTGTGCATTAGTAGCCCTATTTCCCGGGATGAGCTGGCTTTTGGGGTGAGTTTTGAGTGGCTATTAGGCGGGTTTCTACAGGCATCGCCTACTGTTCGCCCGTTTATCGCCTACTGTTCGCCCACGTTTTAGTATAAAATAAGTAAATTTAACGTACTCGATATTTCAGTCGTTTCGGGCAATTCCCGGTTTATTCATGGGTTAAAGAAATGCTTGCGGATAGTTCAACGCGGGTATTAATTACGTGTAACGCCGGAGTGTGGGTATGTGATTTATAGAGGAGCGTGTTGCTTGAGGTAGGTAAGCAGGGTTTCTATGACGGAAATTTCCGAGTGTATCCCGTTGCCTTTGCCGGGGAAGTCGTAGCGGGCGTTTATGTAATCGTTGAGGGCGACTTTGTAACGTTTGTTTGGCACGAGGGGAGTGCCGGACGGGTCGCAGAGGAGGACGTCGATGCCTTTGCCCGAGGAGTCCCGGACGATGGTGAAAGTGCCGCCGCCCATGAAGAGGTCGTCGAAGACAGTGGGGAGGAGTTCGTTGAAGCGATTGAGTAGCAATTGTTTTATGTCGTCGACAGTCATCTCCTGGACGACGATGTGATTGCCGAAAGGTTCGATGGCGAGCAGTGTCTTCAATGTGATGTCACCAGCCGGGATGCCCGATACGCGAATTCCCCCGCAGTTGTAGAAGGCGAAGTCGCAGAGGACGGCTTGCCGCATGGCGGAGGTGAGGAGGCGGGCTATCGCCTCGACGGTGAGGGGACGGGAGGTGGTGCCGACGATGGTGTCGAACCGGGGGGTGTCACGGAAATGCCTCACGAGGGCAAGGGTGGCGGGATGAAGCACGGTGATGGTGTCGATAGGAACGCTGCGATACGAGCGTTGGGTGAGTTTTTTGCCGGAGAATTTCAGGATGGTAATCCCGGCGTGGGTTAATGTCGCCCCCGTCTGTCCGATCATAACGTTGTTTACGATCTTGGGCTTGTCGAGCAAGGTGTGGGTGTGCCCGCCGATGATGACATCCAGCTCGGGCATATGCGTGGCTAGGATGGAGTCGGAGTGGATGCCGAGGTGGGTAAGACCGATGAGGGCATCGCATTCTTGTTTTAAATACTTGTAGCGGGAGGCGGTCTGTCGGAAGTCGTCGAAGGTGATGCTGTCGAAGTGCGTGGGATTGGCGTCGGGCGTGCCCTTGCTGGTTTCGACGATGCCGAGGAAGCAGAGCCGTAGCTCGCCGACGGTGATGGTGTAGTAAGGCGGGACGGTGTCTAGCTTGGCTCGGGAAGAGTTGATGTTGGCACAGACAATGGGGAAGGATGCCTCGTTGATGCGTTGGCGGAGAATCCGCTGCCCGTAGTCGAACTCGTGGTTGCCGAATGTGCCGACGGAATAGCCGAGCGAGTCCATGATGGTGATGATCGGTTTACCCCGTTCGTCGGCGTAATCGACGTAGGGATCACCCGTGAAACGGTCGCCGGCATCGACGAGGATGACGTTCGGGTGGCGTGCCTTTACGCGCTCGACAAACGTTGCCAGTTGCGGGAATTGGTCGATGTGCCCGTGGATGTCGTTGGTGGAGATGATGACAATTTCCTTCTCCGTGGGTTTACATCCGGCAAGCAGCAGGAGGAAGAACAAGAGAATGTCCCGGAAGTAAATACCGGGACGGTGTGTTGCCCGTTTGTTCATGTGTTTGCTTTTCATGGCTCGTTTTATCGGGCGGCAAAGATAATCAAAATTAGTAGAGGAACAGCTCCTTGAAGCGGGGGATGTCTACATTTAATTCTTTGACGAGGAAATTCTCCACGGTGCCGTGGTCTTGTTTTATCCGGTCGATTGCGGCTTGCAGGAATTCCCGTTTTACCGTGAGCACGGATTTAAGACTGGGGTTCTGCGCCAGTTCCTTGGCGTATTTATCGCCGAGGTAATGGTTGGAGGCGAGGTAATCATTCATGATGACCGCCTCGTCGACGCCCAGTGCGTAGAGAATGAGGGCGGCAGCCGTGCCCGTGCGGTCTTTTCCGGCAGAGCAATGGAATAGTAGGGGGGTGCGGGTGCTGTCTTGCAAGAAGCGGAAGAACGTCCGGTAGCGGTCGATGAATGCCGGTTCGGTGACGAGGTGGACGTATATCTGTGTCATGAGGCTGTCCAGTTGCACGGGATCGAGTTCGGAGAAACTGACGAGGGACAGCACGTTGCCCGGCTCGATGGATAGTTTGTCGGCGTGGCGGATGGAGGCAGGCAATTTGTCGGGAGCGTTGGCGATCTCGTTAGGTCCCCGGAAATCCACGACGGAGGTCACGGGGATACTAGACAAGTAGTGCAGGTCGTCTTCCGTGAGGTGATGCAGGTCGTCGGAACGGAACAGCTTGCCCCACTTGACGTGCCGCCCGTCACGGGTGGGAAAGCCTCCCAGATCCCGGAAGTTGTAACCGCCTGCCATGGGGAGTTGCCTCTCCGAGAAAGTGAACGTTTCTTTCGGGGTGACGAGCCGGTAATATTTTTTTTCCGGGGTGGGAATGGTAATGCGGTGGGGCATTTTGCTACCGGAATTGCCCTTGGTGAGAGGGGATTGCATGGCGTCGAGCGCATCAATGGAAGAAGCCTCGAATAGTGCCCACTCTCCATCTATTTGTAGGATGATTGTTGTTTCTTTGGTATTTTTATTGGCAGTGATCTCTGCCATGCCAGGCAGGGCGTGCCCAATAGTGATCGTTTTGTCAGGTGTCTTGTCTTTGCATGAATGGCATACGATGGTTGTGGTAATGATAATGATGGCTATTCTCATAGTGTGTTAATCGTGTTGGTTTTTACAAATATGCGAAAAATATTTTAGATACCTGCGGGGGAATGTCATGTATCTTTAAAAGTTTACAATAAATTCTTAATGTTTTCATAACATGGGTTTCGTGGTGTGATTTTTGTCATAAAGGTATGTATAACCCCTTAAAGATAAAGTTATGAAAGCAGCTTTGTTCCTTGAAAATGACCGCCTTTGCAACCTCGACGAGAACGTGCGCAGAAAGGAAATCAGAATCTCAACCATTACCACTGAAGAAGATAAAGTTGTTTCTATTAAAAACAGCGAGGTGAAGATCCGTAACTTTAATTCTTTTATATCGTGGCTTGTTGATCGCGGGATTAAGATGGTTTACGTTTCCGGTATTGACGAGAAGATTAAGCGTTTTTTTGAACAAGTCAAGATTATCGTGAACGTGAAGGAGAAGTCGGATCAGACGCTTTTGCTGTCAGAGATTACTTCAAGGGACTGAAAAAATGTCCCTTTTTTACAATACATCAAAGGTGTAATGCGTTATCTTTGTTGTATTGTTTAAAAATCTGTTTTTGAATGCAATCATTCCGAATGATAAAACCCGCCCCGGCTTTGGCTCCTTATGTCCGGCATTACTGGATTTTGGAGATTGACGGGGTTGTGCCCGTCCGTGAACGGGTGTTGCCTATCGGGTGCGTGCAGCTGGTGTTCCACAGGGGGGAGTCGCTGTTTCTGCCAGAGGAGGGACGGTTGCAGCCCCGGACGATGATCTGCGGGCACACGGTGGGGTTCTCGGATGTCCTCTCGACGGGACGGCTGGAGATGATTACCGTGGTCTTTCAGCCTCATGCCGCCAAGGCTTTCCTGCATATCCCGGTGCGGTTGTTCCACGGGCAGAGCGTGGCGATGGACGAGGTGGAAGATAAGGAGTTCAAGGAGCTGACGAGGCAAGTAGGCGACGCGGAGGAGCATGATGATTGCATCCGATTGATAGAGAGTTTCTTGATTCGCCGTTTATACACGTTCCCGGGGTACGAGATGAAGCGGGTGGCAGCCGTGTTGCACGAGATCGAGGTTTGCCCGCGGGTGGATATTCCTCGCTTGTCGAGTGTCGCTTGTCTCGGGGACAAGCAGTTGCGGCGGGTGTTCACGGACTACATGGGAACGACACCCAAGGAATTCGTGCGAATCGTGCGGATGCAGCGGGCGTTGTTTATGTTGCAACAAGACGTGGCGACACCCTTCGCACAGGTGGCTTACGCTTGCGGGTTCTCCGATCAATCCCACATGATCCGAGAGTTTAAACTTTTTTCCGGTTATACCCCGGCGGAATATCTTGCCGTTTGCGCACCTTATTCCGATTATTTCTCCCGTATGTAAAGGAGATAACCAATAAAGAAAGCTATATGAAAAATTTAATTGCGTTTTTTGAGATTCCTGCTGTCGATTTCCAGCGGGCTATCGATTTCTACGAGAGTGTACTCGATCTGGAACTTACTATCTTTGAATATGAGCACGAGAAAATGGCGTGTTTTGTCGAAGACGGGCAAACGATGGGGGCAATTGCCTCGGTTCCTGATTTCAATCCTTCCGCGGGCGGGGTGCTCGTGCATTTCCGTTGCAAAAGTATCGAGGAAAGCATCCGGAGGGCGCGGAAAAAAGGGGGAGAAGTGGTCATCCCGAAAACAAGGATAGAATCGGATTACAAGGGACATTTTGCCGTGTGCATGGATAGCGAGGGGAATCGCTTCGGGCTGTACATGGATAGGTGAGGTCTGTAAAGTCTTACAGGCTTTACAGACCTTATGGACTTTATAGACTCTTTTTTAAATACAGGTACGACTGAATGCCCAGCATGGCAACAAACACGTACTCTGCCATCAAGTACACCGCTAACGGGGCGGTGAAACAATAACAGAGCAGGTAGAGATAAATCAGGTAGACGGCGATGGTGGTCACCTGGAAGATGAAAGCCGTTTGGGTGTCGCCCGTGCCGGATAAAGCACTGATATACACGTAGCCGGGTACCGCGAAGATGTAGTTTAGCAGCATGACGATGAACGGGGTGAAGGCAATTCCGACCAATAGCGGGTTATCCGTGTAGCAGCCTATGATTTGCCGGTTGAGCAGTATGGCAAGCGCAATCAGTGGCAAGCCGATGGCGTACCCCAGCTTTAGTATCTTGCGGCAAAGCGGGAAAAGTTGGTCGCTCTTGCCCTCGCCGATCAAGTTACTCACGAGAGATGCCGTCGTGGCTCCCAGCGAATTGACGATCACGAAGAAGATCGTGGAAACGCTTCTGGTGATGTTGGATACCGCCAGTTGGACTTCCCCGAGGCGTTCGATGGCGATAAAAAACAGAAACCACGGTGCCACGCTGACGAAGGAGTGCATCATGCTCCACTTCGAGAGATGGAGTACGGCTTTCAATAGTTTTCGGTCGTAGACGGCTTGCAGCCCGTATTTTACCTTGTCCGTTTTGCAAAGCGTGTAAATGACCACGATGAGCAAAGAACCTGCCTCCGCGAAGGAGGACGCCATTGCCGCTCCCGATATGCCGAGGTCGAACGTGAAAATGAGCAGGTAGTTGCAAGGGATGTTGATGAGTACGGCGATTATTGCCGCCAATGTCAGAACCGTGGTTTTGGTGATCCCGACGTAAAAGGAACGGAATGCCAAAAATGGAAACGAGAAGAGTAGCCCGAAGCACCGCCAGTCGAGGTAATCCACTACAGCCCGGTAGATTTTGGGCGAACGGATAAAGTATTTCAAGAGAGTTGGGGACACGAGGGCGGAGATGAAGATGAGGGTTACTGCCAGTCCACCGAGGAAGAACAAGCCTTGAAAGAATGTCCTGCCTGTCTTTTCATATTGTTGCTCCCCGTTGCGGCGTGCGATCATGACTTGCAGCCCGAGGCTGAACCCGAACCCCAGTATATAGATAGCCATGTAATAGACTCCTGCGAGGGCGGATGCCCCCAGTTCCACTTCGCCGACGTGCCCGAGAAAAACGGCATCGGTGATATTGATTAATTGCTCCATTAATATGCTCATCATCACGGGATAGTTGATGAGCCAGATTTGTTTGTAAGTATAATTCATCGCTCAATGAGAATAGCACGAATGATATAGGGTCATTCGTTGATGTAAATAATTGAATATAAAACTCTCTGCCGGATCGGGATGATCCGTTACGGCTGAATAGCTTTGTTTGGTAAGTGCTATTCGTGGAGCGTAGCTATATGCAGAGTTTCATAAGTCGATGAATGTTCTTTTGTTCAATGTTCGCGCTACAAATGTAGCGATAATTTGTCAAACCTGCTATCCATGCAGGCGCTGATGTCCGTCGTGATGAATTTGCCGTTGTAGAACAGGCTGAATATCGTGGCGGGAGTCGGGGCATTTTGGGCTTGCTCCATGGTTTCCAGCTTGATGATTTTCAGCGGGATGTTTCTGTTCCGAGCCGTTTCGACCAGTGATTCCCGGATATGGTATTCCGTGAAAGGACAACGATTGGAGTAGTAGACGACCAGTCCCTCTTTGTCCGGACATTCGCCGCTTAGCACGCTGGCGTTGAATTTGGGGGTTGCCGCTTTGGGGGTGATCTTTTTCACGAGAAGGCTAAATCCGGAAGGGAGTTTCTCCACGGCTTCGAATCCTTGCAGGAGGAACCATTTGGTGTCGCCCATGAACGGGAATTTCTTCGTGCCGACCACGGTCGCCAAACCGTCTTTGCCTTGTGCTATGGCATCGTTGATGGCGCTTTGCAGCAAGGCTTTGGCGTATCCTTTGCCCTTGTATTGCCCGGCAACCCAAAGGCAGTTGATCATCAGATAGCCGGGAGCCTCCACCGGGAGCCATGCTTTTTCCGCGGGACCGTATTCAATGAAGACCTTTGCCCGTTCGTCAAGTCGGCGGAAGACGTACCCGTTGTCAAATTCCTTTTTCAGCCATTCCTTTTTCAGCGCGTAGCTGTCCTTGCATTTCTTGTCGGAAAAAGCGCAACAGATATGTTCTTTGTCGATGTTCTCCCGGGTCAGGGTAATGAATTGTGCTTCCATGCGTTCAGCAATTTTGTTCCCGGCAAAGGTAGTTTATAATTGTCTGATTGCCTATATTTGCCAGGTAAAATAAAGAAGAGAGGTTCGCTTATGTCATTGGAAAAAGTAAAACAATACTTCGATACCCTCGGTTTGGGACAGCGGGTGATGGTGCTGGATCAATCGAGTGCTACCGTCGAGGAAGCGGCTGTTGCGGTCGGTTGTGAGCCGGAACGGATAGCCAAAACGATGTCGTTCCTGCTGGGCGAGGAAGCCATACTGATCGTTACTGCCGGGGACGCCAAGATCGATAATAAAAAATATAAGGCACATTTTCACCAGAAGGCGAAAATGATTCCGGGAGAACTGGTGGAACAATACGTGGGACACGCTCCCGGAGGCGTGTGCCCGTTCGTGATTCCCCCGGGGACGAAGGTGTTTCTGGATGTATCCCTCAAGCGCTTTGATGTGGTTTATCCGGCAGCGGGAACGAGTAACAGTGCCGTCGAATTGTCGATCAAAGAACTGGAAGATTGCTCCGGGTGCACGGGGTGGATTGACGTGTGCAAAGACTGGTCGGAGGAATAAAACGGCTCGCTTTCCCGTGGCAAGTGAGTGTCAGCCGGTGCATTGCCCGGGTGGCGGCGACGTAGAGCATACTCCTGTCGATGGGGGTGTTGTAGTTTTTGTCGTCCGTCCGGGGGACGATTACCTCATCGAATTCCAGCCCCTTTGCCATGTGGGCTGATGTGACGATAATGCCTTTGGCAAAAGCGGAGCTTTGGTTGGAAAGGAAATAAATGCCGTCCGTGTATGTCTTGAGTTTTTCGGTCATCTCCTTTGCCTGTTCTTCGGTTTTGCATATGATCCCGAGGGATTTGTGGTTCGATGCCTTGAATATCGATAGCAGACCGGCGATGCCGGCAATTTCTTCTCCCGGGTCGGTGAATTGAAGAATGGCGGGGTGTTCCCCGTGGCGCATGACGGGTTCCAGCTCGTCGTTGGTCTGAATCTTTTGCGCGAAATCGGTAATCTCGAAAGTGGAACGGTAACTTTTGCATAGTTTCATCACCTCGCCCGTGACGAACGCTTTCCGGATCATGTCGGCAGTCGACGAGCCGTAAGGATTCACCGATTGGCAGGCATCCCCGAGAATGGTTTTTCGGCAGGGATAAAGTTTTTGGATGACCTTGTACTGTACCGGGGAATAATCCTGCATCTCGTCGATCAGGAGGTGTTTTACCCGGTGGCAGGCTGCGTTCCCGTCCAATGCCATGTGCAAGTACGCTAAAGGTGCCAGATCGGCGTATTCCAACGTATGGTTCTTGCGCGTCTTGAACATCTCGGGCTTCCCGATCCACCCGAAGAAGTCTTTGTACACTTGCAGGTCATTGTTGCCCGTGAACATTTTCTGTATCTCCTTCTTCAGTAGATTCCTCTCCGCCGTGGTTACCGTGAAACCGTATTTGACTTTCATCCGGTCTAAAATATAGTCCGTCATGGTTTCAAATCGCTGGCGCATGGGATAGCGGTTGAATCGCCGGAACTGTTCCTCGATAAATTCAGCCGGAATGGTAATCAGCCGCGTGAGTTTTACATCCGTCGCCTTGAAATAGTGGTTCTCCATGTACAGGATAAATTTGTCCAGCAGCGAGATGAACTCGAACGACGCCTTGTATTGTATCCGCTCGATAAAGTCCGGGGCGGGTTTCCCGAGTAATTCCGTTACTTGATCGAAGAAATTGCGGTAGCGGTATTTATGGTCGAGTATCCCCGAGAGAATCTGTTCCATGCTGGTTTCGGGTACGGTTTCTTCGCCGAGTTCCGGAAGCACGTTGGAAATATAATCGGCAAAGACTTTGTTGGGCGAAACGATCAATATATCCTTGGAAGAAATATCCCCTTTCAGGGTGTAGAGCAGGTAAGCGATGCGATGCAGGGCGATGGAGGTCTTGCCCGATCCTGCCACTCCCTGTATGATGAGCACGGGGGCATCCTCGTTACGGATAATCCGGTTCTGTTCCCGCTGAATCGTGGTCACGATGTTTTTCATCTTGTCGTCGGCGTTGGCACTCAACTCCTTTTGCAGGATGTCGTCGTGAACGGTCAGGGAACTCTCTATCATGTATTCCATTTTCCCGTTGCGAATGCGGTATTGCCGTTTGAGCGAAATCTCCCCGCAGATCTCTCCCGCCGGGGAAAAATAAGCTGCTTCTCCCAGTTCGTAATCGTAAAACATACTCGAAACAGGAGCCCGCCAGTCATAGATCAGGTTCATCTTTTGGTCGGCATCGTAGAACGTGTGTATCCCGATATAGAGAGGCATCGTTGCGCTGCCCTCTTTCCTCTCCCTGAAATCTATCCGCCCGAAATAGGGAATATCCAGAATCTTCCCCAACCGCTCTCGTTTATGAATCACCCCTTCGCCCGATGCAAAATGGCGCAGGATGCTCTCCCGCATGGAGCGTATCTCGTGAGGGTCGATGTCCTTGTTCGACCATAGGTAATCCTTGTACTCCTTCAAAGTATCCACGTGCTCTTTTACCGACTTGTCCGTGTTGTTTATCGTATCGTTGATGATACCGATGATCTGCCGTAAATACTCTTTCTCCTGTTCTTCTGTCTTGTTGAATATCATATACCTCTCCTTAGTTATATAAAAATGCACGAAAAGAGGAACAAAGTTAATTCAACAGGGGGAGGCAGTAAATAGTTATTTATAGCTATCTCAATAATCCACGTGACAATATTTTTTTGATGTTTTCTCTTTTAGTACCTTTTCGGGTATCGTTTTTATTTTGAAGAGTAAATTGATACCCTTTCGGGTATTTTTTAGAGCAATTATTTTAAAAGCCCTAAATCTATTCCTTTATTGATCGCTTCAATCGAATTCTGCACGTCTAGTTTGCGAAGAAGATTCTGACGGTGAATATTCACCGTGTGGATGCTGATACCGAGTTTGCAAGCGATCTCCTTGCTTAGCAATCCACCCTGTATCAAGTGTAGTATTTCTATTTCCCGTTCGGTCAAATTGATTTGCGGTGAGGATAATAGAGTCGGGGAGAACATATCCCCGTTTTTAAGATTAAGCACCGTGCAGTCTACCTGCCCGTGTTCTTTTTGGTCGGCAGCGATATCCATATTCCCCACGATCAACCACGCTTTTCCCGTGCGCTCCTGTTCCAGTACCTGTTGCCTGCTGACCACCCGTACATATTGTCCTTTGGCATTCCGCACCCGGAAGCTGTAAATATTGCAATAATCATTCCGCTGTTCGAGAGGCAAACTATATATAAACCGGCTTAGTTTTATCTGCAATTTTTCCAGTTGCGAGAAATCATCCGGGTGGAAACGGGACTCCAAATAATCCCCCTGTCTTTCCAGCGTGCTGATTTTACGGCTGTCATACCCTAGTAAATCCGCGAAATTCGAGGAAGCGAAAACATATTTGCCTTTATATACGTCAACCACAAACGAACAACTCCGGCTGATTCTCTCCATTTGGTGTAACACCGCCTTATCCCGCTCCCACACGGCATAATCAATATCCTCTGCCGCCAGGCATTGCCTTGCCCACATTTCTTCCCGGGTGATGTTGGTTGGTTTCATAATATCAAAAATACTATAAATTTCTGACAACAAGGAATCTTTATTCAAAAAATCTTTTCATGCACGAGTATTCGCATTTATCAGTCACTTTGTTTAACTTTACCTTATCGTTTATATTTGCCTTTATGCTTAAGAACTTGATTAACGGAGAACCTGTCAGGCATCTTTACGTGATAGGAAATGGATTTGATCGATACCACGGGGCGAAATCCACTTATTGGGATTTCAGGGGGTATTTAATCAGACATGATGACTTTGCGCTAAAGATGTTTGAGTTGTTTTTCGGGCCAAGGTCAATGATGAATAATTTTCAGTCTATAAAAGATTATTTGCTTTGCCTGCAATACGGGCGTGCTTTGCCTGCCCCGAGGAATACATGGGCTTGTAAATGTTTGTGGAGCGATTTCGAGAGATACCTCGGCGAGTTGAATCGGGAACGGGTATTTGACTTCGTGGATGAGGATTTATCGGAGTTGCACGAGGAAGAAGGTGGTTCTGGTGCGAATTTCCATGCAATTATAGAGCGGGTAAGCGATATTGTGAAGGAGTGTTCTGTCGAGATGCAGTATCATTTCCATCGCTGGATTAATACCGTGCATTACGAGAAGGGATTTAGGAAGAAAATGTTGCAACTTGATGGGGATGCAGCTTTTTTAAACTTCAATTATACATTGTTTCTTGAAACTGAATATGGCATTCCACGGGAGCAAATCGTGTATATACATGGAGATCGAAGACAAAGGTTTGGTAAGCTGGTGTTGGGACATCGTGTGGAGGATGATGAGGCGGCTTTTGATGAGTGGATTTATAAAAACAGAAACAGAAGAAGGTATCGTCCTAATTTGAAAGGAAAAAACGGAAGGTATTTCGCGAATGATAAGTTGGTTTATTTGGCTTTCTTTTTGGAAAATGAAACAAAAGGTAACTGGCGGTTTCCTGTCAGGTATTATGCCGTGGATTTGATAGAAGAGCGTTTGGAGGATTATTACAAAGAAAACGTGAAACGATGCGGAGAGATTATAGACCGGAATTGGGGATTTTTCAAGTCATTGCGGGAATTGCAGGAGATAACGGTACTTGGACATTCTCTGAGTGACGTGGATTTGCCCTATTTTGAGGCTATTCTAGACAATGTGGTTGATCCGGAATATTTGAAATGGCAATTTAGTTACCATAATGATGCTGATATATGTAGAATTAAAAGATTTTGTCGACAGCTGAAAATCCCAAAAGTGGAAAATGTCCAGTTGTTCAGCATGTCGGATTTAAAGCGTTAACTGGACTTGCGCCTATTCGCGTACCCTATGAACTCCAACTTGATAGGGCGGTACGCGACTTGTTAATTACATCCTTTGGATGAGAATTCTACTGCGTAGGCGTATTTGAAGTGCTACTTTTGTAGGACTTGTTTTTGAAAACCAAAGTCGTTAGTAGATGCGTCAGGCATTCGAAAACTACTTGTGAATGGTTATGAGGATAGGTGAAAATCTATCCTCTTTTTAGCTTCAGCTTTCTTTCCCTGTTATCGCTACTTTTATCACGCCATCCCGTTTATTCTCGAAAATGCGATATGCCTCTTCTATTTCGTTTAATGGAAATCGATGAGTGATGAGTGGGGTGGTATCAATTTTGCCTTCTTCTATCAAGTGAAGGATTTCGGCGCAATCGCACCCATCCACGCCCCCGGTTTTGAAAGTAAGGTTTTTGCCGTACATATCGGGTAAAGGTAGGAATTGCGGTTTGTCGTAAAGAGCGACCACGGTTACGATGGCGTTGGGACGGGCACATTCCCATGCCGTGCGGAAGGTGTCATTGCTTCCGGCTACTTCCAGTACCACGTCAGCCCCTCCATGATCACTATGCTGAAGGACGAATTCTTTGCATCGTTCCGGTTCGGTCACCAGTACATCGGGGTAGTGTTCCCGGACAAACTGAATCCTTTCCGGGGATTGTTCACAGACAATAATTCGTTTCGGTTTCTTTAGCATCACGCAAAGCAGAGTACATATTCCGGTTGGTCCGGCTCCAATGATGAGTACGGTATCGTCTTCCGTGATCTCCGAAATGCGTGTAGCCCAGAATCCGGTGGCAAGTACATCGCCCACGAAAAGAGCCTGTTCATCGCTCACCGTATCGGGAATGCGGTTGAGTCCGCTGTCGGCATAGGGGACACGCGCATATTCAGCCTGTCCGCCGTCAATGCGGCACCCCAAAGCCCAACCGCCATTGGGATCGGTACAGTTGTTCACGAATCCCTTTTTGCAGAAAAAGCACTCTCCACAAAAAGTTTCCACGTTCACGACCACCCTGTCCCCGGGTTTCACGGTAGTAACGTCACTCCCCGTTTGTTCTACAACGCCCACCATTTCGTGCCCAACGGTAATGCCCGGTACTGCCCGGGGTACACTTCCGTGTTTGATGTGTAGATCACTGGTACAAATACTTCCAAGCGTGACCCGCACGATGGCATCTCGTGAATCCTTTATTTGAGGTATCGGCTTCTCTTGGAGTCCGAACTTCCCTTTGCTTATGTATGTGCATGCTAACATTTAATCGTAAATATATGCTTTGATATTGAAACTAATAAGAAACGTTTTTCTTATCGGGTTTCAAATATAGGTTTTTAATCTCAAAAGAGAGATTTTGGAAGTTCTGAATATGACCTTTTACTACTGAAATCCCAAAGAAGAGCCGAGGAAGTTCTTGGGAAAATATACTATGTGGGCGTTGTATGAACAGTTTCGCTCCTATGTTTCTATATGAAAGATTATAGGATCTTTACAGGAGAAACGGAGCAAGAACGGAGGCTGTGTAGGGTTACTGTATTTCTTGGGTAGGATTACAGTGGGTCTTCAGTAGGTTCTCGTGTAAAAAAGGAACGAATACGACTTACCCGATGAGTGCGATTCTCTGTAAAAGGTACTTTTTCTTTGATTGTGCTCGTGTCTGGATTATTAATAACTGTAATTTCTGCGTGTAATTGTATACTTTTTACGACAAATGCCAAGTGAGATTAACGTGTAAAGAATAAACCTTTTTGCTCCTTTGTCCGTATAGAGCGGTGTAATTTATGAAATATAGCATATACAATTTATTAAGAGAAAAGAATGAAAGCAGCATTGTTTTTAGAAGATAACCAACTTTGCCACCTTAGTGGAAATATAGAGGAAAAAGCGATAAAAGTATCGACGATTACGACGGAAGACGATAAGGTTGTTTCTATAAAAAATAGAGAGGTGAAAAACTGGAATGTGAATTATTTCGTCCAATGGCTTGCGGAGTGCGGGATAAAAATGATTTATGTTGCCGGAATTGACGAGAGGATAAAACGTTTTTTTGAACAGATGAAAATTATCGTGAACGTGAAAGATTCGTCAGATCATCCCCTATTAGTGAGAGAGATTACCTCTTGGGGGTAAAGTAGGAATCCCGGGTTTGTTTCCGGTTTAAACATAGTTTAAACGAAGGTCAATCGAAAAATCTGTGAGTGAAACAATTTGTGAGCCATAGTTTTTTCGATTGCTCTTTTTTATGAGGAGTTGTTGTTGAAATGTACGCGGCAAATGTTGGATGGGTGTTCCAGTTGATCCGACAAAACCATTGAGAATCATACAAAATGAGGCAAAAAGAAAAAAGAGTTACAAAAGTAACTCTTTTTCTTTCAGTGGTGCCACCAGGAATCGAACCGGGGACACAAGGATTTTCAGTCCTTTGCTCTACCAACTGAGCTATGGCACCAGCGTTATGTTTTAACGGGTGCAAAAGTAAGGGAATTTTTTGAAATTACAAGCGATTGTGAAGAAAAAATAGGAATGTACACAAAAAATAGGGGAAATAATGAGGGGGGGGAGATAGGCTATGTGATTTTCGGGGGGGAGTATGGAGGGGTAGATAAATTTATATAGGATGATGAAAAAAAGTGATATTAATTTTTGATTATTAATAAATTAGTTATATTTGCTGCGGTAGAAGTTAAATAGTTGTTTATCGTTGAAACCAAAGATATATCTCTACGTACTCTTCTACATGTATTATTAATTTTAATTATTTTTATTGTGAATATTTTTGTTGCAAAGCTAAGTTCCACCACCACGAGTGAAGACTTGCAAGCTCTTTTCGCAGAGCACGGTTCTGTTTCTTCAGCCAAAGTAATCATGGACAAAGAAACTGGTAATTCTAAATGTTTTGGTTTTGTTGAAATGGAAGATGAAACAGAAGGTTTCAACGCAATCAATGCTTTAAATGAAACTGATTTTCAAGGAAGGAAAATTGTTGTTAAAAAAGCAAGACCGAGAGAAGAGGGAGGCGATAATAGAGGTTATAGAGCACCGAGAGAAAGAAGATTTTAATGCCAATCGCTAAGATTAAAAAAGCCGTGCATTCTAGTTGCACGGCTCTTTTATTTTAGTCTTTATCAAATTATTTACTCGTGCAGTTTGTAATCTCCTGCTTTATCGGTCACGACTTGCTGTAATTCGCTCAATGGCAATTCGCCTTTTGTGAATTCGATCGTGGCAGCCGGGGGATCCAGTGTTACGACTGCTTTTACCCCGTCAATACTGTTCAGTGCGTTTTCCACGTGTGTACGACAATGGTTACACATCATTCCGTCTACTTTGAATGTCTTTTTCATTTCTTCTTTATTTATTAGTTCAACTTCTTTTGATACGATATTTGTCTTGTCGGGACTCTCTTCCGTGTGGGTTGAGGGGATGTTGCCGCGGGAAACGGAGCCTATCTTTTTACGTTTCAGGCGCAGGCTGTTGCTGACGACGCTCACGCTGCTGAATGCCATGGCAGCACCAGCGATCATTGGGTTGAGCAGAAAGCCATTGATCGGGTATAGTATGCCTGCTGCGATAGGTACGCCGATCAGGTTATAAATGAATGCCCAGAACAAGTTCTGCCGGATGGTTTTCACTGTGAGCTGGGAGAGGCGGATAGTTTCCGGGATTTTCATCAAGTCGGAAGCGAGAATCGTAATCATGGCGGTATCCATGGCGATGTCACTTCCTTTGCCCATGGCGATACTCAGGTCGGCTTGTGCCAACGCGGCGCTGTCATTTATGCCGTCCCCGACCATGGCGACTTTCCGACCTTCCTGTTGCAGCTGTTTTATGAAAGTAGCTTTATCCTGTGGAAGGACGCCCGATTTGTAATGCTCGATGTTTGCTTTTCGGGCAATCTCCCGGGCTGTGTCCGCGTTATCTCCCGTCAGCATATGAACGGTTATTCCCATTTTCTGCAATAGGGCGACCGCTTGTGGGGAGGTTTCTTTTATCTTGTCGGTTATGGCGATCACGGCGATGGCTTTTGTCGAGTTGCCGAACCAGATGACAGTTTTAGCTTCTCGCGACCATTTATCGGCTTCTTGTTGCAAGCTCGTGTCGATGCTGATGCCGTTGCCTGCAAACAAAGCAGCCGTCCCGGCGTAATAAGTTTCATCACCTACCGTGCCTTTTATCCCTTTGCCCGGGATGTTCTCGAATCCGGTGACCGTGACGGTGCTTTCGTTTTTCAGTTCGTTTACCACGGCTTCCGCCAGCGGGTGTTCTGACAGCCGTTCGAGGCTATACAGAATTTCCCGTGCATTCCCGAACTCTTCGCTCCACCGGGTGTCCACGACCACGGGATGTCCCTCGGTGATGGTTCCCGTCTTGTCGAGCACTACCGTGTCTATCTTGCGTGCGATTTCGAGGCTGGTGGCGTCTTTTATCAGAATGCCGTGTTCCGCTCCTTTGCCGATGCCGACGATGAGGGCAGTCGGGGTCGCTAACCCGAGGGCACAGGGACAGGCGATGATAAGCACGGTGACCATTGCCAGTAACCCGTGGGTAAACCCGTCCGCCGGGGCAAACAGCCACCAGGCTATGAATGACAAAACGGATATGCCTATGATGACGGGAACGAAAATTCCCGCTATCTTGTCTACCAATTTCTGCACGGGGGCTTTACTTCCCTGTGCGTCTTGTACCATACGGATAATTTGAGCCAGCATTGTGTCCGAGCCTGTTTTGTCTGTGGTGAAGCGGAAGGAGCCTTTTTGGTTGATCGTTCCGGCGTAGACTTTCTCTCCCGCCCGCTTGCGTGCGGGGATAGGTTCTCCGCTTAGCATACTTTCGTCCACGTAAGATTCCCCATCAGTTACGGTGCCGTCCACGGCTACCCGCTCTCCCGGTTTTACGGCAATAATATCACCGACACGGGCTTCCTCGATAGGTACTGTCCGTTCGCCGGATTCCGTGATGACCGTGACTGTCTTCGGTTGTAACCCGACCAGCTTTTTGATGGTTGTCGACGTGTTGCGTTTTGCCCGTTCTTCCAGCAATCGTCCCAGCAGGATAAAGGCGATGATGACACTTGCCGCCTCGAAATAGAGGTGGGGAGTCACGCCTCTCGATAACCAGAAATCCGGGAACAGCAAGTTGAACACGCTGAATAGGTAAGCGATGCCCGTGCTGATGGCTACCAGTGTATCCATGTTCGACGTCCTGTGTTTTAATTGCCGCCACGCGTTGGTGTAAAATTCCCGCCCAAAACCAACGACCACGAGAGTGGAAAGAGCCCACAAGAGGTAGTCCATGTAAGGGAGGGCAATGTGTGCCATGCTGATGACCATGATCGGCAGTGACAGTATTACGGCTCCCCATGTCCGGATTTTCAGTTGCCGGTATTTTTTCGTGCGAGCCTGTTCTATCTCGTCATCCGTGCCGCGGTTCGTGTCGATCAATAAATCGTATCCTGCGTTCTGCACTGCTGCTTTCAAGGACGATCCGGAGCATTTGTCCGTGTCGTACACGACTTGTGCACTGGCTGTCGCGTAATTGATATTCGCCTCGTACACGCCGGGCTGGGCGTTCAAGACTTTATCCACTCTGGCGGCGCAGGATGCACAACTCATTCCCTGCACCGGAAATATTTTTTTGACTTTCATACGCTTTATCTTTTATTCTTTGCATACAAAGATAAAACGTATCGTGCCGCGAATCGTTACAGAATTATGGATATGATTTACATCTTACACTTTGTCCAGCGGTTCTCGCCCGTGTTCCTTGAGGCGTTTGAACTGGCTCGGCGACATTCCCGTCACGTTGTGGAACTGCGTGCTCAGGTGTGCCACGCTTGAATATTGCAACAAGTCGGCTATCTCGCTGATGGAGAGTTCGTCGTAGACCAGCAATTCCTTGATCCGTTCCACTTTCTGGGCGATATAATATTTCTCGATACTGATTCCGTTGACCTCGGAGAAAAGTTTGCTCAGGAAGCTGTAATCGTAATGGCATTTCTCTTTCAGGTACTCGGATAATTTCAACTTGGAGGTATTGTCCTCGTAGTGTACCAGCTCGATGATCGCCGTCCGGATTTGTTCGATCACGCGCATTCGTTTATCATCTATCAGTTCGAAGCCGTATTTCTCGAGTGCCGCTTTGATCGTTTCCCGGTCAGCGGGTTGCAATTGTTTCTGCACGATAGCCATGCCTAGCTCGACCTTGAGAGGTGTCAGGTGTAAGTCCTTGAGCATCTCTGTCACAACGAGAATACAACGGTTGCAAACCATATTTTTGATAAAGATAACGTGCTCTTGTTCTTCCATGATGATAAATGCCTTTCTTTGGTTAAATCTAGTTGCAAAAGTACGGAATAAAAAGGAAATTTGTCAAAATAACAGGGTAAACGGTCTGACGGAAAGTTTTTGCAGGGGTGGAATTGTGTTTTTTTAGCTGGAATTGTCGCTACATTGCTCTTTTTTTCAGATATTTGCAACCGCCGGGGCGAAAAGTAATAGCGGGAAACATGGATGAATACGGGAAAGACCGGCTTTTTAATTAGAACGATATGGAATGTCAAAAGGATAAAAATAACACGGGAAGGCGTTTGGCTCTGTTTGGGGATGCCCGGCAACGCAAGCGATACCTTTGCGCTTTGGTTATGATATTGTTGATGATTGGTGTGGCTGAGTTTTTGGGCGAGAAAGAAATTATATTTCCCGAGATGGCAGCCCTTACCATTGGTATGTGGATTGTCGACAAACGGGTATGGCGGGTGAGATACGGGCAGATGGTATTGTTGATGACAGCGGGAGCCTGTGCCGGGGTACTTCTCGTGCTTTATTCCCCGTTCCCGCTGGTGGTCAATGTTGCCGCGGCGTTCCTGTTTGCGGCTGTCGGGCTTTTGTTCACCCGGTCTTCGTTGTTCCCGATGATCTCGGCGTGTGTGCTGCCCGTGTTGTTAAGGACTGAAGGTTGGATTTACCCGCTGTCCGTTTTTATCATGACGTTGATTATCATTGTAACCCAACGGGGGATGGAACATCTGGGGGTTCGAAAACCGATTACTTACGAGGCAGTGGAACGTCATTGGAAAACAGATGTTTACCGGTGGGCGTGTTTGCTGGTGAGCGTGTTCGCGGTGGCTTGTCTGGCTGTATATACTTCTAATTTTTATTTTATCATTCCCCCGCTGATTGTGGCGTACGTGGAGTTCGTGAACTCGAAGGCAGGATTCCGTAACCGTCCCGTGCTCACGGTATTGTTACTCACGGTCGGGTCGTTGATCGGGACTGTCTTCCAGTTGTTCGGCTATCATTACTTGGGTTTGTCCGAAACGGTGGTGGCACTTTTTATTATTGTCGTGTTATTCACCTTGTTTGAATGGCTTGGGAAGTTTTTTGCTCCGGTGGGAGCGTTGGTACTTATCCCGATGTTGCTTCCGGCGGAGGCGTTGCCTTGGTTGCCCTTGCAGGTGCTTGTAGGGAGCAGCTTATTTATTTTCATGGGGATGGTGTTTTTCTTGCAATGCTACAAGTGGTCTAGGGCTCAAGTGGTCTATTGTCTGATTCCCCACTATTTGTTGGGACGGTTGAATCGGAACAAGAGGAGGCGAGCCTGAAGTAAGCCCGCCTGTTTTATCGGGGAGGTTTGTCGTTTGCTAATACAGGAACTACGTTAAATTAGGGAATAACCTATGATTAACGAAAAATATTCGTTTTTTTACATAGCGGGCGAAATGTCGCTCCTCCTGTTTCTGCGGCAGGAGGAGGGAAAGTTTTACGTTTCGCGGTAGCTTCTCCCCGGGGTAATGGGGAGTTATTCCCTGTATTTCGCTTTTAGGTAGGCGTATAGCACACGGTGCATGAGTTGGGCTTCTTCCAGTTCTTGGTCGGATAGGTTGGGGGCGAGTTCGATGCCGTTGCTGACGTCGGCGAGTTGCTCGTCCCGGTCGATACGATTGCCGAAGTTCTGTTCCATGAAGAAGATGTCAAACAACTGCATCCGTTCGAGGGATTCCAGTGCAAGTTTCCGGGCTTCCAACAAATTGTTCTCCCTGTATTTCTTCAAAAACACCTCGATCATGCTGTCCGTGAAATAATCTGCAAAATAGTGCATCAATATGATGCGTTTTTTCACGCGGTCATAGAGGTTTTCCGGGTCGCATGCGATTCTCTCGCTGAAGCCCAGGTATGCCAGTTCTGCCAGTTCGATACTTTCCTCTTCTTCCTCGTCCAGTTCGAGCAGAAGGATTTTGTATAACATATCGGCGTATTCCTCTTGGCGGGTGATCGCCCGGCTCTCGTGGTAATACTGGAATCTGTCGGGGATGACCTTTTTCAACAACAGACGGAGAGCTTTCCGATCACCGCTGGCGCTGTGGAGTAAAGATTCGTCCAGTATATTGTTCAATTTGCTCATGACGGAAGGATTATTGTTGGTTATCGGGATTGAAGTTTACCCAGCCTTGGGCTTTCAACTCGAAGGAATTGCCGTCTTTGGTAATCAGGTTGTATCCCTCGCTTTTGGCACAAGTGTGCCCGATGACACTGATGCCTTCCATGGCGGATAGTTTCTCGAAGTCTTCCAGTGGTGCGGTAAACAGCAATTCGTAATCCTCGCCGCCGGAGAGAGCGCAGACGGTGGCGTTCATGTTTAGTTCCTCTGCCATTTTGTACGTTTGGTAGTCGATAGGGATTTTTTCCTCGTAGATTTTACACCCTAGACCGGAGTCGTGGCAGATGTGCAGTACCTCGGACGAGAGTCCGTCGGAAACGTCCATCATAGCCGTGGGGCGAATGCCTTTTTCTTTCAGCAGGCGGACGATGTCCATGCGGGCTTCCGGTTTCAACTGGCGTTCCAGGATGTACTCGTAGCCGGAGAAGTCCGGTTGAGAGTTTTGATTTTCTTGGAATACTATTTTTTCTCTTTCCAGCAATTGCAGTCCCATGTAGGCGGCTCCCAAGTCCCCGCTGACGCAGATGAGGTTGTTTTCTTTCGCCGTGTTGCGGTATGTGATCTCGTCTTCGTTTGCCTCGCCGATGACTGTGATGCTGATGCACATTCCGGTTTTGGAGGAAGTCGTGTCGCCGCCCACGAGGTCAACACCGTATTGTTTGCAGGCAAGATAGATGCCCTCGTACAATTCTTCCATGGCTTCCAGCGAGAAGCGGTTGGATATGGCTATCGACACCGTGATCTGTTTCGCCGTGCCGTTCATGGCGCAGATATCACTGACGTTGGTCGCCACAGCCTTGTAGCCCAGGTGTTTCAATGGGGCATATGCGAGGTCGAAATGTACGCCTTCTATCAACATGTCCGTGCTGATGAGCACTTTTTTATCCTTGTAGTCCAGTACTGCGGCATCGTCGCCGACTCCTTTCACGGAAGAAGAATTTTTTAATTTTATATCTTGTGTCAAGTGACGGATTAACCCGAATTCCCCTAACGTGGATAGTTTTGTCAATGGTTTGTTTTCACTCATACTTCGTGTCTTTCTTGTTTCGTGTACAAAAATACACTAAATTGCCGAATGACGCAAATAAGTACTTGGTGGCTCAAGTCAAGGGGGTATGACGTTCATGAAGTATTCCGAAGCGGGGAAGGTATAGGTTACGTCCCTGCTTCGGTTAGTTTATATGTCGCGGACTTGAATTTATGAAACAAAATGTTGGCGGTTGTCCCGGTTACATGAAATATTTCAGTACGAAGATAGCGCTGAGTAAATACATGGCGAAAGATAGTTTCTTGTATCTTCCACTACACAGGTTGATGACCACGTAACTAATCATACCGAGCACGATGCCTTCCGATATACTGTAAGCAAGTGGCATGAAAATGATGCAAATAAATGCCGGAATGGCTTCCGAATAATCTGACATGTCGATTTTTTGGATAGAGGAAATCATCATCAGACCGACTAGAATCAGCACGGGTGCGGTGGCTGCTCCCGGTATGGCAAGAAAGAATGGTGCTAAAAACAAAGCTGCCAGAAAGCAGAGAGCCGTAACAAAAGAGGTCAATCCGCTACGTCCTCCTTCGCCTACGCCGGCGGCGCTTTCCACGAAGGTGGTGATGGTGCTCGTGCCGAGCATCGCCCCGACGGTTGTTCCGAGGGCATCCACCATAAATGCCTGCTTGAGGCGGGGAATTTTACCGTTTTTCATCATGCCCGCTTTATTTGACACTCCCACTAGCGTGCCGATTGTGTCGAACATATCGACAAATAGGAAGGTGAAAACGACAATAATCATATCTGACGAAAGGAGATGCTCAAACTTGAATTTGAATGCGATAGGTTCAATAGAAGGCGGGACGCTCACGATACCCTCTAGATGAGTGACACCTAGTGGTATCCCGATGACGGTTGTTAATAGGATGCCCCATAATAGTGCTCCCTTCACGTTTTTTACCAGTAGCACGGCAGTGATAGCCAGACCGATGAATCCCAGCAGGGGGCTCCCTTGGGTGATGTTACCGAGGGTTATCAAGGTGGCGTCGTTTTTCACGATGATACCCGCATTCTGTAGTCCCAAAAAAGCGATGAACAAGCCGATGCCGACACCGATAGCATTTTTTAGCGATGCCGGGATGGCATCGACGATTTTCTCGCGTAAGTTCATTACTGTCAAAATAATGAAAATAATTCCTTCCAACAGAACGGCAGATAATGCAAAATCCCATGAATACCCCATAGTGATGCAAACGGTGTAAGCGAAAAAGGCGTTCAGTCCCATCCCGGGAGCCAACGCGAAAGGCAATTTCGCGTAGAGAGCCATAAGCAGGGTTGCGAATACCGCGGACAGAATGGTGGTCGTGAATAGAGCTCCTTTATCCATGCCTGTCGTGCTTAGGATGTTGGGGTTGACGGCAAGGATGTAAGCCATGCTCAGGAAGGTTGTGATTCCCGCTAGAATTTCAGTGCGGATGGTTGTGATTTTCGGGTTGAAACCAAATAATTTTTCTAACATGATTGGCGGATTAGTTTAATGTTTAACTTTGGGGGGGAGTTCACTATCACTCGCTCTTGTTGCGCATTTCTTCGGGTTTTCCCTACCTTGAAACTCAAGATAATTCTGTTATAAAACAATTATTGGATGAATTATTTCGTTTATCAATCGAATAACAATCGAACGACAATCATTTGGCAGGTAGAGAAGGGACGGAAAAATGTAAGGGAAATATGCGAGATTTTAGCTTGTATAAATTGTAAAATTAGGCTGTGCCTCACGGGCACAGCCTTTTTATCTGACTTGTTTTTAATCTGTAATCACCACGGGCACCCAAATCGTGAACTTTTTATTGTCAGATTTAGATTCAACCGTTACAGCGTATACCCCGTTGTTTGCATTTTCGGAATCAACCATTGTTAGTGTAAGCCGTCCTTTGTTAAACTGCTCCAAGCAAAAATCCTCTTCTAAGGAAGTTCCCGTGAGGAAATTTACAAAGGATGCCTGGTTTTGGTTTCCAAAACCTCCGGCTTTTTCCGCGATAGCGGATAAATCTATACTTTCATCTTTATTGTCAAAATCTGCATCCGAGCGTTTCCATGTTACAGGGTCTGTCACGTAAACTTCGCCGTTTTCTTGTTTCATTAACACGGTGAAAATATTAGAGGGAAAATTGTTTTCCGTGCTAAAAGTGAATCCGATTGTCCCATTGAAAGCGACCTCTACGTCAGCTATCCACTCTCCGGCGGTATTGCCTTCCCGTACATCCTTCACTGCCCAGTGAAGTCTATCCCCGGAAGTATTTACTTTCAAAGCTCCCATTTCAATGGCATCTGCGGTCACTGTAAAATCTGTCGGGGTCACAGTGAAAGGTACTTTTATGGTTTGCTTTTCTCCGACTGTGTAGAACTCCGTTTGGGTTACTTTGATCGTTACATTGTCATTCTTGTCGTCATCGTCACAAGCAATAAAGGTAACTAGCGACATCAGAAATAGTCCTAGAAAATAAAAACTTTTTTTCATCTGGTTTGTTGTTATTTGCTGTTTGTTTATTTTTGAATTATTCGCAAAACTAACTAGACGGTAATAAATAAGCAAATCAATTTCCTTTTTTTTGTGCCAGTAAATATAAATTATCGGGTGATAGATAATATCTACTCTATAGGGCATTGGGGAGGAGATATTTTTTTGTACTTTTGCACAAATTGAATAATTGGGTCTTGTCAGGCGGTATTTCCCTGTCATTTTCAATTTTCGATTTTCAATTTTCAATTAATAAGTTATGGCTAAAGAACAAGACGATATATTGAATGAAGTAACCGAGGGTGAGTATAAATACGGCTTTGTTTCTGACGTGGAAACCGAGATGATCGGGAAGGGATTGAACGAATCCGTTATCCGGTTGATTTCACAAAAGAAGGAAGAACCCGAGTGGTTGCTGGAATTTCGGTTGAAAGCATATCGGCATTGGTTGACCATGAAGATGCCCACGTGGGCGAAATTGGAGATTCCGCCGATTAATTACCAGGATATAGTGTATTATGCAGCCCCGAAACAGGAAGCGAAGAAGTCATGGGATGAGGTCGACCCCGAGTTGAAAGCGACTTTCGATAAGCTGGGGATTCCTCTGGACGAGCAGAAAGTGCTGTCCGGGGTGGCGGTTGACGCCGTTATGGACAGTGTGTCGGTAAAGACTACTTTCAAGGAAACTTTGGCGGAACGGGGGGTTATTTTCTGTTCCTTCTCGGAGGCGGTGAAGACTCATCCCGATCTGATAAAACGTTACCTCGGGTCAGTGGTGCCTTATTCCGATAATTTCTTTGCGGCGTTGAATTCGGCGGTGTTCAGTGACGGGTCGTTCGTGTATATCCCGAAAGGGGTACGTTGCCCGATGGAGTTGTCGACTTATTTCCGTATCAACGCGGCAAATACCGGACAGTTCGAGCGCACGCTGATCGTGGCGGAGGAAGAGAGTTACGTGAGTTACCTGGAAGGTTGTACGGCTCCGCAGCGGGACGAAAACCAGTTGCACGCTGCCATCGTGGAGATCGTAATCGAGAAGAACGCCGAGGTGAAGTACAGTACGGTACAGAACTGGTATCCCGGGGACAAGAACGGGAAGGGCGGTATTTATAATTTCGTGACGAAGCGGGGTATCTGCAAGGGCGAGAACGCCAAGCTGATTTGGGCACAGGTGGAAACCGGTTCGGCAATCACGTGGAAATACCCGAGCACGATATTGAAGGGCGACGGTTCCGTGAGCGAGTTCTATTCCGTGGCGGTGACGAACAATTACCAGCAGGCGGACACGGGAACCAAGATGATCCATATCGGGAATAATACCCGTAGCCGTATCGTGTCGAAAGGTATTTCGGCAGGATTCAGTTCCAATTCTTACCGGGGGAAAGTGAAAGTCGTGAAAAGCTGCCAGGGGGCACGCAATTTCTCGCAGTGTGATTCGTTGCTGCTTGGCGATAAATGCGGGGCGCACACGTTCCCTTACCTCGAAGTGGCTAATCCCACGGCACAGGTGGAACACGAGGCTACGACTTCCAAAATTGGTGAAGACCAGATATTTTATTGTAACCAGCGGGGTATATCCACGGAGGATGCTATCGGTTTGATCATTAAAGGATACGCCGGGGATGTTATCAATAAAATGCCGATGGAGTTTGCCGTCGAAGCGCAGAAGCTGTTGCAGATCAGCCTGGCGGGAAGCGTGGGTTAATAATCACTAAATCACAGAATCACTAAATCTAAAATGAATTATGAAGGGTTTACTAAAGATAAAGAATTTGCACGCCTCGATAGACGGGAAAGAGATTTTGAAGGGAATCGATTTGGAGGTGAATGCAGGCGAGATTCACGCGATCATGGGACCGAACGGTGCCGGAAAAAGTACACTTTCAGCCGTGTTGACGGGACGGGAATGTTTCGAAGTCACGGAAGGTGAAGTTTGGTTTGAGGGTAAGAACTTGTTGGAATTGCCCGCGGAAGACCGGGCTCGGGAAGGGATATTCCTGAGTTTCCAGTATCCGGTAGAGATTCCCGGGGTAAGCACGGTCAATTTCCTGAAGACAGCCGTGAACGAGCAACGTAAGTACAGGGGGCTTCCCCCTTACCCGGCAAGCGAGTTTTTGAAGATGATTCGCGAGAAAATGGAACTCGTGAGTATTGACAGCCGCTTGTTGAACCGGTCGTTGAACGAGGGTTTTTCCGGTGGCGAGAAGAAGAAAAACGAGATATTCCAGATGGCGGTGTTGGAGCCGAAGTTGGCTATCCTCGACGAAACGGATTCCGGTTTGGACATCGATGCTTTGCGTATCGTGGCAAGCGGGGTGAACAAGTTGAAACGCCCGGACAATTCCACGATCGTAATCACGCACTACCAGCGGTTGCTCGATTATATCGTGCCTGACGTGGTGCACGTGCTGTATGACGGTCGCATCGTGAAGACTGCCGGCAAGGAGTTGGTGGCAGAGTTGGAGAAGCACGGTTATGATTGGATAAAAGAGGAAGTGAATTCCGCTAAGTAATAGACAATGGAGAGATTAGAGAAAATAAATAACGATTTCGCCACTCTTTTCCGGGAGGGACAACAATTGTTGCGGGAGGATTGCGGCGACGTGATGAACCGCTGCCGGGAGGAGGCATTCGGGCGTTTCATGGCGTTGGGTGGTGTCCCGTACAAGACGGAAGATTACCTGTACGCGGACACGTTGCCCGTTTTCGATCGGGATTACAAGGTGGTGTTGAAGCATATCAAGCAAGGGGTAGATTTGAACGAATTGTTTAAATGTCATGTCCCGAACTTGGAAACCGATCTGTTGTTGACGATCAACGGGTGGTTCGTGCGTGAGAATGTCGTACCCGAGATGCCGGAAGGGGTGATTATTTGCAGCTTGGCAGAGGCGAGCGTGAAGTACAAGGAGATTTTCGAGCAACATTATAATCAATATACGTGCCCGGCGGATACGGACGGGCTGGTGGCTCTGAACACGGCTTTCGCGCAGGACGGGGTGTTCGTGTATGTCCCCGATAACGTGGTGATGGAACGTCCGTTGCAGGTGGTGAACCTGATGCGGGCAAATGCTGACCTGATGTCTTTCCAGCGGAACATGGTGATCTTGGGACGTAATGCCAAGGCGACGATCCTGGTGTGCGACCATACGTTGTCGGACGATGCGTTCCTGTCGAATAATGCGACGGAAATCGTGGTCGGGGAGAATTCCGCGTTCGAATATTATCACGTGCAGAACCAACATATAGAGGCATCGCAGATCAACAGCGTGTTCGTTTCACAGAAACGGGATTCGCGTTACGATGCGAACGTGATCTCGCTCTACGGCGGGTTTATACGCAACAATTTGTTTGCCGCCTTGACCGAGGAAGGATGCGAGTGTAATTTGTACGGTATGTATTTGTCGGACAAGAAGCAACAGGTGGATAATTTTACTTTTATCGACCATATAGCACCGCGTTGCACGAGTAACCAGCATTTCAAAGGGGTATTGGATGATGCCGCGTTGGCGAATTTTGCGGGGCGGATCGTGGTTCGGCCGGATGCCCAGAAGACGGAGGCTTACCAGGCAAACAACAATTTGTTGTTGACGGATACGGCACAGGTGAACACGAAGCCGCAGCTGGTGATCGATGCCGACGACGTGAAGTGCAGCCATGGGGCAACCGTGGGACAGATCGACGAGGAAGCCATGTTCTACTTGCGTACGCGGGGTATCGGGGAGGCGGAAGCCCGGTTGATGATGATGTTCGGGTTTGTCCACGAGATTGTCGGACGGGTGAAGTTGGAACCCCTCCGTGCGGAGATCGATGATTTGGTGGATAAACGTTTAAGAGGAGAATTAACGAAGTGCCACAATTGCGTGATGCACTGTAAGAAATAAATTATGTTCGATGGATGTCAAATCAGGAAGGATTTTCCGATACTCGAGGAAAAGATATACGGAAAGCCGTTAGTTTACCTGGATAACGGGGCAACCACCCAGCGTCCGCTGACCGTGGTCGATAAAATGACGGAGTATTACTTGCGTTATAATTCTAACGTGCATCGCGGGGTGCATTATTTGAGTAATAAATGCACGGACGCGAACGAGGAGGCCCGGGAGATTGTGCGGAAGTTTATCGGTGCAGCATCCGCGGAGGAAATTGTCTTTACCCGGGGAACGACGGAGAGCATCAATCTGGTGGCGCATTCTTTCGGAGAGGCTTTCATTCATGAGGGGAACGAGATTGTCGTGACGGAAATGGAGCACCACGCGAATATCGTGCCGTGGCAGATGTTGTGCGAACGCAAGAAAGCCGTGTTGAAGGTTGTTCCTTTCAATGACAAGGGAGAGTTGGATATGGAGGCGTTCGGCAAGTTGATGAACGGGCGGGTGAAGCTGGTCGGCGTGGCTTACGTGTCGAACGTGTTGGGGACGGTCAATCCCGTGAAGCAGATCATTGACGCCGCGCACGCTTTCGGGGCGTATGTGCTGGTCGACGGGGCGCAGGCGATACAACATATACCGGTGGATATGCAGGCGTTGGACTGTGACTTTTTCGCTTTTTCCGGTCATAAGATTTACGGACCCACGGGGGTAGGCGTGTTATACGGGAAGAAGAGCCTGTTGGAGCAGATGCCGCCATGGCAAGGCGGGGGCGAGATGATTAAGGAGGTTCGTTTCGAGAAGACGACTTATAACGAGTTGCCTTTTAAATTCGAGGCGGGGACTCCCGATTTTATCGGTGTAATCGGTTTGGGCGAGGCGTTGGAATACGTGAACCGGATCGGTCGGGAGGAGATGGCACGTTACGAGCACGAGTTGTTGGGGTATGCGATGGAGCAGATTCGTGCGATACCCGGTATCATCCTGTACGGGGATGCAGCAGAGAAATCTTCCGTGATTTCTTTCGGGATCGAGGGCATCCATCCTTTTGACTTGGGGACGTTACTGGATAAGATGGGAATTGCGATCCGCACGGGACAGCTTTGTGCCGAACCGGTGATGCAACATTTCGGGGTGAACGCGATGGCTCGTGCGTCGCTTGCCATGTATAATACCCGGGAAGAGATAGATGTCTTCTGTGCCGGGTTGAAGAAGATTGAACAGATTTTCAAAATGTAGGAGAAATGACTATAAAAGAAATTCAAGATCAAATCGTGGAGGAGTTTTCCATGTATGACGATTGGATGGATAAATATGCTTACCTGATCGAAATCGGTAATGGCTTGGAGGCTATGGACGAGGCGCACAAGACGGAAGATAACCTGATTAAGGGTTGCCAGTCACGGGTGTGGTTCCATGCCGAACTGAAAGATGGGAAGTTGTATTTCGAGGCTGACAGTGATGCGATTATCACGAAAGGTATTGCGGGGCTGTTGATTCGGGTGTTTTCCGGCCAGACGCCTCACGACATCGTGAATGCGAATCTGGATTTTATCGATACCATCGGGTTGACGCAACATTTGTCGCCCACGCGGTCGAACGGGTTGCTGTCTATGGTGAAACAAATCAAGTATTATGCCTTGGCTTACGAGGGAAAATGATGTGATATGGGAAAAAGTTTAATGGAAGATTTGGTGATCGAGAAGTTGTCGACCGTGTACGATCCGGAGGTTCCGGTGAATATATGGGAGTTGGGACTCGTTTACGGTATCGAGTTCCCGAAACAGAATGAGGTGATCATCACGATGACCCTCACGGCTCCGGGATGCCCGATTGCCGACCAGATCGTGCAGGAGGTGCACGACGTGGTATTGACGATTGACGGGATTGACGAGGCTACCGTGAACTTGACTTTCGAGCCCGCCTGGACTCCGGAAAGAATGAGCGAGGTGGCGAAGTTGGAGCTCGGGTTCGGGATATGAACCTTATAAACCTCTCCGTTGCCGCCCGGCGATTGGGATTCGATGCTTGCGGGGTGGCTCCGGTCGATGTGTTGACCGGGGAGAAAGAGGCGCTGCTTCGTTGGATAGAAAAAGGGTTCCACGCGGGGATGGGGTACATGGCAAGAAATGTGGAGAAGCGGGAGAACCCCGCTTTACTTGTTGAAGGAGCCCGTTCCGTGATCGTGACATTGACGAATTATTATACTCCTCGGCAACAGGAGAAGAGTGTACCTGTCGTTGCCCGTTACGCCTACGGGAAAGATTATCATATTGTATTGAAAGAGCGATTGTTCCGGTTGTTGGCTTTTTTGAAGGAGATGTCCGGGCGGGACGTTCGGGGCAGATGTTTCGTGGATTCCGCCCCGGTATTCGAGCACGAGTGGGCTCGCCGTGCCGGGTTGGGATGGATCGGACGCAATACTTTGTTGGTGAATCCCCGCTTGGGATCGTATTGTTTTATCGGGGTGATTATATCAGACCTGGAATTTTCTAGCTATTCCCAGCCGGAGGAACGTGATTTTTGCGGGACGTGCCGTCGTTGCGTGGAGGCTTGTCCCACGGGGGCTTTATCCCCTCACGAGGTGAATGCCAATTTTTGTATCTCGTATAATACCATCGAGCAGAAAGGTGAAATTCCGTTGGCGGTAAAGGAAAAGATGGGACAACGCTTTTTCGGGTGTGACGCCTGTCAGGAAGCGTGCCCGTGGAATGGGAAAGCGATACTGCATCATGTCGGCGAATTTCAGCCTAACGAGTGGTTGACACGTATGAGCCGGGAAGATTGGCTGGAATTGGATGAAGCTACTTTTGAAACCCGTTTCAAGGATTCTCCGCTTTCACGTCCCGGGTTGGAACAGATTAAACGGAATTTATCGCAACCGCCATTGCAGTAACCACGGTTGCGATAAGAAAATTATTTTGTTGTTGTATTTTCTTTTTTCTTATTTTTGCACGATATAGAAGTATTTGGTGTCATGGATATAGACAAATTAAATCAGAATAACGGGGTGGAGAATAATCGGATTTCTTCAGAAAAGGAATTCGAGAGTGCTTTTCGTTACTATTATCGTCCCTTGTTTTTATTTGCCTATGGTTATGTCATGGATGAGGAGGAAGCGGAGAATATCGTTCAGTCCGTTTTTGCCGGGATGTGGGAGAAGCGGAAGCAGTTGCCGGAGAATCTGAATTTGAAAGCTTATCTTTATTCCTCTGTGAAACACGCTTGTTTACGATATTTCAGGCGCTTGCGTCTTTTGGACGAGTACAAAAAACGACAGGCGGAAGCATTGGTATTGTCATTTGCCGACGATGAAGTGGAAGACGATGCCGAGTTGGTCGCTTTGGTGCAGCAGGCTCTGTCGAAACTTTCCGAGCAACAGCGCAAAATAGTAGAAATGCACGTGATGGAGGGTAAAACGTATTTGGAAATCGCAGAACAACTGGAATTATCTGAAAATACCGTGCGTACCCATTTGAAACGTGCGTATAAGATTCTACGGGAAAATCTTTCTTGCCTTTTTCTTGATATTTTCTTTTGAAGAGTTTGTTTCTGAATCGGAATCTGACTAAATTTGTATATCTCTAATAATTATTGATATGTCAGTAGCAGATGTAATAAAGCAGGATTTGTTGGAAAAACTGAAACAAGAACATTGTTTTTGGTCATTCAATGAAGATTCGATTAAAAATATTTCGGATGGTATTTTAATCGAGAAAACATTGTTGCATCTTGATTTAGATGATATTAAGCAATTATTTAAAATTTATTCTTTCGCTAAGATAAAGAAAGTTTGGTTGGAGAGTCTTGTGCCACAAGGAGATTATCTTTATACTTTAAACCGTTTTTTAGCATGGTATTATTTTAAGATAAGGAAACCTGACATTTATCTTAAATCAATGGAAACTCGTCACTTTAATAAATTGATGCAATGAAAGGATTAGCCCCTCATACCGGAGAAATTTTTGAAGCGGTTTCAAGGCTTGAGTGTATAAAGCCTTATATTCTTGTAGGGGGAACTGCTTTGTCTTTACAGATAGGAACTCGTCAAAGTGAAGATCTGGATTTTATGAGGTGGCGCACGAATAAAGCTGAAAAGATGGAAGTCGCTTGGTATCAGATTGAAAAACAGCTTGCAACTATCGGAGAAATACAACATAAAGACATATTGGATATTGATCACGTTGAATATCTCGTGTCAGGAGTGAAATTTTCTTTTTATGCTTGCGATAAATATTCTCCGGTAAGTAATCCGATAGACTTTTTGAATAATTTGCGATTGGCGGATGTTAAATCTATTGGTGCCATGAAAATGGAAGTAATGCTTCGCAGGAGTACCTTTCGTGACTATTATGATATTTATTCTATATTGAAAAGTGGTATCCCTATTCAAGATATGGTTTCGTTAGCATTAACTTATTCGGGGCATCGGTTAAAATCTAAAAATCTTTTAGCAATGCTTACGAATGGTAAGCGTTTTACCAAAGATTCGCAATTTGAACAATTGTATCCAATTTATTCTGTTACAGCACAAGAAATAGAAGAATTTCTCAAATCCTGTTTGATGGAATAAAAAAAGTGTAAAAAAAACATTTTTCGTGTCACCCAAAATTGAAGTTCGTGTCTTTTAGAGGAAATTTAAGGAAAAGACATGAATCAGGAACAGATTGATTGGACTTTAATCCGGAAACGGATAGACGGTAGCTTGACTGACGAGGAGCGGGGACGCTTGGAGTGTTGGATTGCGGGAGATGAGCAACGGCGGCGTTTCGTGGAGCACGCTTGTCGGTATTACGAGCGGGAATTGCCCGTGATCGATGAGGCTCGGGTATCGAAGGCATGGCAACGTTTTGCCCGGGATCGCAAGGATAAACGGATTCGTTCGTGGTACACGTGGAGTGCGGCGGCAGTGGTGCTTTTGGTCGCTAGTATCGGGCTTTGGTTATCGACATCCCGTGAAATTTCAAAAGAGATGCCTTTACAGACGATTGCTTTCGGGAACAATAGTGTCCGTCTGGTTATTTCGGATGGAACGACGATTGATTTGGCAGCCAAGGAACCGGGACAGATTATTATAGATAAAGGTGTAAACGTGCGTTTGAAAAAGGAAGCGCTTTCTTATGAAGATAATCTTGTCGCGGGAGATACGCTTTATCATACGGTGGAAGTTCCTCGGGGTGGAGAGTACCATCTTACGCTGAGCGATGGTTCACGAGTATGGTTGAATGCGGAGAGCCGGTTGACTTACCCGATAGCGTTCGGGATGTCGGAGCGCAGGGTACGTTTGGAAGGGGAAGCATATTTTGAAGTAGAATCCGGGAAAGGACGTTTCGTGGTGGAAACGGGTGACATGAACGTGCGGGTATTGGGAACGGCTTTTAACGTGAACGCTTACGGCGACGAGGCAGTCACACGTGCTACTTTGGTTCACGGAAAGGTGGAGGTGCTGACCGCAAAGGATGATTTGCGGCAGGTATTGGCTCCCGGGGAGCAGGCGGTACTCGACCGGGTGAGCGGTCTGTTGGATGTGAAACAGGTAAACACGGATCTTTATACCCGGTGGATAAAGGGGCAATTTGTCTTCCGGGACACTCCTTTGCGGGATATCATGCGGACTTTAGCCCGTTGGTACGAGATTGAGTACGAGTTTACAGATCCGGAATTGGAAGCACTTTGTTTCTATGGTGTAATCAGCCGTTTTGAACGAGTGGAAAATTTGTTGGAGCAATTTGAAAAAACAGGTAAAGTGCATTTTGAATATCAGGGAAATAAGATAATTGTAAAGAAATAAGGGATGCTGGAAACATCCCTCGGGTTTAATCAAAACGGACTGCTGGAAACAGTCCATAATATTAACGTCAATACAAATGTATGAAAAAAAAGTTGAATGCGTGCTATTGCCGAAGGCAATGGCTGGAAAAAATGTTACGAATGATGAAAATTGGATTTTTCCTATTGGTGTTAAGTTTGACATCGGTGCATGCGACAACTTTCTCCCAGCAGAAAGTGAGTTTGGATGTGAAGAATGAAACACTCCTGCACGTGTTGGATTTGTTACAGGAACAATCGGGATATACCTTCCTGTTTTCCAGTGAGGATGTCAAAGAGGTGGCGAATCTTTCTGTAAAAGCGGAAAATGAAGATTTGTTTGCCGTGTTGGAGCGTTGTTTACAAGGAACGAATCTGAATTTTGAAGTAAGTGGGCAGTTGGTTGTTTTGCGACTTCAAACAAAATCTGATGAGCCGGAGAAGAAAACGATTCGGTTGAAGGGATTCGTGCAGGATGCCCAAAAGTCCCCGATGGCAGGCGTAACGGTAAAAGTGACCGGGGTATCTTTGGGTACGACAACCAACGTTCGGGGATGGTTCGCTTTGGATCTGCCGATAACGGAAGGTTCGTTGGAATTCACGTTTATCGGATTCAAGAAACAGACCGTGCCTTTCAACGTGAAGACAGATACGTTGCATGTTATCATGGAAGAGGATTTGGAAGAATTGGAGGAGGTGGTATCCCTCGGGTATTTCAACCAGGATAAGCGGACGTCGACCAGCGCGATTACTTCTTTGAAAATGGACGAGATCATGCAGCCGGGAGTAGCCACGTTGGACCAGATGCTGGAAGGTCGGGTGCCGGGTATGATTTTCATGCAAAACACGGGGCAGGTGGGTGCTACCCCGAAGATCAAGATCCGGGGAACGACTACGATCCTGGGTTCCACGCAGCCATTGTACGTGTTGGATGGTGTAATTTTAGATGACCCGGTGAACATTGATCCGGCGGAGATCAATAGTTTGGATTATGTGAATTTATTGGGTAATGCGATTTCCGGTTTGAATCCAAGTGATATCGAGCAGATAGATGTGCTAAAAGATGCCTCCGCCACGGCGATTTACGGTCCGAAGGCATCGAATGGCGTGATCGTGATCACCACGAAAAAAGGTAAAGTGGGTAAGCCGTCTATCTCTTATAATTTGACCGGTACTTTCCGCCAACGTCCGCGGTACACGGACCGGGCGGTAAACGTGATGAATTCCATGGAGCGTATTGCTTATTCCCGGGAGGCGATCCAAGCAGGTTGGAGGGTACCGCCATTACAAGCGTGGGTCGGTTACGAGTCGGCTTATTCCGATTACTTGAATAATAAAATTAATTATTCTGAATTCATGGGACGCGTGAACGAGATGGAAACTGCTAACACGGATTGGCTGGGGCTCTTGTTGCAGGATACCTACTCTCACAATCACACGGTCAATGTTTCCGGTGGTACCGAGAACTTGCGTTACTATTCCTCCGTGGGGTACATGGACGATCGGGGAAATGCCAAGGGTGAGGTTAGCAAGCGTTACACGGCGATGGTAAACTTGAATTTGAATTACGCGAAGTGGGATTTTCGTTTTGGTTTGAACGGGAATTTGCAGAAGAAAGAATATACGCCGGATAATGATATTACGAGTGTCGCTGATTACGCCTATAACACTTCCCGGAGTGTTCCTGCTTACACGGAGGACGGGGAATTGCTTTATTACGACGTGGATCCGGGAGGGTATCATGTTTCTAATTTTAACATTATCAACGAGATGAAAAATTCATGGAACCACATCAACACGGACCAGATCGGTTTGCAGATGTCGTTGGGTTATCGTTTTATCTCGTCGTTGAAATTTGACGTGAACTTCTCGTATAACGTTTCCCACACGGATAATGATACTTGGTTTGGTGAAGATTCATATTACTCTATTTTTCGAAGAAAGATTTACAAAGTGGGTTTTGGTTCTTATAAACCGGGAGACCAACAAGAGGGAATTGCTGAAATTGTGAATGGTGGCGAATTGCGCTTGTCGAACACGACGAACGAGACTTATAATTTGCGAGGTACGCTCTCTTTCAACAAGGCGTTGAATGACAACCAGTCTTTAAGCGCTTCTTTGATCGGGGAGGTACGGTCGTCGAAGTATTCAGGTTTCAAGATCACGAAGCGAAATTACCTGCCAGACCGGGGGATGATTTTTGATAATTGGGATGAAGCTAAGTTCCGTAAGTTTACGACGTGGTCACATTCCGATGAGGCCAGGGGATCCTTGCAGGATAATTTGACTCGCCAGGTAGGTGCGATTGCTTCTGTTTCTTGGGCTTGGAGAAACACGTATATCCTGAACGGTAACATGCGTATGGATTGGTCGAACAAGTTCGGTGACCGGAGTAACGAGAAGTTCCTGCCGATATGGTCGCTATCCGGTCGTTGGAACATGCATGAGGATTTACTTTACGGGGTAAGCTGGGTAAATACACTCGCCTTGAAACTCTCGTTTGGTTACCAGGGGAACATGTCGAACACGGAATCCCCGCGGTTGATCATCAAGAAGGGTGGAACGAACGTTATTTTTGGCGAGTACGAGTCGCAGATCGTCAATTTCCCGAATCCCGTGTTGAGTTGGGAGAAAACCTCCACGTTTAACGTCAGCACGGAGTTTGCCTTGTTTAACCATAAATTGACAGGAAACCTGGGATATTATTACCGCCGCACGACGGATGCCTTCCTGGAGAAAACGGTGTCTTGTTTTAACGGGACGAAGAGTTACACGGTAAATGCCGGGACATTGATCAATCAAGGTTTCGAGTTCGGTTTCTCGTTCACGCCGATTAACAACATGATAAATAAAGCCTCTTCCGCGTTGTCTGCATCGGGGGAACGTCGCGGTTTCCGCTGGCGGTTTGACCCGAACTTCGGTTCGGTGGTCAATCAGCTGGTGGACAAGATTAAGCCGAAAGATAAACGAGTGCAGGATAACGACATCTCCATTACCGAGTACTTGAACGGTTCGTTACCCGTTTCGGGTCGTCCGGTGAACACGTTCTACAGTTACCGGTTCAAGGGGTTGAACCATGAAACGGGAGCTCCTGAATTCTACGGAGCCGAGGAGTACACGGATATACAGAAAACGGATGAACATGGGAATCTCCTGTTTGACGGGGAGGGTAAACCTGTAATGCTTTCCACGCACGAGATGTACACGGAAATGATGGCTGATGGAAAAGACAAGGAAGATATATGGTTGTCGCACGTGTTGAAACGTTCCGGTTGCCGAGAACCTTTCTTGCAGGGAAGTATCTCGAACACGTTCGAGTATAACAATTGGGTGTTGGCGTTCAACTTGGCGTACAGTATCGGTTCCAAGATTCGTTTATTCAGAATGTATGACGACAACGCATCCATCCCTCGCCCGGAGAGAAACATGAGTCGGGAGTGGGAGAAGCGCTGGCGAGTGCCGGGAGACGAGAAATACACGAATATCCCGGGTATTGTAGGTGGTGAAGCGTATAATAAAATGAATAATTACTGGTGGAATGGTAAACCTTATAATTGGGAACAAAATTACTGGGATATGTATGACTTCTCGGATGTGCGTTTGGCTTCCGGTAATTACTTGAAATTATCGAGTATTCAGTTGCGTTATGTGGTACCGGAGCGGATTTGCAAGTATCTTTATATGCAATCGGCTTACTTGTCCGTCAGTGGTACGAACCTGTTCACGATATGCAGCAAAGACCTGAAAGGGCAGGATCCCTCGCAATCTGGTAGTACGGAATTGATTAATATATCGGTTCGCCCAACTTATTCGTTAACCTTAAATGTGACGTTCTAAAATGGAAAATATGAGATGTAAATTGTTTTACGTGTATTTTGCGATTCTGTGCTTGATCGTGAACGGGTGCGGTGATTTTTTGGAAGAGTATTCCAAGGATCAGGTATATGCTTCCTCGTGCAAGGATTTGGACGAGGTGTTGATAGGGAATGGGTATATGAAGCATAACGATAGCCAGGGTGCTGCCGGTGGTTACTATCCTTGGTTGTTCGTGATGGACGATGATGCGGAGGAGTTGATGGCGGCTACGAGTGAAATGGGGTTATCCGGTACGCCTATCGGTTATTTGCGGGCAGCAGCCACATGGCAAAAAGATCCTTTCCGCAGGTCATTTTATGATGAAGAGGTGAAAGACGAAACGTGTGATAAATTGTACGCACACATCGCTTACGTGAATACAATTATTAATTACGTGGATGAGTTTACAGATGAACCGCTTGAAACACGGATGAGAATCCGGGGTGAGGGACAGTTCCTTAGAGCGGCTTATTACTTGATGTCAAGTAATATATATGGTTGGGCTTATGATGCGAAAAACGGGGGAACTGATTTGAGCGTTCCCTTGAAAACCGATGAATGGGTGACGGAGGATAAATTTTCCCGGGCGACAGTCGGGGAGGTGTATGACATGATTGTGAAGGATTTGAAAAATGCTTGCGATAATTTGCGGGGAGTGGAACAACCTTCCTTTTATCGAGCCAATCATTTAGCTTCTCGTATCTTGTTGAGCCGGATGTATTTGTACATGGAGAAATATGATGAGGTAATCGCACAATGTGATTCCGCTTTTGCTTTGGGAGGAGATCGTTTATCTGATTTGAGGGAGTATAATACGGAAGGAGGGGTTGTTGAGCGAGATCACTTGTACACGAAAGACAATCCGGAGATCGTGTTCTCCATGGGGAATGCTATCGTGCAGGAGATGTTTATTACGGTGAAACCTACCTCCGGGCATGGGAATGGAGCGATATATACTTTGTCGGAAAGTTTAGTGAATGAATTTGATAATCGAGGAAGCGTGAAAGATTTGCGTTTTGATTGCTATTTCCAGCGACATTCAACGGCAACTTCCCGTTACGGGGTGGTGAAGAATGCTTATTATGATGGAGGTACCAAAGGAACGGAATATCCTAAAATTTTCGAATCATTCTTGATCCGTACGGTGGAGATTTATTTGAATAAGGCCGAATCGCAGGCGATGAAGGGGGATTTGGCGGGTGCTGTTGCCACGTTGCAACCCTTGTTGGATACCCGTTATGCGGAAGGTATGTTGCCGGAAATTTCTTCTTTAGGAGAAGAAGAGTTGGTGAATTTCATCCGTTCGGAACGCCGCAAGGAACTTTGTTTCGAGGGGCATCGTTGGCCGGATTTGAAACGCTATGCCGTGAACACGAAATACCCGTATAATGAACCGATCCGTCACGGTCAATACCGTTTCACGGGTAGTATGACAGGAGGAGATCTGGAGGGGTATTATGTGCTGGGGAAATACGAGGAGGATGACGGTTGGATTATGCCATTCCCCTCGAAAGAGATCACATATAACGAAGGGACGATCGAAAACCCGGAACGACCGGATCGTTCTTTACAAGTTGGAGGGAAAAATTAAAAAAGCTGGTGTATAAGTAAGAAATAAGAGTATGCTGAAAAAAAGTTTATTATATGTTTTTTGTTCCTGTCTGTTGGCATTTAACGCTTGTAACAAGGATGAAGAGGAGATTTCTACTCCCTCTTATAGAGATCAAAATTGGTTCGTGATTCCCGATAAGCCGGGAGAGTTGAATCAATTGGTGTATAAAATTTATAATGAAACAGGAATACCTATTTTTGTGAATGATACGTTGGGAGAGGAATATTACGCCAAAGATGCCCAAGGAAATCTATTGGTACGAGTGGAAACGTTTAACCTACTTTATGAAATATTCGGAGAAGCACCTTCACCGAATTTCCAGCCGACTCGTCATGCGGTCTTTAGTACAGATACAGCGGCAATGTTGCTTGCCGTGCAGATGATTCGGGACAAGGTTATCCCTTATTTGCCTAAAGAGGGAGAATATCGTCCCAAATCTTATTTGTTGGTTGATTCCATAAATGATCTGAAAACCGTGATGGATTGGAGCACGTGGGATGATGTCGTTTTGACTTATACGTCGTCGACTTATTCTGCACAAAAAGGCGTGGTGGTAGGGTTATTAGGAGATTTGAAAAAAATGATTGAAGCCGACGATAAGGAAGGCATTGATTGGTGGTGTGCTCGAATCATCGCTTCTAAAGTAGTAAAATGGATGTTGGCAGGAAATGTCGATTTGACAGAATGGTATGATATTACCTATGAAAATTGGGTCAGTTACGAGGAAGCCCGTTTTGCCTATGATGTAGAAGACTACGAGGAAAACGTGAAAGAGTCCGCGGGAATGTTGAGTTATTGTGTAGATAATCCCGAGGTACGAGTTTTGGTTTCCGAGGAACAGGATTTGCTGGATTATGTGGCTCTGGTGTATATATATCGAGGGCGGGAACAGGAATTTTACGCGAACCCGGATTATAACTATGACCGGGTGCATCGTAAATTTGAAGGGATACAGGAATTTGTTGCCGCATTCGAATCCCTTAACCCAATGCCCAGAAAATAATTAAAGTGTGTAGTTCATTTATGGACCTCATGGACCAGGAGGTGTGTCAAAACACACCTCCCCTTAAAGAGTCGTGTTTAAATTAAAAATTACTAGTATGAAAAAAATTGTATTGATGTTTTTAGCTTGTGTAGCATTTGGATTTTGTTATGCGCAAGATGGTTATCGTATTAAAGGAAAATTAATCAATGGAGATTCCAAAGAGGCTTATCTTATCGTGAATGAAGACACGATTGCCCGGGCCGAGATAAAAAACGGTATGTTTGAATTTGTCGGGAAAGTAGATGAGGCGATATACACGGTATTAAGCATAGACGGAATGTTTCAGATGATTCCAGTGTTCCTGGAAAATACTAATTTTAATATCACTGTAGATTGGCTTAATGCGAATGGAAGCATCGTCGAGGGAGGAATAGAACAAAAGATATTTCAAACGTTTAGAGAAATTGAAAGCCAAATTGGTATTGAAAGATTGAAATGTATGGGAATTATGCAGAATACGGAAGACCAAAAGTTAAGAGATTCTGCTCATAAAGAGATGTCCAATTTATCGAAATTGCAGCAAGCAGAGGAAAATAAAGTTATTCAGGCGAATCCTGATGCAGCAGCTTCTGCAATGATGGTCTCTGTTAATGTAGATCTGTTTTCTTTGAAATTCTCGAAAGAGAGATTTAATCTGCTTTCAGAAAAAGGGCGTGCAACACGGTACGGGAAAATAGCGGGAGAAGCGATTGCTTTAAAAGAGAGAACGGCGATCGGGGCTATTGCTCCGGATTTTGAATTGGAGAGCGTTGAGGGAAAAGTGTTTAAGATGTCGGATGTGAAAGCAAAGGTAAAAGTCTTGATGTTTTGGAAACCTTCTGTTGAAATATATCGCGAGAAAAGCGATTATATTATGCCTATTTATAACGAATACAAGGATAAGGGGTTGGAAATTATCAGTATTTCCCGGGAAGAAGACCGTGACGTTTGGGAGAAAATTGTCAAAGAAGATAAACGTCCTTGGAAAGAGGGATATGATTGGAAAAATGGAGTTTCTTCCGTCTTGGAGTTGTACGGTGGAAAAGAGCACAATGTATCTCATTTGTACGTGTTGGACGAGAATAACAAGATCATTTATGACGGAGTGCCTTACAATAGTTTCCGGACTTGCATGGAGCGTTTGTTTAAGAAATGAAAATGAGGTCGTTTATGAGATATTTGATCGTGTTGTTTTTGTTTAGCATGTTGGCTTGTACATCAGCTCGGGTTCCTAAAGACCATTTTGTTTTGCGAGGAGTCATCCCGGGGGCGAAAGATAGCATGAGAGTTACTTTATTTTTGAAAAATTCAATCGAACGACCTATAGGAGTGATAATGAATGAGAGATTTGAAATCAGGGGAAAGACGAATACTCCCACTTATTGTTTGTTGCGGGTGGACGATCGCTTGTTACATGGAGAAACGACGCATTACAAGGATATTGCTTGTTTTATAGAAAATGGAAATCTGGAATTTTCCACGCCGCATATTGATAGTTTATCCGATGGTTTCCATCTTTATGATCTTAGGAAAGAAAAAAATTACACGTTAAAAGGAAGTGCTTCGCAAGAAGCTTATTCTCGTTATCAACAACAAACTCTTTCCTGTCGTTATATGATAGAAAAATTGGAGAAAGAAAGTGATGGAAATTCTATAGATTATAAGCAATTGCGTTATAATAAGGAAAAATTGAAACGCTTGACGAAAGAATTTATTCGAAGCCAACGGAATCTGGAAGTCAACTTGTACTTGGCTCAGCAATTGAAGCGGGTGCCTTTTACTTATGATGTGTCAGAGGTGGAGGAGATGGAACAGTTGTTCGCTTTCTATCGGGATACTTGTAAGGTATTGAGGGAATATCGGGAGAGTTTGCGGGTAGAGAAAGATTTCGTGTCAGGAAAACCGTTGGAAGATGTCGAGTTGGTTACTCCCGATGGAAGGAAAGTGCGGCTTTTGGAACAACTGAATAAAGAGGGGTACACGCTTATCGACTTTTGGGCGTCGTGGTGCGGTTCCTGTCGAATGGGTATTCCCGCCATGGAAGAGTTGTATAAACGTTGTGGCGATCGGGTAAAATTTATTAGTATTGCTATATCAGATAGAGAGGAGCATTGGCAACAGGCAATGAAGGAAGAAAATATGCCATGGTTACAACTCCGTGATGAAGGGGAGTTTATGTCTGTTGCGCAAGAATTGTACCGGATTACGGCTATTCCGGTTTTGCTTTTGATTTCTCCTGAAGGTAAAATCGTGTATCGTACTTCTCGTGTAGGGGAGATGGAGTTTGCTTTGGAATCTTAAAAAATATGTAATAAAGAATATGAAAATGAGAAGGTATTTAAATTTATTAGTCTTAAGTGTTTTGGTTGGTTGTTCAACATCCGGGGAGGGGTTCGTGTTGAGAGGTATTGTTCCCGGGGCTGTAGATAGTACCGTGGTTTCGTTAGCCCCGTTGTCTAACTTGGACGAAAAGATCACCGGGTACGTGATTGGTGAGAAATTTGAGTTGCGAGGAAAAAATGATCGGGCGGAATGCTATAGTTTGGTGTTGGATGATCGGGATATAGCGGATAAGAAAGGGGAGCAAAAATTTCATCACCGGGAAATTCATTTCTTCGTGGAGGATGGAGAACTAACTTTTACGACCCCTCATATTGATAGTTTACCGATGCCTTTCCGTTATGTGAGACATGATTTTCGAAAAGAGAAACATTATAAAGTAACGGGTTCTGCGGTTCAGGATATATTTTATGTATATCAGCAAAAAACGATAGCGGCAAGATTCGGGTTAAAAAACTTACTTAAGGAGTTCTATATAAAGAAAGACGTGAATGTTTATCGGAAGTGGCAGCAGGAGAAAGCAGAACTGGAACGTTTGTCCCGGGAAACAATCGAAAAGGGGCAAAATCTGGCAGTCAGCTTGTTCGCTGCGGAAGAATTGAAAAGGGATCCGTTTATGTATGACCAAGCTTATTTGGACGATTTGGAAAGAATGTTTTCTTTTTACCGGGATACGTGCAAGGCGTTGCGGAATTTCCGCCAATACCTGAAAGATGCCAAGGTGTATTGCCGGGGCAAGCAACTGGAAGATGCGGAAATACTTACTCCTGACGGTGGAACGGTTTCCTTGTTGGAACAAGTGGAAAAAGGCGGTTACACGGTGATCGATTTTTGGGCATCATGGTGTGGTTCCTGTCGGGCAAGTTTTCCTTACTTGAGAAAATTGCATGAAAAATACGGGGATCGGGTGAAATTTATCAGTTTGTCGACGGATAGTAAAGATGAAGCATGGAAAAAAGCCATGGCGGAAGAGAACCTGCCTTGGGATGAATTCCGTTGCGGAGAGAAATTTCCTTCTAAAAAACGGGTGGAATTATACCAGATTAAATTTATTCCGACTTATTTGATTATTGATCCGAAAGGTGGAATCGTGTTCTATAGTGATAATTGCGGAGCGTTGGAGTTGCAATTAGAAAGCCTGTTTGAATAATGTTTAATATGTATAACCACTTTTGAAGTACATTTCGGGGGTGGTTATACATATATTTACAACTTTAAAGTTGCAAAATGGACGTTTTAAAGAAAAATCTTATATCTTTGTGCATATATAAAAATGTAGTATGCTTACAAAAAAAGAAGTACAGAAGTTTTTGAACCAATTTCACGAGAAGATGAAAATCTTTGGAATTATCTACCGTGATGACCGGGGAAAAAATCAAAAGGCTCTTGAAGAATTGGAAATTGTACCTTTATATAGAAGGGTCGTCATTGAAAGTCTAGTGGTTGAGGATTACGTGCAAGGACCTATTGTTGATGAACTGAATAAATTTGGGGAAATGTGGGTCTTTGGTAAAGATGTGAAGGGACGTGAGGTATATATTAAAATTATGTTAGGCAGTGTGGGATGTCAAACAATTTGTATTTCATTCCATATTGCGGAGCATCCGTTAAGGTATTTATTTAAATAGAGGAGGAACAACGATGAAGAGTCCGTTTACAGGTAAAGAGATGAAGCGTATATATGAAAAGCGTACGTGGAACTTTCGAGGAGAACAGTTCGAGTATGCTCATCAGGCTTGGCTTTGTGAAGACACGGGTGAACAGTTTACGGATGATGCAAGTGATACGGCAGGATTTGTTCAGGTAACGAATCAATATAGGGTAAAGTACGGTATTCCGTTTACTGACGAAGTTATTGCTGTACGGGAGCGATATGGCGTGAGTGCGGCTAAAATGTCATTAATACTAGGTATTGGGGTAAACCAATATCGTTTGTACGAACAAGGGGAAGTGCCGAGTGTTTCTAATGGCAGAATGATTCGTTCTGTCATGAATCCAGAGGTGATGCTGGAAATGGTTGAGAGTGCTAGTCATGAATTAACACGATCGGAATATAATAAAATAATGTATAAAGTGAAGTCGGTTATTGCGAATGGCGAATCTGACAAGTTGGAGCGTTATGAAATGAAGCGTGTTTTTAGTACGCTTCGTGGTGCGGAAAATGGTTACGCTCAATTATCTCTGGGGCGATTGAAAAATATTATGCTCTACATTTTGGAGAGGTGTGGAGAGGTGTGGTATACTAAAATGAATAAGTTATTGTTTTATATAGATTTTTTGTCTTATCGCGAGAATGGAATGGCAATGACGGGATTGTCATATCGAGCAATTGATTTTGGGCCGGTTCCGGAAAGATGGGATAGGGTGTATAGTGAGTTTGCGGAGATCCGGCAAGAAATTCGGCAGGTGGGCGACTGGGTGGGGAATGTATTGGAATCATCTGATCAGGCTGATGTTTCTTTGTTTTCAGATAGTGAATTGCAAATAATGAATACAATATGTAATAATTTTGCTTCTACTACTTCACGCGAGATATCTCGTTTGAGCCATGGGGAAAAGGCATGGATCGATTATCATGAAACTTGCGAAAGAATCCCGTTTGAAGCTGCATTTACTTTAAAAGCAGTATAGATGGATGGCACGAATCCTTCGGGTTACATCTGCAATAACCAAGCTAGACACGCTATGGTCAGGTAATCTGCAAGTTCAACCCGGAGTTTACGGAGGGCGATTTCGATATGTTTTTCTACTGTCCGGGGAGAAAGTTGTAATTCTTCGGCAATCTCTGCCACATTTTTATTGTCAAAACGGCTCATGATAAAAATTTTCTGGCACTGGGGAGCAAGTTTGCGAATGGCTTTTTCTATGTGTTCCCGCAATTCGGCTTCCACGTAATATTCCCACGTGAGCATTCCGGTAATATCCCCGTTTTGGAAAATGTTTTCCTGGTAGTTATTGCGTACTTTCAATTGTGCCAGATAATTGAGGGATCGGTTGCGCACGGACGTGAACAAGTACGCTTTGATGCCTTCCATGCGTAGCATCTCTTGTTTTTCCCACATGTGGGTATACACATCACACACGATGTCCTCGGCGGCGGTAGTATCGCCCGTGAGATAGGCGGCATAAGCTACCAATCCGGAATAGTACGTGTTGAATAAGGATTCAAACAAATCAATATTCCGGCTGAATGGCATTGAAGGGGTATGTTGTTTTGGATGCTTCATTTTATATCCACGTTGTCCGTGCAAAGGTAGAAAATAAATTTTGAATTTTTTTTTCAAATTGGATTACGTGTATTTCCATGTTGAACTGTTTTATACATGTAAAAGATGAAAAACATATGGAAAAAGACGAACATGATATTGAGGTTCCGGGAGTGGAACAAGCGAAATTGGACGAGGCTATCCATGTATTGAAGCGGATGGAGGCGGTGGATAAAAAGAAGGGGTACGATCGGCTCGTGAAACCTTTGCGGCAACGGGAAAGGCGGTTACGGGCGTGGCGGCGGATAGCGGCGTGTGCGGCGGTTGTATTCCCGTTGGCGATCGGGTCTTTGTGGTTAAGTAAAACTCCGTCGACTGAAATTCTGCCACTTGTGAAAGCGGATTCCATTGTCCCCGGGAGCAACAAAGCCCGGTTGATACTGGCGGATAAAAGCGAGATCGTTTTGGATACCGTGGCTACACGTGATATTATAGAGCTTGCCGGAGTGTCCGTGCGGAAAGAGGGGGATGGGGTAATTTACGAATCCCGGCAACAAACCAGGGAAGACAAGATCGTTTACAACGAACTGGTCGTTCCCCGTGGCGGGGAATACGATGTTATTCTGGAGGACGGAACCCATGTCTGGTTGAATGCGGAGTCAAGGTTGAAATACCCGGCGGTGTTTGCCGGGAAGGAACGCCGGGTTTATCTGGAAGGCGAGGCGTACTTCGATGTGGCGAGAGATACGGCGAAACCCTTTTTCGTGGAAACCCGGGAGCAAAGTGTACAGGTGTTGGGAACCGCTTTTAATGTCTGTGCCTACGCGGGGGAAAGTGTGAATTACGCCACTCTTGTCCGGGGACGGGTACTCGTGGAGGATAAGCAAATGGGTGTGAACCGGGTATTGCGCCCGGGGGAGCAGGTGTGCTTGAACGTGTCGGACGGCGAAGCGGTTGTGCGTGAAGTGGATGTGCGGAAAGAGATTGCCTGGAAAGACGGATTGTTCGTGTTTAACGGGCAAACGCTGGAACAGATCATGGGCAAGTTAGCCCGTTGGTACAATATCACGGTCTTTTACCAGAACGCGGAGGCGAAAGAGATGCTCTTTAAGGGAAATCTGCCTCGCTATAGTGATTTCCGTACCGTACTGGAGGTACTGGAAAAGAGTAGTGATGTCAAATTTACAATACGTGACCGGGTGGTCGTGATAAGTATATAAAAAAACAAGAGGAATCTGCTAAATTCCTCTCGTGTAGTCAACCATCTGCTGCTAACAGATGAATGTCGAATTTAAAATTTAAACAAAGGTATGAAAAAAAAGCAAGACTATGTCTTTTCCCCGCGGGGGAAATGGCGAAAAATTTTGTTGATTATGAAATTGAAATTATTCATTTTACTATGTTGCGTTCAGACGGTGAATGCAACCGCTTTCTCGCAAGAGCAGAAATTGGATGTCGCTTTCGACAACGAACTTCTCGTGAAAGTGATTGATTATCTGCAAGACCAAACCGGTTTACAATTCTTTTACCAGGATAAAAGCGTGTCGGTTTCCGACCGAGTATCGGTCAACATGAAGCAGGCAACATTGTCTGAAATATTGGATAAGGTGTTGACCGGCAAGGGATACGCCTACGAGTTATTGGATGGTGTGGTTGTGATCAAGCCGATGGCGGCGAGGGACGACGAGAAACCGAAATCCGTTCGGGTGAAAGGATTCGTGTATGACACGGGCAAGCTCCCGATGCCGGGGGTAACGGTGAAAGTCGTTGGGTTGAACATCGGGACATCGACGAATGCCCAAGGATGGTTCGCTTTGGAGTTGCCCATGGTGACCGGAACGTTGGAGTTCTCTTTTATTGGATTCAAGAAGAAGACGGTTGCCTTTACCGAGAAAATAGCGAAAGATACGTTGCGCATCACGATGGAAGAGGATGTAACACAGATCAATGAAGTGGTGGTAACGGGGTATCAGCAGATAGACAAGCGTCATTTGACGAGTGCGGTAACCACGGTAAAAATGGAGGATATTGATGTTCCGGGAGTTAATCGATTGGACGCTATGCTAGAAGGACGGATTCCTGGATTAACTTTCATGCAAAATACAGGACAGGTAGGTGCTGCCCCGAAATTGAGAATTAGGGGAACTTCAACAATTTTGGGAAGTCAAGAACCTTTATGGGTGGTAGACGGAATTATTCAGCAAGATCCGGTGAATATTGATCCACAACAGTTGAACGATTTGGATTTCGTGAATTTATTGGGGAACGCCATTTCCGGCTTAAACCCGGACGATATTGAACAAATTGACGTGTTGAAAGACGCTGCCGCTACTGCGTTGTATGGTTCTAGAGCGGCAAATGGTGTGATTGTTGTGACAACACGCAAAGGGAAAGTCGGACCTCCACGAGTTTCTTACAGTATGAGTGGTACGCTCACGTTACGTCCTCGTTATTCTGATCGCGGTTTTAACATGATGAATTCTAGGGAACGAGTGGATGTTTCCCGTGAATTGATGGAGAGCGGCGTTCGTTACACTGGAACCTATGGCGAACAGAATCAATGGGTTGGAGTCGAACAAGCGTATATTGATTATTACAAGAACGGAAGCATTAATTTTAATGAATTTCAACGTAGAGTTCACAGATACGAAACGATGAATACGGATTGGTTGGATATTTTGACAAATGATTCATTCTCAAACAGTCACACGTTGAGTATTAACGGGGGATCGGAACATGCTCGTTATTATGCTTCGATTGGATATTCCGATGAACAGGGAAACGTTTTGGGAGAGTCGAACAAGCGTTACACGTTAAGCATGAAAACCCAAGCATTTTGGAATGAAAAATTCTCGGCGATGTTTAGTTCTAACATGAGCGTGGCAGACAGGAAGTATAATCCTTCTGATGTAAACGTGATGAGTTATGCGACCAAAATGAACAGGGCACTCCCTTTGCGTGAAGAAAACGGGGATTTGTGGTTCTACAAAACAGTTAATGCCACGGGGTACCAAGATCAGTATTCCCACATGAATATCATTAATGAAATTAACGAGTCGGATCGAACAATTGATCAAAACACGATTTCTTTGACGGGTCAGGTACAATACAATTTTTCCGAGGCATTCAAGCTCACGGGAACAGGCTCGTTCAGTTTTGCGCACACACAAGAAGAAACTTGGTACGGGGAGAATTCCGACTATATTTCTAAATTGAGGGCTGATGGAGGAATGAATAGTACATGTCCTTTTGGTGGAGTATTGTCTACAAACGCTACGCGTAGTCGTTCTTATACATTCCGCCTGGAAGGGAATTATACCAAGTCTTTCGGGAATGATGGCAAACATATGATAAATACCATGCTCGGTTATGAACTTTCATCTACAAAATATAATGGAACCAGTGAAGAACAGCGCGGTTATTATAAAGACAGGGGTATGGGTTTTGTCGATTTGAGTGATCTGACAGCTAATGATTTAAGTGTATCATCAAATCCCACGGAAACCACTACAAGAAATATATACTTTTATTTGTGGCGGGTAAAGAATTTCCCGACTTATACTCAAACGTTAACCAATATGATGTCTGCTTATTTGACATTGACATATTGTTTTGACGATCGTTACATTCTGAATTTCAATACACGTGCCGACTGGTCCAATTCTTTTGGAGATCGGAGTAACGAGAAACTTTTTCCTGTTTGGTCTTTGTCCGGACGTTGGAATATATCGGACGATATAGATGTGCATTGGATTGATAACTTGGCATTAAAGCTTTCTTACGGAATGCAGGGAAATATGCCTTCAGGACAACCGACCCGAACAACGATCACGAAAGGTGATTATAACACGACTTACGGGAATTATTCATCTACTATTTTGAATTACAAGAATCCTAATTTGAAATGGGAAAAAACACATTCTTGGAATGCCGGTTTAGATTTTAGCGTCTTAAATGGGGCGATTCAGGGGACGGTGAGCGTGTACTATAAAAAAACGACAGATGCATTTTTGACGAAAAGAGTGGCTAGCGTGAACGGTATTACCAGTTACGTGGTGAATGCTGGAAACGTGGAGAACAAAGGTGTCGAATTGTCTTTGACTTTTACACCTATCAATAACGCTCTTTCCGCGAACGGTAAACGTGGATTTGTATGGCGTCTTGATCCTCAAATCGGTCAGACGTTGAACCAGTTGATTAATCGGGCTGTATCGCAAACGAATGATGTATTGCAGGATGAACTCACGGTATCAGATTTGTTGAATGGAACTGGGCATGTTGCCGGAACTCCGTTAAATACTTTTTATTCTTATCGATATAAGAAATTGGATAATGAAGGGATTCCTACCTTTTACGGTCTGGAGGATGAGAATCAGGGCGAATTGCGTAAACAGTATACATCCATGGCTGCGGGAGACAAGAAAAATGTGTGGATGGCAGTGTTGGAAGAGTCTGGAACTCGTGTTCCTGTTATCCAAGGAGGAATTAACAACTATTTCTCGTATCGTAATTTTAGTTTATCGGTTAATTTTACTTATAGCCTCGGCAACAAGATTCGTTTGTTGAAACTTTGCTCCGGTGATTATAGTGCGATAAATCCACAGCCGTATAATAATTTGCGAAAAGAATTTGTCAATCGTTGGCGTTTCCCGGGAGACGAGGAACGTACGAATATTCCGGCTCTTCGGACAAAAATTACTTATCAGGGGTCAACTGAAGATGTCTATCGCGATTACGGGTGGTGGCGCAACGAGCCATGGAGCCCAACTCCAGGTAGTTCGTTCTCTAAATATGATATGTACGATAATTCCAATTTGCGGGTAGCCAGCGGAAATTATTTGCGTTTGTCTTCACTCGTGTTTAGGTATACTTTTGACGAAAAATTTTTAAATAAAATTGGACTATCAAGTGCTTATTTGTCATTGTCTGGAACAAATTTATTTACCCTTTGCTCTTCTAAGTTGAAAGGGCAAAATCCAGAACAATCCGGAACCACGGATATCGTGAATATTACGATTCGTCCGACGTTCTCAGTAAGTTTGAATGTTAATTTTTAGCACGTGAATTATGAAAAAAGTAATTTTGTATATTAAACTGCTTGTTTTATGCCTTGCGAATTTTTCTTGTGGCAATTTTTTGAATGAATATTCTCAGACTGCAGCTTATATAGAAACAGTGGACGATTTGGATGAACTGCTGATTGCGGAAGGTTATTTGGGACGAGAATATGGAGATGAGTCTGAATTTACTCTTTTGCATATCTTGGCAGATGAATCTCAAGAGGCAGTAACACAGCCTTACGGGGGAGGTGGCGCTGCTGCCGGAGGTGGTAATTTACCGTGGAAAACTATGCGTGGTTTATATGTTTGGGCGGAAGATCCGTTTGTCGCTTATGATGGTAGTACGCGAAGTGATGTGGTTTGGGCAAATTGTTATGCACGTATTTCCGGAGTGAACACGATTCTGGACGATGGACAAGCTTTCGTGGGGAACGAGAAAACGGACGCCCAATTGAATCGAATTTTCGGGGAGTGTTATTTTTTACGCGCCTGGAATTATTTTATGTTGGCAAATATTTACGGGTTGCCTTACAATAAAGATAATCTAAATGATGGGGGAAGTATACCTCTTAAGCTAAATCCTGAAATTGAGGACACAAAGTTTTCGCGTGATAATACGGGTGATGTGTATGATCAAATAGTTGCAGACTTGAAAAATTCCGTATCCTATTTAAATCGCGGAGAGAAGGCGTCTTCGAATTTGCATGCTTCTGTAGCTGCCGCTTGGGCATTGTTAAGCCGGGTATATCTTTACATGGAAGAGTATGAATTGTGTGAACAAGCGGCAGATAGCGTGGAAGGATACGGGTTGTATAATTTTGGTTCCTACTCGATTGGAAGCGGAAATACCTTTTTGACAACGAATTGTTCGGAGGTTATTTTTGCACAAGGAATTTCCGGGATAGAATCTGTTCATGAATCTACCACTAGAGGCAGTGGTCCTAACGTGGTAAGTGAAGGAAAATCGTTTTGCGTGGGCGATGAGTTAGAGAATCTGTTTTTTACGCGAGATGATTCCGATAATCGAATTAGTAATGATTTAAGAGCCAGTGTGTTCTTTACCGTTTCTTATTTTGTTGCGACAGAACAAGGGGGAAAACCTGCCCATCCTGGCTTTTTAGTCTGTCGTAAATATCGTACTGTACTTGACTACACGGAATACGATCCGCTTACACGTAATCGGATCACGAGTGTCGTGAATGGAACTGAACTGAACGAAGTGGGGTCTATTCGTTATGCTGAGGTCGTGTTGAATAAAGCGGAGGCGCAGGCTTGCAGGGATAGAGTGAATGAAGCTCGTGTGATGATGTCCAATTTTCTCGCGACCAGATATTCGGAAGTTCCGGATATGCCTACAGACAAAGCGGATTTGATCGAGTTTATCCGCCAAGAACGGTACAAGGAACTTTGTTTTGAAGGTCATCGTTGGTTTGACTTGCGGCGTTACGCTGTGAATAAAGCACATCGTCAAACGACTTCAATTAGACATGAATATCATGTGCAAATAACTCAAGAATCATTCCCTATCGAGGGGAACTATGTGTTGGAGGCGTATAATGATCAAACAAAGGGAGTGTGGATGCTTCCTTTGCCAGATGAGATGATCGATTATTGTTATCCAATAATGACAAGTTATGATAGGAAAAATGGTGTAACTAGAAATGTATATTGATATGAGAAATAAATTATGGTTATTTATTTTAGGAGTTGTATTTTTCTCAGCTTGTGAGAAAGAAGAAACATTGGCTCCCACGAATATGAAAAATTGGAATACCATTGAATATAGAGATGGAATGGACGAAGTGGATACGAAAATCTATCATCTTTACGATAATACCGGTATTGCCGTATTTTATAATGATACGCTTGGGAGGGAAGATCGCGGTTACCGTAATGTTAACGGTGATACGATTTGGTATTACGAGGTTCTGCAAGTGGGTTTCGATATGACAGAAGGAGAAAATGAGCGAAGAACCCAGTGGAGTCGGGTGAACGTGAGTTCGACCGCAAGTAAACGGGAGTTGTTGCCTATCTTGGAGTGGATGGAAGATGCATTTCAGGTTTTGGATGCAGAGAAAATGAATATTCCAGCTATATTGATTGTAGATTCTCTATTTCAGACCGAATCCGCTCACTCTTCCGATTACGTGCAAAAGAGAATAATTAAAGGGTTCAGTTATATTGCTGTGTCTAAACTTGCATTTAGTGAAGATCCGGAGGTATTGAGCGAGTACACGAAAACTTTGGTGAACGTGATTTGTGCTTCCCAGTTGAGTCGCCTTGCGCAAAATTTTTACAATATGCTTGAAATGTTTATGGGAATTGATGAACCTTGGGGACAAAATTACACACGTCGTCAAAATAGTTCGGTAAGTGCCATAGCCCCGGAGTATTATAGTTTGGCAACTTCTATTTATTCTATTGAAAATAGTTTTGAAGCTGATTCTGCGAGTTTGCAAGGAACGATCGATATGCTCAAAGGTTGGGGGTGGACTTCGCCTGATATGTGGGAACCATACGAAAAGCGATTAGCAGAGTTGATCGCGAATAAAAACAGGGTGCCAGAAATGAAGGAGGAGTTGGAAGAAATGCGTCCGGAAAAATGGGGTCTTATAGATACGGAATACGCGACTAGTGGGGGATCTAGCGTGATGATGAGGGTTTGGTCAAAAGAAGAGGATTTGCAAATTTTCTGGGACGAGTTGTTGACAGCCACGAAAGAAGATTTTTATGAACGTTATGGTAAATATCCCAACGTGACCGCCCGTTATGAATCTTTACGAAATAGCGTGATTGAATTAGGTGTGGATTTAGATGTTTTATTTGAATAGAAGGAATTATTTAAAATTCAAATCATGCGTTTTTGGATGTTTTTGATTCTTTTATGTTTAGGAGTATTCAATACCGAAGGTCAAGGTATTGAATACCCTGACTATGAATTTTTAAAAGAAGGATTGAATAAACAAGTGACTGCTTTTTTGGAGAAGAATGATAGCAATCGCATCAATTCGGTGCGAGAAAAGATTCTTTCCACGATGCATGCAGACGGCAAGGTACATACTGATGTCAAGTTACCTAAATCCCGGAAAAAAACATTAACGGGAGAAGATATTTATCGCTTATGTAAAGAGAGTTCCATGGTATATTGCAAAGCGGTTTGGAATGGAAAAAGCAAACAGGTGGAAACATCTGTATTGGCTACGGCAATTGTCTTGACCGAAGATGGTATTTGTGTGACGAATTATCATGTGTTGGCTGAAATAATTCTTTCAGGAGCGATGCAATTTTATTGGGCGAATGATTTGTTACGTTTTTTGGTGGATGCGAAGGGAAACGTATTTCCGGTAAAGGAGGTGTTAGCTTGTGATGCAGCTGCGGACATGGCTATATTTCGGGTGGATGTCGGGGATAAACGATTGAAACCGATTCCTCTAGGGCAGCCTGCACGGGAAGGCGCCCGGGTATATTGCTTGGCTCACCCGCACGGGAAGTTGTTTTTCATGACAGAAGGTATCGTGAATCGAAATGTAACGGAAAGGCGTTCCGAATTTAACGGTCGTCCCGTGGCTGTGATGCAGATTTCTGCTGAATACGCAGTTGGATCTAGTGGAGGTCCGATCATTGATGAACGGGGAAATTTAGTCGGGATGGTTAGTCGTACGGAAACATTGTATGGGGATCAAGAAGCGCAACGAAATTATCAGATGACACTTAAAAGTACCGTTCCCGTGAAGACAATTCGGGAGAAGTTCGAACGTTAATGTAGATTAATATGAAGAAATTATTGTTGTTCGTATTTATTGTAGGGTATGTTGCGGAAATTGTGCAGGCACAGGACTCGATAAACTATGGGGTGCGGTATCGGTTGCATTACTTGTATGATAAAGTTTACCATCGCGTATATAAAGAAGACAGGGTGACGCTTATCGCCCCGTCGGGAAGTGTTTACCGGAGTTATTATCATATGGGGATCGTGCGTTCGAAAGGCAAGAACCATCCGAAACCTAAAAATTGGTACGGTTCTTATGACTCGACCTTGATTTACAAATGTACACCTGACCAGGTGATTTGTTTTCCGCAAACGGGAATGGTATATGAAACGTATCGGGTGTTTCAAGAAAATTTTGTTTGTCGAGACACGATAAATATAACGTGGAAAATTCAAGATGCAACCAGACGAATCGGAGGTTATACCTGTCGGCAGGCTATTGGTTGGTATGCCGGTCGGAATTACACGGTATGGTTTACGGAAGAATTGCCTTATACCGGAGGACCTTGGAAATTAGTCGGTTTGCCGGGAGTGATTTTGGAAGCAGAGGATGGATCGGGCGAGATTCGTTTCTCATTTACGGAAATAGTGACGTTGTTACCCGAAGAAAAACAGCTTCTCTGTTTACCTCAAAATCACTCGTCGTTAGATGTGAAAAAATTCCAGTTGTTGAAAAGATTATTTGCCGAAACGACCATGAGTTTTATAAATGAGTCGGGCGTCGCTTACAAAAAAGGAGTAAATGACGGAGAACCAGATGGATATCCCATGGAAGGAGTGGACGGCTTGTGGATTACCAATCCGATGGAATTGAAATAACGATTAAAAAGTAAAAAAATGAAAATAGGTTTATTGTTGTGTTACATATTTGTAACGAATCTTTGCTTGGGAGAGGAGTGGTTAGGAAAGCGTTGTCCTAATTTTTCGTATCCTGATGTGAACGGGAAACTGGTTTCATTAAAGGATTTCAAGGGAAAGTATGTTTTTATTGATATTTGGGGTACGTGGTGTATGCCTTGTCAACATGAAGTGCCTTATATGCAAGTATTGGAAGAAGAATTTGAGAAAGATAATATCGTATTCGTGAGCATTGCTCACGAGAAAGACAAGACCGGTGACAAATGGCGGAAACAAGTGCAAGAAATGGGTATGAAAGGGGTTCAGTTATTGGCAACCGACCATTCGTTTGTGGATCAACTGAGTATCAAGGGGTATCCCACTTTCTTGTTGATTGATCCGCGGGGGAGAATAATGAACCTTAATTTTCCGCATCGTCCCTCCTCGTTAGAATGTCGTAATTATTTATTGAAGTTGTTACGTGATGTTGATGGAGAGAATTTGGATCAACGGGTAACGTTGAATCCCGAGATCAAGAAAAATGTTTTGAGTAACGGTTTGACGTATTATCTTGCCCGTAATACTTCTGGGGGACGTGTTAGTTTTTATTTGATCAGAAATGCGGGAGCCTTAATGGAAAGTGATGCCCAAAATGGATTGGCTCATTTTTTGGAACACATGGCATTTAATGGGACAACTCATTTTCCCGGGACAACGCTGAATGACGTGCTGAAAAGGAATGGAATACGCTCTTTTAATGCTTACACGGGGCAAAATGAAACCGTGTATCACATAGCAAATGTGCCGGCTCGAAATAAGACAGTGATAGACACGTGTTTGTTAGTTTTGCATGATTGGATTAGTGAATTGACCTTAGACCCGATGGAGGTCGATGCAGAGCGTGGCGTGATCGTGGAGGAGTTACGTTCCCGACGTGATGCGACAGCCCGATTGCGAGAGCAATACCTACCCGTGCTATACGGGGAAAATTCACAATACGTGAAACGAAACATCGGAGGAGATCCCGAACTCATCAAAACGTTTCCGGTAAAAGAATTACAGAATTTTTACCATGATTGGTATCGCACGGACTTGACAGCGGTGGCAGTTATCGGCGATATTGATATAGACGAAATGGAAGTGCGAATTAAAGAGTTATTCGGGGATGTTTCTGCCGTGAAGAATCCCAAACCTCGTCCTTTTTACAAGATAGAGAGCCCTTATAAAAGCAAATATGTGTTGGCAACCGATCGAGAAGTCGAGCGAACGGTAATTTATCAATATCGTTATGCTTACCAGCCGGACAGCGATGATCCTTATGCCTACAAAAATGTACGTCAAGAGTTGATCGAGGAATTAACATGCGGAATGTTGGCTGACCGTATGAAAGAAGCAAGCCACGAGCGTGATATCCCGTTTTTCCAAGGTCAAATGTCGAATGGAAGAATAGAACGAGGGTTCGATTCTTACGTGTTGAGTATAATACCCAAGAGTGCGGAAGAAGAGGGGCTCGCTCTCGAATATATCTTGACGATGAACGAGCAGGCAGTGCGTTATGGCTTCATAAATAGTGAATTGGAGCGACAGAAAAAAAATGTATTGCGTTCTTTGGATTTGGCTAAAGGTAATCAACATTTAACCACGCACCAAAGTATCGCTTCCGAGATACAAAATAATTTTTTGAACAAGAGCGGAATGTTTGATTTTGACTCTTATTATCAGGCTGTACAAAAAATATTACCGACAATATCAGTTGCGGATACTTGGAGTACGTTGAAAAGATGGAATCGTTTGAGCGGGGATGTCATCGTAATCACGGGTCCATTGGGAGCGACTCATTTGTCGGAAAGTGAAGTAATGGAAATCAAAAAACGAGTGAGTCAAAAAGAACTCACGGCTTACGTGGATGTCACTTCTGATGAGTCATTTCTAGATGAGTCGAAACTGAAAGGTTCGCCTATAGTTAAAGAAAATAGGCATCCAGAATTGCATGCTGTGGAGTGGCTTTTGGGCAATGGGGCAAAAGTGGTGTTCAGTTTTTCACCAGTAGAGCCGGACGATATTTCATTATATGCTTTTAGTGCGGGGGGAAGTTCTTTGTATGAAGGGGATATGTTACCAGCTTCTCGGGAGGGGGTAACTTTTACATCGCGACGTTTTGGTTTAGGTAATTTTACCAAAGAGGAACTTGAAAGAAAGAATAGAGGAAAAAACGTGGTGATGACAGCTTCCGTCGGTGAGTTGGAAGAATCTATTAGTGGGGCATCTAGTGTTGCAGATTTTGAACGGTTGATGCAAATGGTGTACTTGTGGTTTGTAGAACCTCGTTTTGACGAAGGAGAGTTACAAGATATATTGAAAATGAATCGTGAACGGTTGAAGACGAAAGGGAAAGCACCCAAAGAAGCCATGGCGGATTCTTTGAAATTGCTAGAATCGAATTACAGTTCTCGGGTTCGTTTTTTGGACGAGGAATATTTATCGTTGTTGACTTTGGATAGGATAGAGAAAATCGTGCGAGAACGTTTTAGTAATGCTGCTGATTTTATCTTCTGTTTTAGTGGAAACATACCGGAAAGTGAGATGAAAATTTTGGTCGAGAAGTATATAGGGTCAATTGGCTCCTCTAAAAAGCGGGAAAATTGGAAAGATACTGGAGTGCGTCCTCCTCGTGGAGTGCTTGAGAAAGAAATTCAAATACCCATGCAAGATAAAATAGCAACCGTGGCATTGGAATATCATAAGACGATGATGTACACGTGGGAGGATAATTTGAAGATGGAAATTTTAAGTAAAATTTTAGGAGAACGATTAACTCGGGTCATTCGCGAAGAGGAATCTGCCACGTATGCGGTTAATTGCCTGGGTATAGGTAATAACAAGCCTTACGGGCATTTCAAGTTTAACACGATTTTTGACTGTGCCCCGGATCGGGCTAAAGAATTGAGAAAGATCGTGTTTCGGGAAATTGAACGCGTGAGAAAAGCAGGCATCACTGAAGATGAATTGAAAAACGTGGTTGTTGATATGGTCGAGAATCAGCAAGCATCGCGGCAACCTCGTCAATTTTATAATTTGGGGAATGTGCTTTACTTGCACCGTTATTATACAACGGGTATTGATGATGCTAATCCGGATAATTACGAAAAGATCGTGGAAAAGATTCAAGTTGAGGATATTTGGGATTTTGCCAATCGATTTTTTGAAGAAGCGGATTTATTGGATGTGACGTTTATTCCAGCATCTCAAGAAGAATCTGTTACGGTGCTTGATATCGGGGAAAATGTTCCGAACGAGGAAGTGATTGAAAATATAGCCTCCTTTTTTTCCGGGGAAATGATCCTGGTAGATTCATGGGGGACGTGGTGTGGCTCGTGTTTTTCAGCAATGAACGATATGAAGCCGTTGAAAAAAGAATTGAAAGAAGCCGGAATCAATTATGTTTACGTGTATATGGCTGACGAATCTTCTCCGTTAGAAAAATGGCAGGAGGCGATAAAGACAATACCTGGTCACCACATCCGTTTGACAGCAGGGCAATTTGATTATATCCGAAAAGTTTATAAAATTCCTGGAGCTCCGGGATTCTTGATTATCAATCGCCAAGGAGAGGTCGTGTGGCATTCGGTAGCTGGATTTCCCGGGATTGACGAAATGAAAAAAGCAATGATTGCAGCTTGGGAAAAAAAATAATAGTAAATTAAAAAACAAGAAAACATGAAAAAGCAAGGTTATTTATTTTTATTGTGTGTAATTAGTTTAGTTTTTATGTCATTTGTTACCCGAACGAAAAATGTTTCTAACGAGGAATCCGTGAAAGTTGTTTTTTCCGTGAAACATGAATTGTCCGAAGGTGAATATTTCTTGATTACAGGGGAAGATGACGTACTTGGAAAATGGAATGTCCCAGAAGGTATTTTGCTGACCAAATCACCTTTAATGTGGTGTACAATCGTAGATTTACCGAGAGGTAGCAAACGTAAGTTAAGGCTCGTTATAGTGAATGACAAGAAGGAAGCTTTGTGTATACAAAATGGAGATGATTTGGAATTACAGGTACCGACAGATCAGGATAACTTGTTATACGAGATGGCATGGCAAGAGGATAAAACCATAAAATTAAGATGAAACGATAAATGTATTAAAGGTCGTTGGGGTATATCCTGTAAATAGCTTTAAAACAATGGCATGTTTCAATGCGTGTTGTGGCATTGTACATGCCATTGTTGGGGTGATGCAAATTGATATTCTATATGCAGATTTTTACGCGTAATTTCTCGAAAGAGATCATTTAATTTTTTATCGGAGAAACTATCCTATCTTTATAGATAGGATATTAATTGCGAATGATGAAGTCACTTTTTTAGTCAGCGTATGGTGGATGGTTATAACCCGTTCTGTTTACAGACTTGTCAAGTTCGCTTGTTGAGGTTTAGTGAAGATTTGAACGAGTGTTTGGTTGCTATTGTACATGCAAGAAAGGTGTCCCCCTGTTTTTTGTAAAATTGTAAATATACCTGCCGGGAGGCTTGTTTCCTGGGACATAATATTAAAAGATTATGACACAGAAACAAAATAACATAGAGATAGAAAATAGCCTCCCGGCAGAACCTGCCGCCGTGGTAAGTGATCGTTTGATGAACGATCGGATTTTTGTTTGGAGTAATGACTCGTACCGCTTGGTCTTGTTCTCGGGTATCGCCTGGTTGCAGGCGGATCGGGCTTATTGTTACATTCATTTCAAGGATGGTACCAAAATCATCGTGATTCACCCGTTGCAGAAAGTGCTGGCGGCACTTCCTCCCGAGCGATTCGCCCGGGTTCACCGTGGTTACGCCGTCTGCCTGGACCTCGTGGACCGGGTGATCGGCAACACGATTTACATCGGCAAGCAGGATTTCCCGGTGAGTTCCGCTTACCGTGACGACTTTCACTCCCGTTTCCGGTTCCTCGGCAAAGTGAAAGGATTGCATAAATCCCGCTCCTTTAAAAATAATAAATAAACATAAATAACTTATCCCGGGAAACATCCTCCCGGAATAGGTTCGCGATTCGGGTTTATTGAAACTATATTGCCTCGATTTCTTCCAAGGATAGCCCGGTCATTTGGGCGATGGCTTCCGGGGTCATGCCAAATGATTTCATGTTACGAGCGATCGTCCTTTTTTCTTCTTCTTTCCCTTCTTCTCTTCCTTCTTTCCTTCCACGGGCCAACCCTCTCTGCTCGGCACTGTAGAACAGTGTTTTCTCGGTACTGATGCTATCCCAGAATTTCTCGTAGCCGAGGAGTTGCGCCGGTGTGAACGCCGCCTCCTCGATCGCCTTGACAGCTTTGTTGACCTCGGGGTTGGCTAACAACTCCTCGGGCACGGACACGGTGCGTTCGTCAATCTCGGTAAGGAACCGTAACCAGAGGACCTGCATTTTTTTCTCCGCGTACGTGTGTGGGGTGAACTTGGGCAGTTCCACGAAGACGAGTTGCAACCCGTCGATGACTTTGTTGGAATCCTTGTCGTGCACGAGCTTGTAGTGGTGGTAGTATCCCTTCATCGCCGGCTCGAAAATCTCGTTCACGAGGTTGAGAGAGTAAACGGGTTGCAGCAGGTGGTAATTTTCCCCGCTCCCGATTTGCCGCACGTAGGCTTTGGAGGCGTTGAACAATACCCTGTACTTGAATTCCTGCGACCAGATCATTTGCATCTCGACGATGAATTGCCTTCCCCGTTTGTCCTTGCACCGCACGTCGACGATGCTGTTTTTTTTCCACGGGTTATCGGGCACCATCTCGGCGGGGAGGTACTCGATGTCCGTGACCTCTTGCCCGGGAGCGAGAGGAAGCAGGGCGTTGAGTAAACTCATCACCAGGTCGGGATGTTCCCCGAACACGCGTTTGAATGGCAGGTCTGCCTTGGGATCCAAGTATTTCATGGTGTCATTTTATTTATTAGTCATTCAACAATCACAAAGTTAGTGATTAGAATTGAATTTTACAAGTGTCGGTAACGCGCCGCGAAAAGGGATTGTTCGGTCGGTAGAAAGAGGCAACGGGTCAGTTGACGTGGTGGACGGGATAAAATAGTTGTATTGAGGGTTATACCAGTTTACTTTTGTCGTGTAATCAAAAATTAAACGCTATGGATTTATTACTTGAAACGGTTCGGGAGCGAGAGGGCTTCCCGGGAAGAACAAGGCGAAAGCGGGTCGAGAAAAGGGTGAGGACGGGCTACAACTCCAGTACAACGCTTACACGTCGGCTGGATAACACCTGGCGGGACAATCGCAGTACGGTTTTTATCGAAATCGTGTTCCCGTGGAGAGGCTCCATCTCTCCCTTTTGCAGGGCTGACCGCGGCGGGAAGCGGGTAAAAACAATTTATTCACTTAAAAATGTAGGGTGATGGCAGAAGTATGCAGTATTTTCAAGGTTAAGGGACGAATAGGCAACACGATTTTTAGCGAGCGGAACGGCAAGACTTACGCCTGGTCGGTGCCGGCGGCGGTGAAAAACCCGAACACGGAGAAGCAGCAGGCGGTCCGCAACCGCTTCCGGGTGGCTGTCCGATTTTACCAGCGATTGAAGGAAACGCCCCTGGAAAAGGTGTGGCAACGTTCAGGGAGAAACGTAAAACTCACGGGTTTTGCCCTGTTCATGAGGGTAAATTTGAGGATGTTCGACCACCGGGGAAAAATCGTCGATCACGAGGGGCTGCGCTTGTCGACGGGGAACCGGGACGGGGAGTATGATTTGTCGGCTTCCGTGGACGAGCGGGATCGGGTTACCCTTCGTTGGGCGGAGTCGGTCGATAGCGCGTACCTGGACCAGGATGACCGCTTGATGGTCGTGCTGTTACATGACGACCGCGCTTTCTCGCCGGAGGTGGTCGAAGGAGTGCAAGCCAGGCGGGGGGACGGGACGGCGACTTTCGCGTTGCACCGGAAGGAAGGGGTGCCGGTACACGTGTATTGCTTTTTCGTGTCGCCCTCGTTTTCCGCGTTCTCGGACTCACAACATTTACTGGTATGAGCGAGAGGGTGAAACCGGTAACGGGTATCGCGGGAGCCATCGGTGAGGTGGTGGACCGCCTGACGCTCCCGTCACGGGAGAAAAAGAGATTGGAAACGGATTTGCTCCGGCTCATCGCCGAGAGCGAGCGGCAACGCCTGGAAAGGCAGGCTGCCGTGATCGGGGAGGAAGCCCGGGGCAACTGGCTGCAACGCTCGTGGCGACCGCTCGTGATGTTGACGTTTGCCGTGATTATTCTCGCCGGAACGTTTACCAGCCTGCCGATCCTGGCGGAAACTTCCCGCTTCTGGGATTTGCTGGAAATCGGCTTGGGCGGCTACGTGGTGGGAAGGAGCGGCGAAAAGGTCGCGGGGACGATTTTGAAATTGATGGTCAGGAAATAATTTTAATTTTTTATCATGGATATATTAAATCATCGTCTAGTGGACTGCCAGGCGGTTCACCTGACTTGCTCGAAGAATACCCGGGCACTCGAAAAGCCGGACACGATTGTCCTGCACTACACGGCGGGCAGAAGTGTTTTATCCTCCGCGTTTTATCTTTGTCGTCCGGACGTGGCGGCATCCGCTCATCTCGTGATCGGGCGTGCCGGGGAGATCATTCAACTCGTCCCGTTCAATATTGAGGCGTGGCATGCCGGGCGGAGTTTTTACCGGGGACGGGTGGAGTTCAATCATTTCTCGATCGGCGTGGAGCTCGATAATCTCGGGCGATTGCAGCGTGACGGGGCGCGTTTTTTCGCCGAGTGTGGCGCGGAGGTGATGCCCTCGGACGTTTACGCAGATGACTCGGGCGGAAAAATCAGCTACTGGCACAAGTACACGGACAGGCAAGCGTGCGCCTTGCGTGATGTGTGCCGGATGTTGGCAAGGGAGTATTCGATAGCCCATGTCCTGTGCCATTCCGATATCACTCCCCGGAAGATCGACCCGGGACCGGCGTTGGAAGGGGCGCTTCGGGAGATCGGGTGCTTAAACATACAATCGCTAATTTCAAATCTTTAATTTTCAATTTTCAACTTTTAATTTTCAATTATCATGGCAGAATTTAATTCTTATTTGTTAGGAAAAGCGAAAAGATCGGTGGGTAACATCACGTTGTGTTACACGAGAAGAAAGAATATCGCCAAGGCGAAGGTGTTTTCCCGCAAGGATAACCCGACGCCGGAGATCCTTGACCAGCGGGCGAGGATGAAAACCCTCGTGTCCTTGTCACAAAAGATGATACCTGTGATCCGGAAAGGGTTCGCGGGTATCGGGCACGGGACGACCTCGAACGCGTTCGTGGCGCGAAACATGGGAGCGGTTATCGTGGACGAGAAACACGCGGGAACGGTAGATTTTGACTTGTTGAAGGTGGCGGCGGGGATGCTTTACCCGCCCAAGGTGGCGGTCGCGTATAACGCGGAGAGCCAGAAATACGTCTTCGAGCAGGAGATGCAAGAGGTGGAAGATGGATTCGCCTTGCAGGATGATAAGGTGTACGGGGTGCTTTACGAGACGGAGCTGGAGCGGACGAGGCTAGTCACCTTGCGGGATCGAGGCGAAAGTGGTAGCACGACTTACGCGTTACCGGAGGACTGGAATAACGAGAACGTGAAGGCGTATTGCTTCGCCACGTCGAAAAACGGGCGACAAGCCTCGGATAGTAGAGCCTTGACGATAGGGGAATCCTAAATTGATGAGATATTTTAGACTATCTGTTTTAGATTATCTAAAATAGATAGTCTAAAACAGATAGTGAAAAGATATTTTGAAAGGGTTGCGTCCCTTGATCGGGTATGATGCGTTGACGGGCGAGCCTCAAGTGCAAATTGTGTACCATACGCCACAAGAGAGAGAAAACACGTTGAAGGGGCTTTTGGATTTTTTGGACATGCAAAATGTGCCGATAGTTTTGGCTATTGATGAATTTCAGCAGATAGCGGAATACCCGGAGAAGAACATGGAAGCCTTGCTACGGACTTGCATGCAGCAACTCAACAATATCCGTTTTATTTTTAGTGGTAGTCGGAGAACTCTTATACTGGAAATGTTCTCGAGCGCGAATAGACCCTTTTTTGCCAGTACACAGTATTTGACCGTGGATAAAATAGATCGGGAAGTGTATGCCTCCTTTATAATTCATTTGTTTGAAAACTATGGCAAGGAGATTGAACGGGAAGCCGTTTATGAAATATTGGATTGGAGTAATGTACATACCTTTTACACGCAGAGTTTGTGTAATCGGGTGTTTGCCATGGATGAATTTTCCGTAACCGCGGAACACGTGAGGATGGCTTGTTCTGATTTGTTGGAACGTAACGAGCCCGCTTTTCTACAATATCGTCAATTGTTGACACCTATACAATGGAATTTTTTGATAGCCGTGGCTAAAGAGCGGGAGGTGAGGCAAATTTCCGCGCAAGGTTTTGTCGGGAAATACAATATTGGAACTCCGGCAAATGCCCGAAGATTAGTGAAAGCATTGGTTGATAAAGAATTGTTGCTGGAATCAGTGGATAAGAAGGGGATTGGTTATCGGGTTTATGACGTGTTTTTGTCCCGTTGGCTGGAACGGGAGTATTAATCCGTGGCAATACTTTGAGGTGTTTGGGGGCGTGTCTTGTTATTTTTAAATATTTGTTTTCTAGTGTCTTGTAAAAAAGTTCAAAAAAAGGTGGTAAAAAATTTGGAAAAGGTGATTTTCTGCTATTATCTTTGCACCCGCAAAACCGAAAGGGGCGCGAGTGATAGAAGATGTCGAGTGGCGGTTTTAGCGGAGTTCTTGAGATGTTTGAAGAGGTAAATCGAGGGGTGGAATTTATTATTAACGATCCCGCTCGAAAAAAGTTTGAAAAAACTTTGGAAAAGATTTGGAAGGGAAGGGAAAAACGATTTATCTTTGCATCCGCTTTCGCCACTAGAAATGGCGGCAGTGAAGACGAGAAAAAGAAGAGTTCTTTAACAATATTGACGTGAAAAAGAAACAACGTAGCGAGCGTGAATCGACCGACGTGATGTCGGGATTCATACACATGACCCTGCCAGATATAAATTTCTGAATAATATTTTACAATGAAGAGTTTGATCCTGGCTCAGGATGAACGCTAGCGACAGGCTTAACACATGCAAGTCGAGGGGCAGCATGAGGTAGCAATACCTTGATGGCGACCGGCGCACGGGTGAGTAACACGTGT
>NZ_LT594607.1:0-504807 GCF_900091675.1 Butyricimonas sp. Marseille-P2440 | reverse complement strand
TTTCAATTTTATTAAACGGTGTCTATAGCGACGGTGATCCACCTCTTCCCATCCCGAACAGAGAAGTTAAGCCCGTTAGCGCCGATGGTACTGCCGAAAGGTGGGAGAGTAGGTCGATGCCAAATTTAGAGAGAGCGAGTTCAAATGACTCGCTCTTTTTTGTTTGAATTTTAATTCTTGCTCTAAAAAAGCACCTCTTTAAAATATATCCCAATACAATCCGATCTTTTGATTTGATGATTTCTCTGTTTGTTCCGACGCTTTATTTTGACACTAGCTTTTCTTCTGTTTATAGAGGAGAAGTCGGCAATGCTGATAAGGAGTGTAGATACAAAAAATCCCTCGAAAGATGTCTTTCAAGGGATTTTTGTGAACTCGGCGGGAGTCGAACCCACAACCTCTTGGGCCGTAACCAAGTGCTCTATCCATTAAGCTACGAGTCCTTGTTTATTTTGCGTGGCAAAGGTAGAGAATGTTCTTTGTTTATGCAAGAGTTTAGAGCTTTTTTTTCAAATACTTTTTTTTATGTTTGAAAAATAACAAAGGGAGGTGCGTATAGTTTTTATTACTACTTTTGTGTTAGGTTGTTCAAGTACAGATAAAGAATATGCTTAAATACATAACAGAAAGACTCAAGAAGCATCATATCAAAAATATGGTTGTCAAAGACGAGAGGATATTGGCGTTTCAGAATTTAGAGGCGGTAAAGGAATGTACATTGTTTTGGATAGCTGAAGATGTTTCTTGGACAGAAATAGAACGAATCCAGAAACTATTGGCAAAGCATATGAATGTCTACTTGCTTTCTTTTATACGGCAGTCTAAATCTGTGTTTGAACGTGTGGAGAAGGTCTTATATACCGATGAAGCTTCTATTTTCTATGGAGGAAAATTCCGAGATATGAAATTGAAGGAATTGCTAGAGAGAAAAGACGGATTATTTATCGACTTATCCGTGAAGCCAGACATTTTGGGGGATTATATCGTACGATACGCAAAGACTGCTTGTAAAGTTGGTATGCCTAGGGAAGGGATAGAGCATGATATCGTTTTTGCTAACGTTCAGCGTGTAGACATTTTTATTGATCGTTTATTCAAGTTATTCACAAAGATAAATACGTATTGAAATGAAAAAGTTTTCGGGAGTAGGAGTTGCTTTGGTCACCCCATTTGACGAAATAGGAAATATAGATGAGAGTTCTTTAAGGAACTTGGTAAATTACGTGATAGACGGTGGTGTCGATTATCTGGTGGCTTTGGGTACAACCTCCGAGGCTGCGACGATGACGGCAGAGGAAAGAGCTTATGTCGTGGGCGTGATCGTGGAAGAGAATGCCGGACGACTGCCAATCGTTCTGGGAGTTGGGGGAAATAATACGGCTCAGGTGGTGCAGGAGCTTGCCACATTGCCTTATTTGAAGCAGGGGGATGCAATATTGAGCGTTACTCCTTATTATAACAAACCTTCCCAGCAGGGGCTTTACAATCATTTTAAGGCTATTGCCGAGCATTCTCCCCTACCTGTAATCTTGTATAATGTCCCGGGGCGTACTTCCGTGAACATGACGGCAGCGATCACTCTGCGGCTGGCTCATGATTTTGAGAATATTATTGCTATCAAAGAAGCTTCTGGAAATTTTGAACAGGCTACATCTATTATAGCCGGGATGCCTGAGAATTTTATTTTCTTGTCTGGCGACGATGGGATAGCTCTGCCACTGGTTTCTATTGGAGGAAGCGGGGTAATATCGGTAATCGCGAATGTAATGCCACACGAGTTTACTTCTATGGTGCATTTGGCTTTGGAAGGAGAATTCAGGGAGGCAAAGGATATCCACTTGAAATTGGGGGAGATGTTCAAGGCACTTTTTGAAGAGGGAAATCCAGCAGGAGTAAAGGCAGCTTTACACGTGAAAGGTGTTATTGCCAGTCAAAGACTACGGGCTCCTTTGTGTGAGGTTAGTGATACTTTATACCAGAAGTTTAAACGATTAGGTGAGTAATATCACCTAATCGATATATCCTGCCTGGGAACGTCTTAGCCGTTTGATCTTGTAACGTCGGTATTGAAATAGTGCGATTCCCAAAATAATCACGATCGGTAAGAAGAAGTTGAAATACTTCAGGAATGTCCGGTAAGAATTGCTTACCGGTTCCAAAGTTTGGTTCACGATGTATTTGTTCCTGAGTTTGATTAAACCGGAATCATCTGCCAACCATTCGATAGAGTTTATGGCAAACCTGATGTTATCCAGCAGAAGTGCGTCATAATCGTTGTCTTCCATGAAACTGGCGTTTGAAACGACAATAATGGCACTTTTATCATCTTCATTATTCAACAAGGCTGCCACGGTGCTGTTGGGACGATTGTAGTCATGTTTTGTCCATGTTTTTTGAAGATCAAAGAACACGGGTACTTCTTGAACCCCGGATATTGGGGAAGTCCTTGCTAATGAGGTAAAAGTATAAGAAGATGTGGTTTTCACGGTGGTGATACTGCTCGCGAATAGTAGGGAGATGGCATTCAACCCGTTTGTTATCACGTGAGAGCTAAATTTTTGAATAGTAGGCATGTACGGAAATGTAAGTTCGTCATGATACCGGAAAAAAGGTCCTGGTGATTGTACCCGAATCCGTCCACAATAGTTGTCTACCACGAAATCGTAATTGATTTTAAGCCCAAATTCTTGTAACATATCCTCAAGACCGACACGATTGATGAAACCGTTATTTTGGTTCGTGGTGATTTGTCCTATGGCATGGTGTAAGGCAATGAATAATCTTCCTCCTTGTTTCAGGTATTGTTGAAGTTGCTTTATTTCCTCCTTGCTATAAGTGTCTTTCGGCCCCACGATACAGATCACCTTGTACTCGTTCAGGTCGATGAACGGGTCAATGAGCATAGGTTCTACATGTGCATTCCGGGAAAGTTCATGCCTGATTTGTTTGATATTATCTAGTAATGTTTCATTGTGTCCCCGTAAGAAACCGATGGTCGGTTTTGTGGTGTCGCATGCTTCTTTTAGCATACGGGTGACTTCGTATTCGAATGGGGTATGCTGGCTGATAATCGGGATAACCGATCTTTTATTATCGATTTGTATAACAGCTCCAAAGTAGATTTTTTGAATTTTTGCCATATCCTTTTCCGTGCTTTCTTGTAGGAAGGGGTGTATGCCGGATTCAAGAGCAAGAAGTTTTTTCGAATCGTTGTCCGGGACAATGGTGTTGATAGTGAATGCCTTGTTACTAAGTGTTTTGTATTCTTTCAATAAATGTTTGAATTCCCGTCCCATTTTCATTTTATCCTGGGAAAGCCCTTCAGACATGAAGAGGGTCACGGTGACATCCTTGTCGATATTCTTTACCATGTTTTTACTCACGGGGCTCAAGGAATATTTCTTATTGCTCGTGAGGTCTATTCTGATAAAGACAAAATAGGAGATAATATTTATCGCAACGAGTGATAAAATCAGGAAAGTGGGGTTGTATATAAATCTGTTTTTCATCACGGGTCAAATATTAAGCTCGGGTTCTACTGATAAAGTACCTTGCCAAGGCAAGGAATATGGTTGTAATACTGATAAAATATACAAAGTCTTTGGTGTCAATTACCCCGCGGGGTATGGCATCGAAGTGTTCTCCCATGGATAGATACGTGAAAAAAGCTGCCAAGAAACCGGAGTTGAATAATTCTGCAATAAATTCGAAAAGGAATTGGAACCAGATCCCGATAGCAAAGGATAGGAAGAAGGCGACGACGGTATTCGAAGTCAATGAAGATGCGAATATTCCCATGCTGATATAGCAACCGCTGACCAAAATTAATCCCAGGTAGCCACAAATTCCGGCGGCGTGATCCACGTGCCCGAGAGAAGTCAGCGTGATATAGTAGGGTAGTGTCAACACCAGGCAAAATATGATTTGCAGGAGTATCGCGAAGAATTTGCCACAAAGGAATTGCCACGGTTTGATCGGTTTCGTGAACAAAAGTTCGAAAGTTCCGTCTTTCCGTTCATCTGATATGCTTTTCATGGTGAGAACGGGAATCATTAAAAAGAGCGTCCAGTAGAACACGTTAAACAAGTAGTTCAAGGAGGCTTGTCCGGAATAGAACACGTTTTTCCACGAGAACCAGCAAATGAATCCGGTGATACAAAAGAAAACCGTGTAGATGATGTAGGTTGCCAATGAGTTGAAAGCGACCTTTAATTCTTTATCTATGATGACATTAACTGCGCTCATGAATTATTCGTTTTGAGTGACTTCGCGAAATATATCTTCCAACCTAGTCTGCACGGGAGTCAGTTCGCTGATATACCAATTGTGTTCCCGACAAAGGTCAAAAATAGTTCTTTCAATTTCTACTTCAGGTTTACATTGGAGCTCGAAGTTTTGCTCCTGAATGAGCTCCACGTGTAAAACATTCGGAAGCGAGCATAACGCATCGTGAATGACGGGGATGCTGTCACCCTTGATTCCTAGTTTCAGGCTGTAGTCCGAGTCGGATTTCCTACGAAGTTCGGATGTTGTGCCGTTTGCCACGATTTTGCCGTTGCTCATGATCATTACCTGATCGCAAGTGGTTTCTATCTCGGATAGAATGTGAGAACTTAGGATCACGGTTTTGTCCTGCCCGATGGTTTTGATGATTTTCCGGATGCCGAAAATCTGGTTCGGATCGAGTCCTGTCGTCGGTTCATCGAGGATAACCACTTCCGGGTCGTGGATGAGCGCTTGAGCTATTCCCACGCGTTGTCGATACCCTTTGGACAGTTCGTGTATCTTCTTGTGTTTTTCGTTATCCAATCCACACAAGCGGATCATGTCAAGAACCCGTGACGTCATTTTGTATTTCGGGATATCCTGGAGCTTCCCGATGAAAAACAAAAACTCGATGACGTTCATTTCCGAGTACAGCGGATTGTGTTCCGGGAGGTATCCAATAACCTTTTTGATCTTGCCCGCTTGTTTCCAGATGGAATAATCGCCGAAATTAATGTTCCCTCGATCGGGCAAGAGGTACCCGGATAGTATCTGCATCGTGGTTGTTTTGCCTGCCCCGTTAGGACCTAATAGCCCAAGAATTTCTCCTCTCTTTGCTTTGAAAGAGATGGAATCCACGGCAATATGTCCCTCGAAAGACTTTTTTAATTTTTCCACAATGACGTCCATGGGCTGCTGTTATTTATTTCTACAAAAATAGTCATTCAAACCTATGATTTGCCGCTTTAATAATCTTTAACCGAGTAATTAACAACGTTTTAATCAATGGTGTTAAGTTTTTACATTTGAACCCGTTATAATTTAATTATGTTTGTCGGAGGATTCTCTCACGATCAATTCGCAATTGACGACCTCTTTTCTTACCCTGGCGTGCCTGCTGTTCGTGATTTGCTCGAACAGTAATTCTGCTGCGGTTTTTCCAATCTTTTCCGGGAATTGGTTGATAGAGCTTACCGTGGGATTCATGTACCGGGAACGTTTCGTGTTCGAGAATCCAACCACGGCAATGTCTTCCGGGATATTGTATCCTTTTTCTTTTATGGCTTCGATAGCCCCGATTGCCAGGTCGTCCGTGATGCCAAATATGGCGTCCGGTCTTTCTCTCATTTCGAGTATTTGTAGTGTAGCTTCTTTACCGGCTTGCACGGTGAAGTCCGAGCAGTGACGGATATAGCATTCTTTTATCGGGATATTGTTGGTCTCCAATGCTTTCAGGTAGCCTTTCATACGATTCCCGCCAATTGTGATTTGCTCCGGTCCGGTTAGAATGGCTATTTTCTTGCAGCCTACCGATATAAGGTGTTGGATTGCTTGAAATGCGGCAGTTACCCCATCCGTGACAACTCTCGATACTCCCTCGACGGAGCTTGTTGTACGATCGAATAGAACCACGGGGATTCCGGATTCTTGGATCTGTTTCACGTGGTCGAATTCTTTTGTTTCATGGGATAATGCCATGATGATGCCGTCTGCCCGGTTTGCCAGTAATACATCCACGCTCTTTTGTTCTTTCTGGAAATTTTCGTTCGAGGAGATAACCAAAACATTGTACCCGTAACCATCTGCAACTTCCTCGATTGTTTTTACCACGGTGGCGTAGAACGTACTCACGATCTGGGGCACGATAACCCCGATAGAGTGGCTTTTGTGTGTTTTCAGCGCGACGGCAAGTGGGTTGGGTCTATACCCGAGTTGCTTGGCTAAATCCTGTACTTTCTTGCGGGTTTTTGCGCTGATTTCATGATTGTCTTTCAATGCGCGGGAAACTGTGGATACTGAAATCTTTAGTTTTTCGGCAATGTCTTTGATCGTTATTGGCTTTTGTGTTGTCATATATGAATATGTTTAGGTCACGACTTTTTTTGTAATTTCGGGTAGGCTATCCGGGCATGGAAGACGTTTATCAACATCTCGGTGAATACCCGTTTCACGGTGGAAATATCTTTGAATGTCAAGTCTGCGTTGGCGAATCTGCCTTCCTGGAGCATACCGTCTATAAGATTGTTTACCAGGTTTGTCAGGTTTTCCTCGTCCTTTACTTCCAACGCACGGGAAGCGGCTTCCACGGCATCTGCCATCATCACCACGGCGCATTCTTTTTTCACCGGGTCGGGTCCGGGATAGGTGAATAGCGATTCGTCTATTTCCCGATCCGGGTATTTGTTCTTGAATGAGTAGTAGAAATATTTCACCTTGCTTTTGCCGTGATGCGTGCGAATAAAGTTCTTGATTGCTTCCGGCAATTTGTATTTGTTAGCAAGTTCCAAACCTTGGGTGACGTGTCCGATGATGATTTGGGCGCTCTCGTCAAAATCCAGGGAACTGTGCGGGTTGAGTCCTCCCGTTTGGTTCTCGATGAACATGATCGGGTTGTAGGTCTTCCCAATGTCGTGGTATAATGCCCCGGTACGTGCCAACAGCGGGCTGCCACCGATATGATATATCGCTTCTTCCGCCAGGTTGGCAACCATGAGGGAATGTTGGAAGGTGCCCGGTGCTTTTTTCGTGAGGTTACGTAGCACGGGATGGTTTGGGTTGGAAAATTCCAACAAACTAATTTCCGAGGTGTACCCGAAAAGTTTTTCCACGAGGTATAGGGCGGGATATATCAAACTTAATAATGCCGTGTTGATTAACAACAAGAGTATCGCGAAGAAGTGTTTCGGAGAGAACGTCCCTTCTTGTATGAGCGTGAATGCCCCGTAAACGAGCACGTAGGTCACGAATATCAACGCTAGCGCGATGAATAGTTGTGACCGGCGTTGCAGGTGGGAGAGGCTGAACATTGCCACGATGCCTGCCGAAATCTGCATGAAGAAGTACATGTAGTTGTTCGGGGCATAGTACGAGATCAGCATGGTGGTTCCTAATAGCAAATAGAGCGCCGGGCGTGTGCCAAACAGTATATTCACGATAATCGGGAAAAATAAGACCGGAATGGCAAGTATGTTAATGTTTTGGAAATAACTGATACTTCCAACGGCTATCGTCAACAAGAACATGCTGTACAGGAAAAAGAAGTCTTTCGTGTTATAGAACAATCTTTTCCGGGATATGTAAAGAAATATCGAGAAGCTGAGTATCGCTATCAGTGTCAGGATGGTTTGAGCCGCGGTGATTCTGATCCTGTCCACGGTTGAACCTAGACTTTGCTCGTGTTCTATCCGGAAGGATTCCAATACTTTATATACCTCGGGCGTGACCAGATCGTTTTTCGAGATAATGATATCCCCTTTGTTCACCATGCCTTGGGTGGGCGTGATGTTTTTGATACTGCTTTCGACAGCTAGGGCTGTTTTGGAGAGGTCGTATTCCAAGTTCGGGTTGATATAGTTATTCAATCCCATGCTGAGTATCTTTTCCTCTGTCGATGTCGCCAAATGCAGACTTTTCACGTATTCAACGAGGGTTTCGTACGCTTGTTTCAGCGTGTAAACATTGGCGAATTTCTCCTCCCTGGCGATACCGTCCTTGACGATCAATATGTTTTTAATTTTGTTGGTGTTCAATTTTTCCGGCATCAAAAGAATCCCTTGGGAGTATATATCCCGCAACTTGTTGACGATTTTGTTGATGTCGTTTCCGTTGTTTGTGGTTTTATATTCGCTTATTTTCTCGGCGAATTTGTTGATTTGTACTTCCGAACTTCCTTCCGTGTAATTGAAAATGGGAGGTTGTTCTTCCCGTATTTTTTCGATTTCGGCGGTGATTTCTTCTGAACTTTTGTGTAGCGGGAAGTCAATGGGGGCGATCAACGTTTCGTATTTCCACGGCATTCCTTTTTGGTAAGAATATTTGAACCCCTCTATTTTGGGAAGTAGCAAAACGATTATACCGCAGATAATAACGATCGTACTGATTTTGAACACGTGTTGAATAGTACGATGCTTTTTATTTTTATTACTTAGCATATCCGATTGTTATAGAATTATCTTTGTTCAAAGATATAATAAAATTTTAAAGCCTCCTATCGGGAGGCTTTAAAATTGTTGCAGGTTACAAGTTGAGCCTTCGGCCCTGCAAGTTACAAGTTCGTGTTTAACCTGCAACCAGTAATATTTGCCATGGGCAAATAATGCTTATTGTATTCCCGCGGTTTCTACGTTGGAGCTTACTTTTTTGATTAAGCCTTGAAGAACGTTTCCGGGACCGATTTCAAGGAATGAAGAAGCCCCGTCAGCCAGCATATTCTGCACGGTTTGAGTCCAGCGCACGGATGCCGTCAACTGGTCGATTAGGTTTTGTTTGATCTCTTCCGGGTCGGACACGGGTTTCGCGTTCACGTTTTGATAAACCGGGCAAGAGGGCTTGGAGAAATGCGTGTTCTTGATCGCGTCTGCCAATTCCTGCCGGGCGGGCTCCATGAGGGGAGAGTGGAACGCTCCACCTACTTTCAACGGGAGAGCCCGTTTAGCCCCTGCCGCTTTTAATTTTTCGCAAGCGGTGGCGATGCCTTCCATGGAGCCGGAGATCACGATTTGTCCGGGACAGTTGTAGTTGGCTGCCACGACAACTTCGTCGATTTCGGCGAGTACGTTTTCAACTGTTTCATCCGGTAACCCGAGGATGGCTGCCATCGTGGAAGGAGTTGCCTCGCAGGCTTTCTGCATGGCGAGAGCTCTGGCGTGTACCAGGCGTAATCCGTCTTCGAATGAAAGTGCACCATTAGCCACGAGCGCGGAGAATTCCCCGAGCGAGTGCCCGGCTACCATATCCGGTTTTTCGTTCAGTGATTTGGCTAAAATCACGGAGTGAAGGAATATTGCCGGCTGGGTTACCTTGGTTTGTTTCAAGTCTTCGTCGGTTCCGTTAAACATCAAGTCCGTGATGCGGAATCCTAATATTTCGTTCGCTTTCTCAAATAATTCTTTTGCCTCGGGGGAGTTTTCATATAAATCTTTACCCATTCCCACGAATTGGGCTCCCTGTCCTGGGAAAACAAATGCTTTTTTCATACTCGTTTTGTTTATTTCTTAATGAAATTTGTTACTAATTAATCGGATAAACTCCTCCCGCGTGGCGAGTTTCTCGAACGCACCGCTGAAGTCGGAAGTCGTTGTCACCGAGTTTTGTTTTTGCACACCCCGCATCATCATGCACATGTGCTGTGCTTCGATCACCACGGCAACGCCCAAGGGGTTGAGGGTGTTCTGGATGCAGTTCTTTATGTCGTTCGTTAATCTCTCCTGTACTTGCAGTCTTCTGGAAAAGGCTTCCACCACCCGTGCAATTTTGCTCAAGCCGGTGATGTACCCGTTCGGGATATACGCCACGTGTGCCTGCCCGATAAAAGGTAGCATATGATGTTCGCACATGGAATAAATCTCGATGTTTTTCACGATGACCATCTGGCGGTAATCTTCCTTGAAGAGAGCCGACCGCAGGATTTCCTCCGGGTTCTCGTGATACCCCCTTGTCATGAATTGCATGGCTTTTGCCACGCGGTAAGGGGTTTTTACCAAACCTTCCCTGTCGGGGTCTTCGCCCAACAGTTTCAGTATTTCTTTATAATGGAAACTTAATTGTTCGGTCTTTGTTTTGTTGTAGTATTCTACTTTGCGGTAGAATTCTTCGCTGTCATCCAATTCCGTGTATTTCATTCAAACTCTCTTTTATGTGCTTGATTTATCACTCGTGTCAGTAATGAAAAATTCGGTACAAAGTAAAATATAATAATCGAGAATTGAAAATTGGGAACCGGAATAGTAAGGAAATTCCAACGGGAAATTTCCCGTTGGAATTTCATGGATCGAGTTTTTATTCATGTTATAATGAATTTATTTCCACGTGAACGTGTTGGCTGGCGGAGAACTTGGTGCCGGTTTCGTCGCGGAAGAAAATGTACACGTGCGCCTTTTTCCCGATGGATGAGTCGAGGGCAAATTCTCCATGCAATTCTCCGCGTCTTCCTTTCACCTGGATGGCGACCCGGGGTATACGGGGATCGTTGTCGTATAATACCCCGATTTGTAATCTGTCCGTTTCTGCCACGGTTTTCCATGTCCGTTCTTCTTGCCACGTGACCTTGAATAGAGGACCTTCCCCGGTTATTTCCAGATTCCAGGGGAGAGGTAAAGCCCCTGCTGTGAACTTGAAATTCTCGAAATCGACGATTTCCCCTTCATCCCCGAAGCAGTGAAAATTCTTCGAAAAAAACATGTTCGAGGCATATCGTCCCTTTGCTTTTGCCGCTATGCGCCAGATCTCGGGCGACACCTGTTTGGCGAACGTCATGTAAAAAACTTGTACCGCCTTGAAGCGTATCGCCACGGCGCGCTGCTTGGGACTGCGTCCCTCGATTTCCCATTTCCGTTTTTTACCGGGAATGGCATACCGCCGGACATACGTTTCGTCGCCCCTCGTGTAGAAAATAAGGTTGTTGTGTCTTCCTTGGAATAGTCCGTTGATAAAATCTTTTACTTTCATAATACAATAATTTAAATATTTGACAATGAGATATAAAGTAGTGATAATATGATGAACCATAAGCTTGTGATATTTGAAACTTTATAAACTTTAGGAACCGGAGGTTCAACTTTATGAACTTTATAAACTAGAGGGGGGGGAGCCCCCTCTCTAGCGTTAAGCCTCTTCTGCCAGCGTGATGCAGACAGATGGAGAAGCCATTTTCCCGTTTGCGCTCGTGGCGAAAACGTACACTTTCACGTGTTCTTTTTCCCACTTTGCCGGGAGAGTGGCGCTTGTCGAACCGCTTTCCCCTCGTTCGCGAAGAGGAATCACCCGGCATCCACCTCGTAGGGTGTTCACCAGCACCCCGTACGTCTTGTCGTCCGCGTTACAATACGCGAAGTCTCCCATGCTCGTGTTCTCGAACACGATTTTTGAAGTCGAAGCGTTGTACGTGGCGGTGACGTCCGGTTCCGTGAGCGATCCTTGCGCGCATAGCAATTGCTCGTAGTCCACGGTTACGGCATCGCCTTCCACTGTGCAAATCCCTTTGTTCAAGGACGTGAAGGTGTTTGCCGACGATTGTCCTCTCTTGCGTTGGGGAAACCCGAGTTTGATTGCCGGGGCAAGTTCCCGGGATAGTTTAATCAACCTTCCGAACTTCATCCGTTGTGCAACGGCTGCCGGGGAATCGGAAGCTTTTCCGGCAGATGAACTTTTGCGAGCCATGTTCTCGCATTCGCGTATGTAGTAAGAGATCTTACCAATACGCCCCCAATAGTTAGCTATTGGATCTGGAGTAATTTTTCCCATACTATGAAAAAATTAGAAATTATATAATTTTTTCTCCCTCCAACTCACTTGGACGAGAGGGATTAAAATTCAATCTTCATAACCTCTTTTTGAGGTATCTGAAAAATGAATTCTTTCCAAATAGATATATAAGAAGTCGACACTTTTTTCGCGAAGTTTTTGTGAGGAGCGTTTTGAGTTTTTAAACGTGTAAATCACTAAAATTCAATTCATTGTTTGATGTTAAATTTTTGTTGTTTTTGTGTGAATTGCACAAATTGGAAAACATTCACATTCTTTGCGTCGAGTTTTTGCTACTTTTCTCGGAAAGCCGATATTTTTTACCCCGAATCATGTGTTTATTTCTATCATGAATTTTGTGGTTGATTTGGAAGTAATGTTGAGAAAAAATTGTGGATTGTACGGTGTATGATTCTTCGTGTTGCGGGAAGGGGGAGATGTGCTTCGTTTTGGATAAAAATGTTGTTCAGGACCGTTTTATGTATTTCAGCGAAACATCTCCAGTAGTGAGCGTTTCGCTGAAATATTTTTTCCTGTATACCCTATGCCGTTTTCAGGCTATTAATAATATGTTCCTAATGCGATAGCCCCGTACAACATTACTATTGAATCCCAGAAGCTGTTAGGATCACCATTAACGGCAAGGTACAAAAGCATTGATAGTCCTTTTTCTATTTTTTCTCTTTGGAATTTTTCTTGATTCTCTTTTAATAAATTCTCAAGCTTTTTTCCCTCTTTTGGGGGTTCTGCTTTCCCTACAGCTAATAGAAGTTGCAAAGTTGTATTCCATTTACCAATATAAAATGCAGCCATTTTTTCCGTGAATCCTTGTTCTAACAACCCCGTTTTAATAATTTTCATCCCTTTTTTTAAAGCTTTTTCTATATCGGCATTATGAAATTCTTGTTTTTCTTGAAGAGGGGATATCTTTCGCGAAGAAGTTTTGATCACTTTAGGAACGATATTTTGTGAAGTCGGTGACTGCACAAAAAGTGTATCGTAATGAAATTCTTGTTTAAGTATACGCCTGTTCAATCCGTGGAAGAACAACAAGGTCCCACCTATTAATAGTATACCAATACCAACAACAATTAATGAAACTAACCCTTTTTCCATAACTTTCATTTTACGCAATTAGTGATTAATCTTAACCTACCACGAATCAATAAAAATATTGCTGATCTCGTGCAACTTTAGCACGACTTACCATAAGTCTTCAACATCCATATAGTAATTAAAAATTTTTATTCTCTCTTCTGTTGCCTTTTTATAGTCACCATTATATGTAGAATACATTTTCTTGTATAATAAACCGACACAATCATTTATCAAGTAGCTGGCTTCCACCCTGGATATATCTTTCTCTTTCCATACTAATTCTGTCGCTTTACGACGCACGATATCTGCTATTGTATTAACCATGACCACCGACATAAAGTAATTAAACCTGTCAACTTCAAAATCTGTGTCAACTACAAAAAAACGAGAATGTTCAGGCAACGTGTAATTATTCCTAAGTGAAGACACACAACCATCATGATATTTATAATGTTCACTTTCTTTAGAAATTTCTACCAATCTCTTATCAAACACATCTTCTTCAAACTTCAACTGAGAAAGAGAAACTTCCCATCTCCAAGACATTGAATTACCTCCGGGATAATCATTTGCATAAAGATATGAATCCCGTCCATACTCCCAGCGAGAAGCAATCTTTGAAAGACTATCTTTTTCGATACTCAAAACTCTCACACAATTCTCTAGAGAATCAATTTTATTTTGTAATAAAATTAAACCGATTTCACCTTTATGCGTGCAAGCACTTGTCATGCAACAAACAACGAAAACAAATAATATTCTTTTCATAATTTCAAAATTTGAATATGTATTCTTGGTCTTGATTATGTACGTTTACTTGAATCTTATTAAAAATCGCTAGAACAATGGCTATAATCCATAACGCTAAAAGCCTTCAAGCGTCTTCGCTCGTTAAGGCTTTTCCTGTTTCTATATAAAATATCTTACAGATTCATAACGTGATAATTATTGGATTACTATGGTTCTATCGTGTATTTATAAGAATTGCCATCATATATCACTTCTACATCATAACTAAACTTCCCCTCAGGTTCTATCGTTTCGAGTATGCCAGTATAAATATTTCCACTTTTGTGAACTAAGATGAAGTCTGCGATTTTTACATCTAAATTTTCAGCGCGAAAATTTTTAGACATTTCTTTTCTAATTTCTTTGGATAGTTCTTCCGTCGATAGCCTGACTATTGTTGATGGTTTCTCGGTCAATAGTTCACTTATCATTGATAGTTTCTCGGTCAATGCTTCACTTATCATTGATAGGTTGTCTGATAGTATATTTATAAGCACAATCACACAAATGAAATAAAGCGCCTTGTATGATGGGCGTTTCTTGCCACGAGATGGAGTCTCTTTTGAATAAGGTGTTGCATTAGAATTTTTTTTCTCTACTTCATTAGAATCGCTTGCTTCCTTTGTTTTCGTAGACTTCATCTTCTCTACAGGAGCAAGACGACGCAATGGGTCTTCGTAACTTCTGACTTGACCATCTCGAATAAATACAGTCGGTTTTTTCTTCATAAATGTGTTTTTTAATATGTTATATCTATCTTTTCACTACAGGAGGATGCAACGGAACGAATTCCGCGGGAACCCCTTGGGGCATACGAGCCTTAGAGGTTGCGGACGGGATGTTTTTCAAATCTTGTGCAACAAAATCTTCATAACTATATTGCCAATCATTCCCGTGGACCAATTGCATGATGCGTTTATAGATTGCTTCTCGGCTGGGGGCGTTGAAGATACCCGTGTTCGTGTTCATGATGCTGTTGGTCGTAGATTTATACACGTTTTGCGGGTAGGTTAAAGCTCCCTCGAAGATGCCGAGGTTTTCGGTCCGATAACGGTTGTCTGTCAGGAATGATTTCCAAGAGATCTCTTCCGGGTTGATCGTGAAATCAATGTTATTCCACCAACCGTTTGTTTGCTCTTGTCGATAGTTTTCTATCACATTTACCGGAATTGCCCCATTTTGCTCGTGGTAGTATTCATCTCCCAATTTCGCGAACCCGTGACCGACCGCTTCATGGTTAATGATCTGGACGAAACGTTCGCTTGAATATCCATCCACGGTCGGGCAATAAGCGATAGACAAGTTGTTGGCGTGATACATGTAGCAAGTTCCCGCGTAGCGGTTGTCGTTTAATACCACGAGAATGACTGTTCGGGACGGATCGTAATTACTTATTTTCCGGGCGTATTCCATGCATTTGTTATCATCTCCCGTGATGAGTGTGCCTCCCTCGAATTTACATGATAGGGCGGTTTCGTGCCCGTCGGAGAATCGTCCGTGCTTTGACACGACTTTCACGCTGCGTGCGTTAAAATAGGAGCGATAAGAAGCGATCGGTTCCGAGGAGAAGAAATTTTCAGCGGCTTTTTCCATTATTTGATCGTAGCTGCCATCCGCGATATCTCGGTCTGTAAAGCCATCACCCAAAAGCACGAGGTCAATCCCGTTCCCGAGGGAAGCCGTTTGGATGGTTTTAATTTCTCCATCGCGAGAATAATCGGTGGATTCATAGGTGTCAATTCTTCCAAGCATAGATTCGATAAAATCTCGCACCCCGTCCGTACCGTCTATATCGGCATTGTAAAGTACATAGCCTTCACTATCCACGATGATGCAGCCGGATGGGTAGGAATTGTCAGGTCCAGAGGAAGAAGTCCAATATCGTGGAAGATTATGAATCCGATTTGTGTAGCTGTCTTCAATGAAATTGTGCCATGGCATGTCATATTTTTTGATTATATCCTGCACCCATTTTTCTTCTTCCTCCTTTTCGGCAGGATCTTGTGGGGTCCATAATCGGAAGAAAGAGATGATACCAAGTCCTTTTTCACGATAATCTTTGTGGAGTGCTTGTGTTTTTCGTAGTCCATACTCGTTACCGCTTGTTATCGGGAAGATAAGGGTTAATTTATTTTGTTTTAATACACGAGAATCTAACGTGGCATCGTTGATGTCTTTCACCGAGAAGTCTGCAATTTTGTACGTGATCCCTTCCATGTTAAAACCTCCGATAGAACTACCTATTGGTTGATTATCCATTGTTGTTTGCGGAAGAATATGGAATACGAAATCATTCCAACGCGGGTGTTGTAGTACTTCTGTCGGAATGTTTCCCCCGAATCCGCACAGATTGATGTCAAAATGATTCAAAAGTGGAAGATCCATAATCTTGGTGATTGAGGGGGGGAGGGGACCACAGAAATTCGCATTTCCAAACATGCTTAGATAATCTAAATGAATGAGTTGAGAGATAATCTCAAAACAATTATCTGGATTGCTAAATTTATTGACACCTATTTCTAGTAAACTAATACTTGGGCAGAGTTTTAATGCATCTAAGTTTGTGAAATTGTTACGAGATATCTTGAGGGAAAGGAGTTGTTTTAAATTTCCTATTTCTTGGGGAAGTGCTCCGGTAAGTTGATTTTCAGATAAATCAATGAAGAAAATTTTATCAAATTCTCCGATGCTTGCTGGAAGTTCTCCACTTAAATTATTTGAACCTAAATCTATTTCATATATTGTGCCATCTTTACGACAGTTTATTCCATGCCATTCGCTAACGGGTTTATCGCTCCCCCAATTTGTTTGCTTTGTCCATGATGTGCCATTTGTAGCGTTATATAAATCCATAAGGGCTTCACGTTCTTTCTTTAATTGTTTTTCTAGGGGTGCTGTTTGCATGATCGTGTATGCCAATTGCATATTGCTGTGCTTGTCACGCACGATAACTGTTCCGGTTCGAAATTCTCCCGTGTTGGGTTGAATGAAGAGCGATACCTCGTGATTTTCGATGGTGCGAGATTGTGGTGCGGCGGAAATCCATGACGTCGCGGGTTCCTCAACGATAACCTCGTATTCGGTATTGGTTAGGAAATGGATGGGATATATGCCTCCTTCGGGTGCTACTTCATAGTTTGAGTTGTAAGTATATTTAATCACGCTTTCTTCAAACGTTAATTTTGCCATAGTAACTCGTGACTCGCTATCCGAGATAAAGACTAGAACATGACTATATTCGTCCACGCTGCCTAGTGCCTCTATATGTATCACGCCTTTCGAAGGTGATTCTGCGATAACTTTGGCTTTTAAGTCTGTTGTAGAAATTACTTCAACGGTAGTATTCTCGTCGGCATTACTCGTCGTGTAATGAATATCTCTGCTTCCTTTATTGGCAATGGTGATAAGGTCTTGCGTGTCAAAATGAATTTCCAGAGGATTGAGTTTTGGAAGTTTTATGGTAGTGTTGTCCAACAGCGTGATAATAATATAACTATCCGATGAGTTGTCAATTTCTTTGAAAAAATTTTCCCCATCATCTCCTTTGGCTTGCCCGAGGTCTGTCCAGGTTTCACCATTGTTGTAGGACAACCACCAGTGCTCGTTTTCTATCTTTAATAACGGGGTGATTCCGTTTTTTCCCGGGGTACCATCCTGACCGGGTTTGCCGTCTTCTCCGGGGTGTCCATCTTTTCCATCGGTTCCTTCTGCCTTGACTTTTTGGTTATTGTCATCCAAAAGCCAAGTGCCATTCAATGTCCAGTAATAGATACCATCCGTGTCTTGTTTTATCCCGATAACAGGAGTTATTCCATCTTCCCCTTTATCTCCGGTAGCTTGCCCTAGGAGGCTCCAGTTTGTCCCGTGGTCAAAGGAAACGAACCAGTTCCCGAATTCGATTTTGAATTGTGGTGTGATGCCTGCTGCCCCTTGTTGTCCTTGATCTCCGGTAGCTTGTCCTACATCTTCCCACGTGGCGCCATTGTCCCACGAGATCAGCCATCTGCCGTTTTCTATCTTTAACTTAAAAGTAATGTCCGGTAATCCTTGCTCGCCTGTGGCTTGTCCTGCATCCTCCCACGTGCTGCCGTTGTCCCGTGATACCATCCACCTGCCGTTTTCAATTTTGAATCGTGGGGTAATGCCATCTTCTCCTTTTTCCCCGTCTTTCCCGTGGTAGATGGTGATCGGTTTGTTTTTCATGAACGTAATCGTGTATCCGATGGTGTTGCCTCCTTCCATGATAGGGGTAACCCCCGTGATGTAATCATTTTGCTGCAGTGCGTTGACGATCGTCTGCATGGACGAGATGTTCGTGTTCATCTGCGCGCACAACTTTTCGAGGGTGGTTAGCCTCCCGTCTAAATCCGCGATTTGGTCGCGTAACTCACTGTCATCGAAATCATCTTTACATCCCGCGAAAGCAACGCATAGGATCGAGAGCCATATCAAGTGCCGGCACTTGAAAAAACGAGTAAATAAATTCCACATACAACCATACTTTTGTAACCCCGATTCCCTGAAGGTAAATTATTATAAAAGAAATAGCGTGGGAACTCTCAGTTTATCCGTTTTGAGGTATCGCCAAACACCTTTGCAGAAATAAACAGTCACCCCACGCTAGCCCATTATATAAACAGAATTGTATATATGGCAAGCATGAGCGTTTGTACCGTTTATCCTCCTGCATAAAAACTGGCGATTTTCAAAACAAGGATAAAACTAAACGCTTTTCATTAAAATGTCTTCGTTTCGATTTCTCTAAACGACTCACAAATATAAAGAATAATTAGCATTTTACAAACACTCACGGGGGTGACCGCATCACAAATTTATAATAAACGTTAGAATAAAAAGAATTTAGGCTAACCTATTTTAGCTTCGCGAAAGGCGAATGTCGAAATTTGCTTTGATAGAAAGAGCGAGAGGGGGTGTTGGAATATATTTGTGTTGTTGAAAAATGTTATCGAATGTTTAGTAGAAAAAATCTTCTATAGAAAAAAATTTATATAAACGAAGGGTTGCCGGCAACTTTCGGCAACCCTTCATTTTTTACATCATTCGCCACGGTCGGGTGGGCAACTTGGAATATCACAGGTTGTTAATCTCTTCGATGGTTAGCCCGGTACTTTCCACAATAGTATTAATAGGTATGCCTATTTTTTTTAGATTGCGGGCTACTTCCATAAGACCTTCCGTCCTTCCCTCGGCTCTTCCTTCCGCTCTTCCTTCCGCTCTTCCCTCAATCAATCCTTCCAGCTTTGCTGTGCCTAACACGTCGTTTTGGATCATGATGGCATCTACATGGCGGTCGTAGGCTTCCCGTTCTGCTTTGTCCATGTTGTAATAGATTAATTTTTGTCGGGCTTCCGCTAATCCCGGGGCTTGCGTGTCGGGACGGATATGCCCGTTTTTCAGGTAATCGAGCCACTCTTCCAGAGGGGTTACCGCTACCTTGTCAAACTCGTTTAGCCGGATGAGGATGTACTCGGGGAATATCTCCGAGGGAAGCCTCCGGGTGATGGTATCTTTTTCTTTCGTTGTGATCTGTAATAAATCTCCGGTGTGTACTCCCACGAATGAATTTTGTCCGTGATAGAGATAGTCGTCCCCCTTGCCAATGTCAAAATAAAGTATGCTGATAGAATACACTTTTTTCACTTCCGAGTAAATATGCCCTAGCTCGATATGTTCGGTAATCGCCTTGGCTACCCCGTAAAGGATACGCTCGAGATAGTATAGTTCACGGGTAACTTGTACCTCGACAATGATAATCTCGTCCTCGTTGTCGCGTGCCTTGATGTCGACCCGGTTAAACTTGTCATCCTCGTGTTGTTGATTACTCTCGCTCTCGAGAATCTCTATAATGTGAATCTCTTTGTTGAGCAACACGGTTAAAAGCCCTTCGAGTACCCCGAAATTCGCTTTGTTCCTGAGTAGACGTTTGATGGCCCAGTCAAATCGTATGTACCTGTCGTGTAATTCCATAATGCGAACAATTAGTAATCTCACAAAGTTATTATTTTTTTGGAACATTCACGTTAATTGCGATATTATTCTTGTACACTTCCCTTGCCCTTCCGGCTGGCACGAGGGGATGAATTGCCGGGCATTTATCCATCATCTATTCCCGAATACAATAGATGATGGATAAATGATCAATAGTTGGTCGATAGATGTTTGCCGGAAGGGTAAGAGAAGGGAAGGAGAAATATTGAATTTTTCAGCGTGATAACGCGTGTATATTTCTCGAAAAAATGTATCTTTAGCAAAAAATATTGAATATGGAGTGGTTCGTGTTATTCATGCTCATAGCGATAGGTTTTGTCCTGTTGATTCTAGAGTTTCTCGTGTTTCCCGGGGTGAATGTAGCCGGGATACTTGGCATCGGTTGTGTGGCGGTAGCGATTTACGTGGCTTATTCCACCATGGGCACGACCGTGGGGCATTTTACCTTGCTCGGGACGGCGATTTGCGGGTTCGGGGTGACGTGGTACGCTTTGCGCTCGAAGACATGGAGGCGGATGCAATTGAATAGCCAGATTGATAGTACCGTGGAAGGTGTCGACGATTCGATCAAAGAAGGTGATGTCGGGGTGGCGCAAGGGCGTTTGGCTCCGATGGGGAAAGTGCGGATCGGGGATAGCGTGGTGGAAGCGGAATCCCGCTCGGGGTACGTGGAGGAGAACCGGGAAGTAGTAGTAGTGAAGGTGTATAAAAATAAGATAATTGTTAAATTAAAAACAGAATAAAGGATGGATAATAGTTTGTTTTTTCTGGTAGCGGTCATTGCGGGGGGATTATTCCTGCTTTGGATGATACTCTATTTTATTCCGATCGGATTGTGGTTTCAAGCGTTGGTTTCCGACGTGAAAGTATCTTTGTTGCAACTCGTGTTGATGCGTTGGAGAAAAGTGCCTCCTACTATTATCGTGCGAGCCATGATCGAGGGGAAGAAAGCCGGTTTGGAACTTTATCGCGATCTTCTGGAAGCCCATTATCTGGCAGGTGGTCACGTGGCACAGGTGGTGCACGCCCTCGTGTCGGCTTCTAAAGCGAATATTGATTTGACTTTCCAGATTGCCACGGCGGTTGACTTGGCTGGTCGTGACGTGTTCGAAGCGGTGCAAATGAGCGTGAACCCGAAAGTGATTAATACTCCTCCCGTTGCTGCGGTGGCAAAGGACGGTATCCAGTTGATCGCTAAAGCGCGGGTTACTGTGCGGGCGAATATCCGCCAGTTGGTCGGTGGTGCCGGGGAAGAAACTATTTTGGCTCGTGTGGGCGAGGGAATCGTGTCGTCTATCGGTTCTGCCGGTTCGCACAAGGAAGTGTTGGAGAATCCGGACTCTATTTCTAAGGTGGTGTTGAACAAGGGATTGGATTCCGGTACCGCTTTCGAGATTTTGTCTATTGATATCGCCGATATTGACATCGGTAAGAATATCGGGGCCGAGTTGCAAACCGATCAGGCTGAGGCTGATTTGAAAATCGCCCAGGCAAAAGCCGAGGAGCGTCGTGCTATGGCTGTTGCCACGGAACACGAGATGAAGGCTTTGGCGCAAGAGATGCGCGCCCGGGTAATCGAGGCGGAAGCCGAGGTGCCTCGTGCTATGGCTGAAGCTTTCCGTAATGGTAATCTCGGTGTTATGGATTACTATAAAATGAAGAATATCGAGGCGGATACCAGTATGCGTGAGTCTATCGCTAAGCCGAACGATAAAAAGAATACACAGAAATAAGAAGTAGATTCAGATTTTTATAAGAGGTTGTGCCAGCGTTTGAAGTGAACCCTAAAAGTTTGACACAACCTCTTCATTTTTTATTCTGAAAAGTAAGAACCTGCTAATTCTCTTAGATTATACCGGGAAGCCATGACTTCGCCGTAGGCTCCACAGGAGCGGATGGCGAGGAGGTCGCCCCGGTGGGTGGCGGGGAGGTCACGGTCTTTGCCGAAACAGTCGGAGGATTCGCAGATGGGTCCCACGATGTCGTATTTCTCGTGCGGTTGTACGGAAGTGAGGTTTTCGATGCGGTGGAATGCCTGGTAAAGGGCGGGACGCAGGAGGTCGTTCATGCCGGCATCGAGTATCACGAATTTCTTGTGTTTTCCTTCTTTGACGTACAGGACACGGGAGATTAGAGAGCCGCATTGCCCGACGAGTGAACGTCCGAGTTCAAAGTGTAGCTGTTGCCCCGGTTGGGCTTCGAAGAAGTCCGCGAACACCTGGAAATAAGAGGCGAAGTCGGGGATCAAGCCGCAGGTGGGACAATCGTAATTGATGCCCAAGCCTCCGCCGAAGTTGATATGGGGGAGGAGGATACCCTGCTCTTTGAGGCGTGCCTGTATCTCGTTCACTCGCAGGCAAAGTCCCCGGAACACGGTGAGGTCGGTGATCTGGGAGCCGATGTGGAAATGCAAGCCGATCAGGTTAATGTTTTCCATGTTCCGGCTGGCAGCAATGGCGTGATCCAAGTCGTAGAGGTAGAACCCGAATTTGTTTTCCTCGATCCCGGTCGTGATGTAATGGTGGGTGTGGGCGTCCACGTTCGGGTTTACGCGAAGGGCGACGGATGCTTTCTTGCCTAGTTCCCCGGCGATGGCGTTGATGACTTCAATTTCCGGTAGGGATTCACAGTTGAAACAGAATATTTCCTGTTCCAGTGCTAGCCGGATTTCTTCGTCGCTTTTGCCCACCCCGGCATAGACGATACGATTGGCAGGGAAACCGCATTCCGTGGCTCGGGCAACTTCGTTGCCGCTGACGCAATCTGCCCCGATGTCATAGCCTTGGATGATTTCCAGTATTTTCGGGTTGGCATTCGCTTTAATGGCATAGTGCAGGTGAAAGCCATGGTGCTCTGCTTCTTGTGCCGCCACTTGGAGTGTTGCCCGCAAGAGTGCGGTATCGTAATAATAGAAAGGTGTCTTTAAAGATTGGAATGTTTTGATGGTTTCTATATTCATTTTCAATTTGATTTATAGGCTTAAGGGACTCGTTTACTCTTCATTCAGCAATCTCTCGCTAAGGGCTTCCAGTGCGCGTTGTTTGTCTTCCTGTTTAACAAGCAGGGAGATGCTGTGTTCGCTTGCCCCGTACGAGATCATGTGTAGCGGAACGTCTTGCAAGGCGGTGAGGGCTTTGGCTGCTAAGCCGTGGTTGTTGATGGAGCAGTCGCCGACGATGCAGATGATCGATAAGTTTTCCTCGACTTCGATCGTGCCGTATTTGGTCAGATCTTTCTTGATGTCTTCCAGGTGGCAGGTGTTGTCGATGGTCAGTGAAATAGCGACTTCCGAGGTGGCGATCATGTCGATCGGGGTTTTCCATGCCTCGAATATCTCGAATACTTTCCGGACAAAACCGTATGCCAAGAGCATATTGCTGGATTTTACTTTTATGGCGGTGATACCGTCTTTCGCGGCAACAGCCTTAAAGTTTCGCACGGGGCTTTCCTTGGTAATCAGGGTGCCTTCGTCGTCCGGGTTCATGGTATTTTTCATGCGGACAGGGATATTTGCTTTCTTGGCGGGCTGCACGCTGGATGGGTGTAGTATTTTTGCCCCGAAGTAAGCGAGTTCTGCTGCCTCGTCGAAAGACAGGCTGCGAAGGGGTTTCGTGTTTTTCACGTAACGGGGATCGCTGTTGTGCACGCCGTCGATGTCTGTCCATATTTGGATTTCGTTGGCTTTGATGGCAGCACCGATAAGGGCGGCGGAATAGTCGCTTCCCCCTCTTTTCAGGTTGTCGATTTCGCCGTAGGCGTTCCGGCAGATGAATCCCTGGGTGATGATGATGCGTTCCGTGGCAGGGTTGGAGAGCAGGCGTTTCAAGTTTTGCTCGATGTAGAAATAATCCGGCTCGCAATCTTTATCAATACGCATGAAATCAAGAGCGGAGAGTAACGTGGAGGGGATGCCTTGCTCCTGCAAGTAGAAGTGCGTGAGGGTGGTGGAGATGATTTCTCCTTGTGCCACCACGGCTTTTTCTTGCAGGGGATAAAAATCTTTATTGACGAAGGAACGGAGGTACGTGAAGATCGTTTGCACGAATTCTTGGCCTTTGTGCTTGTAGGCTTCCGTATCATAGAGTTCGCTGATGGTCATCAGGTAGTCGAGTTCCAGGTTTTGTATCGTGGTCAGGGCTTCCTGGCGATCGTTTCGATACAGGTAATTGGTGATGTCAACCAATGTGTTGGTAGTTCCTGCCATAGCGGAGAGTACTACGATTTTGGGTTGATCGTTCGAGATGAGTTTTGCTACTTCTTTGATTCGTGGTGCGCTACCGACAGAGGTGCCTCCAAATTTTAATACATTCATAAGTCTTATTTTAGTTTTATCGTTCATTTTATCACATAAAAAAAGCCCGTGTATTCACACAGGCTTTTTCGTCAGTTTTTTTCACAACAGTACGTTAGCCTGCAAAGAGCCTTTGCATGCACATCATGTGTTTATATTTATTTATACTTTGGTTCATCATTCTACTTTTGTGTTTTTCACGATGCAAATATTGCACAATGAATTTGAAAAAACAAGTGCTTGTTAAGATATTAACGATTGAGGGAATGGCGTTAATTTTTTTAACGCCGTTCCCTCAGGTGGCTTCGCCACGTTGCCGGTTGCAAGTTGCAGAGTTACAGGTTTTGAAAGATAACGGCAGTCCAGTTGTCTTTCACCTTGTGCGATTGGTACGTGAGTCCCAGGCGTTCTGCTTCGTCCCGTATCATGGGGATATCTTCCGTGTAGAAACCGCTCATGATGAGATAACCTTCCGGGTTCAGTACGTTCACGTAGGCGTGCATATCGTTGAGCAGTATGTTGCGGTTGATATTTGCCAGGATGATGTCATAACGGTCTTTGCCGTCCAGTAAAGTAGCATCGCCAATCAGGATACGGATGTTCCGAACCTTGTTGGTGGCGATGTTTTCCATGGCGTTGTTGTATGCCCAGTCGTCAATGTCGATACCCGTGAGGTCGGTTGCCCCGGCTTGTGCTGCCATGATGGAAAGGATGCCAGTCCCGCAACCCATGTCGAGTACTTTTTTGCCCGCGAAGCGGGGTTTCATGTCGAGAATGGTTTCCAGCATCAGTGCGGTGGTGGCGTGGTGTCCGGTTCCGAAACTCATTTTCGGGTCGATGATGATTTCATGCTCGATGCCTTCGATGGTTGGGTGGAAACCAGCTCTCACGAGGATGCGATCTTGCACGAGTATCGGGGTGAAGTTTTCTTCCCATATTTTATTCCAGTCTTGATTTTCGATTTCGGCTCTCTCCCAGGTTATGGTGTACAAGGATTGGAAGAAAGAGAGAAGTTCCATTTCTTCAACTTGTTCTGCCTTGAAATCTTTCGAGGGAATGTAGGCTTTGAAACCATCGTCGGAGTACGAGAAACTGTCATACCCGAGGTTTCCTAGTTCGGCGATAAGCGCGTCGGCGATGTCCTCCACGTGGGGAGTGATATGGAAAGTAAGTTCTGTATAAAACATGCTATCTGATTTTTTTGCAAATGTAGCAAAAAATCAGATAGCTATGCTCTTCAGATGAGATTCTCGAGTTTATTCAACGAACGGGCGATTTCCCGGTCGGAGAGTTCGAAGTTTTGCAAGTTGCCTCCCAGGTATTGCTCGTAGGCGAACAGATCGATCATGCCGTGTCCGGATAGGTTGAATAGAATGGTTTTGGCTGTCCCTTCTTCCTTGGCTATTTTAGCTTCCCGGATAGCTTGGGCTATGGCATGGGTGGATTCCGGGGCGGGGATGATTCCCTCGGTTTTAGCGAACAGGATGCCAGCCTCGAAGGTTTCCAGTTGCGGGATAGCCACGGCTTCCATGAGTCGGTCTTTTAGCAATTGGCTGACCAGTACGCCTGCCCCGTGGTAGCGTAAGCCTCCCGCGTGAATGCTTGCTGGCTGGAAGTCGTGTCCCAGCGTGTACATGGGGAGCAGTGGGGTGAGTCCTACCGTGTCGCCAAAGTCATACTGGAATTGTCCCCGCGTAAGTTTTGGGCAGGATTGCGGTTCCACGGCAATAACCCGCGTGTGTTTGCCTTCTTTCAGGTTGCGGCGGATAAACGGGAAGCTGATTCCGGCGAAGTTTGATCCGCCGCCGAAGCAACCGATCACGATATCCGGCTCGTCTCCTGCTTTTTCCATTTGTAGGAGGGCTTCTTCCCCGATGATGGTTTGGTGTAGCAACACGTGGTTCAGCACGCTACCCAGCGAGTAGTTCGTGAACGGGTCTTGTGCCGCCAATTCTACAGCCTCGGAAATAGCGATTCCTAAACTTCCGGGGGAGTCGGGGTGCTCGCTCAGGATTTTTCTTCCGGCAGCCGTGAGATTGCTCGGGGAGGGGATAACGTCGGCCCCCCATGTGTTCATCATCAGTTTGCGGTAAGGTTTCTGGTTGTAGCTGACTTTCACCATGAAGACTTTCAGGTCTAGCCCGAAATGCTGACAGGCAAAGCTAAGTGCCGTACCCCATTGTCCCCCTCCGGTTTCTGTGGTGATTCGTTTGATACCTTGTTTATAATTATAATAAGCTTGGGCGATAGCCGTGTTGGGCTTGTGTGAACCTGCCGGGCTGGTGCCCTCGTTTTTGAAATAAATCTTTGCCGGGGTATCGAGTGCTTTCTCTAACGCGTATGCCCGCACGAGAGGGGTAGACCTCCATATCTTGTACAAATCTTGCACTTCGTCGGGAATTTCGATGTAGCGTTCCATGGAAAACTCTTGTTTTGCCAGTTCTTCGGCGAACAGCGGGTAGAGGTCTTCCGGTTTCAACGCTTGTTTCGTGCCCGGGTGGAGCGGCGGCAGGGGCTTGTTTGGCATATCTGCCGCAATGTTATACCATGTTGTTGGCATTTCTTGCTCCGTGAGCAAAATTTTCTTGATCTGTTTCATGTTTTTTGATTTAATGGTGAATAAAAAAGAGAGAGCCTATTGTCAGTAAACAATAGGCTCTCTCTATATTTTCAATTATGCAATACAATCACATAACCTCATTGTTTACTATGAAGTTTAAAGAGGTGCCACCACCAAGTAAGGGCTATGTGTTGATTGTATATCATGTCTTTTTTGTCTTTTGTGGCTACAAAACTAACCATTGATTTTCTTTTTTCCAAATCCGAAATAAGAAATAATGTTGTTAGATATTAATTCAGGCAAGAAAATTGCGTTCGACTTTCGTCGTTTGTGGAATTAATTGCTTACATTTGCAGCATCCCACTCGAATTAAGATAAAAGAACGTGTATTGCGCGGAAGAGATTGCCTCCGGCGTGCGATGCACGTATTAAATTCGGAGTGGGATCTTAGTTTAATAGAGTCCGGAGGCATTTCTTTTGTGAGTTTTAACGTGTTACATAAGATATTGTTATGATTTCCGTAACAATTTTTTGAAAATTCTAAATTTGTCAAGGTGGGGCCGTGATGGTGACCCACCTTTTTGTAACATGCTGTCAATTATAATGAAAACCAACAACCGGCAGGTGCTGTCATCGAGGAGTCGGAAGTAGTCGTGGAGGTTGATAGTATTAATTAAAAACAAACACCCCGGTAAGGGGTGTTTGTTTTTATAATATCATTTGTGGCATGAATTCGAAACTGTTGTATTTCGGTCGGAGCCTTTCTGTGTGATAAAATTTCTGAACATCAACCAGCTTTTTACTGCTAGTCACGATTTCAATCGGGGCGTTGTCATAGCGTCCGTTACGAAGGATGACCAAGCGTCCGTGTAGTCCTTTATTTATAAGGTCAAGGGCTAAATTCCCGTATGCCATGGGGACGATGGAGTCGAGGGCATCGGGATCGCCGCAGCGCACGAGATAGCCTAATTTTTGAGTGATGGTGTTGATTACTTGCCCGTGGTTGAATTGCGGGGTAAGGTTTTTCAATTGTTCGGCAATCATGTTACCGATACCCCCGAGTTTTTTGTGCCCGAACATATCAGTTTCTTCGCTTTGGAAGATCATGTTGCCTCCGGAGAAGGTAGCTCCTTCTGACACGAGGACTACCGAATATTTACTCGGGTTCGTGAAGCGGTCTTCGCAGAGTAGTTCTGTCAGGCGTTCAATGTTGAACTCGTATTCCGGGATCACGCAACGGTTGGCTGCTCCTGCCAACGTGGGCAGCATGGCAGTGAAACCGGCATAGCGACCGAAGACTTCCAGAACGAGGATGCGTTCATGAGACCCGGCAGAGGTGCGCAAATCGTGCGTGAGCGCAATCGTCCTGGTGATACAGGTACTGAACCCGATACAATAATCTGTTCCCGGCACGTCGTTATCCATCGTTTTGGGAATGGCGACCACCTTGACGCTTTCCTGGCTCAGGCGGACAGCGTAACTCAACGTGTCGTCGCCCCCGATCGGGATTAAATAGTCGATGCCCATGAACTCGAGATTTTTAAGAACTTCGGGTGTTAGGTCGTTGATGTCATCCGTGTATTTGTCTTGCAAGTGCTTGGGGACATTAGCTCTAGGTACATGGGACGCTCGAGTCCTTGATGTGTGAAGGAACGTGCCTCCGGTGCGCCCGGCTTTGTTCACGATTTCTTCGGTTAGCTCGAAAAAGTTATTCGAGTTGTCGTATTCGGGGTCCCGCACGATGTCAATCAGACCACCCCAGCCTCTTCGTATCCCGATAACCTTGTAACCTTCGCGTAAGGCTCTGATAGTCACTGCCCGTATGGCGGGATTTAAACCGGGAACATCTCCTCCTCCGGTGAGTATTCCTATGATTCCTCTTGTTTTTTGTGGTATCATAATTGTAGTAGCTTTATGTTAGTAAAATCGAACTAATATACATGAAATTATTTAATTAATACGTTAATTTCGTTATTAAAGTGACTATATTTGTCCGTTTTTTATCGAGAAAACATATTATTATTTGAAATGGAGAGTTTGCAAGTATTTTGGGAAGAATCGGGAATGTTGAAGTATTGGGCAATACTATTGCTCATGTTGTTATGCGTTTATATGTACCTGATGATCCGGCGGGTTGTTATCGTGTACCGGGGAGGGAAACCGCTTGATAAGCCGGAGCAGGAAGGCGTGTCTGTCATTATTACCGCCCATAATAACGCGGAGGCATTGCGGAGGAATCTGCCTAGTTTCCTGATGCAGGCGTATGATAAATTCGAGGTTATCGTGGTTGACGAGTGTTCCGAGGACGACACGCAGGACGTGTTGGCAGAGATTCAGAAGGATTATCCACAATTAAGGAGTACGCGTATTTATCCTGACACGAAATTTCGTTTCACGAAAAAACTGGCAATAAATATTGGGGTGCTTGCCGCAAAATACGACATTCTGTTGTTTTCAGAGATAAATTGCAGGCCTGCCACGATGCATTGGGTAAAGACCATGCAAGCTTGTTTCGATAAAAACACCGCGGCAGTTGTAGGTTATGCAAATTACGAACCGGAGGAACATTTGGTTGCTACATGGCGTGCTTTTCGTTTTCTTCGTTTCCTGGAAATGATGGTTTTGGTGAAAAATAAAAAATATATTTTCGGGGATGGATGTAACATGGCTTACCGAAAATCGTATTACATCAGTAATCGAGGGTTTGCGAAGAACTCTCAGTCGTATTTGGGATACGATAACGATATGGTTAGGGAATTATCGAAGTTTGGAAAAATAAAAATGACAAAAATCCCGGACACATACGTGATAATTGATAAAAGTGACAAAAAAGGAGACGTAAACGAAATATCATATTATTATGCTAGCAAGATGAGATTGACAATGACGGAGAGATTAGGGACAGATAAAGGTATGATAGTGCGTTTGTTATTTTATGCACTTGCTATTTATTTAGTTATCATGGGTCTATATCCGATATATATATTCGCGATAGTGGCTGTGGCATTTTTAACAGACTTTATATTGTTAAATATTTGCGCTATTTGTCTGAAACAAAAAAAATTATTCCTAACTTCGTTTATTATTAGCACTATCGGTTTCGTTTATCGATGGTATTGGAATGGATACTCATTTTTTAATAGGAGGAAATGGAGCTAACAAACAACTTGTCAGAGAAAGCCCTCTACGATTACAAGATCGTGAAAAGGGCTATTACGGGAGATGAAAAAGCCTATGCCGAGTTATTTAAAAGGTATAAGGATTCAGTATATTTTATGATACTGAAGATGGTAAATAATAGGACAGACGCAGAGGATTTGATGTTCGAAGCTTTCGAGAAGGCTTTCGGGAGTTTGAATTACTATTCTCCTCAATTCGCATTTAGTACTTGGTTGTTTAAAATCGCCTCCAACAACACGATTGATTTTATCCGGAAGAAGAAAGCAAAGATTGTTTCCTTGGATAAGGATGACATCAATCCGGATGATCGCGGCTATATTAATAGTATTCCGGCTGACGTGTTGACTCCGGAGGAGGAAACGATTCGCAACCAAAGGGCGGAGTTCATGAGAGAGAAAGTTGCCATGTTGAAAGGGCGCTATCGTAAATTGATTGAATTGCGTTATTTTGAGGAATATTCTTACGAGGAGATCGCTCAGGAGCTGGGGATTCCGTTAGGGACTGTGAAAGCTCAATTGTTTCGGGCTAGAGAGTTGTTGCTGAATATTTTACAGAACACCGAGATAGCCAGAGAAAATGAGAGAGCGTAGTCTTCTTATTCTTTTGATCTTTTTATGTTTGGGTTTACGGGGACAAAACACGAGTGACAAGAGTATATTTCTGACAGGCGTGATTTGTGACCGTGACAGTGTGCAGCCTTTGCCCGAGGCGGTCTATCGTTTGGGGCAGGCAGTTCGGGGGGTAGATAAACAAGGGCGCTTCTCCGTGCACGTGAAAGTCGGTGACACTCTATACTTCTCGCATATCGGTTTCGAGAGTGTAAGGGTTGTCGTATCCGACACGTTGAAAAAAGACGATTATCTCCTGGGAATTTTTATGGTACGAGATACGATAGAATTGGCGGAAGTCATGGTATTGCCTCGTTTTTTCATGGAGGAATTCAAGATGGACGCCAACTTGATAAATGCCCGTAATAATATGAATCAGGCAGTTCATGCCGCATCTCGTCCCGTGAAAGAGATGGATCGGGAAATGAACCAGAAAATGGTAATCAATGATTTCGCCCGTCGGGTGGAGATGAAGGGCATGGTCGACGTGAAGTTGGGTGTCGGTACAAATACGCTTACCGCGTTGCAGGGCTTGATGCGGGCACGCCGTATGGCGGACAAAGGCAAAGTGATAAGAACAGAGGAAATTGACCTGTTAAAGAAAATTTTTTATATAGAAAAAAGAGAAAAATCGGATAACTAAAAGAAGAAAGATTATCTTTGTATTCGAAACAAGCCACGTGTGGGCAAAGTTTTCAGTGAATCGATTTATTAATATCAAAGTTACGTTTTTATGAAGAATTTGTCGATAGGATTAAATGTGTTATTGCTGATTGCTGTAATCGTTTTGTATATATTACATTTCTCCGGGAATGGTAAGAGTACGGGCAGTCAAGACGGAGTTGCAACTGTGAATGCAGAGGCAAAAATAGTCTACATTAACATGGACACTTTGCTCAATAATTATACTCAATCAAGGGAGTTGAACGAGGCGTTTTTGAAGAAATTGGAAGCGAATCGTACTGAATTGAATGTGAAGGCAAAGAATCTTGATCGGGAAGTGGCTGATTTCCAACGCAGAGTGGAGAATAATGGATTCCTTACCCGTGAAAGAGCAGAACAGGCTCAAACCGAGTTGTTGATTAAACAACAAAACCTGCAAAAACTCCAACAGGAGATGAGCGAGAATGCCCAACGGGAACAAATGGAAATCAATCGTAAATTGTACGATGCCATCACGGACTTCCTTACCGATTATAATAAATCACGGGGCTATGAGTTGATCCTGAGCACAACGTTAGGTGGTAACGTGTTGTTTGCCCAAAAAGGGTTTGACATTACCAACGAGGTTGTAAACTTATTGAATGCCCAATACCCGAAAAAATAGGCAGAAAAATATACAGGGAAAGGCTGAGAAATCAGCCTTTTCTTTTATCATATAACAGAAGATGAACTTTAAATACACGGTAGATATTGCAGCAGACCCGGAGGAAGTGTTCACGGCGTTGACCAATCCTTTCCAGATAGAAATATGGAGTGGTTATCCTGCAGAAATGAAAGCGGAGGAAGGATTTGTTTTTTCCTTGTGGGAAGGTGATATATGCGGGGTGAACTTGGAAGTAAAGCCCAATCGTTTGCTGGTGCAAGAATGGTTCTTTGGCGAGACGGAGGAGCGTTCCATCGTGACCTTGAAATTGAAAAAAGAGGGATCGCAGACCCGGGTGGAGCTGGAGCACACGAATATTCCGGACGATGTATTCGAGGAGATCGTGGAAGGGTGGAAAGAATACTACTTGGGCTCTATAAAGGGGATGCTGGAAATGTACTAAGTGTAAATCAGTAAAAATACGGATTATACATTCGACTTCCGATCGTAACTTTGCCCGGTATATTATTCACTAATTAATAGATTTCCACATGAGCAAGTTAAAGATTTCGGAAGATTGGACTTCTACTATCGTCGGATGGTTTATCATCCTTTTGATCGTATTTCAATTGAAACCGCATTGGCCTTCATTCAGTTGGCCTGATGCCGATGCATTAATAAATAAAGTGTTTACCTTGGATAACGTGGGGCACGCTTTAATCGTCTTTTGCTTCATGTTTTTCATGGCATTACTGGCAGGATGTCTTGCCGGGAAAAAGTGGAAGACCGTTGCCGCTAGTTTTCCCGTGGTCTTCTTTCTGACCCTCTTGGCTATGGTGGTAGGGGGGAATAAGTTCTTGAAAGATTGGGGATTCGAAACCGTGATATTCAGTCTTTTGATTGGGCTTTTTATTAGTAATGTGTTTTCTATTCCCAAGTGGTTGAAAGAATCGCTCTCCTCTGAGTTGTTCGTGAAGATCGGTTTGGTACTATTGGGTACTTCCGTACTTTTCGACGATTTGTTGAAAGCCGGGGCGTTGGGGCTGATTCAGTCTTGCGTGGTGGTTTTCACTGTATGGAATTTTTGCTTCTGGCTGTGCCGCAAGATGAAGATTGATAAAGAGATGTCACTGATGCTTTCCAGTGCCGTGTCCATTTGTGGGGTTTCGGCTGCCGTGGCAACCGCTGGGGCAATAAAGGGTGATAAAACGAAACTTTCATACGTGGTATCCCTCGTGTTGGTGGTCGCCGTGCCGATGATCTTGATCATGCCCGGTTTGGCAAAGTTGATGGGGTTGCCGGAAGATATGGCGGGGGCTTGGATTGGGGGAACAATCGATACAACAGGAGCCGTGGCAGCCACGGGAGCTATCTACGGAGAGGTCGCCTTGCAAACCAGTACGATCGTGAAGTTCTCGCAGAACGTGCTTTTGGGCGTTGCTGCTTTTTTAATCAGTATCTATTGGTCGTATTCGAAAAAGGATGTGGCAGAAGAGAAACCGACGTTGAAAGTAATTTGGTTGCGTTTTCCTAAATTCGTGTTAGGATTCGTTGCGGCTTCTCTCGTCTTCTCTTTTCTCGTGAGTCCGGAGGTCGTTTCGGAAGCAAAACCGATATTGAAAAATATACAGGGGATGTGGTTTGCTCTTGCTTTCATGTCAATCGGTTTGGAAACCGATTTCAAAAGTCTGATAACTTCCGAGAATCGCCGCTCCACGTATGCTTTCCTGGGTGCACAAGCTTTTAACGTGGTGTTCACGTTGTTCGTGGCTTGGATACTTTTCGGGCTTATTGCCTAGTCAGTTCGTGAAGTTTATAAACTTTATAAACTAAATATGATTGGATTACCGATATTGTTTGTAATTTTGTCCATAATTTTTGAAGTTAAACGCAAAAAATAATAGAAGATGAAATTTTTTATTGATACGGCAAATCTTGACCAGATTCGGGAAGCAAATGACCTTGGTGTATTGGACGGAGTAACAACTAACCCGTCATTAATGGCAAAAGAAGGTATTAAAGGTGACGAGAATTGTAAAAAACATTACGTTGAGATTTGCAATATCGTGGATGGTGACGTAAGTGCTGAGGTGATTGCCACGGATTACGAGGGGATGATTAAAGAAGGGGAAGCTTTGGCAGCTTTGCACCCGAATATCGTGGTGAAAGTTCCTTGTATTGCCGATGGAATCAAGGCGATTAAATATTTCACGAATAAAGGTATCCGTACGAACTGCACATTAGTGTTCTCTCCGGGACAAGCTTTACTGGCAGCTAAGGCTGGTGCGACTTATGTTTCTCCTTTCGTGGGACGTTTGGATGACATCAGCAGCGATGGTATCGAGCTGGTAGAGAAGATTGTGGATATGTATGCTTACTATGGGTTCAATACTCAAGTATTGGCTGCTTCGATCCGCCACACGCAACATATTATACAATGTATTGAGGCTGGTGCCGACGTGGCTACCTGTCCGTTAAGCGCTATCAAAGGTTTGTTGAAACACCCGTTGACGGATTCCGGTTTGGCAACATTCCTGGCTGACCACAAGAAAGTAAACTCGTAAATCTACAATCATGCTTGTACGTTTATTCGAGGATAACCCTAACGATAGGGAAATTCGAAAGATCGTTGAGCTTTTACGTGATGGAGGTGTTATTATCTATCCGACCGATACTATTTATGCGATCGGGTGTGATATTAATAGCGTGAAAGCCGTACAGCGTGTATCGGCTATCCGCAAAGTAAAGCCGGAAAAGGCTAATTTCTCCATGATCTGTAAGGATTTGGGGAATATCGCGGCTTACGCTAAGGTAACTAACGAGGAATTTCGGTTGATGAAACACTATCTGCCGGGACCTTTCACGTTCGTGTTGCCTGCTACTAGTAAATTGCCTAATGCTCTGATGAATAGACGTAAGACGATCGGTATTCGTATCCCGAAAAATTTTATCGTGCAAGCTATCGTGGATGAATTGGGAGGTCCACTGTTGACAACGTCCGTGAAGGCGGAGGAAGGTGAGGTGGAGGAATATATCACAGATCCTGAATTGATTCACGAGAAATATGGTCGCCTGGTCGATTTGGTTATTGACGGAGGATACGGGAATAACGTTCCTTCCACCGTGATAGATTGTACCGGTGACGAGATTGTAGTTTCCCGACAGGGATTGGGTGAGTTATAAAATAAAAGAGAGGCTTCGTTCCAAAGCCTCTCTTTATTTATATAAACGATTACTTTTTCCAGAAAGCTCTGCTGAATAATACCAGCACGGTGAATACTTCCAAGCGTCCTACCATCATCAGGATGGATAGGAAAATCTTGGCAAAATCGTTCAAATGGGCGAAATTACTCATGGGACCGATTTCCCCGAATCCCGGTCCTACATTACTCATGCTGGTAATGACGGCACTGCAAGCGGTGGCAATATCTTCCGTGAACAAAGACATAATCACGCTCGATATCCCGAAAATAAGGATGTAGAGAATAAAGAAACCCATGACTCCTGTCATGATGTTTGGGTGAATACTTTTTCCGTTGTACTTTACATTGATGACCCCGTTGGGGTGTATGATTCGCTTCATCTCGATAAACGAATTCTTGAATAACAGATTCAGCCGGATGCATTTCAGACCACCGGAAGTGGAGCCCGCGCAAGCTCCGGTAAACAGGAGAACGAAAATGATGCTTCCTAATAAAGGAGGCCATAGCAAATAATCTGCTGTGGCGAAACCTGTTGACGTGATGATAGAAACGACTTGGAACAGGGCTTCCCGTATGCTTAATTCCAGATCGTCATATCCTTTGAAATACAATACTCCGGCGATAATGGTACTTGAAATCACGATGATGAAAAAATATAGTCTGAATTCTTCATCCCGGAATACTTTTTGTATTTTCCCGTGAATCAAAATATATAATAAGCCGAAGTTCGTTCCGGCAATAAACATGAATATGGTGACAATGTACTGGATATAAGAAGAATTCCAGTAGGCAAGGCTATCCTGTTTCGTGGAATATCCCCCGGTAGCCATGGTCGTGAACGAGTGGCAGATAGCATCAAACAAGTCCATGTTACCTAGTAGAAGAAGCAAGGTTTCTGCAGCCGTTAGAGATATATAAAGATACCACATACGCCGTGCAGTGGAAGTGAAAGTTGCCGTGAATTTGTCATGCGTGGGACCGGTGACCTCGGCAACAAAGAGGTCGCGCCCCTCAATACCCAGACCTGGCAGTATCGCCAGCAACAGAACGATAATTCCTAGTCCCCCCATCCATTGAGTCAGCGAACGCCAGAATAGAGTGGCGTGCGGTAGGGCTTCAATATCGTTTACGACACTTGACCCCGTTGTCGTGAAGCCGGACATCGTTTCAAATATGGCATCCGGAATGGAAGGAATGGTACCCCCGAACAAGAAAGGAAGGCAGCCGAATATGGTGAACATCACCCACGTACTGGTAACAATGAAGTATCCGTCCTTTTTGGCAAGTACCCGATCTTTCACCTTGACAGTGAAAGCCATCAGGCTTCCGGCGGCAAGTGTGATGGCGGAAGAATACACGAATGCCATCATATCATTTTCCTGGTATATCACGGCAACAATGATACAAAGTATCAAAAAGGCACTCTCGACGAGTAGGAGTTTTCCTATAATGTTGGTAATGAACCTAAAGTTAATCATTTTTGGAACAATTTGATTACTTTCTTTACCGCACTGGGCAAGGCGAAAATTACAACTTTATCATCCGCTTCAATCTGAACATCCCCTTTGGCGATAATGGCCTCCCCGTTGCGAATGACACCACCCACGGTAGCATTTTCCGGAAAGCTCATGTCTGCCAATGTTTTCCGAGTGATCTTGGAGCCGGGTTCAGCCGTAACCTCAAATACCTCTGCTTCCGAGAAGGTGAGGAATTTCAAGTGTTTCACGTCCACGTTCATCGTGTAGCGGTAGATGTGTGAGGCGGCAATCAATTTCGTATTTACCAGTGTTCCGATCCCGATGTTCTCGGCAAGGTCGATATAGTCGATATTTTCTACTTCCGCGACACTTTTCTTAACTCCCAATTTTTTGGCTAATAAACAAGAGAGGATATTGGTTTCCGAAGAATGCGTCACGCTGATAAAAGCGTCCGTGTTCTTAATCCCTTCCTCTCGTAGCAAAGCAAGATCCCGACCGTCGCCGTTGATGACCAGGGTCGATTTTAATTTATCGGCGATGAGGATACATTTCTCCCGGTCTTTCTCGATAATCTTGACGTTATAGTTTTTCTCGAGCAAGGAAGCCGTCTTTATCCCGATACGGGAGCCTCCCACGATGACGACATTCTTGACCTCGTACTGGGATTTGCCGCAAAGGGCGAAAACATTCGGGACATAAAACGGTTTGGTCACAATGAACACGAGATCCCCGTAACGGAAAGAATCGTTTCCCCTGGGGATGATCGTGCGTTCGGCTCTTTTGATTGCCACCACGCGGAAGTGTTGCGCCCCGTATCTCTCTGCCATTTTTATCAAGGTGAGGTTGAGGACTGGAGCGTTATCCCATAATTTGATACCCAATAATTGCAGGCGACCGTCCGAGAACTCGTGTAGTTGCCGGGAACCGCTTTGCTTTAGTGAGGCGACAATCTCCTCCGCTGCCAAGCGTTCCGGATAGATCAACGAGTCGATGCCGATCATTTTCAGGTATTCCGTGTTTTCATTTTCCAGGTATTCACTATTATTTACTCGTGCAATAGTCTGTTTCGCTCCCAATTTTTTGGCTAGGATTGCCGAGTTGATATTTTGATCTTCCTGGTGATTTACCGCGATGAACAAGTCGCATTTGCGAACACCGGCATCTTTAAGTGCGCCGATGGAGGTACATGATCCCACGATAGACATGACATCCAGCTGGCTTTCAAGTAATTCCAGCTTTTCTTCGTCATTGTCAATCAACATGATATTATGTTCCTGCTTACTAAGCATTTTCGCGAGATGTGTCCCTACTTCTCCGGCTCCCGCTATTACTATGTCCATTTTTGTTAGGTGTTAATTAACTGGCAAAATAAAGAATTATAATTCGAATAACATAGAAAAATGTAGCAATTTTTATTCTAAGGGGATCACGATAGAGCCTAGTTCCTTTGTCTTGAACAAGGGGATTTGTCTTTCGCGGCAAAAATCATCCCATGCTTGGGTGCATCGGGGAGAATTGGATTGATCCAGAATGATTTGATGAGGATATGAATTCTTTGTCATTTCCGTGGGAGGATAGATATTCTCCGTGATAATTAAGGTGCCTTGCCCCGGTAATTCCGGGTGAAGGTGATCGGCTATGGTGATTGTTTGCTCGCGTATGTATAGTTGGTTGTCCGCGTACGTGATTCCCTTTCCGATAAAGCCATCGCTTCCTCTTAACGGGTGTAACTTGTTCGCCCTCGTGTAAGCCAATTGCCGTGAAGGATTGTCCGTGTATTTTAAAAACGTGTAATATCCCTTGTGGTTTAACAGTATCGTGGAGTGTCGGTAACGATTGTACACGACGACTTCTTGCCGGTTTTGCCGGTAGAAGGTATGTCCGTAAGTAAAAGTAACGAGTAAGCAAACTGCGCCACAAAGTAATTGCAGTCCCCGTCGCTGGCGATTTCTCAGGTAAAGAATGGTTAGCAAGGCTATCGTGTATATCAATATGATATGGAAAATAGTCGGGTGTAAGTCCGGCAGGTTTATGGCGATACGGGAAAATATCCGGAGGCAATGCAGCAGGGCATATGTAATCCCTGTCAAGAGCATCGCGAGGTATGCACTTATAAATACAGGTAAAGCAAGTAACGCGATGCCAAGATAAAGTAGCAATGTCGCTACCGGAACGGCAACGAGATTGAACAGAATGCTATTCAAATTGATCACGTGGAAGTGATAGGCCATAACCGGGAGGGTCAGTATCTGTGCCGAAAAACTGATACAAAGGAGGGTGTAAACTTTCCGGACAACCGGCGGGAGGTCTTTTTTCTTGATAACAGTCAACGGATAGATAAGCGTGATACCCGTGTAGGCGGCATATGACATTTGAAAACTCACGGAATAAAGCAGTTCCGGCTGTATAAGCAACGTGAAGAATGCCGCGGCGGCTATGGCATTCAGTGGTACATAATCCAGTTGAAATGCTCCCCCGACGATAATAAAACTCAATATCGTGGCGGCTCTGCAAGCGGAGGGCGACAATCCGGTAATCCCCGTGATCAGCCATAATAAGGGAATCAGCACGAGCGTGTATTTGCGTTTCTTGAAGCCGAGAAGGCGCAGCCCGTAAAGTAGCAAGAGATAGATTGCCCCGATGTGTAATCCGGAAATGGCGAGCAGGTGGATGGTTCCCGTGTCTTGGAATAATTGTTTCGTGTCCGGGGCAAGGCTTTGGCGGTTGCCGAGACAGAGAGCCGTGAGTAGGTTGTAAGTTGTGCTGTCAGGAACAATTGCGGCTAATTTATGTTGTAGGGATTCTTGTAAAGAATGGCAAAAGGAACGAATGTCTTCCGAGTGCCCCGTGTGTTTCGGGGGCGAGAGAGGTACGCACCTTGCTTGGATACCCTGATGGCGAAGGTACGTGTTGTAGTCGAATTCATGTAGATTCCCGCTTGAAGTCAAGGGATAAATCCTGGCATTCAGCAAAAGCGAATCCCCGATAGAAAAACGAACGGAATCTCCGTATTGTGTAAATACTTGTATCCCGTTCGACGAGATGACAGCCTTGTCGGGAGGTATGATCCGCGTGCAACGCCCCTCTAGCGTGTAAACTTTCCCGGGAGTAAACGAAAGGTCGAGGGGGCGGTGGCAATACACGCCTGTCAAGAAAAGGAACAAAAATGTAACGGCATAAAAGTATCTTCCCCGGGGCATCCGGGAAGCACAAAAGAGCGGAAGCAGCGAACCGATCAGCGTGTAAAGAACCATCCGGGAAGGGACGAATGCAACGTATTCACTAGCCAGAATGCCCGAAATCAAAGGGATCACGAGGAAAAGGTACGGGTACCGGTGCCAGTGGATAGGATGCATGAACCTCCCTCCCTCCTTTATTTCAGTTTCGGTAAAACCACCCGATAGTTTTGTTTAAATTTTCCGGCACTGATATTGCTCAATTTCCCTTTCAGCAAGCGTTTTTTCAATGCGGACAGGTGGTCCGTGAACACGATGCCGTCCAGGTGGTCATACTCGTGTTGCACGATGCGTGCACGGGTTCCCGTGAATTCCTCCACGTGTTCCTCCCAGTTCTCGTCCCGGTAAGCAATTTTAATCCGGTCTTTTCTCATCACGTCCTCGTGAATGCCGGGTATGCTTAGGCATCCCTCGTTGAAGGGGACTTCTTCCCCCGAGCGTTCCAGTATATGCGCGTTAATAAACGCTTTTTTGAAACCCTTGCAGTCCGGGTCAATTTCTTCAAACGGGTTCCCGTCAATGACGAAAACGCGTATATTCCTCCCGATCTGGGGAGCGGCGAGTCCTACCCCGTCCGACTCGTACATGGTTTGCCACATATCCTCGAGCAGTTTGCCCAACCCCTCGTATTCCGGGGTAATGTCTTCAGATACCTTCCGAAGTACCGGATGTCCGTAAATGTAAATAGGTAACAGCATATCAAAAATTCATATTTCTTTGTGATTCCATGTAGGATTGCAATATGATCGTGGCACTAATGGCATCGATAATCGCCTTATCCTGACGTTGTTTTTTCTTGGCTCCCCCCTCGATCATCGCCTTGTGTGCCAAGACAGAGGTGAAGCGTTCGTCATACATGACAATAGGAATATCCGGGAATTTGCGTTTGAGCGCGGTGAGGAACGGTTTGATATACGCCATACTTTCCGAGTCCGAGTTGTCCATTTGCTTGGGATGCCCCACGACAATGAGGTCTACTTTTTCTCTCGAGCAATAATCCTGTAAAAATTGTAATATCTCGTGTGATTTGACCGTCGTGAGACTGTTGGCGATGATCTGGCATGGATCAGTAACCGCCACGCCAACCCTTTTTTTCCCGTAATCGATAGCAACAATTCTTCCCAATACCCTAATCCTTTACGATAATGAAAATATCCTCGTTTTCTTTCTTCATCAAATACTGTTCTCTCGCGAACTTCTCCAGGTTATCCCTGTTTCCCAACAACTCATCTTTCTTGCGTTTGTCCTCTTCAATCTTCTTCTGGTAGTATTTCTTCTCCTTCTCCATCTGGCTGATTTTCGCGCGCAACTGTAGCTGGTCGATAAAACTATATTTATCGAACAACGCGATCCAAACAACAAATAGCAGCCCCACTATCGTGTATTTGTTTGCAAATCGCTGAAACAAATTCCTCGATGTTTCTTTGTTTTCGTCTTGCATGATGCAAAGGTACAAAAAAAGAGATGGTTAAGATGCATCCCCGTGTAATTTTTTTCCATACGGGTAAAATCACGATTTCGCGCTGCATATTTATAAAAACGGCGGGAATATTTATACATCGCATTCATTTTCAGTGTTTTATAAATTAATAAAAAAGAACTTTCCCTATTTTTCGTGTGACTAAATTCATTAGCTTTGTGTTTTCAGAATTTATAGATAAAAAGAAGAATAACAATAAAATACTAGAAATGGAAAAGAAGTTAGCGGTAATCGCGTTAGGTGGAAACGCTCTTTTAAGAGGAAACCAGAAAGGAACCATCGAGGAGCAAAATGCCAACACGGTAGACACGTTGGAAAATTTGGTGTACTTGATTAAAGATGGATACAATTTGATTATCTCGCACGGGAACGGTCCGCAGGTAGGAAACGTGCTCATGGACAACGCTGCCGGGGCGGAGATGTATGGCAACGCCGCCATGCCGCTGGATACCTGCGTGGCTTTCACGCAAGGGCAGATCGGGTACATGATCGAGCGTAACTTGCGTAATATCTTGAAAGAACATGGTTTGCAACGCAACGTGATCTCCATGGTGTCACAGGTAATCGTGGACAAGAACGACCCGGCAATGCAGAACCCCACGAAACGCGTGGGTAAAATCTATACCAAGGCGGAGGCGGATAAATTAGCCGCGGAAAAAGGTTGGATTTTCAAGGAAGAAATCAAGGTAGAAGGAGGATGGCGCCGCGTGGTACCTTCCCCGGACCCGAAAGATTTCATGAATGCCGACCTCGTGGAGCGTTTGGCTCGCGAAGGCAACATCGTGATTACAACCGGTGGCGGCGGTATCCCCGTGTATATCGACGAGAACGGGGATATTCAACCCCTGGAAGGCGTCATCGACAAGGACTTGGCTTCCGCCATGGTCGGGACGAGAGTGAAAGCTGACGAGTTCTACATCCTGACGGACGTACCTTATATATACAAGGATTACAAGAAACCGTCCCAGCAAAAACTCGAGTTCCTCGATTATGCCGATACCATGAAATACCTCGAGGAAGGCGTATTCGCCGAGGGAAGCATGGCGCCGAAAATTCGTGCTTGCTTGCGTTTCGTGAAGAATGGCGGGCAGAAATCCGTGATCACGGAAGCGACCAAGTTGGAAGACCGTCGTTATGGCTCCAAGATCACGATGGAATACGAGGACGACAGAAGATAATTGAAAATGTTTTTTTATTCTCGATGGGATATTGTAATTTTGACCGGTTTTCAAGAGAATAGAAACCTGAAATCATAAATCTAAAATTATAAAATTATGGCTTTTAATTTGAGAAACAGAAACTTCTTGAAGTTGTTGGACTTCACCCCGAAAGAGATCAAATACATGTTGGATTTGGCTGCCGACCTGAAAAAGGCAAAATATGCCGGAACCGAACAACCTCGTTTGAAAGGTAAGAATATCGCTTTGATTTTCGAGAAAACTTCTACCCGTACCCGTTGCGCGTTCGAGGTTGCCGCTCACGATCAAGGTGCTCACGTGACCTATCTTGGTCCCTCCGGATCACAAATCGGCGTGAAAGAATCTATGGCAGACACGGCTCGCGTGTTAGGTCGTATGTATGACGGTATCGAGTACCGTGGTTTCGGTCAGGCTATCGTTGAGGAGCTGGCTCAATACGCGGGAGTACCCGTGTGGAACGGTTTGACCAACGAATTCCACCCGACCCAGATCCTTGCCGACTTCCTGACGATGATGGAACATTCCGACAAACCGTTGAACAAAGTGACTTTCGCTTATCTCGGTGATGCCCGTTTCAACATGGGTAACTCCTTGATGGTCGGTGGTGCCAAAATGGGTATGGATGTTCGTATCGTTGCCCCGAAAGAATTGCAGCCGGATGCCGAACTGGTGGCTACTTGCAAGGCTATCGCTGAAGAAACCGGTGCGACGGTGACGATAACCGACAACGTGGAAGAAGGCGTGAAAGGTTGCGATTTCTTGTACACCGACGTGTGGGTATCCATGGGCGAGCCTGCTGAAGTATGGGCAGAGCGTATCAAATTGTTGACTCCTTACCAGGTGAACAAACGCGTGATGGAATTGACAGGAAACAAGAACTGCAAATTCATGCACTGCTTGCCGGCATACCATAACCTGGAAACTCAAGTAGGTCGTGACGTTTACAAGCAATTCGGAATGAACGGCTTGGAAGTAACCGAGGAAGTGTTCGAATCGGAGAACTCCATCGTGTTCGACGAGGCCGAGAACCGTATGCACACGATCAAAGCCGTGATGGTGGCTACTTTAGGTGACTAATACTAGTTTTTGAAATATAATTTAAGCCGTCTTCTCCAAAAGACGGCTTTTTTTATCCTTTTGGGATATATGTTCCTTCTTGTATGGTGCTCTACCTTGTATTCCTGAACGGCTTAAGAGTGCATATACGAAGTGGCTTTGGAAGGGATTTTATGAAAATAATGTAACATCCGCTCGAGGAATCTTTAATAATTATTCTTATTTTTAGAACTTGAATCGTTGTAAACGAATCGTGTTGTTGTTTAGAGTATTGTGAAACTAATTTGAAATTTATGAGAAAATTGACTCTTGTATTTGCTTTGGCGGCTTTCTTCTGCGGGATAATCTGCTCGTGCTCGAGTGGCGTGTCGGACAAGAATCCGAAGAAAAGCATGATGATCGAAACTCCCGTACCGGAACGCCCAGCGGGACAGAAAGACGTGTTGGGGCTGGTGACCCCGAAGCTGGATACCGTGCGGGTCGGGTTCATCGGCTTGGGAATGCGCGGTCCGGGAGCCGTGGAGCGGTTTACCCATATCCCGGGAACACGGGTGGTGGCTCTCTGTGATATTGTCCCCGAGCGGGTGGAAAAAACACAGGGAATATTGAGAAAAGCCGGGGTGCCGGAAGCCGCGGGTTACTCGGGAAGCGAGGACGCGTGGAAACAGCTCTGCGAGCGGGAGGATATCGACCTCGTGTACATCGCCACCGATTGGTTGCACCACGCCCCGATGGCTCTTTACGCCATGGAACACGGCAAACACGTGGCGATCGAGGTGCCTGCCGCCATGAACATGGAGGAAATATGGGCGCTGATCAATATGGCGGAGAAAAAGCAATTGCATTGCATGATGCTCGAGAATTGCGTGTATGACTTCTTTGAACTGACCACTTTGAATATGGCGCAGCATGACGTGTTCGGGGAAATCCTCCACGTGGAAGGGGCATATATCCATAACCTGGACGAGTTCTGGGCTTACTACTGGAACAACTGGCGCATGGATTACAACCGGAAACACCGGGGCGATATTTACGCCACGCACGGCATGGGACCCGCCTGCCAGTTGCTCGACATCCATCGCGGCGACAAGATGAATTACCTCGTCAGCATGGACACGAAAGCCGTGTCCGCCCCCGAGTATATCAAAAATAAAACGGGAGAAGACGTGAAAGATTTTAAAAACGGGCAGCACACCATCACGCTGATCCGCACGGAGAACGGGAAAACGATACAAATGCAGCATAACGTGACGTCGCCCCGCCCGTATAGCCGGATGTACCAGCTGACGGGTACGAGAGGATTCGCCAACAAATACCCGGTGCAAGGATACGCGTTGCAGCCCTCGCAAGTTTCTTCCGACGTGATGCCCGACCACGAGAACCTGAACGCCCACGGTTTCGTGCTGCGAGACGTGAAGGAGGCTTTGATGGAGAAATACAAGCACCCCATCCAGAAAGAACTGGAAGAGCAAGCCAAGAAAGTCGGCGGGCACGGCGGGATGGATTTCATCATGGACTACCGCCTCGTGTATTGCCTGCGGAACGGCTTGCCCTTGGACATGGACGTGTACGACCTGGCAGAATGGTGTTGCCTTGGCGAGTTGACGGAAATCTCGCTGGAAAACAACAGCGCCCCGGTAGTCATCCCGGATTTCACCCGTGGCGGGTGGAACAAGATCAAGGGATACCGCCACGCCATGGTGGAGTGAAAGGCGTGATTACACGTGTAGAGAAAGTTGATTCTTGCCGGGTTCTTCTTATTTTTTTGTCATGAAAATGACCGATTGATTGTTTTTTCCTTATTTTTGAAAAATCAAGAACGTGGAATAGGACTATGACAATTCAGGGTAAAGGTTATACTATTGACAAGCTGGTGAAGAGGGACCCGGAGGCTTTCCGGATTTTTCATCAGGAACACGTGCGCTTGTTTTGCCAGTTCGGTACGCGTTTTATTGATGACCCGGAAGTCGTGCGGGATATCGTGCAAGATGCCTTTATTGCCATGTGGGAACGGATTGCCACGTTCCGGGAGGAAGCCCACGTGAAGGCTTTTCTTTATGCCACGGTGCGGAACCGGGCAATTAATTATTTGCGGGACAGGCAAGTGGAGCTTCGGAACCGGGAGAATTTGGCTCGCTTGCAGGATGAGGCGACTTTTCGGGATATTGCCGTCGAGGAGGAAACGTATGATTTCCTGTGCCGGAAAATAGATTCATTGCCCCCGATGCAGCGGGAAGTGTTGTGGATGCACGTCGATGGGTTGTCGAACGAGGAAATCGCGGAGAAATTGAAAATATCCGTGAATACGGTACTCACGCATAAGCAACGAGCCAGGAGCGTTTTAAGGGATTATCTGACGAGTTTTTCTATCTGTTTGGTAAATTTCTTGTAATTTTTCGTTTCTCGTGTAGTCATTTTGATGAAGGTTCGTGTGTTTATTGAAAAATGAATACATGAATTAAATCGGAATGTTATGAGAATTTGTTTGAGTGTCGTTATTTTATGCGTGACAATATGCACGTGTACGTGCAAGCAGGTCGGTTACGAGATCCGGGGGACGCTCTCGGGTGTCAAGGATGGAACTTTTGTTTTTCTGGAAGATGTTTTCGCCGGGAAACGGGCGGATTCGGCTGAAGTACGGGACGGAAAGTTCGTTTTCAAGGAAAACGAGGAATTGAAGGAACCGAAATATTGCCGTTTGATCGTGAAAGGTGAAAAGTTGAATCCTTTCGGCGCGAAAATAGCCTCTTTTTTCGTGGATAATTCGGTGATGGAATTCAAAGGCGTGTTGGACAGCATGCCGGCTATTTTGGAATTCACGGGAGAGGAAACGGGCGTGAAAGTGTCGGGGGGTGCTACCCAGGAGTTGTATAACGAGTATTTGTCACAAATACGGGAATTGCGGTTGCGCTATGATGTTTTGCGGCATCGTACGGGAAAGATTTTTACGACAAAGGATAAACAACCCGAGTGGAGTTTCGAGGAGAAACTGCAAATGGAAGGGGAGATGAGGGAATTGGAGGAAAAGATGTATCGTGTAGGGGAGGAATTCGTGAAAGCACACCGGGAGTCGGTGGTTATCGGGCAGGTAATCATCTTAATGGTCGAGAGATGGAGGTATAGAATTACTCCGGAGGAATTGAATAATCTGTTCGGGTACGTCGCTCCTGAATTATCTGAAAGCGAATTGATGCGGAACTTTAAAGAGAGAGCGAAAAAACGGGTGCATCAAGTGATGAGGGGTATGAAATATTACGACGTGGAATTGGTTGACACGGGGGGAAATAAGGTGATGTTATCGGAACACGTGCAGCCGGGGAAGTATAATTTGTTGGATTTCTGGTCATCGGGATGTGTGTCTTGTCGGAAGGAGATACCTCATTTGTTGGAAATTCACGAGATTTGTGGAGATGCGTTGAATTTTATTAGTATCTCTTTGGATAAACGGGATGATCGTTGGAAAAAGGCAATGGAGGAAGAAAAAATGCCTTGGACGCAGTTGTGTAACCCGGATGGGTTTTACGGGGTGTTGAAGTCAACGTATAGTATCCCGGCGATCCCATTTTCCGTGTTGGTGAACCCGGAGGGAAGAATTGAGTACGTGAATTTGCATGGTACGGAGTTAGATAAAGCTTTGGTGGATTTAGGTATCTGGAAACACTGACTTGGTAGTTAAAAAATATTAAACTTATCGTTTCGTGTAGTCGTAACCGGGAAGTTTCGTGTGTTATAATAAAAACAATTATGAGCACAGAATATATATACAAGGAGATCGAGATAGTCAGCACTTTGTTGAAGAAATACTTTGACGGGGAAATGACATCCGATGAACGTTCACGATTAGCCGGATGGTTGCGGGAAGACCGGGGGCATCGGGAGATGTTGGTGAAGATGCGAGAGAAACGGGATCTCCGGTCGCGATACGAGCGTTGGCACGAGGTGGATGTGGCACGGGATTTCGAGGAGTTGAAAAAACGTATATTCGAGGAGAAGTCTGCACGTGGGTTCGTGAAACGATGGATGTATTACGCGGCAGCGTCAGTTGTTTTGGTGTTACTTGGTCTGGGTGCTTGGTTGCAATTATATTCACCGGAGAAGAAAGCAGTTCCGGTAAGTAACGGGAAAGTGCTGGCTATCTTGAAGACAGCAGACGGTAACGAGATTGAGATCGGGGATCGGACAGGACAGAATAAGAAGATGTTGGGCGATTATTTCGTGGTGAAGGATTCTTTGCGGGAATTGGTCTATCAGGATGACAAGTCCAAGAACGAACAGGTTCGCTATCATCAGTTGGATGTGCCGAGGGGAGGAGAGTATAAATTGAAACTTTCGGACGGGAGCGTGATCTGGTTGAATTCGGAATCGAGTGTTTATTTCCCCGAGGCGTTCGGTAAATCGAAACGGGAGATCCGGGTGAGTGGAGAGGTCTATCTGGAAGTAGCAAAAGATTCGAACAGACCTTTTATCGTGAATGCCGGTGCTTTCCGTACGGAGGTATTGGGAACTTCATTTATGATGCGGGTGTACCCGGAGGAGCGGGAGTGGTCGACAGTACTGGTAGAAGGCAAGGTGAAAGTGTCGTTCAAAGGGACAGACGTTGTACTGGAACCAAGGCAGAAAGCTTACGTGGAACGGGGTGTGTTGTACGAGGGAGAGGCAAACTTGAGCCGGGAGTTGGCGTGGTTGAGAGGTGCTTTCGTGTTCGAGCACGAACGTTTGGAGAGCGTGATGCGAACTTTGTCCAGATGGTATGACGTTAGTTTCGTGTTTGAGCGCGAGGAATTGAAGAACTATGAGTTCACGGGAAGCGTGCGTAGGGATCAACCGATTGCGGAAGTGTTGGATGTATTCCAGCGGATGAATGTGGTGACATTTGTGAAAAAAGGGAATAGCGTGTTGGTAAAAGAAAAAGACAAAGTCAAATAGTTTTATTGGGATTAAACGGTTGACTTTGTCCAGTATCAATTAATATTACAAATCTATGAAAAAAAATCGAAACAGGCAATTTTGGCAGGGTTGTTTTGGGCAGCGTTGTTGTCTGCTGCTTTTAATTCTGTTGTTTTCCGGACCGGTATGGTCGCAGGAAAAAAAGGAATATCGGGTTTCTCTTTCGGTGAAAGAGATGCCGATGATTGAAATTTTGAAATTGATAGAGAAGCAAGTTCCCTATGAATTCATGTATTATGACGGGGATATCCGGAAATTGGGATCGAGAAGTTTCGAGTTCAAGGATATTCTGATGGAAGCGGCGTTAGATTCCTGTTTGAAGGGATCTAACATGAAATACGAGCTGATCGGGAGAAACTTGTTGTTCAAGAGAGTGGAACGGTCGACTCCCGCGGTTGGGAGAAAGGTGACGGGTGTTGTGGTAGACCACAACGGGAATCCGTTACCCGGGGCTACGATCAAGGTTGTGGGGAGTGTTTTAGGAAGAATTACCAATAAGGACGGGGTTTTCACGATTATTGTTCCCGAGGGGCAGGAATGTAAGCTAGAGGTTTCATTTATTGGCTTCAAGAAACAGCAGGTTAGCGTGGAAGGAGATGAGCCGTTGAAAATCGTGCTGGAGGAACTGGTTGCTGAAGTGGACGAGGTGGTTGTAACCGGTTACCAAAGGATAGACAAAAGTTTGTCTGCCGCCTCGACGTATTCGGTAAAAATGGAGGACGTGATGGTTCCCGGTAGTACTTCCGTGGAAGATATGTTGCAGGGGGAGGTTCCCGGCTTGATGTTGTCGTACGGTTCGGGAAGTACTTCCAGCCTGCCGAAAATGCGTATGCGGGGAACTGCCACATTGTTGGGAAATGCTTCGCCCGTGTGGGTGATTGACGGGATTATCCAAGAGAGCCCGATAGATGTTTCTAACGAGGACGTGGAGAATATGTTGAATGATGCGGGAGATTACACGATGTTCGGGGGTGCGATTTCCGGAGTGAATCCGATGGATATCGAGAGTATCACGTTTCTGAAGGATGCAGCAGCCACGGCGATTTACGGTACGCGGGCGGCAAACGGGGTGATCGTGGTGACGACGAAAAAAGGGAACTCCCGGAAGACGACGATCAGTTATAGTGGAAACTTGAAGTTTTTGGAAAGACCGAGTTACCGGAAGTCTGCCAATTTGATGAACTCGAAGCAACGGATGGCTATTTCACGTGAGTTGTTCGAGGACGGGATGATCTTCGAGAAGTTGCCGAATTACGGGTTCGAGAAGGTCATGATCGATTACTTGAGCGGGAATGCGACATACGAGGATGCAGAGCGGGAGTATAAGTTGCGGGAGCGGGCGAACACAGACTGGTTCGATTTGCTCTTCGAGAATAGTATCAGTAATAATCATTCGCTGTCGGTGTCCGGTGGTAACGAGAAGTCGACGTATTATACTTCCGTGAGTTATTCCAATGACAGGGGGACGCAGAAGGGCGACCAATCCACTCGTTTCACGGCAAATGTGCGCGTGAATACACAGTTGGCGAAGTGGTTGAAGGCAGATATGAAAGTGAACTACTCGGATCGGAAAGTGAAGGGATTTTTCAGCACAACCCCGATGAATTACGCGTTGTCGACTTCCCGGACGATTCTGCCAGACGAGTATTACCTGAAAGACGTGAAGAAACTTTCGGGAACCGTCGAGGAGGTGAAAGTGGAATACGAGTACCCGGTGACGTATAATTATTTGAATGAATTGAAAGAAACCTCCAACACAGGGCGCACGAAAGAGTTCAGCGGAAGTATGAATTTGGCGCTTGACCTATACAAGGGGGTGAAGGGAGAGATTATATTTGCTTACATGGATAGCCGCAGTTTGGGAATCAAGTATGCTTCCGAACGTTCGTATTACATGGCGAACAAGCGGGGATATGATTACGGGGCAGTGCCGATCGGGGGCACGCAGGAAAAATTGTCGCAATACCCTTACGGGGGATATTATCAACGCCGGGATGAGAATATGACGAAGTGGGAGTTGCGGGGTACGTTACGGTATAATAAATCATGGCAAGAAACGCACACGATTTCGTTACTTGGTGGAGGGCAGATCACTTCGCGGAAGAGTTCCGGTTTCACGACAGATGAGTACGGTTATTTTCCGGATCGCGGGCACTCGATATTTTACGAGTATAATAAAGATGATTCCGGGTTCTTGGGAAACAGCTATGGTTCTTCTTCCGGGAAATACAAGGTGACGATAAAGGACAGGATTGACAATACGGTGAAAGTGATGGCATCGTTGGTGTACGACTACAAACGACGGTACGTGGTGAATGCCAGTTTCAGCGTGGACGGAACGAACCGTTTCGGGCAGAACAAAAAGTTTCGTTTCTCACCGATATGGAGTGCCAGCGCCCGTTGGAATATTCTGGAAGAAACGTGGATGAAGGAACAGAATCTGCTCTCGGTATTGAACGTGAAAGCCAGTTACGGTTTCCAGGGAAATGTGGTGTATGGAGTTAGTCCGAGTTTGAAGGCGAAGTACCTCACGGGTAGATACGCGATTAACCAGTACTTGGGAGAATTCCAGTTAGCACTAGATGGGCTGCCGAACCCGAATTTGGATTGGGAGAAGACCCGGACGATTAATTTGGGGTTGGAGATCGCGGTGTTGAAGAATAGGTTGTCTTTCACGGCAGAATATTACTTGAAGAAAGGGGATAAGGTACTGTTTAACAGGGAAGCCCCGTTGGAATATGGGGTCGACAAATATAGAAATTATTTTAATGACTCGAAGTTAACGAACGAGGGGTACGAGTTCTCGTTGCGTGGAGTAGCGGTGAAGACGAAGGACGTAACATGGTCGATTTCCACGAATATATCGTTTAACCGGAACGAGATTGAACGTAATATCCGGTCGGAATCCTATTCCAGTTACCTGAGTGGTTCTGTGGCTTACCCGAATCGCCCGGTGGGTTCATTCTGGTCATGGAATTTCAAGGGGTTGAATAAAGACGGGCTCCCGGTGTTTGATTTCGGGGAGAACAGCGGATACACGAAAGAGGAATTACGACTGGATGCCGCGAAGTATCTGGTGTACTCGGGTAGTAAGAATCCTGACGTGACGGGAGGTTTCAACACGAATTTGTCCTACAAGAATTTGTCGTTTAGCGCAAAGTTCTCGTTTGCCCTAGGCGCCAAGACTCGTTTGCGTCCGGTATACCAGGGTGGAACTTCATCTATGGATGCGGCAAAGGTTCCGACGTTTGACCAGAATTTGTCGTCAGAGTTCATTACCCACTGGAGAAAACAAGGCGACGAGGCATGGACGGATAAGCCGGGATTTCTGGGTCCGAAGAATATGAATAATAACACGTACACGCATCCGGGTGGTTCCCGGGGGCTATTCAAGATGTGGGATGAGGGGTGTCATCGGGTAGTGAGTGCTGATTATTTGCGTTGTCGCTCGATGTCGTTATCTTACAAGTTACCGAGGAATATATTGTCTAAACTTGGGGTATCATCTATGTCCGTGGGACTTACCGGGACGAATTTGTTCGTGGTGAAGGACAAGCGGTTGAAAAAGCAAGACCCGGAAACGGGATCGATGAATGTGCCGTTATTGCCGTCGTATAATTTTTCTATTAATTTGAATATTTAACGGAAAGGAGTATCATGATGAAAAAGATAAATATATTATGGATCATCGTGGGATTGTGTTGGGCGTGTGATGATTTCCTGTCGAAAACGCCACCCGATGAAGTAACCCCGGAGTCGACGAAGTCTTTCAGCGAGTTATTACTGTACGAGGGATATTTGGCTGAGAACGAGTATGTGGATAACATGACATACTATATGGATGATGATGTGGAGAATATTTTCCCACAGAGTTCTTTTCTTGGAAGTGGATACAAGGATGAGCATTTGTGGCAGAAATTGTTTTACACCTGGCAGCCCTTGGCGGTAGATCAAGTGCTAGAGGACAAGGGGAGTACGTATAATGCAGGTGGGTACGTTCCATGGAAAAATTATTACGAGTGCATCTTGGGTTGTAATCTGATTTTGAAGTACGTGGATGAGTCCACGGGGACGGATGAGGATAAGAACTACTTGAAAGGGCAGGCTTATTTCTTGCGGGCATTCTATTATTTCCAGCTAGTGAATATTTACGGGTGGCCTTATAATGATAAGAAGAGCGACCCCAGCGTGAATTTGGGAGTGCCCATTATCACGCAACCGGAGATCGGGGAATTGGTGTTCCCCCGGAATACGGTGGCTGAAGTGTATAAATTGATCGTGGAGGATATCGAGAATGCGGTGTTGTTGTTGGACAAGGAGCAACGGGAAGCCGTGAAGTACCGGGTGACTTATTTGCCGGCTCATTTGTTGGCTTCGCGGATTTATCTTTACATGAATAATTGGAAAGAGGCGTTGAAACATGCCCGTTACGTGATGGAACGGAAAAGTTTATGTGATTACACGGGGGTGGCTGAGGGTGATTATGAAACAAAATATGTTTTCCGGGAAGGGAACGAGGATATCATCTGGTTGTTCGGTTCCCGGAGGAACTGGTGGGGATACTCGGATGCTTCATCTCTCTCGGACGCTTTTATGGCTTCCAGTAAATTGTACGCTTGTTTTGAAGAGGATGGATTGACCGATAAACGGAAAGATTATTTCTTTTTCTTGAAAGATAATTTGATTTCCGTGAAGAAGTATAATAAGAATTCGATCAATTACGGGCAGGGATTCCGTGCTACGGAGGCTTATTTGAATGCGATAGAGGCTTTGTTGATGCAATACAAGGAGGGAGATAAGGGTGCTGGCGATGAGGCTCTTGAATTGTTGAATGACTTCCGGAGAACACGTTACGTGTCACGGGATGGAACGGTACAACCGGATGTGGAGATGGGAACGGCGGACGAGTTGCTGGATATTTACAAGTTAGAGCGGCGCAAGGAATTGTGTTTCGAGGGACAGCGTTGGTTTGATCTGAGGCGTTACGGGATGCCTCGTTTGGAGAGAGTATGGACTCCGGATGGGACAACGCAAGAAGTGTATGTTCTGGAAGAGTCCGACCCGATGTACGTGCAGGATATCCCGTCCATGGTGACGGATCTGAACCCGGGAATTGAACCGAACAAGAGTTTGTCGGGACAACGCCTGCCAGTGAGTTTATAACGATGAAAATGAAGAATTATGAATAAGAATTTTCTTTTCCATATTTTTTGCGTGTGCATCATTTGCACGGGAATTATAAGCGGTTGTAATCAGGATGAGGATACTCTCGAACCGTCCGAGCATCTGCCGATGAAGTACACGTTGCCGCAGGGAGATGCGGAGTATGATGACCGGATTCTGGACTTCTACGAGAAGTTTGATACCTTTATTTTGTACGAGTACGATACGATCGATCCGTTTTGGAACGTGCAGAGCGTGACGAATGCATTGCAGGACTATCATATCGTGTTACCCAAGGAGGAGAATGTTGAGGCGGGGGTAAATATAATTTTTGACTTGTGGTTGGACTTGTATTCCGCCGAATTCTTACAGGGAAGGTTACCGCGTTACTTGTTTTTGGCTGATTCGGTGTACTATTGGTCTACGAATATTCTCAAGCCTGGGGTCGTGGAGTTAAAAACAGAAAGTTACCTGACAACGGCTACAAGTATGACCATCACGGGAATCAATGCAACCTTGTCGGATATGACTGATACAGAGAAGAATAAATTGAAGGAAGCATTGAATGCAGCTTATTGGACGTTTATGGGCAATTATGGAAAGTTTGAAGCCCCTGAAGGATTTAAAACTATTGATTATACATTAATAAAGACGGCTGCGAATGCCCGGGCTGCAGGAATGTTTCATGGTAAATATAATTACAAGGATGCGAATGGTAAATATCAGAGTTTGACGGCGGAAGTGGATGTAAAGGAGTCGATATTGTGGTTGTTGAATCAGACGCAAAGCAGTATAGATCGTTATCTGATTAAGGGAACCAGTTCCCTTTACCCTCCTGCGTGCAAGGAACGTTGTATTTTGCTTGCCGAAGAAATGAAGCGTGTGTATAATTTGGATTTAGAGGTCTTGACAGGAAAAACTTTACCCAAGAGAGAAAAAGCAGAGGAGTAAATTAATTTGAAGTTTTAATGTTTATTGGGATTACCGGAGGGATGCGAAACGCATCCCCTGGGTTCCTATTGTATCAATGTATAAAATGGATTGTATGAAAAATTGTATGATGTTGTTAGTGGTAACCTTGATGATGTTGCCTGGTTTTCAGAGACTTTATGCGGTTGGGAGCCCGGGGGCACTGTTGACTGTGGTTGACACACTACCCAAGAAGTCCGACAAGAAAAAGGACGTGAAGAAAGATGTAAAGAAACCCGAGGAGAAAAAGAAACCCACGGAATACGAGAAACTTTTTAAAGATAAGGCTTTTGAAACGGTGAAAAGTAATTTTATAACTTTACACAAGATTGATAACAAGCTTTATTTTGAATTCCCGTTGACCTATTTGGGACGAGAAATGTTATTTTCATCAGCCCCTTCGGCAACGAGTAATAGTGCCGTGGCAGATATGGGACACAAGACGATGGAACATATCCGGTTCACGAAAGAGGATTCGTTGATTTGTTTGCGGCAAGTGAATACCACCACCACGTATGACCGAAAGGAGCAGAATATAGGTCAGGCTATACGGGAAAATACATTGGACCCCGTGTTGGATGTGTTTAAAATTGTTGCTTACAATCCGGACAAGAGTGCTGTCGTTTTTGATGTAACCAGTTTATTCGCAGAAGATAACAGTCTTTCCTCTCTGTTTAGAAGTAGTATTTCAATATTCCGGCTTTCGGGTAAAGTGAAATCGAAAATGTCCGTTATCACCAGTATAAAGACATTTGATGACAATCTGACCGTTCGGACATTGATGCCGCATACCGTGTCATTGTTGTTCATGGGAATGACGTATGCAAAAATGGATGTAACCGTTACGGCAACCCGTTCGCTGTTGTTGTTGCCGGAAGATAAGATGCGTCCGAGGAAGAGTGATTCTCGGGTAGGTATTTTCTTGACCAACAAAGAACATTATACTTTGCAAAATGATGGCGTTGAAAGTTATTCTGTGGCTCACCGCTGGCGTTTGGAGCCGAAGGATGAGAAGGCTTATAAACAAGGTAAGCTGGTAGAACCGAAGAAACCGATTGTGTGGTACGTGGATAACGCTTTTCCGGAAGAATGGAAAGAGCCGATACGGAAAGCTGTGTTGCGTTGGAATGCGTCATTCGAAAAGATCGGCTTTAAAAACGTGATGCAGGTACGGGATTTTCCGAAAGATGATCCTAATTTTGACCCGGAAAACTTGAAATATTCATGTATCCGCTATTTGCCTACGGGGATTGCCAATGCTATGGGACCCTCGTATGTGGATCCGACAACGGGAGAAATTATGAATGCGTCTGTATTAGTTTATAGCAATATTGTGGGGATGATTAATAATTGGCGATTCATTCAGACAGCACAAGTTGATCCTTCGGTACGGAATAAAAAAATGCCGAAAAAGATTATGGATGAGTCAATCGAGTATGTGGTCGCTCATGAGATCGGACATACTTTAGGCTTTATGCATAATATGGCGGCATCTTCTGCTTACCCGGTAGATTCTTTGCGTTCTGCAAGTTTCACGCAAAAGTATGGTACGACTCCTTCTATCATGGATTATGCTCGTTTTAATTATGTGGCACAACCGGGAGATAAAGGAGTGAAATTAACTCCTCCTGTTTTAGGTGTCTATGATGATTACATGGTGAAATGGAACTATCAGTATTTCCCCGGGGCGAAAGATATGGAAGAAGAGGCTGCTATTTTGGAAAAAATGGTAGACGAAAAAGCCGGAGATCCGTTGTATCGTTATGGACGTCAGCAAATTTTCAGTCGTTATGACCCAAGCGCCTTGGAAGAAGATTTAGGCGATGACCCAATGAAAGCGGGTGATTACGGTATTAAAAATTTACAGTATATCTTGAAAAATCTCGATAACTGGATCAAGGATGATTCCGACGGAACCCACAAATATGCCTTGTATCAAGGAATTGCCAACCAGTTCTATCGCTATATTCGGAATACTTTGTACAATATCGGGGGAATTTACTTGACCGAGGTGAAGGATGGGACTCCCGGCGATCGCTTCCGGGCTGTACCACGGGCTACGCAGAAAGCTTCTTTAAAGTGGGCGTTAAATCATTTCAAACACTCGGATTGGTTGAATAACAAAGAATTGACTCGTAAATTTCCTCTGGGTGTGAACATGGAACCCGTGCTCCAGATGGCATTGGCGAATAGTTTGAAACCTTTGTATAAAGGAGTGTTACTTTCCTCTCATATCTCTTCCGATCCGTACAAGATCGAGGAATTTTTTGATGATTTCTATAATTTGGTATTCGAGAACGTGATTAAAGATCGTCCTTTAACTTCCAGTGAGAAGATGTTGCAATCTGCTACAGTGGATCTGATCACAGAAACCTTCACCGAGAAAGAGAAGGGTAACGGATTATTGGGAATCACTTCTATCAATGATGCTTTTGCTCCTTCTGTGGACGATATCGTGGCTTATGGGCTGGACGAAACCGGGCTTGTGGCTCAGTTTGCGGATAAATTGCGCAAGATCGAGCGGGAACAGGGAATAGGCAGCTTGATGAAAGAGATCGATTTAGAAAGTTTTGGGTATGGTTACGGTTGGCAAAGAGCCGTGTCCGTGACGGCTATCGATAACTCCAAGAGTAATCTTCATGCTTTTGGTATGCGGATTAAACGGTTGTTGGAATCCAAATTAACTAAAGCGAGTGGGGAAACCTTGGCGCATTACGAGGCTTTACTCTTTATGCTGGATCGTAAATTGACAAAGTAATAAGTTGGTGCAAAATAAAAACCGACCTCCACATCCGGAGGTCGGTTTTTAATTTTATAGATAAATTTTATTTTTCTAAAGCTTTTTTGATTTGTCGTTTTGCCAGGGTCAGTGGGGCTAACGAGCAAGGTCCGTTGACGCAACCGCCGTCGCAAGCCATGACTTCCACGAACTGTGCTTCTGGTTTCTTCGGCATCATTTTCAGCAGGGTCTGGTTTTTCTTGTCCAATCCTTCGAGGGAAAGGGTGGTGTAACCATTTCCGACAGCTTCCACGATGGCATTTCGGACACCTCCGGCTTGGGCGTATCCGCGGGAGAATTTGGTAACTTCCGGGTTCAAAGGCATCTCTTCGCAAGTTTCCACGTTGATATCGTAAGCGACCATGAATGCGCCGAGTTCCTCGAAGCTCATCACGTAGTCAACTTCCGGTACGTACATTTCAGCCTCGTAACGTTTTGCCAGACACGGTCCGATAAATACCACTTCGGCATCCGGGTATTGTTCTTTCACTCGGCGGGCAGCGTACACCATGGGGCTACGCGTGTCCGAAACGAACGGTTTCACCATGGGTGCGTGTTTGTCTACCCAACCCACGTATGCTGGGCAGCAGGAGGTCGTCATGAAAGGTTTCCCCTCGTGCATGCGTTCTAGGAATTCGGCAGCCTCGTTGCGTGAGGTGTCTTCCGCACCTAATGCCACTTCCACAACCTCGTCGAACCCGATAGCCTTGATTGCCGATAGGATTTGTCCCGGGGTAGCGTTAAACTGCCCGTAGATTGCCGGGGCAGGGATAGCTATGATTTTTTTGTTCGGGTCGCTGATGCTTTTGTAAACGTCGATCACCTTGGAACGTTCCATGATGGCTCCGTACGGGCAGGTCTGCATACATTTTCCGCAATAGATACATTTGTCTTTGTCAATATGTTCCGTGCCGTCCTCTCCTTTGGTAATTGCTTTTACCGGGCAAACTTCCTCGCAAGGAACGGGGGTGTACACGATAGCGTGGTAAGGACATACTTTGGAGCAGAGCCCGCAGCTCACGCAATCTTCCTGCGTGATGCTTGCTTTTCCTCCCTTGAAGGAGATGGCTGCCTTCGGGCAGTTCATCAAGCAGGGGCGTCCCTCGCAACCACGGCACATGTTGGTCACGAAATACTGTGACTGCATACAAGCACTGCAAGCCTCGTGAACCACGGAAAGAATGTTCTCTTTCGTGTTCTTGTTGTCCAATGCTTTTTGGGCGAACTCGGCTAGCGGGATCAGGTCGATTTCCTCGTCCGTGATCTCGAATCCCAGGATTGAAATGATCTTGTGCTTCAAGATATAACGATCTTTATGCACGCAGCATTTAATCGGTTTTTTATTTCTGGGGCGCATTTCTACCGGGATGTACTTTACGCCATTTACTAAATCTTTTTCTTTTAAAAGTTTTACAATTCTAATCAGTAACTCACGTTTTGTGAGCATAGCAAAATTGTCATACAACATCTCTAAGTTCCTCTTTTATAATTCGTATTAAACTATTTTTACTAACGCCAGCGACTCTCTTGCCGTTTATCTCTATAAACGGGGGTGTTTCTTCACCCTTGCCGCATCCCAAGCATGGAGAATAACTAACGTTCAGATGTTCGATGATATTTTGGGGCAGAGATTCTACAACATCTCTTAATTCAGCGCCACCCATGACGTAACACATGGTGCCTACGCATATTTTTAAATTTACTTTTTCCATAATGTAAGCCGTTTGTTTTGAATTTTGCCCCTAAATATACATAATCTCTACATCTTTCAGGTATTTTGTCTCCAATAAAAATTTTATTTTTTTGACCACGTTTCTCCGGATTTCTAATTCTACGGGTAGATTAGGATCTTGGTGAGCCGTGTTGATACGGGTTCCCACGAGCAACGTGATCTTATCACTATTCAATAACATTCTGACGACCATTTCAGCCGGTCCGGCTTCACGGCGTCGGTCAATATCCCCGGCGGTCAGGATGCGTTCCACCTTCCCGAGCGTGAGGATTCCTTCCGTGACCAGGTCGATTCCGTCCATCTTGGAGATCGGTGGGAGTTCCTTGTCCACGATATTCATGTCCACTTCCATGCTTGCCCCGAGCTCTCGTGAAAGGATGGTGGCAGTGGTTCCCCCGCAGAGAATTTTCTTGCCTTGAAATTCCCGAACCCGGCTGGCAAGGTATTTGTCGTTTTTCTCGTCGTAAGGAGGTCCCGTGCATACAAGCAGGTTACGGGGTTTCCGCATATAGATGACGCAACAACTCGTGTCGTCTTTCAGCGAGTACCCGTCGTTCTTTTCCGCCTGGTTCACGATTTTATGCGCGAGTTCCTTGGCGGATATATCATTGTAATGTTCTACTAATCCGGCGACATAATCCTTCACGCCGTCTTCCCATCCGAAAGGCATCTTAGGCGAACCCATGCCGGATTGGGTGACACCGTCGCTGAAGAAAATGATGCGGTCTTCTTTTTCCAGCGTGAATTCCGAAATCCACAGGAACGTGTTTTCCAAGTCTTCCCGTTCCACGGGAATTTTTTTCTTGGGTATATCCACGAAAAAGCCGTCACGGTAGAGGTAATACGAGGGAGTTTCGTACTCGATGATTTTCACGTTGCCGAAACAGTCGATGTCACAAATGCAGAACGTGGAGTAGCTGATTTTGCGCACCATGTCCTTGGGCAATGTGTTCATGATGGACGTCGAGGTTCGGAAGATGCTCTCGTTCATGGCAGTGAAATTCATCGCCATGGTAGCGGTCATTGTCGATAGCACGCAGGCTTTGATGCCGCTGCCTAGCCCGTCAGACAACACGCTGATCACCCGTCCCTCGCCTTTCAGTTTTTGCGACATGAAGCAATCCCCGCAAACAATATTGCCTGCTTTGTTCTTCTGGAAGAAGTCTACCTCGATGAAATTACCGTTATTTCTCAAAACAAATGAAATTAGAGTGGTTTCTTGTCATCCTTTTTGTAAGCTTCCATAACGGTACGTAGCGTGGCATCCGTGAACGCTGCATTTTCCCCCAGCAAGCAAGCCACCTGTTGGACTGTTTCCATGTGTTTCTTGATGACTTCCTGGGTCTTTTCCAGCATCCATTCCTTGCGCACGTAGGGTTCCCGCAAGTCTTGTAGCAACCCGAACACCATGTGGTGAGGTTGTATATTGTAGATCGAGATAATCCAAGTATGATCTTCTTCCCGCACTTGCCGTTCGATAATCTCTTTGCCCGTGGTCAGTACCGCATGGAATAAATCCTCGTAAGAGCAAATATTCTTTAACGGCACTCCGTTCAACCCGGGGGAAACCTCGTATATCGAGGCTATGTCTTCGCCCATAAGTGTGGCACAGGATTGGTTCATGTCCACGACTTTCAGGTCTGAATTAACCAGCAACACGCCAGCCGGGATCTTTTGCAAAAGAACGGTGGCTTTGTCGTGGGCTATTTTCCGCATGTAAGACACGCACATATTTTCTTCGGCGCGTCCTTCCAGCATGGCGATGGCGAAGTCACGGCAAGTGTCGTACCCGCAACCGCTGCAATTCAACTCGTCCTCCGGACCGGTCTTGCCTACCACTGCCATAGCTTGCTTGATCTCTTCTTCCGTGTAGACGTGGTCTTGGATATGCGGGTCTTTGCAGAACAGGATCTGCAAATCGATATTTTTGAAATCGTCCTTGGGATTCCCCAATTCGGATTGGTGTATAATCTCGTATCTTTTCAACGCCGGGGATATATGGCTCAATTTTGCGGGACCGTTGATACAGCCGCCTTTGCAAGCCAGTAATTCAAGAAATATAGAATCATTTTCCCGTCGGGTATCCAGAGATTTCAACACGTCTTTTACCGTTGATAGTTCGGAAAAAGCCATGTTGTGTACTTGTTTTTTAGGTTCGTGCAATCCTTTCAACATCCCGCCCTCGATGGGGTAATATGCCCCCATGCCCGAACGGTAAGGGATAAAGTGGGCGTCCGGTTGTCCTGGTGCTATTTGGTGCAGGTTGATTTCAGCCTGCTCGAACCATTTCTTCAAATCCTTGAACGTGATGACCACGTCGACTAGGTTGTTGAACGTGTCGGCTTCCAGTTTCTTGCAGATACAGGGACCGGCAAACACAATCTTGATGTCCTCTCCGTACAATTGTTTCAGAATCTTGGCGTGAGCTAGCATCGGGGAGATGATCGGGGTAATATTATGCACGTGTTCCGGCGAGTATTTCCGGATATATTCTACCACTACTGGGCAGGCAGAGGAGATATACACCCCGTTGTCCGCCTCTTCCAGGAACTTTTCCGTCCTGTCCGACACGATTTCCGCCCCGAGAGCGGTTTCCGAAACGTCCGTGAATCCTAATTTCTTGATGGCAGCGATCAACACGCTGGAATGAATCCCCTCGAATTCGCTCACGTATGAAGGAGCTAGGGAAAGCAACACTTTCGGGTTTTGCGTCAAGGTCAGTTTCGCCCGGGTCAACCCGTCGCGAATCTTTTTAGCCCCCGTCGGGCATACTTGCGTGCAGTGTCCGCAGTAAATACAACGGTCTTCAATGATGGAGGCTTTGTTGTCCTCCATGCGAATTGCTTTCACGGGGCATTCCCGAATACATTTGTAGCAATCCTGGCAATTGTCCGGTTCCGTGTAGATAGGTCTTAGTTGCATGGAAACTCTTCTTGTAAGATTTTATATAAACGCGAGAGATTCACTTCTTCGTACACTTTATCGTCGATCCGAATAATCGGACCCTTACTGCACAATTCCTCACACAAATGCCCACAGAAATCGATCTCCGCTTCCAAGTTATTTTCGCTTAGGTATTTCTTGATCGCCCCGAGATTCGTGTTGTTTCCCCGGGAAAAGCAAGAGCTTCCTAAACAGATCCTGATTTGGCGCTTTGACATACTTGTTGTTCGATTATCCTGTTGATACTTTCTGCGTTACAAAAGTAGGATATTTATTGTAATAAACCCAATTATATTGCAACTTTAATATTATTTGCTGTTTTTTACTTTCAATTTGTAAGTTTTTCTCGGTCAATTGATGGTGTATCCTTATTTCTCTTTTGGGAAACCCGTATAATTAATTTCTCCGGGAGTTTACTGTTATATCTGGGATATAGATTGATACTTCCGTCAACGTAATCCGGTTTGACTTTGATAATAAACCCTTTGCATGAATCTTCAAATCTCGTGTAAATAATCCTGTTCAGCAATTTGTTGCTGCTAACGTCGATCTTGTGGAAACGGTTCCCTTCACAGTCCAGGTAGGTAAGGGTTGCATTTTGAATAAAATTGAAACTGCAATTTATATCCGTGAGGAGTTGATTTTGGGATATGTCGAGTTGTTTTAGATTGTTGGATTCGCAATTAACTTTCACGAGCCGAAGATTGTGGCTGATGTCAAGCGCTAAGACGATGAGCGGGACGATTTTTTTCATAACCACAATGAATTAGAATTGCGTTAATGTACAATATTTCTTTCAAAAAAACAAATTTTGATTTTGTGGATAGCAACAAATTCCCGGAAACAAAAGCAGCCCCCGATTTTCGGGGGCTGCTCGTGATATGTAATATCAAAATTATTTCTTTTCTTCCACTTTTTTCTTTCCGAATATTTTGGTCAAATCGAAAGAGATCGGGGTTGCGATGAATAGTGAAGAATATGTACCGACAACGATACCTACCAACAAGGCGAAAATGAATCCCTTGATGGATGCTCCACCGAAGATAAATATAGCTAACAGCACGACAATGGTTGATAACGAGGTACTGAACGTACGGCGTAGCGTGGAGTTCAATGCGTCATTTACAACTTGTTCGTCATCCCGTTTCGGGTACAATTTGCGGTATTCACGGATACGGTCGAATACGACCACAGTATCGTTGATCGTGTAACCGACCACGGTCAGTACCGCCGCAATGAATGCCTGGTCAACCTCAAGTGAGAAGGGCAACAATCCGGCAAACAAGGAGAACGCTCCGATTACGATAATGGTATTGTGAGCCAAACCAACAACGGCGCCTGCGCCATATTGCCACCTGGAGAACCGAACCATGATATAAAGGAATATACCGATCAAGGCGAACAATACCGACCAAACAGCGGCTCTTGTCATGTCCTCAGCTACTGCAGGTCCGATCTTTTGGGTTTGTTGCAAGTTCACGGAACGGAATGTTTCGTAGTCTGTTCCCGCGGGAAGAATTTCCTGTAATCCTATATATAGCAAGGAGTCAACATTTGCATCTACATCCGCACCGCTTTCCTCGATCCGGTATTTCGTAGTGATCTTCACGTTGTTTGCAGTTCCTACCGTTTTCACCTCGGGAGCGCTTCCGTAAACTTCTGCTAATTTCTCAGCCACGTCACCCACTTGCACGTCTTGCGCAAAAGTTACCGTGTAAGTTCTACCTCCCACGAAGTCGATACCTTTATCCAATCCTCTGGTGAACAGGGATACAAAACAGATGATAACAACGATACCGGACACCGTGTAGCTAATTTTGCGTTTCTGCAAGAACGGGAATTTGGTATTTCTCAACCAGTTTGCCGTCAGCGGGGTGGTGAATGTTACATTGTCGCTCTTCGATGCTGCTCTTTCAAGAATCAAACGAGTGATAAAGATCGCCGTGAACAAGGAAGACAGGATACCGATAATCAACGTGGTTGCGAAACCTTTGATAGGACCTTCTCCGAAATAATACAGGATAAATCCGGTCAATAAGGTGGTCAACTGACCGTCGATAATAGCCGAGTACGCGTTGTTGTAACCTTCCTTGATAGCGAGTTTCAGCCCCTTCCCGGCGCGTAACTCTTCCTGAATACGTTCGTAAATCAACACGTTCGCATCGACCGCCATACCCATAGTCAACACGATACCGGCGATACCGGGTAACGTTAGTACGGCTCCGATGGACGCCAAGATACCGAACAAGAAGAACAAGTTGGCAAGCAAAGCGATATCTGCTGCCAAACCGGCACTCTTGCTATAGAAGAATAACATATATGCCAATACCAATGCGAAAGCGATGATGAATGACCACATACCGGATTGAATAGCTTCTTGTCCCAAAGATGCTCCAACTACCTCGTCAGCGATGATACGTGCGGGTGCGGGCAATTTACCTGATTTCAATATGTTGGCAAGGTCTCCAGCCTCTTTCACGTCGAAACGACCTGAAATCTGAGAACTACCTCCCTTGATTTCGTTCATTACGTTAGGTGAAGATGCCACTAAACCATCAAGAACGATAGCGATACTACGATTCGTGTTGTCTTTTGTCAAGCGAGCCCAAGTTTTGGCACCTTCGCTATTCATTGACATGGAAACAACCGGCTTGCCGTGTTGGTCGTAATCCTGGCGGGCATCGATAACCGCATCTCCTTCAAGAGGTGCTTTCCCGTTACGAGTGGTGATTTTGATCGCGTGCAAAGGAATTTGTCCTCTTTCATCTGCTTTCATTTCCCACAACAAACGAGAGTTACGCGGGAAGAGAGCCCTTATTTGAGGCATTCTTAAATACGCGTTGATTGCTGCCGTGTCTTTCGGGAATGCGCTACCTACACAAGAGCCGTTGATCAGACCTTGTTGTGAAACGTAAGGTGTCAATAATGCAAGTAGCGGATGCTCTTTTGCTATTTTTGCTTGATCCAGGCTTTTCAGTGAGTCCGCCTCTCCTTTGATCGCGTCAAGAATTGCCGATTCTTTGTTCTCTTCTTGCTTTACACCCTCTTGTGCAATCGTGTCGGTAGTTCCTTCAACTTCAGCTTGAGCTTGTAATATCTCTGCCAATTTTTGGTCGGCTTGAGCTATGTAATTATAAAAAGGTTGCTCGCCCGCGTCAAATCCTCTGGCGTTGTCATATGTTTCATAGAATTCCAAGGCAGCGGTTCCTTGAAGCAACTCTCTCACGCGTTGCGGTTCTTTGATACCCGGCAATTCGATGATGATTCTTCCGGAAATATCTGCTTTGCGGATATTCGGTTGAGCCACACCGAAACGGTCGATACGGGTACGAAGAATATTGAACGTGTTGTCGATAGCGCCCTCGGCTTCTTTTCTAACCACGTCGAGAACTTCCTTGTTCGTGGCGCCCACTTTGATTTTTTCTTTCAACTCGTGAGTACCGAAGATTGCCGGAGAAGCCAATTGCGCTCCCGGGGCAATTTTTTCAAAAGCCTCACCGAAAAGGGTTACAAAGTCCTTCGGGCTGGAAACTCTCATTTTTACGGCTTCCTCAATTGCCTGATTGAATGCGGGGTCAGAACTATGGTTGGCAAGACTTTTTACCACGTCAACCACGTCGACTTCCATGGTCACGTTCATACCGCCCTTTAAGTCCAAACCGAGGTTCAACTCTAATTCCTTACATTCCTTGTAAGTGAACTTGGCTAATCCAAGGAAATTGTAAACCGGTTGATTCGCGATTGAATCCAAATATCGCTTTTCTTTAGCCGGGTCGCCGTTCGCAAATTCACTTGCTGCTTTCTCTACCTGGTTGGTTTTATAAGTAAAAAACAACTGATAAAGACTCACCAGTGCTAATGCAACAGCGAGTAGTGTAATCGCTCCTTTATTCTGCATCTGTTAAATAATTTATAATATACTTATGTTTCAATTTTTCGCTTTAACACAAAATATTTAATGCGCAAAAGTATAACATTTTTTTCAAAATAGCTATACAATTAGGCAGATACTTTTAAAGTCAACTCCTTATTTCTATAATCAATGATCGCCTCGTGCTTCACGAGAAAGTCGCTTCCCAGCAATCCGGCAACCCGTCGGTGCAGGTGTTTGTCGTATAGAGAATTCACGTACTGGAGGTCAATGACTGCCGCATGCACGTTCTCTATCATGTGCCCGCCGATTTGCAAGGTGTTGATATTCACAAGCTCGACTTCATTGATTTCTCCGCACACACCCCCGGAGTTAATCTCGGAAACATCTTCCAGCGGTTCATAGGAAAACGGTGTCAGTTTATCTATAACCGTGACAGACGCTCCCGTGTCAATAATAAAATCCCCCTCAATGCTACCGATTTGCAGGGTGGCGATGATGTGGAAACTATTGTCTTCCAACTCAACGACCTCTATCGGAATCTTTATCTCCATATAATTTCGTTTGCACAAAACTAAGCATTTTCGGTGAAATCCAAAAAATGAGGATGTTAATTTCAAAAATAATGTTTTAACCGAAGACCCGTGGAGAACCCGTAGAAAAACCGTGGAAGAACCGAGGTAATCATCTCTCACTGTCGTGTCGGTGTCGTTTGTGCTCCTGTGTTTCTATATAAAAGATTATAGGATCTCTACGGCAGAAACGGAGCGAGAACGTGGGTGGGGTATGATTTGGGTAGTTCTTCTTTGGTTTTACAATGGGTTCTCTGTATGTGGTGGATTGTTTCTCGTTAATTATTGTGCCAGTTGATTTTCTGCGAGAAATACATGATGATTGCCAAAATGACAAAGAGTCCGATACTTCCGGCAAGCAGGGCGTAGGTTTCCAGTTGAATCAGGAAGAATATATAGGTGTACAAGCACACGAGCAATCCCCCGATGGTGAGTGCCGTTTTCTTGATTTTCAGAATCCCGACCATGTAGAGTGTGATCAGCGTGGTGGTGGCAAGAGCGGAGATGAGGTATGCCCATGTGAAGCTGATGTGTTCCGAGGTGGAAACCAACAGCGTGTAAAATAGGCAGAGCGCCAGTCCTACCAGTAAATATTGGAGCGGGTGGATGTTTTTGTTTTGCACGATCTCCACGAAAAAGCAGACCACGAAAGTCAGGACGATGATGAGAAATGCGTATTTAGCGGAACGCGTGGATTTTTGGTAATGATCGACGGGGAATAGTAGATCAACGCCGAACACGGAAGGTGTGATGGATGAGTTTATTCGAACCGTACTCATCTCTCCGCGGGAATAGTCGGCAGCTTCGCTACGGTATGATCTGAATACTTGAGGGAAACTCCGGTTTATTTCAAGGACTTTCCACTTGCTCGTGAAACCATCGGGAGCTACTTCCCTCTCTAAGGGCAGGAAAGCGCCCGTGAAGCTCGGTGTCGGGCAATTGGAGGTCAATGCCACGTTTGTTGTCTTGCCTATCGGGGCGAAAAGCATGGAACCGGAGCCTTTCGTTTCCAGCTGGATAGAGAAGTCTATCGAGTTGCCGGGGGTGAATAGTTGGCTGGCGTCAAGATTGATGGATATGCCGGAGTGGATGATGCTGTAAGGGGCGACGCCCGGTTCGAGGTTATATTCCTGTCCGTTCCACGTGAGGCTGACTTGCTCGCTGATTCCTCGCGGGTCGCTGACCCCTAGGTTGAGTGTGGCGTTGTTGTTCCATTTTATTTCGCGGGAGAATTGTGTAGCGAGGAGATCTTTCGAGATGAATTTGCCCCGGAGTTCCAGGGAAGAATTATAAACGATGATTTCGTATAATCCCCGCTTGAGTTCTTGGGTGGCGACGTTTCCCGTGATGTCCAGGTGTTCGGGGAGGTAGTTGACGTAACCGGATAGCGTTTTTCCTTCTTCGTCTTTGTAAGTATAAGAGAGGGTGAGTATCGGACCGATGATGGTTTGCGGACCGCTCCATTTTTGTTGGACTTCATTTGTCGCATCTTTTGCGGTGTCTTCCCTTTCGCTGATAAGGTTCTGGATCATAAGCATGGGGATAATCAGCACGACGATGAGTACCCCGATCAGGAGAATTTTCAACGTTATCGCATCCCGGTTCTTCGTGTTTTTCTCTTTCTGTGGATTTGTGGTTTCTTCATTCATGGTGTTTTATTTTTAGTTGTTATTGTAAAGAACTTTGTATCTCAAAGTAAATAGGGTAAAAAAATTATATGTTTTGATTCTGTAAAAATTCTTCTAGGGCGTTCAGGTGTTTGGCGAAGGCTTCCCGTCCTTTCTCGGTCACCGAGAAAGTCGTGTTCGGGCGTCTTCCGATAAATTGTTTCCTGCACTCGATGTACCCGAGTTCCTCGAGGCTGCGGGTGTGGCTGGCAAGGTTGCCGTCCGTGAGATCGAGCAAGTTCTTGAGGGTGACGAAATCCACCGACTCGTTGACGATCAACACGGACATGATGCCAAGCCGAGCTTTGCTTTCAAAAGCCTTGTTGATATTTTCGAGTACTTCTTTCATGCGTTCACGCGTGTGTTTGATGAGAATAATGCCTGGCGACGCTCTACCTTATAATAGAAGTATATGCCTGCCGCGATGTGGAGCAACCCGAAACCGATGACCCAGAATAGGAGGGCGTGGTTGACGACGAAACTGTCGATCAGTCCCAAAAAGATTTCGGCATACCCGAGGTAACGAATGTCCGAATAGGTATATTTGGAGCAGTTGACTAATGACAACCCGTAGAATATAAGCATGATGGAAGAGGTCAGCCCGTAATGGTGATGCCACAGCAGGGATACGCAAAGAACGCCTCCGGCAAATAGCGGCAGGAAGAAATTCCATAATAACCGATAGACCGATTTGTCCGTGAAGATGTTTCGGTTTACTTTTATCGCTTTCCGGTAACTCATCGTGAACACGGTAACCAGGGAAAAAAACAGCACGACGAGAGCCACGATGCATATTTGCATGAGTCGTTGTGAAGTATTGGCGTTTAAGAGATTGTATGCTACACCTGTGCCAATACAGGCGTAAATGCCTACCAGTACAGAGGATATGCCACTTATGGACAGGAATTTCGTGGACCTCTCCATGAGGTTCTTGATGTCGTGCAATGTGTCGAGAGCTTCTTTGTTTTTCATGTCTTTAAAGTTCTTTGCATTGCAAAGTTAAAAATAAATTTCGAATACGTGTACGTGAGAACCTATATTTTTAATAAATTTGTATTAAACGGATAATTTATATCGGGTTATGAGGAAATATATTGCGTTGATTTTTTTAGTTTGTTGCTTTCTCGGGAGCTTTGGGCAGAAAGCCGAGAAGGTTGTTCTTCCGGGGAGCGGGTTGGATAATTTTTATCGTGTTGACACGGGTGTCTACCGGGCGAATCAGCCGAAGGCTACTGATTTTATCCTGCTGGAACGATACGGGATAAAAGAGGTGTTGAATTTACGGAATTGGCATGATGATAAAGATGAGGCGAAAGGAACGACCATAAAGTTGCATCATTTGAAAACTCGAGCCTCGAAAATTGATGAAAAAGATATCGTGAAAGCATTGAAGATTATTCGGGATCGGAAGGGACCGATACTGGTTCATTGCTGGCATGGTTCCGATCGTACGGGGGCGGTGATTGCCATGTACAGGGTTGTATTTCAAGGATGGTCAAAAGAGGATGCCATTCGAGAAATGACAGAAGGAGGATTCGGCTTCCATCAGCAATTTAGCCAGATTATAGATATGATCTTTCGGGCTGATGTTGTATCCATAAAGCATGAATTGGAACGGGGAATGAAAAGGACAAAAATAAAAACCGTCCCGGCGCCCCGGAACGGTTTTCTAACAGAATGATCGTGAAGTACTATTGTTAGTTAAATAATTTCATGTCGTCGAGTACGTTCATTACTGTTTTCACTGCTTTTGCAGATTGTGCCAGTAATTCTTGCTCGTCTTTGTCGAGTTTTACCTCGATGATTTTCTCGATACCGTTCTTGCCCAAGATTACGGGAACTCCCAAGTAGATATTGTTCATTCCGTACTCTCCGTTCAATAAAGCACATACCGGGAATACTCTTCTGTGGTTGCATACGATAGCCTCTACCATTTGAGCAGCAGCGGCACCCGGGGCATACCATGCGGAAGTACCCATCAATTTTACCAATTCGCCGCCACCTACTTTGGTTCTCTCGATGATAGCGTGCAGCGTGTCATGGTCTATTAATTCCGTTACAGGGATACCGCCAACGGTGGTATATCTTGGAAGCGGAACCATGGTGTCGCCGTGACCACCTAACAATAAGGCTTGGATGTCTTTCGGGGAAACGTTCAATGCTTCTGCCAAGAATGCTCTGTAACGGGCGGTATCAAGGATACCTGCCATACCGAATACGCGGCTGGAATCGATTTTTGCCGCCAGGTAAGCGCAGTAGCACATTACATCGAGCGGGTTGGATACGATGATGATCTTGGCGTTCGGTGAATGTTTGATAATATTTTCAGTTACTGATTTTACGATGCCGGCATTCGTTGCGATTAAGTCGTCACGGCTCATACCCGGTTTGCGGGGTAGACCGGAAGTGATGACTACAACTTCGGAATTGTTAGTTGCTTCGTAATCGTTGGTTACGCCTTTGATGCGGGTATCATAAAGATTGATCGGGGCTGTTTGCCACATATCCAGTGATTTCCCTTCTGCAACGCCTTCTTTGATATCCAAAAGAACAACTTCATTCACGATGTCCTTTTCTGCAATGCAGTTCGCGCATGTTGCACCAACGTTTCCTGCTCCTACAACTGTTACTTTCATTTCTGTAATTTTTTATTGTTATACGTTTCGTTTTTTGGCTATTTGTTTGCTTTTTGCGCTGTCAAATGTAAGCCTTATTTTTTATTTCAACAATCTTTATGCCGAAAAATTACAGAATTTTTTCTGTAATCAATAAAGGATACGTGAAAGAACCGGAAAAGTTATGGGCTGCAAATAGTTTTATCGTTTGGCTTTAGTGGATTTGCTGCCATAGGCGGCTAGCGACGGCGTGCATCTGCCCTAGGATACCGGTAGGTTTGTAATTGCCATTCTGTAATTTTTTCTGGAATGACAGGTACCATATCGTGAGGACTATTCCCTTGAGCACGCTGGATAAAGAAATACTCCACCAGATGCCGTTCAGTCCTAACGCGGGGAAGGTCACGAGGAAGTATGCCAAAGGAATTCTTGCCCCGGTGAGCAGGATGCCCACGATGGCGGGCGGGGTGGTTCTGCCACACCCGTTGAAGGCTCCCGCCGTCACTTGCTCGATGGCGGAAAATACTTGCGAGATGGCAAGTATTTTCAGGTAGGCGCTTCCGGCTGTCAGGGTTTGCGGCTCATGGATAAATATACCGAATATTTCTTTGCTGAACACGAGGAATGCGGCTGTTGCCACGAGGGCGATGCCTCCTGCCAGCTTTAGGGTGTAGTGGTATCCTAGACGGATTCTGTCAAAATCGCGTGCCCCGAAATTTTGTCCGGTAAAGGCTGCCAATGCCGTGGAGAACCCGGCGGCAGTCATCCAGGTAATTGCCTCGATCTGTGCGCCCACGCTTTGCACTGCCACCCCGATATGTCCCCATTGTGCCGCCACGGTTGCCAAAGTAAGGGAGAACATGGCAAATAGGGCACTTTGCATACTGACGGGCAAGCCGAGAGAGAATATCCTTTTCACGAAACGGGCACGTAATGCCGCGAAATAGTAGAGTTTCCCGATCGATGAATCACGGAAGTAGAGATTTCGAATAAAGATTGCAAACACGATAAGCTGGGAGAAAGTCGTGGCGATAGCGGCTCCGGCCGTTCCCAATCCCGGGATGAAGCCGAAACCGTATATTAACAAGGGGTCGAGAATAATATTGAATACCAGTCCGATAGCGACGATCTTTAAAGGTGTTTTGCTGTTTCCTTGTCCATTGTACAGCCCGCTATACGTGTTGTTGTTGAATGTGAAGAAAAGTCCCGGGGTAATCAGGCGCATATAGTTCACGGCAAGGGCGGATATGTTCTCTTCCAGGTGGAACAGACCGACTAGTGCGGGGGCTGCAATATATATGAAGCAGGCATAGCATAACGCGATGATCGACGAAAGCATGGCTGCTTGATTGGCGTATGCCCGGGCTCTTTTGCCGGAACGAGCCCCGAGGGATTGCGAGATGGTGACCTCGGCTCCCACTTTACTAATAAACGAGAGGGCGTTACCCAGCCACGTGAAGAATCCGGCAACACCCACTGCTGCCACACTTTCGCTTCCCAGGCGTCCCAGCCAGATCATGTCTGTCATGCTGTAGGCCATCTGGACGAAAGAGGCTGTGATTAAGGGAATAGCCATACTCCATATCCCTTTGCTGATGCTTCCTCGTGTCAGGTCGTTTACTCGCGTCATATTCTCGTTTTTTTGGCTTGCAAAAATACTAAACCTTTTATGAATTTCCTCTCTCTTTTTTATACTTTCGCGGAAAGATATATTCGTTTGAATGGTTTTAAATAGAATGGTTAGTATGAAAAATATTGCAGTTTTCGCAGGAGGCAACTCTTCGGAGTACGAGGTTTCGATCAAGTCGGGGAATAATATTTTCGATCAGGTGGACGAAACCCGGTATAATAAGTATCTTGTTATCTTGAAAGGGAGGGATTGGCACGTGCAGATCGGTGACGAGGCTTACCCGGTGGATAAGAATGACTTCTCTTTCACGAGGAACGGGGAGAAGATCATGTTTGATTTTGCTTACATTACCATACACGGGAATCCCGGGGAGAACGGGCTCTTGCAGGGATACCTGGATATGATGGGGGTGCCGTACGGGGGATGCAATGTTTTGGCTTCGGCATTGACATTTGATAAACACACGTGTAATACTTACTTGAAGAGCTTCGGGGTGAACGTGGCAAATTCCGTCATGCTGACACGGGGGATGGAGTACGATGTGAACGAGATTATCGGGGAAGTCGGCTTGCCTTGTTTCGTGAAGCCGAATGCCGAAGGATCGAGTTTCGGGGTGACGAAAGTGAAAGAAGCGGGGCAGCTGGAAGAGGCGTTGAAGACGGCTTTCGCCTTATGCCGGGAAGTGCTGGTCGAAACGTTTATCGACGGGACGGAGTTGACGTGTGGGGTCGTGAAAGCCGGGGATCTGGATTTTGCCATGCCCATAGCGGAAGTAATCCCGAAGAAAGAGTTTTTTGATTTCGAGGCAAAATACGATCCCAAGATGTCCGACGAGATTATTCCGGCACGCGTTTCTCCCGAGTTGACACACCGGATCAAGACCTTGTCGTCAATGATTTACGATATACTAAGGTGTGACGGAATCATCCGGGTGGATTATATCGTGCGGGGCGACGAGATCTTTATGCTCGAGGTGAACACCACGCCGGGGATGACCTCGAATAGCTTTGTCCCGAAAATGGTACGGGCGATGGGAGGAACGCTGCGGGATCTATTGACGAAGATCATTGAAAGCAAATTTTAGCTGTCAAGGTGGAGGTGTGTTTTGACTCATTTCCCATGGAGAGAGCGCTAGAAGGATATGAGAAGGGGTAATCCAGGATTGGTAATGCTGTACATTGGTATTTTTCTGCGGATCACATAATAAAGGCAGAAAACAAATAACACGTATTAATTTTATTCGTATTTTTTATTATTGCTAACTTTTAAATAGAATTACCATGAAAAGAATTAAACAATTAATCGTGTTCGTCATTATTATTATGACGTGTAGTATTGCTTTTGCAATTAATTTCAATTCTTTGCCTTTTGGTTATGCTTTTGATTCGTGGGTTGTAGAGGGCGATGAAACACAGCCTATTCATTTCTCAACATCGGAAAGAAAACTTATGTATTTCTGTGCAACAACACCATGTTATGTTTCAAGTCTTAAGGCTAAAATTACGGTAACGGCTATGGGGGTTACTGTACCTATACCATATCCTGAAGATATTTCTTATTGTGTGCATAATTGTGCGTTGCCACTTAAACCGGGAGATATTTTTTGGGTACAATTATCTATCGCTCTTCCATCACCATTCTTTACTTCTGGTACATTTAGAGTTATATTTACGAATGAAGATGGTGTTGATATAGCAGGAGGGGAATGTTCTTTCTATGTTGATGATAATTTAGATTAATTTTATTAAATATCCGAATGGTGACAAGCAATATTCTTGTAGTCAATATTGAATTTTAATTCAACTGACTACAAGAATTTGCTTTTTAATAAAAAAAGATTCTCTTTTATAGTTCTTGATATTGTTTTATGTAGGTTAATCATTCTCCCCTAAGTAAATCCATTTCACTGCATCCCCGTCTATTGTTTGTCCCTCGATTCCTTTGTCTGTAAGAATTAATTTACACGTTCCTGCTTGCAAATCAAAAACACCTAGGGATCGCCATTGTCCTTCATTTTTCAGAACATCTAGTAATTGTAATTCATGTTCTTTATTTCCATTTATTAAAAAGTAATATTGATTTTGAGGCTCACTTAAACGGGGAATATAGCTTCCATTAATGGTAACAAATATTTCATATTTCCCTTTCTTGTCAAGTCGTGTATTCCATTCTAAGCATTTTTTTCCAGTTCCAGCTTGTTTTATTAAATGGCTTTTAACTATTTTTCCATAACCACTATTTGCGAGCCATTTCCATTTATCAGTTACGAATATCATTTCATTCGATAAATTCACATATTTTTCCCAGGGTTTCAACGACTTTTCGTGGAAATAATCTCCTAATCGAATCCGGGGTCCCGACTGAATGATCTTGAAATTGGCATCTTCGTTATCCACGATGATCTCGTTGGAATCAGATATGAAGTAATCTTTTCCGATCGCACGAGTGTATTGTATTGTATCCTCGTGATAAATGTGATAGCCAATCAAAAACTCTTCTCTCGGTAAATTACGAGCGATATTCAATAGTAAATTTATCTTTAAGTTCAGATTATACTTTTCATGAGCTACGACTTCGATCCCGGAATTTGCTTTTATTTCGTAAGCTTTATACTCGGTTGTATTTTTCAAGTTGGACACAGCCTCTTCAACGGGGAGGAATTCTTTTCCTACAGTTAGCACAAAAGTCTTTACGAACACTATCCCATCGACCTCGCTATCATTAAAGATGGCAAATTTTCTCCGCCATTTTTCCCCATAAGGAGTTTTCACGAGGTAACTTTTTTCTCCTTTTACGAGGTATTGTGGTACCCCTTTCTTCTCGATCCACGATCGCAATACATCGCTCCAGCTCACTCCGAATCGTTCTGCGAATTCCCGTTCGAGCACGTCAAAATCAACTTCTTGGAATTGGTACCTGTCTTGGAATCTTGCGATAAAAGAGATAACGCTGTCGATAACCACTCCTTTTGTGTCGAACAGCCCCACGAGTTCCCGTCCCTTCAAAGTCATTAGCACGTTCAACACTTCGAAGCGTAAAGATTTATCCTCGAATGCTTCTTTTAGGTTATGTGTTCGAGTGTAATAAATAGCCTCTTCCTCTAATTTAGAATTGAATTTCTGCCATCTGTCTTCTTGGGATAGATTGTTATCTTGTAAAATGACGTTAATCAATGGATCGATATAAGCGTAAGTAGACGAGTTGATTACCACCGATTGATTGTAAAATAAGGGACCGATATAATAATTATTAGGAACAATCCTCTCCCTGCCTGAGGGAAGGTATGGGTGCCTCAAATTTCTTAGATAGTCTATTCCCAGTAATTTATTCCAGGAAAATGATGTCACGCTCTTCTCTTTTTTGAAAAAGAAAGAATTAAAAAAGTATTTCATGTCACGTGCCGATAGCAATGTTCCACCTATCCCAAGACCATTTTCTGCGAAAAATAACAATTCCGGTTGTACGAGACCGCTCCCTCCCCGTTCGTTTCGGGAATAAGACGTGAAACTAATTGGGGTTTCCGTCAGTATGAAACGGGTGTATGGGTAACGTTTTCCCATTACCCTTTCCGCCTTCTCTCGTACCCAAAATATCATATCTGCGGCAGGGACCTTTTTATCGTTCCATAGGGCATGAAGTAGCTTTTTATGCTCCCGTAAAATATTCAACTCGTAGACAGTTGAGTCCATTTCGATTCGCTTCGTTATGTAATTCCCCATACACAAAGAGATCCCTGTTAAAGGGATGTCATTTTTAAAAACGATATCTTGCCCTACCCGGCTTCTTCTTCCTTGTGATATCACGGTTTGACCTTTTGGTAATTCTACTTGCAAGGTATAGTGAGAGAGGTTTTTAGATACTTTGAATCGTGTCTGGGAATTTACGGGAGGAACCGTTACGGGATACCATAAAGCCTCGGGGATAAGTAGGGTGTATTCTCGTTCTAAAAAGGCATACCGTTTGCCATAACGACAAGTCCCGTATGCTTTCTTGCTCGTTTCCTCCAGTTCTTCAAGAGGGATATCCAGGTAACATATGTTCTCGTCTATTTGCCCTTTGTAGGTTATGTAAATTCGCAGAGAATCTCCTTGAGTCAAAGTATATTTCACCCGTACTACTTGGTTTTCTCGCTCGAAAGGTAATTCTCCGTTTTCGCTCGACAAGGAAGTTACTTGTAAACTCGGATTCAAGTAAAGAAGCAATTCCTGAATCTCTGTGTCGGAAGAGTTGCGTATCATCAATTCACTGTTTACGCTCATTTTATCACCTCGCTGAGTGTAGTGAATAGACTGGCTCACGAGAGAGCCCTTGGGGTGGGACTCGTATTTATCATAGGTGGCGATATATTTTTGTCGGGAAACATCATTTGCATGATTGATGGTCCAAAAGGAGAACAAGGATATTATTCCTAATGCTAATAAAACAGTCGCCAATCCTTTTTCTCTACCTTTTATGGGGGTATTAGGAAGTCTCTCGAAACGGAGTACGGTTACTTGTATTAATCCCAATCCTAGGCATAACCAGCTTCCCCGTTGCAATAGGTAGTGTCCTAAATTCGGATGTCCCGTGAAATCGGAAAAAGTGGCGGGTAAAGTCATTCCCCAAAAATCAAGGATTCCTTTGCCATAATCCACGGTATAAAGTGTCAATCCCACGTAACTCAGTAGTAGTAATTGACACAATATCTGGTTTTTAATCCAACTGTTCACCCAGAAGGATAAACCTGTTAAAAATACAATGGTAGGTACGAGTAATGTGAACAAGTAAAAATAGTCTAGCAACAGGCTAAAAAAGAAATAACCTGCATTTACTCGAGTTAGCACGCCCAAAACGGTAGATATCACTGCTGTTAAACCGAATATGCCTGAGAATCCCAGGAAAGTTCCCCAAACGTGCTCTGCATTGCTTGCGGGATGATAGTAAATTACTTCCATCGTGTCGATTTTTTGGCTTTTATTCAAGAAGGAACTTGCAGCCACGACAAGGGGCAACGTTTGAAAAAGCGTGAACAAGAAAACATTCATGTAAGGAAAGAAAGAAGCCAAGTATTTTATATTTCTTCCATCCATGCTTTGATTTATGATCTGTACGTACACGATACAAAGCCATGTGAAAAGAAAAAAAAGTTGCAACAAACGATTCCGTGTGAGAAGTTTGAACGTGTGAGAAGCAATGACTCTTGTGTTCTGGAGGTGCATAGCGGTAAATTTTAATTAATTCGTGGAATGTCTTTTGCAAATTTAAACAAATAATCCATGTTTGCACGAATTAAGGGGGACGTTTTCGAACTTCGCCTAATATCCGTTATTTTTTTGTAAATTCTATATGATAATGCCACCTCCCACGACATCTGTGCCTTCATATAGAACGGCACTTTGTCCGGGGGTGATGGAATCCATTCCCTCGTGAAATTCCACCCGCAGCAGGTCGTTCTCGTGATAAACGGAGGCTTGTGCGCCTCGGTTCCGGTAACGGATTTTAGCGTTGACCTCGAAGCCGTCGGGGAGGGAGGCGTATTTCATGAGGTTGATGTCCTTTGCCCGGAAGCTTTTGCCTGTCAGTTCCTCGCGGGTGCCGAGCACGACTTCGTTTTTCTTCGGGTCGATCGCTACCACGAACATGGGATGCCCCAGGGCGATTCCCAACCCCTTGCGTTGCCCGATGGTGTAATTGGGAAACCCGCGATGTTCACCCAGGAGTTTGCCGGAGGTGTCTACAAATAATCCCGGACCGTATGTTTCGGCAAAGTTCTCCACGTTCTCGGCGAGGAAGGTTCGGTAATCGTTATCCGGGATAAAGCATATTTCCTGGCTTTCGGTTTTCTTGGATAACTTCTCGTGTCCCTTGTCGAGGGCGATTTTCCGGACTTCGGTTTTTGTCAGTTCTCCCAGGGGAAATAGGGTACGGGCGAGATTCTCCTGCGTCAGAGTCCATAGAAAGTAAGTTTGGTCTTTCGTTTCGTCCACGCCCTTGCGGAGGAAATAGCGTCCGTCCTGTTGCCCGATACGGGCGTAATGCCCGGTAGCGATATAGTCGCAACCGAGTTCGTCTGCCATTTCGATCAACTTGCCCCACTTGATCGTGGAATTGCAGAGGACGCAAGGGTTTGGTGTATGCCCTTGCAGGTACTCGTCGATGAAATTGCGAATCACCAAATCTTTGAAATCCTGGCGAATATCTAAAATATGGTGTTCAAAGCCCATTTGTTGAGCCATATGTTTTGCCTCGAAGATCGCGTTCACGCTGCAACATCCCTTCTCTTTCTCCATGCAGGCTTGCGAGATCTGATCGTACACCCGGTAAGTTACCCCAACCAACTCGTACCCTTGATCTTGTAACAACATAGCGGCAACCGTACTGTCTATCCCGCCACTCATCGCCATTAGAACTTTCATATTTTAGATTTTTCAATTATTTACTCATGAATCTTGCTTCGCTATGGTAATCATCTTTCTCGATGTCGATGTCGGGTTCGGTGAGTTCGCCGGAACCGGATAGGGTAAACTTCAAGTATTTGATCTTTTTTCCCCGCGATAACCATTGCTGTTCGTAGAAGGTTTTGATCCCTAGAATCTTGTCATCCAGCCCCATCCCGTAAAGGTCGTCCGTGTTGACGAATGCGGTCAAGTGGTTCAGGCGGATGAGTTCATCCGTGTATCGGTACAGGAAAGGGCTGTCCGTTTTAAGATGGATAACGCCGTCTTCCGTCAACATCTTTTTGTAGAGCGAGAGAAAGCGTGTTCCCGTGAGGCGCTTGCGAGCCTTTGCCATTTGTGGGTCGGGAAAGGTAATCCATATCTCGGATATTTCCCCCGGGGCGAATACCGATTCGAGCACTTCGGCATGGGTTCGCAGGAATACCACGTTCTTCATCCCCTTTTCTTGAGCTATTTTGGCTCCCGTCCACATCCGGGCGCCTTTGATGTCCAAACCGATAAAGTTCTTTTCCGGGTAGAGTTCTCCCAATCCCACGGAATACTCGCCTTTACCGCATCCCACTTCCAGCACGATCGGGTGGTCGTTGCCGAATACTTGCTTCCCCCATTTCCCTTTTAGCTTGTAATCCGTGCGGAAAACCTCGTTATGCTTGGGTTGAAACACGTTGTCGAGTGTTTCCATTTCTGCAAATTTTGCCAGCTTATTCTTCGCCATTAATTTTATATGATGAGAGTTTAATTCCTATATTTTTAATTCCTTTCAGTTCTTTTTCTTTCATCCGGTGGCTTATTTCTACCGTGTAGATCCCCGTGGAATCCAAGTGGAGCACTTGATCGGAAGAATGTACTATGGTTTTTAGTCCACCTAGCCCTTGCCCGAGCCATTCTCCGTTTTCATTTGCCAAGATAATATCCGGATTCATCTTGACGGTCATCAAACCGGGATGTGAAACCGTGAGGTGGCAACTTAAATTATGCTGTTTATAATCCGTCGAGTGGCGGACGCAGGTACTCACCACGTAAGTCCCCGGTTGCGTGATATTGAATTCGAACTTGTAATTACTGTCCCTGTCCCAGGTTTCACGGGCAATGGATTTGTAAATTCCCGGGTTGGGGGAGATATTACAAGCCATGCAGCACGATAGGAGGAATAGGGTATAAATACAAAGCTTCTTTTTCATATCGTATTTCTGTCGTTATTGCTCGTTTTTCAGTAATGTTTCGAGTTCCGCGATGATCATTGCCGTGGCTCCCCAGATAAAATGATCTCCAATTTTATAGCCCGGGGCAACAATCTGTTGATCGTGCCGATAGAGCAAACGCGATGTTTTGTTCTTGTCATCAAGTAAATCATTTAACGGGATGAGTATCACTTCCTCGACTTCATCTTTCGAGAGCGCGAAATTAGGCATTTTCGGAATAGTTCCAATAAAGGGCGTTATATTAAAGTTGCTTAACGGGATATACACGTCACTCAGGCTTCTGATAATCGTGATATCTTTCGTTTTCACGCCTATTTCCTCGTGGCATTCCCGCAAGGCTGCACCACGGGCGTTCACGTCTTCCGGTTCTACTTTCCCTCCCGGCAAGGCGATTTGTCCCCCGTGATACTTCCCCACGGATGTGCGTTGAATAAAGGGAATTACCCATTCCTTCCGGTAAGGAATTAGAAGCAGGAGCACGGCACTGTCTACCGGGGGATGAGGATGCCGTCCCTCCACTCCCTTCACGTAATGAGGTTCGGGAGTCATGAGAGCGTGTGCCGCCGCCCCGGGCAGCTCACGCGTTAAAACCTTTTGTATCGTTTCAATTGTCACGGTGTCACTCGATGGTTAAGTTTTGTACCGTGTTCAACACTCTCAGGATATTATCCCCCCACAGTTTATGCAATTCTTCCGGCGTGTAGCCTTGGCGCAGGAGTTCCACGGTGAGGTTGATGATCTCGTTGGCGGCACGGCAGCCAATCAGTTTTTCCGTGTCGTCGCCGTCAAAGTCCGTGCCGATGCCCACGTGGTCGATGCCCACGAGGCGGACGATGTGGTTGATATGGGCCACGGCGTCCAGGATGGTCGGGTTCGGTTGTTTACTCAGGAACCAGTTGTACAGGCATACTTGCACGACGCCCCCTTTGGCGGCAATGGCTCGTATCTGGTCATCCGTCAGGTTGCGGGGATGGTCGCATAGCGCTCTTGCCGACGAGTGGGAGGCGATGATCGGGGCTTTGCTGATTTCCAACACGTCCTGCACGGTCTTCGCGTTGGCGTGTGAAATATCCACGATGATACCCAAGCGGTTCATCTCTTTCACCACTTCCCGCCCGAAGTCGCTCAGCCCGTCATGTTCCGGTTCGCCCTTCGCGGAATCGCATATATCGTTACTGCCGTTATGACACAGGGTGATGTACGTGATACCCATGTCTTTGAACATAGAGAGATTGGCAATGTCTTTCCCGATGGCGTACCCGTTCTCGATGGCGAGGAAGATGGCTTTCTTCCCGGCGTTTTTCAGGTAGAGCAAATCGTCCACGTTGTAAGCGATGCCTACTTGTGATTGATTTTGCTTCACTTGTTCCGTGATTTGGTACAGGATGTCGATTGCCTTTTGTGTCGCGGCTCGCGATGTATTCTCGTCCCGGCTCTCTTGATGAAGGTAGGCTACCATGAAAACGGCATCTTCCCTGCCTTCCTGCATCTTGGGGAGGTCGACTTTCACGTCCTCGTGGCGTTGACCGAAGTTGAAGCCCGGCGTGAATTTCATGGGTGTATCGCAATGTGAGTCGACGATTAGTATATTCCGGTGAATCTCTTTCGCCTTTTTAAACAGAGTCGCCTCGTTCACGAAGTAGTTGAATAACTTCATCATCTGTTCGTCGGGGCGTACCGCCATTTTTTCCGGGTGCCATTGCACGCTGAAGATACGGTGTCCCGGCATTCCTTCCATCGCCTCGATGATCCCGTCGGCGGAAGCTGCCGTGACCCGGAAACCGGGGGCGATCTCTTTGATTGCCTGGTGATGGTAGGAGTTGACCGTGATGGCATCTTCCCCGATCACGGAATAGAGCGTTGAGTTCTTCACGATATTTACCCGGTGCGAGCCGAATTCCCGGCTGATCGTCTGGCTGTGCTTCAGGGGCGGTTGCTCGTGTTGCGTGTAAATATCCTGGTAATTCGTGCCCCCGAACGCCATATTGATGATCTGGTGTCCGCGGCATATCCCGAAGATCGGTATCTGGCGGTCGGCTGCCAGTTTTACCAGCGTCAGGTCGAATTGATCTCTTGCCGCGTCCACGTCCTTCAACGCGGGAATAGGGTCTTCATTCCCGTACAGGGGATTGATGTCCCCGCCTCCCGTGAGCATTAGCCCGTCGAGAGAGTCTATCGTGGCCCGTAATGTTTCAATGTCATTATGCACGGGTATGAGTACGGGAATACCTCCCGCTTGCAGGATGGAGATCACGTACGAGTGTTCGATGCAGGAATTCCCGTTCTCGAAGTTTGCCGTGATGCCGATGACAGGTGCGTGCTCTTGTGTTTGGCGATAATCGACCGCCTTGTATAGGGTATCCAGATTTGCCGGATAAATAATATTATTCATGGAAATACAAATTAAAAATGTTGCTATGAATTTGAATAATAGCATTATAAATTATGAATCTAAAATCATAAATTGTGAATCATGAGTCATGGGAACTTTAGTTCTCCCCCGTCGGGTCGCACGATAAGTTCCACGTTCGCGCCAAGTATCAGCGGGTAATTGCCTCGCACGTGTCCTGACGGGAGTCCGAAACAAACCGGGTAAGTGTAATTTTTCACCGCCTCGTGAATGATGCGGTATACTCTTTCCCGGAATTCGGGCGTGTTGTTCCGACCGAATTCCCCGACCACGAGTCCTGCCAGGTGTTGGAACTTGCCCGCGTATTTCATGCAGCGGATACTCCGGTCGATCTGGTAAATGTCGTCTGACGGGTCTTCGAGAAACAGGATCGTCCCCCGTGTGTTATGTTCGATTCGCGTGTCGTGCAGGCTGTGTATCCACGTCAGCATCCCCCCGATAAGTTCCGCCTCCGCCAGTCCTGTCCGGTTTAGCGGGTGTGCATCCGTGGCATATGTAGACACGATGCCGAATAGAAAATTTCGCAATTGGGTCAAGGCTTCGGGTGCTGTCTCTTGCAAGTTTGAAGGCATGGGTGCATGAAGGCTTTCGATGCCTAACGAGTGTAGTTTCGAGTGCAACACTGTGATATCGTTCATCCCGATTACCCATTTGGGGTTTCCTTGAAAAACGGAGTAGTCGGCATCTTCAACGATGCGGAGCGTGCCGTAATCTCCCGCCATGCACCAGATTGCCCTGGTGTCTTCGGCGTCAAGAGCGGTCTGTAAATCTGCCAGGCGTTCCGTGTCGGTACCCGCCATTCTTCCGTGTTGCGCTAGCACGTGTTCTCCCGACACGGGAACCAGTCCCCACGAGGTAAGCAAAGCCGTCGCAGCATCCTGTTGTTCTTTTGTCGCGATGCCCGAGGGGGAAACAAGCGCCACCTTATCCCCCGGTTGCAGGTATATAGGTCGTAACATATAGCGATAATTTGTTTTATTGTACGAAGGTACGCTTTTAATTTGAAAATGCGATATACTTTATTGATAGAATTGCTTGCGGCGGACTTATAGGGGACTTCTCCCACTCTTACGGGGGACTTCTCTACCAATAAGAATAATACTAAAGTAGTTATAATATATTGTTATTCTATTTTAATAGAACAACAATAGAATAACAATAGGATAATAGTTAGAGAAAGCATGGAGAAAATACGGGGAAGAATGCCATGATTTAGCGGGAACTCTCGTTGCATAATTTTCTTAAAATGATTACTTTTGCCTCCGTTCCGAAATCGGGCTGCCACATAGGGTGACTCCTGTTCGGGGCTTGATTAAACAGACGATTATGAAACAGAAATTACTTTCCTTGTTCCTCCTTGTATGGGCGGTTATCCTGTCTGGATGTGAAACAAAGGATGAGGTTCGTGGTGTTTTCCCTGATGCGCCGGACTATGTGCAAGCCGAAGCGTGGTTTGACGGCGGGCACTCTGCAGGAAAGGACTATGACGTATTCTACATCGTTCCCACCTGCGTGTTCGACCAAGTGGACGAGAACGGCGACACGTGCCACTACATGGACATCCGCAACGAGTTGCACCGCCTTGCGGTGGACAGTCCTTTGCGGCTGGCAAAAGGCATCTTTGCTGACGAAGCTAACTTCTTTGCCCCTTACTACCGGCAAATCACCATCGAGTCGTGGATGAAAAGCGACACCGTCATTGAATCGCGCTTCCGCCTTGCCTACGAGGACATCGTATCCGCTTTCCGTTATTACACGGAACATCTGAACGAGGGGCGCCCCTTCATCCTTGCCGGACACAGCCAAGGCGGGAAGGCGGTTATCGAATTGCTGAAACGGGAGATGGACGATGAATTGTATGCACGTATGATAGCCGCCTATCCGCTGGGTTATCCAGTGGAAGACAGCGACGTGTCGCCCTATTTGCTCCCCGCTGCCGATGCTTCGGGCACGGGCGTATTCGTCACCTTCAACTCCGTTTCTGCCCCTGACCGCTTGCCGCCTTTGCTCGCCGGAAGCCGCGCTGCTATCAACCCGCTAAATTGGCGTACCGATGACACGCCTGCTACAAAGGAAGACCATCTTGGGAGCGTGTTCATAAAGACTGACGGCAGCATCTCTTCCGAGCAGGCGCACGTTATTGGCGCGTGCCTCGACAAGGAAACGAAAGCCTTGGTCGTATCTGGGGTCAATCCGGAGGAGTACTATACGCCTTCGCTTGCCGGACTATTCCCCGTGGGGAACTACCATGTGGTGGAACTGAATTTTTTTTACCGAAACTTGCAGCAGAACGTGAAACTGCGGGCGGCAACTTTTTTCCAGCAGGAAAAAGGCGGGGACAGATAACACGCGAGACTTGAGATTAAGCGTGCCGGTTTTAACGTGATGTTCGCGATATTTTTATTAACTTTGCGACTTCGTGGAGTGTAAAAGTTTTTTCCTTTTGGCTTTATGAATTTTATGAACGTTATAACTTTACAAACTCTAAATAATATATGAGCAAGTTCAAGAGAAATTTGGTTACCACGGCTTTGCCTTACGCGAATGGGCCCGTGCATATCGGACATTTGGCGGGTGTTTACGTGCCTGCTGATATTTACGTGAGATATTTGAGGAAGAAAGGTGAGGATGTGGCATTTATCGGGGGATCGGATGAACATGGAGTGCCGATCACGATTAAGGCTCAAAAAGAGGGGGTAACCCCGCAGGATATTGTCGATCGTTATCACAAGATCATAAAAGATTCTTTTGAGGAATTGGGTATCTCTTTCGATATATATTCCCGCACGAGTTCCAAGACGCATCACGAGTTGTCGTCCGCGTTTTTCAAGAAACTCTATGATGCCGGAAAATTTATCGAGAAGACTTCCATGCAGTTCTACGACGAGAAGGCGGGACAATTCCTTGCCGACCGTTATATCATAGGGACTTGCCCTCATTGCGGCAACGAACGGGCGTACGGTGACCAGTGCGAGGCTTGCGGGACGAGCCTGAACGCTACCGACCTGATTAACCCGGTATCCGCTATCACGGGAAACAAACCCGAGTTGAAAGAAACGAAACACTGGTATCTCCCCTTGGATCAATACGAGAGTTGGTTGAAAGAATGGATTTTAGAGGAGCACAAGGAGTGGAAACCGAACGTTTACGGGCAATGTAAATCGTGGTTGGATAGCGGTTTGCAACCTCGTGCGGTGACCCGCGATTTGGATTGGGGCGTACCCGTGCCGATCGAGGGAGCCGAGGGAAAAGTGCTCTACGTGTGGTTCGATGCCCCCATCGGGTATATTTCTGCCACGAAAGATCTTACTCCGGAATGGGAAAAGTACTGGAAAGACCCGGAAACCCGCATGATCCATTTTATCGGTAAGGATAATATCGTGTTCCATTGCATCATTTTCCCGGCGATGTTGAAAGCCGAGGGGTCTTATATATTGCCGGACAACGTGCCCGCCAACGAGTTCCTGAATTTGGAAGGGGATAAGATTTCTACATCCCGCAACTGGGCGGTGTGGTTGCACGAGTATCTGGTGGATTTCAAGGGCAAACAGGATGTGTTGCGCTACGTGCTGACAGCCAACGCTCCGGAAACTAAGGATAACGATTTCACGTGGAAGGATTTCCAAACCCGTAATAATAGCGAGTTGGTAGCGATCTACGGTAATTTTATCAACCGTACTTTAGTGCTGACGCAGAAGTATTTTAATAATCTGGTACCGGAACGGGGCGAGTTGACGGATTATGACAAGGAGGTACTTGCCGAGATTCCGCAAATCATCGGACGTGTGGAGAAGAGCCTGGATACGTTCCACTTCCGCGATGCTTTGAAAGAAGCTATGAATCTTGCCCGTCTGGGGAATAAATATCTTGCCGACACCGAACCCTGGAAAGTCATCAAGACAGACGAGGGACGAGTGAAGACGATACTAAATATCTGTTTGCAGATTTCAGCTAATCTTTCCACTTTGATGGAACCGTTTATGCCGTTCTCTTCTCAAAAGTTGCGTGAGTTTATGAATATCGGCGTGATCGAGTGGGATAAGATGGGCGACGGCGTGATCGCGGCAGGACACGAGTTGGGGCAAGCCGGGTTGTTGTTCGAGAAGATCGAGGACGATGTGATCCAGGCACAGGTCGATAAATTGCTTGCCACGAAGAAAGCGAACGAGATGGCTGCAGCCACGGCTGCCCCCGCGAAGGAGAATATCAACTACGATGATTTCATGAAGATGGATATCCGCGTGGGCAAGATCATCGCTGCCGAGAAAGTGGCTAAGACGAAAAAGTTGATGAAGTTGACCGTCGATACGGGCATCGACCAGCGGACGATTGTTTCGGGTATTGCCGAGCATTACACACCCGAAGAGGTGATCGGGCGACAAGTCAGCGTGTTGGTCAATTTGGAACCTAAACCGTTGAAAGGCATCGTGTCGCAGGGAATGATTCTTATGGCGGAGAATGCCGACGGCTCTCTTTCTTTCGTTACTCCCGATAAAGAGGTGAAACCGGGATCGGAAATACGGTAACGGGTCTATAAGGTCGAAATGTCCATAAAGTCGTAAGGTCGGAATGTTACAAATGTTTTAGGTGATTGTATTGATAATCAATAATTTACATAATGACTGACTTTAAGGACTTTCAGAACCGAAGGTTCGACTTTATGGACATTATGGACCAGGAGGTGTGTTTGACACACCTCCATTTTTTTTGCTTGACCGATTTGTTATAAAATTTCAGGATGTGGTGGCGAATTAGGATTTTGTTAACTACGGTGGCAGGAATGGGAAAGAACCTGTATCTATTGATTATCAGTGTTAATCGCGTGGAATTGTAATTCTTAAAAAATAGTTGTCATTTTTTAGCCTAACAAATATTTAACCTTACCTCAACTAAAGTATAACAGTAATAATCTCATTTTCATTAAGTAATGCCTTACCTTTGTATCGAAAGAAAAAGCAAAAGCCAATATGGCAAGAATGAATAAGAATAATAATTAAAAAAATAATGATATGAAAAAGTATATTGTATTAGTTTGCATCGGAATGTTAGCATTGTTTGTAGGCGGTATCAGTTTAGCAAAAACTCAGACCAACGGTATCGAGTGTGCTTATGCCGAGCAAGAGAATCTTAATGCAAATTCAAGAATTGTCAAAGTACAAAAAGTGGGAAAAGACACGATCTTCGGACCCGTTAGTCTTCCCGAGGTGATTGTAAACACGAAGAAAAAAGCTTAACAGCTTTTGGAAAAAATAGAAAGATTGAAAACGAGGCTTCGAATAAGCCTCGTTTTTTTGTTGTCTGATATTTATTTTGGATTGACGAAATAATCATTATTTTTGTATCTAAATAATAGATTACGAACCGGATGCAGGCTATAGACATACAATCGGAGGAGTTTTTAGAAAGTTTAAGGCTTGGAAAGCAAGAGGCTTTTCAAGTTTTATTTGAGGCTTTCCACAAACCCTTGTGTTTTTTTGCGGCTCGTGTTGTTAGGGACGGGGAGGAGGCGGAAGATATTGTGCAAGAGGTATTCCTTTCTTTCTGGAAGATGGAGCGGGATGGTTTCCCGAACATCAAGACGATAAAGACTTTCTTTTATAATAGCGTGCAGAACCGTTGCTTGAATTACTTGCGGGATTTGGAGATACGCGATCGGAATTACCGTAATTTGAACCGGGAGGAATTGGATGAGGATTATTTCCTTTGCCAACAAATCCGAGCCGAGGTTATCGCGGAGTTGTTCGAAGCGATTGACGAATTGCCGGAGAAAAGCAAGGAGATATTCAAAAAGTCTTATATCGACGGACAAGAGGATAAAAAGATTGCCGAGGAGTTGGGAATTTCTTTGAACACGATCAAGACTCAGAAGCAACGGGCAAAATCTTATCTGCGGGTTCGCCTGGGCGATTTGTTCGTTTACGTCGGGATGTTCTTTCCCGGTTTCTAAAAATTGGTTGTTGGTATTTATTTTTTTTGTCGCCTTGTCACCCATTTGTCGAATGAGTGTGTTTCAGGTGTAAAGTAAAGAAGATTTTATGAAGCAACGGAAAGAAATACACGATTTGATAGCGGCATCCCTGAGAGATGAACTCTCGGGGGAGGAATTGGACGTGCTTCGGGAGTGGATGGCTGAGAACGAGCACCATCGTCGGTTGGTGGAGGATTTGCGGGATGAAAAGATGCTGAGGGATGATGTCCGGTTATTTGCTTCTTTTGACACGGGAAAATGCTGGGAACGGTTGGCGGCAGAGATGGGGCAACGGGAGGTGAGGAAGAGAAGTCTGTTGAGGAAGTGGATCGCTTATGCCGCGGCTGCCGTGGTGTTACTGGTGGCGGGTGCGATTTGGTACTTGCAGCCGAAGGAGGAAGGGGTGAAAATAGCCGAAGTGGCACCTGTCACGATTAATCCCGGGGAAACACAGGCGGTGCTGGTTCTGGAAGACGGGAACGTGTTGCCCTTGAAGGGGATGAAAGACACGACAATCCTGATCGGGGAACGGGAGAGGTTGACGATAGATGAAAGCGGTAATTTGAAATACCAATTAACCGGGAATTCTCAAATGCCGTCATTTCATACCCTGCGGGTGCCGAGAGGAGGGGAGTACAAGATCGTGTTGGACGATGGGACGGAGGTATGGGTGAATAGTGCTTCCGAGTTACGTTACCCGGCTCATTTTACCGGAGATACGCGGAAGGTGGAACTGGTAGGAGAGGCATATTTCCACGTGGCTCATGACCGTGAACATCCTTTCGTGGTGGTTACGCGGGGCGTGGATGTGCGGGTGCTGGGAACTTCGTTCAACGTGTCGGCATACCCGGACGAGAGTGCGGTGACAACAACCCTGGTTGAGGGGAGCGTGGAATTGGACGCGGAGGAGTTGGGGCAAGCTGTCAGGTTGTTGCCCGGAGAGCAGGGTGTGTGGGAGAATTGCCGCATGGATGTACGGCAGGTGAATACTAAATTGTATACTTCTTGGATTAAAGATCGCTTCTCGTTCGAGAGCGAAGGATTGGAATCCGTCCTGCGGCGTCTTGCTCGCTGGTATAATGTTGATTTCCGAATCGAGAATCCGGAAATGAAGGAGAAGTTTTTCTCGGGTACGATCCCAAAATACGAGGATGTATCCAAGGTGTTGAAGATGATTGAGATGACGACAAATATTTCTTTTGAGGTAAAGGATAGTGTAGTGATAATACGATAAAAAACACGAGAGGCGCTACGAACACCTTTCGTGTATCATGTAAATTGATTCTGTAAAACAATTTAACTCAACAAAGTTATGAAAAAAAAATCAAACTTGTGGGTCTGGGATAACCATGTCCTGCGAAAAATGTTATTGGTTATGAAGATTTGTTCTTGTTTGCTGTTATGTACCATGTTATCGGTTTCGGCAATGAGTTATTCTCAAAACACGAAACTGACGATGGAGAAGAAGTCGGAAAATTTACTTTCTGTTCTGAAGGAATTGGGACGGGTGAGTGATTACGAGTTTTTCTACAATGATAACGAGGTGAATCGTTACAACGTGAGTTTCTCCGTGAAGGAGGCAAGCGTGGTGGAGATATTGGAAAAAATCTTGAAGGGCACGCCGTTATCTTATCGGGTGGTCGATAACGTGATCGTGATTACACCTCAAGTAAAAGAGGATGCACCGAAGAAAATCGTCATCACGGGAACCGTGAAGGAGAAAGGCGGGGATATATTGCCGGGGGTAACCGTTATGTTGAAAGGAACGACTATCGGCACGGCAACGGATGCCTCGGGAAAATTCCGATTGGAGTTGCCTAAGCGGGACTCGGTCGTGTTGTCGTTTTCTTTTATCGGGATGAAGTCCCGGGAGGTGAAAGTGGGTAAACAGACGGAACTGATTGTATTCATGGAGCCGGACGTGGAGGAAATGGGCGAAGTGGTTTGCACGGGTTACCAGACGTTGAAGAAAGTGAATACGACGGGGTCGTTTTCCACGATTTCTCCGCAGGCGATCGAATTGCGGGGAAGTGCCGGGCTGAATCGATTGTTGGAAGGACAGGTTCCCGGTTTGACAATTTACAATAACGACGTGCGTATCCGGGGCGGTAGCACGATTTCCGAAAAAGTGGGTACCAAACCGTTGTATATCGTGGACGGGTTCGAGGTGGACGAGTTGCCGGAGAATATGGATCTCGTGGAGCGGATTACTGTGTTGAAAGATGCCGCTGCTGCTGCGATATGGGGTACGCGTGCGGCGAACGGTGTGATCGTGATCGAGATGAAAAAAGGGACTGTCGGTCAGAGCAAGTTGTTTTATTCCGGGAACGTGAATTTGATGATGAAGCCGGATTACGGCGACCTGAACCGGGCGGACTCGAAGACGGTCGTGGATTATGATCTGGAGGTATTTGACAAACAGTTGATTTTCGGGGCAATATACCAAGGTAGTTCAAGTGGCTATTCGCCTTCGTACGGTTTGATTTTTGATTACGAGAGCGGTAAGATCGGTCGGGATGAACTGGAGGAGAAATTGGCGGTTTTGGGACAGATCTCCAACAAGAAACAGATTGAGGATAAGTTGTTGCGCACGGCAGTAAGACACAATCACACGTTGGCCTTGAGCGGAGGAAGTGAGATATTCTCGTATTTCTTGTCGGGAAGTTATACCGGAGAGAATTCCGTGTACAAGGATGGAAGCGATAAACAGACGATCAATATTTTGTCCAAGAACAGTTACTCGGTGGCGCCGAGGGTGAAGGTGCGCGCTGATATTAACGCGGTGTACGGTAAGGAAAATTTAGGATATGACGTGGCAAGCGAGGTGAGTTCCATTCTGCCTTATCAACTGCTGGTGGACGAGTCGGGCAACCGGGTGAAGGATTATACCAAATTTAATATAGAAACGAATCAAGATTTGATGGAGCAAGGCTATAAAGATTACGGTTTTAATATATTGGATGAGGTGGATTTGGCGAATAACAAGACAAGTAAATTCAGTTTGCGGACTAAGTTGGGACTTGACGTTACAATCCTCGACGGTTTGCAGGTAAACGTGGATTATCAATACGAGCGTACGCATAGCAAGAATAAAAACTTGCGGGATGTAGAGTCGTATTATGTCCGGGATCAGTTGAATTACATGACCAGCGTGGAGGACGGGAAGATCGTGAATCATTTGCCGATGGGTGATATTTTAGACGTGATGAACACGGATTTGACCGCTCATGCGTTGAAAATCGGGGGCTTGCTGAACCGTAGTTTCGGTAAAGAAGGCGAGCATTACGTGAACGTTGTCGGGGGATTTGAATTGCGCAAGCACACGAATGAATCGAACAAGTACCGTAAATTGGGGTATGACGATGATTTATTGACTTACCAATTATATGATGAACAAGAGCTTGCTAAAAACGGGATCGTGAGTTGGCAAGGGGGGTACTACCGACATCGGTATGACGCCAGTTATTATAATAATTTCTCGTTCATGGACAACCGAGAGGTGTCGTATTACGGGTCGGCCGTTTACACGTATGATTCGCGCTATTCGTTAAGTGCCACTTTCCGTATTGATGAATCCAATTTGTTTGGGGCAGCGAAGAAATACCGCCGCAATCCGCTGTGGTCGGTCGGATTGAGTTGGAACGTGCAGGAGGAGAATTTCTTTCAATCCAAGGTGATCAACCGGTTAGTGCCCCGCGTTACTTACGGGTTGACCGGTAATTTTGACCGTAGTGGTTCTTCCACACCGTTGTTGAGTGTGAGCCGGAGTTTCAATAGTGCGATAGGAGCCTATATGTCGCGTGTTTCCAATGCACCCAACCCGAAGTTGAGATGGGAACGCACGAAGACGTTGAACGTGGGAGTGGAAATCGGGTTATTCGATCGTCTTGCCATGACGTTGGAATATTACAGCAAGCGCAGTTACGATTTGTTGGGAAAAGTGCAGATTGACCCGACTCTCGGTTTTAGAGAAGGTAGTATTAATGCCGCCGATATGCGTAACACGGGTTTCGAGATGCAGTTGAACGCAGAAGCCTTGAGGTTGAAAGATTTCAGTTGGCACGTGAATTTTGTGTTCGGTTATAACAAGAATAAGATCACGAAGAATAATATTGCGGACGGTGACCCGGATTATAATCGTACGCACGGGGTTATAAAATTCACGGAAGGGTATGCGCGTGAAGCGTTGTGGAGTTATCGTTGGGCTGGGTTGGATGAAAACGGTAATCCGCAAACATACGATGCGGACGGGAATAAGACCCGCACGCCCGTGGCCGAGTCCATCGAGTGTAACGGGACTTATCGTCCGAAATATAGCGGAAGTCTTTCGACGGATTTCAAGTACAAGAATTTAACGTTGATGTTTTCTTTTATTTACAACTTCGGTCATGTGTTCCGTATCGCTTACCCGACAATGAATCCGTTGGATAATAGTGATTTGAGTGCATTTGTCGGTAAACGTTGGATGAACCCGGGCGATGAAGCGAAAACGGATATTCCGGCAACGCTGACTTGGGAGTATTTTGATGGAGACCGAGAAAAATTAACGACTCATTCATCCAATAGTGTTCGAAAGGGAGATTTTATCCGGTTGCGCGAGATTACATTGAATTATGAATTACCGCAACAGTTGGTAAAAAAATCGCCGTTTTCCCGGGTTAGCCTGACTGCTCAGGCAAACACGGTGTGGATGTGGACGAAGAACAAGGAGGGGTTTGACCCGGAGGCGGTGGATCCGATTCACGGCACGCTGGGATTGAGCGAGGCGCCATCGTTTACGTTTGGTTTGAGAGTGGAATTTTAATTTGCTAAATTAGGATGTTATGAAAAAGATATATAGTATAGTTTTAGCGGTTATTTTGTTGTACGGGTGTGATTCGTTTTTGGATGTGACACCCAAGGGAAAGTTGTTGCCGGAGAAGGTGCAGGATTTCGAGGAGTTGATAGGGGATTCGCGTAATATTGGTGGGGTTTATCCATTAGCGGATATGTGCGGTGATTTGGTTTTCATGACGGAAGAACGGCTGACCGGAAATATAATGTCAGCTCAGGGAAAGGCTTATACCTGGCAAGAGGAATTTTATAGAGATGAGGAAGATGATGCGACGTGGAATAATGCTTACGAGATTATTTATACTTGTAATTTGGTGTTGCAAGAAACACCGGGCGCCACGGGCGGTTCGGATGCTGACAAGGCGCGGGTGATGGCGGAAGCACGGGTAAACCGGGCGTACTATTACTGGTATTTGCATTCGTGTTATGCGCCAGCCTACGACCCGGAAACAGCGGGAACGGATTTGAGCGTGCCGTTGGTGTTGGAACCGGATTTGGAGGTGAAAGTGAAGCGGGCAACTTCCGATAAGGTGGTGGCTCGGATATTGGAGGATTTGAAAGACGTGGCGTTGGATTTGCCGGAGGAAGGCATTTCGGTTTACCATCTTCCCCGGGTGGCGGCATACGCTTTGGCGGCACGCGTGAACTTGTATTTCGGGAATTATGATGCGGCGTTGGAGAACGCAGAAGAGGCGTTGAAATTGAATAGCAAGTTGGTGGATTATAATACGTTCAGTTTTAAAAATGAGACAAGACCTTCTAGCGGGATAAATAATCGTCCGGTTGCGATGGAGTCACCCGAGATGTTGATGTATCGTACCTCCGGTTTTCAGACGATGCTTACATCTTGCTGTATGTCACCGGAGTTGCTCGCTATTTTCGATCGGGAAGCGGATTTGCGTTACAAGTTTAATTTCACGTCATTGGACGGGTTCGGGAAGCCGATAGATGAACCTTATCCTCTGTTTTTGCAAGAATTAGATTTTAATATCGGTGTGCCGGAGATGATGTTGATCAAGGCAGAGTGTCTTGCCCGAAAGAAAAACCCGGAGGCATTGTCCGTGTTGAATACCTTGCGAGCCAAACGTTTTGTTGAGGGAAGCGATTATGAATTGAAAAATATTGCAGCGGATCGCCTGTTGGAGGTGGTGTTAGAGGAGCGGCAAAGGGAACTAGTGTATGCCGGGTTGCGGTTCTTTGACATGAAACGGTTGGCAAAAGAGGGTATATACACCCGGACGCTTACCCGCCAGTTCAAGGAAACCACTTACACGTTGGAACCCAACTCCAACCGGTATATGTTCCCGATAGCGGCCAAAATACGATTACTAAATAACAGTATCGAGCAAAATCCGAGATAATTACTTTTTATTCTTGCCCGAGTAAACGACTCTCGGGCAAGAATGTAATAAAACCAGAAAAATATGAGAAAAGGGATAGTATTGTTTGTATGTGCGTTTGTGTTGTTGCCGATTCTGTTATTCGGCACAGAAAAACGAGTGAGAGTATCGGGAAAAATCACGGGGCTTGCCGGACGGGAAGTGGTGTTGCTGGATTCGGATTACCGAACAGAACTGGCAAGGGTAAAGGGAAATGGAGATCGTTTCGACATAAGGGTCAGCGTGGAAGTCGGGGATGCCCGTCCTTATTATATTTACGTGCCGGATTTGGGGGATTTAGGTCCCTCGATGGTGATTCCGACGATGTATTTATATATAGACACGGAACATACCCGGGTGGAGGCGAAAATCGAGCGAGGAAGTTTGAAGAGAGAAAAGATAAAGGGTTCACTCGCGATGGCGGAGTACGAGGGATTGTTGGCGAGAAATCCGTACGATAAAGAATTGGGAGTTGCGATAAAGGCATATAACGAGGCATTCAACGAGTACAATATGGTGAACCAGACGGAGGAGAATTTGCGTGTATTGAAACGGGCGAGTGATCGGCTTGATTCTTTGTACCGTGCTTGTGCCGAGGCTTTTTTGGCGATGATACCCGAGAACCGGAATAGCAAGATGCTGGCGGTTATCGTGCACGAGAATTACCGGGAGGCTCCCGTGGAGCGGTTGGAACAGATCGTAAACCAATTTGACACCGGTATCCGGGATTGTTATCCGCTTCGGATGATGGCGGATAGAATTGCCCGGGTGAAAGCGGCAGCCGTGGGAAGTGTGGCTCCGGAATTCGAGTTGCAGGATTTGAACGGTAATTTGGTGAAGTTATCTTCTTTGCGGGGCAAATACGTTTTGATTGATTTTTGGGCATCGTGGTGCGGACCTTGTCGTAAAGAAATACCGAACGTGAAGAATATACACGATTCTTTCGGCGATAAAGGATTGACGGTGGTCGGCTTGTCCGTGGATAATTCGGAAAAAGCATGGCGCAAAGCGGTGGAAGAGGAGCAAGTGAAGTATTTGCAATTACACGATGCAAAAGGTATTATGTGGAAGTTGTACGATTTTAACGGGATTCCTTTTATGATTCTAATATCCCCGGAGGGGGTTATCCTGGAGAGGGAATTAAGGGGAGCGGATGTTCGGAAAAATGTGGAGAAGTATTTGCTGGGAGAGCGGTATGCCTCGATTAAAAGGGAATTAGACGAGATGGATGAACGGTATAATAAGGTTGCCGCAGGGTATTGCGAGATAGAGGATGTGTTGAAAAAGGCAGAGCTTTCGGAGAAGATGGGGCGAGAATACCAAAAGAGAACGGATTTCTTTTTGAATGGTTTGAAGCAATTGGAAGGCAGTCAATTGGGGGTGGAACTGTTGGGCGAGAACTTGTTCCGTTTGGAACACGATTATGATACTTTTGCCCTGGCGCTTCAAGCGTTGGGAGATAGGTTGCCCGAATCCGAGTTGAGAACTAAGATACAGAATAAGTTCGAGGTGTTGAAAGCAGAACAACTGACCGGCGAGGCTCCGGATTTCGAATTGGTCGATGCTTGCGGGAAAAAGGTCCGTTTGTCCTCGTTCCGGGGCAAGGAAGTGTTGTTGGATTTCTGGGCATCGTGGTGCGCTCCCTGCCGTAGCAAAAATAAAGAGTTGAATAGGCATTACAAGGAGTTGAAGGAAAAAGGGATCGAAGTTATTTCTGTTTCATTGGATAATGATAAGAAAAAATGGTTGGAAGCCGTGAAGCAGGATAAGATTTCGTGGATACAATTGGCGGATTTGAACGGCTTTGAAAAAAGTGAGGTGAAGAAGGCTTACAAAGTGAAATTTGTTCCTACTGTTTACTGGATTGGTGCGGACGGGATGGTCAAGGCGAAGAACCCGAAACTGGAGGATTTATTGAGGTAGAATCGGGTGTGTAAAAAATGACCGGGAGAAATATTCTGTTCTCCCGGTCATTTTTGTTTGTAGAACAAGACTGTAAATAAAATCAATAAATGATATGAAATACTATTTTTATCATTACCTTCGCTTTCCTAATTGATGCTATGTAGTGAGGTATTAAAAGTGTTATGATACAAATTAGTAATTCATAAAAGAAAAATTTATGCGTAACGTATTATTGAAGGTGGTAGGTGGGCTTGTTTGTCTATTTTGTACATCATGGGAAGTTATGGCTGATGGGGTAATCAAGGGTAGAATCTTGGATGCGGAAACTCGTCAGGCGCTCGTGGGTGCTACTGTTTATGCGGAAGGTGTTTCCGGCGGTACAGCAGCAGATACGACCGGATATTTTGAACTTAAATTGAAAAAAGCGGGAAAAGTCATGTTACGATTCCGCTGTGTCGGTTATGCCGAGGTAAACAAGGAGGTCATGGTTGACAGTAAAGAGCTTCATTTAGGAGTGATCGAGATGAAGCCGGAGGTGATCGGGTTATCGGACGTGGTCGTAAGAGGATCTTTGGCAGTAGACCGGAAGACCCCGGTAGCGTTGTCCGTGATCACGGCTTCGGATATCGAGAATAAATTATCCATGCAGGAGTTTCCCGAGATATTGAAAGGCACACCGAGCGTGTATGTCACGAAAGAGGGTGGCGCTTTTGGCGACGGGCGTATTAATCTTCGGGGATTTGAAACGGAAAATATTGCCGTGATGGTGAATGGTGTTCCCGTGAACGAGATGGAGTGGGGGGGCATTTACTGGTCTAATTGGTCGGGATTGTCCGACGTGACCTGCATGATACAAGTGCAACGGGGATTGGGTGCTTCCAAAGTATCCGTGCCGTCTGTCGGCGGTTCTATCAATATCGTGACGAACTCGACCAACGCGAAGAGCGGAGCTTCTGTTGCTTATAGTATGGGAAATGACGGGTACAACAAAGTAGCGTTCAGTGCTTCCACCGGGTTGAGCGAGAATGGTTGGGCGATGTCAATCCTCGGGGCAAGAACTTGGGGTGATGGCTACATACAAGGAACCGACTTCGTGGCTTACTCTTATTTTATTAATATTTCCAAGAAGCTGGGCGAGAATCACGAGTTGTCTTTGACAGCACTCGGCGCACCTCAATGGCACAACCAGCGGAATAGAAATGATAAGATGACGATTAAGGCTTGGAAGGAATTGGATGATACCCAATTCAATCCCTCTTATGGTTTTGCTACCCGTGACGGAAAGGAAGTTCGGAAAGTGTCAGCCTATAATAAATACCATAAACCGCAAGTTTCTTTGAATCACCTTTGGCAGATTAACGAGAAATCAAGCCTGTCGAACGTGATTTATATGTCTTTTGGTAGAGGCGGCGGTTATGGCGGACGGACGAACAATGCAAAGCATAAATACGACTGGTTCGGTACTTCTAACGGAGCTCCCACGAAAACGGAGTTCAGAAGATCGGATGGCACTTTTAATTATGATGCTGTTTATAACGTGAATAGCGCGAGTGTTACCGGTTCGGAGATGATTATGGCAATGAGTAAGAATGAGCATAATTGGTACGGGCTTATTTCTACTTACACGACGAAATTGGGACAGTATTTTGACGTGTATGGAGGTGTTGATTTGCGTTATTACAAGGGAAAGCATTATAATGAAATCGTGGATTTGTATGGAGGAAGGTATTTCATTGACGATAGTCGGATGAAGGTGAAATACAAAGCTGATGATTACCTTTGGCAGAACGAGGAATTGAAAAAAGGAGATATCGTTTACCGGAACTATGACGGGTATATGCTTCAAGAGGGATTCTTCGCGCAAGGAGAGTACAATCGGGATGCATTGAGCGTGTTTGTTGCCGGATCGCTTTCAAATATAACTTATTGGCGAGAAGACCATTTCTATTATCCTAAAGATGAGGCAAAATCGGATAAAGAAAATTTCTTGGGTTACACTGTTAAAGGAGGAGCTAATTATAATTTGACGGAGAATCATAATGTATTCGCGAATATCGGGTATTTTTCCCGTGCCCCTTATATGCAGGGCGGGGTGTTCTTGCAACAAGATGTAAGTAATGAAACGAATCCGGATGCCGTGAACGAGAAAGTGTTTACTTTTGAGTTGGGATACGGGTATCGTTCCGTTTGGTTGGATGCTAACGTGAATTTGTACCGCACGGCATGGACGGATAAAACTATGGCGAATTTCTTTGAAATGAACGGGGATCGTATGCGAGTGAACCTGACTGGATTGGATGCATTGCATCAGGGGATCGAGTTGGATTTCGTGTTACGTCCAGTAAAAGACTTGAAGATTACCGGAATGTTCTCTATCGGTGATTGGCATTGGAACGGCAATGGTAAAGGCTATGCTTATAATTCGTCCGGCAGACCGGTGGATAAGGAGGGCAATGAGGTGAGCGAGATCGGGGGAAAGGATCATGCCTTGAATATCATAAATTTGAAGGATGTGCGGGTGGGTAATTCCGCGCAGACGACTTTTGCCCTAGGGGGACAATACCAATTCCTGAAAGGATTTCACGTGGGCGTGGACTATTCCCATTTCGCTAGAAACTACGCTAAGTTTACTCCCTCCTTGGGATATAATCTGGGTGCCGAGAATACTTACGAGTCCCCTTGGAGGATGCCCGCTTACGGCGTGCTCGATGCGAACGTCAGCTACCGTTTCCCGGTGGGAAAACTTTTCGGGGTGATGATTTCCGGTAACCTGAATAATGTTTTGGATAAGGAGTATATTGCCGACGCCGAGGATGGTAAAGGACATGATGAAGCATCCGCGAAAGTTTTCTACGGTTTCGGGCGTACTTTTTCGCTGAGATTGAAAATTACATTTTAAGACAATAAAGTCGTAAGACCCATAAAGTCTATAAGGTCATGAAGCGTGATGTAAAATAATTTTATAATTTTGCGGGCTTTAATGATCTTATAGACTTTATTTAATATAGACAATTATGATGAGTTTGTTGCAGCGTTTTCGGGTGTATTTGCGTCAAATACTTGATCCGTCGGATGAACAGGAACGGGAGGAAGATACCGTAGAATCGATACGGAAGGGAATAGAGTTCCGGGGGACGAATTTGTGGGTGTTGATATTTGCCACGTTTATTGCTTCCCTGGGGTTGAACACGAACTCCACGGCGGTGATTATCGGAGCCATGTTGATTTCACCCTTGATGGGTCCGATCATGGGAATCGGGTTAGGCGTTGGGATCAATGACTTCGAGTTGATCAAGAAGGCGTTCCGCAATCTGATGATTGCCACGATATTCAGCGTGTTGACCTCTACCCTGTATTTTCTGTTATCTCCATTGAACGAGGCTCGTTCGGAATTGCTGGCACGTACGACTCCCACGATATATGACGTGTTGATCGCTTTTTTTGGCGGGATGGCGGGAATTGTGGCTTCTGCCACGAAGTTGAAGGGCAACGTGATCCCGGGAGTGGCTATTGCCACGGCATTGATGCCTCCCTTGTGTACGGCGGGTTTCGGGTTGGCAAGTGGTAACTTGACTTATTTCTTCGGGGCTTTCTACTTGTTCACGATCAATTCGGTGTTTATCGCGGTAGCCACCACTTTAGGCGTTCGTCTGATGCACTTCTCGAAAAAGAAATTCATGGATAAGGAACGGGAAAAGAAAGTGCATCGTATCGTGTACTCGATCATCTTCCTTACGATGGTTCCCAGCGTGTATATCACTTACAACATGGTGAAAACAAATATCTTCGAGACGAATGCCAGCCGGTTTATAAAGAATGAATTCAATTTTCCGAGTACCTTGGTTGTCGATAAGATCGTCAAGACGGAACAACCGGATCGTTGTATCGAAGTGTCTTTGATCGGTAAAGAGATTTCGGAAGACGTGATCGTTTCCTTGAAGGAAAAGATGTTGCAATACGGTTTGGGCGATATTCCTTTGCTGGTTCATCAAGGATTCGGAAAAGAGGATGTCGGTCTGCAAAATGACGTGAGCAATATGCTGTTGCAGGATTATTATATGCAAAACAAGCAGCGGATAGCTTCACAGGAGAAGGAAATTGTGCAATTGCGTTCCCGTTTGGAGTCTTACCTGTTGTATGACACGATCGGGCGGCAGATAAGCCCGGAAATAAAGATACTTTATCCCTCGGTGAAGAATATCGCTATCTCGAAAGTGATCCGTAGTGCGGTGGATTCAGCCCGTGTCGATACGCTGACCATAGCCATCGTGTCTTTAGAGAAGCCTTTGGCGATCAGGGAAGAAGAGCAATTGACGTCATGGTTGACCGCACGGGTTGGCGTTAAATCCTTGAAACTAATCAAGGAGTAATATGTTGAGGATCGTTATTCGGGTTATTCCCGGTGAGGATAGGGAGAAATAAGGCTCAGAACGGGGAACAATTTTGGTACATCTTCGGAACAACTTCGGTGCAAAGTCCTTCGGGAGCGTAGTTGTTCCAAGGATAATTCGCGAGTGAAACGATAAAAACACCTTATTTCTCGCTTGTTTGTACCTGTATACCCCGGGTATTGTTCCCGATGTTGACAGGACTTTATTTTAAAGCGGGAATCTTGATGTATTTCACGGCAATGAAACTGGGAATCGTGCAAAGCATAATCCAGAGGAAGAAATGCTGGTAGCCGATCTGTTCTTGTATGTAGCCGGAAATCATCCCCGGAAGCATCATGCCCAAAGCCATAAAGCCGGTGCAAATGGCGTAGTGGGCGGTCTGTTGTTGTCCCTTGCTGAAAAGCATCATGAAGTAGGTGAGGGCGGTAAACCCGAATCCATAACCGAACTGCTCAACGGCGACACAGGAGGATATGAGCCACATGGCGGAGGGACGGGCGAATGCCAGGTACACGTACACGAGATTGGGGAGGTTCATGGCGATTGTCATGCCCCATATCCAATGTTTCAATCCGTTTTTTGCCATGACAATGCCACCGAGGATGCCTCCCACGGTGAGGGCGATCAACCCGACCACGCCGTATATGGTGCCGACTTGCATGGTGTCTAAGCCCAGTCCGCCTACTTCCGGGTGGTCTAACAGGAAGGGGGAGGCTATTTTCACGAGTTGCGATTCTGCAAAGCGAAATAGCAAGATGAATGCCAGGGCGGCGATGATACCTTCCTTTTGGAAAAAGGTGATGAAGGTTTCAAAGAAGGCTTTCAGCGGGTTGCCGTTTTTCACGGGCACGTCGTTTGCGGGTTTGGGAAGCATGAACTGATGATACAGAAAGAGCAAGACAAAGAGTGCCGTCAACAGGTAGAAGGTGAGCGACCATGCCCGGGAAACTGCAATTTCCTCGGGAAGTCTGGTGGAGTAGGTCTTCTCGAGCCACCCGGCGAACATGACGATAAGTCCTTGCCCGGTGAGCATGGCAATACGGTATGCCGTGTTGCGGATGCCCACGAAAAAGGCTTGTTTCTTCGTGTCCAGCCCGAGCATATAAAAGCCGTCGGCGGCGATGTCATGCGTGGCGGAACTGAAAGCGAGAAGCCACATGAAGGCTAAAGCATAACGGAAGGCATGAGGTCCCGGTAAGGTGAGAGCTACCCCGGCAAGTCCGCCCCCGATGAGAAGTTGCATGGAAATTACCCACCAGCGTTTAGTCTTTACGATGTCGACCAAGGGGCTCCACAAGGGTTTGATGACCCACGGGAGATAGAGCCAACTGGTGTAGAGAGCAATATCGGTATTGTTTATCCCCAGGCGTTTGAACATGATGACCGCGAGAGTCATGACGACAACGTAGGGAAGTCCCTGGGCGAAGTATAACGTGGGGATCCACGACCAACCGGAGGAAGAGATCGAACGATTGGGCGATTGCCGATTATGTGATTTGGTTGTCATTTTCAATTCTCCATTTTCAATTGTATTATTTCACTGCCGGGGAAATAGTGCATCAGTATTTCTTTGTAGCTATATCCCCGGGCACTCATGACGGCGGCTCCGATTTGGCAAAGACCGACACCATGTCCCCAGCCGGCACCTTTGAAAGTGAAACGGGCGGGAGTGCCGGAAGAGTTCTTCTCGGTTTCGACGATAAAGGCAGAACTATACAAGTGTGACGGGGAAAAGGCTTTGCGGATAATCAACTCTTTGCCGATCGTCATGCTTTTCTTCGTGCCGGTAAGCCGAAGCCGGATAATGCGTCCCGATACGCCTCTTTGCAGGGGTTCGATCGAGGTGATCGTGCCGAAATCAATGCCTAGCTTCGTTTTCACGAGGGTGGACAATTCTTCGGTCGTGTAGGATGTTTCCCAACGGAAGAAGTCTTGTGTTTCCTGGTCGTAGTCGTTCAGCACGTTGGAAAGTACTTGTTTGTCCCGGGTATTACAGAAAACATCCGGGGAAGACAATATCCATGCCCGGGCTTGCGCCTCTTCCGAGAGGTCGGGAACAGAGGCAAGGGATGCGCTGTCGATGACTTTCGTGAGATAGGGATGATTTACGGGTTCCCAAGTGTTGTCGAAGCGTTCGGATACCCCACCGCAGCATTTGGAGAAGCGGGCATCACAGACGTCCCCGTTGTAGGCGAGGACTTCCCCCCGGGTGGTTTCTATGGCTTGCCGGACGACGGGGGTATACGCTTTGCTGATACCTTGATAGCGTTGGCAATGGTCATCGGCACATACGTCGAAATGGTCGTGGTCTTCCCGGTCGAACCAACGGATATATTGGTCTTCGTCTTGAATGCAGGACTCGTATCCCGTGGTCATCCGCTCTTTTTTAGTCTTTTGCGCAATCAGCCAGCTACGGGAAATGACCGCATGTGCTTTTAGTAATTCCAGCGAAGAGGTGGCACTCATCTCGGAAGAGATAACGCTTAGTAAATAATCCTCTAGCGGGAGGATGTTGACCGCGGTCAAATACTGCTGTTCGTCTAATATCTGTAATGCTCCTTTGAATTTTTGGTTTTCCGTGCGTTCCCAATGAAAATGGATTCCGATAACGACATCCAATAGGTCGAAATCAGCGTGCTCGTAATCATCGGGCGTGAGCGTGAAACCGGAGGATACGGTTTCTTCTCCCGTCGGAGTATACAAGTGTAATTCTCCCGTTTTTTTGGTAACAAAACATTCCCCCGTGTAAGTTCGTGTCCCGTTGCGGTAGATACCGTTTAAACGGAATTTGATGCCGGGGGCGAAGAGAATGCCGATAGAAAGACTTAATGATTTCATGATTTACGATTTAGCGATTAAGTGATTGATCTCTGAGTTGGAAATCATGGATCGTAAATGATTGAATTCTTCATTCGTGAGAGTCAGTTGCCCGAACAGGTCTTGGAGAAGCGGGGCGTCGAGGCGATTGAAGTCTGCTTTGCGGGGCGATATAATCAACCCGGCGAAATCCACGCAACCCGGACTGAACAGGATGTTGTCATCGCCTTCGGCAAAGAATTGCCACGGGCGGTGCTGGCGACGGGGAAACAGGACAATTTGCCATTCTTCGCCTTCATACCAGGCGAAAAGGTTCATCATGGGTTCCGGGTCATTCGGGGTGACTTTGCCGATTATGTCTAATATGCTGGCAAAAGTCTGTTCAAGTAATTCCTTGTTACCGGAACGGATGAGGATATTTTTGCGGATATAGTTTTCGATACATTCCACGACAAGAGTCTTGTCTGGCGCCGAGAGTAACGTTTCTTTATGACAATGAATCACGTCTGTTTCCAGCGGCATCTCGTGACGGGGTGCCAATTGGAAATGGAAATGGTCAGGGGCTGAGGCTCCACTCCGGGGACCATTGTAGAAAATGGTATATTCCGGGTAGGTGCGGGCAATATCCAGCATATCACCCAAGTGTCCGGATATGAGTTGGGGGATATGTTGTTTTGCCGGAACCGTGTAATGACGGGAGAATATTGGATAAGGGTTCACCCGTATATCGAGTGTCGGGTTGTAATCGAAACTCTGTTGTTCCGATGGCATATTTTTTTTACACAAGAAACAAGCTCTCGCTTTCAAGGAGGCTTCGTCTATTTTTGCCACAGCTGATAGTATTCTGTCCGGGTTGTGTTGTATCCGTATTTGAAAACCGTCAAAGTTAATGGTACGATAAAGAACGTATTTTAAACGGTCGTAATTGTTTTTCGCTGTTTGCCACGTGGCTAATTGGTTTTCTAAGAAATGGTCGAAGAACATGCTGATTTTAGATTTTAAATTTTAGATTAAAACTCCCTCCCCCCTTCGGGGTACTCCCTCTATAAACAGAGGGAGAGCTGAAATACTCACCGCTTTCGGGAAGAGTCACTAGCTCTTCCTCTGTTTATAGAGGAGGTATCGGTAAAGCCGACGGAGAAGTTTGTTTCCAGTTGCATCCTTGCGAATAATTCAATTGTTCTGATCTTGTCTTTGTAGAAATTATTCCGGTTTACGCGTTGGATGTCAAGGTCGGCGTCGGAGTTGCCTTCCCAGCGTCGGCACAAGTACAACGGCTCGTAAATACGCCCGATTTGGTATTCCCGTGAAATTGCCAGGGCGGTAGCGTAGTCTTCCCCGTAACTGACATTCGGGATTCTTATTTCCCGAAGCAGGGGGGTATAGAAGGCTCGGGGTGCGCCTAAGCCGTTTACGCGCAGGGCATTGTTGCGTCCGTTCTCGGGAGTCCACTCTTGGTGGTCGATGATGCCCGGGGGGATTTCTTCAAGGTTGAAGTCGACCATGCGATAACTTCCGATCACCATGGCGCATTGTTGTTCGCGGAAAGTATCGACAATAGTTTGCAGCACGTGCCCGTCGATATAAAGATCATCACTATCCAGTTGTACGGCGAACCGCCCGCAAGCGGGGTGCATGATCGCATGCGTCCAGCATCCCCCGATGCCGAGGTCGGTACGGCTGGGAATCAGGTGAATCACCCGTTCCTCTTTTCCGGCGATGCCGGCGATCACGTTGGTAGTGCCGTCCGTGGAATGGTTATCTATGACAATAATATTGTATTTGAAATTCGTTTGTTGCGCGAGTACCGAGTGAATGGCATCGGCAATCGTCTTCTCCCGGTTGCGCACGGGAATGATAACGGAAGCTTCTGCCTCGAATGGCACGCTTGATAAATCGATGGTTTTGAAACGCGGGGGGAGGTATGCCCCGATGGCTTTCAAGTGTGCCGTGCAGGCTTGTTCCATCTCGATTTGTACCTCTCGGTTACGAGGATTCACGTAGTCGAATTGCTTCTCCCCGGATCGGCGGGTATCTTGTTCCACTTCCGTGTACAGGTATTCGGGAATTCGGAAAATCATCCCTTCCCGGGAAAGGCGCAGGCGCAGGTCGTAAAGTGCTGCGAACCGGTAATCCGTGTCCATCTCGGTAACGACCTTTCTGAACGTTTCTGTTTTTAAAAGGAGTACCGAACCGAAATCGAAATCATCCCGGAGGCTTCCCGCTTGGTATTCTATTGTCGGGTGCGGGCAAATCGTTTCATCCCGTTCCGTGTAATAATCGGAATACAGCATAACCGCTCCGGTTGCCCGGGCTATCTGTATGAAACGTTCTTCGGCGTATTCTCCCAGCCGTGCCGCCGGATGCTTCGTGTATAAAAAGAAATAAGGTGTATGCACGGAATCAGCCAGCTGGCGTAAAATAGTTGTATTTTCAAAAAATAAATAATCTTTTAATATATCATCTTTTCCAAGTCGATTGACAATACAAGCGATGTTTGACATAAACGAAACTATTTAGGTTGAACTCAAAGATATATTCTTTTTGTAGGAAATGAAATTTTTTATTCGATTTTGTGTGAAAATTAATATCTTTGTGAGGTTACTAAAAAGAAGATGTTGGACTTTTTCAAATATATATATGGATATTTGAAGCGTATGTGCTTATTGTTCCTCTTGTTGTGCGTTTACTGGACGGCGGCGGGAGTAATTCTTAAGCCTGATTCCCTCATCCTGATTATCAGTTCATATAATCCTGAGACCTCACAAACTTCCCGTAATATATCCGAATTTTTGGACGAGTATAATTCTTTGAGCGGCAAATCGGCTGTCGCGATCGAGAACATGAACTGCAAAAGTTTCTCCGAAGCCACCTTGTGGAAGTCCCGGATGAAGGATATTTTAGCGAAATACACGGGCAAAAGTTTACCGAAGACAATTGTCCTGCTGGGGCAGGAGGCTTGGACGTCTTATCTGTCACAAGATTCACTCGTGTCCCACGATATTCCAATTGTCGGGGGAATGGTGAGCCGTAACGCGGTTCTCTTGCCGGAAGCGGGGACAGATTTGGAAAATTGGGAATCCGAGAGCGTGGATGTCGTTGACGATAGCGTGAAGAAATTCCATATTTTGGGCTTTGCGTACGAGTACGATGTAGTGAAGAATGTCAAGTTGGTTTTGGAGTTTTACCCCGAAACGAAGCATATTGCTTTTATTTCCGATAATAGTTATGGCGGTGTTTCCTTGCAGGCTCTCGTGAAAAAAGAGATGAAAGAAGAATTTCCGGATTTGGATTTGATCTTGTTGGACGGTCGGAAGCATACGGTTTATTCGATGACGGATGAAATTGCTAAATTACCGAAAGAAACTGCTATCTTGTTGGGAACTTGGCGCGTGGATAAGAATGACGGCTATTTTATGCGCAATGCCACGTACTCGATGATGATGACGAACCCCAGCCTGCCTGCTTTTACGATTACTTCTATCGGTATGGGATATTGGGCAACCGGGGGATATGTACCGGAATACCGAACTGTCGGGAAAGATATAGCCCGCCTGGTCGTGGGATTGGAGAAACAAACGGATTCTCTGTTGTTGAAAGAAGGGTTACAAATGATCCCTAACGAGTATTGTTTTGATTACGCGAAGTTGAGAAAAGGGGGCTTCTTGGATAAAGAGGTAACGAAGGGGGCTGTCTTGTATAACAAGAAGCCGTCTTATTTCGAGGAATACAGGTACGAGATCATGGGAGTCGCTTTCGCCTTTATCGTGCTATTGTTGGGATTCGTGATAGCGATGTATTTTTATCTTCGCACGAAGCGATTTAAGGATGCTTTGGTGGAAGCCCAGAAGGATAATACCCTTATTCTGAATAATGTGAACACGGGGATTAAATTTATTAATCCCGATTTCACGGTCAAGTGGCATAATGGAGTGGATTTTGTCGCCTCGAGTGAAGAGGTATTGGCATCGAAAGGAAAAGTTTGCTACAAGGCTCTAAGGAATCTGGATAAGCCTTGTTCGTATTGTCCGGCGGTACAAGCCATGAAGACGGGAGAAGTGGCGGAAACGATCGTGAAGCAAGGGAATTATTACGTGTATATATTGGCAAATCCGGTTTTTGATGACGAGAAGAACCTGTTGGGAGTGGTGATGCGTTTGGAGGATATGACCAAGCAGAAAAAGATCGAGATCGAATTGCGTCAGGCGAAGGAAAGGGCGGAAGAATCGGAACGGTTGAAATCCGCTTTCCTGGCTAACATGAGCCATGAGATCCGTACGCCGTTGAACGCGATTGTCGGTTTCTCCAGTGTGTTGGTTGCGGATGATTATGATGCCGATACCCGTAAGGAATTCGTGGAGATCATTCAGAAGAATTCGGATTTGTTGCTTCGATTGATTAATGATATTCTGGATATATCCCGCTTGGAAACGGGACGTTTGAAATTCTCCCTGGAGGAAACGGAGATAGTTTCGCTTTGTCAAAGCGTGTTGGCGACCACGAGTTACGGGAAACAAGGGGGAGTGGAATACGTGTTTGAATCTCCATGCGAGCAATATATGTTGAGGACGGATGTCCAACGGTTGCAACAGATTTTGATTAACTTGTTGTCGAATGCCAATAAATTTACTTCAGAAGGAACTATCACGTTGAGTTTTAACGTGAACGAAGAAGAGAACTGTGTTTATTTCCGGGTAACGGACACGGGAACGGGTATTCCCGAGAGCAAGCAGAAGAAAGTGTTCGAGCGTTTCGAGAAATTGGACGAATACGTGCAGGGTACGGGATTGGGATTGGCAATCTGCAAGCTGACCATTACCATGATGGGTGGTGATATTTGGGTGGATAAAGACTATAAGGGAGGTGCCCGTTTTGTCGTGCGGCATCCTTTGCACGTGACGCTTGTTTCGGAAGAATAAAATCAATACGTGTGTGTGTTGCGAAATCTATACTTGATTATGGGTTATTTTACCCTATGGGGTGACTATTGGCTGACTATTGGCTGACTAATAGGCGACTATTGGGCGGGTTCGCCCATTTATCGCCTACTGTTTTGCGAATACATAAAATTATACCTTCAAAAGAACAATTTACACCCAAAAACGTTCTTTTGAAGGTACGATTTTGATACGATGGCGAATGCTATCGGGTATAGAAATCAATCTGTTTCTTGATGGCTCGGGTACAGACCGGGCAAAATTCGTTGCCGGAGAGGGTGTTCATCAAGCAATCGGGGCGGGGACGATATATTCCTTTTTCCATGTAGCCGCCACCCTCGTAAACTCCAAGTTTTTTGATGTTGCTGCGGTCGATGGGTGTGGGGATTGGGGTGTCTTTGTCCAGCATATTTTTCCATTTCTTGTTGAAATTGACAAGGGTTGTCAGGTTGGGTTCCCAGGGTTCAACTCCTTTGGGATACATATCGTTGTAAGAACTACCGATTTCCACGTATTCGTCGCCCAAACCGGCAAAAAGATGTCCGAACTCGTGAACGTAAACTTTTGCGGCGTGCAGGTTGCCGTTGATGCTGATCCCGTAGTGGTTGTAGATAGCGCCTCCGCCGTATTTTTGGGTGTTGGCGATGATGTAAATGAAGTCGTAAGGAACGTTGCCGGCAAGGTCACGAAGGCTTTTGTGATCATAGGTCATGATGTAACGTTCGGAATCAAACGTGTAGAATGATGAATTTAAGATGGTGTTCTTCCAGATGTATTCACCGGGAATATCCACGCCGGATTCACGAGAAGGGGCGAGTACGGCACGGATGTTAAAGCGATTACGATTTTCCTTGTAAGGGGAAAGACTGAATAAGCCTTCTGCGAAAAGTTGACAATCAGCTTTGAACTTTTCCATTTCATCGGCGGTATATCCTTCCGGAAGAAGAACAATGTCTACTTTATGGGCGGAATTGCCGGTATAGAGAACCTCGAACGAGGGATATTGTAAACGGCGGTCTTTTTTGATAAAGTAACTGTCAATATCCACGTTGTACTCGAATTTCTTCACGAATTTTCCTTTTTTATTGCGGCTGCAAATTTCAATACGGACATCATTCTTGGGGAAGGGCATCACGACCGTTTCGGAACAGTAGCGACGGGTGGTTTTTGCCTCATCCGTGGTCTGCCATTCGCCGAACAAAGTACAATAACCACGGGAGTAAATAAGTTGATTACTTGCTGCATCGTACACGTTCAGGTAGTAATTCCCGTAGAACATGGTGTCTATCAGATTTGTTTTAGAGCCTCCCCAGTAGGGTTCTTCAATAAGTTCTTCAAAATAAATTTCTTCGCTTTGATTGTCCCCGCAATGGGCGTAATCCATACGTAAGGTCTTGTTGTGGAAATACTTGTCGAACTGTGCCCACGAGATGTTGGCTTGTAAAAGCAGCATTATGCCGGCGATAAGAGTTATTCCTTGTTTCATAGATTTGTTATATTATTAATATAGATTTTGTGCAAAGATAGTTTTTATTTATTCCTTGTAATACACCCGTTTTACGCGAAACGATATGCCCGTGAGTACCTCGTAAGGGATTGTGCCTAATTTCTCTGCGACTTCCGTCACGGGAATATGCTTCCCGAAGATCTCGACTTCATCCCCGATGGAGGCATCCGTGTCCGTGACGTCAATCATGCAGGTATCCATGCAGATGTTACCGATAATCGGGACCCGCTTGCCTTTCACGTGTACTTCCCCGGTTCGATTGCTCAGGTGGCGGTTTAACCCGTCGGCGTACCCTACCGGGATCACGGCGATACGGGAGGGACGGGTAGTATAGCTTTTGCGCCCGTATCCAATGGATTGTCCTTCTGGAACATCGCGTATGGACGAAATGTAAGTTTTGAAACTACTTACAGGCTGCAAGTCTGCATGGGTGGCACTGATGCCGTGTAGCCCGATTCCCAGGCGTACCATGTCGAAGTGATACTGGGGGAAACGTTCAATCCCGGCTGAGTTCAGTATATGGCGCCAGATTTTATAATCGAATCGGGCTTGAATGCGTTCGGTCATGCGCTCGAACAGGTGGATTTGTCCCAGGGTAAATTCGTCATGCACGGCTTCGTCACTTCCAGCTAAGTGTGAGAACATGGAACGGATGAAAACGGAACGTTCCGAATCGAAGAATTCGAGCAATCGAGAGATGTCTTGTTCGTCAAAACCGGAACGGTTCATCCCGGTATTCAGTTTTATATGTACCGGAAAACGCTTGATACCGTGTTTTTGCAACGCTTGATTAAAATCCTCCAGGATATCGAGGGCGTAAATCTCTGGTTCGAGATTGAACATGATCATGTTGTCAAATGCTTCCCGTTCCGGGTTCATCACGGCAATGGGGATGGTGATTCCCGCGGCACGCAGTTCTATTCCCTCGTCGGCAAATGCCACCATAAGGTAATCCACCCGGTGGTATTGCAGCAGAGAGGCGATTTCCCGGGAACCACTTCCGTAGGAAAAGGCTTTTACCATCACGGCAATGTGGGCATCGGTTAAGGATCGGAAATGATTCAGGTTGTGTACCATGGCGTCTAGGTCGACTTCCAGTATCGTACCGTGTGATTGTTTTTGCAGGAATCCGGCGATAAATTCAAATTGAAATACCCGAGCTCCCTTGATTAATATCACTTGATCCCGGAAATTCTCCCGTTCTTCCTGCCTTAGAAAATGTTCCGTGTCCTCGTAGAAACGGGAATTAGGGGCAAAGTCATAACGATGGTCACTCAAGTGCTTCCCAATCCCGATAAACAGCATAACATTCGTTTGCCGGAGCATCTCGGCAATGGCGGGATACAGGTCTTCACTGCCTTTGCCGGAGTCCATAAAATCGGAAAGGATGACTACCCGTTCTTTTGAGGCATCTTGTGTCGCCAGCATATTCAATGCCAGTTGGAACGAGGAAGGGTCTGAATTGTAATAGTCGTTCACGAGGGTGCAATTGTTGATTCCCTCCTTGATTTCCAGTCGCATGGCAATAGCGGAGAGTTGCTCCACTCGGGAGGTGATGACTTCCGGGGAATACTTTTTTAGTAATAAGACGCATACGGCGTTCATGCAATTCTCGAAAGATGCGATGTCCGGGAAGGGAATGTCGAGAATAAAAGTTGTTCCTTTGTGGGAGATTTTTATTTCCCGGTGGTCATGGGCTATATTTACCGTTCGCACCTGTACATCTGCCTCTGTTTCTTCTCCCCAGGTGAAGAAGGTGGTTTTGGCGGGCACTCGCGAGCGGATGAATTGCAGGGCTTTTCCCGCTTGTCCGATGACCCATTGGCAACGGGTGAACAAAAGGGCTTTTTCTGCCAGTTTTTCTTCCCGAGAGGTGAAGTTCTCGTCATGCGCATCGCCTAGATGCGTGAAGATGCCGATGTCCGGACGGATCATTTGTTCCAGGCGTTGCATTTCTCCTTTTTTGGATATACCCGCCTCGATGATAGCGATTTCGGCTTTGGTATCGATACCCAACAATGATAATGGAACCCCGACTTGCGAGTTGTAACTCCGGGGACTGCGGTACACGGCATGGTCGTTTGCCAATAATTGATAGAGCCATTCTTTCACGACAGTTTTACCGTTGCTTCCCGTGATACCGATGACTTCCACCTTCGACTGCTGGCGGTGGTAGGCTGCCAGTTGTTGTAAGGCTGCCAGGACATTCTCCACGATAATCAGGTTTGCCTCAGGGAGATGCTCAAATTCTTTTCTATTTTCACTGATAACGAATGCTCTCACCCCTTCGGAGTAAAGCGTTTGTATATAATCGTGGGCGTTGTGGTTACTTCCTGTCAAGGCGAAAAATAACGTGTGTTCCGGGGCGACAACAGAACGGCTGTCAAGGCTGTATTCCGTGATTTCGACCGGAATGCCTTGTCGTAACTTCCCCTGTATGATGTTGGCAATCTCTTTCATAATTTAGAAAATTGAGAATTGGAAATTGAAAATGAGGGTTTTGCAATTTCCAATGGTTTTGTTTATCGTGAAACAAAGCTACGGATTTTAGAAGTTAGATTATCTATTTTAGAATGGAAAATTTCGAGGGATTGTGATTTGCATACAGGTGAATCGGATATGTATCTTCGTGTGTTCCCGTGGAAATACTTGAGTAATCTTCGAGTATTAAGGGGTTATTGTTGGGTGGAGTCGGCTTTGTTTCTCTTTTTTCAGATCGGTGCACGGGGAGTTATTGATTATTATGGGAGTTTCTCAGAGTAATATCCAGGGAATTTCTCTTGAAAACCTAGAGCAGTGGGGCGAAGAGGCGGGCGAGGGATTCCCGGATTTTGTCTCTCTTTGGGCGGAATTTCCACCGGTGGAGGGTGACTTCGGAGCTTTCTTTGAGGTCGTTCAGGAAGTCTTCTCCCAGTTTGCGGCTGACGTTGCGATCATAAAGGATGAGGTTAACTTCGAAATTCTGCTCGAAGCTGCGGATGTCCATGTTGGCGGTTCCCACGGTGGATACCAGACCATCCATGACGATCACTTTGCTGTGGTTGAATCCTTTGCGATATTGGAATACCCGAACACCTGCTTCTAGCAGTTCTTCAATATAGGAACGGGTGCACCAGTACGTTAGCAGGGAGTCCGATTTGTAGGGGATCATGATGCGGACGTCCACGCCACTCATGGCGGCGGTTTTCAGCGAGTTGATGGTGGTTTCTCCCGGCATGAAATAAGGCGTAGAGATAAAAACGTATTTCTTTGCCATGTTGATAAGCGTGAAATAAGCTTGTTGTATGGATGTCCAATCGCTGTCAGGACCGGATGCCACGGTCTGGATAACTACGTTGCCGTCGGCTTTCTTGTTCGGGAGGTATTCGGTTTTGTCCAGTAATAGTTCCTGGCGGACAAAGTACCAGTCGATCAGGAACACAACTTGCAGTGAGGTAACTGCTTCTCCTCTTACCTTTAGATGGGTGTCGCGCCAGATGCCGATGCCGGGTAGCCCGTATAAATACCGGTCGGCGAAGTTCAGACCGCCGATGAATCCGGTGTCCCCGTCGATAACGATGATTTTGCGGTGGTTGCGATAGTTTGCCTTGTTCGTGAACACGGGAAAACGAACAGGTAGAAACGGGTAGACTTGGATTCCTGCTTCCCGCATTTCACGAATATAGCTTTTGGGTAGTTTCCATGATCCCACGTCATCAAAGATTACCCGGACTTCCACGCCTTCTTTCGCTTTGGTAATTAACAGGCTTTTCAGTTTCTCTCCTAGTTCTCCTTTGTCTATGATATAGTATTCGAGGTGAATGTATTTTTTTGCCTTGGCGATTGCCTTGAAAATAGAACCGAAAGTTTCTTCCCCGTTGTTCAGTACTTCTGCCGTGTTGTTGCGGGAAAGAAGGGCTTTGCTATTGTTGAGAAGGAGCGTCATTAAAGGTTTCACCGCTTCCATGTCGCTTTTTTTCAATAATTCGGCTTTTTGGATACGCTGTTTTTGGTCTTCACTCATGTACTGAAGCCATTTGAAGTCGCCCAATCCTTTCATGGAGAACATCTTGACTTTACGGTAGTTCATGCCGAAATAAATATAGAACAGTAACCCGATACCCGGCAAGAGAACGAGAACAAGTATCCACGCGAGAGTACGTACCGGATTCCTGTTTTCCAGTATGATCGTGTAGATAATTACCAAAATGGTGATTACATACAAAACGGTTACAACATCTATCGTAATATTCGTCCAGTTCACGAAATTAATTTTCAATTTTCAATTTTCAATTTTCAATTAAACCGTATCTTTGTTTTATGAATACAATGTTCGGTTTACAGCAATACGCATTACAGGAGCTAAAAGATACCTACAATGAGCATGAAATTAAATATTTGTGTTCACATCTTTTTTGTAAGATGTTGCATTGTACAAATATAGAAATACATCTTAAAAAACACGAATTATTGGACGAAAGGTTTGTAGATAATTTTGTCGAGGTGGTGGCAGAACTGAAAAAGGACCGACCGGTGCAGTACGTGTTAGGAGAAACTGAATTTTTAGGTGTTGATTTTCACTTGAATAGCGATACTTTGATTCCTCGTCCCGAAACGGAAGAGTTGGTGATGTGGGTGGCGGAAAGCGGATTGAAAGCGGGAGAGCGGGTGTTGGATGTGGGAACCGGGAGCGGGTGTATTATCGTGGCTTTGGGGAAGATGGTGCCCGGATTGGAGTTGCACGGGGTGGACGTTTCACCGGAAGCTCTTCGCCAGGCAGGGGAGAATGCCCGGTCGAACGGGGTAGAGGTGAACTTTCTCGAGCGGGATATTTTGTATCACGAGAGATGGGATTGGTCGGATTTTGACGTGATTGTCAGCAATCCTCCTTACGTGCGGGAGTCGGAAAAAGCATTGATGCACGAACGGGTGCTGGGATACGAGCCGCATCGGGCTCTTTTCGTGACGGATGAAGACCCGTTGGTATTCTATCGTGTAATCGCTGAGTTCGGGCGTTTGCACTTGAAGCCCGGGGGACTTTTGTTTTTCGAGATTAACGAGGCTTTCGGGCGAGAGATGGTGGAGTTGTTGGAGGGAATGGGCTATCGGGAGGTGGAGTTACGAAAGGATATTCACGAGAGGGATAGAATGGTAAAGGCGAAATGGATTCAGTGATGTTAGATTTTAAATTCTAAATTTGATAAAGTGGACGCGAAAAAGGCTTTAAATATAGTAGCGGGGCAATGCAGTAAGAAAGAGTGTTGTAGTACGGACGTGGAGGCTAAATTACGGCGTTGGGAGTTATCGGACGAGGATGTTGCGGAGATTATGGCGTTTCTGGTGAAACATCATTTCCTAGATGATGCCCGTTTTGCCGAAGCGTATGCACGAGATAAATTCCGTTTCAATCGTTGGGGTAAACTGAAGATCGCCCAAATGTTACGCCGGAAGCAGATGCCCGATTCGATCATCAAGCAAGCGCTTGCCGTTTTGCCCGAGGAGGATACGGATGCTACTTGCCTTGCCTTGTTGCGACAGAAGAATAAAAGTATAAAAGACGAAGATCCTTACAAGCGGAAAGCTAAACTTATACGTTTTGCCTTGAGCCGGGGTTTTGATTACGAAACGGTGAGCCGGTGTATGGAAAAAGAACGTTTCTAAAAATTATCCCATTTCACTAACCTTTTCCAGGGCATCCATATCTATAATCTTGATTTGCTTGCCGGAGAGTTCCAAGATGCTTTCCGATGCAAAGTTGGATAGCGTACGGATGGCGTTGGAAGTCGTCATGTTCGACAAGTTGGCGATGTCTTCTCGGGAAAGGCAGATTTTCAAGGTGATGTTGTCGTCCTCGAAACCGTAAGTGTCTTTCAACACGAGCAGGGCTTCAGCCAAGCGTCCGCGGATGTGTTTCTGGGTAAGGGTGACGGTACGGCGGTTGGAAAAACCGAGGTCGGTGGCAAGAGCCCGAATGACGTTCATGGCGACGTCCGAGTTACTGCGCACGATGCCGAATACCAATTCGGTTTTCATGATACAGACAATGGAATCTTCCAGGGCTTCTGCCGAGGCAATGTGGTTTTCTTCGGCGAAGAAAGCCCGGTAACCAATGAAGCCGACGGGTTTTGCCATACGGACGATTTGTTCCCTGCCGGCGATCCCTTTTTTCATGATCTTGGCTTTACCGGTAATCAGACAAAGTAACCCGAATGGTTTGTTACCCTCTTCGTATATCAGATCACCTTTCCGGTACATCTTGCAGATGGAGGTCTGACGGATGATACTCTTACTGCTTTCGTCGAGATTGGCAAAAAGAGAATTGGGGCTGTCAATACAGATGTTACAATACTTGTTATGTAGTTCTTTGTCTTTTATTGTTCTCATGGCTCTTTTGGGTCAGATGGTTTACAATTTGGCAGTGAGTGGCATACGACGTCCGCTTCCGAATGCTTTTTTGCTGACTTTGAGTATCGGGGGGCATTGTGCCCGCTTGTACTCGTTGCGGTTTACCAGCGTGAGTGTCTTTTCCACGATTTCTGGGGCAAATCCTTGTTTGATAATATCTTGTTTGGATTGATTGTCTTCCAAGTACAATTTGAGGATAGCGTCCAGCGTGTCATAATCGGGAAGTGAGTCCTGGTCTTTTTGCCCCGGGCGAAGTTCTGCCGAGGGGGCTTTCGTGATCGTGTTCTCCGGGATGAGTTCCCGTTCCCGGTTGATATAGCGGCTTAGTTTGTAAACTTCGGTTTTATACACGTCGCCAAGCACGGAGAGGGAACCGCATAAATCCCCGTACAAGGTGCCGTAGCCAACTGCCGCCTCGCTTTTGTTCGAGGTATTGAGTAGTATGTGCCCGAATTTATTAGAAATTGACATCACGAGTGCTCCCCGGATACGGGCTTGCAGGTTTTCTTCCGCCACGTTGAAGGGACTGTCTTTGAAGACGGGCTTTAGGGTAGAGAGGAAAGTCTCGTATATCTCTTTTATGGCGAGGGTTTCGTGGGCGATACCCAAGTTTGTTGCCAGGTCAATGGCATCTTTCACGGAGTGGTCTGTCGAAAAGCTGGAAGGCATCAGGATGCCCAACACGTTTTCTTTTCCCAGTGCTTCTGCTGTCAGTGCGGCAACAAGGGCTGAATCAATGCCCCCGGAGAGTCCCATGACTGCTTTACTGAACCCGTTTTTACGGAAGAAATCCTTGATTCCCAGGATGAGCGCATCGTGGATGAGTGCTATCCGGTCTTGAGGTTTCTCTTTTATCGGGGTTGTATTTTCCAGTGTATTGGTGTCGATGAATACAAGGTCTTCCCCGAAAGAAGCCCCTTTGTGTACGAGTGCCCCTTTTTTATTGAAAACTAACGTGTTGCCGTCAAATATAATGGAGCTGTTGGCTCCCACGTGATTTAATGCGATCACGGGGCATTTATCTTTTTGCGCGATGGAGGAAAAGACTTCTTTGCGGTAATTGTAGCTTTCGGTGGTGAAGGGAGTCGGTCCCACGTGAACAATCAGCGTGTCAGTTTTTTCAACCATGTTTGATTCGTATTCGTCAAAAAGGACACGGATGTTCTGATTCATGTATCGCAAGGGGGTATTCGATTCTTCCGCTATGAAATAACGGCTTTCGTCAAAAATATCGTAGTCGCTCAGGATGGTTTTGTTGACGCCACCCCGTACTTCCCCATCATACATGAAGAACATGGCGTTGTATAGCACCCCGTCTTCCATATCTAGGTTGGGACAGCCGACGAGTGCCGCGATATCGGAACATTGTTTCGCGATCTTTTCTATACCAAGGCGACATTCATTCACGAAATACTCTTTCTCGAGCAGGTCTTGGGGATATGCGCCGCATATGGCGTGTTCGGGAAACAGAACCAAATCGGCTTTTTTTGATTTTGCCTTTTGTATGGCGGCAATGATAAGATCCCTGTTTTTGGAAATGTCGCCGATGTGATAATTGATCTGAGGTATCGCTATTTTCATAGTATTCTGCACGTTATGTTCCTTGTGGAAACTGTTGGTAAATTAAAATGATAACTCTTTGGCAGCTCACTTTGTTAATTGTCGCAAAAGTACGAATTTTGCACAAAATAATGGAATGTTATTCATGAAGTTTTGTGGATTATGGATAAAAAAGAGTTACGGAAACAGATAAAGGCTCTGAAGAGTCAATATTCTTTGGAGCAGAAGATGGAGATGTCACGCCCGCTTTGGCATGAATTGGAACAGAATATCTTTTTCCAAGAAGCGCGTACCGTTTTAATATACTGGTCGATGGACGACGAGGTATTCACCCATGATTACGTGGTGAAATGGGCTGGCGAGAAAAAGATTTTACTTCCTTGCGTGAAAGGGGATGTCCTTGAATTGCGGGTGTTCGAGGGGATGGAATCCTTGAAGCCGGGAGAGGCTTTCGGGATACTTGAACCCGTGGGGGAGTTGTACACGGATTACGATGCCATTGATATGATTGTCGTGCCGGGTGTTGCTTTTGACGGTCAAGGTAACCGGCTAGGACGGGGACGGGGGTATTACGATAAGATTTTGAAAGAGACCCGTGCAGCTCGAAAGGTAGGAATTTGTTTTGATTTCCAATTCGTGGAGGAAGTGCCTGTCGATGAATTGGATGTGCGGATGGATTTGGTGATACACGGATAAAAAAAGCTGCCTCGCGGGGAGGCAGCTTAATTTTCCTTTTTTATGATGATTAAGCTTCTTTAGGAGCTCCAACAGGACATACGCCAGCGCAAGCCCCGCATGAGATACATTCATCAGCATTGATTTGGTAGTGATCATCACCCATAGAGATTGCTCCTACCGGGCATTCTGATTCACATGCTCCACAAGAAATACAATCATCAGATATTACGTAAGCCATTTCTAAAAATTTTTTTGTTAATAATGCCGCAAAAATATAATCTATAATTGAAACAAAAAACTTTTTCCAAGATAAAAAGGCTTATTATTTCTTATTTATACCCATTGTAAAGTGGAGAGAGGAAAGGTTAAAGTTCTGAATTTGGAGTTTAAAGTGAAGAGGGTCAGAGATTTCCAGTTGAGCGATTACGTGATTCATGCCGTGTGAAAATTCGGGATAAACGATCGTTGATAGGGTTGCTATTTTGAGAAATAATTCATACATTTGCGGCGCAATTGTAGTACGGGGGGAATTTTAAAACGTGTGATGGGAACACGGATACGGCTCAGAACCCCGGGGCATCAATCCGCGTTTGAGTAGCACAAGCAATATTAGTAATATGCAAGTATTTAATTTAAAAGGAGAAGTAAGAAGCGATTTAGGTAAAAAAGCTACTAAAGCAGTAAGAAATGAAGAAAAAGTTCCGTGTGTTCTTTACGGAGGTGAGGCTAACGTTCATTTTGCAGTGAAAGATCGGGATTTGAAGAAACTTCTTTATACTCCTAACGTGTATCTTGTGAATCTTGACCTTGATGGCAAGTCTTATGACGCTGTTATGAGAGATATTCAATTCCACCCGGTAACGGATAAGGTATTGCACATCGATTTTTATCAGACTGCAGAGGATAAGCCGGTTGTAATCGAGGTTCCTGTTAAGACTACTGGACACGCTGCCGGAGTTCAAGCCGGAGGTAAATTAGCGTTGATTAGCCGTAAATTGAAAGTGAAAGCTCTTCCGAAAGATATGCCGGATGAAATCGTTATCGACGTTACTTCATTAGGTGTAGGTAAATCTATTAAAGTACAAGATGTTCACATGGAAGGTGTTGAGTTGATGAACGCTAAGAGTGTTGTTGTTGCTCAAGTGAAATTGACAAGAGCTGCAAGAGCTGCGCAGAACGCTCAATAATCATTGAAAAAATAGAGAGATGAAATATCTTATTGTGGGATTAGGGAACATTGGTCCCGAATACCAGAATACACGACATAACATCGGATTTAGAGTGTTGGACGCCTTCGCGAAGGCGTCCAATGCTGTTTTTGAAGATATGCGTTACGGGGCTGTGGCGACGGTGAAATTGAAAGGACGTACTCTGATTTTGTTGAAGCCTAGCACGTACATGAATCTTAGTGGGAAAGCCGTGAGTTACTGGATTCAGAAGGAGAAAATCGAGTTGTCTAATCTTTTCGTGGTTGTGGATGATTTGGCGTTGCCTTTCGGAACGATTCGCTTGAGAAGTAAAGGTAGTGACGGGGGGCATAACGGGTTGAAGAGTATTAATCAATTGCTGGGAACGCAGGATTACGCCCGTCTGCGTTTTGGGATTGGTAATGATTTCCCCAAGGGAAGCCAAGTGGATTACGTGTTGGGTGAATGGACGGGCGAGGAAGAAGAACGGTTGCCTGTCATGTTTAAGCATTGTGGCGAGGTGATTGGAAATTTTGTTTTTATCGGGGTGGATAAAACGATGAGCTTGTCTAATAATTTACGATTTTGATTTCTGTTTGACGATTTTAAATTCTAAATTTACAATTTGGATAAATTCAAAATGTATAGACCGTGGAAAAGGTTAGAATAGATAAATGGTTGTGGGCGGTTCGGATTTTTAAAACCCGCTCATTGGCAGCAGAAGCTTGCGGCAAGGGACATGTGTCTATTGGCGATGCACATGTGAAAGCTTCCCGGGATGTAAAAGTCGGGGATGTTGTAAAGGTACGGGTCCCCCCGATCGAACGGGAATACATGGTGAAGCAGGTGACGGATAAGCGGATGTCTGCACAATTGGCGGTTGATTTCGTGGAAGAAGTTACGCCCCAGGAGAAATTGGACATCCTGCGAGGTGTTTATGCACAATTTGAATCGCGGGATAGAGGTACGGGCAGACCGACCAAACGAGATCGCAGGTTGATAGATAAACTCAAAGAATTTTAAAAATTTAGAGATTCTGTGATTTGCGATTTAGTGATTTCGTTTCGCTTGATCATAATCACGTAATCACTCAATCATTAAATCACTTAATTAGTATGTTGATTGCACGAGAAAAAAGGAAGAGTAATGTAGCTGAATATATCTTGTATATGTGGCAAGTGGAGGATATGTTGAGGGCGATGGCGATGGATATTCAGCAGTTGGAGCAGAATGTAGTCAGTCGATTTCAGGTAGACGAGAATACCCGGAAGGAGATTCGGGAATGGTATGACAACCTGATCGAGATGATGAAAAAAGAGGAGGTCGTGAAAGGCGGTCATTTGCAGGTAATTAAAAACATGGTGAATGAGCTGACCGAATTGCATTTTTACTTGTTGCACGAGGCGCAGGATATGAAATACAAGCAGTTGTTCATGATGGCTGCGAATAACTTGCTGGATTACCGTCGGAAGACGAATTTGCCGGAGGAGGTGTCTGATGTTGAATTGGCACTCCATGCACTTTACGGTCATTTGATGTTGAGATTACAAAAAAAAGAGATAAATTCGCAGACAGCGATGGCGATGGAATCGTTTAGCCGGATGATTGCTTATCTGGCTGCAAGATACAAAGCGATGGAAGAGAACGAGGAAAAGATGTTTGATTAAGTCATGAAATGAGATGAAAAGAATAATATTGATCACGATAGCAGTTTTGTTTGCCCTAAACCTGTGGGCGGAAGAAGGTACCAAGGAATTCAAGCAAAGTTTTCCGGCGGCTTCCTTTAATGAATTGATCGTATCTAACCGGTATGGAAATATTGACGTGCGGCAGGAGGGAGAGGAGTTTGCCATTACTGCTACAGTGTGGGTGGAAGCAAAGAATAAAGCCAAAGTGGATGAAATACTTGAATATATCGCTATAACAGCTAAAGAACGAGGTTCGGCGTTGAACGTGGAGTCCGTATTTAAAAAGGATATGAGCTTGAAGCAAACTTTTTCCGGGGTTACGGTTAGCGTGGATTACCATATAAAAGTTCCCGTGGGGAAGAAAGTACGTCTGTTGAGTACAGATGGTGGTGTTTCTATGACGGATTTCACGGGAGATTTGAGTGTCGAGATCGTGTCCGGGAATTTCAAGGCAAACACAGTGTTAGGGGGTGAATTTTCGATGAAGCAGTCCAAGGGGGAGTTTGACGTGGAGAAAGTAGCCGTGTTTAATGGCGAATTCAAGTCATGCAAGGTGAAGATCGGTGAGGGTACGGATATGAAATTGGATTGTAATTCTACCAGCCTGCAATTGATGGAGGCGGATAACCTCACGTTAAAAACTTCCGGGGGAACTTGCTACTTGGGGATGATTGAGAATTTGACCGGGAATTCTTTTTACACGAAATACGAGGTGCAGGATGTCGGGGACAGGTTGTGGATGGATATGCGCTGGGGGGAATTGAACGTGCGGAATGTAAACATCTCGTTCTCATCGGTGGAAGTGAAGGGTTCCTCTACAAAAGTCGGTCTGACTTTCATGGAAGGATGCGGGTACGCTCTCGAGATCAACCGGAATAAAAATATGAAAGTGGAATTGCCACAAGGAGTAACCTTGGAAGCGAAGCCTACTACCAACAAGAATGCCGTGTTGGAGACGGGTTTTGTCGGGGATAAGAAATATTCGGGGAAAGTGAATTTGAATTTGTCGGGAGGAAGCCTTTTTATTCAATAAAATGTATCAAACACACATATTTCCGAATGGATTGCGCTTGATCCATAATTATGTTCCGAATAAAGCTGCTTATTGCGGCTTGATTGTCAACGTGGGGAGTCGGGATGAACAGGCGGGGGAGTTTGGCATGGCTCATTTCATTGAGCACGTGATATTCAAGGGAACCGAGAAGCGAAAAGCCTATCATATATTGAGTCGCCTGGAGGACGTGGGGGGTGAATTGAATGCCTACACGACGAAGGAAGACACGTGCGTGTACGCCACGTTTATGGCAAAAGATTACGAGCGGGCGTTGGAGTTATTCGCTGACATCGTGTTTCATTCCGTATTCCCGGAGAAAGAGATCGAGAAGGAGAAAGATGTCGTGTTGGACGAGATCAACTCGTACAAGGATAATCCCGGGGAATTGATTTTTGATGATTTTGAGGAATTGGTTTACTCGGGATATCCGATTGGACGGAATATCCTGGGAGATGAGGCTTCCGTGGGGCAAATATCACGGGGAATGGTACTTGACTTCGTGAGACGGAATTATTTCCCGAATCGCATGGTCATCAGTTCCGTGGGGGATATTGCTTTTGATAAGTTGGTCAGACTGGTGGAGAAATATTTTTCCGGTTACGCGAGCGGGACTCCTTTGCAGACCCGTATTAAGCCGGAAATCTATACGCCTCGTTTCGTGGAGATAGATAAGGACACGTACCAAAGTCATTGTATCATAGGAAATATCGCTTATGATTACACGCAGGATAACCGGCTGGCTTTGTCGCTGCTGATAAATTTGTTAGGTGGGGCGGGTATGAATACCCGTTTGAACCTGAATATTCGGGAGCGTTACGGGCTGGCTTATAATATAGAGGCTTCCTATACGCCTTACTCGGACACGGGGATTTCCATGATTTATTTCGGGTGTGATTCGGAGCATACGGATTTATGTTTGAGTTTGTGCAAGAAGGAGATGAGAGCTTTATACGAGGAGAAGTTGGGACCCGTGCAATTGAAACGGGCGAAGGCTCAGATGGTTGGTCAACTGGCGATCTCTTCCGAGAATTACGAGAACCTGATGTTGTCTATCGGGAAGAGTTTCTTGATTTACGACAAGGTGGATAGTTTGGAAGATATTTACGCCCAAGTGGATGAGATTACTCCGGAGCTATTATTGAAGGTGGCAAAGGATGTGTTTGATTTGGAGCAACAATCGATATTATTATACAAATAGGAGGTAGTATGCTGGAGTTAAATCCGGAATTGGAGCAATATATATTGATGCACAGCGAGCCGGAAAGCGAGGTGTTGGCAGAACTTTCTCGAGCGACTCATTTGCAAGTGTTGCGTCCGAGAATGTTGTCGGGAAACCTGCAAGGGCAATTCTTGAAAATGATATGCCAGATGATCGGAGCTCGAAGGGTTTTGGAAATCGGGACGTATACGGGGTACGCGGCAATATCTATGGCATCCGGTTTGGCGGAAGGAGGCGTGGTGCATACGATTGATGTGAATGACGAATTGGAGGATTTTACCCGGGGATTTATAGAGAAAAGCGGTTTAGAGGAACATATCGTGTTTCATGTTGGGGATGCTTGCGAGATTATCCCCCGTTTGGATGAAGTGTTTGATCTGGTGTTTATCGATGCGGATAAAAGGGAGTATTCTAAATATTATCATTTAGTGTTTGATAAGGTACGAGCGGGAGGAATGATTATTGCCGACGACGTGTTGTGGGATGGTAAAGTAGCAGATCCTAACGTGAAGCTGGATGCCCAGACCCAAGGAATTTTGGAATTCAATGATATGGTGCAAGCCGATTCCCGCGTGGAAAATGTATTGCTTCCCGTGCGGCATGGTCTGATGATGATAAGGAAAGTTAAAACCTAAAAGTGATTTCCAGTTGAAAAGCATAAAACCTCAAAATAAGATCAGGCTTGTCCAATGGAAATCTAAAATCTAAAGTCTAAAATCTAAAATTAAACGCTATCTTTGTTCAATCATTTGGTTGAATCTTGGGAATCACATTTTCAATTTTCAATTTTCAATTTTCAATTATTATGAAGCAGTATTTAGATTTATTGGATAGAATATTGAAAGAAGGAACGGTAAAGGAAGATCGCACGGGTACCGGTACGATGAACGTGTTCGGGCATCAGATGCGTTTTAACCTGGAAGAGGGCTTTCCTTTGCTGACCACGAAAAAATTGCACCTAAAGTCTATTATATACGAGTTGTTGTGGTTTTTGCAGGGCGACACGAACGTGAAGTATTTGCAAGATCATGGTGTGAGAATTTGGAATGAATGGGCTGATGAGAATGGGGATTTGGGGCATATCTATGGTTATCAATGGCGTTCGTGGCCAAAGGCTGACGGTACTTTCTTGGATCAGATTACGCAAGTGGTGGAGGGAATCAAGCATTCTCCCGATTCCCGACGACTGATCGTGAGTGCTTGGAATGCCGGGGACATCGAGAATATGGCATTGCCGCCTTGTCATGCGTTATTTCAATTCTACGTGGCAAACGGTAAACTGTCCTGCCAGCTTTATCAACGGAGTGCCGATACTTTCCTCGGGGTTCCTTTCAACATTGCTTCCTATGCTTTGTTGACCTTGATGATGGCTCAGGTGTGTGGTTTGAAGCCTGGAGAATTCGTGCATACCTTAGGCGATACCCATATTTATCTGAATCATATCGAACAGGTAAAACTGCAATTGACCCGTGAGCCTCGACGTTTACCCCGTATGATAATCAATCCGGAGGTGAAAAGTATCTTTGATTTTAAGTACGAGGATTTCGAATTGCAGGATTACGACCCGCACCCGCATATAAAGGGGGCAATATCTGTTTAATTGAAAATGCAGAATTGAACATGAAATTAATTACGGCATAAGCGAGAGCTTGTGTGGAGAAATCTAAAATCACAAAATCTAAAATTGAAACATGGTTTTATCAATTATAGTAGCAGCGGCGGAGAATAATGTTATTGGACGGGACAATGGTTTGGTATGGAGGTTGTCTGCTGATTTGAAACGTTTTAAAGCGTTGACGACAGGACATACGATTTTGATGGGGCGTAAGACCTACGAGTCCGTGGGAAAAGCATTACCTAACCGGAGAAATATCGTGATCTCTCGGAATCCGGTTTATAAGGCAGAGGGATGTGAGGTTGTTCGTGGTGTGGAGGAAGCGTTGGAGTTGACGAAGGGGGAAGATGAGGTATTCGTGACCGGGGGCGGAACGATCTACAAGGAGTTGTGGGATAAAGCCGATAGATTGTATCTTACCGTTGTGCATCAGGAATGCGAGGGAGATACAGTGATTCCTCCCGTTGATCCGAAGAAATGGAAAGAGGTGCTTCGGGAAGAACATCAGGCGGACGAGAAAAATGAATGTGATTACACGTTTATCAATTACGAACGGATAAAATGATAGATTACCGGATTAACCCGAAATATAAGTCGCTGGAAAACGCAATCTTGGATATTCCCCACCGATTTGAAGAGGAGGGGAAAGTAATCGAGGATAATCGGAACGTGATTAAAATATTGGATGTGGAAGGATTGCGTGTGAACGTGAAATCTTTCAAGAAACCAAACGTGGTGAACCAATTCGCTTACGCGTACATCCGGAAAGGCAAAGCTTTACGGTCTTTCGAGTATGCTAATTTATTCCGAGAGAAGGGCATCGGAACGCCTGAACCTGTGGCTTATATTGTGTTTAGGAACGTATGGGGTGTAACCCGGAGTTATTATATTTCACAGCAAGTTGATTACGATTATTTATTTCGGGATTTGAGGGAGAAGCGTCCTGCCGATTTGGAGTTCATATTGCGGGAATTTACTCGCTTCACGCATTATTTCCATTCACAATCCATCTATTTCGTAGACCATTCCCCGGGCAATACATTGATAAAGCGAACAGAGAAGGGGGTCGAATTTAGCCTAGTTGATTTAAACCGAGTAAAATTCATATCGATACCGCCATTGGTCGGGTTGAAAAATTTCTATCGGTTAAACGCTACGGACGACATGATTGATATTATTGCGGATGAATACGCCCGGTTGACGAATTCGGATTCTGCGGAAATGACTCGCTTGCTAAAAGAGTGGACGCATGACCATGACGAACGGGTACGCCGCCGTAAGGAAAAGAAGAAAAAGTCAAAAAAGTATTTATTGAGGTCACTCTAAATTTTACTTCTTGTTGATCTTTCCGAATTTCTTGATACTCGTGTATTTACGCCAAAGGTTTACTTTCCGTTTTGCGGGTACTCCGTGACGTGCGATATAATCCCTGGCAGCGTCCAGCATCCGATGGGCAACTTTACCGTCAAGATAAGGATCGTAATTGTCGATAATCCATTTCCGTTGAGCGATGTATTCTTCATCGTGTTGTGCTTTTTCAAATGCCTCGGGTAGTTCCTCTGGGTTTTGTATGTCAAGCCAATAGATGTCTTTGGCGATGGTCTTGTAAGTGATAACCGGTTTGTCTAGTAACAGGAACTCGTAGACGGTGGAGGAAGTATCGCTGATCATCACATCAGCCATAATTTGATATTTCGTGATGTTGTGGTCTTCTATCCAAAGTATATTGTCGTGTTGTGCCGCCAATTCTTTGTATTCCTGCATCCACTCGACTTTCGTCAAGGGATGGAATTTCAGAATGAATAGTACATCTTTTTCTTTTGCCAGTTTTACCAGTCCTTCTTTGATGAAGGGCAGGGAGGTAAGGGAAGGCGAAAAGGTGGGGGCATACAGTACGAGTTTGCTTTTACCATGTTTCTCTAGTAGCGCTTTTTTTTCCGCATTGAAAGTATGTAGATTGTTGTAAATCCAATCTTGGCGAGGCCAACCTGTTTCTACAACTTCAAAATCCTTGTATTTTTGAGCTAGGGCTTTAAATCCTTTCGTGAACAATGGACCTTGAGTGAAATAGGTGTCAAAGTATCGACGGATCACCCAATGGTCTTTCTTTTCAGTCGCGTAACCGTGGAATATCTGTATTTTCACTCCCGGCAAATAATAGGGGACAATGTTACAAGGGACAAAGATTGCCTCTGGAGAAAAATCATAGATATCTTGAATGCTGTTTGTCCATTTTACTTCATCCTTTAGCGGAAATTTCGGAATATTTTGTTCTCGGACATACCATAAGATCGTGTGTCCGCCTTCTTTATTTGCCTCTTCTTCTATCGGTTGTAGAATGTTAATGGCGTATTTCTGTTCACAAAATAGTACGATTCGCATTATTGTAAATGTTTAGGTATTCTATTGATAGCATCTTGAAAATCTTCCACGGTATCAAGTTCCATGGAAAAATAATTGCTCGTGTCCACGGGGTAAAAATAGTGTCCTTGAGAAATCAGGCGTTCAAAAGCGAGTTCGTAAAACACGTTATCCAACCCCTCGCGCAGGATCATTTGCCCCAATTCATCGTAAAGTGCAGACAGGTATGCGTTTGATATCTTCTCGATTCCGATAGATTCACCGATCGCTTTGTCAATGGAACAAGTCTTGCTGATCTCTGTGATTTGGTTTTTCTCGTTCACGATGACTTTAATTTCTTCCTCTCCTAACTTGTGACCGTCCAAAGCCAGGCAATTGCTGTACGGGGCATCTTGCAGGATTTTGATCATGAGAGGATCGAACAGAATGTCACTATCCAAAAGAATGAGTTCTTTTTCGTGTAATACCTCTGGTTTTGCCAACCACAACGAGTAAATGTTGTTCGTGGATGCGTAAACTTCGTTATATATGAATTTCACGGAAAGGTTTGGATAAGTCGTGTGGACGAAATCTTCGATCATTTCTTTCAGATAGCCCGTGACAATCACGATTTCGTCTATCCCGTTTATTAACAGACCATCAATGGTTCTTTCCAGTAGGGAACGATTACCTATTTTTAACAGGCATTTTGGGTGGTCATTCGTGAGGGGACGTAGACGGGAGGCGATTCCTGCGGCAAGGATAACAGCTTTCATATGTCGATTTTAGATTTGGCTTTTAACTTGATCGGTTCCGCCTTTATATAAAAAGACGGAACCGGAAAGTTCTATTTAAAATTTTGCGCAACTTCTTTGATCGTGTCAATGACTAGTCGATTTTGCTTCTGTGTACCCAAGGTGATACGCATATGCGTGTTGATGTCTTCTTCGTTCATGAATTTGACGATTAATCCCTTGGCTTTAAGAGCTTCTTGAAGTTTGGCTTTCATGGCAATCGGGTATTTTACCAGGATGAAGTTGGCATCCGATTTATATACTTTAAACCCGTCGAGTCCACCCAATTCTTTCATGTACAGTTCTCTATCCTGTGCCATCAGGTCGGCTATGTTTTGGTAATATTCATTCGCTTTGAACACGGCAATCCCGATTTCTTCCGTAATCCGGTTGTAACCGAGGTATTTTGTGCTATAATTCAGGAATGCAGATAAATCGGCACCCATGAATGCGAATCCAAGACGTAAGCCCGGTAACCCGTAAAATTTGGATAACGTGCGGATGATTAGGAGATTCGGGAATTCTTCGATTAAGGGTTTGATGTAACTGGTATCTTTGTTCGCGAATGAAGCGTAAGCCTCGTCGATAACGATAACAGTTTCCCTGGGAATGAAAGAGAGAATCTCGTGCAATTCCTCTTTTGTCAGAGAGTTACCTGTCGGATTGTTGGGGGATGCCATAAGCACCATTTCCGGTTTCTCTTTTTCTACCGATTCACGAATACTTTGGATGTTATATTTGAAACTATTCCCCTCTTCGAACAGAGGATAGAAGAGGGTTCTCCCGTTTACTTCGTCGGCGATGGATTTGTAATACCACCACGAGAATTTGGGGATAAGTAATGTTTTCTGTTTTGCGCCTCCTGCCAAAAAGCAGTGAACAACTTGTTTTAGAATGTCCTCTCCCCCGTAACCTAAGATTACTTGTTTCTCCGGAATGCCGTACAATTCAGATATATAATCGGATAATATACTTTTTTTACCCTCATCGTAGATCCGGGTGTAGAAACATAATTTGTTAGGATCAAAGTTTTTAAGAACTTCGCCGATCTCCGGTGCAGGACCATAGTTATACTCGTTACGGTCTAGGTATGCAACTCTTTTTTCCATCGTTTTTTTGTATCTCTTTTTATTACAAATTATTCGTTCTAATGGCTTATTGCCTTTTTGTCAGTATTCTCATTTTTAATGTTTTATGAAAATGGCTGTTTGTTACATCTTGTATCTTTACCTGATATCAATAAAGGATCGTTTATTGATATCGGCATAATGATCTCTCTGCGCTGGTGTATAAAGGCAACCATTCCTTTAAAATCTTTTCGCAAAGGTAAAAAATATATTCTGTTTACGATTGTATATCAGTAAATATTCCTTTCTTCCTCGGATACGTTTCTTGGTTTGATCGGAGATGTTTTTTGAAAATAGCTTATTTTCGTTTTTATCGTGAATGGAGTGAAAATTGGAATACTTTTTGTTATATTTGTAAATATAACAAGCAATTGAGAACGGGACACATGTTATTTGCAGAATTGAGTTATCAAATTTTTGAGAAGGCGACAGCGTGTTATCACGTGACGGATAACACGGAGGTTGAGGCTGAAAATCCATATGAATATGGATCGATTGAATATTATCTGTTTCAAAAGAACTGGATAGATGCTGTTCAGTGGCACTTGGAGGATATTGTACGTGACCCGGACATTGAGCCTGGGTATGCTTTACAAATCAAACGCCGGATAGACGAATCGAACCAGTGGCGCACGGATGTGGTTGAGTTGATAGATGATTATTTCTGGGATAGATTCAAGGAGGTGAAGATATTGCCTCATGCCACGATAAACACGGAGAGTCCGGCTTGGGCATTAGACCGGTTGTCAATTTTGTGCTTGAAGATATATCACATGGAGCAGGAAGTGAGGCGAGTGAATGTTACCCAAGAGCACGTGAGGAAATGTGAAATGAAGTTGTACGTTTTATTGGAACAGAAACATGATTTGATCGTTGCCATTAATCAGTTTTTAGAGGATATTGAGGCGGGAAGAAAATACATGAGAGTCTATAAGCAGATGAAAATGTATAATGATCCGAACTTGAATCCGGTTTTATATAGAAAGGAAAAATTAGGATGCCAGTAAAAAAGGTTTTAGTGATTCGTTTTCGTCGAGTAGGGGATGCCGTGTTGTCTGTCGTGATTTGCAGTACGATTCGAAAGAGTTTTCCTGACGCGGAGATTCACTATGTCGTGAATGAATCTATTGAACCTTTGTTCCGGGATCACCCAGATATCGATCGGGTAATTACGTTTTCTGACCGGGAGAATAATCATTTTTTTACTTACTTGGTGAAAGTGTATCGATTGATGCGCAAGGAACGCTATGATGTGATTGTTGATACGCGTTCGACTCTGAAGACATTATGGTTTAGTATTTTTTCCTTGGGCACGAAATACCGTATTGGTACCCGAAAATACTACAATCTTTTCTTTCATAATTATCGGCTTAGGAATCAGCAATATGAGGAATTGGACGAGGTTTCCCGTAATTTATTGTTGGTAAAACCCCTGGAACGGGAGGGACAGATCGTGTACGAGACTGATTTCAAACTTCAGGTGACTGATGAGGAGAGGGATGGTTTTAGAAGATACATGGTTGAACGAGGGATCGATTTCTCTCGGTTGGTAGTGTTGTGTACTCCTTTTACCCGTGTGGTTGATAAGAAGTGGGACATTCTAAAAATGAAAGAAGTGTTGTCCCGCTTGGTATGGAAGTATAATGCGCAATTGATCTTTAATTATTCAAAGGAAGAAAAAGCTGAAGCATTAGCCTTGTATGACGAGATGGAGGGAGACAAACATATTTTCGTGAATGTGGAAGCTGATTCGTTGCGGAAGTTAGTTGCAATGCTCTCTCTGTCAGATTTCTTTTTCGGAAACGAGGGTGGTCCCCGTCATATGGCACAGGCTTGCGGGATTCCCGGCTTGGCGATATACCCGCCTTGGGTGAACAAGCAAAAGTGGTTGCCTTCTCGTGATGAACGTTATCAAGGTATAAGCCCGTTGGATTTTATTCCCGAGGCGGAAAGAGGAATGTTGTTGGATGGGGAAATGTTTGATCGCCTTACCGTGGAGCAGGTGTGGGATCGGCTGGACGGGATGTTGAGAAAAATCAAGAAGAGTACGTAGATACCGTATTATTCATTATCTTTGGTGCCGTAATTTGTGGTATCTAAAATGAATTGTATGAAGAATGTATACGTGATAGGAGTTTTTGACCTATTTCATTTCGGTCACGTTGAGTTGTTACGACGCGCAAGAGCATTGGGCGACCGTTTGATCGTTGCGATCAATGGGGATGATATGGTGGCTTCTTATAAACGCCGACCTTTTTTATCCGAACAAGACCGCCTGGAAGTCGTGAAAGCGTGTCGTTACGTGGATGACGCTTTTATTATTCGAGAATACGATAATAAAGAATATATCAAGAAATACGGGATTAATGTTATTGTGCACGGTGATGATTGGAGCGGAGAGGGATATTTGAAACAAATCCGGGTGACGCCTGAGTTTTTGGAGGAACATCATGTAGAGATGGTGTATTTGCCTTACACGAAAGGGATTAGTACGTCGGAATTGGTTGAAAAGATAAGAAGCACGAAATAATGTATTCCAAAATTATAAATGTACCGATTGTCCTTGAGATAGGAGAAAATATATTCATCCATATGGATGAAATATTACGGCGCAATCATATTTTTTTCAAGGAGAAAATTCTGGTCACTTCACCGGAGTTGAAAGAACTTTACAAGCAACAGGTGGATTTATTGTCATTTGATGACATCCTGCTTATTCAAGGTGGTTCTTACGAAGAGGCGCATGAAGTCATGGGAAATATCACGAATAAGGATGCGCTTTTAGTCGCTTTCGGGGGTGGAAGCGTTATTGATGCCGTGAAGATGATTTCGAATGATTTGAATTTGAGTTATATTACAGCTCCCTCCACGTTGTCGAATGATGCGATTTATTCTCCCATTGCACGTCTTGTGCAAAAGGGGAAAAAGCAGAGTTTCGGGGTGAAAGCTCCGTTGGGGATAATTGCGGATATCGAGATTATAAGAAGGTCACCCCGAAAATTATTATTGGCAGGAGTGGGAGACTTGGTTTCTAATGCCAGTGCCGTGAAAGATTGGAAACTGGCGAACGTGGAGAATGGAGAACATATCAATAATTTTGCTTTAACATTGGCTGCTTTGAGTGGCAATTCCGTGATGTCGTACTCGATAGATGATATCAGTACGGATCGTTTTATTGGTGATCTAGCGAATGGGTTAGTAATTTCTGGATTGGCGATGGTGTTGGCAAATAGTTCCCGTCCGGCGAGTGGGGCGGAACATTTAATCAGCCATGCGATAGATGATCTTTACCCGACTCGGACGACCTTGCACGGGTTACAGGTTGCATGGGGACATTTATTGTTGGAACGGGATTATCGTCAGGATCATGATGATTTTGAGAAACTACGAACGTTTTTTGACCGTATGAAGATTATCGAGGAAATGGAACATGATATTCATTTCTCGAGTGACGAGATTGCTCGAATTACAGATCGGGCAAAGACAATCCGGGACAGATACACGATTTTATCTAAATTTTAGCTAGTTCCAGTAGTTTGTTCACGATTCTTTCGGATACTTTCCCGTCTACTTCACCAACGACGTAACGGGATAATTCTTCCCGTTTGGTCTTGTTTTTGTCTGGGTTAGCTAGATTTTCACGAGCATATTGTACCATTTCTTTGTAGTTTTTCGGGGTATCGCCAACTTCCCACAGATAAAACTTTGAGATGTCTAACCGTTTGCGTACTTTGTGCGGAAATAGCCTGTCTATGGGGCGATAGTGTAGGAACATATTGATGATAGCGGGTTTGCCGACTCCGGAGAATTCAAACACGGCGCTTGACATATCGGAGATTAACAGGTCTGCAGCATGAAGAAACGGGAGAATATTGGTTTCGTTGAAATTTGCCAGGTAAACATTGGGTGCACCAGCCCATGACTGAAGGCGGAGCAAGTCTTTTCGATATTTTTTACGCAGGAAAAGATGTGAATGAGGTTTCAATATAATATTACAATCGGCAAAGTCTTCTGCGAACTTTTTCCCCATTTTTAACACTGAAGACGGGTAAAAGGTCGGAGCGTAAAGTATTGTTTTTTTGTTGATATCCAGATGACGTTCCAGAAGGAATTTTTTCCGGTCATCATCCGTTAGTTTAAAGTAATTATCCAGTTTGGAATAACCGGATGCGTAGAAGATGTGCTTTTTCTCGGGATAAAGTTCACATAGGTATTCTTCTAAGAATTTGCCATCCAGAAAACGTATGTCCACTTCATTCAAGCCGGGTTCTATGTTCATAGTCTTACCTCCCCATACACCATGATTGATAAATGCTGATTTGTTGAATTGCGTGTGTATATGACGGGGGGTATTGCCGAAGACGAGTACGTTGCAAAAACAATCTTCTTCCTCAAGGCAATACGTGAAGTTATTTTGCTTACAATAGTTGATGGATTCTTCCCTTTGATTTATTTCGTCACGATCTCTTGTTTTCGGGATAATCACTACATAAGGAATTTCCCGTTTGATAAGTTCTCTGATGACAGGTTCGAATTGTGGAGAGTAGTATAACTTTTCGAGATAGAAGCCGATCGTGTAGTTTTTCATACGTAAGTTTTTGTTGTGCTCTGTTTGCGTCGTTAGCTGATTAAACGATCGTTTAATGCGTTACAAATATATATTATTTTTACGTCATGTCAGCCTTTTGTATGATATTTTTTACGTGCTAATAATTAGATGTTTAGGTTTTTTGTCGGGAAATTCAGAATATTTCATATGTTAATATCATTAAACGATCGTTTATTGATCGGTTGAGAAATGGCTAAAAACATACTGTATAGTTAATTCAAGTTATCAATGTTACAAACATCACTTATTATATCCACTTATAATAGACCTGCAGCTCTTGCGTTATGCTTGGAGAGTATAAAGAGGCAGAAACAACTTCCTGCTGAAGTTATTATTGGTGATGATGGCTCAAAAGATGATACAAAAATTTTGATCGAAAGCTTTCAGAAAGATTTTCCGGTTCCGCTGTTGCATATTTGGCAGGAAGATGACGGATTTCGTGTGGCTAAAATCCGTAATAAATGTATAGCCGTGGCTAAGTATGAGTATATTATCCAAATCGATGGAGATATGGTTTTACATCCCTATTTTGTAATGGATCATATTTCGTGTGCTCGAGAAGGATATTATATAAAAGGGGGACGGGTAAATCTCACGCAAGCAGAAACAGAGCGATTGTGTCGGAACGGCACATATCGTTCGTTGGGATTTTTCACCTTGGGTGTAACCCGGAGGGAAAATTCTATTCATTGTCTATGGCTTGCGAAATATCTTGCCCCACGTCGTAAAACTCGTCCGGGATTGGGGTGTAATACTTCTTTCTGGAAAAAAGACGTGTTGCAAATAAACGGGTATGATGAATATTATGTCGGCTGGGGAGGGGAAGATTATGATTTTAGCATCCGTCTATTGAATATTGGTTGTAAAAAATTAGCCTTGAAGTTTGCGGCTATCGGTTTTCATTTGTGGCATGAGGATAAATTCATGCAAAATAGAGATAAAAATTTCAAATATTATTTTGAAAAGATGGCAGAAAAGGCAACGTGGTGTGAGAGTGGAATAGATCAATATTTAAAAGATGAGAAGTCGGAGGATGTGTGATGAGCAATATTTTCTATTACTTGGAATTAAGTTTTCGTCTTTTGAAGTATCGACGACGTTTCCGAAAAAAGCAGGAAGCGTTAAGTTTTATTCCCGATATTAGGTCAACGGATGAAACTTTGGACAAAATACTTCGGGAGCATTGTTCAGTCAGTCGGTATGGAGATGGAGAGTTTAACCTTATACGTGGTAAAGGAAATGGTTTCTGTCATTACAATGTTTCTTTGTCGGAAAGATTGCAAGAAGTACTGACAGTAGAACTACCGAATCATATTGTAGGTTTGCCTTATGCTCTCGTTTCACAAGAAAATTTGAACTTACGTACAAAAGTTTTTTGGCTCGCCCATTTTACAAAGGCATATGATGTTTTTGCCCTTTATGTAAAACCTGGGCGGGTGTATTATGATGCCTCGTTTACACGATTTTATTTCATGTACAAGAATAAGGATGGATGTAACGGTTATCTGGAAAAAATCAAACGTATATGGTCGGGGCAGGATGTGCTCCTGATAGAGGGGGTGTATAGCCGTTTGGGGGTAAATAATGATCTTTTTGACCATGTGTGTTCAATGCAACGTATTTTGTGTCCTGCGATAGATGCGTACGAAAAATACGATGATATTATGAATGCGGCGGTAAAATACGGGGACAAAAAATTGATCCTTATAGCATTGGGACAGACAGCAACTGTGTTGAGTTATGATTTGGCGAAGTTAGGTTATTGGGCAATCGATATTGGGCACGTTGACATTGAATATGAGTGGTTTTTGCGTAAAGCAAAGGATAAGATACAAATTGAAGGGAAATATGTCAATGAAGCCAAGAAGAATGAAATATCCCATCGAAAAAGGCTTCAAAATGATAATTATGAGAGATCAATAGTAGAGCGTATACCAGCTTCTTTATGTTAATATCTATATATCGTGTTCTTTATGTTATACGTGTTTACTATTTTTTATTGTTTAGATGCTATAAGATAGATATATACTATATTTGAAACGGAAAATGCATATTATGAGTTGGATGGTGAAGTTTCAGGGGTATTTTTTTCTTTCTGTCGCTTTCCTTTTGGGAAGTGTCGTCCCGTTGTATGGTAATGTCTTTAATTTTCTTTTATTGGCGTTTCTCCTGTTGTTGTGCTGGAAGAATGCGAAGCAGGTATGGGCGAATATCATGTCGGAACGGCTGTATATAGGGGTTAGTGTGGTATTTTTGCTTTACTTTTCATTGCATACAGTGATTGTTTTGCTAAAAGGGAATCCCATGGCTAAGTTTAGTTATGGGATGTTTGAAGTATTGGCACTTAATTTTGTTTTAGTCCCGATTTTTGTCGTGATGTGGAAGGATTGGCTGACACCGGAGCTGCTAAAACGGTTCCTTTTCTATTTTTGCGCGGGGGGGGTGCTATTGAATCTGTATATTCTCTTGATGATGACGGGTACCCGCCTGTTTACCGCTCCAGGTGAGGTTTTGGGGATGCTGTATGATGGCCGGTTTGGGGAAAATCGATTTGTTTTGGGAGGCAGGTATTGGTTAGATATTCAAGCGATGCTTCTGGCAATATCTGCATTGATTGCCTATTTCCTGACAATCGTGGAAAAGCGATGGAATAAAAGGATATGTGCCCTTTGCATGTTCTGGATGTTCGTGCTATTCCTTTCTTTTACAGTCACCAAGTCGGCTATATTCGGTTTCTTGCTCGGTTTCCTGGTTATGAATATATGTTTATTCAAGAAGTTTTCTTTCTGGCGGCGTGTTTGTGTTTTTGGGGGTGCTTTGTCGGTTGTATTGGCTTTTGTGTTGCTTTTGGATTTGGAAAAATACGAGGAACGGATAGAGGAGATGGAGGTCGAGATACGGAATGTGCGGGAGGGGCAATTCGTGGGAGGAACTTTGGCTCCGAGATTGGCATATATAAAAGAGAGTTTTAAGCATTTGGACGAGTTTTCATTATGGGGATTGGGAGTCACGACGAAACATCGGCTTAAAGCGTGGTTTGAGACGCCGGATTGGAATCTGGAACCATTTACTAATATGCATAACGCTTTCTTTCAATATTGGATAACAGGAGGAATTGTCGGGTTGGGAACGGTACTTTTTGTGTTTTTTGCGTCGGTTTACAGAATGATCAAGAGAAAGAGATTTTCGTCCCTGATACTTGCTATATTATGTGTGTTCTTCGTCGTGAGTAATTCGAGTGCTACTCTATCGTTGGCAAATTCACGAGCTTTGATGTTGATATTTTTTGCGATGTTTTATTTTTACGGGGATATATTTTCCCGGTTGGAAAATGATCTCTCCCGTGATAAGCCCTCTTCTATTTAAGCTATTTCCCTTTTCTACTGAACTTGACCATGAATCAGAGATTGTCTTCCCGCTATTGCTTTGCTGTCATGTCGAATATTGCCACGTTCAACCCGTCGGTTTCGTTGGCGTAGATAATACTTGCCTGCGCCGAAATGACTTCTGCCGGAACAAGGTTGTGCTTGATGGCATTGGTGTGTATATAGCTTAAAAGGCACACTGATAGCAGAACCGAATTCAAATGCGATATCTTTATGTGCAAATGTTCCTCCGTAACGCCTTTTGTTCCACAACGACATTTAGATGCGCTTGGTACAAAAGTGCAGGATTATGAATAATTGCCTATGTGCCAAGAAATTTAATTGTATAACGGCTTCTATAATTCATACGTGTTTAATATTTTTGGCGTTCAGATGCTATAAGATAGATATATCTTGTATATTTGTATGCCAAATGTATATTATGAGCTGGATGGTGAAGTTTCAGAGCTATTTTTTTCTTTCTGTTGCTTTCCTGTTGGGAAGTGTTGCCCCGTTGTATGGTAATGTCTTCAATTTCCTTTTATTGATATTTGTTCTGTTATTGTGGTGGAAGAATGGAAAGCAGGTATGGACGAATTTAATGTCAGAACGATTGTACATTGGGGTTAACGTGGCATTCTTACTTTACTTTTCATTGCATACGATTATCGTTTTACTAAAGGGGAATCCTATCGCTAAGCCTAGTTACGGAACGTTTGAAGCTTTAGCTCTTAATTTTGTTTTGGTCCCTATTTTTGTTGTGACATGGAAAGATTGGTTGACGCCGGCTTTGGTGAAGCGTTTCCTTTTTTATTTTTGCGTGGGGTCTTTATTGTTGAATCTGTATATTCTTCTCATGATAACGGGTACCCGTTTGTTTACAGCCCCGGGCGAGGCTTTGGGAATGTTGTATGATAATCGGTTCGGGGAAAATAGGATTGTCTTGGGAAGTAAATATTGGTTGGAGGTTCAAGCTATGCTTTTGGCAGTATCTGCGTTAATAACTTATTTCCTAATAATCATAGAAAAGCGATGGAATAGAAAGATATGCGTCATCTGTATGTTTTGGATGTTCGTGTTATTCCTTTCTTTCACGGTTACTAAATCAGCTATATTCGGCTTTTTACTTGGTTTTTTAGTCATGAATATATATTTGTTCAAAAAGTTTTCCTTTTGGCGGCGTGTTTGGGTTTTTGGAGGAACTTTGTTGGTTGTATTGACTTTTGTATTGCTTTCGGATTTGAAAAAGTATGAGGAGCGGATAGAGGAGATGGAAATAGAGATGCGGAATGTTCGGGATGGTCAATTCGTGGGTGGAACTTTGGCTCCAAGATTAGCATTTATAAAAGAAAGCTTCAAGCATTTAGACGAGTTTTCATTATGGGGATTGGGAGTCATGACGAAACATCGGATTAAAGCGTGGTACGAGGCGTCTGATCTAAATATTGCGCAATTCAATAACGTGAATAACGCTTTTCTTCAATATTGGATTACAGGAGGAATTGTCGGATTGTCGGTTATCCTCTTTGTGTTTTTTGTGTCGATTTATCGAATGATCAAGAGAAAGAAATTTTCGTTCTTGATACTTGCTATAATATGTGTATTCCTGGTTGTGAGTAATTCATGTGTTACTCTATCGTGGGCAAATTCACGAGCTTTGATGTTGATATTTTTTGCGATGTTTTATTTTTACGGGAATATATTTTTTCAATTGGAAAATGATCTCTCCCGTGATAAGCCTTCTTCTATTTAAGCAATTTCCCTTTTCGGCTGAGTTTGACAGTGAATCCGAAATTGTCCTTGAAAAGTTTTCCTAAATCCCCATAAATACCTGTTTCTACCGAGAATGGTAAGTTGTGGAAGGGAAGGGTTACCTCTAAAGCTCCGGAGAATTGGTCTTTATTGAATTTATCCTTATACGTTCCGTAGTTTTTGGAATACGAGAGCATTAGCTTGTAAGGAGTGGTTTTCCATGCCATACCTTTTATTCCGATATGGTGGGCGATGACCCGGTTGTTGATAATTCTAATCAGATTACCGCTTAAACCGGGAGTCATGAACGGGCTACCGATGACTTGCCCGTATAGCGTCCAGCCATTGGCATATTCTCCGTTATTGAAATAGTTGTCACATCCCCCGAGTACTTTTCTGCCATAAAAATGACTATTCGGGTCTTGTTTTGCAATTTCATCCGGTGTTGCTGGGCGATCATGCTGGGAACCGGATTGATATTTCGTGTAATAAAACTCGTATATTACATCAGAAATCCATTGTTCGGGGTTCTTTGAGCCATAATAAAAGCAATATGTGCCATCCGGGAAGGAACGGAAGTCTGTGCCTGAGCCGTCTTCAAAAGGAATATCGTGATAGAATGATAAGATGTAATTGTCTGCTAAATAATTAATTCTTAGATGTTCCCTCCCCAAGTGATTCCCTAAGGCATTGATCGAGTCGCTAACAGTAGATCCCGCACCTCCTCCTTCGGCGAAAATAATCCGAGAGTAATCACTGAAAGAACCCGGTTGTTTGCCCAAAGTAGGATGTTTACCAGCCCATTGTGCCCAATGTTCAAGTCCGGCAATGATTTCCAGGCGATGATGAGGCTTGATTTTCACGTAGAGAGATTTATTGTGCAGGCGGATGTCTTTCATGTAACTATCGTCAATCATCATGTAATCAGCCCAATTGAATCTGAAGGCGATAATTCCTTTGGTCAAGGGCACTTTAATAAATTCACTTCTCAAGTTATACCCGGGGAATGTCCGGGAGTTACCTGATCGGACGAAATCTCCATTGGTGGAGGAAACGCCGTTATATTGCTCTTCCGGGTGAATCATACCAAGGTCAAGACGAAGATTGCGCCAACGGGCACTGGCGAAAAGTTGGTCTAAGATGATCTTGTTTCCCGGGCGGGATAAATACCCTCCGGCAGATATCCCATATGCGAATTGAATCTTATGTTTGTTCGTGAAATCGGAATATAGCCCCAGTTCGAGGAGAGTACCGTTCCCGTTTGGCATGAGTCCATGCCGATTGCTTACAGCCCAAAAGGGTAATGTCTTTTGTGTGGAAACGAATCCCGATAATGATGCGTTATATACAATATCTCGTTTTTGTCCTTGCCCTGATAAAGAAAACAAGATTACAAGAATGCCTACAAATAAAATTCTCATGGCGCCGATCTAATACACGTCTATACTTCTTCAGCGACAAATGTATCTTTTTCTAACTTAAAAGACGTCGTTCTATGATGGAAATATCTTCTTTGTAAGTTAATTTAACATTAGAAGGCGACCCTTCGATGATTTTGATCACCGTGTCCGGTAAATAGCGTTTTACCACTCCACAGTCGTCCGTGCTGAAGAAATGGGGGTCTGTTAATGCTTGATTATAAGCTTCGCGTAATGTTTCCACTAGAAAACCTTGTGGGGTTTGTACCTGAAATAGGGTAGAGCGATCGGGAATCTTGTTCACGAATTGACCGGATGTATCACTTTGCAGAATCGTATCGGTGGAAGGAATGGCTGTTGTACAAGCCGGATAATGATCGAGCGCTTCGATTGTGTCGTCGATCATGTGCTGGGTGACGAATAACCGGACTGCGTCATGGATGATAAATTTGCATTTTTCGTTCGGGTAGGCGTTTAAAGCAGCCAAAGTAGAGTGGTAGCGTTCTTTTCCGCCGGGAATAATCATTTTTACCTTGTGGAAACCTTCGGCCGTGACGATTTCCCGTGTTTCATTCAAGTAATCTTTATGGACGACAATAACGATTTCGTCGATATGCTCGTTTTCCTCGAATGTTGTCAACGTGTGAGCCAATACCGTTTTCCCGGCAATAATAATAAATTGCTTTGGTAGTTCGCTGCCTAAGCGACGTCCGGAACCTCCGGCTAGAATTACCCCAATGTTCTTCATAACAATTGAAAATTGAAAGTTGAAAATTGAAAATGCAGATGCTCAATTTTCAATTTCTTCTTGTGTACTTAATTCAAATTCGAGTTCTCCGCCATTCATGATTTCGTCATGGGTGATCCATGTACGATCTAGGGATTCTCCATTCAATAATACTTTTTTCACGTAAATATATTGATCGTTTTCCCGGTTGGCTTTTATCACGAAACGGCGGTCTTGTCCAAGTTTGATAATTACTTTTTCAAACATCGGAGTTCCTAACTGATATTTGCCGTCACAGGGATTGACCGGGTAGAATCCTAATGCGGAAAAGACGTACCATGCAGACATTTGCCCGCAATCCTCGTTGCCGCATAGCCCGTCCGGACGATCCGTGTAGAGTTCCCGGCGGATTTTATCCACGTAATATTGCGTTTTGTAAGGTTTGTCCGTGTGGTTAAATAAATAAGCCACATGATGAGAAGGTTCGTTTCCGTGGGCATATTGTCCGATCAATCCACTGATGTCGGGAGAGGCATTACTGCCTTCTATGACAGAAGGAAGTGTGAACAGGCTATCCAATTTGAGTGCAAAGTTTTCCTTTCCCCCGTGCAAAGCGATGAGCCCTTCAATGTCATGGGGTACAAACCACGAGTATTGCCAAGCGTTTCCTTCCGTGTAATCATCATCCCGGTGTGTGGAAGAGAAAGGAGAGAAGGGGGTTCTCCAACTGCCGTCGGCTAATTTGCCTCGCATGAGTCCGGTCGAGGGATCAAACACATTCTTGTAGTTTTTGGATGATTCCATGAAATAAAGGTAGTCGTCTTCTTTGCCCAAAGCTTTTGCCATTTGCGCGATACACCAGTCATCGTATGCGAATTCAAGGGTTTTGGATACCGATTCTTTTTCCAAGTCACAAGGTATATAATTGTATTCCCGGAAAACTCCCAACCCGTGTCCCTTGGAAAGAGAAGTTTCCTTCATCGCCTCGTAAGCTTTTTCAACGTCATATCCCCGTATGCCTTTCAAGTAAGCTTCCGTGATGACCGGAATGGCGTGGTTGCCGATCATGCAATGGCTCTCGTTACCCATTAATTCCCAGTTCGGCAATAACCCGTAGGCCTCGTAATGCCGGATAAACGAGTTAACCATATCATTTACCCTGTTTTTTTGCGTGATGGTGAATAACGGATGCGAAGCTCTGAACGTATCCCACAGCGAGAATACGGTATATTGGTTTTCTTTGCCTACACTATGGATTTCCCCGTCCGGACCTTTGTAATTCCCGTGTGCGTCCGAGAACAGGTAGGGGGCAAGGTAAGCGTGGTAAAGGGCAGTATAAAATGTTCGTGTTTGTTCTTTTGTTCCGCCTTCAACTTTGATTCGAGATAAAGCCCGTTTCCATTGTTGTTTGGCTTCCCGGCGCACTTTGTCAAAACTCCAGTGAGGAAGTTCCCGGTCCAGATTAGCTGCAGCTCCCTCGCAATTGGCAGAGGATATACCGACTTTTACCAATACTTTGTTGGTTACAGTTCCGAAATCTATCCACGCGTATCCTTTGTCGGAAACGATTTTCTGCCCGTTCTTCAGTAGTTGCAAGGAATCGCTACCCGCCCAAACATCAACGTCCTGCGAAAATTCCATGAAGAAATAGACGTTATGCTCTCTCGCCCAACCGGTGGATTTACGGTACCCTTGTATCGTGCGGTTATTTATTTTCTTGATGGAGGTCATCACTGTCCGATCCCAATTTCTAGCCGTGGTTAAATCCAAGGTCACCCCGTAAACGGAATTTGCCGGGTATTGGTAAGCGTGCATACCGCAACGGGCAGTGACAGACAATTCAGTCTTTATGCCATTATCGAAGGTCACACTATAAAATCCTGGTTCCGCGATCTCGTTAGCATGGGAGAACTTGGCGTACCCGGACGTGATAAAGTCGATGGCACTTTCTCCTGGTTGCGGTCTACCCGTGACCGGCAGAAGACGAATATCCTGCAGGTCCCCGATTCCGGTACCGCTCAGGTGTGAATGTGAAAACGAAGAAATAATGCTATCACTGTAATGATAGCCGGAACACCACTCCCAACCGCTACGTGGGTTATCCGGACCGAGTTGGATGCCTCCGAATGGTATGGCGGCTCCCGGGAAGCAATGCCCTTGCCCGGCAGTTCCAACAAATGGATCAACGTAGTCCGTAACTCGAGTTTCTTTTTCTTTTCGGCAGGACGTGAACGTCCCGATAGAACAGAGCAGGAGTATAAGGAGTCGTGTTTTCATGATGTTTATTTCTAAGCGTTTAATTCATTCCATACAAGCGCGGATGCCCCGAATATAGCGGCATTCGTGGGAAGGGACGAGCGTAATATTTTTACTTTTTGTTTGAATACGTACAACATATTGGCTTCCATTTGTTCCTGTGTGGTTTTGAAAAGCCATTCTCCGGCATTTGCAACCCCTCCTTGCAGGAATATAGCTTCTGGGCTGATAATGGCAACCAGGTTTGCCAGTGCTTTGCCCAATTGTTCACCGGTAATCTTGAAAGCTTCGAGTGCGATGGGGTCTCCTTTTTGAGCTGCATCATATACTTTCTTTGCCGTGATTTCCGTGTAGGGAATATCTCTTAAAGCACTCGGTGTATTTTCAAGGGCGAGCAATTCGCAAGCCGTGCGTTTGATTCCGGTTGCCGAAGCGTAAGTTTCGAGGCATCCCCGGCGACCGCAATTGCAGTATCTGTCGCCTCCGCACACGAGCGTGTGCCCGACTTCTCCAGCCAGTCCATCGTGTCCGTAAACAAGTTTTCCATTTACCACAATACCGCTACCTAATCCGGTTCCCAGTGTAATAATCACGAAATCTTTCATCCCTTTTGCCCCGCCATATATCATTTCCCCGATTGCTGCAGCTTTTGCGTCATTAGTGATAAAGGAAGGTACGCCAAATTGTTTTACTAGCAATTCGACCATAGGAATAGTACCTTTCCACTTCAAATTAGCTGCATTTTCAATGGTTCCGTTGAAATAATTTCCATTAGGGGCGCCGACGCCGATGCCAATCAATTTGACCTCCAGTTTGGATAGTTCTTTATTTACCGTTTTGTGTAAATCCAGGACAAAATCTTGAGGGGTATTATACGCTGTTGTGGGTAAAGAGCCGTCTGCCAGGCAATTCCCATTTTTATCGATGATTCCGAATGCGATATTGGTGCCGCCAATATCTATTCCTAAAGAGACAGTGGTTTGCATAAATAATATATAAATTTGACAACAACATGATTTGCATCCTAAAATGCGGTTAAAGGTAATAAAAAAATAAGAGACCGATGGGGCGATCTCTTATTTAATTACTAACTACTAACCTAAACATACAAACTTATGAAAAAAAACTGTGTCTTCTATCTGTTTTCTACATTACAAAGATAGGGCGTATTCCATGATTTAATAGTTAATAGATCGTTAATCTTTTGTGTATATAGATTTAAATCTGGCAAACAAAATGTAATAAATGCCCTCCCGGATTTATAGTTTCAAATAGAAATCTTTTGTTAATTGAGCGTAGGTTTCGTGGTAAAAATGACGTTCTATTTCGAGTATAATAGTTTTATTTTCAGTCGGTTTCTGCTTTCTTGAAATTTCCAGTAATTTGCGTTTCGGAGGTTTGTTCGGGGTCGGATGAATTGTTGTAAATTTGTTAACAAACCATTTACGAGGTTGGGCTAATGTTATAAAATGCTCCGTCTCGGGAACCGGCAGAATAACACAAAGTTTTCCTTCCGGGGTCAATAATTTTTCTGCGACGTTTAAAATATCCTCGTGAGAGAGAGTTTCGCAATGGCGTGCGAGTGCCCTGTTTAATTCCGGATTTTTGGTGGAGTTGATAAAGAAAGGCGGGTTACACGTGATAACGTCGTACAGGTAAGTCGGTTTGAAATCCTGTACCCTTCCTTGGAAAAGTCGGATACGTTCTTTCCACGGGCAGTTTTGCACGTTTACTTTCGCCTGTTCGCAAGCAACTGGGTCAATTTCTACGGCATCTATTTGTATCGTCGAATTGCGTTGTGCCGCCATGATGGCTATCAGCCCTGTACCTGTTCCAATGTCAAGTAAACGATGCGCTGCCGTCAGATCTGCCCATGCACCCAAAAGAACACCGTCTGTACCTACTTTCATGGCACATTTATCCTGACGGATCATAAACTTTTTGAATTGGAAATAATCGTTTGCCATGGCTGTCTATAAAGTTCGTGAAGTCTATAAGGTTTATAAAGTGATAAAGTAAAGAACCTTACAAACTTTATAAACCTTATAAACTTTATAAACTATTTCTTCTCTTCTTCTTTCTTTTCCTCGGCCTCTTCGAGGTTCAGCATATTCTTTTCCAACAGCAGGTTATACCATTGGATCATTTTCCGCATATCGGATACATATACCCGGTCTGCATCGTATTCCGGCACGACAGAGTCGATATAGTTCGTGATGTCCGCGGCAGATTCCTTGTGATTGATTGCCGGTTTGCCCTCTTCTTTCTCGTATATTCTTTTGAATACCTCTTTCAGGGGCATATCTTCATCTTCCGTGTATATGGAAATATCTTCAAGAGAAATAATTTTTGCGTTAGAATAAGCAGGAAAGCGTTTTCCGTCAAGTAATGATTCTACGATTAAAGCGTTCGATGTATTGCTAATTAATTTGTATAATCCCGGTTTTCCTGAGATGGATAAAATTTCTTTCAACATATTGCTTTCTTTTTGTGTTTTAATGAGGGGCAAAAATACGAATCAATGTTTAAAAGTAAAAACAATGAATTGTTTATTTTTTATTGCCCTCGTGCAACGTTTGAATAAAAAATTGCATCTTGCCTGTGAAAAGGAAAATAAACGAGACTAATGGACGAAGCGTGGGTGATTGAGGAATGCCGGAAAGGTAATCCGAAAGCACAAAAGTTTCTGTATGAATATTTCGCTCCCAGAATGATGGGCGTGTGTATCCGTTATGCCGGAAATCGGGATGCGGCTGGGGACTTATTGCAAGACGGCTTCGTGAAGATTTTCACCCGGTTGAATGAATATACCGCTGCCGGAAGTTTGGAGGGATGGGTGCGGAGGATTTTTATCAATTGCGCTTTGGAAAAGATTCGCAAGGAAAGAATTTTTTCTAAAGTGATAGAGGGAGAGATTGATGTCGAGGATACCATACCTTCGGTTTTGGAAACGTTGACAGAGCAGGAGATGCTGCAAATGATCCGGCAGTTGCCCGAGGGGTATCGTACGGTGTTTAATTTGTTCGCTATCGAAGGGTTCTCGCATAAAGAGATCGGAGAGATGCTTCATATTACGGAAGGAACCTCCCGCTCGCAATATGCCCGCGCCCGGCAGAGTTTGCAGGAGATGATTAAAAAGATGTACTGATTATGGATAAGAGAGAGCGATTTGATGATATTTTCCGGGAAAGGCTGTACGATGTGGAATATAGCCCGACGGAAGTTGCTTGGGAAGGAATTTCCGCCCGGCTTCCTCGTCGTCGGCTTGTTCATGGATGGATACGTCGTGTCGCTGCCGTGGTCGCTTTATTCTTGTTGGCGGTAGGGGGTGTGTTATTTTGGTGGTACACGGATGAAGATGATATAGCTGGTCTTGCTGCGGTACAAAAGAGTAATTCAATACCTCTATTCTCAATACCTGATGCCAAATTATACGTGGCACCTTTAAGCGTGAGCGAGTTGCCTTCTTATGTGCTCGGGAAAGAAGTTTTATCGAAACAATTTGTGCAGGAATGTACTATCACATCGCTTGATAGCACCTTGTATTTGTCACCTCGTGAAGAGGAAAAATCCTTTATTTCGTTAGTTAGTCATGTTAATGCCCCTTTGGTAAAGAAGTCACCTCGGAAATGGCGTATTGGCGTGGGCAGTGGGAATATGGGATTAGCAGGAGTTTCTCTAAATAATGGTGGTGATATGGCAGCGATGGATAACGTATGGAATGATAATTCCAATCCGAATGATGAAGATGAGCCTCTTTTATCCCGGGCAACTTCGACTCCTAGTTATTTGCCGGAGAGAACTACCCGGGTAAAACATTCCATGCCTATTTCGTTCGGGGTATCTTTGTCTTACCCGATAAACGAACGTTGGAGTTTTCAAACCGGATTGACATATACATACTTGCGTTCCAAATGGAAATATGTATCGAGCGATCGGGTTGTTCAGAAACAATCATTGCATTTCTTGGGCATGCCGGTTTCCGTGAATTATCGATTAACCAATTGGTCCCGTCCATATTGTTATTTTAATGCGGGAATACTGGCAGAGGTGAACCTTGCCGGAAAACTTAAAAACTCGTACGGGTACGAACATATTCGTATCCCGGGAGTGCTATGGACGACGTATGCCCGTGTTGGGGTTGCTTACCCGCTTATCCGTTTTGTTTCGGTATATGCGGAAGGAGGAATTTGTTACTATTTCGATTACAAGGGAACTGTTGAAACGAAGCGTTCTGAAAATGCTTTCAATTTTACGGGACAGCTGGGATTACGATTGAACTTTTAATATAAAAATAAAAGGATATGGAATTATCAAAGAATTATTGGAGTAAAAGTTGGGGTTGGTTGCTTTCTTCTTTTCTGGTAGTGCTTGGCTTTACAGCTTGTGATGATGACATGGGAGGAGAGTGTATGTATGGAAGTCCGACAACAACCTTTTCAATTAAAGGAAAAGTACAAAACGAGGTTGGACAAGCTTTGTCCGGAGTTCGGGTGGTTATCTCTAAGTGTGAATTTTATCAAGTTGCCACGGAGAATTTTATTCCTGATCAACCTATCATGACTGTGGAAATTCGGGATACCTTGTACACGGACAGAGAAGGTCATTTTGAACGTGTGTTTTATGATTTTCCCGCGGATACAGTTCGCTACGAGATGCAATTTTACGATATCACCCCACAACCGGGTATCCCTCCATATGAACCGGATACATTAAAAGTTACTTTCTTGCGTGGAGATTTGAAGACAAGTAAAGATGATGGGGTGTGGTATCGTGGACATGTGGAAAAGGAAATCACCGTGGTTTTAAAAGAGAAAAAAGATGAGTAATAAACCGGGAATTCGTCAACGTTTGGGATTAGAGGTCTTCCGGGCAAAACGGCAGCAACAAAAAGAGGCGCATGAACTGCGTACATTATTTTGGGAGTGCACGCTGCGCTGCAATGTTGCTTGTCGTCATTGTGGCAGTGATTGCCGGGCGAGTGTTGAGCAGGCAGATATGCCGAGAGAATATTTCTTGAGGGTGGTCGATTCCATTACTCCACACGTGAACCCGCACAAGGTGTTTGTCATATTTACCGGAGGCGAACCTTTGATGCGGGATGATCTGGAAGTTTGCGGGCGTGAATTATACAACAGGGAATATCCTTGGGGTATCGTAACCAATGGTCTATACCTTTCCCGTCAACGTTTGGATTCTTTGCTGAAAGCCGGGATGCACTCCATTACGGTCAGCCTCGACGGATTGGAAGAAGCCCACAATTGGCTTCGTCGCCACCCGAAAAGTTTCCAACAGGCAACGGGGGCAATCCGGATGCTTGCCCGTGAGGAGGAGATTATTTGGGATGTGGTGACTTGCGTAAATCAAAACAATATCGACCAATTGCCCGCCTTGCGGGATTATCTCATCGGGATAGGTGTGAGGCGTTGGCGTATATTTACCATATTCCCGGTTGGTCGTGCTGCGGATATTCCCGAGTTACAACTTTCTGACAAACAATTTGTAACGGTATTGGATTTTATCGAATCTACCCGTCGGGAGAATAAAATACAACTCAACTTCGCTTGCGAAGGATTTCTCGGTCGGTATGAAGCGAAAGTCCGGGATTATTTTTACCATTGTAATGCTGGTATTTCTGTCGCTTCTGTCCGGGTGGACGGTTCCATCTCGGGATGTCCCAGCATTCGGGCGAATTATAATCAAGGAAATATCTATCAGGATGATTTTATGCAAGTGTGGAATGAGCGTTTCGCACCTTTTCGTGACAGAGAATGGGCTAGGCAGGGGGAGTGTGCCGATTGCTCCATGTTCCGATATTGTGAAGGAAACGGGATGCACTTACACGATGAAACAGGTAAACTCCTTGTGTGCCACTTCAACAAGCTAAAGTCCAAAACGTAAATGACTAATCGAAAATAAGAACACGGGCAAAATGTACAAATCCGGAAGCCATGAAACGGTTACGCCTTTGTAGTATGATTTGCTTTGCAGAAACAGCCTTCCAAATGGTCGTTCACAAAGCCGGCTGCCTGCAAAAAAGCGTAGCAGATAGTTGAACCGAAGAACTTGAAGCCTCGTTTTTTCATGTCTTTGCTCATGGCATCCGATTCGGGAGATGTGGCGGGAATTTGGCTCAAGGTCTTGAAATGGTTGATAATAGGAGGCTGATAGGGAAAGAATGATAAGATGTACTTGTAGAAACTACCGAACTCTTCCTGAATAGCCATAAATAGTTTTGCGTTATTGATCGTGCTATTGATTTTTAGCCTGTTTTTGACGATTCCATCAAAGTGCATCAACCGTTCGATGTCTTCCGATGTCATTTGCGCTACTTTCTGCACGTCAAAGTGATGAAAGGCTTCCCGGTATCCTTCCCGTTTTCGGAGGATCGTGATCCAGGCTAATCCGGCTTGAGCACTTTCGAGTACCAAAAACTCGAATAGAGCTTTGTCATCGGTAACGAGTTTGCCCCATTCTTCGTCATGGTATTTTATATATAGTTCGTCTGTTCCGCTCCAACCGCAACGTGTATTTATGATATCTTGCATATTTTCCTAAACTTCCGTCTTAATTAATTCCCCTTTGTTTTTTGATCTTCTCGTAAGCCTCGTTGATTGCCATAAATTTCTTCTCGGCGGCTTTGCGAATATCTTCTCCCATGTAGCCAACTTTGTCCGGGTGGTTCTCGATAGCCATTTTCCGGTATGCTTTTTTCACCTCTTCATTCGTGGCGGAAGCCGGTATGCCCAAAATTTGGTAAGCCGAACCCGAATCGTCATAATACATTGCTTTGACGGATTGGTACGTGTTCGAGTCTATTCCCAGGAGATTGGCAATCCTGTCCAGCAAGGCTATTTCGTGGTTACACACGTTGCCATCGGCTTTTGCCAGCCCGAACAGGAAATAAAGTAATTGCGTGCGGGAATAAATATTCATGTTCACGCGTATTTGCATGGCGACTTGCTCGATGGAGATTTCTTTATTCAACAAGTCTTTGATGATGGCAAGGGCTTCCCGTTCACCTTCTTCCCCGAAATTATCCCTGAAAAATCGTTTCACGTACTCCAGTTCACCCTTTGTCACTTTCCCATCCGCTTTCATGAGGGCAGTTGCCAGTATCACGAGGCTGACAAGAAAATCTCCCCTGCCTGTCGGGCGGGATGCGGGGTCTTGTGACGTTTGTTGATTTGTGATAACGGTGGCGGAATCAAAAAAAGAGCCGATCCAAAAGCCTAGTAGTGCGCCGATGGGACCTCCCATCACGAAACCTAATCCGCCGCCTATCCATTTTCCGTATTTTGCCATAATGTGTTATCTATTTTTATTCAGGTTGTTTAGTTGATGAATGATCGCCAAAATCTGTTTTACGATTTGATCGTCATCGTTGTTGTAAATCACGAAATCCGATTTCGACAATTTCTCGCTATCCGGCATTTGATTGTTGATACGTTCAATTACTTTCTCCCGTTTCGTGGCATCTCGCTCTACCACTCGTTTGATGCGGGTTTCCATGTCCGCAGAAATTGAAATGATGTAATCAAACAGCCCTTCGAGCTTTGATTCAAAAAGGATTGCCGATTCAAAAAATAGAATGTCCTTCTTTTGTTCCCCGCACCACTCAAGAAAATCTTGGGTGACAGCCGGGTGAACAATTCGGTTTACTTCCGTGATTGCGTTTTTATCGTTAAAGATGATGGAAGCGAGTCGTTGCCTGTTTAGCCTGCCTCCCGGTAAATAAATCTCATCCCCGAAATATGACGTTAAAGCTTCTCGAACCTCCAAATCCCAATTCATCAGCCATGCTGCCCTTAGGTCGCTGATATACACGGGGTATCCCAATATTTCAATAATCTTGGCGATGGTTGATTTTCCGCTGCCGATGCCTCCTGTCAGTCCGATTTTAAGCATGGTCTTATTTTTTCTTTTCGATTAAGTATTCAACCGATTCGGGCATAAGTACTAAAGACTTGATGTGTGCGGGTTGTTTATCCACGGTCACCTTGAGTGCAGCCGGGTTGTTAGCGATTTGCGTGTAATCCACCGAAAACGAGAAGTTTGTGTCGGAAATCGACTCGTAACGGCTTAGACCGACGTCAAAAGTGAAGTCGATGTTTTGAGGAAACAAACGAATCAATAACGAGTCCGGCAGATTCTTCACGTGAATAGTGCTTTTCTTCTTTGCTTCCGTGAAACGTTCTATTTCAATTTTTACCTTTGCGCCGTTTTCGGAGATTTGTGTCCCGGGAATTTCTTCAAAAGAAACGTTTTTGGTCACATCCTTCGACAGTTCTTTTAACTTTAACGGAGAGGTATAAACTCCTTTCAGTGTGTCAAGAATAGACGCGGGACCGCTGATCTCCACTTCGTTGGGAATCACTGAAATATTGTTTTTTAGCATATACTGCCGTTTCAGCGTGTAGTCGACTTGCGGGATCACGGGTACTTTCTTGCTTCCGAATTGTGAAAACTTGAACGTGATCGTTTCCGGTTTTACTTTTATCAACTTGATATCGGAATTCAATTGCGAGGCGATACGTTCTTTTATATCTTCCGTGTTAATCGTGTATTCCAGTAAATCTTTTTTGTCGACAAGCGAACTCACGTTGACCACGATGGGCAAAAAAGATGTACCTATGCTATAACGCAATAAAGTGAAACCGTGTGCTTTTACCTCCAACGTCATTTCCTTGGGAGGTTCGGAAACCAATAGTTTTCCCTTGGGAAGGTCGGCGTATCTTATCGGGTAGGTAAGTTCTGTCGAGTACTCTTTGTTCAAGGTATTCAAGAACCATAAAATCGTGGCAATAACAAGGCATACCCCGTAAGTAATCACGTTGCGTTTTATATGCAACTCGTGATGGGATTTGAAAAAGCCGATAATCTTATCAATAATACCACGCATATTTAATTATTGTTGCAGGTGACAGGTTGCAAGTTACAAGTTGTGGTTTTTACTTGAACTTGTAACTTGCATAATCGTATTATTTAGCGACCGGAACGTCCGTCATGTCTTTTATGATGGCTTCCTTGCTTACTTTTAATCTGGCTTGGCTTTCTACTTCAATAATCACGGTGAAATCGCTGATCTCCACGATCTTCCCGAAGATGCCCCCGGTAGTCATGATCTTGTCGCCTTTCTTCAATTCATCCCGGTATTTTTTTAATTCTTTTTGTCTTTTCATTTGCGGTCTAATCATGAAGAACCAGAAAACAACCACGATAAGAATCAGAAAAATGATTTGCATACTTGCGCCACCACCTTGTGCGCCTGTTTGTTGTAGTGTCAGCATAAAAATTGTGTTCATAAATCTACTTTTTATTGAGTTTTTATATTTGCAATTATTTTTAGTTCCACGACCTTTTCAGGAACGTTTGCAAAGATATTAATAACTTTGTATTGTTTACCATATCTGCCCGAAGAGTTGAATTCAACTTCAATTTTTCCTTCGCCTCCCGGCGGAATAGGTTTCTTGTCGTATTTCGGGGTGGTACAGCCGCAACTGCTTTCGATATTCTGAATCACGAGGCTTTTTTTACCCGTGTTTTTGAAATGGAACGTGTGCGTGACGATTTCGCCTTCCGCCAAGTCTCCGAAATTAAAAGACTTGTCTTTTATCTCGAATTTAGCCCTGGCGGTCGAGTCATTCGTGATGGTCTGATCACTTGTCGGATTCACGTTTTGTTGTTTCTCTTTTACTTTGTTTTCACAGGAACAGAGCAACAAAACGATACCCGAAAACACGTAAAATATTCTTTTCAGCATATTTCCCATTTTGCCGACGAAAGTACTATATAATTATTAAAAAATGAGGTGCTTCATTGAATAATTTTTCTCTTGAATGCTTTTCATCGTTTCTATTCCGATATCGAGGTGTTCCCGCACGAAGTTTTGGGTGACCACCTTGTCTGATGCCGTTGTCTTTATCCCGTCCGAGATCATGGGTTGGTCCGAGATCAGGAGCAATGCCCCTGTCGGGATACGGTTGGCGAACCCCACGGTGAAGATCGTGGCGGTCTCCATGTCTATCGCTAAAGCCCGGGTACTCACGAGATAATCTTTGAAATGCTCGTCAAATTCCCACACTCTTCGGTTCGTGGTATAAATAACTCCCGTGTAGTATTGTCTGCCGTGCTGTGTGATGGCTTTGGAGCAGGATTTCTGTATGCTGAATGCCGGGAGTGCCGGGATTTCCTGGGGCAGGTAGTCGTTTGACGTGCCTTCGCCTTTGATGGCGGCGATGGGCAGAACATAGTCGCCCACGTGATGTTTTGTCTTCAGTCCCCCGCATTTCCCGAGAAACAGAACGGCTTCCGGCTCTATCGCCGTGAGTAAATCTAGCACCGTGGCGGCGTTAGGGCTTCCCATGCCGAAATTAATCATCGTGATCCCGTCGCACGACACGCTGGGCATATTCTTGTCTTCACCCAAGATGGGAGCGTTGTATTTTTCCGCGAACAATTCCAGGTAATAGTCGAAATTCGTGAGCAGAATATGCTTCGAGAAATCTTCCAGGGGACGTCCCGTGTAACGAGGTAACCAGTCATCTACAATATCTTTCTTCGTTTTCATCAAACTTTTAGTTTTTGCCTTTTAGTTTTTACCTTTTATCTTTACTTTTGTTGCCTTAAAAGTAAGATATTATTACCGAATGACAAAAAAAATGCCAGCTGAAAATTCTCCGGAAATAATCGAGAATTTGAAGGAAATTAGAATAGAAGATTACACGTACGATCTCCCGGAGGAACGGATAGCCAAGTTTCCCCTGGAACGGCGTGATGCCTCGAAATTGTTGATTTATGACGACGGGGAGATCTGCGAAAGGCATTTCCGTGATGTTCCCGAAATGCTGCAACCCGATCATATGCTGGTATTTAATAACACGAAGGTGATTTATGCCCGTGTGCTTTTCCGGAAAACGACAGGTGCCATTATTGAAGTGTTCTGCCTTGAACCTTATTTGCCTGCCGATTATGTGCAGAGTTTCGCCGCTTACGGGCGCTGCGAGTGGAAGTGCATGGTCGGGAATCTGAAAAAATGGAAAGAGGGAACGATATATTGCTACTACCAGGTGAACGGGGTAGATTATCAGTTGGCTGCCACCCGGAAATCACGGGAAGAAAATGATGTTATCGTCGAGTTTACATGGGATACTTCGCTTAGTTTCAGCGAAGTGTTGGAATACTGCGGGCGAATCCCTATTCCTCCCTACTTGAACCGGGAGTCGGAAGACGATGACAAAATCCGTTACCAAACCGTTTATTCCAAGAATGAAGGTTCCGTGGCTGCCCCTACGGCGGGATTGCACTTCAGCCTCTCCGTGTTGGATGCTTTACGGGAAAAGGGCGTGACGATAGAGGAATTGACCTTGCACGTGGGAGCCGGGACATTCCGCCCCGTGAAGAGCGAAACGATCGGGGGGCATGATATGCACACGGAGCACATATCTGTTCGGCGGGAAGTCGTGGCGCATTTGCTCAACCACCCGGAAAAGGTGATTGCCGTGGGAACGACTTCTGTACGTACACTGGAAAGTCTTTACTGGATGGGGGTAAAACGAATATCGGGTGATGCCGGTTTTAATTCCTTGGGGCAATGGGAAGCTTATTCCTTGCCCTCGTCTTATAGCGTGCAGGAATCCATGAGTGCCTTGTTGGAGTGGTTTGATGAACAGGAAACAGAATTATTGAAAGCAAAGACCACGATCATCATCGTACCCGGGTACACGTATCGGGTCATCACGGCGATGTTTACCAATTTCCATCAGCCTCAAAGTACGTTGCTGTTGTTAGTTGCGGCGGCTATCGGGGAGGATTGGCGAAAGGTATATCATTATGCGTTGACGCACGATTTCCGTTTCCTGAGTTACGGGGATAGCAGTTTGTTAAAAATAAAAAGTGGAATAAAGTGAAAAGTTTGAACCTTCCTCCTTTTGATTACAAGGTGAAAAAGCAGAACGGACAGGTCTGGATATTCGATATGATCCGAAAACGCTACGTCGTGCTGACGCCGGAGGAATGGGTAAGGCAACATTTTATTCATTTTTTGATAGAATATAAGCATTATCCGGCTCAATTGATTGCTGTGGAAAAAGAGATACAAGTGTGTGGCATGAAACGGCGTTTCGACCTGGTGTGCTATGATCGCCAGGCGAATCCTTATCTTATCGTGGAGTGTAAAGCGCCTTCCGTACCGTTATCTCAAATTGTTTTCGATCAAGTCTTCCAGTACAACCGATCTCTTGCGGCACGTTTCGTGGCAATAACAAATGGTTGCGAGCATTTTTGCGGTGAGATTTCATCGGAGAGTGGCTTCCGAATTGTAGCGGATATCCCGGATTTCGGGATGTAACAAGGTTTTTCTCTGTATACTACATAAAAGTTTTCCTCGATACGTGTATAATATTTTATTCCATTATGCGTGTTGAAGATAAGAAAATGTATTCAACATCAGATTTTGACAATGGGATTACACCTATTATTCCAATTTTACTTCCATATCACTTCCATATGAATACCGTATAGTAAATTGTAGGTTCGCTGTGAAAATACAGCAAACTTACAGCGAATCTACAGCGAACCTACAACTTTTTTTATGCTATTGTATCGGAAGTGATACGCTATTCGTATTTTAATTATTTGGGTTATAGATAAAACATCATCAGTACTTGTGGGGCTACTTGCCAACAGGCTGCTGTTCTCCTTCATTTCCGTAAGTCTAAGTAAAAGGTTTTGAAATTTTTATTTGGGGATAGTAATGGTTGATTTCTGTTGAATTTTGTATGAATTCATGGGAAATTCGGATATAGAAGGCGTTTATGTTTCTTTTGTAAAATTTACGTGTTGGCTTAGTTTGGTTGATATAGAACATTCTCACGGAATCACTGAGCAATACCGTGAGAATATAAAATGTTCTTTTCCCATACAAATTCGCAACCAACCCAGAGGCGGGCTCTATTTTTTACTGAAGGCTGCACGCCATCCCCATATCATTAAATGAACGATTAATTATCGTTTACTCTTCAGCTTCCGAGTAAAGATGTCAATAATTTTCTACAAATGCGAGTATTTGATTACCAGGTTAAAATAATATAGAATATTTTGCATGAATCTCATTAAAAATGTTTACATTTGACTGTCATTAATCGTTCGTTTAAAGAAATTTTTTAATACTTGATAATACTTTTTCCCTCAGCCAGTTTGTCTTTGTTTTGTCTTTCGTGTGTCGGAGTTGTAGGTATTTGTTATTGTTACGGTTGGTGATGTGTTAATTTGCTTGTTATAAGTAAATTACATCGAATAGCATCCCCGAGAGCAAGTGGACGAAAATAACATTCCCGCAGTTTTAAAACTGCGGGAATGTTATTTTGATATAGAAAAGTAATAATTTCACTTTAGGATTACCCGTGTGTTTTGGTATCGTTTTTGAAATAGTTGTCCAGCAAACGGAATGCGGCGGCAAAGGAACTTTCCTCGTTATTTTGTACTTTTTCTTCTGCCAGCTTGATCTGTTCTTTTTGGCTTTGGTAGAAACGGTTTCTCAATTGTTCGTCGATAGTTTCGTACATCCAGTATTTGGATTGCTCGCTGCGGCGTGCGTCAAAATACTTGTTTTGTTGGGTTTCGCTGCAATAATGCAGTATGTTTTCCCATATATCCCGGATACCGGTTTTCTCGTAAGCCGAGCAAGTCATCACCTTGGGTTCCACTCCCGACTCGTGAGGGGGGAAGAGGTGTAGGGCATTCTGTAATTGTACTTTTGCCAGCTCGGCACGCGTGATGTTATTGCCGTCAGCCTTATTAATAATGATGCTGTCCGCCATTTCCATGATACCCCTTTTGATACCCTGTAATTCATCGCCCGCTCCGGCAATTTGTACCAACAGGAAGAAATCGACCATGGAATGCACTGCTGTTTCACTTTGACCGACTCCCACGGTTTCGATCAGTATGATGTCAAAGCCTGCCGCCTCGCACAGGAGCATTGCTTCCCTAGTTTTACGGGCAACGCCTCCCAATGAGCCTGCCGATGGGGAAGGACGTATATATGCGTGAGGGTCGCAAGCAAGTTCTTCCATGCGGGTTTTGTCACCCAAGATGCTTCCTTTGGAGCGTTCGCTACTCGGGTCGATTGCCAACACGGCAATTTTGTGTCCCTCGTTCGTGAGGAATTTACCGAACGCTTCGATAAAGGTACTTTTCCCGGCACCGGGAACTCCCGTGATACCGATGCGTATGGATTTTCCCGTGTTGGGGAGGCAGCGGTTGATGACTTCCTGAGCCATCGCCTGATGGTCTATACGTGCACTTTCAACAAGCGTGATTGCCTGGCTCAAGATGTTGATATCTCCTTTTAGGATACCGGCAATATACTCGTCGACAGATAAAACTTTTTTCTTGAGATGCTTCAGTCTTTCTGCAATTGCCGGATTCACCGGATCAGGTTGTTCTATTCCTTTGTTGACGGCTAATCCCTCGTAGCAAGCGTCATTTTCAGGATGTTCTATATCTTGTTGCATATCGTTTTTATTTAATTTGATGCAAAGATAGGGTTATTGTTGACAAGTTACAAGTCGGGAATGTTTATTATTATGCCTTCTCTCGGCGGAAATATTCGAGTTTGTCGGATAAAAAAAAGTGCCTCGTTTCGAGGCACTTTTTCCTAAAATATCAATAATGTATATTATTTTTTAGCGTGCATGATGGCAGCTTGCGCCGAAGCCAGGCGTGCGATGGGTACGCGGAAAGGAGAGCAGGATACATAGTTCATGCCCATCTTGTCGCAGAAGATCACGGATGAGGGTTCTCCACCATGTTCTCCACAGATACCTACTTTCAGGTTTTCATTGGTTTGGCGTCCTAGTTTCACACCCATTTCTACCAAGCGACCAACACCTTCCTGATCGAGAACGGCGAAAGGATCGGTTTTCAAGATACCTTTCTTGATGTAGTCGGGAAGGAATTTACCTGCGTCGTCACGAGAGAATCCAAAAGTCATTTGGGTCAAGTCGTTGGTTCCAAACGAGAAGAATTCTGCTACTTCTGCGATTTGGTCGGCAGTGATGGCTGCACGTGGAATCTCGATCATTGTACCCACGAGGTAGTTGACTTTCACGCCTTTTTCCTCAAATACTTGATCGGCAACACGGCGGATGATACCGGCTTGTTGTTGTAATTCCTTAACGCTGCCCACGAGCGGAACCATGATTTCCGGACGAGGATCAAGATCACGGAGTTTCAGGTTGCAGGCTGCCTCGATGATGGCACGGGCTTGCATTTCGGTGATCTCGGGATAGGTGATACCCAAACGGCAACCGCGGTGACCAAGCATCGGGTTGAATTCGTGAAGGGCGTCTACTTTTTCCTTGATGCGTTCTACCGGCATATCGAGTTTCTGCGCCATATATTGTTGTGAAGCGGGTTCGTTCGGGGTGAACTCGTGCAATGGCGGGTCGAGCAGTCGGATGGTGACGCCCAAGCCGTTCATCGCCTCGAGGATGCCCTCGAAGTCGCCTCTTTGCATGGGTAATATTTTGTTGAGTGCATCACGGCGACCTTCTACGGTGTCGGAAAGGATCATTTCGCGCATGGCGTCGATGCGGTTACCCTCGAAGAACATGTGTTCCGTGCGGCAAAGTCCAACTCCTTTTGCCCCGAATTCGCGCGCTTTACGAGCGTCTTTGGGGGTGTCTGCATTGGTACGCACGTGCATACGGGTGTATTTCTCTGCCAAATTCATGATGGTTGTGAAGTCTTCGTTCAAGGTGGCGTCTTCCGTGGCGACTTTGCCGAGGTAAACTTCACCGGTAGAGCCGTTAAGAGAGAGCCAGTCTCCTTCTTTAACGATGGTGCCGTTCACGTTGAAGTGGCGTTTCGCGTAGTCAACAATGATTTCACCTGCACCGGAAACACAGCATTTACCCATTCCGCGAGCAACAACGGCAGCGTGGGAAGTCATTCCTCCGCGAGCGGTTAAGATACCCTCGGATACGTTCATCCCTCTCAAGTCCTCGGGGGAGGTTTCAAGACGAACTAGGATAACTTTCTCTCCTCTGTTTTTCCATTCTTCCGCTTCGTCGGCGAAGAATACGACGCGACCACAAGCTGCTCCCGGAGATGCGGGAAGTCCTTTGGTGATAACATGGGCGTTTTTCAATGCCTCTTTGTTGAACACGGGGTGGAGAAGTTCATCCAGCTTGTTGGCTTCCTGACGCAATAAGGCGGTATGTTCGTCGATCATTCCCTGTTTCAGCATATCGACAGCCATTTTTACCATGGCAGCACCGGTACGTTTTCCGTTACGGGTTTGCAGCATCCATAATTTACCGTCTTGGATGGTAAATTCGAGGTCTTGCATATCGTGGAAATAGTTTTCCAGCTTTTCTTGTACGGCATTCAGTTCGGCGTAAGCTTCCGGCATGGCTTCTTCTAGGGAAGGATATTTAGCAACGCGGTCTGCTTCTGAAACATTTTGCATTTTTGCCCAACGGCGAGAACCTTCTATCGTGATCTCTTGCGGGGTACGAATACCTGCAACCACGTCTTCTCCCTGTGCGTTGATCAAGTACTCTCCGTTGAAAATGTCTTCTCCGGTAGCGGCGTCGCGAGTGAAGGCAACCCCAGTTGCGGAATTGTTACCCATGTTACCGTAAACCATAGCTTGTACGTTCACGGCAGTACCCCATTCTTCCGGGATTTGATTCAATTGGCGATATAGAACGGCACGTTCCGTCATCCAAGAATCGAACACGGCACAGATTGCTCCCCATAATTGCTCCCACGGGCAAGTGGGGAAGTCTTTGCCGGTTTTAGTTTTAACGACAAGTTTGAAACGGCGAACCAGTTCTTGCAGGTCTTCAGCCGTGAAGTCCGTGTCGTTAGTAATATTTTTCTCAGCTTTTAATTTGTCGATTTCTACTTCAAACGGGTTGTGCTCTCCTTTTCCGGCAGCAACACCCATTACCACGTCACCGTACATTTGCACGAAACGGCGATATGAATCCCAGGCGAATCTGGCGTTACCTGATTTCTCTGCCACGATCTTAACGGCGTCGTCATTCATACCGAGGTTAAGCACCGTGTCCATCATACCCGGCATGGATACTCTGGCTCCCGAACGCACGGACACCAAAAGAGGGAATGCCTCTCCTTTTGAACCGAATTTAGCGTTCATTAATTTTTCGGTAGCCTCGATACCGGCTTTCACGTCATTCTCAATTAATTTCACAACAGCGTCACGTCCTTCCTGGTTGTAAAGTGTGCAAACTTCTGTCGTGATAGTGAATCCTGCTGGTACAGGAACTCCGATGAGATTCATTTCGGCAAGATTGGCGCCCTTACCTCCAAGCAGGTTTTTCATGTCTGCTTTTCCTTCTGCTTTTCCGTCGCCAAAGGTGTAAACGTACTTCGTACTCATAGTTCTGTTAGATTTTTTGCGTTTACCTCCTGACATTCAGGAGTGTTTGTTTATATGATCATTCTTTGTTAAAATTCCTATCTTAAAAATGCAAAGATAATTTTTTTTCTTGAATAAAGGAATAGAGAGTTTTAGTTAAAATTTACGCGAACGTTTGTTGTTGAGCTGGAATGAGAAATTTTCGAGGAGGTGAATAAAAAATGGAGATTGCTGTTAAATTTTAAACAAATAAATGTGTATTTTTGCGGGCTGTTAATTATTTGGAAAGAATGATGTTTGAACGAGAGCAAAAACGATACAACGATTACCCGACTTATTTCAGAACGTTTTTTGGAGGGCGGGTTCAGAAATTGTCGATAGATGGGGGATTTACTTGTCCCAACCGGGATGGAAGTAAGGGAACCGGGGGATGCTCGTTCTGTAATAATAATAGTTTTAATCCTGATTATTGCCGGGCGGTAGAGGGGATTACCCGGCAGATAGAGGAGGGGGTGAAGTTTTTCGGACGCAAATATAAGGAACAGAAATACTTGGCTTATTTTCAAGCGTATTCTAATACGTATGCTCCTTTGGATGTGCTGAAACAGCGATACGAGGAGGCTTTGGCACACCCGATGATCGCGGGATTGGTGATTGGCACACGTCCCGATGTGGTGAATGATGAGGTGTTGGATTATCTGGAAGAGATTGCCCGGCATCATTATGTCTGCGTCGAATACGGCGTGGAGTCGGCAAACGACGAAGTTTTGCGACAGGTGAACCGGGGACATGATTTCGCTGCATCTGAATGGGCGATACGCGCAACCGCGAACCGGGGGATAGCCATTGGTGCACATTTGATTTTCGGTCTGCCGGGAGAAAGCCGTGAATCGATGTTGGAGGGAGCCGTACGGTTGAGCGAGTTGCCTATACAAGTGTTGAAGTTGCACCAGTTGCAAATCGTGAAGGGCACCCGTATGGCAGAAGAATATGCCGAGAATCCATCAAGCTTCCGTTTGTACACGTTGGAAGAGTATTTGGATTTCGTGGTAGAGGTGATTGAGCGAATCCGTCCGGATGTGTATCTGGAAAGGTTTGTGAATCAATCTCCGCCGGAATATTTAGTCGCCCCACAGTGGGGAGTGAAGAATTTCGAGTTCACGGCAAAGTTGGATAAACGATTAAGGGTGTTGGATACATGGCAGGGGAAACGAAAAGATTAGAATTTAGAGTTTAAAGTTAAATGGAGTGTTGGTCCGATTGGAGGAATCTAAAATCGGAAATCATAAATCAAAAATGATATGAATTGGGTTGGACAAAAGGAAGTATACGAAACGTTGGCTGCATTGGGGATTGAGTTTGATTACGAGGAGCATCCTGCCGCACCGACGATAGAGATTGCAAAACAGTACTGGAAGAATTTGGACAGTACGCATTGTAAAAATTTGTTTTTCAGAAATCATAAAGGAGACAGGCATTATTTGGTTATCTTGCATTGTGACCATAGTATGGCGATTCATGATATGGAAAAGATGTTGAAGCAGGGAAAATTGAGTTTTGCCTCGGAAGCACGGATGGAAAAATACTTGGGCGTACGTCCCGGTTCGGTAAGTCCTTTCGGTTTGTTGAACGATGCGGAACATCATGTGTATGTGTTTCTGGACAAACATTTGCAAGAGGCAAAAAAGTTGTCATTTCACCCGAATGACAATCACGCATCTTTGGCAATAAAACTGGATGATTTTATCCGTTATATGGATTACACGGGTAATTCCTACGAGTGGATTGAACTATATTAAGATTTCGTCGTGCAAGAAAGTATTTTCAATTTTCAACTTTCAATTTTCAATTAATATGATGAGTGTAGCGCAAGCAGTAGAAGGAGTTGTAAAGCATAAGCCTTATTTGTCGGAAGCTCTGGCATCCGGGATTATCAATATTTCGGCATTGGCAAGACAGATTCAGCCGGAGTTGGAAACGATGCTGGGTAAACCGTTGAACGCAGGGGCTATCGTGATGGCATTGAATCGGTTGGCTCCTTATTTGCAAGTACGGGAGCAGGTGCAGTTAAAAAAATTGTTGAACAACATGGGGGACATTATTTTGCGGAGTAACCTGTGTGATTACACGTTTAAGAACTCTAACACGTTGGTCGATTGTCATATACGGGTGCTGAAATCCATATCCCGGCGGGAGGAAGTGTTTTACACGATGGTACAGGGTGTTTTTGAAACCAACCTTGTCGTGAGTGAGGTGATGGAGAACGTGGTGGACGAGTATTTCAAGGAGGAGCAATGTATCTTCAAGCAGAACGGACTCTCATCCGTGACGTTGAAACTGCCCAAGGGGAATATCCTGCAACCGGGTTTTTATTATTGTATCATGAAAGAGTTGTCGTGGGAAGGAATCAACTTGACCGAGGTGATTTCCTCGACGAATGAGTTTACCGTTGTCGTGGATAACTCGTTAATAGATAAAACGTTTGTTGTTTTAAAAAATATCAGCCGGAAGTAATTGAGAATTGAAAATTGAAAATTGAAAATGAAATAGATGAGTTTTCCGGTAAAAATACTAATTTTGCGGAGAATGTATAATCTAGGAGTTTAATAATGAATTATTGAGATTGTTAATGCTTGGCATTTTCGATTTTCAATTTTCAATTTTCAATTGATAATTATGTTTGAGAATCTATCGGAGAGGTTAGAGAAATCATTTAAGATTTTAAAAGGACAGGGGAAAATCACCGAAATCAACGTGGCAGAAACGTTGAAAGAGGTAAGACGTTCATTGCTGGATGCCGACGTAAACTATAAGATAGCGAAAGAGTTTACTAATACGGTTAAGGAAAGAGCTTTGGGGATGGACGTGTTGACCGCCGTGAAGCCGGGACAGATGATGGTGAAGATCGTTCACGACGAGTTGATTCAGTTGATGGGCGGTACGAATGTTGATATTAATATAAAGGGCAATCCAGCCGTTATTTTGATGTCTGGTCTTCAAGGATCCGGTAAAACGACGTTTTCCGGTAAGCTGGCAAATCTGTTGAAAACGAAACGGGGAAAGCATCCTTTGCTGGTAGCCTGTGACGTGTATCGTCCGGCTGCAATCGAGCAGTTGAAAGTGTTGGGAGAGCAGATCGGGGTGCCTGTGTATAGCGAGGTGGGGAATAACGATCCCGTGAAGATTGCCTTGAATGCCGTGAAGGAAGCCCGGGCTACCGGAAAAGACGTGGTTATAGTCGATACAGCCGGGCGTCTTGCTATTGACGAGCAGATGATGAACGAGATCGCTGCTATCAAGAAAGCGATAGAGCCGGAAGAAACGCTTTTCGTGGTCGACTCCATGACCGGACAAGATGCGGTGAACACGGCGAAAGAGTTTAACGACCGCTTGAATTTCGACGGGGTTATTCTGACGAAGTTGGATGGTGATACTCGCGGTGGTGCAGCCCTGTCTATTCGTACGGTGGTGAACAAACCGATCAAATTTGTCGGAACCGGCGAGAAATTGGAAGCGCTGGATGTCTTCCATCCCGATCGTATGGCTGACCGTATCTTGGGGATGGGTGATATCGTTTCTTTGGTGGAGAAAGCACAAGAGCAATTTGACGCGGAGGAAGCCAAGAAATTGCAGAAAAAGATTGCCAAGAACCAGTTTAACTTCAATGACTTCCTGAGCCAGATACAACAAATCAAGAAGATGGGTAATATCAAGGATTTGGCATCCATGATTCCCGGCGTGGGTAAAGCATTGAAGGACGTGGATATTGACGACGATGCTTTCAAGGGGGTCGAGGCTATCATTCATTCCATGACTCCGGCGGAGCGAGAGAATCCCGAATTGCTGAACGGTTCCCGTCGTAAACGTATAGCCACGGGTAGTGGAACCACCATCCAAGATGTGAACCGCTTGTTGAAGCAATTTGATGAATCCAAGAAGATGATGCGGATGCTGTCAAAAGGCGGTAAGATGATGGGGAAAGCACCGATGAAAAGACGCTAAGAATTAAGTGATTCAGTGATTTACGATTTAGTGATTGGAAATAGAAAATCACTAAATCATTGAATCGCCAATCACAGAATCAAATAATCATAAATTTAGAAGATCGATGGAAATTATTGACGGTAAAAAAATTTCAGCACAGATCAAGCAGGAGATAGCAGACGAGGTCGCTCGTTTCGTGGCGGAAGGGAAGAAAGTCCCTCATTTGGTAGCTGTGCTTGTTGGAAATGACGGGGCAAGTGAGACTTACGTGGCTAGTAAGGTGAAAGCTTGTCAAGCGGTCGGGATGAAAAGTTCGGAACTGAGGTATGGTGATGATATTACCGAGGAACAGTTACTGGAAGTGATCGACAAGTTGAACGACGACCCGGATGTGGACGGGTTTATCGTGCAATTGCCTCTCCCGAAGCATATTTCCGAAGAAAAAGTTTTGAACCGTATCAATCCGGATAAGGACGTCGATGGTTTCCATCCCTGTAACGTGGGACGCATGGTGTTGGATTTACCGACTTATTTGCCTGCAACCCCGGCAGGAATTGTCGAGTTGTTGGCCCGCTACGAAATCCCAACGGAAGGGAAACATTGCGTGGTAGTCGGACGGAGCAACATTGTCGGAACCCCGATGGCTATATTGATGTCGCGCAAGTCGAAGCATGCGAATTGTACAGTGACTTTGTGTCATAGCCGGACGGCAAACTTGAAAGAGATTACTTTGCAGGCGGATATATTGGTTGTGGCAATCGGTGTCCCTCATTTCTTGAAAGAAGATATGGTGAAGGAGGGAGCCGTGGTGGTCGATGTGGGAATTCATCGTTTACCTTCCGAAACGACCAAAACAGGCTGGAAACTCGTGGGTGACGTGGATTACGATCACGTGGCTCCGAAATGTTCTTATATAACCCCGGTTCCCGGTGGTGTGGGACCGATGACGATTGTCACCTTGTTGCAAAACACGGTGAAGGCTTGTAAGGCAAAACATTAAATAATTGAAGATTGAGAATTAGAATGACTGGGAAAGTCATTTTCAATTTTCAATTTTCAATTTTCAATTGATATCATGGTTCTCAATTACATTTGGATATTCTTTTTTGGAGCGGCATTTTTGGTGGCTCTGTGCAAATTACTTTTCATGGGTGACACGGAAGTGTTTTCTGCTATCGTGAAAGCTACTTTCGATATGTCGAAGACTGGGTTTGAGATTTCGCTGGGACTGACGGGAGTGTTGACCTTATGGATGGGAATCATGAAAATCGGGGAGCGTGGGGGTGCGGTGAAGGTGATGTCGTGGTTGATTAGTCCCTTTTTTCGTAAATTGTTTCCCGAGTTACCGCCCGATAGTCCGGCATACGGTTCTATCATGATGAATATCGCGGCGAATATGTTGGGACTGGATAATGCTGCCACACCCGTGGGGTTGCGTGCCATGCAACAGATGCAGGAGGTGAACCCGCATAAGGATAGGGCGTCTAATGCACAAATTATGTTCTTGGTGCTGAATACTTCCGGTCTGACTATTATCCCCGTGTCTGTTATGGTCTACCGGGCGCAGATGGGGGCTGCCAATCCGGCGGATATATTTATTCCGATACTTCTAGCCACGTATGTTTCCACGCTTGCGGGACTGATAGCGGTCGCGATTTACCAGAAACTGAATTTGTTCAACCGGGTGGTTATGGCTTACTTGATCGGCGGAACTCTGGTCGTGGGAGGGTTGATCTGGTATTTTTCCGGATTGGATAAAGAAACGATTACCACGGTGTCTGCCGTTGCCAGCAACGTGATCCTGTTCTCTATTATCGTGGCTTTTATCGCGATGGGTGCCTGGCATCGTATTAATGTTTACGATGCTTTTATCGACGGGGCTAAGGAAGGTTTCTCGATTGCGGTGAAGATCATTCCCTATCTGGTGGCGATACTTGTTGCTGTGGGCGTGTTCCGTGCTGCCGGGGCTATGGATATGTTGATGGGAGGGTTGGAACGTTTGTGCCTGGCGTGTGGCTTGGATGCCGATTTTATCCCGGCGTTACCGACGGCATTGATGAAACCCTTGAGCGGTAGTGGTGCTCGCGGTTTGATGATCGACACGATGAATACCTTCGGGGCGGATTCTTTTGCGGGAAGACTAGCTTCGACGTTCCAAGGGGCAACTGATACAACTTTTTATATTATAGCTGTTTATTTTGGTGCTGTCGGCATTAAGAATACCCGCTACGCTATTCCTTGCGGGTTGATTGCCGATTTAGCGGGAATTATTGCAGCCCTGGTGATGGCATATCTGTTTTTCGCTTAACGATCTGACCGACATAGCTGATTGGTGAGCGTTTCCGATCGCTGAAATAGAGATAACATGTACCGTCATATTGAATGTGCATATTCAAATAATAGACATCGCCTCCGGATACGATGGTAAGCTGGTAAGCTATTGCTTTTTTCTTCCCTTCCCAATAGACTTTCACGGTTCGGCTAAACAGGATGTTTTGGAATGAGATGGTATCTAGTTGTGAACCGGATTTCACGCTTCCCTCACCGAAATAGGGAAGGTTTGCTTTCACGAGAGAGTCCTGTACCCATAAATAACAGTTTTTTGGGTCAATATCAATATTGTTTCCCGCTCCGGGAGGGGTAAAGAGGGTTTGTACCGTGGGGGTGGCAATGTAGAACTTCACGGTGAATTTGTCACTGTTGACGAGTGCTAATGTTTTTTGAAATTCTTTCTCGAATCGGTTTTCTTTTTTGTTTTGTGCCTTGACCGGAATGATTGTTATAGCAAGTAATAGTCCGGTGATAAATAATAGTCTTTTCATGTTTCCCGTTTTGAGAGGGTATACGGGAAAGAGGGGAAATGGTTTTGTATATATAATGTGTTAATTATTATTATATTTTGTTTGTATGATAGTATGCTATTAGGTATTTCGTGTTTTATAATAAACGAGATAGAACAACAATTATTAGTACCATTAATAACAAAAAATATGGAAAGAGGATTGATAATTAAAAAGATATTGTTTGTTGTCATTGCTGTGTGTTTTAGCGTGACAGTGAATGCTTCGGTAGAATTGACGTATCTAGATGATGGGACTTATCGCTCATCACCCTCACCGGGCACTTCACCTATTCTTATAGAATTGGGTGCACCGATCTCACCTTTATTTGAGAATAATTATTTAATAGATTTGAAATTGTGGGCGATTAAGGAGGATTAATTACAACTGAATATTTTCTAGGAAGGTTGTTTTATTTCGTTTTTTTTTGTAATTGTAAAATTAAAAACGTAACCATGGATTTTCAAGATATATTGCTAGTTGCTTGTTACGAGCGTAGATTGATAAACCGGAGTTTTACTTTTATGCTTTTGTGTTTTGTTGGGATTATCGGAATATCCGCTTTTCATTTGTTCGCACATAGTATTTGGAGAACGTTTCCTTTTCAGGTAGATATTCCAGCAGCAATGCCTTACGTGAATGCCTATTTGTTTTGTGTGTTTCAGTCTTTTGCGTTGTTGTTTCTTGGAGGAGATTTTCTGAAGCGGGATATTAAATACAATACGAATGACGTGTTTTTTTCTCGTCCGATAGGGAATGCCGAATATATCTTGGGTAAATTTTTGGCATTGGTACAATTCTTTTTGATGCTAGCAGTGGTGATAGGAGGTATTGCTTGGGCTATAAATCTCTTTGCAAGTAAAGCTGTATGTAATTTTGGGTATTACGTGTTTTATTTTTTGACCTTGACTTTGCCTGTTACTCTTTTTGTGGCAGCCTTCACTATTCTCGTGAGGGTATATATAAAAAATCAGGCGTTGAGTTTATTCTTTTTGTTTGTTTTCTGGGGAGGTACTGTACTCTTGCTCCCTCATTTTTTGCATGGGGCATTTGATTTTTTGGCGGCAGGGATCCCGAATACCTTTTCCGCTATCGTGGGACATCCGGCGTTAGGGAGTTATTTGGTACAAAGACTTATGTTTGTATCGTGTTCATTTTGTTGTATCGTTTTTATTATTAGAAAATATCCAAGGGCGAGTAATTTTCTTTTTTTGTCATCCCGGACAGGTAAAATAGGAATAATTGCCGGGGGTATGATTGTTTTGTGTACATGGTTGTTTTTGTATCCTTTTTATCAAATGAATAAGGTACGGAAAAATTATGTGGAAATCTATAAGTATTATGACTCGTTGCCTAAAGTAAGTGTCCGAACTCATGATATTACTTTTCGACAAGAAAAAGACAGATATCTTGCCTCTAGTCGGCTTGAGATCGAGAATATGAACGAGAAAACTATTGATACATTGTTATTTTACCTGAATCCGGGGCTGAATGTTTCGGGGTTACGGATTTCAGGAAAGAATTATTCTTTTCGGCGACATGAGCAGATCGTGCTGGTTCCTTATTCGTTAGGTACAAAAGAGAAATGTGTTTTAGAGATGGACTACGGGGGGGCTCTTACCTCTGATATTTGTTATCCGGACATTCCCGATGATAATTTTTATCGTTTGGATAGAATGGATTTCTTTCTTAACCCGGGACGTCATTATATGTACTTGACTTCCGATTATACTTTGATAACACCGGAGGTCTTGTGGTATCCGACTTCTGCACCTGTCGTCAATATGACTCAACCTTATTTGGCAGTTTCGGATTACACGATATATACTTTGAGAGTAATTAATCCATTCGGACAAATGGTTATTTCCCAGGGAAAGAAGAATGTACAAGGTGATACGATTTGTTTTTATAATGATCTTCCTCTTGTTGGCATATCCCTTGTCTGTGGGGATTTGGAGAGGATGTGTATTGAGTCGGATTCCGGGCGTTTCGAGTGCTACTACACGAAAGGTAAGGCTCTTTTACAGGGAATTCAGGATGTGTCGGATGAAGGTAAAAAATGGGGAGTGGAAAGGGTGTGGAGATTTATCCCCCAATTGACCGTTAGCCGTGAGAAATACCCGTTTGATAAAATGGTACTGGTGGAACATCCTTTAGGCTATATGTCTTTCCAACGACCGTGGAAATCAATATCCAATTACGCTTGCCCTGAGGTTTATTTTTTCCCGGAAAAGAAGGATCGGGTAAGAGTAAATTTCAATGAAATGTTAGCTCAAAGTACAGTGTATGATAATTTGTTAAAAATAGAAGAAGAGTTCTTTTTTGAAAAATTTCGTCCTTTTCTTCGTGCTCGTTTTCCAAAGATACCCCAGGAATTGTTTTCTATTCTGTCTAAAGATTATCCCCTCATGAACGGGATTATTTCAGCTTTTGATTGGGATCCCCGTTTTAAGCGTCACGATCGATCACGAGTTTTAAATGAGATGGAGGCATTGGAGTATTTATCTCGCAACAGTCTTGCGGAAGCTATCCGTGATCCGGATGCCTTTGATATGATGGATGTCATTATTCAATTGAAGAGTGAACAATTGCGAGAGTATATATTGACACAAACGACTTGGGACACACTCTCGAATTTTATGTCTGGTTTTGTTGATAAATATCGTTATCAAAATATCGATGGGGAAACATTGTGTAAGGATTTTTATGAGTCAATTAGAGTCGATATTTTACCGTGGATGAATAAATGTTATAATGAGAAAGGGATTCCTCGTTTCGTGATACAAGAACCGAATACTTATTTTACATCTTCGGGAGAGGAAACAATTGTTTATTTGAGTTTTAAGATTTGGAATAAAGGAAATCTTGATGGTTGTGTTTCTTTATGGCAAGAAGATGGATTTAGTCCTTCATTTTTTTTAGAGAACAAACATGATTTTGACCGGATTTTTGTTTTTCACCTTAAAAATGGCTGGAAAGAATGGATTTTTAAAAGTATTTTCATCCCTTTGGGTAAAGGTATGGATATTTGTATTCCCGTGGACACGTTACCGATGGTAATAAATGATGCCAGAAATTATTTTGGGATAATGGGGAGAGGTTATAAATTATCTTATATTTTTTCGGGAAATTATCCTGGAGATTATGGATTTGAGTCTCAGTTACGCCCCCTCCCGTCATCAAAAGATACAGGTGTTTTTGAGTTAGATACTTCTTTATTTTTACCCCCTCCCGGAATAATTATCGTGGATAATGAAGATCCCGGATTTCGGATTTTTGAGGAACAATTATTATTTTCTCGTAGTTTAGAAAAGCGGAAATATAGTAAGCATTCCCCTCCTTTGCCTCGTTGGGCTCTTTTTATTGATCGGGAGTCTTATGGTGATGTTGTGCGAAGTTTTTATTGCAAGGGAGCTGGAGGGGGGAAAGCAAAATTGGAATGGAGTGCTTCTATTCAAGAAGGAGGTATGTACGAGTTGTTTGTTTACTATCAATGGGCTCTGAATGATCCGGTATGGTTTGCTAATCAGCCATTACATCATTACACGTTTCATCATGGGGAAGTAAAAGACGATATTTTTCTTGAACCCAAGGGAATAGAAAGAAATGTTACGATTCGTTATGCTGATGGAGGTGAAGAAAAAGCTAAGGCTGAATCTTTTTCATACTGGATTCCGGTCGGTAAATATGTTCTTGCTCCCGGCGATGTAAAACTTGTTTTACATGACAATGGATTGGCTGCAGGACAGATGCTTTATGCCGATGCCGTGAAATGGGTGAAAGTGGAGTGATATAGATGTCTCCGTAAAACTGTAAAATATCCGGCGGAAGCCCTGAAGCAAAAAATAGGTAGGGTTTATGTGCAATTCATTATAGGAACAAATGGAAGTATAACGAATGCGAAGGTACTTCGCTCGGTTCGCCCTTTATTAGATGTTGAAGCTCTTCGGGTAATAAGAAATATGCCAAACTGGATACCCGGGATTCAGAGAGGTAAACGGGTTAGAGTTTCTTACACGATACCAGTCGGTTTCCGATTAGATTGATGGATAGAAATCTTTCGTACGAGTGGCAATAATATTTTTCGCTATTCATTTTGGTTTGATTTGTAGAGTATTAAAAATAATACGTGATTTTTATTTACGAAATATTTGGAGTATTACGAAGATTTCGTAGATTTGCGAAAGAATCGTAAATAAGTAACGTATGGAAAAGTTGACATATCAGGAAGAAGAGGTAATGCTGATTATCTGGCAAGTGAAAAGTGGTGTCGTGAAAGATTTTTTGAATCGGATGGAAGAACCGAAGCCGCCTTACACGACAGTTGCTTCTATCGTTAAGAATTTGGAGAAAAAGGGATTTCTGACAAGTAAGAAACACGGGAACATCTACGAGTACATCCCTCTTGTGGACGAAAACGAATATAAAACAAAGTTTATGTCGGGGGTCGTGAGGAACTATTTTGAGAATTCATACAAAGAGATGGTGACTTTTTTTGCGAAGGAGCAAAAAATTTCGACAGAGGATTTGCAAGAGATTATCAGGTTGATCGAAAAACAATGAAATACATGAAGCCATGTTCACGAGCGATACATTCATCTACTTGGTGAAGATAAATTTAGCGTTTATCGTGTTTTATCTTTTCTATCGGCTCTTGTTTAGCCGGGATACTTTCTTCACGATTCGTCGGGTGTGCTTGCTGACCATCCTTTTTTTGTCATTGTGCTACCCGTTAATTCCTTTTACTTTCGGAGAGGAACAGAAAGCGGTTATTCAAGAGGCGGTTTCTCAATATACCACGGTCTTTTTGCCGGAGATTACCGTAAAGCCGGATAAACCTAGCCTTCAATTTACTGTTGTTGATGTATTGTGCTGGTGCTATTGCTTGGTTGTGGGTGTTTTGGCAATCCGAATTTTTATACAATTATTTTCTATATTCCGGTTGATTCGTAAGGGCAAACGGGTGGTTTGTTATTCACTTCCCGTTATTGCTTTGCCGGATCATACAACTCCATTCTCTTTTTTTAAGTGGATATTTATTAATCCGACCTTGTATGAATCACATGATTTGCAGGAGATTCTGGCTCACGAGAAGACACACGTGGACCAGTGTCATTCTTTGGACGTGATGTTCTCCGAATTGTTGTGTGCTCTGTTTTGGATCAATCCCGCCGTATGGTTATTGAAACGGGAGATTCGGCGTGATTTGGAATTCTTGGCGGATAAACGGGTAGTGGCTGCCGGGTTTGACCGGAAAGCATACCAGTATCATCTTCTCCGCCTCACTTGTACTTCGGCTGCAGCTCAAATAGTTAATAAATTCAACGTGACACCTTTAAAAAAACGTATTATGATGATGAATAAAAAAAGGACATCAAAGATGGGATTATTCAAGTATGCTTTGCTATTTCCAGTAGTAGGATTACTTGTTTTATCCAGTAACGTTCAGGCCATTGTGCAACTGAACCAGGAATATTCGAGCATGATAGGGAAAGATTCTATTACAGTGAAAGGAATTGTGGTAGATCACGGTAATAAGCCTTTGAAAAATGCGATCGTGGTTATTCGTGAAACGAATATCGGAACGTTTACAAATGAAAAAGGAGAGTTTACCATTACGGTAGAACCGGGTGCAGAATTGTATTTTTCTTATGTCGGGAAACGAGGAGTGCTTTGTGAAGTGAAGGACGAGAAAAAGTTAATTATAAAGATGAATAATGCCGTTTATGATTCATTAGATACTACTACGGCAAAGAATTATGATGATGTTTTTCAAGTCGTGGAAGGTATGCCGAAATTTCCGGGAGATTTGAATATATACTTGGGAAAAAATGTAAATTATCCTGAGAAGGCACAAAAAGAAAAAATTCAAGGGCGTGTAACTGTTCAGTTTATTGTGGAAAAAGATGGAACAATCACAAATGTGAAAGTTCTTCGTTCTGTTCATCAGTTATTGGATAAGGAAGCAATAAGAGTTGTGGAAAATATGCCTAAATGGATTCCGGGAACGCAAAGAGGAGAACCGGTGAGAGTATCGTATACGGTACCGATTAATTTCCGGTTACAATAATGAATTTATATAGAAGAGGCTGTTCGATTGTAAAGACAATTTTCAGCCTCTTTTTTTTATTTTCCCGCTGTGACGATATACATATCTTCCGGTTGGAGATACTTGTTTGCCATACGCATGATGTCCTCTGCCGTGCAGGTACGGATGCGATCGATGGTGCGAAGGTAAAACGTGTTGTCGATCCCGTAATTGAGTTTGTGTTTCAAGGCATCCGACTGGGCGAAAGCTCCATCAAGTTCCCGCAATAGTTCCCCGTTGAAATAGCTTTTCACGAGATGCAATTCTTCTTCCGGGACAGGTTCTGTTTGGAGGCGTCGGATTTCTTTCATGCACTCTTCGATGGTTGCTTCGGCTTGATCGGCATTGACATCCGTGGCAATCATCCAGTAGGCGGCTAATGGCATGGTGACGTTGTAAGAACCGATACCATAAGTATAGCCTTTCTCTTCGCGGATATTCGACATTAACCGGGAACCGAAATAACCGCCTAGCACCATGTTGAGCAACTGGAAGTTCGTGTAATCCTCGTCAAGCAATGAAACGCCCGCTTTGCCGATGCGGATGCTTGTTTGTACGGCGTCGGGTTTCGTTACATGGTATCTCCCCGGGGCGTAAGGATGTATATCAAATAGCTGTGTATCCGGCAAGGGAAGATTGCTCATGGGTGCGAAAGCCTCGCTGACCTCCCGGATAACGGTATCGTTGATATTACCGCAAAGCATGATGCGGCAATGGGATGCTTGAAAGCGTTCTTTATAGTACTTCATCAATATGTCGGGTGTGACCCGGTCAAAATCTTCGAGCGTGAAGCGATTGGCATAAGGGTGTGTATCCCCGTAAAGGCGATAAATAAATTCCATGCGTGCCAGATAAGCTGTCTTCTCGATATTTACCAAATGCTGTTGCTTCCTGTTGCGAATGTAAATTTCCAGTTCTTTTCGCGGGAAGATACTTTCGAGTACCATTTCTGCCACCATACGAATCGTTTCTCTGGCATACTTGTTCAAGGAAATCATGTTGATTTCCGATTTGTGCATACCGCAATTGAAATCCACGTATGCCCCGTGGTAATCGAAAAGTTCTGCAATTTCGGTAGACGAGTGTAACCGAGTTCCCTCGTTAAGCATACTTAGCATGGAGGATGCCACGATCGGTTGGGGTTGGTAATACCCTCCGGTAGGGACAATCACGTCAATTTTGAATACTTCCTGGTTCGGGTCGTGCAGGTACACAATGTCGAGCCCGTTGGAGAGTTTGGTTTGCCGGTGTTCCCACAATGTCGGGCGGGATATTTCGGTAATAGGCGGTTCTATATTTCTATTCATGATAAATGCGCTAATGTTATTTTTCTTTGAGATACCACAACGTGGAGCAATTGTCGATCGAGAACAGTTCTTTTGCTGTTTGCTTTAACGTGTCCAATGGTACTTGATACCGCTTGCTCTCCGAGTTAATCAGTTCGATGTCCCCGAGGTAGTCAAAGAAAGCGAGGTTTGCCGATTTATTCTGGTAATTGATTTCGCTGTACGAGATGCGGGCATCTGTTTTGTTAATCACTTTTTGCAATTCCCGTTCGGTGATCGGGTCTTCGATAAAATGATTGATTTCGCTTTGTATAGCGGCTTCGGCTTTCTCGATTGCCACGCCTTCGGATAGTTTTCCGGAGAAAACAAATAGTCCGGGATCCATATCCCCGGTGATGTAGGCATCAATCTCGGAGAATAATTTCCCGTTTTTAATCAGGTTAATATACAAACGGGAGGATTGACCGTTCGACAGGATATCCGATATGATATCACAAGCGTAGAAATTGTCGGAACGGCGGTCGCCCATATGGTAGACTTTATAAATGGCGTCAGCGGGGACCTTGTTGTGCTCGCTGACCAGGCGGCGTTCCTCGGTTTGTCGTGGTTCGACGGGTACGGCTTGCCTCGTGTAATTGGCAGGAGCGATGTCCCCAAACCATTTCTTCACCAGTTCCAGCGCTTTTTCATCCGTGATATTCCCGCTAATACTAAGAATTGCGTTATCGGGAGCGTAGAAACGATGAAAGAAATCTTTCACTTCTTCAAGTGTGGCTCCAGCGATGTGGTCGATGTTTTTACCGATTGTGGGCCATTGGTACGGGTGTACCTTGTATGCCAGTGGGCGGAGTTTTAACCAGAGATCTCCGTAAGGGTTGTTGAAATACCGTTGTTTGAACTCTTCGATCACCACGTTTCTTTGCACGTCAAGTGACTTCTGCGAGAAATCAAGTGCCATCATTCGGTCGGATTCCAACCATAAGGCGGTTTCGATATTGGAAGCCGGGATCGTGATATAATAATTCGTGTAGTCATTGTTCGTGAATGCGTTGTTGTCCCCTCCGGCTTTCTGCACGTGGTAGTCGTAATTCGGGATATGCTTTGAGCCCCCGAACATCAGGTGTTCAAAAAGATGCGCGAATCCGGTTCGTTTTGGATCCTCGTTTTTTGCCCCCACTTTATAGAGAATATTCACGGATACGAAAGGGGTACTCGTGTCCGTGTTGCAAATAACGGTTAAGCCGTTATCCAGGGTATGGCGGGTGTATTTTATCATCTTTACATTTTTACATTTTCAAATTTTTCCATGGTATCGTTGAAATCGGCAATAAGGTTGCGTATCATCTCGGCAACTGTTTTTTCCTTGTGAAGCATAGAGGCAATTTGTCCTATTTCAAGTTCTCCTTCTACCATATCTCCTTCAAATATACCTTTTTTAGCCCTGCCTTTCCCGAGTAGTTGGGTTAATTGTGCGGCGTTGGCTCCGGCGTCTTCCAATGTTTTCACTTGTTCAAAGAATTCATTCTTAATGAGTCGGGTGGGGGCTAGTTTCTTTAATGCCAGCATCGTGCCGCCTTCGTCCGTGTCAATCACTCGTTGTTTGAATGCCGGGTGGGCGGATGATTCCGCGGCAATAGCGAATAGAGTCCCGATTTGTACTCCCTCGGCTCCTAATGCCATGGCTGCTGCTATCGCTTTTCCCGAGGCGATACCTCCTGCCGCGATCACGGGTAACGATGTCGATTCTGCCACGTTCGGGATCAATGTCAAGGTGGTTGTTTCTTCCCGCCCGTTGTGTCCTCCCGCCTCGAATCCTTCGGCAACGACAGCGTCTACTCCGGCTTCTTCACATTTCTTGGCGAACAGGGCACTGCTAATCACGTGTACCACCGTGATGCCGTGTGATTTCAACAGGGAAGTCCATTTCTTGGGGCTTCCCGCGGAGGTGAATACGATTTTCACGCCTTCGTTGATGATGATTTCCATGAGTCGGTCTATTTCCGGGTAGAGTAAGGGCACATTTATTCCCCACGGTTTGTCGGTAGCCTGTTTCATCTTGTGGATATGCTCCACGAGAGTTTCCGGGTGCATCGATCCGGCACCCAAAAGTCCCAATCCGCCTTCATTACTAACAGCGGCAGCTAATCGCCATCCGCTGCACCATACCATACCCCCTTGAACGATCGGGTATTTTATATTGAAAAGTTTCGTAATTCTATTTTCCATGATCGATAATAAGTTATGTGTTTACTTTTTATTGATGCAAATTTAAGAAAATAGTTGGATAGCTTTCCGGGAAGAGAATAAAAAAGCCTTCGCCGGTAAGGACGAAGGCTTTATATGATTTAAGATAATTCGTTTATTTTTGGATATTCGGTAATTCCAATCCAAGACCTTTCTTCTTGTCTACTGCTTTGAGCACGAATCCCAAAATCAGGGCTGCTCCACCCAAGCAAGCCAACATCACCAGCGGGGCAGTGTAGTTGTAAGAAATAGCGGCTTGTTCAGGCGTGATTTTACCGCTTTGCAAATCGGCTACTAGTTGAGGGTTTGTGTTATCCAAAACTTTACCGATGAGCAAGGGGAATAACCACAACCCGATATTTTGTACCCAGAAGATCAACGCGTAGGCGCTACCGATAATTTTAGCATCCACCAGTTTCGGCACGCTAGGCCAAAGAGAGGCAGGAACTAGGGAGAAACTTGCACCGAGAACGAGAATCGTGATATAGGCTACGATAACTCCTCCAATGGCATCCCCTCTGAACGCCGGCAAAACAAAGGCGAAAGTAAGATGGCAAAGAATAAGCAATACGGAACCCATGATAAGCATGGAGGCAGCCTTACCTTTGTGGTCCACGTAATTACCCAAGATAGGAGTGATACCTACAGCCAACAACGGGAATACTGCGAATATGGTTTCCGCACTTTGGCGCATATAGCCCATGTAACAGAATATAATCAATGATACGACGGCTAATGCTAGTAAACCATATTTCATGCCTTTGCTTTTCGAGAAGTTGCTGGCAAAAGCTGCGGCAGCAACGACAAGCATTATACAATACTGGATTACCGTCACCGTGTTCGTCGCCCAGAATGAATCGGGATCAACCGAGGTGAAAGTCAGGTTACATTGCAACATATTTACGGCATATTTCTGGAAGGGGAAAATGGCTGAATAGTAAAGTACACAAAGTAAAGCTACCAACCAGAAGCCCATACTGGACATGATTTTGCCCAAGTCGCTGATTTTAAATGGATCATCTTTCTCTTCAGCTTCTCCGGTTTGTGCATCAAGTCTTTTATCCATGAAGAAATAGACGATGAACATGATAAGCGCAACGAGCAACAAAATAACACCGAAAGCTACTGAACGGGAAACATCGATGTTGCCGCCCAATTTGGCGAATACCGGCGAGAAGATCATACAGGAGGCTACTCCCAAACGGGCTAATGCCATTTCAGATCCCATGGCTAGAGCCATCTCACGACCTTTAAACCATTTCACGATCCCGCGTGAAACCGTGATACCTGCCATTTCAACACCACACCCGAAGATCATGAAGCCTACCGCCGCGAATTTAGCTGATGCGGGCATTCCTTTGTAGAAAGGCGAGATGCCCAATTCGTCAAAACCGGGGATGTAATTCAAGTTGTTGGTAAACCAAGTGTCTAATCCGCTGCCTTGAAAGCTTTCGGTCACGGCGTACCAGTTAATGGTGGCGCCAACCAACATCACGACACCGGAAAGGATTGCCGTGAAACGAACCCCCATTTTGTCAAGGATGATTCCTGCGAAAATGAGGAAGAAGATGAAGACATTCAGAAATGTTTCCGATCCTTGCATTGTTCCGAATGCAGTAGAGTCCCACCCCCGGGTGGACTGCATTAAGTCTTTGATGGGCGATAAAATGTCCATAAAGATATAAGAACAGAACATGGCAAAAGCTAGAAGCAAGAGAACCATCCAGCGCATGGCTGCCGAATCTCTAAGAGTTTGTTGAATTTTTTCTACCATAATTATTTATTTAAAAAAGTTGATTTTGCACACAAACGCTCAAAGGTAAAATAAAATATGGAAAATCTTTAAATTTTTTTCTCAATTCTGTACACGTTCCTGTCGCTGGCACTCCGGGAAACCAATTCCGCCAGGAATCCGGCTAGGAAGAGTTGTGTCCCTATAATCATACAAGTCAGAGCGATATAGAAATAAGGGTTGTTCGCTACCAGGGATGCCCGAAGCCCGTCGGCAAGGGCAATTAATTTTTCGATGCCAATCCACGCGGCGGAGCAAAAGCCGATGATGAACAGCAATGTCCCCAGCGCCCCGAACAAATGCATGGGCTTTTTGGCGAAACGCGTGATAAAGGTCACGGAAAGCAGATCCAGGAATCCGTTAATAAAACGGTTCAACCCGAATTTGGTAACCCCGTATTTACGCGCCTGATGGTGTACCACCTTCTCCCCGATACGGGTAAATCCGGCTTGTTTCGCCAGTATCGGTATGTAGCGGTGCATTTCCCCGTAAACTTCGATATTTTTGACCACGGCACATTTATACGCTTTCAACCCGCAATTGAAGTCGTGCAGCTTGATTCCCGAGAAGCGTCGGGCTGTGGCGTTAAAGAGTTTCGTGGGAACGGTTTTGGTGATGGGGTCATATCTCTTTTGTTTCCACCCGGACACGAGGTCGTAGTCTTCGTCCGTAACCATCCGGTAGAGTTCCGGTATCTCGTCCGGGCTGTCCTGCAAGTCGGCGTCCATGGTAATGACCACGTCGCCTTGGGCATCCTCGAATCCGCAATGCAAGGCGGCTGATTTCCCGTAATTGCGGCGGAATTTAATCCCCCGTATTCGATTGTCTTTGGCGGAAAGTTTTTCAATCACTTTCCAGGAAGAATCATTGCTGCCATCGTCAACCATGATAATCTCATAGGTGAAATGGTGGGTTTCCATCACCCGGTTGATCCATGCCGCTAGTTCCGGTAGCGATTCTTCTTCATTATATAACGGGACAACAACAGATATATCCATGATTAGAATTGTTGAGGGTTAATCGGGGGTGTTTTTCTTTTTACCAGTCCGGCAATAAAGAGGGTGAAGGCAGCCCCGATGAATATTCGATTGAACATTTCACCGACCGCGATCACGATGGGCGAAAAGAATATTTCAGTTAATTTGTTATTGAGTAATTCTTGCAAATTCATGTTTTTGTACACCTCGTTCAAGATCGTGAGTGTAACCTTTTTGTACATGGCTAACAATTCCGCGTCCGCGGAGTAAAGGATAAACGTGTAGACGGCATTGCACAGTGCTGCGATGGCAAGGATGTATATCCCGGTAGACAGGGCTTTCCCGTAAGAGATGATGCCGGAGAGGTGGTCGTCCCTGTATTTTTTCACCCCGATGAATATGCCGAATATGGTCAACATCATGGTGATATTGTTGAATTGCGGGTTTGCCACGATGCCTTTCCCCGCGCACACGAAGAGCAGGGAAGCGACAATAAAACTGGCACCGATCAGCCCGCCGAATAGCGTGTTGGGTTTCAAGAATGATTCGTTCGTGTTTTTCATTATTTAGAGTTCCTTTCAATATAATTGTGCTGCCCCTCTTAGAGAGATCATTTCTCCGGGTTGGGGCTTATCACCGTTCTCCATGTAATTGTATTGCAATAGTTTTGCCAGTTTGATCCCGTATATCTGGGAGATCATGTACATCGTGTCCCCCGGGCGACACTTGTGGAAGGTGTATCCCTTGGGGGCTTTGTTCTTCTTGTTTTTCAAGAAAACGTGCATCCCTTCGCGTATGGAGAGTTCGTTTTTATCATTGTAAGCCAAAAGTCGTTTCAAGGGAATCCCGAAATACTGGGCGATGCCTTCAAAAGTGTCACCCTTTTTCACCTTGATGCTGGGAATATTATTGATATAGACTACCCGGCTTTGATAGTTTTGGGTATCGCCGAGTTTGTAATTCAATTCGTTGGGGATTTTGTGATTCCTTTTCCCGGGTTTGTCGAATTGGTATAGTTCCTCTTCTTCGATGATCTTGATTAATTTCTGCGCGTAATCGGGTGCCGTGGCGTAGCCCGCTTTCTTCAAACCTTTTGCCCAACCCTTGTAGTCCGTCTTGGAAAGTTTGAACAAGGATGCGTACCGGGGGCGGGATACCAGAAATTCGCTATGGTCGACCCATGATTCTTCCGGGTTCCTGTATTTGCGGAAACATTCGTTCCGGCTGTCATCGTCCATGATGAAGCTTGCGCCGTTCCAGTTGTGGCATTTGATGCCGAAGTGATTGTTCGCGTTTATCGCTAACTTTGAATTGCCACAGCCGGATTCCAGTATGCCTTGAGCCAGCTTGATGCTGGCGGGAATCCCCGTGCGATCCATCTCCTGTATAGCGATGGATTTGTATTTTTTGATGAATGCCTTTCGACTATCGTTAGATGCACCGCATATGTTGACACATGTAAAAGTAAGAAATAAAATGACGTAAATCTTGCTCATGATTCGTGATAATGTTTTATATTGGCGGTAAAATTACGAAAAAAAATAGAATGGAGAAAGCGGAATTCAAGATAGATTACTTTCTGTACCGGGAATCTTACCCGCGAGGGTACGAAGAATTGTGTCGTGCTGCCTTGAAAGCCACGGAAAATGCTTATTGCGTGTACTCGGGTTTTGCCGTCGGGGCAGCCGTGTTGATGAATAACGGGGAGGTGGTTTGCGGCTCGAACCAAGAGAATGCAGCGTATCCTTCCGGGCTTTGTGCGGAGCGTACCGCTTTGTTTTATGCCTGTTCCGCTTACCCCGAAACCGGGGTGGCTGCCATTGCTATTGCCGCCAGGGATAAAGGGGTAGAGGTTGACGAGTACGTTACGCCTTGCGGGGCTTGCCGGCAAGTCATGTCCGAGATTATCGAGCGTTATCACGCGGACTTCGACGTGATTCTTGTCGGGAAGAAGCGCACCCTGCTGGTGAAGGCAAGCCAGCTATTGCCTTTTGCTTTTAAATTAGAGGTGCATTGACCGTAATTCTCGGGTATAGGGAGCTGGTCGGTATGCGATAGGGTGGTTATTGCCCCGGGAGGCGTGGTACTCGAGGGAATTAAATTTTCTTATTTCTTGTTAAAACGTGGGCGAACTGTAGGCGAACTGTAGGCTAAGAGTAGGCGATGCCGCCTACAACCCGCCTACAACTCGCCTACAACCCACCCGAATCTTTAGTTCTTGGGGAAGAAAAGGGTATGATTTGGAATTGAATGCCGGAATTGTTATTTTTGAACGGGAAAAGTCGCATTATGAATAAACAGAAAAAAGACACATTCGAAAACTTGTTCAATACTTATTATAAAGATTTGTACGTGTATGCCTTGAGTTTTGTCCGGGACGAGGAGGAGGCGAAGGATATTGTCACTGACGTGTATGAGTACGTGTGGAAGAATTTTATGCGGCTGGATGCTTCTGCTTCATTACGTCCTTTGTTATACACGTTGACCCGTTCCCGGTCGCTCGATTTTTTGCGACGAGAGAAATCCAAGGAGAAGTTTTTGGCGTACCAACGAACCTTGCCGGAGGCAGATGAGGAGTACGAGGAGCACGAGGAGTTGCTCGCGAAGGCAATGCGCGTCATCGAGAATATGCCGGCGCAGACGGCGGCAGTATTTCGCAAGTGTTTTTTTGAAAAGAAAAAATATCAGGAGGCGGGGGACGAGTTAAATATTTCTATTAACACGGTGAGGTGGCATATAACGAAGGCTATGAGTCTGTTACGGGAGAAGTTGACGGGTGAGGAAATCGTGTTGTTACACGCTTTGTTTGTTAAAAAATAAAAAAATCTAGTTTTTAACCCACATCATTCGGGGTGCTTCACGTGTTATATATAAAAGCACAAAAATGAAAGTGAACGAGAAGAATGATCAACTGGAATTTGTCTTGAATGTACTCAATCATCCGGAATTATTGCAAGATGAGTATGTTCGGGAATGGTTGAGCCATGCGGAGAACAAAAAGTTGTACGAGGAGTGTCGTCTTTACCTGGAAGCGGGGTTGAAGTTGGAGGTGGGCGATTCCGTGGATGTAAGGAGTGAATTCGAGAAATTCAAGAGAAGAATGACGTCACCGACTCGTGTGTTGTATCGTTGGACTGCTGCGGTGGCAGTTGTGGTGATCCTTGTCGCGAGCGGTTGGTGGTTGATGAACGAGATGCCGTCGCGTGAAAGCGGGCGGGAGGTGATTGTAGGAATGCGGTCTGCCGTGGTGCCGGGAAAGAATCAGGCAGTGCTGGTCACGGAAACGGGACGGGAAATTGTTCTGGGAATGTCATCCGGTATGCGGGTTATGGAGGAAGGGGGTGTCGACGTGACGGACGACAGTACGCGGGGTGTGAGGTACTCGGGTACGGAGGTTGGCGAGGTGCGTTACCACACGCTGAGAGTCCCGAAAGGGGGAGAGTATCGGATTGTGTTGAGCGACGGGACGGAAGTGTGGTTGAATTCGGAGTCCGAGTTGAGGTATCCCACGGTGTTCACGGGCGAGCGGCGAGTGGTGGAATTGAAGGGCGAGGGGTATTTTTCCGTGACGCGTGACGAACGCCAGCCTTTTATTGTGGTGGCGTCGGGCGTGCGGACGAAGGTGTATGGCACGGAGTTCAACGTGAAGGCGTATGCGGACAACAAGGTGGATGTGACGCTGGTGGAGGGGAAGGTTGCCGTGAAGCGGGCGAGTGATGATTCGGAGTATGCTTTGACTCCGGGACAGAACGCTCACCTGGAGGCGGGGGCGGTTCCCTTGATCGAGAAGGTGAATGTGCATAAATATATCGCCTGGAAGGAGGGGTATTTCTATTACGAGAATGAACGCTTGGAGGTGATCGTGAACGATTTGAAGCGGTGGTATGATTTTGATGTCGTGTATGTTGGTAGTGGCGTGAAGGATCTCAGGTTTGAACTTTGGTCCGGCAGGGATAGCGACATCGGTGTGATCATGGGCTTGTTGACGAAAACCAACCGGGTGAGCGTGAGATTGGACGGACGCACTTTGATCGTGTCCGAGAGGGGTAAATGATTGTGTAATTATTTCAAAAACAGGATTATAGAAACCTAAATTAATTCTTACCTATGATGAAAAAATGGAACGGTAGTGGTTCTGGCAATCGCGGGATTGGCGGGATCATCAAGAAGATTATGTTTGTTCAATTCGTGTTGGCCTTGTGTATTTTCACGAGTGTGGCGTCAGTTGCGTCACAAAATAGGGAGGTGAACCTGACTTTCGAGGAGGTGTCTTTGTCCCAGGCGTTGAAGGAATTAAGTGAGGCTTCCGGTTGTAAATTTATTTTTAATTACGATGATTTGAACCGCTATAAGGTGACTGCCAGGTTGCATGGGGCGAACGTGGAGGCATGCCTGAATATTTTGTTGAAGGATAAGCCTTTCAAGTATAATCGCGAGGGCGAGTTTTTTGTGATCTCGTATAAAGAGGACGCCCGGAAGGACGAGGAATTGCGGGTGAAAGGTGTCGTGAAGGATGAGCAGGGTGTGCCATTGCCGGGGGTGACCGTTGTCGTGAAGGGTACAACCACGGGTATGGCTACCGATGCCGATGGACGTTTCGAGTTGCGGGTGAAGGAACGCAACGTGACGCTAGTATTTTCTTTCGTGGGAATGAAGACGAAAGAAGTGATTGCAGATGCGGACAAGGCGTTGGACGTGGTGATGGAGGAGGAAGCCGAGATGTTGGGGGAGGTGGTTGCCACGGGTTACCAGACGATTTCGCGGGAGAGGTCGACCGGTTCGGCAGTGATCGTTAATTCCAAGAAATTGGGACAGGTGCAATCTACCGATTTGATGACGAAGCTGGAAGGTATTGCCCCGGGATTGATGAATTACGGGGGGATCATGTCTATTCGCGGGCGGTCGTCTTTCGCGGTGTCTTCCACTCCGCTGGTGGTGGTGGATGGGCAGGTGGCGAATGTCGACCTGAGTGCGATTAACCCGGATGATATCGAGTCGCTCACGGTGTTGAAAGATGCTGCCGCTACCTCGTTGTACGGAGTGCGGGCTTCCAATGGCGTGATCGTGATCGTGACGAAACGGGCAAAAGATAAGACCACGGACGTGAATGTTTCTGCTGGATTTTACGTGTATCCGCTCCCGAGTTTCGGGTATCAGGATTACGCGTCTACCGGCGATATTATTGATTTCGAGCGGGACTTTCTGTTGAGCGATCCTACTCACAAGAGTAATCCTGCCGATTATTTTGCGAGTAAGAATGACCCGACGACCCCGAGCCGGTTGACGGGAGTGGAGCAGTTGTATTACGAGATGTCTTTGGGAAATCTGACCGAAGCGCAGTTGGAGCAAAAGTTGGATGAAATGCGCAAATACGATTATCGAAAGGAGAGGCGGAAAGCGTTGTTGGAAACGGCAGTGACGCAGGATTACAATTTGTCGATAGCCCGGGGAGGGGAGAACTCCAATTTATTCGTGTCGTTCCGTTACCAAGATTACGGGCAGTATGCCAAAAGTTCAGATAGCAAGCGGTTTAGTGTTTACTTGAAGAGCGAAATGGATTTGGCGAAGTGGTTCCGGTTGACTTATGGTGCCAATGCTTATTTCACCCGGACGAAACAATCCGTGTCGGTGGATGATTTGGGTGTGGATCGTTCGGACGAGATTATGCCTTACGAGCGGTTGAAAGATGATGACGGGAATATGGTGTACCATTATTTTCACAATTATTATTTGTCACAGGATATAAATGAAACGGAAGGATTGAAGTTCATGGGATACAACGAGCTGGAGGCGTCTACCCAAAATATGCAAACCACGAGGGATACTTATTTAAAGTTGTTCACTCACGCGGATTTCAAGATCGTGAAGGGGTTGGATTTAGGTATGAAGTTCCAGTACGAGAGAAGTTACACGGATAAAGACCGGTACGACGAGCAGGATTCTTACATGATGCGTAAGACGATCAACGAGTTTGCCACCAAGAACATGTATAATAATTTCGTGTATAATATTCCGGATGGGGGACATATCAGAAAAGAGAGCAACCGGAACGAGTTTTATAATTTCCGGGTACAGGCGAATTACCAGACCACGATAGGTGAAGACCATGATATCACGGTGTTGGTCGGTGGCGAGGTGCGACAAGATCATTGGCGTTCGTCCGGGAGCGAGGTGTACGGGTATGATAAAGACAAGTTGACTGCCGCGCAGGTGGATTGGTTGACTTTGACCCAAAACGGGGTGATCGGACAGTTGAATAGCGCTACACCGAGAAAGAAAAGCGAGTTTATTTTGAATGGTGATACTAAGCATCGTTACGTGTCGGCTTATGCTAATGCCGGTTATACTTACCTGGGACGTTACACGCTGAACGGAAGTATTCGCGTGGACCAGGCAGACCTTTTCGGTACGGACCCGAAATACCGGTATAGGCCTTTGTGGTCGTTGGGCGCTAGTTGGAACGTGTCGGGCGAGTCTTTCTTGCGGGATGCCGATTACCTTGATTTGTTGAAGTTGCGCCTGACGTATGGAATCACGGGTAACGTGGATCAGAATTCTTCTCCTTATTTGTTGGGTGTGTATTTGAATTCTCCCTGGAGTAACGGGAACATTACGGATATTCTTGTGGCTCCGAACAAGTTGTTGCGCTGGGAGAAGACATCGTCTTTAAATGTCGGGATTGATTTCTCGTTCTTTGCACGGTTGAACGGTTCGTTAGACGTGTACCGGAGATATAGTTCCGATTTGTTGGCGAAGAAGTCCCTGGATCCGTCTTACGGTTTCTCGGAAGCGACCGTGAATAACGGGGAGATGAAGAACACGGGTGTGGAGCTGAGTTTGTCTTATGATTGGTTGAAAAAGAAAGACTGGTCGTTGAACACGATGTTTACAGCTGCATATAATAAGAATAAGATCAAGAAGGTCGGTTACACGCCGACTGCCGCGGATTACATGTTGAAATCCCCGTATTCCTATTATTTGGAGGGAGATACTTACGGGACGGTGTACGCGTATCGGTATGCGGGATTGACAGAAACGGGCGATCCCTCGGTGTATGACGAGAATGGCGAGGTGCGGTCGAATACCGCTGTGGATGACATTCGGGCTTTGGTGGCGAAAGGACAATTGGCTCCGAAATGGAACGGGGCTTTAGGGTTGAATTTGAGGTGGAAGTCTTTGCAGTTGAATGCGAAATTCGTGTATTATTTAGGTCACTCGTTGCGTAATGATGTGCCGAAGTTGTATTCTATTTATAGTGACATCACGGGGTATATGCATAAAGATATAGCGAAACGCTGGACTCCGGAGAATACGAACACGGATGTGCCGTCTATGGGACCGAACGGGTTGGCGATAGACCGTGAGATGCACTGGAAGTATGCCGACATGCACGTGTTGAGCGCTTCATTTATCAAGTGCCGCAATATCGGGCTTTCTTATACCTTGCCGCAAGAGTGGACGCGTATGTTGAAGTTGAAGAACGTGAACGTGCGTGCCCAAGTGAACAACCCGTTCTATTGGGCAAAGAATAAAGAGGGGATCGACCCGGAGGCTTTCAATGCTAACGAGGGAACTCGCGCGCAGGAACAAGTGACAACTTATGTTTTCGGTTTGAATATAAATTTTTAAGGGGAGAGAAATATGAAAAGATATATCGCGATAGGCTGTTTGTGTTTGACCATGCTGTTTGCTGCATGTGACAATTATTTGGATATAGTGCCTAAAGGACAGTCCGTGTTGAATTCCACGGATGATTATCTCGGTCTGCTGGAAGAGGTGAGCCCGAATTATGACTTGGGGAATCTCTGGTACATGGCGAATGAGATAGGTGGTACTAATATGCCCGCGTTGGAGGCTTACCAAGACCCGCTGTCTGCTATCGGTTTCTTTTGGGATGAAACCAAAAATCGGGCGGATTACATGGAAACGGACGAGTTGTATGACGCGTGTTATAAACGTATCATGCGATATAACGTGGTTATATCGAATATCGATGATTCGGAGGGCAATGCGGAGGATAAAGTGACGGGGAAGGCGCAGGCGAAAATCATGCGGGCGTATAATTATTTTTTCCTGGTGAACAAGTTTGCCAAGTTCTATGACAAGAATACGGCGGCTACTGACAACGGGATTATTATTCACGAGGAGTTGAACCTGGAAGCGAAGAGCAAACAGCACACGGTGGCTCAGGTGTACGAGGTCATTGAACGTGATATTATGGAGGCATTGCCCGATTTGCCGGAGCGCGCGAAGAATGCTTTCCTGCCGGACAAGTATTTCGGGTATGCCTTGAAAGCCAAGGTGCATTTGTTCAAGAGGGAGATCGACGAGGCGCTGGCAGCCGGGTTGGAGGCGTTGAAATCGGATTATCACAAGTTGTGGGATATGCCCGCTCTGTACGCGGAATTGGTGGCGGAGAATCCTTTGCTTGGCATGATGCCTTCGATGTTTATGACGAGTGTATATAAGAATATTGACGACCCGGAGAATTTATTGTACCAGTTCGGGTTGAATCAATTTGATCCTGTGCCTTCTATGATTCGTAAGCCGTTAGTCGATCTGTATGACAAGTCGAATGATTTGCGTTATGTGATGTGTGTGTCTGGTTCAAAGCCCAAGACGGCGGAAATAGACGCGATGTCGATCATGTGCTCGAAAGTCAATTGGAATTGCGGTGGAATCCGTTTGTCCGAGGTGTATTTAATGGTGGCGGAGTGTTATGCCCGGAAGGATGACAAGACGAATGCGTTGTTCTATTTGGACGAGTTGAGGAAGATGAGATTCTTGCCTGCGGGATACAAGGCTTCGGAGGCTGCGGATGCCAAGGAGGCATTCCGGTTGATTCGGGATGAACGGAAACGGGAGTTGTTGCTTACTTCCAACGGGTTCTTTGATATGCGTCGTTTTTGCGCGGAATTTAACGAAACGTTGACGAAAGAGTACGTGATGAAAAATGCCACCACGGGGGAAACGACGATAAAGACCTATACGTTGAAGCCGAATTCTCCGTTGTTGATATGGCCTTTCCCGAAAAATGCTATGGAAACAAGTGATTTAATTCAAAATACTACTTTATGAGTTGTGGTGTGAAAGTGTTGTTTGTGTTACTGGTTCTGGCTTTTGCCGGAACCAGTTGTCAAAAAGAGAATACCCGGGGAACGAGCGTGACGTTCTCGAAATCGGTAGGCGGGGATATTTATTTCCAGCCGGAGGAGAAGGATGGATACGAGAAGGTGGTGCCGGATTCCTTGGGAAATCTCGTGTTGAAGATTGAGTTGAAGGAACCGGGGTATTACCGGTACGTGAGTACGAAACAGTTTTTTTATTCCGTGTACCTGACTCCCGGTTCGCGAGTGGAGATCGTGGAGAACGAGGACGGGGTGTTTTTTAAAGGTGACCACGCGGCGGAGAATGCTTTTTTGGCGGAGAATCCTTTTGTTGGGGAAGCCGAGGAAGGGGTGGAGAAGTATTCTGCCGAGTGGGTGAGTGCGAATTGGCAGGGATTGGAGCGCATGATAGGTAAGTTGCGGGAGTCCGGGTTGCCGCGGGAGTTTATTCAGTTACAGGAGTTGAAGTATAGGTTCGGGGTTTACAAGCAATTGCTGGAGGGACCGGCATTAATGGCTATGTTTATGAACAGGACCGTGCGGTTGCCGGATGATTATTATGATTTTTTGAAGGATTTGAAGTTTGATGATCCACAGATTACCCGGGTGCCGAAATGGTTTCAAGTGATGGTGGGTGCTTTCGAGCGAATGGAAAAGGAGGGGATGTTGGAGGTGTCGTTGGAGCATTTTATGGAGGTTTACGGGAAACGGATTGAGGACGAGAAGGTGCGTTCCTTGTTCCTGGTGAATTTGTTGGATTTGACGCTGCAAAAGGGGTATTCGGATCAGTTTCCCGCTTATGTGATGAGTGTGCGGCGATTGATAACCGATTCGGTGGCAATTGCCCAATTGCCGAGGATTGAAGCCCGCTACCGGGAGGCACTGGAAGCGAATCAAATGATTGTGCGGGGGATGTCTGCGCCGGAGTTTAAGGCTGTGGACGTGAACGGGAAGGAGTATTCTTCTGCCGATTTTAAAGGGAAAGTGCAGGTGTTGGATTTTTGGTTCACGGGGTGTGTGCCTTGTCGTGCCGAGATGCCTTACATGGAGAAATTGGCGGATGAGTTGGAGGGGCAGCCTATCGTGTTTGTCGCGATGTCTTTGGACTCTGGGAACGAATTGTTAGCGACTTGGAGGCAAATGGTGAAGGATAAGAAGGGGAATGAGTATCATTTGAATGTGCCGGACGGTTTTAAATCGGCTCTGGCGAAGAGTTACCTGATCCGTGGGGTTCCCCGGGTTGTTGTTATTGATAAAGAGGGTAAGATTGTGGATGCTTATGCCAAGCGACCTTCTGACCCGAAATTGAAAATGCAATTGGAACAGTTGATAGAAAGGTTATAAAAAGTTTATAAGGTTCGTGAGGTCGGGCTGGGCGGCATTCATTTGATTTTATGAATTTTATGACCTTATAATTTTATAGGTTAGCGGGTGTGTCAATGACACACCCGCTATTTTATTGAGAATCAAATAAAGATCGTTTAATAATGTGCAAATATATGACTTTTTTTGTTATTTGTAAATGCTTCCGGTTCTATTTTCAAAATTCACAATCAGGTAGTTGTGATTTTGTCGACAAGAGTCGATTGTTACAAGTCGAACGATCATTAAACGATCTTTTTTTGATAGCGTGAGGGAGAGGTGATCGACTACGGTAAATGAGTGTTTTTTGTTTGTTAGCTTATTTGTTAAGTGATTGATATTGTGTAAATTATAAATTTAAATTTAATCGTAAAATTATGAGAAAAGTTCTAGTTGCAATTTTGTGTTTATTCCTCTTGGGGGCTTGTTCCCGGGGAAATGAAGAAGGGCAACCGGAGGTTTCCGGGAGTCGGTTGGCGCTAGGAGTGCGGTCTGTTGATAGTATGATTATCACGGGCATGCCTGCTGCCGTGTGTGAACTTACGGGGGGTCCCGTGGGAGGTAGCTTTGAAATGAACTATTTCGAGGCAGGAGAGGAGATTGTTTACCAGGATTTACAACCGGGTGAGCACACGTTTCTTGTACTGGGGAACGTGATGGAAGAGGATGAATGTGAATTGTTTATTAATTCATATGCGCCCAAAGACATTCAATTTCGTTGGCGAAATGGCGGTCGTTTACCCGAGCTTTTCGGAGGTCTTATTAAGGTTGACGGGGCGAGCGAGAAAATGACCGTGGAGATGTTGCGTTTGGTTGGAGAGTTGAAAGTGAACGTGGTGAACCCGTCGGAGTTTGTTAGGATGGACGTGAGGTTGGATATGCAGTGTTATTATGAGGTAGAACCCATTTTATTGGGTGATTATTCTTTGATGCCGGAAATGTACTCTTCAGATTTGGAGGTGGGTGAAAGTTTTTATTTGTTCCCGACTAAAAAAGCGGTATTCGGGGAAATTATTGCTTGGGACGAGAACTGGAATGAATATAGGTTCGGGTTTGAGGCGAAGAATTGTATACAACGGAATAAGAAGTTGGAATTGAATCTGACTTTGAATAAGGCTACTGCCCAAGCTCGGTCGCTGGAAGCCGTGAATACGGTGATTTGCGAGGAAACGGTTTCGGATTTGTAAATTTAAAAGCAAAAGAGATGAAAAGGATATTATATACGCTTGTTGTATTGGCTGCCGTGTTTTTCACGGGCTGCCGGGAAGATCAGTTGGAAGGCAACGTCCCGGGAAAGGAAGTTGCATTGACTTTTAGCGGCAGGGCTGCCGGTTTGTCAGCAGAGGCGTTGAGCAAGGAGGTCGAAACGTTACATTTGTTGATTTTTAACGAGGACGGCAGTTTCTCGCAACAGAAAGAGTTTGCCGGGTTGGCGGACGTGGCTCCGGTGAAATTGCCTTTGGGAACCTACACGTTTGCTTATCTTTCCAACGTGGGGCGGGAACAGATCAGCGGGTTGTCGGAAGGAGCTTCGTTGGATGATGTTGTTGTCGCGTTACAAACGGATGGAAACGGCGAGGTGGTGATGCCCGGCAGTATTTTTTCCGGCGTGGATAAAATCACGGTGGGAGAGGACAAGGTGAGTGATGCCGCGCTGAACCGTATGGTGGGGCGTCTGGATGTAAACGTGAGTGGGGTGAAAGCCGGCGTGGAGTTACAAAGCGTAACTTTGTTAGGTTCCCCGAAATCCGTGAATTTCAACGGGACTCCCGGGGACACGAAAGCACGGTTGGTGGTACCGATGAGCAAGAACGGAGAATTGATGCAGGGGCAAGCGGTAGCGTTTCCCACGTGTGTCGATTCTTTGGCTCGTTTGGAGTTTGTGGTCGTGAAGAACGGTGTGCCCGAAACACACGTGTCCGAGTTGAAGAATAAGGTAGAAGCGAATAAAATTCACACGATTAACGTGAAAGTGAATGTCACTGGTGATATTTTTGACGTGGAGATCGAGATGAGCGTGGAAGAATGGGGAGGTTCGGAAAGTGAGGATCTTATCGCGAATGAAAAATTCTATGTCGATGGATGGACGGTGAGATTGGCGACGGGAGGCATGTTCGAGGATTTGGATCAAATACAGGAGGTTTCTGTCAGTTTTATGTCTGAAAAAGGTCAGATTTTTGGTATTCGAGGAAGAAAAGGGGATGAATGGGAGAAACTTGAGTTTTTTGGGGATACTCTTGTCCTATCTTCTTTTGGGGGGCAGGAGTGTGGAAATTTCACGGTTCAGAATATTGATGTAGTAGACGCGGAGTGGAACCGTTTGTATGTTTTACCCGCTCCGGTGAAAAATGTAGTGATCGATACCACGGGAATCGTGAATGTGGTTTTGCCCTCGATGCTTGAGGTTGCGGAGAGTGACAAGGCTGCTTTGCTGGAGTTGCGGGAGGTGATGACTGCTGCTGGAGTTGATGTGTCTAGGGAGTGGCGAGGAGATAATATTAATTTGTGGTATGGGGTAGAGTTGAATGCCGAAGGGCGTGTTGTCGGGATCGGTTATTCCAATTTGGATGATTACGAGAATGATTATGACCGGAGCCGTTCGGCGAAAGTTGCTTCTGGAACAGTTGTGAAATCAGTGACAGTAGCACGAGAGATGGAAATTGTTTGGAGCGTACCGGAATCGTTTAAGAATTTGACTGCCTTAAAGTATTTTAATATTTGGGATGAAGAAGCCGAATTTGGCGTGTTGGCGGAAATTCCCGCTTTTATAAAAGATATGTCTGATTTAGAGGAGTTGACTGTTGCCGTGAATAGTACTATGCTTCCTGAATTGCCTGCAGGATTGAAATATTTGGAGGTGGCTAGCAAGACGTTGACTCATGTTCCAGCCCATATCGGGAATTTGACGCAATTGCAAGAGTTGATTATCACAGTTACGGGTTATGACGATGAGGCTGATGAGGTTGATATGACTTTGCCGAAGATTTCGGAGTCGAGTATTTCGTCGATCGAGATGAGTTTTGATAAATTGACGGAATTGAAGGCGTTGTATCTTGTCGGTGGGGCGAATTGCGAAATCCCGAGCGGGTTGTGGAATTTGCCTGGCGGTTCTCTGCGTGAGTTTGGGCTTTATGGTTTTAGCCATATCCAAGTGCCAATTTCGATAAGTAAATGGAGTGTTTTGAAAGATTTGTCACTGGTGAACTCTACGCTGGTACCTGCGGATGTTGAGTTGATAAAAAATTTAAATTTGACTGATTTGATGATTAGTTCTCCTGCTTTCGGAAAAAGTGGGCTTCCCTCTTGGTTGGGAGGAATGAGTTCGTTGAAATATTTGACGTTGTTTAATTGCGGAATTACTTCTATTCCGGAGTCTTTTGACGGGTTGGTGAATTTGCGTGATCTTGATGTACCGGGTAATCCAGATTTGTCAGGGAAGTTACCTCCCGTTTTGTTGGAAAGGTATAATAATAGCGAATTGTATGTTTACACAGAGGGGTCGGAAAATTTCAATCCGGATGGATTGACCTTGTCGTTGTCAACTTCCTATATTCAAGCTGATGAAGAAGGGGGAGAGTATATTGTCGAGGTGAAAACAAATGGAGAGTGGACCTGTGGTGCGCAGTGTTGGAATCCTGATTTCTTGTGCGTGACGGCGGAAGGAACAAATATAAAGGGTGATTCTGTTTGTTACAATGCAGATCATGTATTGACCGGGACAGGGGATGCTACGTTGCGAGTGAAAGTGAGGGAGGCTTTTTATGGCGAGAGTCGTGATGGAGGTGTTATTGTAGAAGTTGGGCGACGTCATTCTATGAGGGTTAATGTTGAACAAAGTGCCGCATTGGAAGAACGTCTTGAGTTGAACGTGGCAAAAGATTCGGTGGCATCTGGTGAGTGGTTTGACTTAAATGTATCTTCCAACTCGAATTGGCATATAGACTGGAATGTGCTCGATGGAGACGTGTCAAGCGTGTTGTTGAATTTTGATGATTGTTACGGGAGAGGGAATAAGACAGTGAGAGCGCAACTTGATATGCAGGGAGGTAGTTCGTGTACAATCGAGGTGCATTTGTTTTCAGATATAACGGGCAGAGAACAAACCGTTGTGCTAACGGGACGCCAGAATGAGTAGGTGATGTTTGATTAGTAACTATTAAAGAGTGGATACATGAAAAAGTTTATCTATATATTTATGGTGTTATCGCTGGCGCTTGGTTTTTGCGGTTGTGGCGGTTCCGGGGGAAGTGATGGACCGGATAAACCAGATGTGCCGGATACCCCGGAAGGAGGACCTGCAAAGGTGGAGTTTGCACTGAAGAGCGGTATTAATAGTTTGGATGATGCCGGTTTGAAGGGGATTATTTCGCACGTGCGTTTGTTCGTGTTCGACCAGTCGGGAAAATTAAAAAACAGTTATAAGTATAATTCCGTGGCGGAAATCAAGAGCGTGGAGATGGACGAAGGGAGTTACACGGTGGCTTTTGTCGGGAATGTGCCCGATGATGCGAATATCTCGGGTAACACGGAGGGCACGGCACTTGCCGATATGAAGATCCAGTTGACACGGAAAGACGGTGCCGCTAATTTCACCCCGTTGGGGAACGTGCTTTTTGCCAAAAACACGTTGACCGTGGGGGGCGAGGACACGAAGGTGGAGCTTACCGTGAAGCGGACGCTCTCGACGACGAAAGTGCAGGTGACCGACTATTCGGGCAAAATCACCGAGGCGGGGGTGCTTGTGCCTAACGTGGGAACGACGCTGGCTTTCGGCGACACGGAATGGAAGGAACCGGGAACCGTGTTCGTGACGATGACGAAAGGTGGCTTGGCTCGTGCGGATAGTGAAGACAAGAATTATTCGGTAACGATGAATATTGCCGTGGTGAATGAAGGTAGCAGTGCCGGGAAGGACAATAATATCCAATGTAATATTATCGCGAGGGACGAGTCGCAAGAGGTGGTTTTGGCTCAAGTGGTGAATGTCGTCGCGGAAACTAAACCGGACACGGAGGTTTCTATGAGCGTGGAGGTGAAAGAGAGTGCTTCCGGCGACGGGCAACTCGAATCGACCGTGAATAAGGTGGAAACGAAAGATGAAACCGGGAAGACGGAGGAATTGCCGGAAGATAAGGTTGAAATCAAGGAAACCGATGTAACGATCGAGGTATTTCCGGGAGATTGGCAAACGGGGAATACCGAGGACGTGGAGATCGGTGAGCGAGAAGATTTTGTCCGACCTGGAGGGACGGAAAGTAATTGGGATGGTGGAAATAAGGAGGAAATCGTGATAGGGGACTAGAGGGAGTTTATCGTGGAAAGTGGGTGTGCCAAAACACACCCACTTTCCATAAGGTTGAAATATTACAAAATTGTGGATGATTGTATTGATAATCAGTGATTTGTATTGTAATTGACTTTGTAAACTTTATTTTATCCCTCGTAAAACACGCAACGAGAGTTCCGGGAGCGGTGGTGGAAGCCATCATAGTGGCGTAGTCATGGTAGTTTTTGAGAGGCGTATAATTATTCGTATGTTGGAGTAAGAGGAAAGAAGGTAGGAATAGAATTATATTTGGTTTATTTGGATGGTTTATGTAATTTTGCAATACAACTTCAAAATTGCATAAATGATGGAAACAGGGTTTATAAATAGAGAGTTAGCAACGGTTATAAAGGAAGCAATAACTTATTTTCCGGTAATAACCATTACTGGACCGCGTCAGTCCGGTAAGACAACCCTTATATGTAACTTATTTGACAATTTGCCTTATTATTCTTTGGAAAATTTAGATGTCAGGGATTTTGCAATAAATGATCCTATTGCATTTTTAAATCAACATCCTGATGGCATGATTTTGGATGAAGTACATAATGCTCCTGTTTTACTTTCGTATATTCAGGGAATGGTAGACGAGCATCCTAAACGTAGGTTTATTTTGTCAGGTAGTTCTCAATTTGCAATGCTTAGAAAAGTATCGCAATCACTAGCCGGACGTACGGCTGTGTTTGAATTATTACCGATGTCTTATTCGGAAACAAAACAGTTGTCAAAAGAGAAGTCTTTGGATGAATTGTTATTTGATGGTTTTTACCCGGCAATATATTCGGGAAGTAATATTCCTAAATTCTTGTATCCTTCATACGTGAAAACTTATTTAGATAAAGATGTTCGGGATTTGTTGCAGATAAAAGATATGATGCAATTTCATACTTTTGTAAGACTTTGTGCGGGACGGATTGGTTCATTGTTTAATGCTTCTGAATTAGCTAACGAGGTCGGGGTGACATCGAATACAATCACTTCATGGTTATCCGTACTTCAGGCGTCTTATCTCGTGATGTTGTTGCCCCCTTATTTCGCGAATTCACGTAAACGGTTGATCAAGACACCTAAGTTGTATTTTATGGATACTGGACTTGCTTGTTATTTGTTAGGGCTCGAATCGGCAGAGCAGTTGGCGAGAGATAAGATGCGTGGGGCTATTTTCGAGAATTTTGTGGTGATGGAGGCTCTTAAAAAACGTTATAATGAGGGAAAAGAGAGTAATTTGTATTTCTATAGAGATAGCAATCAAAAAGAGGTAGATTTGCTGATGAAACGGAATGATGGACTTGTTGGTGTGGAGATTAAATCTGCCATGACTTATAATAGCGATTTTGAAAGAGTGTTAAAATCGTTTGATTCATTGGTGAAAGAATCTATTGTCAAGAAAGCTATAGTTTATGCCGGAACTTTGGAAAATGATAAGGGTGAAATTAAGTTATTGAATTATTCGAGTATTGATAAGGTTCTTGAGTAATTTTTAATCTTACCCGTTCAAATCGAATTTTACCCGGTTCACGATGGAGCGTCCCAACGTGAGTTCATCGGTGTACTCGAGGTCGTTGCCGACGGCGATGCCTTTGGCTAGGGTGCTGACCAGTAGTTCGTCCCGGCGGGGAAGTTTTTTGAAGATATAATATCCCGTGGTGTCGCCTTCGATGGTGGCACGGAGGGCAAAGATGATTTCTTTCACGTCAGAATGGGCAACCCTTTCCAACAGGCTTGTGATATGCAGGTCGGAAGGTCCGATGCCGTCCATGGGCGAGATGATGCCCCCGAGGACGTGGTAAAGCCCGCGGTACTGCCCCGTGGCTTCAAGGGACATGATGTCTTTGATGTTTTCCACGACACAGATGGTGTGGGCGTCCCGTTTGGGATCGGAGCAAAGTTCGCAAATATCTTCGTCCGAGATGTTGTGGCATTGCCGGCATTCCCGGATGGATTCTTTTAGGGCAGTAATGCTGTCGGTGAATTGCTTCACGTCTTCCGGGCTTTGCCGGAGCATATGCAACACGTAGCGTAAGGCTGTTTTACGCCCTATCCCCGGGAGGGAGGCAAATTGTTCAACCGCTTTTTCCAGTAGTTTGGACGATAAAGATTGCATTTTTACTCCTCTTCTTTGAATTTTAAGTCACGGATCATCATTTGTATATCGCTCCTGCCCATGAATTCGTTTTCTTGCAGGGTGTAGCATATATCGAAATATTCTCCTTTGCTGATACGGGAGAAATCTTCACCCATACCGAAGGCGATGCCGCTCCGGTCGTTGCATAGGCGTGTGTCATCGACTACTACCAGTTTGAGGTGTTCGTTATTTTTGCCCACTTGCTTCGAACCCATGAAATTGGTCACGTTATCGGTCATGAATACCGGAATTGTGTTGTTCGGACCGAACGGGGCGAACTTCTGAATCATGGCGTAGAGGTCTGCCGTGATGTCGTTCAACTTGATTTGGACGTCAATGTTGATTTGAGGGGTCAGCATCTCTTCCGTGATCGTTTCACTCACGATGCGTTGGAATTTAGCCTTGAAAGGTTCGATGTTTTCCAGTTTCAACGTCAACCCCGCCGCGTATTTGTGTCCCCCGTAATTTTCAAGGAATTCGCTACATTGCGAAATGGCGTAATACAAGTCAAATCCTTCCACGGAACGGGCAGAGCCGGTAGCCAAACCGTTTGATTCAGTCAGAATTACCGTGGGGCGATAATAGTATTCTGTTAGCCGGGAAGCCACGATCCCGATGACGCCTTTGTGCCAGTTCGGGTTGTAGAGTACGGTCGCCTTTTGGGTTTGATCGTAGTGGGATTGGTTAATATATTCCAAGGCTTCCTCGGTAATGTCGTGATCGAGTTTCTTGCGTTGGTCGTTAAAATTGTTGATACTTCCCGCGACTTCCCTAGCCTTCTCGATATCATCGGCGATCAGGAGTTCCACGGATTTATTCCCCGATTCAACCCGACCAGCCGCATTGATCTTTGGTCCGATACGGAACACGATGTCGTTGATAGTTAGATCTTTGTCGATGCCGGAGAATTTTAATATTGTTTTCAGTCCCAAGCTAGGATTCTGGTTCAATTGTAATAGCCCGAAATGGGCAAGGATGCGATTCTCACCTGTGATGGGCACGATGTCGCTGGCTATGCTGACGCAAACTAAGTCGAGCAGCTTGTACAAGTCGGACATCGGGAGGTTGTGCCGCAGGCTGTATGCTTGTGCCAGTTTGAAGCTAACCCCGCACCCGCTTAACCAGCGGTAAGGATAATTACAATCTTTCCGTTGCGGATCGAGTACTGCCACAGCCTCGGGAAGTTCATCTCCCGGCGTGTGGTGGTCACAGATGATGACATCCACGCCTTTTGATTTGGCGTAACGTACTTTTTCCACGGCTTTTACCCCGCAGTCGGTGACAATCATGAGTGATATCCCGTTTGCTGCCGCGTAATCGATAGCCCGGATGGAAACCCCATATCCTTCCGTGTAACGGTCTGGGATATAATATTCCGGATTCTCGCATTTGTTCTTGAGGTATTTGTAAAGTAAGGAAACGGCTGTCGTCCCGTCCACGTCATAATCGCCATAGATCATGACTTTTTCCTCGTTGCCGATCGCTTTTTCCAACCGGGTGACTGCTTTGTCCATATCCTTCATCAGGAACGGATCGTGCAGCATATTGAGGGTTGGATTGAAGAAAGCATGAGCCTCTTCTGCAGTATTCACTCCCCGTTGAAGTAACAGGTTTGCAATGACATAACTGCAATTCAAGTTTTTAGCTAATGTGTCAATTTTTGCCCACTCGGGTGGGGTGTTGATAACCCATCTTTTCTTCATTATTGCTTTCTCCTATTCTGCTACAAAGAAGCAGAATTTCCTCGGGATTTCAAAAGAAACAAGATTATATTTTTTAACAGCTTCCCGGTGTGTTAATCTATGCGTTTGTGTTTCAGTTTTATAACGGGGATGCTAAAAATGAAAAGTGATTTTTTAACAAACCTGCTTAAGGTCGCATTTTCCTTTCTTCTTTGCGCTTTATTTATTATCTTTGCACATTAATTTTTGAAGTAAAATAACCTTTTAAAGCATATAAGAATGAGTCTTGCAGAATTAAGCGAACAGGAAATTATTCGCCGGAACTCTTTGAACGAGTTGAAAAATTTGGGAATCAATGCCTATCCGGCACCGGAATTTAAAGTAACTCACCTTTCTAAAGAGATTCTTGATAAATTTGAGAAATCACCGGAAGAATTACAAGAGGTTGTAATTGCCGGGCGAATGATGAGTAGGCGCATCATGGGTAAGGCTTCATTTTTTGAATTACAAGATGCCGAAGGTAGGATTCAGGTCTACGTGAGTCGGGATGATGTGAGTCGGGATGAAGCTTGCACGATGTACAACACTGTGTTCAAGAAATTGATGGATATCGGGGATATCGTGGGTGTGAAAGGATTTGTATTCCGCACGAACATGGGTGAGATTTCCGTGCACGCGAAAGAATTAGTCATGTTGTCGAAATCATTGCGTCCCCTGCCGATCGTGAAGGAGAAGGACGGTAAAGTGTTTGACGCTTTTACAGATCCCGAGTTGCGCTATCGCCAACGTTACCTGGATTTGATCGTGAATCCGCAGGTGAAAGATGTTTTTATCAAGCGGTCGAAAATGATTAACGCTATCCGGCAGTTCTACACGGAAATGGGATGCCTGGAAGTGGAAACCCCTGTGTTGCAAGCGATACCGGGAGGTGCTTCGGCGCGTCCTTTTATCACGCACCATAATGCGTTGGATATACCGTTCTATTTGAGAATTGCCAACGAGCTGTATTTGAAACGTCTGATCGTGGGAGGATTTAACGGAGTGTTCGAGTTTTCCCGTAACTTCCGTAACGAGGGTATGGACAGGACGCATAACCCGGAATTTACCTGTATGGAGGTGTATGTGCCTTACAAGGATTACTTGTGGATGATGGACTCCACGGAGCGAATGATCGAGGCTGCCGCTATTGCTGTGAACGGAACGACGAAGGCAACCTTCGGGGAGAACGAGGTGGATTTCAAGCCTCCGTTCAAGCGAGTGAAGATGTCCGAGGCAATCATGGAATATACTGGGTTTGATATTACCGGAAAGAGTGAAGAAGAGATTCGGGAATTCTGCTTGTCTATCGGTTTGAAGGTGGACGAGACGATGGGAAAAGGAAAATTGATTGACGAGATATTCGGGGAGAAGTGCGAAGCGCATTATATCCAACCGACGTTTATTTATGACTACCCGGTGGAGATGTCCCCGTTGACTAAAATGCATCGTAACGATCCGGGGTTGACGGAACGTTTTGAGTTGTTCGTGAACGGGAAAGAGGTGGCTAATGCCTATTCGGAATTGAATGACCCGATCGACCAGTTGAACCGCTTCAAAGACCAGTTGGCTCTCCAGGAAAGAGGGGACGACGAGGCGATGTTTATTGACTACGATTTCGTGCGTGCGTTGGAATACGGAATGCCGCCGACCTCCGGAATGGGTATCGGAATCGACCGTTTGTGTATGTTCCTGACGAATAGTCTTTCTATTCAGGATGTGTTGTTATTTCCGCAGATGAAACCGGAAAAGGTAGTCGTGAACGACCCGGACGAGAAGTTCGTGGAGTTGGGTATCCCTGCCGAATGGGTGGACGTGGTGCGTAAAGCCGGATTTCAGACCGTTGAGGCGTTGAAAGCCGTGGAAAATCCGAATAAGCTGCATCAAGAGTTAAGCGGGTTGAACAAGAAAATGAAACTCGGTTTAAAGACTTTATCACAAGACGAAGTAAAGAATTGGTTTAATCATGGAAATTGAGAATAAACTACGGATTGGTGTCGTGGGCGGAGGTAGCTGGGCTACCGCGATCGCAAAAATGCTGACAGAGAATAACGGACATATTAATTGGTTCATGCGAAACATCGAATCAATTAAAGCCTTTAAAGTATTAAAACACAATCCGAGGTACTTGTGCGAGGTGGAGTTCGATTTGGATCGGATCTCTTTCACGGACGATTTGGACAAGCTGGTGATGAATTCCGACGTGATCGTGTTTGCCATCCCGAGTGCATTCGTGAAGAATGTCGTGACTTCCAGGTTGCACCTTCCATTGAAAGACAAGGTGGTGGTTTCGGCTATTAAAGGGCTGATCCCGGAAGAGAATCTGACGATCGGGGAGTTCCTCCACCAGCAATACGAGGTGCCTCTGGAACAAATTGTGATTATTTCCGGACCTTGCCACTCGGAAGAAATAGCCTTGGAACGATTGTCTTATCTCACGTTTGCCAGCCAGAATCTGCGGGTTGCCCGGTCGGTAGCCCAATTATTCGAGTGTTTTTACGTGAAGACGACGATTTCCGATGATATTTACGGGACGGAATACGGTGCCGTGTTGAAAAACGTGTTCGCTATCGCGTCGGGTATTTGCCACGGCTTGCGTTACGGAGATAATTTCCAAGCGGTATTGATTTCCAATGCTATTCAGGAGATGGAGCGGTTCGTGAACACGGTGCATCCGATGCAACGGGATATTAAGTTTTCCGCTTATCTCGGCGATTTACTCGTGACTTCCTATTCGCAGTTCAGCCGGAATCGTACCTTTGGAACGATGATCGGGAAAGGATATTCCGTGAAGTCTGCGCAAATGGAGATGTTGATGATTGCCGAGGGGTATTTCGGGGTGAAAGGTATTCACGAGATCAATGAGCAATTCAACGTGCATATGCCGATTACGAATGCCGTGTATAATATCTTGTACGAACGTATTAGCCCCACGGTGGAGATCCGTTTATTGACAGACGAACTGAGATAATTTTCAATTGTTATGAGGTTTTGGAAGTGTGTGCGAAATGCCGTGCCTGTGGCGATGAAGACGTCGATATGGTTTTTGAAAATCATGTTGCCGGTTTCTCTTTTCGTGACGTTGCTTTCGTATTTTGATATTCTGCCTTATATATCTTCTTTTGCGGCACCTTTGTTCACGTTGATCGGTTTACCGGGGGACGCCGCGTTGGTTTTTGTGACTAGTATATTTACCAATATATACACGGTGATCGCTTTGCTTGCCACGCTGGATTTTTCCGTGCGGGAGAGCCTGATTATGGCGACGATGTGCCTGATCTCGCATAATTTTATCGTGGAGACGTTGGTTTTGCAGAAGACCGGGTCGTCGGCACGGGGAATGATATTTCTGCGTGTTGCCGGAAGTTTCGTGGCAGCTATCGTGTTGAATTGGATATTGCCTGAGATGAGCGGTAAGATGCTGTCGGAAACGGTGGTCGCGATGAACTTGAGTGAAACTCTTGTCCATTGGTTAGAGAGTAGTTTATTGTTGTGCGTGAAGATTGTGCTGGTGATTACCGGGTTGATGATATTGCAGCGGGTGCTGGAAGAATTCGGGGTGTTGAAGATTCTTTCCTCGATGTTATCACCGTTGATGCGGGTGTTCGGGTTGAACCCGGATGTGGCTTTCCTGTGGCTCGTGGGCAACACGGTCGGATTAGCCTACGGTTCAGCGATCATGTTGGAATGTGCGAAGGAAGGAAAGCTGGCACATCAGGAAGCAGATTTGTTAAATCATCATTTGGCAATTTCCCATTCGCAACTGGAAGATCCCTTGTTGTTTATGGTGATGGGATTGCCTGTCGGTTGGTTGATACTTCCCCGGATCGTGTTAGCAATGATTGTGGTGTGGATTCGACGGGGGATTTATAGTTTGCGGGCGCACGTGCATCCGCCTGTTAAGGTAGAAAATGTAAGTCTATAAATATATGAAGTACACTATTGAAGAGGTATTGAACGAGAAGCAAGCAAAAGAATTTTTGATTCTGCCGGTATCCTTGTATAAGGATGACAAGAATTGGGTGCGACCTTTAGATAATGATATAACGAAAGTGTTTGATAAAGAGAAGAATCCTTTCTTTAAGCATGGAGAATGCACCCGCTGGTTGCTTCGGGAGGAAAGTGGAAAATGCGTGGGGCGGGTGGCATCGTTTATTGACCGGGACATTTGTCATTTAGATGCTTACTCTGTGGGGGGAATGGGTTTTTTTGAATGTATCAACGATCAGGAGGCTGCTTTTATGCTGTTCGACCGTTGTCGCGCATGGTTGGAAGAAAGAGGTATGGAGTCAATGGAAGGACCCGAGAATTTTGGGGAGCGCAACGAATGGTGGGGGCTATTGGTGGATGGATTCAAACCTCCCGTGTTTCAAATGCCGTACACGCACTCGTATTACGTGCCTTTCTTCGAGAATTACGGGTTCCGTGATTATTTCAAGCAATATATTTATCGCACGCGATTGGTTGAAGAGAGCCTTTCCAAAGTGGTGGTGTGGAAATCGGAGCGCTTGCTGAAAAACGGTGACTATCAAATTATTTCCTACCGTGAGATGACACCGGAGCAGGCGAAGTCTTCTTTCCTCACGATTTATAATAAAGCCTGGAATATGGATGTGCATGGCGTTGGGAATATGCAAAGGGAGCAAGTCGATGTGTTGTTTAAAACGTTGAAACCCGTGTTGGACCCGGATTTGCTTTATTTCGCTTATTACAAGGGGGAACCCATTGGCTTTTTTATTATGATACCGGAATTGAATTACATTGTGAAGCATGTGAACGGAAAGATCAGTGGTGTGGGGCTTCTGAAATTCTTGTATTACCGTTATTTTAAGCGGGGGCGTATGGCTTTAGGATTGATTTTCGGTGTTGCCGCGGAATACCAGGGAAGAGGGGTGGAGGCAGCTATGATTTATGCTTTTTATAAAAATATTATTCAAGGTAAAAAAACATACGACTGGTTGGATTTGAGCTGGGTGGGCGATTTTAATCCTCAGATGATGCATTTGATGGATTACATTGGGGCAAAACAGTCCCAAACGTATATCACGTACCGGAAGTTGTTCCGGGATGATATCGTGTTCCACCGGTCAATAGATAAAAAACAGTCGGAATAATAATTTGTGATCACTGAATTGGTATGTCTTGGTTAGGAAGTTTATTTTTTGGGCAAGGTGTTGCGCATTCCGTGTTGATGTTTGCGATTGTTATCGCTTTGGGAATCGTGCTAGGTAAGGTAAAAGTTTGGGGAGTTTCGTTGGGAATAACCTGGATTCTTTTTGTCGGTATTATTTGCAGCCATTTGGGGATGCAGGTGGATGGACATATTCTGCATTTCATGCAAGAATTCGGGTTGATCCTGTTCGTGTATTCGGTCGGGTTGCAAGTCGGTCCGGGATTCTTTTCTTCTTTCAGGAAGGGAGGGATGACTTTAAATATGTTGGCGACGGGGATCGTGTTGCTCGGGGTGGTAACTACTTATGTTATTCACGTGGTAACCGGATTGCCGATCACGACAATGGTAGGTGTTTTGTCCGGGGCTGTAACCAATACACCGGGATTGGGTGCCGCGCAACAAGCTTATATGGATGCGTCCGGCGTGGAAGATCCCACGATCGCTTTGGGATATGCCGTCGCGTATCCCTTGGGAGTGGTCGGAATCATTGGTTCAATTTTGTTGATGCGTGTTATTTTCCGGGTGAAAATGGAGAATGAAAATGAAGCCCTCGAACGGGAAGATGGAGATAAAGGGAGCGGAGCGCAACAATTTTCCGTGCGGGTGACGAATCCGGCATTGTTTGGTAAGGATTTGATGGAAGTGACCCGTTTGATTAACCGGAAGTTCGTGTTTTCCCGTGTTTGCCACGAGAATGACCGGATTGAGATTGGTTCTTCTGAAACTTGTTTACAAGCGGGGGATAAGTTGCTTGTCGTGGCAGCTTTGCAAGATATTGATGCGATTACGGCTTTTTTGGGCGAACGGGTTGAGGTCGAGTGGGAGAAACTGGATAAACAGCTCGTGTCCAGAAGAATTTCGATTACAAAAGCCGAGGTGAACGGAAAGATGCTCGGGGATATGAGGTTAAGGAATTGCTTCGGGGTGAACGTGACACGGGTGAACCGCGCGGGGGTGGATTTGGTGGCAAGACCTAACCTGCAATTACAGATCGGTGACCGTTTGACCGTGGTAGGACCGGAAGCCGCTGTCGCTAATGTTTCCAAAGTATTGGGAAATTCTTTGCGGCGCTTGCGGGAACCGAACCTTGTACCGATTTTCTTGGGTATATTCCTGGGTATTGTGTTAGGAAGTATTCCGTTTACGTTCCCCGGAATTCCGCAACCCGTGAAGTTGGGATTAGCGGGAGGTCCTTTGATTGTATCCATCTTGGTTAGCCGTTTCGGACCCCAGTATGGGCTGGTGACTTATACCACGATGAGTGCAAATTTGATGCTGCGTGAAGTGGGAATCGCTTTATTCCTCGCCAGTGTGGGGTTGCGTGCGGGAGAAGGTTTTGTGGAAACGATCATCAATCAAGGCGGTTACGCGTGGATCGGTTATGGTTTTATTATCACGATCGTTCCTTTGATTATCATGGGAATCGTGGCTCGGGGAATATACAAGATCAACTATTTTACTTTGACGGGATTGATAGCCGGAAGCATGACAGATCCACCCGCCTTGGCGTACTCTAACGGGATTGCGGGGAATGATGCGCCTTCGGTAAGTTATGCCACGGTGTACCCGCTCACGATGTTTTTGCGGGTGTTGACGGCACAGTTGTTAATTTTACTGTTCGCTTAGGATTCCGCCTCCAATAACCCTGTCGCCCCGGTAGAATGCCACAGGTTGTCCCGGGGCAACAGCCCATGCCGGTTCGGCTAGGCGCACGAGAAGTAAGTTGCCCGGGTGTGTGAAAATTTGAGCGTAGCCTTGCGGGTTTAGTCCCAGCCCGCGCACTTTTACTTCTATGTCTGTCGCTAGGAACTCATGGGGATCGATGAAATGATAGTCTTTCACGAGAAATTCCGTGCGGTAGAGAGAGGATTTATCGCACACGATAATTTGATTGTTACGGGCATCGATTTTCGCTACATATTGCGGTTTGCCGTTTTTTAAAGGGATGCCTCTTTTCTGTCCTATCGTGTAATTCCCAATGCCATCGTGTTCGCCAATCATGTTACCCATTTCGTCCATGATCTTTCCCGGTTGGAAACAGGATGCCGTGTCGGGTTGCTGGGCGATGAAATCCCGATAATCCCCGCCTTCAAGGAAACAGATACTCATGCTTTCCCGTTTGGTGGCTAACCGGGTGTAGCCATGTTGTCCGGCGATTTCTTTTACCTGTGCTTTCGTGTAATCACCCAGCGGGGTAATCGTACGGGCGAGAATCTCTTCCCGGATACCCCATAGAAAGTAGGATTGGTCTTTGTTCGGGTCGATGCCTTTATGCACGTAATAATGCTGGTTGTAGGATGATATTCGGATATAATGCCCTGTCGCGATATGATGTACTTTTAAATCATCTGCAAGTACGCGTAACAGATGCCATTTTACAAAGCTGTTACAGATGGCACAAGGGTTGGGAGTGACTCCGGCAAGATAACCTTTAACGAATGGGTCTACAACCTGACGGGCGAAAAGAGCCCTGCCGTCGACCCGGAGTAATTCTATCCCGGTAGCGTGGCAAAGATTATCCAATTCGTTTTCTTGTGCCAGGGATGCCGGGGAATCCCATAGCCTGAGATTGACGCCAATTACTTCAAACCCTTGTTCTTGTAGCAGGAGGGCTGTCACGAAACTGTCTACCCCTCCGCTAAGACCTACCACAATTTTTGTCATATTGCTTATTTTGGGAAACAAAAATAAGCATTAATTTGCCCTCCCTGTTGTTTTTCTCGATAAAATTCCCTTATTTTGCAGCACGAAAAACGGGAGTGGCTCAGTTGGTAGAGCATCGGTCTCCAAAACCGAGGGTCGGGAGTTCGAACCTCTCCTCCCGTGCAGAAAGGGCTGTGTTGCGACACAGCCCTTGGTTCATAAGGTCTATAAAGTTCGTAAAGTTTGTAAGGTTCATAGGGGAGCGTGCTAATATAACACTTGGTGGTTTTACAATCCCTTTGTTATTACGGGAAGTCCGAAGAAACCTTTCTGCAAAGCCAGTACCTTTGTTTTTCCTACCGAGGTTTTGTTGTAAGCCGAGAGGGATACGTGCAAGTTTTTTTTCATCCCGTCGGCGAAAACCACTTCCAGGTAATATTCTTTACGTGTCCCGTCTGCCACGTACCTGCCTCTGCCGATCCGCCGTGTTTTCTGGCGTGTTTTTTGGTATTTATTCTGCACGACTACCTCCTCTTGTTTCTCGGATGCCGGGTCAGCCCAGTAATAGTTGCCCGCGAGGAGCGAGGCATAGCTTAAAGCTCCCACGCAAATCACGTGACAAAGCAAATTGAGAATTTTATCTTCTTCCGCTGTCAACCATGTCCACATTTTATAGAAGGGGGTAGTGAGAACGGCTATCATTAAAGATATTAGCACGGGCGTTGACCAATTGACCAACGTGTGTTCATTAAAGAGGTAGCCGATTGTGTACAAGATAATAACGACACCAAGCACCAGTACGCGAAGCACTTTCATAAATGTAGATTTCATAATATAGCGGCATTAAGTGTTACAAATATAGCGATTTCTTTTTTTTAATGTTATTTTCGCATTGGTTAGTAGTATGGAAAGGATATGATAAAATTGGTGATTTTTGATCTGGATGGGACGTTGTTGAATTCGCTGGAAGATTTGGCGGCAAGTACGAATTATGCATTACGCCGGCACGGGTACCCGGAACACGAGTTGCCTGCCTATCGCTATTTCGTGGGGAACGGGATTGATAAATTGCTTGAACGGGCTTTGCCGGACGCCGTGCGGACTCCGGAAAATGTGATGAAGATTAAGGAGGATTTCGTGGCGTATTATGCCGTGCATAAAGCGGATTTCACGGCTCCTTATGCCGGGATTCCCGAGTTGCTGGGGGAATTGAAACGGCAAGGTATTTTATTAGCCGTGGCATCCAATAAATATCATGAAGCAACCATAGCCCTTATCCCCGCGTATTTTGGAGAAGGACTTTTCGATTTCGTGTTCGGGCAACGGGAGGGAGTGCCTATCAAGCCCGATCCGACGATTGTCTATGATATTATAAAAGCGGCAGACGTCCGGAAAGAGGAAGTGCTTTACGTGGGTGATTCCGGGGTGGATATGCAGACAGCCGTGAATAGTGGTGTGACTTCTGCCGGTGTGACTTGGGGCTTCCGGGATCGCAAGGAATTGCTGGCAAATGGGGCTTGCCATATCGTGGAATCTCCATTAGATATACTGGCAATATTGAATGAAATATAAAAATATATGCTAATTTTGCACTAAACATGAATTGGCATGGTGGGTAGTGAAAAAATATTGTCATTGTATAAACGAGATGAGAAGGTGGCGATGCAGTTGCTTTTTGATGTTTATTACGACCCTCTTTTATTGTATTGCAACCGTATGGTACATGATGCGGAGGGAGCGGAAGACATCGTGCAAGAATGTTTCGTGCACCTGTGGTTCTCCCGGCGATTGCAAAGTTTTGAGGGGGATTTGGACCGGTTTATGTTTCAGGCGGTGAGGTTTCGAACGATTAATTATATCCGGGATAAACATCGCCGGGATAAAATGCACGATGATTCTTCCGTTGATGATTATATTTTACCCGGTATTCTCCGGGAGGAGGAAGCGGGACAAGAGATTGAGTTGTTGTATCGTACGATAAATCGCTTGCCGGACGAGTGCCGGAAAATATTTTTGATGGCAGCTCTTGACGATATGAAATACCAAGAGATCGCGGACGCCTTGCAGATCAGTGTGAATACCGTGAAAACTCAAATGAAAATAGCCCTCCGGTTTTTGCGGGAACATTTGAATAAAGAATCTTTTTCTTCCATTTTGCTTTTCTTCGTGGAGGACGTGTTTTAATTTTTTTGCGGCAAGGTAAAAAAAATTCATTTTCTTTTCACCCTAAATGAAAAGTGTGGTGATATATAAGTAAACGACCCATAATAATGAGTATGAAAGAAAATGAAATAGATCGGATTTTGGCAGACCTTGTTGCGGGGGAGCGTATTTCCGCGGAGGATCGGCAAATCTTGGAAAACTGGAAAAAGGCTTCCGGGCGAAATTCTCGTTTTGAACGGGAGATTCGGGAAATAGCCTCTTCCGGTGCGAAATTGCATCAGCGGCGGAAGAATACGGTTGTTTTTGAACAAGTGGAACGGATTGTGAGAAAACAACGGGGGAGAGTCCGGTTGATGCGGCAATTGTCAGTGGCGGCAGGTATAGCCTTGTTCATGGGGATGGCGGCTTATTTTATGCTCGCGGGAGAACGGCAAACGGGAACTTCAGCATGGGTGGCTACCGCGAGGATCATGCCCGGGAGTGTGCGGGCGGAGTTGGTTTTGCCGAGGGGAGAGGTGGTTCATTTGGATTCCACCACCCAAGTGGTGCTTGCTGCCGATAGCTTGAACCCGCGAGTGATGAGCGACGGGAGTACGCTGATTTATGGTGCGGAAGAGAAGAACGAGCAGATGGAGTACCACACGATTCGGGTACCCCGGGGCGGGGAATATAATTTGCAGTTGGCGGACGGTTCCAAGGTCTATTTGAACGCGGGATCCTCGTTACGTTATCCCGTCCGGTTTGCGGGGGAACGGCGGGAAGTCGTTTTAACCGGGGAAGGATATTTCGAGGTGGCAAAAGATACCGCCCGTCCCTTTGTCGTGAAGGCGGGTGAGATTGACGTGCGGGTGTTGGGGACGGCGTTCAACGTGAACGCTTACCCGGAGAGGGAAACCGTTGCCGCGACGCTGGTGGAAGGAAGCGTGCAAGTGAAGTATAAAGCGGGGCAGCAAGTGATACGACCCGGGATGCAACTCGTGTATGACAAGCAAAACGGGAAGGCGGAGGTGAGTGCGGTGGATACCGAGGTGTACACTTCTTGGAAAGACGGGTATTATTATTTCAAGCGGGAACCGCTGGAGAATATCATGGAGGTGCTTTCCCGGTGGTATGATTTGAATGTCTTTTACCAGAATCAAGATTTGAAACGCATGGAATTCGGGGGACGTTTGAAGCGTTACGATGATATTAGTTACCTGCTCAAGAAAATGGAGGAAACTCAAGATGTTGAATTTATAATAAAAGGAAGCACGATAACCGTGCAAAGAAAAACAGATTGAAGACCTGATCAATCTTCAACCTGCCGTTAATCAAATATACTTTCCCACTCATTTGCACCGATAGGGAAGTATATCATGTACAATTATAAATACAAAACTATGAAAAAAAGGCGAAATTGCGCTTGGCGATGCCATGGGAAGTCATGGCGAAAAATGTTAATGTTTATGAAATTGTTGAGTGTTTTACTATTTGGTGTGTGTATGTCAGTGAGCGCCAGTGTGCTGTCGCAAAACGCGAGAGTGACGGTGGATATGCGAAACGTGGCATTAACCACGGTGTTGGAAGAACTGGGGAAGCAGTCGAAGTGTGATTTCTTCTACAATTACGCTTTGATGCAGACGAAAGGGATGGTCAGCGTGAAAGCCGAAAACCGGGAACTCGGGAAGGTGTTGGAAGAGTTGTTGCCCGGGTTGGGGCTGGCGTTTACTTTTGACCGGAACGTTGTGGTGATCCGGGAGAAGGTCGACGACGAGAAACCGAAATCCGTGCGGGTGAAAGGGTACGTTTTCGACAAGCAGAAGCAATCCATGCCGGGGGTGACGGTGAAAGTCGCCGGGCTGACCATCGGGACGTCGACGAATGCCCAAGGATGGTTCGCCCTGGATTTGCCCATGACGAGCGGAACGTTGGAGTTCACGTTTATTGGGTTTAAGAAGAAGACGCTGGACTTTACCGAAAAGATGGCGAAAGACACGTTGCGCGTCACGATGGAGGAGGACGTGCAGGAGTTGGACGAAACGGTGGTCGTGGCTTTCGGGCAGCAGAAGAAGGAGAGCGTCGTGTCGGCGATTACCACGGTGCGCCCGATGGACTTGAAGTCGTCGAGCAGTGACCTGACCACTAGTTTTGCCGGTAAAATCGCCGGTATCGTGGGGTGGCAGACGGGTGGTCTTCCCGGTGCGTTGACCGAGGAGGAGATGAATACCAAGTTCTACATCCGAGGGATCACCTCGTTCCAGACCGGGGCGAACATCGACCCGTTGATCCTGATCGATGGCGTCGAGTCCTCCAAGCTGGATTTGGCGCGTATGGCTCCGGAGGACATCGAGAGCTTCTCCGTGATGAAGGATGCGGCGGCAACGGCGATGTACGGTGCCCGCGGGGCGAACGGCGTCATCCTCGTGACCACCAAGAAAGGGGAGGAAGGCAGCGTCTACACCTCCGTCCGCTACGAGGCAGTGGCTTCCATGCCGACGAAGAAACTGGACATTGTTGACCCCGTGACCTACATGCGCATGTACAACGAGGCGCTGATGGCGCGCGACCCGCTTGCCACGCCCCGTTATTCGGCACTTGACATCAGCCGCCGGCAGAACAAGAGTTTCCCGTCGTGGGCTTATCCCGCCAATGACTGGATGGATATCCTCTTCAAGGATTACAGCATCAACCACCGTCTGGGCGTCAACATCCGGGGTGGTTCGAAGGTGATGCAATACTACGCGTCGGTCAACTATGTCCGGGACATGGGTATGCTCAAGACCGACCGCTTGAACGAGTTCGACGTGAACATCAAGAACAGCACGCTCTCGTTCCGCGTGAACCTGAACGTGAACCTGCACCGCAACATCAAGTTGCTCTACAACAGCCAGACCAACTGGGATAAATACCACGGTCCCAAGGAGAGCGTGGCGCAGGCTTACAAAATGGCGTTGGAAGCCGATCCCGTGAGGTTCGCCCCGACCTATCCCGCCGACATGGAGCATAACTGGGAGCATATCCTTTTCGGCGCGTTCTCTGAGACGGGACAGGAAAACCCCTACATGCAGATCCATGCGGGTTACCTGGAGCGGAACCGGTACAGCACGACCAACCAGTTGGAATACATCCACAACCTCTCTTCCCTGGTGAAGGGACTGGAGTTGCGCGCCCGCGTGGCGTTGAGCCAGTCGGGCTACTATTCGATGCCCTTCTCTACCAAACCCTATTTCTACCGGCTGCAAAGTTTCGACGAGCCCACGGGCGTGCACAAGCTCTTTGCCCTGAACCCTTCCAGCGGCGACCGGACGATCGATTTGAACGCCGATGGCAAGCAGGCTTACATGGACACCCGCCTGACCTACGAGTTGCGCGCCTACCACACGGCAGCGTGGGGCGACCACCAGACGAGCTTGACCGCCGTGCTTAACGCCATGGAATCGACGAGTTCCGCGCCGGAAAAGTATCTCGAGGCGGTGGAACACCGGAATTTAGGGTTCTCCATGCGTGGAACGTACGGGTTCAAGGACCGCTATTTCGTGGAGGCGAGCTTCGGGTACAACGGTTCCGAGCGTTTCGCCAAAAAGAACAAGATGGGATTCTTCCCCGCCGCCGGCGTGGCGTACGTGATTTCCAGCGAGCCTTTCATGGCGGGGACTGCCAACTGGCTGCCTTTCTTGAAATTGCGTGCCTCCTACGGGAAAGTCGGGAACGACGGGATTATCAATACGCCCCGTTTTGTCCATTTGCCGGAGGTCGTGGATTCCGGGATGAATTCCCAGCAGCCCGGGGAAACTTCGACCAAGGGATGGAAAGTCAATAATTACGCCAACGAGAACATCAAATGGGAAATCGCCGAGCAGGTGAATGTCGGCTTGGAGGCAAAACTCTTCAAGGGCATCGGCGAGTTCACCCTGGACGTTTACCAGGAGATCCGCCACAACATCCTCTCCTACCGGACGGTCATTCCCGCCCACGTGGGTGTCGAGAGTTTGCAGCTCGACAATATCGGGAAAGTGCGTTCCAGGGGACTCGATTTTTCCGGGAAGATCCAGCACGCCTTCTCGCCCGACTTGTGGATTATCCTGAACGGAACCTTCACCTACAACAAGGCGACTTACATGAGCCTCGAGGAGGCGTCCGACACGCCCGAGTGGCAGCGCAAGACGGGGCATGAAATCTCGCAGCAGGTCGGTTTCATCGACCAAGGGCTGTTCCGCGACGCCGCCGAGGTTGCCGCCGCCCCCAAACAGAACGGGCAGTACGGTCCCGGCGATATCCGTTACCGGGACGTGAACAACGACGGGATCATCGACATCAAGGATGCCGTGCATATCGGCTTCCCGGAAACCCCGCGGATCACGTACGGGTTCAGCGGCTTCATCAACTACAAGGGATGGGAGTTCAACTTCGCTTTCCAGGGGTCCGGCAAGCGCGGCTTCTTCATCAACCCGAGGAGCATCTCCCCGTTCTATAGTGGAAACGTGTTGCAGGCGATTGCCGACGACCACTGGACGCCCGGGAACATGAAAAACCATCCCCTCTGGCCCCGCCTGTCGGTCCAAAACATCGCCTACCACAACCAGGAAGAGGGAAATTACGAGGCAAGTTACAGTTCACCGACGGCTTACAAGAGCACCTATTTCATGCGCGAGTGCAGTTTCTTGCGTTGCACGGCGCTGGAGTTGGCGTACAACTTGCCCGACACTTGGAAGCGCAAGATACGGATGCAAAACGTCAAGGTTTTCGTGCGTGCCAACAACCCGTTCATCATCACCAACTTCAAGCTGTGGGATGTCGAGCTGGGCGGTAACGGCTTCAATTACCCGATCCAGAAGACCTATGCTATTGGCTTGAATTTTAGCTTCTAACTTGAAAACGAATTACATGAAAATGAATTATATGAAAAAAATCATCAGCATCGCCTGCCTGTCCGCCTTCCTGTGGACGGGATGCGATTACCTCGACATCGTGCCGGAGAACGATGTCAAGTCGGTCGAGACCATCTTCGAGCAGCGCGCCCAAGTGGACGGCTGGGTGGCGACCTGTTACCGGAACATGTCCGGCATGGCGAACATCTGTACCAATTTTTCCCTTACCGGCGCGGATGAGCTGGTCGGGAACGATATCCTGCGGGAGGGAATGGGTTCGTTTGCCCCTCCGCTTGTCGGTTTCCGGATCGGCGACGGGGTGCAGTCGGCGTTAAGCCCCATCAGCGATTCCTGGACGAACACCTCTTATTACGCCACCATCCAGTATTGCAACACCTTTTTCGAGAACATCGGCAACACGCTGAACATGGAGCAGAAGGAAAAGGATTTGTGGACGGCGGAAGTGAAAGCGGCCAAGGCGTTCCTCTATTTCCAGCAGTTGCGCAAATACGGGCCGATCATCCTGTTGCCCACGACTATCGGGGTGGAGAAGAGCATATCGGAGATGAAACTCCCGCGCAGCCACGTGGACACCTGTTTCAACGAAATCGTCCGGTTGCTCGACGAGGCGATAGAGGTGCTTCCGCTGCGGGCGGAGAAAACGGCTTCCCGCCAGGGATACTTCCACAAGGAGTCGGCGCTCGCCCTGAAGGCGATGGTGCTGGTCTACCAGGCGTCGCCCCTCTTCAACGGCAATCCGGCGTACTCCTCTTTCCGCAACCGGAAGGGCGAACCGCTGTTCAGCACGTCGGCAGACAAGGAAAAATGGCGTCGTGCCGCCGAGGCATGCGATGAGGCAATCCGCGTGTGCGAGGACGCCGGCTGGGGGCTGGTGCGGGGCAACACGGGAGAAGCTTCCCCGCTGCTCAACACGCTTAAGGACATCGAGCAGTCCGTGCAGGCGCCCGGCAGCGTGAGCAAGGAGATTGTATTCCAAGCTAAAACGCAGTATTCCTCGATGGCTGCCTGGAACTATTTCCTCGCCCATACCTTGCCAATTATCCTCAATGCTTCCGGGTATAACGACCAGTTGCAGAATGCTCCTTCGGACGGCTCGATGTCGCCTTCCATGAAGATGGTGGAGATGTATTACACCGAGAACGGCCTGCCCATCGACATGGACAAGGAGTGGGAATTTGCGAAACGCTACCAGATGGGCGAAGAACCGCGCTCGAAATACGACCGGATCATCCCGAAAGGGACGCGGGTGCTCAACCTGCACCTGAAACGCGAACCGCGGTTTTACGCCAGCATCCTCGGCGACCGCATGAACTGGCGGGGATGCATCAAGAACAATGCCAGCGAAATCCAGAAACCGAGGGTCATCGAGGCGCGCAAGGGCGAATATTTCGGGACGGACCTCTCCTTCCGGAGTACCCGTGCGAACCAGAACCTCACCGGTTATTGGCTGATCAAGCACATCTACACCGACTTGGTGGTGGATAATTATCGCAAAAACGTGGAAGCCAAGGGCGACCTGCCTATGCCGCTTATCCGGATGGCGCAGCTCTACCTGATGTCCTCGGAGGCATGGAACGAGTACCTCGAAACCCCGGACGACCGCGTCTATGCCGGTATCGACAAGGTCCGCGCGCGTGCCGGCATCCCAGACGTGAAAAAGGCGTGGAGCGAGCATTCCCTTAATCCGGAACTTGCCACGACCCAGGCGGGTATGCGCCAGATTATCCGCCGTGAGACGAACATCGAGCTGGCATTTGAGGGACAGCGTTTCTGGAACCTCCGCCGCTGGCTGGAAGCCGACGAGCTGAACGAGCCGCAGATGGGCTGGAATATCGTCGCCGATTCGGAGGAAGGCTTCTACAATGATTACAAGGGACCGGTGCCTGCCTGGTCGCTGCGGGGATTCATCACGCCGCGGGATTACTTCTTCCCCATCAGTTCGCAGGAGGTGATGGTGTCTGGCGTCGTGCAGAATCCGGGATGGTAAAATGGAGTATAAACAAAAAAAAGATAAAAAGATATGAAATACAAATGGTTATCGATATTATTCCTGTGGGGTGTCTGGGCAGCCTGCGAGGATGACGCGGCGGTTTTCGAGGCATCGGTGCCGGCGGAGGGGATTACCTTCGCTCCCGTGAACGGCGGGGCGGGGATGCGCTATGCCTTGCCGAAAAACACGGATATCTACGCCGTGCGCGTGCGCTACGTGAATGAACAGGGCGAAGAACAGATGAAGGACGGGAGCGTTTACGGCGATTCGCTCGTCCTGTCCGGTTTCAATGCCCCGCAGCAGGAGGTGGTGGCGCGGATTACAGTGGTGGACCGCAACAACGTGGAGTCCGACCCCCGGGAGCGCACCTTTTCCACCCTGCCGTCCGCAGCGTACGCGGTTGCCGACAGCATCCGGGTGGAGAATGTCTGGGACGGCTTCATGCTGAAGGCGAATTACGAGGGAATGCCGGCAGGGGAGGGCATCGACATCTTCCGGGTGGGCATCAATCCTTTCACGAAGGAGCGGGACACCTTGTTCCTGACCAATTGCAAGATCGCCCAACGCTTGAACCAGTTCGTCGAGGTGGTGAGTGACGAGGACGAGAACACCATCGTGGTGAAGACCGTGGATGCCAACGGCTATTACGTGCGCACGCGCGTGTTCTCCGGCGTGAAGATTCTGGCAACCGAGCAATATCCGCGCACGAAGCTGGCGGTTTCCGACCCGGGAAACTTTAGCGAGGAGCGCGGCTCTTCGAACGATTACCAGGTAGCGGGACAGCTGGGAATCAAGTATCTGATCGACGGGGATGTGAAAGGATACGGAAGATTGAAGAGTGGAAAAAAATATGATTTTTACACGTACATGACGAAAGCGGACGCCAAAGACAGCTACGTGGTGCTTACGCTGGATGAACCGCGTGTGATTGCTACCGTGCGCCTGTATGCCATGTTGCGGACGAGCTCTGGCAACCTGCCTCGACCGGTGGTCAACCAGGAGGATTATCTCCCGTCTCACGTGAAGGTGTTCGGTTCCAATGACATGGAGCAGTGGGATGAACTGGCGGATTTTTATCAGCCGATTGATTCAGAGTATGAAAATATCTGGAGCTGCCATTCCTCCATCGGGAATTTGACGGAAGAGAATCTGGACCGGGCGAATCCCGTGTTCATGAACTTGGTTTGCCCGACAGACGGCACAGAATATAAATACGTGAAGGTGCAGTGCCTGGACCATTTCGATTATTCGGTCTGGAATGATCAATTCAGAAACTTCAGGAACATCTTCACCTACCAGGAATTGGAAGTTTACGTACAAAAAGATTAAGCGATGAAACATAGATATATTTGCATATTGGGAATGCTTGCCCTGCTGTTTGCCGCGGGCTGCGAAGATTTGAAAGACACCTACGACGACTACGCGGGCGACGGTCCCGTGCGCTACATGGCGCGTTGCACGGACGTGAAGGTGGAAAGTGGCTGGGAGTGCCTGCGCGTGTTCTGGAAGAATGCCCTCGACCCCAACCGGGAGAAGATTCTGGTGCGTTGTGTTTCGGATTTGTCCGCGTTCGACACGATCGTGCCGGCGGATGCCGAAGCGTGCGAAATCAAGGGATTGCCGGATGCCACCTACACGGTGTCGGTAGCGGCGCTGTCGGCGGTGGGGGACACCTCCCTCACCAATAACCTGCAGGCGACGGGGCGGCCCTATTTCCTCGGCCACGAGTCGGTGCAGGGGTTCACGACCGGTATCCTGAAATACGTGTTCATCAAGAACAACCTGGTGCTGTTCATGAACGAGTGGGATGAGGAGCGCATGGCGAATTTCACGCTGCACTACACGGACACGGAGGGCACGGCGAAGAATTTCAACCTGAAAGAGGCGTTCGATGCCGGGGACTACCTGCTGCGGGACGTGGATCCCTCGAAGGAAATCGTCCTGACACGCCAGGGATACCTGGAAGGCTGCCCGGATCTGATCACCTTCCCCGAACGTACCCTGGCGAAAGGCAGCGTGACGATGATGGGGGATTTCAGGAACCAGCTGATGGAACGTTACGGGGAGATTACTCCCGAACTGCTGGAGCGGGAGGAGCTGGACTTGGATTATGACTTGGCGTCGTTGGAAGACATCCTCTACTTCCCGAACCTTAAAACCCTGAACTTGGGCAAGAACCGGTATTTTGGCAGCACGAAGAAAGTCGCCTCGCTGACCGACGCCAATAAAAGAGCCCGGATGTATTTCTGCGCGAACGTGTTGAACGAGTTGAACGAGGGCATGGACGTCAACGTGTATAGGGCCGGTGATAAGACCGGTGATATGGTATTTTATAATTTCAAACAAAAGTTTGGCATGTACGAGTACGAGGGTACGGTGAATGAAATGAACGGCTCGCAATGGCCTGCCGACTTGGCGTTACTCGATACGGAAGGCTGGACGGTGGACATTACTCCCGCCGGGGAGACCCCGGAAGAGTTTCGGACGGAGATGTTGTTCGACGATAATCCCGTGACGCAGTGGGTACCGAATACCGGACAGACGCAGCGGTCGTACAACCTGACCATTGACATGCAGGAGCCGCGGACGGTCCGCGGATTGAAAATCGTGCAGGGACAGGTGAGCTACAGCTTGCAGAATTTCCTCCTGGAATCGGTTATCGTGCAGGTGTCTGCGGACGGACAGACGTGGACCTACCCGTGCCACATGGAAGAGAACACCATGGGGGCGGTCAGCGGCGAAAAACGACTGCTGAACTTCGCCGAGGAACAGACCGTCCGCTATATCCGCCTGACGGTGAAAGACCGCTACTCCAATAATAACACGGATTGCGTGCTCGGTGACGTGATCCCTTTCTGATGTATAGTGTGTTTGTAAATAGGTTTATTTTGCCGCACCCCGGGAGGGGTGCGTGCAAAATAACAACTGAAACATGAAATCATGAAAGCGATTTACTGTTTTGTCATCGCTTGCTTGTGCGGGCTGCTCGGGATGCCGGACGCTACCGCCCAGAAAACGAAAGGCAAAAGGAAATACCCGGAAGGGGTTTTCGTTGTTACTAAATCCGACCTCCGTTCGGTGGATATAACCAAATGCCGGGGCATTTTCATTTATCCGAAGCGGGGAAAGAGCGCACCCGTGAAAGAAACCTATAGGCTTAAGGGGCCTTTGGTGGCCAGCACCTTCCAAAAGTTGGCAGCTATGGTGGGAAACCGTATTCTTACCCCGGAAATGAAAGAGGTGGTGAAGAGCGTGCGGAAGCAACCGGACGACGGTAAAAGTACATTTTTTGTCGACTTCGCTTTTAACGGCAAGGGAGAGATTGTTGACGGTTCTGTAAGGTTGACCGGCGAGTATAAGAAGAAATTCAAGCGGGATGCGGAAGCGATTTACAAGGCTTTGTTGGATTTGAAAATAGATGTGCCGGCATTGAAGAAACAGATCCCGAATTTTCAGGATTTTTCAGAATCCGATGTTTTTAAGTCTGTTGTGTGTTTTGATATCTCTGGTCCCTTCGTAGAAACTTTCGTGTATTGCTATGCGGATTTGGAAGAAACAGATAATAAATAATTTTTAAAAGGTAAAAAAGGAAATGAAAAAAATAGTATTATTAATAGGAATGGTATTGGCGTCCTTCGCGTTTTGCCGGGCGCAAGAAGGATTTAAAATCACGGCGGAAACCTCCGGGGTGCCGGACGGGAAAATGTTGTTGATCAGTGAACGGAACGACACGCTCGCCACAACCAATATGGTGGGCGGCAAGTTCGAGTTCACCGGGCGGGTGGACCGCGCGATGGTGGCGTACATCATGACGGCGGACATGAAAGCGAGAATCCCCCTGATGATCGAGAACGCCGTGTTTAACGTGATCGCCAACGAGAAGATGGTCTACGTGGACGGCGGCGGGAAAGCCCAGGAATTGTACCGCCAGTTTGATGCCATCAACGCGAGCGTCATGCAGGAGCAACAACGGATGCAAAAGGAAGCGCAACAGGCTTACCAGGAGCAGAATATGCCTAAATTGCAAGCCCTCCAGGCACAACTCCAGAAATTTGCCGATAAGGCACAGCAGCAGGAAGCCGATTTGTTGAAAGCCAACGGCGGATCGTTCGTGGCGGCTTTCGTGATTACCAATACCATGAGGCAGGTGGGCTTGGAACGCTTGCGGGAACGCTACAATTACCTGACGGACGAGATCAAAAGCGGTCCCTACGGGAAAGTGATCGCGCAACAAATCGCCCTGTACGAGTCGTTGGAGATCGGTGGCACCGCTCCCGATTTCACGGCAATGACCCCGGAGGGAGACACCCTCTCGTTGCACCAGGTGAAGGGCAAAGTGAAATTGCTGGATTTCTGGGCATCGTGGTGCAACCCCTGCCGGCAGGAAAACCCGAACATGCTGAAACTCTACCAGAAGTACCAGTCCAAGGGTTTGGAAATCATCAGTTTCTCGCTGGATAACGACCCCCGTGCCTGGAAAAAAGCCATCGAGGAAGACGGCATGGTCTGGAAACATTTCTCCGACCTGAAAGCCCAAGGCTCTCCCATCGCCGCCATGTACAACCTCATGAGCATCCCCTACACCCTCCTGCTCGACGAGAACAACAAAATCGTCGGCAAGAACCTCCGCGGCGCTCAATTGCAGAAAAAAGTGGCAGAGTTGTTGAAATAAAGTTTGTAAGGTCCATAAGGTCAAAGGTCACGGGAGTCCTTCGGACCGAATTTATCGGCAGCCCTGCTGCCGTGAACAAAGCACCCGCGGGGGGCCACGGACCTTAAGGACCTTATGAACTTTCGACTTTACGGACTATAAAAACCTTTTTCATTGTTCATTTCCTATATTCCATTGCCATGAGAACCTTAAAATTTTTATTTTGCGTTATTCTTTTCGTGAATATCATGCCGGAGCTTCAGGCGCAAGTTTTGGAAAAGGAGGAGAGTGTATTTGGGTACATTAGTTACGGGCTTAAGGGAGACTCTCTTCGTTGGTATTCCCCCGGAGTGTTTACTTTTGAGATAGACAGTGTCGAGGAACGAAAGATATCCGAGGAAATTGTTCGTGAAGTGATTCCCGATACGTTGAAAACGATTCTTTTGAAGAAGTTTCAAGAAAAAAAACGCTCCGACGTTGGTATTGCCCGTGAAGTGGTTCCCGATACGCTTTCTTTTAAAAGGAGGCTTATAGAAAGACTAGAAAGAGAGACCAGCTTGAGTATCGACCTTTATTTCAATCCGGAAGGCAAAATCCTTAAAGCCGAAATCAAATTCAACAAAGCTCTTGAAACTTGCATCAAAGAGCAGGACGTCAATGCCATGTACCGGAAAATCATGAAAATGAAGATTGACATGGGGAAATTGAAAAACATTGCTTCGGAGCCAGGACAACAACCGGTTTTTGCGACTTGGCTTATCCCTGTCCGAAAGGTATTGTCTTTATAAAGAAAATAACGAAGTATAAACGAGTTCTTTGACATATTGGAACGAGAGAGAAAAAGCGAACCGAAGGTCGAACCGGAGGTTCTGGTCCGTAAGGTCGAAAGTCTGTAAAGTCTATAAATTGTACCCCTCCAATCAAAAAAAATTGTACCTTTGTTGCAAGATAAAAAACTCGTACAGCAATGAAATACCCGATAGGCATCCAGAATTTTGAACAGATCATCGAGGACGGTTACGTTTACGTGGATAAAACTGATTTGGTTTATACCATGGTCGACACGGGGAAGATTTATTTCCTGAGCCGCCCGCGGCGTTTTGGAAAGAGCCTGTTAGTCTCCACGTTGAAGAATTACTTCCTAGGACGGAAAGAGTTGTTCAAGGGACTGGCGATAGACAGCTTGGAAAAGAACTGGTTCGTTTACCCGGTATTTCATATCGATTTCAACGGGAAAAATTTTGAGGGGAAGGACGTGCTGGAGGAAATACTGGAAGATTACGTGGCTCAATGGGAAAAGGATTACGGTTACGTTCCCGATCGCCGGGAGGTGGGTGATCGTTTCATCCGCTTGCTGGAGCACGTTCACCGGCAGACGGGACGGCGCGCGGTGGTGCTGATTGACGAGTACGACAAGCCGATACTGGATGTATTGGACACGAATTTCCGGGTGATGGTGGGACTGAACGAGATGTCACTGGAAGACCGCAACCGGGGAATCCTGAAAGGTTTCTACTCGGTATTCAAAGCCGCTGACGAGCACCTGCAATTCGTCTTGCTGACGGGGGTGACCAAATTCTCGCAGGTAAGCGTGTTCAGCGGCTTCAACCAACCGAAAGACATTAGTATGCACCCCCGTTACGAGTCGCTTTGCGGGATCACGGGGGAGGAGTTGGAAAGCTATTTCGCCGACCCGATAGCAGCCATTGCCGCGAAAAGGCAGTGTAGCGCGGAGGAGATGAAACGACAGTTGAAATTTCAATACGACGGGTATCATTTCGGTGAAGAGATGGTGGATATTTACAACCCGTTCAGCCTGTTGAACGCTTTCGATTCGGGTCGGATAGATGATTACTGGTTCAAAAGCGGGACGCCGACTTACTTGATTCGCCTGTTGCGCCACACGCGGGAAAACCTGAACGAGATGACCGGGCGTTATTACCGAACGCCGGAATTCGTGGATTACAAGGCAGACGTGGAGAAGCCGTTACCGATGATCTACCAGAGCGGTTACCTGACCATCAAGGGGTATGACCGCGAATACAATACCTTCCTGCTCGACTTCCCGAACAACGAGGTGAAGAACGGTTTCCTGGGCGTGATCGCCTCGGATTACTTGAAGCCCCGGACGGATATAAACAATTGGGTGCAACATGTCGTGGTCGCCTTGAGGCAGGGGAAACCGGAAGAGTTCGGCGTGTTGTTGACCTCGTTCCTGAGCGACATCCCTTACACGATGCGCCGGAAAGAGAACGAGCGTGAGCGTGAACGTTATTTTCATTACACGTTCTACCTGATCTTGCGCCTGGTGAGCGTTTACACGGTGTACACCGAGAAACAGCAGAGCGAGGGGCGGGTGGACTGCATCGTGGAAACGGACAAGTATATTTATATCTTTGAGTTCAAGCTGGACGGTACCGCCGCCGCCGCCCTCCGCCAGATCGAGGAGAAAGGCTACGCCCGTCCCTACCTGAACGATCCCCGCCGGCTGTACCGCATCGGGGTCAGCTTCTCCTCCGAAACCGGCACGGTCGAGGAGTACGAGGTGGAACCGTAGGTTCGGGTCCGTAAAGTCCATAAGGTCTGAAGGTCCATGGACCCAGCGGGCGCCTTGTTCACGGCAGCAGAGCTGCCGAAGATTCTGTCCGAAGGACTCCCGTGACCTTCAGACCTTACGGACTTTACGGACCTTATGGACTTTCGACTTTATAACCCCTTCTTTCTCTCCCGTTCCCCCTTGTCATAGATTGAAAAATTAATAAACAGACATGAAAAAAGCGATATTGTTGTTTGTCGCGAGCTTGCTTTTCATGGCGGGCTTGTCGGCACAAGTGGATTTGGAAAAGAAATTACCTCGTGACCCGGAAATGATCGTGGGGCGTTTGGCGAACGGCATGACGTATTACATCCGTCACAACGACCGGCCTCGGAACCAGGCGAACTTTTACCTGGTGAGAAACGCGGGCTTCCTGCTGGAAGAGGGGGACGAGCAGCGTGGCGTGGCGCACTTCCTGGAGCACATGGCGTTCCAGGGGTCGGAGCATTTCCCCGGGCGGGAGATGATCAAGACGCTGGAACGTCACGGGGTGCTCTACGGGCACGACATCAACGCCGTGACCTCGGACAACCACACCGTTTACCTTTTCAACAACGTCCCCACGGGCGACGAGCGATTCCTGGATACCTGCGTGATGATCCTGCGCGACTGGTCCTATTACCTGACCATCGACGAGGACCGGATAGACCGGGAGAAGAAAGTCATAGAGGAGGAGTGGAACATGCTGAACACGCCCGAGAAGAGGGCGCAGGACCAGATTGCGCAGGTGTTGCTGCAAGGCTCCCCTTACGCGGACCGGGACGCGCTGGGGACACCGGAGGCGATCCGGGCGATCGATGCACGGAAACTCCGGGAGTTCTACCACGAGTGGTACCGCTCGGACCTGACCGCCGTGGTGATCGTCGGCGACATTGACGTGAAGCAGATGGAACGCCGGGTGAAGAAGATCCTTTCCAAGATCCCGGCGGTGAAAAAACCGACCCCCCGTCCGGAGATTGAGATCCCGGCGCACGAGGAGATGTACTACTGCCTGGCGACGGACCCGGGGATCAACTACACGACCCTGAACGTCATCACGATGGTACACGAGCCCTCCCGGGAGGAGAAGAACACTTATGCCTACCTGAAAGAGGAGATATTGATCCAGTGTTTCAACACGATGATGGGGAAACGTTTTGCGAAACTGCTGGCACAACCGAACTGCCCGCTGGCACAGGGAGGGATTAATTTTATCCCGTTCAAGCGGGGGTATTATAGTTACCAGCTTGGGGGAATGCCCAAGCCGGGGCTGGACGAGGCGGCGTTGCGCACGTTGCTGATGGAGAACGAGCGGGTGAGGCGCCACGGCTTCATGGCGGGCGAGCTGGAGGAGGTGAAAGCGTCGCTGTTGAAGGAGCTGGAACTGGGGTACCGTGCCCGCGGGGAGGTGAAGCATGACGCTTACTGCCAGGCGATGAGGGATCATTACCTGAATGGCGCCCCGCTGGTGGCGGATGACGAGAAGTACGCCTTCTTGAAAACCTTGATCCCGGCGCTGACCGTGGAGGATGTGAACGCGAAAGTGCCGGAGTGGGACACCCCGGGCAACAAAACGGTGGTGATCTCCGGCTCGGAGATGGCGTGGCACCTGATGGAAGAGGAGGTGAAGGACATCATGGCGGAGGTGAAGAACGTGGAGGTGGAGCCTTACGTGCACGAGAGAGCGGTGACGGGCGACGAGCAACCGTTGCTGGCGGAACAACCGTCGGGTAGCCCGGTGACCTCGGAACGCGAGTTGGCGGATTTCGATGCCGTGGAATGGACGCTGGCGAACGGGGTGAAGGTAGTGTACCGCGAGAGTGACCTGGAGTGTAACAAGTTGTCGTTGAAGGCTTATAGCCCGGGTGGAACCTCCCTGTACGACCTCGATATGCTTCCCACGGTGGAGATGGCCGTGCCGCTCGTGCGGGCGTGCGGCTTGGGAGACCATGATGCGGCGACGTTGAAGCGGTGGATGGCAAGCAAGGGGGTAAAGTGCGAGGCGAGCCTCGGGGAGTTGAACGAGTACGTGACCGCTTCCGCCCTGCCGGAGGACGCGGAGAGCTTGTTGCAACTGGTGTACCTGACTTTCGCCCGCCCGCGGATTGACCGGGAGGCTCTCGGGAAGGTGATGGCACAACGGTTGATGCAATCCCGGATGCAGGGGAGGAACGTGTTGCAGGACACCGTGACTCGCTTGCAAAACGGTTGTCACCCGCGTGCGTTGTTGAAGAACGCCGTCTACCTCGGGAAGGTGGACCTCGACAAGGTCGGGCAAGTGTACCGGGAGCGCTTCTCGAACGCCGGCGATTTCACCTTCTTCATCACGGGAAACCTCCCCGCCGCGGAGTTGAAGCCGCTGGTGGAGAAATACCTCGGTGCGCTGCCGTCAACGAGTGACCGGGAGAAGTGGATCGACCGTGGGGTAAGACCCTTGCGCGGGCACCAGGAACGCGAGATCGAGTTTATGGGGCTTCCCACGTCGTTCGTGGTGTTGAGCGCGAGCAAGGAGATGGAGGACAACATCCGCCACGCCGTTTGCCTGCAAGCGTTGAAGAGCATCCTGCAGACCCGCTGCATGAACGTCATCCGGGAGAAGGAGGGCGGCACCTATGCGGTGAACGTCAATGAGAGCGTGGCGCACGAGCCAGTGGCACGCTATTACCTGACCGTGGAATTCCAGTGCGACCCGTTGAACGCCGTCCGGCTGAAAGGAATCGTTCTCGGCGAGCTGGAACGCCTGTGCCAACAAGCCCCTACCCGTGACGAGTTGATGATGGCGTTGAACTCCATCCGCAAGAAAGAGGGCGAGGCACGCGAGACCAACGTCTATTGGCAGGAAAAACTGGTGTTGTACTACAAGACCGGCCTGAACCAGGCGGATGCGAGGGAATTCGAGGAGGTGGTGGACAAATTGACCCCTGCCGGCTTCCTCTCCTTCATGCAATCCTTCTGGAAAGACATTGATCTCACCGGCGTCGTGTTTAAACCGGCGAATTAGTTTATAGGGAGTTTTTCTTTTACACTCGGGAAAAGTAGCCGAGGAAGATACCTGCCGGGAGGCTTGTTTCCTGGGGCATAATATTAAAAGATTATGACACAGGAAAAAAATAACATAGAGATAGAAAATAGCCTCCCGGCAGAACCTGCCGCCGTGGTAAGTGATCGTTTGATGAACGATCGTATTTTCGTTTGGAGTAATGACTCGTACCGCTTGGTCTTGTTCTCGAGTATCGCCTGGTTGCAGGCGGATCGGGCTTATTGTTACATTCATTTCAAGGATGGTACCAAAATCATCGTGATTCACCCGTTGCAGAAAGTGCTGGCGGCACTTCCTCCCGAGCGATTCGCCCGGGTTCACCGTGGTTACGCCGTCTGCCTGGACCTCGTGGACCGGGTGATCGGCAACACGATTTACATCGGCAAGCAGGATTTCCCGGTAAGTTCCGCCTATCGCGACGACCTTCATTCCCGCTTTCGTTTTTTAGGCAAAGTGAAAGGATTGCATAAATCCAAATCCTTTAAAATCAGTAAATAATCATGTATAACCCGTCCCGGGAAACATCCTCCCGGAATCGGTTCGCGATTCGGGTTTATTGAAACTATATTGCCTCGATTTCTTCCAAAGATAGCCCGGTCATTTGAGCGATGGCTTCCGGGGTCATACCAAATGATTTCATGTTACGAGCGATCGTCCTTTTTTCTTCTTCTCTCCCTTCTTTTATCCCTTCTTCTCTCCCTTCTTTTCTTCCACAGACCAACCCTCTCTGCTCGGCACTGTAGAACAGTGTTTTCTCGGTACTGATGCTATCCCAGAATTTCTCGTAGCCGAGGAGTTGCGCGGGGGTGAACGCCGCCTCCTCGATCGCTTTGACCGCCTTGTTGACCTCGGGGTTGGCTAACAACTCCTCGGGCACGGACACGGTGCGTTCGTCAATCTCGGTAAGGAATCGTAACCAGAGGACCTGCATTTTTTTTTCCGCGTACGTGTGCGGGGTGAACTTGGGCAGCTCCACGAACACGAGTTGCAACCCGTCGATGACTTTATTGGAATCCTTGTCGTGCACGAGCTTGTAGTGATGGTAGTATCCCTTCATCTCCGGCTCGAAAATCTCGTTCACGAGGTTGAGCGAGTAGACGGGTTGCAGCAGGTGGTAATTTTCCCCGCTCCCGATTTGTCTCACGTAGGCTTTGGAGGCGTTGAACAATACCCTGTACTTGAACTCCTGCGACCAGATCATTTGCATCTCGACGATGAATTGCCTTCCCCTTTTGTCCTTGCACCGCACGTCAACGATGCTGTTTTTTTTCCACGGGTTATCGGGCACCATCTCTGCTGGGAGGTACTCGATGTCCGTGACCTCTTGCCCGGGAGCGAGAGGAAGCAGGGCGTTGAGTAAACTCATCACCAGGTCGGGATGTTCCCCGAACACGCGTTTGAATGGCAGGTCTGCCTTGGGATCCAAGTATTTCATGGTGTCATTTTATTTGTTAGTCATTCAACAATCACAAAGTTAGTGATTAGAATTGAATTTTACAAGTGTCGGTAACGCGCCGCGAAAACGGATTGTTCGGTCGGTTGAAAGAGTCAACGGGTCGGTTGACGCGGCGAACGGGATAGAATAGTTGTATCGAGGGGTATGGCGCTTTACTTTTGTCACGTAATCAAAAATTAAACGCTATGGATTTATTACTTGAAACGGTTCGGGAGCGAGAGGGCTTCCCGGGAAGAACAAGGCGAAAACAGGTCGAGAAAAGGGAGAGGACGGGCTACAACTCCAGTATAACATTTGAGCAACACCTGTCTAACACCTGACGGGACAAGTGTTGCTTAAATGTTATTGAAAAGGCAAAACTTGGTTGTTTCTTGATTTCTGTTTGTAAATGACGGAAATTGGGTTAAAATTCAGCCCTGTAATTTCGGGCGATGAAGTATTCTCGCAATTTACGGATGGCACCGTATTTGAGGGTGCGCACGGTGTTGACGGAAACGCCGATGATTTCAGCAATTTCCTTCACGTTGTTGCCGGCGAGGGTTAGAAGGATGATACGTTCGCTTTGGGGTGGCAATTGTCGGATAGCGTGGATTAATATTTGGTTGGCTTCTTCCTCGATGATTCTTTCCAGAATACCAGAGTTGTCATGTTCGCCGGGGTAAATTTGTTTGTAGCGTTCGTTCTCTCTTTTTACACTTCGGATGTAGTTGAGGGATTCGTTTCTTGTCATGATGAACAAGAAATTTTCGACGGAATCTAAGGTTTTATATTGTTTCCGATTTTCCCAAAATTTGACAATAACATCTTGTGCGATGTCTTGTGCGATGTCGGATGAACCGACAAATTTCAGGGCGATCGTACAGATAGTTGTGTAGTGCTTTTGTATAAATTGTTCTAATTCAATAGGATCTTTCATCGGTTAGTTTGTATTGAAGATCAATTTTACAGTCACAGGAAATCTATGCAATTATAGTTATTTTTTTTCATTCCAAATAAAATTTGAAAAAAAATCGTGTTTCGATTCATACAAATCGGATACCCTTGGTGTCTTTAAGGAAATATCAGTGGAATGATGGACTATAATAAGGAAAAAATATTAGCAGAGATCATCTTGAAGATTCGCTTCGGAACGGCTTCAAAAGAAGAGAAACGTGAGGTTGAGAAGTGGATGGCAGAGAAAGAAGAACATCGGCTTTTGTACGAGAAGATTGTTTCGGGGAAAAGTATGATCGAGTACTTGGAGACAGAAACGGAAGTAAAGGCTGATGTCAATGTAAAAATGATTTCTGCACGGGTTCAAAAACAAATTCGAGAGAATAAGATGCGTACACGACGCGGGCTTCGGAAATGGTACGCGATGGTTGGTGCGGCTTGTTTGGTCGGGATTGTTTTGGCTGGTTTCTTCTTTTTGAATAACGGGAAGGATAAGCCGGATACTCTGGTTGAGAATAAGCCGGAGCGAATGATGAACGAGAAAGTGATGTTAGTACTTTCAGATGGAAAAACTATTGGGCTTGCTCATCAAGGTACGGACAGTATATACATCGGGCAGGCGACTATTATAAAAAAAGATGCTCAATTGACATACGAGAGGAAGCAGGATACTTTAGGAGCGCATGTCGAGGAAGAGCGTAATCGGATTATCACTACGGTCGGCGGCGACTATTTCTTCATCTTGAGTGATGGGACGAAGGTATGGTTGAACGCGGAATCCGAATTGGATTTCCCGGTAGACTTTATTGGAGAAGAGCGGGTGGTGAAGTTGAAAGGCGAGGCGTATTTCGAGGTAGAGCCGGATGCGGCGCATCCTTTTATCGTGGAAACGAAAGAGGTTCGAACTCGAGTATTGGGGACTTCGTTCAATATAAAAGCGTATGATAATGAAGAGAGTGTATATACTACCTTGTTGACTGGGAAAGTAGAAGTATCCGCGGTTAATGAGAACGAATCGGTAATATTGACATCCGGAATGCAATGCGAATGGGAGAAAGACGAGCACGTGATGGAGATGAAGAAGGTGGATGCTGAAAAATACGTGGCTTGGAAACAAGGGCAGTTTATGTTTGACAATGAGAATATCACGGTGGTGACCCGGGTGCTGGAAAGATGGTATGGATTGAAATTTATTTATAATGAAGGTTGTTCCCGAAAGCATACTTTTAGTGGTTGTTTGAGTAAGGACGATTCTTTAGAATCTATACTGGAAACATTGACTTACACGGGTGGACCCCGATTTATAATGGGAAAAAATGTAGTATACGTGAAAGATAAAATCTAAAAACAGAAAGTTGAAAACAAAAAATGGAGAGGTTTCGCGGACCACTCCATTTTACAAAGACCTTGTGTAAAAACAAGGATAGTGTTTCATTTTAATTTTACAAATCTATGAAAAAAGAACTGAACAAAAAGTTTTTTCTGAACTTTCGTGTTTGGTGGAGGTGTTGTTTAACATTATTTTGCATGTTATGGACAACAGTTTCGCTCACGACAAATTCAGCTCTCGGACAAGAGAGAAACCAACGGGTAATTTCTTTAAAATTGGAGAATGCAACCGTGTTGCAGGCGTTAGAGGAAATCAATAAACTGAGCCAGAACAATGTTATTTTCAAGCGTGAAGAAGTAACCCGGGAAACGAAAAGAATTACAGTTGACTTGAAGAATGTAACGGTCTTGCAAGCTGTACAGGAGTGTCTTAAAGGAACCCGATTGGCTTGCTCGGAGCGAAACGGAAGAGTTGCCGTGGGACCCGATACTGAAGTCAAATCGGTTCGTATTACCGGTACGGTGAAAGACGAGAAAGGGGTGGTATTACCGGGTGTAACGATTATTGTCAAGGGCTTGGCGATGGGGACAAGTACTGATAATAAAGGTCAGTACTCGTTAAACCTCCCTCGGACGGATAATCTATCACTTCTCTTTTCATTTATAGGAATGGAAACCGAGGAAGTAAAATACACGGGAAAAGATACGATCAACGTGGTGATGAAAGAAACCGTGTCGGAGTTGGAGGAAGTGGTGGTAAACACGGGATACCATCGGATTGATGCCCGTAAGAATGCCAGTGCGATTACTTCTATCCGGGCGGAAGACATTATTACTCCCGGTTTACAAACGATCGACCAGATGTTGGAAGGACACGTGCCGGGAATGATCTTTATGCAGAACTCGGGACAGATTGGGGCTGCTCCTCGTTTGCGTATTCGTGGTACGTCTACGATTCTAGGATCACAGGAACCGCTTTGGGTGATTGATGGTGTGATACAGGAAGACCCGGTAAATGTGGATCCGGAGACCCTGAATGATTTGGATTTCGTGAACTTGTTAGGTAACGCTATTTCCGGATTGAACCCGGAGGATATTGAGCAAATCGACGTGTTGAAGGATGCGGCGGCTACGGCTATTTATGGCAAGAAAGCCGCAAATGGGGTTATCGTGATAACCACGAAAGCCGGTAAACAAGGACCTCCTTCCGTGACATATTCCGTGGCAGGATCTTTTACCCAGCGTCCGAGATATAGTGACAGGAGCGTGAACGTGATGAATTCTAAAGAACGTGTTGCTTTTTCACGAGAGATGATAGAGAATCGGTTGGCTTATCCCAAGATTACTTCATGGGTGGGATATGAAGCAGCATATCGGGATTATATTGAAGGTCAGATCGGGTATACCGAATATAAATCATTGGTAGATAAATACGAGACAATGAATACCGATTGGTTTGACATTCTCATGCAGGATGCTTTTTCGCATAAACACACGTTGAGTCTTTCCGGTGGTTCTTCAACTTTGAGATATTATGCTTCTCTCGGTTTGAATGATGTTTCGGGAAGTGTAAAAGGCGAGAGCAATCGGGTGTATTCGACCAATGTTAATTTAACAGGTAACTTTGACAAGTTTACAGTACGTTTCGGGTTACAGGGAAGTGTTTCTAAAAGGAAGTATATTCCCGAAGATGTAGGCGTAACAGAATTTGCTTATAACACGAGCCGAGCCGTACCGGCACGTAATGATGATGGCAGTTACTGGTATTATCAAATCGAAAAGGAGATTGACGGGGAAACTTATTATTACCCGAAGAACATATTGGAAGATATGGCAAATTCTTCGACTATAACGAAACAGAATTCTTTTACCTTTCAGTCTAGCGTGGGGTATCAAATAATACCGGAGTTGAAAGCACAAGTATTATTGTCGTATAGTTTTTCAAATTCTAATTCGGAAACATGGCATGGTGAGGATACTTATTATAGTCGGAGTTTGAATAAATCTTACGGGGCTGCGACGGAAGCTTGGTGGCAAACGAATACCTTGTTGCCGTGGGGTGGAGAACAGAAGGATAGTCGGGTAGACCGTAATAGTTATACTGTTCGTTTCCAAGTGGATTATAGCCAAGCTGTCGATCGTGATGAGAATCATGGGCTGAATGGAAGTGTTGGTTTTGAAACAAAGTCAACGAAATATAATACTTATGCTAAGACAACTCGGGGTATTTACCGGGATCGGGGAAATGCAATAGAAGCGATACCAACAGACGATTTGAAAAATTACACTTATAAAGAATATATTAACTGGACACAGTCTTCTGCCGCGCTAGGAAGCTATACGCAACAGTTGACAAATGATGTTTCTGCCTATATGACTTTAGGGTATAGCTATAAAAATACGTATAATTTCAGTGTAAATGCACGTGTAGATTTTTCTAATGAATTTGGTAGTCGGGCTAACGAGAAATTTTTTCCGATATGGGCTTTAGCCGGTCGTTGGAATCTTACGGAGAATGTATTGAGGGAAGTACGTTGGATTAATGATTTGGCATTGAAGGCGTCGTTCGGGTATCAAGGGAATGTCCCCAGTGTTCCATCAAGACTCGTTATTAAAAAGTCAACTTCGACCAGTGATTTGTTTGATCAATTTTACTCGACGGTTTCTGCCTATCCGAATCCGGATTTGAAATGGGAAAAGACAGCGAATTTTAACGTGGGGCTTGATTTTTCATTATTGAAGAAGAAAATTACAGGTTCCGTGAGTTACTATTACCGGAAAACAAAGGATGCTTTTATGGATAAGTCTGTGTCAGAGGTGAATGGAGTGACCAGCTATAAGGTAAACCAAGGTACTGTGGTGAATCAAGGGTATGAACTATCCTTGAATTTTATCCCTGTAAATACTGTCGGTGCGGATGGAAAAGGATTTCGCTGGAGATTTGATCCACAATTGGGACAAGTCATTAATAAATTGATAGATAAAGCCACTTCCACAACGGATAAAAGTTTAAGGGACGATGATGATCTCACGTATTCGGATTACCTGAACGGAAGCGTGCAGACGGTTAATCGTTCCATAAATGGTTTTTATTCTTATAAATTTATGGGACTTGATCCGGCAGACGGACGTCCGATGTTTCCGAATTTAGAACAAAAGATTATGGTGAATGGCGAAGAAGTGGACTATGGAGAGCAGTTTAAATTGATGTCTAACGAGGAACGTTATATGTCTGTAATGAAATATTCCGGAAATCGGGTTCCCACATTGCAAGGTAGTTTGAACAATACTTTTACCTATAATCGTTTCACGTTGTCTGTCAATATGGCTTATAGCCTTGGTTCTAAAATTCGGTTGATGAAATTATATTCAAATATCAGTTCGGATAATGGAACAATGGCACCTAATCCGATGGAGAATGTGCGTACTGAATATCTAAATCGTTGGAAACGATCGGGAGATGAGGCACACACGAACATCCCGGGAATTCTTAGTAATTCTGAATTTTTGGCGACATTAGGTACAAATCCATGGTGGAAAAAAACGGCTTATAATGGCACTGTAAATCGTAAAGTAATTGCTGAAAATATTTGGCAAATGTACGATTACTCGACGGAACGTGTCGTGAGTGGAAATTATTTGAAGATTCAAAATATTGCATTGCGGTACAATGTTCCGGATAAAATCTGTAAGAAATTATATATGAAGGCAGCATATATTTCTTTGTCAGGAACGAACTTGTACACTTTCAGTAGTAAAAAGTTGAAGGGACAAGATCCTACTACGCAAACAGGTAATTCGTCGACGATCACGCAATCGATTCGTCCGACATATTCGTTTAGTTTGAATGTAACATTTTAAAGAGTATGGTTATGAATAAGATATATACTTTATTGATCATACTGGTCCTTGGATGTGTTTCTTGTGGTGATTTTTTGGAAGAAGATTCTCAAACATTATCTTATGTGACTAGTGTGGATGATTTAGACGAGCTATTGGTAGGTAGTGGATATTTACAAAATGCGCGAGGAACTTATTATATTATGTCTTGGTTAGATGTAATGGATGATGACGTTCGCCAAAAGTTGACGAGTACTATGCCCGTGAATGGCAATTTTAATTATTTGAGGATGTTTTTTAACTGGGCAAGTTATCCCTGGGATGATGATTATCCTAATCGTCTGGGAGGGAACAAACCTTGGGCTAGATTTTATGAATGTATAGAGATTGCCAATTTGATCTTGGGTGATATTGACCGATTCGAGGGAGAGGAAGGATATGAGCGAGTGAAAGGTGAGGCTTATTTTATTCGAGCTTTCTGGTATTTTTATTTGGTAAATCTTTGGGGACATCCTTACGATGCCACGACCTCGAATGAGAAATTGGGGGTTCCTGTTAAGTTGACAGATTATGTTGAAGTGAAAGGATTTTCTCGAAATACCGTGGAAGAGTGTTACCAGCAAATTTTATCTGATGCCCGACAGGCAATACATTACCTGAAAGGTGTGACACCATCTACAACTTATCGGGCTGGGGAAAACGCCGCCCGGGCGCTGTTGGCTAAAACAGCTTTGTACATGGGCGATTGGAATACCGTCGTGAATCAGTGTGATTCTATTTTTAGTTCACCTAAAGGACTTGCATTGATCGATTTTAATACGACTACGCTAAGTGTTTATGCGACGGCTGGTTCCTATAATGCACTAATTCGTTCAAATTCAAGTAGTGAAGCCATATTTGCCGGAGGTTATGCTAGTTCCCCTATTACTCAAATCACGACTGTTTCGACATTTGCTGCTTCTGAGGATTTATTAGGATTGTACGGGGAGAACGATTTGAGGTATGCTTCCGGGAAAAATTCGTATTTTTTCCAATACTCGAGTGGGTATTATGGAAGCTATCGAGTGAACAGCGCATCAAAATTACCGGGAGTTAGTTTGTTGTTTTCAGAGGTTTACTTGAATAAAGCTGAGGCATTGGCTTTATTGGGGAGAGAGTCTGAAGCGATTTCAACTTTGCAGGAATTAAGAGATAAGCGAATGAGTGATGCCGGAACCATAAATGAAACGGGAGAAGATTTGGTAGAGTTTATCCGGGATGAGCGTCGTCGTGAACTTTGTTTCGCCGGGCAACGCTGGTTTGATTTGCGGCGTTATGCGGTACATCCGCTCTACCCGAAGAAGACAATAATTACACATCCTTATTATGAGTGGAATGGTAGTGCGGCAGTATTGACGAAAACTTACGTTTTAGGTGAATATCCGGAAGATGGAGGATGGCTGATGCCCATGCCGTCTTACGCGTTGGAATCAAATGATGGAGAATTGGAAGATAATGTCCGTCCGGAGAGATAAAAATGAATAACAATGAAAAGAGTATGATATGAAAACAAAATTGTTATATATTATTGGTTTATGGGGATGTTTATCTCTGATGAGCTGTGGCGATGATGATCACCTTTCTCCCTCGGATTTGGATGGAGATTGGTATGTACTGACCGACTCGGAAGATCCTTTGGATCATTTACGGTACACGGTGTACGAAACGTATGGTATTCCGATTTTTTACAATGACACGATTGGGAGGCAAGACAGGGGAGTGGATAATGCAGGAGTGCCGATTATTTATTATGAGATTTTGAACCCGAATTATTCTATCGAGAGTTCCACGGAGTATGCTCAATACGAGTTGTCCGATAATCCGGAGGCTATCACTGCCGGAGTTGAATTTATCCGGGATGAGATTGTCCCTAGACTTGTTTCTCCTAAATTATATCCCCGTTCATTTTTGTTAGTGAAAACATTGACATTAAATGCCGCATCGACTACAGCTTCATATCGTCATGAGGAGAGTACTTACCGGGGGATGATGACTTCTTGTGTGAGTCAGGTGGAAGAAATTGCCGGAATGACGGATGCTGAAATCAAACGGATGGCATGTAGAGTTGTGGCAGAAGAATATACGACTTATTTGATGGAAAACGCCTCCTCGTTGTTAGAAGCATTCTTGAATGTATGTCGTGCTGAGGTTACGAGTGTCAACTTGTATGCATTGAGTTTGACTACATCTTCGACTCCACCTTATGTGGCTAATTTGGAAGAATACGGTTTTTTGTCTTATGATAAGGAAACAACCTATAACCCGTCGAGAAGTCAGGTCAAGACTATTGGAGAACGTGCCGATGTGCTGGATTACATGACAGAGATATTGACGGATGATGATGATGCGTTTGAAGCAAAGTACGGTTCTTACGAGTATGTAATGAAGAAATACGAGTTAATGAAGACCGTGATGGAACGTTTGAAAACGGTCTTAGAATAGCTGTACAAAGTGTGTTTTAGTGTTTGATCTTTACTTCAGGATGAAGGCTTTTTAAGCTTTTCATCCTGAAGACTAGGAATCGTATGGTCTGAAAAACAGGGATTTTAGTATAATTTAAAATAGTATGTATGAACAAATGGATTGTATGTAGTCTGACATTGCTTTGGATACTGCCGACAGTTCTTTCCGTGGAGGCTTCCGGGAGGAAGAAGAAAAAGGGGAAGGAAGAAATGAAGGTGGAATTGAGCAAGTATGACAAATTGTTTAAAGGAAAAAGGAGTGAAACGGCGAGGGGTGGATTTGTGACGGTGCATAAGGTGGATGGAAAGGTGTATCTCGAGTATCCTTTGAAGTACATGGGGCGAGAGTTGTTATTGGCGGCAGTTTCGACGGCATCCACGGATAATACGGTTTGCACGAACGGGTACAAGGAGAATACCCCGATGCACATCCGGTTTACGCTGGAAGACAGTACCGTACAGATGAGGAAAGTAAATGCCGTGATTGCGGCAAAATCTGCGGGAGAGCGGATGGATCGGATCATGGAACAGAATTTTGGCGATCCCATCATGGCGAAGTACAAGGTGTTGGCTTACTCGCCGGATAGTACTGCCGTGGTTTTTGATATGACAGGGATATTCCTGGATGAAGAGGCGGCATTATCTCCGGTACCCAAGGGTAGCGGGTTAATGGAGGTGACGAAGTCATTGAATAAAGATCTTTCTTCCATCCGCGAGGTAAAGGCGTTTGAGGATAATATGTCAGTGAAATCTCAATTGGTCTACAAATATAGTGTTACTTACAACAAGGCAAGAGTGGTGACCGATCAGCCTTTGACCGTGTTGGCTACCCGGTCATTGCTTTTACTACCGGAACGAAAAATGCCTCCCCGCTTGTCCGACAGGCGGATAGGGGTATTTTTAACCTCGAAGCAATATGTTTCGGATCAAGGAGAACCCACGGAAAGGTACACTTACGCCAATCGTTGGTGGTTGGAGCCGAGTGACGTGGAGGCTTATCGCCGGGGAGAATTGACGGAACCCGTAAAACCGATTGTTTTCTACGTGGATACCCTGTTCCCCGAGGCGTGGAAGCAGCCTATCCGGGAAGGTATATTGAAATGGAATCGGGCTTTCGAGAAAATAGGGTTCAAGAATGTGATGCAGGTACGTGAGTTCCCGAAAGACGATCCGGCTTTTGACCCTGATAACCTGAAATATTCCTGCGTGCGTTACGTCCCCACGGGAGTGGCTAATGCGATGGGACCCTCGTGGGTAGACCCGACCACGGGAGAGATATTGAATGCCTGTGTATTGGTTTACAACAACGTGATCCAAATGTTGAGAAACTGGCGTTTCGTGCAAACGGCACAGGTTGACCCCGCCGTGAGAAATAAAGAATTACCGGCGGCGTTAGTGAACGAATCATTGGCATACGTGATCGCACATGAAATCGGGCATTGTCTCGGGTTGATGCACAATATGTCGGCTTCTGCCGCTTACCCGGTAGATTCGTTACGCTCCGAGTCGTTTACCCGGAAATACGGGACGACGCCGTCCATCATGGATTACGCCCGTTTCAATTATGTGGCGCAACCGGAAGACCGGGGCGTGAAGTTGATGCCTCCCGATTTGGGTGTGTACGATGAGTTCGTGATTAAATGGCTATACTCCCCGGTGTACGAGGCTGCCACGATTTGGGATGAGGCGAAAGTACTGGAAACGTGGGTTGACGAACAGATGAAAGACCCGATGTACCGCTACGGGCGGCAACAGATAGGTGGGCGTTACGACCCCACGGCTCTAGAAGAAGACCTTGGGGACGATGCCATGAAAGCGGGGGAATACGGGATAAAGAACTTGAAATACATATTACCCCACCTGAACGAATGGATTGCGGATGATCCGGAAGCCACCGCCCGGCGTGCCTTGTACGTGCAAATGGTCAACCAGTATTACCGTTATATCCGGAACGTGATTTATAACATCGGCGGTGTCTATCTCTCGGATGCGAAAGAAGACATTTCCATCGAGCGATTCCGTCCGGTGGAACGGGAACGTCAGAAGGCTTCCGTGGCTTGGGTGATGGCACAGTTGCGGGATTGCGAGTGGTGGGATAATCCGGCGTTGTTGAAAAAGTTTCCCTTGGGCATCATGTCCTCCCCGACCATTGTTGAGGCGGTCGGAAAGCAGCTGATGGCGGCAGCCCCGAGAGTGGCGTTATCGTCTTCACTATCGGATGAACCTTATTCCATGGAAGAATATTTCGACGACTTGTACCGGGGGATATGGTCGAGCGTTCTCGAGAACCGGAAACTGACCACGGGGGACATGGTGCTACAACGCTTGCTGTTGAATCAATTGAACGACCTGATACGTGCGGTCGGGGGCAATCGGTTGGGTATCGCTTCCGGGAACCCGGGGGAAGTGTTGAATGAACTATACGCCCCTTCGGCTTTTGACGCGGAGTGTTATGGCTTGGATGCGTTCCTTCTGACACGGGATTTCGGTTCCGGTTATGGTTGGCAAAGACCCCTTGACGTGGCAAAGATCGACGAGTCGGCAACGTATTATTATCAAATGGTGCTGCGTATCCGGGATTTGTTGGAGTCTAAGATGAAAAGTTTCGATGCTGAAGATTTGCCGCATTACGAGGCGATGCTTTTCGCCATGAAACAGATGTTGGGTAAACAGGCACAAATCAAATAAAACAAGATATATGAGAAAATGGATAATACCGAATATGGTTTTCATTTTACTTCTGTCTGGATTCTGCACGTTGGCGGGTGAGAGAAAGGCGAAGAAGAACAAGCAGGAGGAAAAACGACCGGGTAAATATGAACAACTGTTTAAAGGTAAGACGTGTACTACCGTTTCGAGCGACTTTATGACTCTGCATAAAGTGGACGAAAAACTTTATTTCGAGATGCCTTTGCGTCTGTTCGGGCGGGAGATGTTATTGTCTTCTTCGGTTTCAAAAACCAGTAACAATATGGCGGCGGTCGTGGGGTATACTCCGAATGTGATGCACATCCGTTTCGTGTTGCAGGACAGTACCGTGCAATTGCGTTCGGTGGCTTCAACCATCACTGCCGACCTCGAGAACGAGCGGATGAAACAAGTACTTGGGCAAGGCTACGGTGATCCGGTCTTGTTCGGCTACAAGGTACTTGCCTACACGCCCGACAGTACAGCCGTGGTGTTTGATGGCACCGGTCTGTTTCACACGGACATCGCACAATTGTCACCTTTGGCAAAGACTACGGGACGCTACGAGGTGCAGGGGCATATGAAACCGGCGCAATCCCGCTTGGGTGAGGTGAAAGCCTTCGAGGACAATGTTTCGATACGGTCGACCCTGTTATACACGGTGAACGTGTGGTATTCCATCATTCCCGTGTTGCGGCAGGTGGCAGTAACTTTGGAGGCGAACCGTACCTTGATGCTTTTGCCGGAGGAGAGGATGCGTCCCCGCTTGTCGGATTCCCGCGTGGGTACGTTCTTGACGAACAAACGCTATATCCCGGAAGAGGGAAGTGATATTCGACCTTATTCTTACATACATCGTTGGCGGATAGAGCCGAAGGATGCGGAAGCCTATCAGCGGGGCGTGTTGACCGAACCCGTGAAGCCGATCGTGATGTACGTGGATACCGATTTCCCGGAGAGTTGGAAAGAACCCATTAAAAAAGGGATATTGCGGTGGAACAAGGCATTCGAGAAAATTGGGTTCCGGGACGTGATTCAAGTGCGTGATTTCCCGACGGACGACCCCGATTTCGACCCGGATAACCTGAAATACTCCTGCGTGCGCTACGTGCCTTACACCCATGAAAACGCGGAAGGGCTTACCTCGGTCGATCCGGTGACGGGAGAGATATTGAATGCCGGAATATTTATTTACAACAATGTCACGTGGGCGTTGAATAACTGGCGTTTCCTTCAAACGGCGCAAATCGATCCGTCCGTGAGAACAAAAAAGATGCCCGACGATATTATGGGCGAATCGCTGGAATACGTCGTTGCCCACGAGATGGGACATTGTCTTGGATTGATGCACAATATGGCGGCATCCAGCGCTTTCCCCGTGGATTCGTTGCGTTCGGCTTCTTTCACCCGAAAATACGGGACGACACCTTCCATCATGGATTATGCCCGCTTTAATTACGTGGCTCAACCCGGTGACCAAGGCGTGAAGCTGACCCCGCCGGACTTGGGCGTGTATGACGAGTACGTGATTAAATGGATGTACACCCCCTTCCCGGATGCGGCTTCCGTGCGGGAAGAGGCGAAAATCCTGGAGGCTTGGGTCGACGAGAAAGCCGGCGATCCCATGTACCGTTACGGGCGGCAACAGGATAAGTTTCGCTATGACCCTTCGGCTCTGGAAGAAGATCTGGGGGATGATGCCTTGAAAGCCGGGGATTACGGGATTGCTAATTTGAAGTATATCGTGGAAAATATCAATCATTGGATACAGGAAGACGTTTCGGCGGATCATCGTAAACAATTGTACACCAATCTGACCAAGCAATACGAGCGTTACCTGATGAACGTGTTGTATAATATCGGGGGCATTTATCTGAACGAGGTAAAGGACGGGCCCCCCGGCGAGCGGTTCACTCCCGTGCCGAGAGAAGTACAGAAGGCTTCCGTGGACTGGTTGCTCCGGCAGTTACGGGATAGCGAGTGGCTGGACAACCGGGATCTGGTAGACCGTTTCGGGTTGGGTATTCCGGCTTCATGGCGGGTACGGACAGCCGTGTTGAACGCCTTGTTTGCCCGCGGGGCTTGTGTCACCTTGTCCTCGCATCTTTCCGACTCCCCGTACACGATGGATGAGTTCTCAGGGGATGTCTACCGGGGAATTTGGGCGAGTGCGCTGGAAGGCAGAGCCTCGACAAGGACTGATCGGTTGATGCAACGGACGTATTTGAATAAATCCAGAATGCCCGTGTCATATGTCGGGGGCAACAGGCTCGGGCTGCAATCGGCGGCTTCCGCCTATGCCGTTTCGTTCGACGAGATTTGGGCGTATGGCTTGGAACCCGGCGGCTTGCCGGAACAGGTCATGGAACAATTGTGGGATATGGAGCGCACGGGAACTTTGGAAACGTTGACCCCGGAAACGGAACACACCGGTTTCGGGCATGGCTACGGTTGGCAAGGCGAAGTCAATAGCAAGGTGCTGAACAACGAGGACGTCTACTTCTACAAGATGGTTCGGGAATGCCGGGATATGCTGGAGAAACAAGTCCGGATGGCACCCGAGGCGGATCGTCCCCATTACCGGGCAATGCTCTTGATGACACGAAAAATATTGATGGAAAAAAAGTAGTATGAATGTAATAAAATATAGTATGAAAAATTGGATTGTATTGTTGATCGCTGTTGTGATGGTGAATGCTTCTTTTCTGACGGTCGATGCCGCGGAGAGGAAGAAAAAGACAACGAAAAAAGAAGAACCGGTGGCAAAGCCGCCCGTGAAAAAATTAAGTAAATACGAGAGATTGTTCAAAGGAAAATCACACGAGATGGCAAAGGGTGGTTTTATGACGATCCACAAGGTGGACGGGAAACTGTATTTCGAGATGCCGCTTGCCGTGATGGGCAGGGATATGCTGCTGGCTTCCACGACTACACAAACAAGCGACAACTCGGTGTCCACGAACGGGTATAAAGTCAAAGACCCCATGCACATCTGTTTCACGCTGGTGGATAGCCTCGTGCATATGCGGAAGGTGAACTCCTACGTGAGTTACGACAAGAATGATGCCCGTGTGCAGCGGGTGATCGAGTCGAACTTTATCAACCCGATTATTGAGGGATACAAGGTGTTGGCTTACAGTCCGGACAGTTCAGCCGTGGTCTTCGATATGACGGCTTTGTTTACCGGGGGTGATGCTTCGGTTACGCCCATGGTGGACGAGGCATTCCCGCTGGCATTTCGGAATTCTATCAATAAATCATTGTCGGCGATCGACGGGATAAAGGCTTTCGAGGATAACGTGTCAATCAAGTCGTCGCTTTCCTACAACGTGAGTGCCAAGTATCTGAACACGATACTCTACGAGAACCGTCCCGTGTCGATCAAGGTGACCCGCACGCTGCTTCTTTTGCCGGAAGACCGGATGCGTCCCCGGATATCGGATTCCCGTATCGGTATCTTCCTGACAAATAAGCAATATATTGCTAACGATGCCGACCAATTGCAACGCTATTCTCTGGCTCATCGCTGGCGTTTGGAGCCGAAAGACATGGCGGCTTACAAGCGGGGCGAACAGGTGGAACCCGTGAAGCCGATTGTTTTTTACTTGGACAACCTTTTCCCGGAGGAATGGAAACAACCCATTCGTACGGGAGTGTTACGGTGGAACAAGGCATTCGAGAAAATAGGTTTCCGGAACGTGGTACAAGTGTTGGATTTCCCGACGAATGATCCCGATTTCGACCCGGATAACTTGAAATACTCGTGTATCCGTTACGTGCCTTCCAGCACGCAGAATGCCATGGGTCCCTCTTGGGTAGACCCGATGACCGGGGAAATATTGAACGCTTCGATCTTAGTTTATAATGATATCGTGAAGATGTTGAACTATTGGCGTTTCGTGCAAACGGCACAGGTAGACCCGAGAGTGAGAGGCAAGAAGTTGCCGAAAGATGTGTTGGAAGAAACCATGGCTTACGTGTTGGCGCACGAGATGGGACATTGCTTGGGACTGATGCACAATATGGCGGCATCTGCTGCGTTCCCGGTGGATTCCTTGCGTTCCGCCACGTTCACGCAAAAGTACGGCACAACTCCTTCCATCATGGATTATGCACGTTTCAATTACGTGGCTCAGCCCGGCGATAAAGGCGTGCGGCTTACTCCTCCCGATTTGGGTATATATGACGAGTACGCTATCAAGTGGTTGTACTCCCCCGTCCCGGAAGCCAAAGATATTTTCGAGGAGGCTAAGATTACCGAGTCGTGGATTGATGAGAAGGCGGGCGATCCTTTGTTCCGCTACGGGAAGCAGCAGATGGCAAGCCGCTATGATCCGAGTGCTTTGGAGGAAGACTTGGGCGACGACCCGATCAAGGCGGGCGATTACGGTATCAAGAACTTGAAATATATTCTCAAGAACTTGAATAACTGGATACAGGATGACGAGTCGGCAGAATATCGCCAAGAACTTTACAACCAGATCGTGAAACAATACGGGCGTTACCTGCAAAATGTGGTTTACTGCATCGGGGGTATCTATCTGACGGAAGCCAAAGACGGCAGTCCCGACAAGCGTTTCCGTTCCGTTCCCCGTGACCGGCAGAAGGCGGCGATGAAATGGGTGACCCGGCAGATGCAGAACAACGATTGGCTGGACGATCGGGAAGTATGCTCGAAATTCAAGTTGAACACGAAAGCCTCGTCCGAGTTGAATGCTTCTGTTGCCGGGATTTTGACGAAAATATACATGAACGTGACCTTGTCGTCTTATCTGGCAGAGAAGAATCCTTACACGTTGCGGGAATTCTTTGACGATTTCTACACCGGAGCATGGGATGCCGCTATACGCAACCGAAAACTCACGCACGGGGATAAGATCATGCAGAAAGCCATGTTGGATATGATGTCCCGTTCCGTGGCTTCCATCGGGGGAAATAAGATCGGGTTGACGGGAGCCGGCAGCATCTCGGCAGAAGTGGCATACGCTCCCACGATCGATGAGATTTGCTTGTACGGTTTGGACGAGAGCGGCATGATCGACAAATATGCCAAAGACTTGAAAGACGTGGAACAACGGGAAGGCAAATCCTATATGGTAGAGTTGATGAAGCAAACCGGATTCGGCTATGGTTACGGCTGGCAGAGTTGGGTACGTTCCACGGCTATTGACGAGTCGGCTGTTTACTATTACGAAACGGCATCGAAGATTGCTTCCTTGCTGGAACGCCGGGTAGCCTCGGCCAATGCTATCGACCGACCGTATTATCAAGCAATGCTGTACACTGTGAAACAAATGCTAGGGAATAAATAGGGATAAACTACGCCGGTGTCGGGGTACTAAGTGACAAATAGGCGACTTTTGGGCGGCTAATAGACGGCATTGCCTACTGGTCGCCTACAGTTCGCCCACGTTTTTACGAAAAATATGCTTTTTTAACGTGCGCAGAAAATAAGTCCCGCAGATGAATTGGCAGTCTGATGGAAGGGAAGTTTTATCCCTTGCGGTGAGACAATGACGAGTTTTGTCTATTTTAAGTAGAAGCTGCCTTGTGATGCCCGGCAGCGACTCTCTAAATGTATTTTTTCAAAGGAACGAAGCGATTCAAGTGAGAAATTTGAAAAGAATATAACAGACTTATGAAACAAATGAATCAGATCCTACGGATCGTTTTTTTATCCGTTTTTTTATCCGGATGTATGGGTAAGGCAGAGCCGGGAAAGGCGAAATACGTGTTCTATTTTATTGGCGACGGCATGGGTGTGAATCAAGTGATTGGGACGGAGATGTATTTGGCGGAGCAAGAGGGACGCATCGGGAGCAAATCGCTGTCATTTACCACGTTCCCGGTTCGCAATCACCTGACAACTTACTCCGGCACGAATGCCGTGACTTGTTCGGCTGCCGCCGGAACAGCTTTGGCTATCGGTGTAAAAACACAAAACGGGCGCATCGGGACAGACCGGGACGGGAGGGCTTTACCCAGTATCGCATGGAAAGCGAAACAAGCCGGGAAACGGGTGGGAATCACGACCAGCGTGGCGGTCAATCATGCTACGCCTGCCGTGTTCTACGCCCATCAATTAGATAGGCAGATGTATTACGAGATCGGGACGGATGCCGCTAAGACGGGTTTTGATTTTTACGGGGGTGCGGGATGGAAGCAAATCTTCTCTTCTCGTGATTCTTCGGCAACAGACCTTTATTCTTTGTTGCGTGATTCCGGTTACGTGGTGATCGATCATACCAGTGACTTTCGTGCATTGTCTGCCGGACGGGAAAGGGTGGTTTACGTGCAATCGGAGGATTGCGTCAACCCGTCGAGCCTGTCAACGGCAATCGATCGGGGCGCGGGAGATATGACTCTTTCGGATATTACCGGGAAAGCTATCCGATTTCTGTCGGAACAAAATGACGAAGATTTCTTCTTGATGGTAGAAGGGGGAATTATTGACTGGCTTTGCCACGCGAATGATGCGGGGGCGGCTTTCCGGGAAATTGTTGATTTCTCGGATGCGATACAGGTGGCGCTTGAGTTTTACAAGACTCATCCCGATGAAACTTTGATTATCGTGACCGCCGATCATGAAACCGGAGGATTAGCGTTGGGCTGTGGGCCTTATGAGTTGAACCTGAAAGTTTTGGCTAACCAAAAAAGTTCGATTATCGGGTTGACCCGAAAGATAAAACAATTAAAAGAGAGCCGGGGGCTGAAACTGACGTATGCCGATTTGCGAGGATTGTTAACGTGTGAATGTGGTTTCGGCGAAACTGTTGAGTTATCTCCGGAAGAAGAGCAACTTGTGAGAGAGGCTTGTTTGAAAGCTACTGCCTCGAAAGGAATGCAACTTCTGAAAAGTGAGCACGCTATGGTAGACCCGGTTGCCCAATTGGCTATCGAAATATTGAATCGTAAAGCCCTGATCCGCTGGGCGAGTGGCGGGCATTCTGCCGGGGCTGTCCCCGTGTACGCGATAGGTGTCGGTGCGGAACAATTCGGCAGAATCTCGGATAACACGGAAATTCATGGAATAATAGAGGAGGTGGCGGGATATTGATACTATAAAGTAGGGAATATGATGTATTATTCAACCGGATTTGATCGAAAAAGAAAGAGCAGAAAATTATTTCAGCTCTTTCTTTTTACCAAATATATGGGGTGTAAATCCCCGAAACAAGAATTGTCTTCGTTTAAATATATGTTGAAGTCCCAGGATGCTTAGTATAAGTCCGTTTTGGTAATGGAAAAGTCCTAGCGGCGAATTAGCCCCGTGAACAAAAAATAATCCTATTCCCGTGGCAACAAGTGATATGAAAACAATGGAAAGTAACATTACGATTTTCCATTTGTTCTTCCTGCCTGTGATAGCCAGACCTTTATACCATTTCCAATGGCTTTTCATATGTATAAATCCTAATAGCATAAACAATAGGCTGGTAACCACGTGAAATACAGCCCAATTATGCCAAACCTCATGGTTTGTGCCATGTCCCGCGATATGTAACTCGATGCCCGTGTAAAATGATAAAACGAACACGGGAACTAACATCAAATCTGTCAAGTAAATAAATCTGCTTCTGTCCATTTTTTTTATGCGAAGTTACAGCGGATTGACGAACAGAAGAATAGACGATATATGGTTAAGATTGCACTATTCGAGGTATTTTTTTCGAAAGCAAGTAGGGCTCATTCCCACCGCTTTTGTGAACAATCGGGTAAAATAGGCACAATCATCTATCCCCAAATGAATGGAAATCTCACTTATTCTCAAAGAAGTATATACCAGCATTCGCTTGGCTCTCAGCATGAGTTCGTTTTGAATATATTTGCTTACGCTCATGCCCGTAATATCCTTGATCACCTCATTCAGATATACCGGTGATATATGTAACGCTTCCGCGTAATAAGATACATTCCTGTTAATTTGTTTTTCTTCTGAAAATAATTCCTTGAAAGCCAGTGTTATTTCAAGGTGTCTTTTGTTTTGGGATTTTTGTCCGATAGTTTCTTGCATGGAATCTGCTATTATACCCACAACGGCACATGACAGGTGCTGCAAAACGGTTTTCGGCTTGTTGTTTTCCAATTTGTCGATTCTGCGGAGAATCATAGAGAATAATTGGATCAGCTCGGCATACAAGATGTCGCTTATGCTAAATGGGGTAGGCGATAGTGCGTATTCGGCAATCGTATGTTTGGTCCGTGTATCTATAAATGCCCCGTCTACAAATAGAAGAAACGCTTTTGCATTTCCTGTATCGATAACACGATGCACTTGGTACGGTTGAACGCAAATCCCGTAGCCTGCTGATAGGTAGCTGTCTTTGAAGTCAATACTGACGGTACACGTGCCGCTCTCTATGATGGCGAATATATAGTAGTCGTCCCGGTGGATGTAATCGATAGACCGGGTCGGCGAAACGGGAGAAAGTTCCTTTGCAAATATCCCGAAATCGGATTGTTGTGTTGCTCTATGTATTGGAATATCCGTCATTCGATATTTTTTGTGAAGTTAGTAAAAAATGCCCGATAACGTGTACGTGTGGTATCCGTTTGGCATCGAAATCATGTTACGTTAGTTTCCGGGTAAAAGAGTAACAGAGCGTAACGAACGTCGTTTGGGGCGACTTGTTACGCTCTGTTCTATTTCGCTTGTTTATTTTAAATTAGTATTTGAACGAACTTCCGCCCAAGAATTCACGAAGGATGGAAGTCGGAGGTATTTCACGGGTGGGTACGGCTTGGACGTACGAGAAGAATTTCAGCAAACGGGTTGCTTTCGAGTGTTCCGGGTTTTTCACCAAAACTTCTTCCAGCAGGGGTACGGCTTGTTGTTTCAATGCCCCGAGTTCGTATGCCAATGCCGAGTTGAACATGACATCGGCTTCCTCTTGGTAGGGGACGATGTGCTTTTGTTCACCGGAGAGCACGCTTTCCCATCTTTTCAGGGTATCGAGAGCCGAGTAACCGCGGTATTTATGATCTCGCACCATACGGCGGATCAGACGGTTGTCCGAGGGATTGATGATATTGTGGTCGTCGATAGAGATGGCGGTCAAGGCTGAAATGAATATCTTGAACAGGCTCTCTTGTGGGAGGTATTGGGTTAGTTTGGGATTTAACCCGTGAATGCCTTCCACGATGATCACGTTGTTCTTCGATATTTTCAGTTTCTCGCCGTCGTAGAAGCGTTGTCCAGTTTCAAAAGAGAATTTGGGAATCTCTACTTCCTCGCCGTTTAACAAGCGGACGATATTGTCGTTGAACGTGTTGATGTCCAAGGCGTCGATGGTTTCAAAATCGTATTCGCCCTTTTCGTCTTTCGGGGTTTGATCCCGGTTCACGAAATAGTTATCCAGAGAGAGGTTCACCGGTTTGATCCCGTTCACTAGAAGCTGGATTGCCAGCCGTTTGCCGAAAGTAGTTTTCCCGGACGAGGAAGGACCGGCGATCAATATCACTTTTAGTTTTTTCCTTCTTTTCCGTACCATGTCGGCAATCAAGGAGATTTTCTTCTCGTGGAGCGCCTCGCTGACTTTGATCATTTCGCTGGCGTGGTGGTGTTCGATGGCTTGGTTCAAGTGCCCGATTTGAGTGACTTCCAGAACTTTGCCCCAGCGTTTGAATTCGCTGAACGTGTTGTATAGTTTTTCTTGCGGTTTGTATGGAAGAATCTCCTTCGGGTTCATCCGGTCGGGAAGCAAGAGCAACATCCCGTCTTTATAGTCCATCAGGTCGAATACTTTGAGGCATCCGGTAGAAGGTGCTAATGTCCCGTAGAAATAGTCGCATGTGCCGTCAATTGAATAAACGGAGGTAAATAGTTTTCCCCGGGACGAGAGTAAAAGTTCTTTATCTTTCAGTCCCTGGCGTTTAAACAATTTGATGGCTTCTTCCGTCGGGTATTCCGTTCGCATGATTTCGTAATCATGATCGATAATACGTTGCATTTCCGCTTTTATAGAGTCAATCCGCTCGCTCGTGAGAACGATGTCCTTATTTGCCAGGCGGCAGAAAACCCCGTTGGAGAGTTGATACTCCACGATCAATGTTTTCTTGCCGAAAAGATTGATTACCGCTTTGTAAAGCACGAATACCAGTGAACGCATATATACACTGTACCCGTCTAAAGTGCTGACATCTATGAAATTGACATATTTGGGATTGTATATCTCGTAGTGAAGGTCGCGAACCTCGTTGTTGACCAATGCACCCAGGATGCTTTGGTGGTTATCGGGGAACACTACCTTTTTGAATTCTTTTAAACTGGAACCTGTCGGAATCTGATAGGCTTCTTGCGTATTTTCGCAAAATACGATTATTTTATTTTTTTCCATGTTTCGAGTCATTTATGTGATTCATATTGACAAAGATTGCAAATAACGTGCCGTAAACTTTATTTGTACGCTTCCTTGTCTTTCGGGATAGCAATGTAATAGGTTTTGTTTTTCCCGACTTTTAATGAGGTTTGTCTTAACCAGGGATTGAAACGTTTCAATGTTTTATAGGTTATCCCGTGTTCCTGTGCGAAGTCCGCCAGGTCTTTTATCGGCTTGGTTACCTTAATTTGGGTAGTTTCCTCGATGGGATATTTTATGCCCACGTGGAAATTGTACAAGTGGGGATTCTCCATGATCTGTTTCAACGCCATCATGCGGTACACGTAGCGTCCGGTTTCTTCACCCATCAGCAGGTCGTAGAATTTCTTTTCTTTCTGGCGATCCATTTGGCGGGTGAGCATATTCATTCCCCCGTTGTACGAGGCGGCTGCCGAAGTCCATGAACCGAATTTGTCGTATGCTTTTTTCAAGTAAGCGCAAGCCGCACGGGTGGCTTTCTCGATGTGATAGCGTTCATCCACGTCTTTATCGACTTCCAACCCGAGTTCTTTTGCCGTACCGCTCATCAATTGCCATATTCCGGCTGCTCCCGCGGGGGACACGGCTATCGGGTTAAGGCTGCTTTCGATGACGGCAAGGTATTTGAAATCGTTGGGAATCTTTTCTTCTTTTAATATCGGTTCTATAATATGGAAATACCGGGGGGAGTTTTTGATAACCTGTATCGTGTGGGAATGAAGGTTCATGTTGACGATGAGTTCTTTTTTAAAGGACTCGACAATGTCTATTCTTTCTAGCGGAACCCGTTCTCCTGCCAGGTAAAATGTATCGGGGCAGAATACGTCAGACGGTAGCAGGAAGTGTGGTATATACTCCTCTCCTTCATCGTGTTCAACTTCACGTTCATAGATGTAATATCCGATAGCGGCACTGTTCAATAATACAAGAATTGCCAATAATGTAATTATAATATTTTTTTGCACGGTTAATGAATTTATATTTTTCGAATATACGTTTTTTTCTCTGCTTTTTGTTGCAAAAATAGAGAAAAAGAGTTTATAAATACTATAAGGTTTTCTGTTGCCATTTCACGTGTCTCAGGTAAAGCCAGGAAACGATACCGATAAGAATGCCATAGGTGACTTCTACTGTCCACACGAATTCCACGTTGGCTTGCACGACGGTGGTAAGCAACCAGGTTTGGAAGGTGTAAAACACGAGCACAAACGATTCGAGAATCAAGGCATGAGTCGTGTTGCCCGTTCCGGATATGGCTTCAAAGAACGTGATCCCGAAACAGAAGCCGAGTGCTGCCAGTCCGACCACGTAAAGGGAAGGAATGGAAGCGCTTATCAGGTCGCTGCTGTTGGAATAGATGGATAGCACTTGTTGCGGAAAAATATAGCATATCAATAACACCGGAAGCACGCTCAGCATGGCGAGTTTCATGATTCGCCGCAAGGTGGGTGTGATCTCTGCTTGCCGTTGTTCCCCGATAAGACGGCTGGTGAGCGTGTTGGCGGTAGCTCCATAACCGAAAACGGGAATAAGGATCAGCATATACACGCTCCGGACGATGATCGTGATGGCAATGGGACGTTCACCCATGTGCTCGATAAGCATGAAAAAGATGTACCATGTCCCGAAAGATAAAAGTTTCTGCAACATGGTGGGAAACGCCGTTTTGAGTACGGTCAGCATGAGCCATCCTTCCAGTTTGTGGAAAGAGAACAGGGCGTATTGCTTGATGGGTAATTTAAGCAACGTGTAAAAAATGAAAATCAGGAATGCCGATATTTCTGCCATGACGGACGCGAGGGCGGCTCCGCCGACTCCCATCTCGGGGAAACCGAATTTCCCGAAGATCAAAAGGTAGTTGAAAATAACGTTGATCGTTGCCATGGCTGCCGTCGAATAACCGATGATCTTCGTGTTGGAAAGCCCGATATACAGAGCCCGGAACAAAAAGTTGAAACACACGAAGATAATCCCGTAATGGCGGTAAGACATATATTCCATAGCTGCCTCGTAGATGTTGGGTGACTGAATGGAAGCCCCTAAAAGCACGTCGCTGAAATAGCGTTGTATAAGGAATAGTGCCATGGACAACAGGAACACGAAGCATAACCCGTGTTCGAATACAACCCCGATCCGGTTCAAACGCCCTTCACCTAAACGGCGTGCCACGATGATCTGAATCCCGATGGAGAATCCCCATGCTAGCGTGGAAAACACGTAGTAGTAAATACCTGCCATGGCGGAAGCCCCGAGGGCGATCTCGCTGACTCGTCCCAAAAATGCGGTATCTGTTAGGGTGATGAGTGTTTGTGCCAAACTTCCTAGAATGATAGGATAAGCTATATTCCAGATCGTTTTGTTCGTGATCTTTGTTGTCATGTGTCCTTGTTTTAGACTGCAAAATTAATGGATAAACTTTATAAATTGCAGAATAAATCGTAACTTCGTGGGTTTTAAATTTAAATTCAAGCAAAAATGACAATAGAAGAACAAGTTAGTAAAGGCATCATGGCAGCCATGAAAGCGAAAGATACAATCCGCCTGGAGGTTTTAAGAAATATAAAGAAGGTTTTTATCGAGGCTAAATCCGTGGCGGGAGCCCCGGAGCAGATTGCCGACAGCGAGAGTATCAAAATCATCCAGAAATTGGCGAAACAGGGACGTGAATCCGCAGAAATCTACAAGCAACAGGGACGTGAGGATTTGTACGCCCACGAGATTGCCCAAGTGGAGGTGATGAACGAGTTTTTGCCCAAACAATTGACTGAAGACGAGTTGCGTGTGGCTTTGAAGGGAATTATCGAGAAAGTGGGGGCTACTTCTGCCAAAGAAATGGGAAAAGTCATGGGTGTGGCAACCAAAGAATTGGCAGGTATTGCCGACGGTAAAATGATTTCTGCTATTGTAAAAGAATTGTTGGCATAATAACGTGCAGGTAAGTCCATGGGGAAACGCTGGGTGTGATTGATTTCGTCTATATCGTGATTGAAAATAAGTATTAGAAATAGAGAATGATTGAGTAAATAATTCCGACCTTTGTATAGGAATGGAGATTGTGCATGGACTTAATGAATCACTAAATATAAAGAAATGGCTACTGTAAAAGATTGGGCTGCCGCGGTGATTAAGCAGGCAGAAATTGACAAATATCTGGTGGATGGAAAGGATTTTATTGACGAGGGAAAGATATTTGAGGAAATCGAAAAAGGGAAGAATCCCGACAAGCAACGTGTACGGGATATTCTACAAAAATCGTTGGAAATAAAAATATTAACGCCGGATGAAACGGCTACTTTGTTGAATGTGGAAGACCCCGAGCTTTTCCACGAGATGCAGGAGGCTGCTTTGGAGGTGAAGAAAAGAGTGTATGACAATCGTATCGTTTTCTTTGCCCCCTTGTACTTGTCCAACCTGTGCGTGAACAGCTGTAAATATTGTGGTTTCCGTGCGGAAAATAAGGAAGAAATACGCCACGTGTTGTCCATGGACGAGGTGCGGGAGGAAACCGCTGCCGTGATCGACGAGGGACACAAGCGGATGATTGCCGTGTATGGCGAACATCCAAAGAATGGCGCAGACTATATCGCGGAGTCTATTTCCACGATTTATTCCGTGAAGCGGGAAACTCCCACGGGAAACGGGTTTAACAATATCCGCCGGGTGAACGTGAATGCGGCTCCCATGGAGATCGCCGATTTGAAAAAATTGTGGAGAGCGGGTATCGGGACGTTCCAGGTGTTCCAGGAAACGTATCACCGGGAAAGATATGCCGAATTGCACCCGGCTAACACGGTGAAGGGAAATTACCGCTGGCGTCTTTACGCGATGCACCGTGCCATGGATGCTGGAATCGACGACGTGGCGATCGGGGCGTTATTCGGCTTGTATGACTGGAAATTTGACGTGATGGGATTGTTGCATCATGCGTTGGATTTGGAGCGGCAGTTCGGTATCGGACCGCACACGGTGTCTTTCCCGCGTATGCAACCGGCTCCGGGATCTTTCCTGAGCGAGAATTCTCCTTACTTGGTTAGTGATGATGCCATGAGGCGCGTGGTAGCCGTGTTGCGTTTGGCTATCCCGTATAGTGGGTTGATCGTGACGGCACGGGAAGAGCCAAATCTGAAAAGAGATTTATTGACCCATTACGGTTGCACGCAAACTGATGCTTCCTCTAAACTGGGAATCGGGGCATACTCCAAGAAGTTGAAACAAGAGGAGAATATCGAGAAGGTTCAATTCATGTTGGGCGACCAGCGTTCTCTCGATGAAGTGATCCGGGAATTGGCTAACGACGGAATGATTACTTCGTTCTGTACAGCCGGTTATCGCTGCGGACGTACGGGCGATAAGATCATGAATCTGTTGGAAAAAGGAGTCGAGGGCAAGTTCTGTAAGTTGAATGCCGTGTTGACTTTCCGGGAATACCTGAATGATTACGCTTCTCCTGCAACCCGTGAAATCGGGGAGAAACTGATCGAGCAGGAGTTGCGTGAGATTGAGGCAACCCCCTTCTTTAGCGATAAGAAATTACTTCCAACCTTCCGTTCCTATTACGACCGGATCGCGAGAGGGGAGAGAGATCTGTATATGTAATTAGGTGATGGAAATCACCGAATCATGAAAAAGGGAGTTTGAGCGTAATCCGTTCGGCTTCCTTTTTTCTTTTTATTTCTTCCCGTTCGCCTTTGCGGAACACGTAGACAAGTCCGAAGCGTTCGCATTTCTGGCGGCGTTCTTCTTCATCCTCGATGTCGGCATAGTGAGCCTCGATCTCGTTCCACAGGGAAAGGACATATTCGTCAGCTTCAGCCCGGTATTGTGCTACTTCCGCGCTGCAACGGGCGGAGTTTTGTTGAAACTGTTTTTGGGAAGCGTAGCCTTGTTTGAAATTCTCGTAATTCACTTTGACCAATGCGATAGAAGGGCTATATATCGGGTTGCCGCCGCCGTTACGGGTGCGTTCTTGTTCTCCGGCAATTACTTTTGCACCCCATTCCAGCAAATCTTGATCGGAAATGAGCGGGGGAAGTTTCGTGTCGTCTTCCGCTATACCGTAGAAGGTACGGGCGATAGGCTTCAACTCTCCTCGTGCAATAGTAAAATTCAGTACTTGCAAAAAGTGCGATATATATAGTTTCGCTTTTCTCGTGTATTCTCCGTATTTCCGGCTATTTACCGTTTGTTTATCTCGGGCACATTGTGAATTTGTGATCGCCGTTTTGAATTTCGGTAAAAAGAATTCGATTTTCTGCCTTAAGGTCAATGAAAACGGTAAATTATTGATGTCGGAAAAGTCCTCTTTGTTTAAAGCCGTTTCCAATGCCCTTATCCTTGCTGCATCTGTATTCGGTAATCTTCTGTAAGGCATACATTTAACAATTTGTGAAATAATGATCAAAACTCAAATGCGAAGATACGAAAAAAATAAAAGTAAATCAATATTCGCCCTGGGGATTTTTAGATTTTAAATTACCGGGGAATCGTATTTTTATAGTGGGTATAGTTCTCTATAATGTTATTCACGAAATTGAAAGTTTGTTTACCGTCGCAGTAACCGTTGCGGGACAGGGAATCCCGGTATATTTCGGGGCGGGATTTGTATCGGATGAAATAATCCACGTTATTATTCCACACGTTTGGGTTCTTGCCGTAGGATTCTGCCAATCTCATGGCGTCGAACACGTGCCCCGCTCCGGCATTGTATGCTGCCAAGGTAAATTTGATGCGGTTCAAGGAATCGAGATCGTATTTGGCAAACATTTTTTCGAGGTATTTCAAGTAATAAGCCCCGACATGGATATTATCCTGCGGTTCTATATAATCCTCGAAGCCGAGTTGGAGAGAGGTTTCCGGCATGACTTGCATTAACCCGACCGCCCCGTAATTAGAGGTTGCCTCGGGATCGAAACCGGATTCCTGGTAAATCACGGATGCCAATAGACGCCAATCCCAACCTATTTTTTGGGCTTCCTTTTTGATGATCGGGTCGAAACTGGAAATGACACCGTTTTTCAGCTTGTAATACTTGGAATTGTGGAGTGATGTGACATAATTGCTCTTGTAATAACGATTGTAAAGTACGGGAAATTTTTCTGTTTTCTTCATTGCCTCCAACCATTGATTGAGTTCTTGAAGCAGGTATCTTGTATTCCCGGATACAGCCCACGCTACGGGTTCCAAGTCGGATAGTTCCAACGAGTAATCTATATGTGTCATGTATTGGGCTGCTATCTGTGCGATGTTTTTGTCTATCACGGTGAGCGGGAGTTCACTTTTTTCTACTTGCAGGAGAATATCTTCGTAAGTCAAGTATTCTACTTCCGTGATTTTTAAATCCAGCTGAAGGGAATCACTCAGTTCCCGGAGGAAACTTTTGTACGTGGTGCCTTCCTGAACGAAAATTTCTTTCCCTTTCAAGTCATGTACGTCACGAATCAAGGAATCTTGTTTTTTATTTTGTACCAACACTTTGTTCGTGCTGAATAACGGGGACGTGAAATTGATTTGTTCTTTGCGGTCTTTCGTGACCGAAAGACTCATCGCCACGAGATCGTATTTGCCTTCGTTCAATTCCCGCAGACTTTCTTCCACGTTGGCATTGACGTCAATGTGCAACTTGACACCGAGATAATCGGCGAAGTCTTTTACCAGATCGTAATGAAATCCCTTGGGAACTCCTTTATACACGTAGTAGTCCGTTGTGTTGTAATAGGTGCATACATTTAGAACGCCCCGTTGCTCGATTTTCTCCAACGTGCCGTCTTCGGGTATAATGAATGGAACTTCTTCTTGTTCTGTTTTACAAGATGACAAACAAAGCAAGAACAACCACGTGTATGTAATAATTCTTATTATATACATGGTGCAAAGATACGAAATAAAAATTAAAATCGTGTAAGGGCGATTTCGAGAGAGGGGAGTCACACGGGAAAGATCCCGGGTAAATCTATGGTAAATAAGGGGATGGGCTAGCTTAATTACGGAGTTTCTTCGATACAACTTCGAAGCAATTTCGCTCGAGGGCGTTTATGTTACGTTTATGCTACGTCCATGCTACGTTCATGAGGTAGGGTATCGGTTAACTATCGGTGGGATATGCCGGGAGATATCATTATGAATTTGTTATATAATTTGGCTATATAAAAAAATGGTTATTTTAAATTTCCAGTTTATTTGTTTTTTATACATATATTAAGTTTAACAGGAAAAACGAATATATTTTGTGTATCTGTGGTGAGTGTATATTGTACTGTGTAGCTATGTATTTGAAGGAAAAATATATACTATAAAAATATCAATAAACGATCGTTTATTGATATGCAAATATATGGTGAGTTTCCAATTTCCGCAAATTATTATGTGCTTTTTTTTGTTCAAGAAATCAAGCACTTGCATTATATTGACAATAAAAACAAGTTAATCTGATTTAATTTCATGAAACGATCATTAATTGATCGTTTTTTATGACACGTAATTGAGTTGATATCATATGTAAATATGGGGATTTTTGCATAAAGAATGTTTTCGTTTTGATTTACAGTGGAATTGTATGTGTTTATTGTAAATATTGGAAAATGTTTATCTATAATAATTTATTAGCGTTTGTAATGAAATAAACAAATAATTATACGTGCGAAATATGAAAAGATCACATGATGTTTTTTCAAGTTCGGTTGTCAGGAAATGTATATTGCTCTTGTTCATGAGTGGAATGACAACCTTTGCTTTTGCCCAGAAGTGGGGGGTAAAAACGAATTTATTGTATGACGTGACAACTACATTTAATCTAGGAGTGGAATTCGGGCTTGCTCCCCGGTGGACGTTTGATTTGTCGGGAAATTATAACCCTAGGACTTTAAACAAGGGCAAGAATAAAAAAATTAAGCATTACTTGGTACAACCTGAGTTGCGGTATTGGCTGTGCGAGAAGTTTCAAGGGCATTTTTTCGGTATTCATGCCGGGTTCTCCGAATTTAATTTTAGCGGTTATCGGATTCCTTTTTTGCCTAAACGAGTGAAAGATCATCGTTACGAGGGGTGGGCGTTATTGGGAGGTATTTCTTATGGTTACTCGTGGATACTGGGCAAGCGCTGGAACTTGGAGGCGACAGTCGGCGGAGGTTATATTTATTTCGACTATGACGCGTACGATTGCGAGAAATGCGGTTCTTTCCGGGGCAACAACACGAAAGGGCGTTGGAACCTGACAAAGGCGGGGCTTACATTAGTTTACATGATAAAATAGACGGAAAATTATGAGAACGAGAAATATATTGCTGGCTTGTTTGCTGGTACTCTTGTCGGGAGAGGCTTTCTCCCAGGTGAAGGTGGAAAATTCTTCGGTGAAGAAACAGAAACGGGATGTTGAGGTGCGTTTCGAGATACGCGAAACGCCGGGATATGTCCGTAGCCGCCAGAAAATGGTGCTTCGCCCTTACTTGTACTCGGGCGTGGACACTCTGTGGTTGGCGCCTGCACAGTTATACGGGAAAATCCGTTACAAACGGGAGCGGCAGGAACAAACACTGGCGGGAAACCGTGATTGGACTCTGGAGGGGTATAATAAATTGAAAGGCGCCACGTTGGTGTATGCCGAGTCGGCACGTTACGAGCGTTGGATGAAATCGGCGGGTTTGGGAATAGCTTATCACTTGGAAGGGTGTGGATGTGAATGTTGTGATGGCGATCAAGTAGTTCCGGTTGGTCCTGTATACGTTGCCCCGGAACCGGAAGTAATTCCTGTTACCCCGGCAGCGAAAAACTTCGAAGTGCTGGAAGCGAAGAAACGCTGGAACTTCAGGGAGGAAATGAAAGTGTTTTTCCCCGTGTCGAAGACTGTGTTGCACGCCGACAAGTACGGGAACCAGAAAACGTTGGATGATATTATAGCCGGGATTCGTGAGATTGGCGATAGGGAAAAATTGCGTTTGCAAGGCGTGGAAATCACGGGATTCGCTTCGCCCGAGGGAGGGGTAGCATTAAATACGCGTTTGGGAGAAGGGCGTGCCCGGGCGTTGAAAGATTATGTCCAAAAAGAGTTACCGGATTTGCGTGACGAGGATTTCGTGTTGGTCAACGGTGTCGAGAACTGGGATGGATTGCGCCAATTGGTGGCGGCATCAGACATGGAATATCGTGACGAAGTGTTGGGTATCCTTGACGATGCATCGTTAGGCGCGGGGCGTAAAACCGCGTTGATGAAATTGGCGGGGGGCAAACCTTACCGCTATATGTTGAAGGAGTTCTACCCGGGATTGCGCAACGCTTGCTACGTGTCGGTATTCTATGACGTGTTGGGCGACAAGGCGGCAGACGCCGTGAATGCCGCCAACGAGTTGATCCGTGCTGGGAAGTACGCCGAGGCGTTGAAGATGCTGGAGCCTTACAAGAATGACGATCGCACTTTCAATTCTATCGGGGTTTGCTACATGATGATGGAAGAGGAAGAAATTGCCATCGAGTGGTTCGAAAAAGCAATCCGTGCCGGACATGCCGGAGCAGAGAAAAATCTACAACAAATCAAATAATTGTTAAACATAAATAGTTTGAATTAACTTTTAGTCCAACATTTTAAATTGAAATCTATGAAATTGAACAAGTTAGTGCTGGTTGCATTGATGGCTCTAGGAGCTGTCGCTTGTGACAAGAATGACGGGAAAGAAACGAGTAAAGCCCCGAAAAGTGTGAGTTTGAAATTGGCGAACGTGAAAGCCATTTCAGCGAGATCCGGAAACGGAGTGCCTGTAGCCCCGGATGGAGGTACCGTGAAAGCAACAATTAGTGATTTTCACGTGTTCTTCACGGATGGTACAAATTTGTATGAAGGAAAATCAATTGCGGGAGAAACTACGGAACATGCCTTTACTATTACAAATAACCAGCTTCCGGAGGAAATACAATTTCACTTTTTGCCTTATAGCGTGAATAAAGTGATCGTTGTCGGTAATGCGCAAGCTAATAGTTTGGATTTCACGAACGTGAATACTTATACTGATTTGACCGCATTGAAAAAATCAATCGATGACCAACAAGATATTGAGAAATTGGTCTTATGGGGAGAAGAAGAATTGACTTTCAAGAACAACGAAGACCATGGAAACTTGTATCAGGCAAGCGTAAATGTGGTACCGTTGATTGCTCGTTTCGAGATTGCCGGTTTTACTTGTAACTTTAGTGATCCGGCGAAGTATTCTGCAATCGAATTGAAACAAATTGCAGTTAATAATTACTACAAGCAAGCAACAATCTCGGGTACAATTACATCTGCTGATTTGTCCAAAGCAGATACGGATGAGGGGAATATCATGAAATTCTTGGTAGACGGAACCAGACCGGGATGGAGTCATGATGTCTTGGACGCAACGTTGACTCCGGAGAGCAACACGGATGATCATGTGACTGCCCCGTTCTACTATCATGTATATGGTGGTAATGGTGATACTCAACCGGAATTCGTTTTGCAGGTTGTGGGTGACAATATGCCTCTTTTTGTTGTAACCAAAGGATTTATAAAAAATGGAGAGAATGCGGTGTTGACCGACTTCGCTGCCGGAAAGATTTACAAGTTAAATTTCACTTTTGATGATACCGTGTTTGAGCAACCGCAAAAATGCGTTGACGTGACAGTTGATGTTGTTGCGTGGGAAATCGTTCCCGTAACCCCGGCATTCTGATAAAGTTCTTTCGAGAGCGGAAATAATAATTGATGGCGAGAGGCGGGAGGTAAAGACTCCTCCCGTTCTCTCCAACTAAAAAAAGAAAAACATACAGGTATGAAATTAATAAAGGATGTCTTATTCATGCTACTGGCGGTAGGGATGTTCGGTAGTTGTATCAAGGAGGATTTGGATGATTGCCCGAAGTACAGCGTGAACACCTTGTCGTTGAGTTACAAGGGCGACGGAACTACCGAGATCTTCAACGAGAAGATCGAGAAAGTGGTTATGTATGTTTTCGACGAGAACGAACAACTTGTAACGACGAGGGAGTTGACGAAAGAGGAGGTTGCTCAACGTGGCGTGACGATGCCGGACTTGGCTCCGGGGAGGTATCGCGTGGTGTGTTTCGGAAATATGCGGAACACGCGAACGAATGATTTGACGTGCGGTGATTGCGACAAGATGTATTGCGCTGCCGAGGAGTATTTTACCCGGAAGACAATTTCCGGGAATGATCCGCTTTATTACGCGTCGCTGGAAGTGGTGGTGACGGAGGAGGATCAACACTGGACACAGGAGTTCGAGAGTGCTCACTACAAAGTGTCGGTGGAAGTGGCGGGAGTTCCTGCCGAATCAAATTTGACGATTGAGTTGTGCAATGTTTTGCCTTACACGACTTTCGAGAACGTGGCGGGAGGTGAAGCGACAACTTACGTGTTGGACTGTGATTATAAAGACGGGCTGCAAAGTGCTCTATCCCATATAATGCGCCACAAGGATCACTCGGTGGTGGACGTTTGCGTGCGCAATGCCGGGGGGAAAGAGATGGCGAAGGTGAATCTCGCCGACTTCCTGGCTGCCAATCCCATGATCGATTGCACGAGGAACGAGGTACTGATAGCCATTCGCTTCGAGTTTAAGAATGCCGACGTGGAAGTGAGTGTACCAGAGTGGTATATCGAGATGGTGAAACCTGAATTTTAAACGAGACGATTATGCAGAATATGAAACGAATATTTTTAGCGGCGTTGCTCGCTGGTATCTTCTCCGGTTGCGCGGACGAGGAGCCGGAAGGTAAGGAGACTCGTGACGTGACCGTGCAGATGAACGTGGGGACGCGTGCCGCCCATCCGGATGGAACGGCGTTTGAATCGCTGCGGGTGTATGTTTTTTCCGCCGCGGGCCAAAGGATCGGTTACAAGCAATTCACGGGGGAAGAGATCGTCGCCGGGAGTTGTCTGGTGGATATCAAGCAAGTCGTGGTAGGCGGGGAGCAGACGATGACGTATTACTTGGTCGCGGATGAAGGTGCCGTGACGATGAACAATCGTCCGTTGAATTTTCGAGAAACAATGACCGCTGGGGAGTTGGACGATATCGCTTTCGGGCTTGTGGTGAATAATAACAAATTGCCTATGGTTTGCAAGGATAGCAGGACATTGTCCATGGACGATTATGAAGAGAATACGGTCCCGGGACACGAGGGGCATTGGCTCGTTCGGGACAACACGCCCTTTCTGCTGAAGTATCCTTGCGGGAAACTGGAGCTTTATTTTGCCAAGGGACCTAACGTAACGGCGGACGGTCTGGTCGTACGTTCCGCTACGTTGTTGAGTGCGGGGTTGTTGGAGAAGAATTACGTGTTCCCGCCTGAACCCGGTAAATTGCAAGATATTCCTTCTTTCGGCACGGATATACCGGTCGAGTTATTGAACGAGGGGAAGGTGACAAAAAGTTTAGCGGCACGGACGACCGACGCCGGCGATTACGACTTGATGAACGATAACGTGTTTTTGTTCGAGAATAACCGGGGATCCCAAAACCCCGATGTGCAAGGTGATGCCGGGGGCAACGTGGTGCGTGTGGTCTATTCCGTGAACGGGGGGACAGAAAAGACGAAAGACATTTATTTGCCGCCGGTTGAGCGAGGGCGTAATTACCGGGTATTCTGCTGGGTGGATTACCGCGGGGTGATAGAGATTGCGTATAGCGTGTTGCCGTGGAACGCGGAGGACGTGTACGAGTTGGACGGCGGGGCGCATCCCACGTATTCAAGCGCACCCTACACGGAAGGCGACTATAGCACGGACGTGTGGTATTCGGACGTGGAGGTGAATTATCCCTACCAGCGGGAAGGGTCCGTAACATTCGTGTTCGACATGCAGAGCAACCACTCGTGGACGCCGACACTGGTGGGCGGGGGCAACAAGTTCGAGATGGCGGTAACGCGTAGAGACGACAACGAGGTGATGCCGAGCGGGGCGCTCCCGAAAGGAACGTATTATATCACGGTGTGGCCGACGGACCAATCCGGTGAGGGAGATGAAGTGTCGTTGCAGGTCACCTCGCGTTCTTTGACCGGGGAGTTTGAACCGTTATTAATAAACCCGGAAAGAAAATGGCCAGCGACTGATGATAGCCAGTCCGAGATCACGATAAAACGCGTATCCCAGCAGCCGTAGGATAACAATGATAGTGTATGACGAATTAGGAAAGATATATGGATAGAATTAATAATCGTATCATTCGAGTACTGCTGGCAGTGTTGCTGTTGGCTGGATGTAGCCGGGACGGGGAATTGGCTGTCCCGGACGAGGGCAGGGACCGAATCGTCCTGCGCATAGCCTCGGAGCGTGAGCAAATAGCCCGGGCGGTGAAGGAGGAGGGCACGTCTCTCGAGAGCAAGTTGGAAAAACTGGATGTCTTCATCTTCACGGCAGACGGCAAACGGGATTACCACGAGTCGGTGGCCCCCGCGGGAGGCTCGGCGGTGTTGGACAAGGCGAAGTCGGACTTCGGCGTCAGGGAGCAGTATTCTATTTACCTGGTGGCAAACAGCGTGAACCCGAGTACCCCGTTGAATGAAGTGACGACGTTGTCCGACTTGTTGCGCGTGACGGAGACTTCGGCGGGGAACAGTCTCTTGTACCAGCTCGACCCCTTGGGGGAGAACGGTTCTTTCTTGATGAGTGGCAAAGCGGAGAGTGTGGTCTTGAACGATGAATCGGACGAGAATACCGTGGTGGAGATCGGTTTAGCCCGTGCCGCAGCCAAGATCGAGGTTACGCTGGTGGAGGGGATGAATACGAATGGCACGGATGACGAGGGAGATGATTACCGTTTCCGCTTTGCCGACCGCTCGTCTTCTAATACTTTTCAATTGAACAATTGGTTGGCGACTTCTTTTGTGTTTCCGGAGGCGGATGCCGCTACCTTGCCCGCCGGGGCGACACCCCGGAAAGCGGCGCCTTACGCGGGAAACATTGTTTTCGGACCGACAGGGGATGGGGATGTCCGTACCATCACGCTCACAACGTATTCTTACTCGAATAACTGGACTGACGGGGGAGATTTGTACGGGAACATGACTCACTTGGTGGTGCAAGTGCCTTACTTGGCTTACGACAATGCTTCGCGCTCCTATGCGACGGAACCGACGGTAAGTAATTATTACACGATTCCCGTGACGAACGGCACGCTTTTGAAACCGAATTACTTTTACCGCGTGAGGGTGACTTTACGTGGTGCTGGGGCGGACACGCCCGGCAGGGAAACGCCTTTGAAAGATATCGACTATTCCGTGGTACCGTGGGAAGAGGTTGGGTTGGAAATCGGCGGTTCGGTGGAGCCGCACTATTTGACCTTGAACGAGCACGAACTGGAGATGTTTAACTTGGCGGAAGATGGAACCTCGTTGATGTTTTCTTCCTCGAGCCAGGTGCAGGTTCGTAATGTAAGAGCTTATTTCTATAATAAATATGGGGTAGAAACGGCGGTCCCGACTAATATTTCAAACGAGATCAAGATTACTCCCGATGAGACTTTAAACGGGAAGCTCGATATTTACAGCCCAGTCCCGACCAATAACCTGATCCGGTATATCGAGTTCGAGGTATGGAACGGTGATGACGAGTGCGATCCGATTACCGTGACCGTCAAGCAGTATCCGCAGGAGTATATCACGTATTATTTCGGATGGTATTCTTATCGGGAAGATTTTGGCGGATATAACTATGAGAATTTGAATAAAACACCGAGAAATATGATTGCTAGAACATATAATTCTAGTACAGATATTTGGACTTATGCAACGGAACCAACTAGGGGGTGGGGAGGAGGATATAACATAGATGGTTATTTTGCTTCTAAAGTTGCGGAACAACCGAGTAATAACGGTTATAAACAGTCTTATACTATTTCATATTACTGGGGACCTACTCCTAATACAACGACAGCTCAAGCCAGTGGTAATCCCCGGATGTATCATGTACAAATCAATTCTTCGGCATTACCGGAGTTTCCTGCCGATACGGAGTTTGACAAGGTTCATCCTAATGTAACTTATGAGTTAGGAATTCCTCGTAAGGATGAAAGGGGATATACGTTGCAAGATGATGCAAACAACAATTTGGTATCGCCGTCTTTTATGATTGCTTCGCGTTTAGGATTTATTAACGGGGAGTTGCCTAATAATGTGGATGATGCTTATAAGCAGGCTGCAAGCCATTGTGCAAATTATGTAGAGGTGTATTACCCAAGAGATGAAAAAGGGAATAGGTTGAAAGATAAAAATGGTGATTTTTTGCCGGCAGTCGTTTTGGATGACTGGCGTTTGCCGACAAAGGCGGAGTTGTTGATTATCATGCGTTACCAAGGGACTTCGAACCAGGGTACTGATGCGATGGATTATTTGTTAAATGCAGAGGAATACATGAGTGCTGGAGGATTTGTAAAAAACCCTCATTGGAATAGTAATGGGAATGCCATCCGTTGCGTGCGAGACCATTATGAAAATAAAGAGACTAAAAAATAAACGGTTATGACAGAACGATTGATATGGAGAATGGTCGTGAGCCTGCTGGTGTTGCTGGCGACGGCATGTTCCCGCGACGAGTTGGACGGGGATAGCGGGGAACGCGTGCCTGATGGGTACGTGGCAATCCGGTTCGGGACAGACGTGCCGGAGATGCAGCAAGTGGTTTCCCGGAGCGTGGACTCGGACGGGGGAGGTATTCAAGACATGTATCTTTTTTGTTTCTCGGAATCGGGGGCTTTTATCTCGACGGTAAAGGCGGAAATCGTGCCGGGGGGTGTGGATCCGGGCGTGAACGCTTCCCTGACCGGAACGTTCTCGGCGAATGTGCCCGATTATACGCGGATCATTCATTTCGTGGCGAACCAGAACTTGACAGGTTTCAACGAGATAGAAATGGGAGGCAAGCACGAGACGGAGTTGATGGCGACGTTGGTGGCTTCCCCGGGACGCATGATCTATTGGCAGCGCGTGGAGTGTCAGCCGGGAGAAAATGATATGGCTGCGGCTTTAGGGCGATTGGGCGACAAGATAGAGATGGTGCGCAATCAAGCCCGGATTCAAGTCATGAACCCGGAAAACAACGGGTTTGTCGAGGTACTTGGTTACACGTTGCACAACACGAACGCTTTCGGGACTGTGGCTCCCTACAACGCGGAAGCCGGAAATTTCGAGTGGTCGCGAGGAGCGGACGGGTATCTTTCTTTGCCTTCTGCCTCAGAACAACAGACGCTGAAAGGAGAAGAGGACGGTTCGTTGAACCTGAACCCCGAGTATGCAGTGGAGTGCCTGAATGATATTTCCAACCCGTTGAGCGTGATATTGCACGGGATTCCCGCGGGAGGCGGGAACGCCTTGTATTACCGCGTGTTGTTGTTGGATGATAATGCCGAGACGCTTCCGGTGCGTCGCAACCACTCGTATAATATCACGATCATGGGACCGCTCACAAACGGTTACGCGACTTTCGGGGAGGCGTTGGAGGGTACGCCCACCAACAACGTGTGGATCTCCATTCCCGATGATATTAATGAGGTTTCGGATGGAACGTACCGCTTGAGCGTGGACGAAACTTTTGTGGTATTCCCGGGAACGATGCCGCAATCGGTGACGGTGAATTACAAATACGAGAAGAAGAACGCAAGCGGGGTGTATGAGCCGGTGTCCGCAAGCGAGGTACCCGACGTGCAATGGGTGACAGCCACGACGGTAGCCGGGGAAACTATTCGCACCGAATATGACGGAAACACGGGCGTGGGTACCTTGACCATCTCGTTGAACCAGTTGAGCGCGAATGAGGCGAAACGCGAGGGGATTATCCGGGTGAAAGCGGGTAAATTGCAGCGTACGATTAAAGTGATCACGTTGCGCGACTTTACTTTTTCGCCGGCGTGGGTATCCACCCAGATTTATGCCGACATGGAAGGGCAACCGGTGACCTTGATGTTCTCAATCCCGGAGGATTTCCCGCGGGAATTGCTCCCGTTACGCGTGAAGATCGGTGCCGATTGGTTGAACGTGCGCCAATCCACCGGACAGCAATTGTCCACCGTCACGCCGATCAATAGCCCGGGCGATTTCAACGGGGAGGACGATTGGAATTTCAAGTTCGTGTACGAGGCTACGCACACGGGGGTACAGCGGGTGTATTTTAATACTGTGTTAAAACCCGAGAGAGACGGGCAAGGCGGGTACAAGAGCGGCACGATCACGATAGAGGCAGATAACTTCACGCGGCTGGAGAAAGTGTTCCCTTTTAGCGAGAATAATTACTACATCACGCTTGACGGGTTGATTAGCGTGGATGGCAGTACTTTGGACGACGAGATGCCTAATGGCGAGACGGTTTACTATTGTCTGGTACCGCAGAAAAAAAATGCGCCAGTGAATTTTGAAATTCAGTTGAGGGACGGGAGCACGGGACAGCCGGTGGCATCCGGCAATGACGATGCGTTTTTGCTTTACTCGCAGAACCTGACCCGCTTGGATGACGATGAGATCCCCGGGGGTGCCGGCAATAAGGAGTGTGATTTCCAAGAAGCGGGCGCAAGCAGCTGGGGCACGGGCGGACGCGTGTTCTCGTTCACCCCGATAGACGGGAAAAAGAACCGGAGCGAATATAAGATATACTTGAAAACCAACCGGGCGAATAGTGCGGAGGTGATTCGAGTAGCCTCGAACGAGGCAAACCCGGAGGAGCATTACGAGTACAACGGCAACCATTACCGTTCAATCACTTTCGAGTTGGCAAATTATAACCCGTTCCGTTTCTCGGGCAAGGTTTCGATTGGCGATGGCGCTGGAAATTTCGTGGAGTCGGAAAGTTGGACTTACGAGGTGGGGCAGCCCGTAAACGTGGAGTTTGACGTGACGAGTTTCCGGGGGACGGATAATAAATCGGCAGATCCGTTCGGTACCGAATTCAAGGTATATATCGATGCCCCGATGCTAGAGATCGACGAGGAGCGGAGAGGTGCTTACACCGGGGATATTTTCTATTACGACGAGAAAGCGGGATGCTTCGTGCTGGTCGTGAAAGCCGATCGGGATGATAACCGGATCGGAACGGATGAAGTGGCCATCAAGGATGTCCGTAACCCGAACGTGACGTTGAATCCCGACGAACCGGATGCAGACCAGCGAGGCGAACACAAGGTGTTGGCTTTTAAAACGAAGTCTATCGTGAGTGCCGGGGAGATCACGTTGTCGGCGGAGGCTGATGTGGTGGCTTTCGAGCAACAGTCTTTCACGATTGACAACGAGCCGATCACGGGAAGGATTCAATACAGCGAGGACGGCATCTCGTACGCTAATGTCCCGGCGGGCGCTTTCGTGACGTTTGAAGTGGAGGGCGGTTCGCCGCGTATCGGTAGCATGACCATCGGGGAGAACGGGCAATACACGTTACGTTTGCGCAAGGAGTATCGTTACGACTGGGAGAGAACGAGAATTTGGGTACATTACCGTTCGGAGGGGGGCAAGATTTACCATGCCGATGTGGTAAGTTTATCCGATTTGTTCCGGAATCCGGATTTGAAAGCGGTGCAGGAACAGTGACGATCGATTTGTAAACATTATTAATGTAAAGAGGCTGTGCCGTGATTAAGGATTCACGGCACAGCCTTTTTACGGGGATATGGCTTGATTGAAAACCGATCATTTCCGCGTCACTACCCCATCATCACCGTATGTGCGAGGTGATGATGGGGTAGTGACGCGGAAATGATCGGGATATAGATAAGGAATCCTTAATCGAAGAAATTCCACCGGATACCGAATTTCACTTTAGCGGGATTGATCGGGTAGGTATAGGCGGAGAAGAAGTTGCGGCTTCCCAAAAAGTCGTTAAAGTGCTCGTATTTCACGAACAGGTCGGCTCGTTTGATGTTTAACGTGAGGAATACGTCTAGTTTGGGGTAATTACCAGTTTTCTCGATATCCTGGTTGTAGAATTGCATAATACTCGGGTCATAAGCATTGGCATAGAATGCGGTGTTATAGAACAAGTCTATACCGAATTGCAGACCCAGTACTTTTTTGAACAAACGGTTTTGGTAATAGTTGTGCGAGTACAAGGCTACTTGTGGGAGTTGCAATATCTCGTCCTTGTTACAGATCTGGTAATACACTTTTTGGTCAAAGTAGAAGTTTCCCAGTTTGAAGACTTGTTTTGCCCATGCCGTGAAAACCACTAAATTGCCGTCGTACTGGCGGGGATAAGCTGTCGTGTCGAAATAAATATAGTTTTTGGTGTTATTCAAGGCTACCCCGATTTCCGTGCGGAGGCGTTTGTTGTTGTAATGTCCTTTTATATTGTAGGCGTGTACCTTGGAAAAATTTGTTTCCCATTTATTATGGTTTCCCACGTATTGGTTGTAGTAGTGGTTTGGGGTAGTGCTTTCCAATAGGGCATATGCCGTCACGGATGAATTTCTATTCCGGCTCAGGTATTGGATTATTCTTCCCTCTAGGGCATAGTCTGCAGAATATTCTCCCGCCAGACAGAAACTTCCCCAGATATCAAAGTTAAATAGGGTAGTCGAATCCATGTTGAACGTGCCCGCTGTGAGGTAGGTACCCGTGTATTTGTTTGTTGCCCGGTTGTTGACAGTATCCAAGGATACACGCTGGTCGTATTTCAGGTATTTGAATTTCAACCCGGCATACACGCCCGGCAGGTATTTGTATTTTGGATGCTCGTTCAACACGAATTTAGCGTCGATCTCGTACTTTTGATTATTAATGATGTCCTGGTTTTTCGAGGAATTCAAATACGTGGTATCCCAAAAAGCTGTTTCCACCCCGTCTTCTTCCCGGAAACGGTAGCGGTTGTCCTCTATTTTCAAGGCGACGGCGAATTTCATCGGGTAGGTGTACGTGGTATCGAATTTAACGGAATCTATCGGGGTGACGACCGCTTTGGGGTTCCCGAGGTTGTATTGTGCCAGCGTGCTGAAGTTGAAATTCATGAGATTGTTGCGGGGGGTAAGGGCGAGGTTGGTACTGACGATTTTGGCATCGAGGACTGTGTCCCGGATGTCGGCAAGGTTCTCGATACCTCCGTTCTCGGTAAAGTGTGCCATGTTTTGGTTCAGAAAGAAGGAAACGGCAATCCGTTCTTTCTCGTATGAACTGAAGACGGAGAAGTTGTATGCTTTTGATTTCTGGTAAGAGTAGGCTCCGTCCGCGGACATGAGGTTGTACCGGAATCCGGCGTTCCAAAAGGGATTGATATTTTGCATATACCACAGGTCTACCCGGTCTTCCGTTTTGCCCCGACCACCACCGTTGAAGTAGCTTATTTGGGTGAAAGCCGTGGCTGTATTGTAGTCCAACGCATCCTCGGGACGGAAAATGTAATCCCGAATCCGGTCGAGCGGCAGGAAATCTTCTCCTAGCGGGCGAAGGATAAAAATGTTGGAAATATAAGGCGAGGGCAGGTTTCCCAGGTAGGTGTTGGACACGCTGTGTTTGAATATGGGATTCGTGTTGTGAATGCCGTCCGTGAGGGTATCCGTCATAGGCATATATTTCTTGTATACCCCGTCGTGCATCCACTTCCAGGCTACCCGTTGCGGTTTCACGTATCGTTGTTCTCCTCTCGTGCTATCTTGGTCAAAAACGCTACGCCGGGGATCCTCTTCGTCCGGATTCTCGTAGCCAAAATCGCTCTGTGCTAACGACGTGAGCGATATGAAGCAGCATAATATGGTGTAAAATATATATTTCATGGCGTGCAAATATACGGAAACTTTTAAAACTCTCATAAATTAATTACCTTTGCAGCCGAATATGTTATAAAATTTTCAGTATGGATAAGAATTATCTCGTGGAAGAAGAAGGTGAAGGTAAATCGTTGAACTTCATCGAACAGATTATTGAGGAGGAGTTGGCCGAGGGAAAGAACGGCGGTCGGGTACACACGCGTTTCCCGCCGGAGCCGAATGGCTATTTGCATATCGGGCACGCGACCTCTATTTGCTTGAATTTCGGGTTGGCTGCCAAGTACAACGGCAAGTGCAACCTGCGTTTTGATGATACAAATCCTTCGAAGGAGGATGTAGAGTATATCGATTCCATACAACAAGATATTCAATGGTTGGGCTTCCAGTGGGAGGGCGAGACGCATTACGCTTCAGATTATTTCCAGCAGCTGTATGATTGGGCGGAGAAGTTGATTATGGACGGGAAGGCTTACGTGGACGATCAGCCGGCAGAGGTGATTAGTGCGCAGCGTATGACACCGACAGAGCCGGGAGTAAACAGTCCTTACCGGGATCGGACGCCGGAAGAGAATTTGGACTTGTTCCGCCGGATGAAGGCAGGCGAGTTTCAGGCAGGCGAGAAAGTGTTGCGTGCCAAGATCGATATGGCTTCGTCCAATATGTTGATGCGCGATCCTATCCTATACCGGATTATGCACGTGGCACATCATCGCACGGGAGATAAATGGTGTATTTACCCGATGTATGACTTTACACATGGGCAAAGCGATTATTTAGAAGGAATTACCCATTCTATTTGTACTTTGGAGTTCGAGGTGCATCGCCCGTTATATAATTGGTTTTTGGATCAGTTGTTTGACACGGACTATCGTCCTCGCCAAATCGAGTTCGCCCGCCGTAATTTGAGTTACACGGTGATGAGCAAACGTCGTTTGTTGGAGTTGGTGCAGAAAGGTATTGTTGCCGGGTGGGATGACCCCCGTATGCCGACAATCACGGCTTTGCGCCGTGCCGGGTACACGCCGGAATCCATTCGTGCTTTTGCCGAGAAGGTCGGTGTGGCGCGTCGGGAGATCGTGGTGGATATGGCATTGCTGGAATTCTGTGCGCGGGAGCATTTGAACAAGATCGCTCCTCGTGTCATGGCTGTGCTCGACCCGGTTCGAGTGGTCATCGATAATTACCCCGAGGGACAGACCGAGCAGGTGGAGATCGAGAATAACCCGGAGGATGAGGCTGCCGGAACGAGAATGGTGCCTTTCTCCCGGGAGTTGTATATCGAGCGGGATGATTTCATGGAGGTTGCCCCGAAGAAGTTCTTCCGGATGACGATTGGTAACGAGGTACGGTTGAAAGGTGCGTATATCGTGAAATGCGAGAGCGTGGAGAAAGATGCGGATGGGAATATCACCACGATTCATTGCACGTATGATGCCGAAACTCGTAGTGGTACCGGTGCGGCAAGTAACCGGAAGGTGAAGGGAACGCTTCATTGGGTGTCTGCTCCTGACGCGATAGAAGCGGAGGTACGTTTGTACGACCGTTTGTTCAAAGACCCGGATCCTGCCGGACACAAGGATGTCGATTTCAAGGAGTTCCTGAACGAGAATTCATTGAGGGTTTTGAAAGGGTGTAAGTTGGAACCGAGTTTGAAGGATGCCAAAGAAGGCGATCGTTTCCAGTTCCAGCGTTTGGGATATTTCTGTGTGGATAAGGATTCTAAGCCCGGCGCGCTGGTGTTCAACCGGACAGTGGGGTTAAAGGATACATGGGCAAAGCAAAATAATTAATATAATGAAAATTACTAGGGATAAGTTTGCAGCGGAAGTCCGGGCGTATTTGTTGATCACGTTCGGTTTGCTGATTTATACTTTTGCCGTTACCGCATTTTTGGCGCCACACCGTATGGTAGGCGGTGGCGTGACCGGTATTTCGACAATTATTTATTTCCTTTCCGGGGAGGTGATTCCTATCGGGTATAGCTATTTCGTGATCAACTTTCTGTTGGTGGCGATCGCAATTAAGATTCTGGGACCCCGGTTTGGCTTCAAGACGATATATGCGATCTTCATGAGTTCGTTCCTGTTGAGCGTGTTCCAGAATTTGATACACGAGCCGTTGCTGGAAGATAAATTCATGTGCGCGGTGCTTTCCGGTATCATGTGCGGTGCGGGTATCGGTATCTCGCTTACCAACGGGGGCAGTACGGCGGGTACGGATATCGTGGCAATGATTATCAACAAATACCGGAATATCAGTCCCGGTAAGATTATCATGTACATCGACGTGTTTATTATCGGTTGTAGTTATTTTATCGGGGAAAATACGACGGTAGACCCGACGGCAAAGATCGCCACGATCATTTACGGTTACGTGGTGATGGGAGTCAACTCGTACACGATTGACCTCGTGTTCACGGGACAAATGCAGTCCGTGCAGTTTTTAATTTTTTCGATGAAGTACAAGGAAGTTGCCGATTTGATTACTCGTGATTTGAAGCGGGGTGTTACCGTGGTCGATTGCCAGGGATGGTACACGGGAGAGGCTCGCAAGATGTTGATCGTGGTGGCTCGAAAGAGCGAAATGCAAAATATCATGCGTGTAACGAAATTGGCAGATCCGGATGCCTTCCTCACGATGAATACCGTTATGGGAGTGTACGGTCGGGGATTCGACACGTTGCGAACGTAGGAGTTCGTAAAGTTTATAAGGTTCATAAGGTTTATAAAGTGGGCTGCCTTTGCGGAGAAGCTTCTTTATGGACCTTGTTTTTTATACTCTTTTTCTAGAGGAGGTGGAGATTGTCGGGGAAGAATGACAAATGGGCATATTGTTTGTAGTTCAGAAGGGATGATATGAGGTCATTAAAAAGATATAGAATGCGTATGATAATTTGGATTGTATTGGTTGTTATTGCGGTTATTGTCGCAGGTGTATTGGTTTTCGTGAATCAACCGAGTTTTGGCAGGCTTCCCCGGGGAGAACGTTTGGAACGGATCAAGCGTTCGCCTCATTACCGGGACGGGCAGTTCCAAAATTTGCACGAAACCGTTATGATTACCTCCGACAATGGACGTGTCGGGGCGATGATTGATTTTTTATTCCGTAGAATAGAGGGGTTGCGACCGGAAAAAGCAGTCCCAGCCGTGAAGACAGAATTGCGGGCTATTCCTTTGGAGGAGAACGTGGTTGTGTGGTTTGGGCATTCTTCTTATCTTATTCAAACGGACGGGAAAAGAATATTGGTCGACCCGGTGTTTTGTATGGCTTCGCCCGTGTCGTTTATTAATAAGCCTTTTCAAGGAACGGATATTTATAAACCGGAAAATATGCCGGATATTGATTATCTGGTAATCTCGCATGACCACTGGGATCATTTGGACTACCATACCGTGGTGGCGTTGAAAGACCGGATTGGAAAGGTGGTTTGCGGGTTGGGAGTTGGGGAACATTTCGAGCACTGGGGATTTGGCAAGGAACGTATCGTGGAACTGGATTGGTTTGAAGATGCCTGGTTGGACGAAGGGTTTACGATTCATTGTCTGCCGGCACGCCATTTCTCGGGGCGGGGAATGTCTTCCAACCAGTCGCTATGGGCATCTTTTCTCGTGGAGAGTCCGTCACGGAAGATATACATGGGCGGGGATGGGGGATATGATACCCATTTTGCCGAGATTGGCAAGCGTTTCCCGGGAATCGATCTCGCCGTTATCGAGAACGGGCAGTACAATGAAAATTGGAAGTATATTCACGTGATGCCGTTGTACTTGGCGCAGATTGCCAAAGATTTAGGAGCGAAAAAAGTGTTGACTGTACATCATTCGAAATACGCTCTGGCGAAACACCCTTGGGATGAACCCGTGAAGAATGCCTTGAAAATGAAAGAGCATACTTCTAGCGAGGTGATTGTCCCGACGATCGGGGAAATTATCCGGGATTCTGACGTGGAATGATGGCAAGTTTATCATGTATATTTCATGATTACTGAGCTTTGCATTTTTTTCTCTATCTCGCGTTTTTGTACTATTTTTGCATAGATAAAATACACGAGAGATGAAGATAAAAGTATTTGCTAATAATGCATGGCAGGAGAACACGGTTGTGTTATATGACGAGACGGGGGAAGCAGTGGTCATTGATTGCGGTTGTTTCACGAAAGAGGAAGGACAACGGTTGAAAGGTTTTCTGGAAGAAAATCATTTGAAGCCGGTGGCGTTGTTGAACACGCATTTGCATATAGACCATATTTTCGGGAATAATTTTATGCTGGACGAGTACGGGTTGTCGGCACGGGCTCATGAGGCAGATGCTTTCTGGGTGGAAGATGCGGAGAAGTATGCTGCCATGTTAGGAATACGGGGTATAACGCCTCCTCCGGCATTGGGCGAGTACCTGCGTGACGGGGATACCGTGAAATTCGGACATTCGGACTTGAAAGTGATCCACGTGCCGGGACATTCCCCGGGCGGGATTTGTTTTTATAGCGAGCGGGATAAATTGCTTGTTGCCGGGGACGTACTGTTCCAGGGAAGTATAGGACGTGCAGATTTGCCCGGGGGAGATATGAACGAGTTGCTCAATGGCATCCGGGAGAAATTGTTCGTGTTGCCGGACGATGTTCGGGTAATTCCGGGACACGGTGGTTTTACCACGATAGGAGAAGAGAAGCGTATGAATCCATTTTTTCAATAAAAGAAGATGAAGAAGATCGGTATAATTGTAGCCATGACCCAAGAATACGGTCTGGTAAAATCTTTACTTAGCGGGGGAAAAGAACGTTTACTGCGGGGTATCCCTTTCACGGAAGGACGTATGGGAGAGGTCGAAGTTGTGCTGGCGAAAAGCGGTATCGGTAAGGTATGCGCAGCAGTCGGGACGATAGAGATGATCCGGGAATATGCCCCGGATGTGATTGTAAACTCTGGAGTTGCCGGAGGAATTGATCCGTTGACTCGGGTAATGGATATCGTGATCGGGGAGAATATGGTTTACCACGACGTGTGGTGCGGCGAGGGAAACGAGTACGGGCAGGTGCAGGGATTGCCAGCTCGTTTTATTTCGGATAAGAAGTTGTACGAACAGGCTTTATCCGTCGAGCATGACGGGAATGTCTACGGGGGATTGATTTGCAGTGGAGATCGCTTCGTGACGGACAAGGAGGAGTTGATCGAAATTAAAAAGCGTTTCCCGGAAGGTCTGGCGGTAGACATGGAATCGACATCTATTGCGCAAGTGTGTTACTTGTGTGGTGTCCCGTTCTTGAGTTATCGTATTATCAGCGACACGCCGGGAGTGAAAGATCATTACAATCAATACTTGAATTTCTGGGAAGAGGCACCCAAGCGTTCTTTCGAGATGATCAGAAAGCTAATTACCGTTTTGTCTGAAGAATAGAATATGAAAAAGATACCTAGTTTTACAATAGACCACTTTCGCCTGTTACGAGGAATTTACGTGTCCCGTAAAGATTACGTGGGGGATGACGTGATCACGACGTTTGATATACGCATGAAAGAACCTAACCGGGAACCCGTGCTGGGGCAGGGTGAGTTGCACACGATAGAGCATCTTGCCGCTACTTATTTGCGAAATCACCCGACGTGGGGCGATAAGATTATCTTCTGGGGACCAATGGGATGCTGCACGGGCAATTATTTCTTGATGAAAGGGGATTTGACCTCTCGTGATATCGTGGAATTGATGCGGGAGACCTTCCGTTTTATTCGTGATTTTGAAGGCGAAGTGCCCGGTGTGGCAGCAAAGGATTGTGGAAATTATTTGTTACATAATTTGCCGATGGCGAAATACGAGGCGGCAAAATACCTGACAGAGGTACTGGACGTGATTGAGGAGAAAAATTTGATATACCCGGCAGAATGAAAATAGGAATATTTTTGATTTCGGTAGTCTTGTTGTGGGCTTGTGGAGAGAACAAGGATAGAGAGAAAACGATCAGCGTGAGCATTTTGCCTCAGCGTTATTTCGTGGAGCGTATTGCGGGGGATCACGTGAATGTGAACGTGATGATTCCCCCGGGAGCCAATCCTGCCGTGAGTGACCTGAATACCGAGCAATTGAAGGCTTTGCATAATAGTTCTATCTATTTTGCCGTGGGATACCTGCCATTCGAGGTAAGCAACTTGTATCCTTTTTTGGAGAAGCAGGAGAAACATATTCAACTTGTGAAGCAATCCGAAGGGATGAATCTGGAAGAAGGGGCTTGTGACCACGACCACGATCATGGTAGCCATGAGCATGACCACGCGGCTAATTTTGATCCTCACGTGTGGATGTCGCCAAAGTACGCAGAGATGATGGCTCAGACGATATGTAAAGTATTGTCTGAAAAGTTCCCGGAGAAGAAGGCTGAATTCGAGAAGAATCTCATGCAGTTCAAGCAAGAGATTGACAGCGTTGACGCAGAAGCCCGGCGGATTATTCCGGCAAAGCAGAATAAGACTTTTTTGATATACCACCCGGCACTTACCTATTTTGCTAAAGATTACGGGATGGAACAGATCGCAATCGAGGATGAAGGAAAAGAACCTAACCCGACACATCTCAAATCGGTGATCGATACCTGTCGGGCAAAAGGCATAAAGATTGTATTTATTCAAAATCAGTTTGACGTGGCAAATGCTAAATCGGTTGCCCGGGAGATTGATGGAGAGGTCATTGCTATCGATCCGTTGAATGCGGATTGGAAAAAAGAGATGGAATCGTTGCTTCAGATTATAGAACAAAAAATGAAATAACCGATGAAAGAAATTCTGGAATTGAAGGATATTTCGGCGGGGTACGAGCAGACAACCGTGTTGCAGGGAGTGAATGTGGCGATTCGGGAGAAAGACTTTATCGGGATTATCGGACCGAACGGGGGAGGGAAAACAACGTTATTGAAGGTTATACTCGGGTTGATAAAACCTTTTTCCGGGAAAATTGTTTATCATACATCTAAACAATCACTGTTCGGGTATTTGCCTCAGAATAGTAAGTTTGATGCCCGTTTCCCGATCAGCGTGAAGGAAGTCGTGATGTCGGGGTTGATGTCCGAGAAAGGGATATTTCGTTCTTACACGAAAGCAGACAGGGTGAAGGTGGAAGAGATTCTGGAAAAGTATGGAATGGGAGAGTATAAGAACCGACCGATCGGGGAACTTTCCGGGGGACAGATGCAGCGGGTGTTCTTGTGTCGGGCGATTATATCCTCCCCGAAAATACTGATATTGGATGAGCCGTCCACTTACGTGGATTCTAATTTCGAGATTGAGTTTTATTCTTTGTTAAAAGAATTGAATGAGAGAATGAGCATCGTGATGGTTTCGCACGATTTGGGAACTATTTGTTCTTACGTGAAGACCATTGCTTGCGTGAACCGGGGATTGCATTACCACGAGTCGAATTTGATTACTCCGGAACAGTTGAAGTTATACAACTGCCCGATAGAACTGATCTCTCATGGAACGGTACCACATAGGGTGCTGTTGAATCACGATAAATCAATTGAAAATTGAAAAAGAAAAGCAGGGTTTCGTGTGATAGGAATCTAAAATTGTAAATCTAAAATTACCAAAGTGTTTGAATTATTAAGATACGATTTTTTTCAGAATGCAATATTGTGCACGATATTGATCGGGGTGAGTTGTGGATTGATCGGGACGTATATTGTTGCGAAACGTATGGTTTTCATCAGTGGGGGAATCACGCACGCTTCTTTTGGGGGCTTGGGCTTGGCTTATTTCTTGGGTTTGTCACCTCTTTTTGGGGCTGCCGTGTTTGCTTTAGCTGCCGCATTTTGTATATTGTACCTTTCGGATAATAAGCGGTTTAAAGAAGATTCATTGATCGGGATCTTTTGGTCGGCAGGAATGGCGATAGGAGTGTTGTTCATTTATTTAACTCCGGGATACGCTCCTAATTTACTATCATACTTGTTCGGTAATATACTCACGGTGACGGGAGAACAGGTGATTTTGTCCGGAGTCCTATGCTTGGCGATTATCTTGTTTTTCGCGAAGTTTTATCGCCCCTTGTTTTATGTCGCTTTTGATAAAGAATACAGCCGGACTCATTTTGTAGCTTTAAATGGATTGGAGGTTGGTATAACTGCATTGATAGCTTTGTGTATTGTATTATGCATGAAATTGGCGGGGATTATTCTTGTGATCTCTTACTTAACAATGCCACAAGCGATAGCCGGAATGTTTTACAAGAACTTCACGAAGCAGTTGGTACTCTCCACGATCGTCAGTTGCGGGGGGTCTATCATCGGACTTTTTGCATCTGCGGCATTGAAACTACCTTCTGGGGCAACGATTGTTCTTTGCTTCCTGTTGATTTTTATTGTTTGTTATGTCCTGCGGCGACGTAAATAATTCTGAATTAGATTATAAAGTCTATCGTGTTGTTATGGCTTTGAACAATAGACTTTATGGACTTCTGGCACCTTATTTATTCATCCGGTAACTCAATGCGCCGGAAGGACATTTTTTGATTTGTGCGATTAGTTCTTCCGTTGTTGCATTTTCAATTTTTATCCAGGGACGTTCTTGCGGGTTATATACTTTGGGTAGTGTTTTGACGCAAATACCTGAATGTTGGCAAATACTGGGTTGCCAGATGATAGTTAACTCTCCGTTCGTGTATTCAATTTTCTTGTCCATGTTGTTTTGATTTATTTGATGTTTATACCTCTCATGACAATGCGCCTCCATTCGGGATGCTTTTTGATATAGGCAGCCACGAAGGGGCAAAGTGGTACCAGACGCAATCCCTGGCGTTCAATATCTTGAAGCGTTTTTTCTACAAGCTGGCTTCCAATGCCTTTGCCTTCCAGTTCGTGCGGTACTTCCGTGTGGGTGAGATAAATTTCTCCGTTGATTGATTTTATATACTCTATTTTGGGTGTATAATTACCGATGCGGAACTCATACTGTTGACGGTGTACATCATCTTTTAATTCATAATCCTCTGTCATAACCTTGAATTTTAATGTTTAATGTAAATTAAACGTGTGAGATGTGGATTTTGTTTTAGTTTCGCTTGCGAATTTATGGTGTTTGACATCTCAAGAGTATAGTGTTCTACCTGATATGTTTTACCGTCAGTAGCGGTTGGTGCAAATTTTGCGACAACTGAAATTTCCTGTAAGCAGGAGTGATAAAGAAAAAATGTTGCTAACCGGGAAGGGGAAGGGCTTTTGTAAAATAGATGGGGTGTCAAACTGATTTGGCACCCCATCATTGATCCGATTATTTAATGTAGTTTTGTGCGAATTCACGTCCGGCACGCAATGCCTTGAGGTTCATTTCCACTACATCGGCTCCTTTGCGTTCGAAGATGGCAGTAATACCTTTTTCGAGGTATTCGAAAGGAATTTCGATGAAAGGAGAAGCGGCACCCAACATCACGAAATTGCTGGCACGAACGTTTCCGGCAGCCTCTTTAGCGATACTGTCTGCGTCGATGATTACTTGGTGGGGAAGTGCTTTTAATGTTGCCATCAAAGTAGCTTCTTCCGGGTAGTTCGGGATATTGATAAATGGGGTAGAGTTGGTTACCACGTATCCGCCTTGTTTCAGGAAGGGCAAATAGCGCAACGCTTCCATGGGCTCTACCGAAAGGATGATGTCGGCAGTTCCTTTGGCGATCAGGTCAGAGAATATCGGTTTGTCGGAGATTCTCATGAAAGACTGTACATCACCTCCGCGTTGGCTCATTCCGTGAGTTTCCGCTTGTTTCATGTACAGGTTATTGTTGAGGGCGGCAGACCCCAGTGCTGCAGCAATGGAAAGGATACCTTGTCCGCCTACACCCGCTAATATCATATCTGTCTTCATAATTTTGAATTTTAAATTTAATAATTCTGTGATTAGGTGATTTCCGATTCCGTGATTCATATTTATAATAGTAATCTCTGAATCATAAATCATTAAATCACTGAATGTTTAGATCAATTTATTTTTTCTTTTTCTTGGCGTCTCTGGAGGCTTTTTGGACACATACCCTTCTCGGGATGATGACAGATACCCCCTTGTACTCGATTTCGTCACGGATGATCTTGCACAATTCGTCATGGTTCTTCGGTACGGGAAGCAGTACACGGATGTGTTCTGGCTCAACACCGATACCTTTACAGATTGCTTCCAAGTGTCCGAGAGCGGATGACTCTTGTCCTCCGGTCATGGAGATGGATTCGTTGTCCGAAATGATGATGGTGATATTTGCTTTCTCGTTCACGGCATCCAACAGACCGGTCATACCGGAATGAGTAAATGTTGAGTCGCCGATCACTGAAACGGCTGGGAACAACCCTGCGTCAGCAGCACCCTTCGCCATCGTGATGGAAGCTCCCATGTCAACGCAAGAGTTGATAGCCTGGAATGGAGGAAGTGCACCTAACGTGTAGCAACCGATGTCAGAGAACACGCGAGCGTTCGGGTATTCGGCAACGACAGCGTTCAAAGCTGCATACACATCCCTGTGGCTACATCCCACGCAAAGGGCTGGTGGGCGAGGAGCTACGATTTCAGGAACCGGGGCGCCTTCAACAGACGAAAGCCCAAATGCTTTTGCCATATGGTCGGGATTCAATTCTCCATCTCTCGGGAGTGTTCCGTCCAAACGTCCGTGTACGCATTCTTTTTCCAGATAACCTTTCAACGCTTCCTCGATAATAGGATAGCCTTCCTCGAGTACAAGCAATTTCTCTGTGCTTTCGGCTAACTTGGTAATCATTTTTCTCGGGAGCGGGTATTGGCTTACTTTCACTACCGGGTAGGGGCAATTGCCTCCGAATACTTCCATCAGGTAGTTGTAACCGATTCCGCAAGCGATGATTCCCATGGATTTGTCAGCGCCGTCGATATATTTGTTATAAGCTGAATTGTCAGACTCTTCTTCGAATGCGATTTGTTTGTCTAATAGTAATTTGTATCTCTTTCTAGCGATAGCGGGAAGAAGCACGAATTGGCGTTTGTCTTCCGGCAAGCGCATCTCGTTTTCAGCCTTTGCCTCACGAGGTTCAACTCCGGCGCGAGAGTGAGCCAAACGGGTTGTGATTCTTAATAATACGGGGGTGCCCAACTTCTCCGACAAATCGAAACCATAACGAGTCATGTCGTATGCTTCTTGTTGGTTGGAAGGTTCCAGGATTGGAATTAAAGCAAATTTACCGTACATGCGGGAATCTTGCTCGTTTTGAGAAGAGTGCATGGATGGGTCGTCGGCAGCGATAACTACCATACCCCCGTTAGCCCCGGTGATAGCGGCATTCATGAAACAGTCGGCAGCCACGTTCATTCCCACGTGTTTCATACATACTAAGGCTCTTTTGCCAGCATAAGACATACCTAGTGCGGTTTCCATAGCCGTTTTTTCATTGGCTGACCACATTCTGTGAACGTTGCGGGCGATAGCCTGTTTCGATTCTTGAATGTATTCCGTGATCTCTGTTGAAGGGGTTCCCGGGTATGCGAACACGCCGGATATACCTCCGTCTATGGCACCTTGTGCAATAGCTTCAACACCTAGTAATAGTTGTTTTTGCATAGTAAAAAGATTATTGATTTTAAGTTATTTGTTTTCTTCTCGTCAAATGCAACCGTGCGTTGCAGGAATAATTTGTCGGAAATAACGATTCCCGGGCGATTTTTTATAGTCCCCCGAATAATTTTAAAACACCCACGATGTAGGCCAGAACGAAATAATACTCCGATGGATCGTACATCACGCTAATTTTTAAAACGTTTTCGATTTTAATTTGCGACGAAGTTAGTATTAATATTTAACAAGAGCAAATTTTTTAAACGGAAGTCCGGATAAATTATTTTTCCTACTTTTGCAGTATGGAATAAAAGTTTTCTTATGTTTGTTTTATGTTTTTTTGTATATTAGTGCCCTTGAATTGGAGTTGACGGATATTTTTACCAACTGATTAAGTATTATGTTTGACCGATATAATAAATCGTTTTCTGCAAAATTAAGTTTTTACGTAATTTCGTTTATTACAGTATTATCCGTGATACTGTTTGGGATATTTTATCATTATTCCACGAAAACGTTATCGAAAGAGGCGGAGGATAAAATTCAGACGATGGCGGAGCTCGCGAACTTAAATGTGAGTTCTTTGCTTAGTAAGGTGGAAAAAATTCCAGATAACTTGGGATGGATGATCGTGGAGTACGTGAAGAATCCGGATTCATTGTTTTCTATTACCCGCCGGATAGTAAAGGAGAATGCGGAGATTTTCGGTTGTGCCATCGCTTTCGAGCCTTATTATTTCCCGCAGAAGGGACATTATTTTGCACCTTATTCTTTTATGAGCGGTGATACGGTGAAGACCATGCAGGTGGGGAGTGAGGATTATAATTATTTTGAAAAAGGTTGGTATAAGGGTGCCCGTCAAACGAGGTATTGGAGTAAACCTTACCGCGACGCGGGGGATCCCGATGTGATAACTACTTCCTATGCAGTGCCGATTCATGGTAAAAAAGGGGAACTTATCGCAATATTGTCGGTCGACCTGACCAATAAATGGTTGAGGAATCTGGCAAATTCAATGAAACCTTACGAGGGAAGCTACACGGTGATTATTGATAAACAGGGACGGTATATCATGCGTAAGGAAGGGGAGGATACTATCGGTATGAATATGTTTCGGACAGCTGAGGAATCACCGGATCCTGGTGTTGCCCGGTTGGTTAATGAAATGGCTGCGGGGAATAGTGGGAGTATGATCGTGAAGGATGGGAAGACATTGTCGTACGTGTATTACACGGGCATCTTTGCCACGGATTGGTATATGGCAGTTGTCTGTCCTTACGACCAGGTCTTCGGGAAACTGAACCAGTTTAATATGTATATGTTACTTGGTTTTTTGTTATTGCTGTTGTTCATTTATGGGGTATGTTTCCTTGCCGTGCGGCGAATTACAAAACCTTTGACACGTTTCTCCGAGTCGGCAAGGGCTATTGCGGGTGGTGATTTCAATACTTCTCTGCCGACGATTCGTTCCAAGGATGAGTTAGGGGAATTGTATGATTCTTTCCAGTTTATGCAGAAACAATTAACCGAGTATATAGAACGCTTGCGGAGTACAACAACTGCCAACGAGAAGATCGAAAGTGAATTGCGTATTGCCCATGATATACAGTTAGGAATGGTGCCGGAGAAGTTCACTCCGTCCGTGGGGAGCGAGTTCATTGATATTCATGCTATATTGCGTCCGGCGAAGCAGGTCGGCGGGGACTTGTATGATTATTTTATGCTGAACGAAGACGAGTTTGGGTTTGCTATTGGGGATGTTTCCGGGAAGGGTGTTCCGGCAGCTTTGCTTATGTCTACGACGATCAGCCAAATGCGTTCCGTGGCAATGTTGGATACTTCCTTGAATTATATTATTAACGTGATTAACCGTAGCCTCATCCGGAATGGTAACACGAGTATGTTTGTCACTTTCTTTGCCGGAGTCCTGAACTTGAATACTCGGCAATTGCGCTTCTGTAACGCGGGGCATCCTTATCCTGTCATGATTAAGGCGGATGGTTCCGTGCAAGTGTTTAAGACCGAGGATAACTTGCCTTTGGGAGTTTCTTCCGATTATGAGTACAAGGAGCAATCCTGTTATTTTGCCCCGGGCACGCAATTGGTGCTTTATTCCGATGGTGTCACTGAAGCACAGAACGAGAATGCCAAATTTTATAAAATGGAACGTTTGCTTCAATTTATAGAAAAGAACAAGAATTTGTCGTCCAGGGCTATGGTGGAAGGCATTATTGCGAATGTGGATGCTTATGCCGGGAACGCTGAGCAATCGGATGACTTGACGGTTATGAGTCTGCGTTGTGATGTCCGAAGATAATAAAAGGGGGCAGTTCAATTCATATTAATTCCATAGAGAACCCAAGGTATTTTCGAGGTAATACTACCTCAACTTACTTACAAAATACTTTTAACACGGTTACAGCACCGTTTGCCAGCGGGGTTGTAAGTGGCTTGAAAGTAGCTTGTAACGATGTAAAGGTAGTTTTACTTTGGAATCACGTTGGGATAACTTTAGGATTCTGGCATCAGGAGTTCCATATTTTCCAGGAATAATCGGCTTGGAGGTGTAGCATTTCCAGTCCGTTGCGGACATTGGCGCCATGTTGCATTCCTCGTTGCATGAATGTTGTGACGGCCGGGTTGTAGACCAGGTCGAAAAGGTAGTGGTCGGGAGTGAGTTGCTCGTAGGGGATAGGTGGACAACCTTCCGTGTGAGGTGATGTACCGAGGGGAGTGGCGTTGATGATTAGGGGGTATTTATTCAGTTGATGCATGAGTTCCGGGTAACCGATTTCTTCTGACGAGGGGGTACGGCTGACGGAAGTGACGGAAATCCCCAGAGAGGTCAGGGCGTATTTTACTGCTTTTGCAGCGCCTCCTGTGCCTAGAATTAATGCCTGTTTCGGGAGATGCGGCATAAAGCGGAGCAGTGAATCCCGGAAACTGGGCATATCCGTATTGTAGCCGGAAAGCACGAAACCGGAAGGAGTACGCTCCACTTTTACTGAGTTGACAGCCCCGATAACTTGGGCTTCCTCGCTGATGTGATCAAGAAAAGGCATGATTTTTTCCTTGTAAGGAATGGTAACGGCAAAGCCTTTCAATTCGGGAGTTTCCCGGATAACGAGGGGCATTCGGGTGATGTCGTTCAATTCAAAATTCAGAAATTCCGCGTCTATATTTTCTGCCGTGAATTTCTCCGTGAAGTAGGATTTGGAAAAAGAATGTCCCAATGGAAAGCCGAGTAAGCCGAAGAGAAGCATGAAATTTATGATTTATGATTTATGATTTATGATTTATGATTTTAGATGGCATTTAACACGTTGCGTACAAACGCTTCCATCTAAAATCGTAAATCTGAAATCATAAATTATTTTGTTTTAGGTTGTAATGTTTCGGCTAATCTTTCAATTCCCCAGATCAGCAGGAAACCGATGAGGCACATCAGGAGTACTTGCCACGTGAGCGGGTCATTGCCTGCCTGCTCGAAAGCGCCCGGGAGTACGTTTCTTTCAATCTCGAAGGGACTGCCGTTGATTAATTCCGTGTCGGTGAGTTTCCATGGCCAGATTTTATTTAACGAGCCGACCATGAACCCGGTTAACAGGGCAACGGTTAGACCGTGGTAATTTTTCAATAACCAAGAAAGCAGGTGAGAGAATGAAATGATTCCGGCAACCGCTCCAACTAGGAATATAAGTAATATGCCGATATTAAATTCGCTCACTGCCGTGATGATATATTCATACTTGCCTAATAATAATAGTATGAACGCTCCCGATATCCCCGGGAGAATCATGGCACAAATGGCGATCGCACCGGACAACAGGATAAACCACCAAGTTTCCGGGGTGCTGGTCGGAGTCAGGACTGTGATCGTGTAACCGACAACGGCACCGACGACGAGCGAGGTGATGGAGAATAAATCCCATTTTTTCACTTCTTTGGAAACAAGAAGCGCCGAGGCGATGATAAGACCGAAGAAAAACGACCAAATGTACAGGGGATGGGTTTCAAGCAAATATTTCATGAGTTTCGCCAGCGAGAAAATGGAAATGGCGATACCTGCGACCACGGCAATTAAAAAGTTTCCGTTGATATGTTTCCAGAATTCTTTGAATTTGAAACTTACCAGCAGACGTAAAGCGTGTAAGTTAATAGAGCGAATGGATTCGATCAATTCCTCGTAAATTCCGGTAATAAATGCTATTGTTCCTCCAGACACGCCGGGAATAACATCGGCGGCACCCATCGCACATCCTCTTAGTACTAATAATAGGTAGTTTGTTTTCTTCTCCATGAATGAATTGATTCTGTGATTTAATGATTTTAGATTCAGTGATTTTAGATTTACGAATTCAGATTTTAATTTTCATTCAAGACTTAAATCTGAAATCGTAAATCATAAATCATAAATTTTTTATTCGCTCTTGAACACGTTGCGATGTTCGAAACGCAACAGGTCAAAGACGGTTTTTACCGGGGTAAAAGTAGTCAAGGGGACTTCGACAAACACGGTGTTCCAGTTTGCCATAGCACCGTTCCACAAGCCGGGAAGTTCTTGAACCTGGATGTCTTTGCCCTCGAAAGATTTACTGGTAATGAATCCCTGCGTGGTATCGATGAAGTCTTTCAGATCGTACTTTTTACCCTTGTAATTGTACGTGCTACATACGATATCTACCGGGTTAAAGTGAGTGGATTGGGTGAATATTTTTTTCTGCCCCTTGTCTTTCTGGTTTACTTGGGCACTTTCCACGATCATCAGGCGTTGCCCGTTCCCGGAGTTTTCTACCCAGAAAGGACCTCCACCGGGTTCTCCCTCGTTCTTGACCATTCCGCACACCCGCAAAGGACGGTCGAGCAGGTTTTTCAAGTATTTAACCCTATCTTTCAGGTTGTTGTGAACTAGATCTTCCTGGGGTTTGTACCCGAGGTTGTCGTAAATAAATTGCTCTATTTCGTTCAGGTTTTCTTCCGTGAGGCTACTTTTTTTGTTCAGGATCTTCATGTAATTGAAGATTCTTGCTTGCGTTTTGAGCAATACTCCGGCAAGTATCTTTTTGTATTTCACGGTGTTTGCCTTGTTACGATCAGGCGTGACGTTGTCAATGTTCTTGATAAAGATTAAATCTTCTTTCAAGTCGTTCAAATTGTGAATCAGGGCGCCATGACCTCCAGGGCGGAAGACGATGTTTCCGTCGCTATCCCGCAACAGTTCGCCTTCGGAGTCCAGGCTGACCGTATCGGTCGCGGGTGACTGGATGGAGAAGGTGATGTCGTACTTGATATTGAACTCTTTTTGGTAATCCTTGAGAATCTGTTTTAAGAGGGCTTTGAATTTGCCCATGTGTTCCTCGGATACCGTGAAATGGATGTGCGCCATTTTGCCATCGTTGGCGTAAAGGGCGGCTTCCACTAAATGTTCCTCCACCGCGGTACGGATATGATCTTTATATATATGGAAGTCGATCAATCCTTTGGGGGTGGCATTGTAGTTTAACCCTTTTTCTGTCAAGATATATTCCAATATCGTGATAAATTCGTTCTTCCAGAGAAGCTTGTCCAAATCGAAGCGGTCTTTGTAAAGAGCCTCTCTTAGGTGTGAATAAAAGGGGAATTCTTTTAATTTTTCGAAGAACGAGAATATGGTTCCCGGTTCTTTGTTTAATCGAAGATTCAGGTAATCTTCGTCACTTCCCGTGTAGGTGTTGAAAAACGCGTTTAATGTTTTGAACATACGTGAAGCGGAACCGGATGCCGGAACCATTTTCATGATTTTCAACGTGTTTCTTTTCTCCTCAAAGATGCGGATGAATTCATCAGCCTGTTCGTCATTCAGACTATGGATCCCGTTACCGATTGTCGCCGCATCCCGGATTTGAACGAAATTGAAACCCTGCTTGAAGTTTTCAAGTTGATTGTCAATTTGTTCTGGCTTAATCCCTCTGCGCTTGAATTGCTTGAGATCACTTTTCGTGTACATACATTTTGGGTTTGTAGGTTATGTAATAATCGGGCAAGTTACGAATAATTAGACAAAAAGCAAAATTTGCTTTTTGTGTTAGAGGTTACAAGTTGAGCCTTCGGCTCTGCAGGTTGCAGGTTTGTATTTGCCGTTTTTGGGAACTTGTAACTTGTAAACCTGTAACTTGTAACATGACGAAGACGACAATTAGTTGTCGTCTTCGTCGTCATATAGTTCTTCTTGATTTTCTAGCTCTGCTTCAAAAAAGTCTTCCGCTTCTTCAAGTAGAGTTTCTATGTCGTCCGTGCAAATGGGTTCTTCGTCAATCCAGTATATTTTCTGGTTGCTATAAAAACCATCTATGTCACATTGGATGATGCATTGAGGCTTTTCCGTGTGCACCACATATACTAGATCCGGTGCTTCTTGGGAATTATCAGCAATTAGAAATTTTGGCAACATGATGTTTACTGTTTTTTAAATTACGCGGCAAATATAGGAATAATTGAAAATTGATAATTGAAAATTGAAAATTATTTTAATGAGGGATTCGAATGAAGAAAAAAATGTATCTTTAGGGCGAGAAATTGATTTAATGATTTCTTGGTAGGAGGATTGGAGAGACGAGGAAATGATAATAGATATGATAGCAGCAGAATTATTATCAAATGTGGTTCCGGTATTGAAGAAGGACGATACATGCGCTCAGGCTTTGGGGTGGATGGATTTGTTCAGGGTATCTCATTTGCCGGTGGTAGAAGGGAATACTTACGCGGGCTTGTTGTCGGATGAGATCATGTACGCTCACGGGTGTTTGAACGATCCGATTGGTAGCCTGGAGATCCCGAGGGAATCGACATTCGTGTACGAGGATATGCATATGTATCACGTGATAGAGGTCGCGTCTACCAGAGGTCTGTCTATCGTTCCTGTTTTAAACCGAAAAGGGGGGTACCAGGGGGCTATTTTGTTAGCGGATATCTTGCATAACGTGGATAAGATATTGTGCGTGGATGATCCCGGTGGGATTATCGTGCTGGAGGTGAATAAGATCGATTATTCATTGGCAGAGGTGGCACAGATCGTGGAATATAATGAAGCTAAGGTGTTAAGTTGTTTTGTGACTTGTACCCCGGACTCAAATAAAGTAGATATTACAATTAAGGTGAACACGCCGAGGATTGAGCCGATTCTGGATACTTTTGTCCGTTACCGTTACGTGATAAAAAGTACTTTCGTGCTGGGAGAAGACGTGAATGATGAATTGCGTGATCGGTATGGGCAGTTAATGCGGTTCATGGAAATGTAAGGGGAGTTTAGAGTTTAAAATTTAGAGTTAGAAGCTAAAATCGAATAGATGTGTCTGAAGATAAATAAAGTAGCGATATACGGACGGGTGATTCACGAGGAGTTTTATCCTTATTTTAAACAAATGTTGCGTGATTTGGTTGAGCGTGGCGTGAAACTGTCTTGTTATAGACCGTTCTTTGAATTTTTGTGCGAGAAGTGGGACGTAAAGGCTTATTTCCAATCTCTCTATAATGCTGATTTGGACGCGGATACAGATATCTTGTTTAGCGTGGGTGGGGATGGCACTTTTCTGGATTCTGCCGTTCGGGTGAAGAATTGCGGGGTGCCGATTCTGGGTATAAATAGCGGTAGGTTGGGATTTTTGGCGAATATCGCGCAAGAAGAGATTCCCCAGGCGATACAATGGTTGTGTGCCGGGAAATATGAAGAGGAACAAAGAGCTTTGGTGAAGTTGGAGATGGAGGATAATCCGTTCTCTAATTTTAATTATTCCTTGAATGAGATTAGCGTGCAGAAAACGGAACGGTCGTCTTTGTTGAAAGTCCACGCTTATATCGGGGGGGAATATCTCACGACCTATTGGGCGGACGGGTTGATTGTCGCGACTCCCACGGGTTCTACCGCTTATTCGTTGAGCTGTGGCGGACCTATTGTTTCCCCCAGTTCCGATAATTTGATTATTACCCCGGTGAGCCCGCACAATTTGAATATGCGTCCGTTGATATTGCCCGGTGACGTGAAGATTCGTTTGAAAGTAGAGAGCCGTTCGGGAGATTTTATGGTGAGTGCCGATTCCCGGATACGCACCGTGTCGGATCGTCATGAATTGTTCATATCATCCGGTGATTTTAAAATAAACGTGGTGAAGATGCCGGGGCATAGTTATTATGAAACCTTGAGGAATAAGTTGAACTGGGGGGAAGACAAGAGGAATAAGAGTTAAAAGATAATTGATTTTGTGATTGATGATTAGGTGATTCTGTGATTAAAGAAAAACAAGTATATAAATAAGGGAAATGTTATTAATAATGAGTTGAGGAACGAAAATGTGTAATTCATTTTCAATTTTCAATTTTCAATTTTCAATTATTATGATGAAGGAGAATATACCAGAGCATGTGGCGATTATTATGGACGGGAATGGTCGCTGGGCAAAGCAAAGGGGCTTGGAAAGATGGGAAGGACACAAAGAAGGCGTGGAGGCCGTGAGGAGAGTGATTGATGCCGCCGGGCACGCGGGGATAAAGTATTTGACGTTGTATGCTTTTTCGATGGAGAATTGGAATCGACCCAAGAAGGAAGTGGATGTTTTGATGGGATTGATGGTAGATGCTATTGTTGCCGAAACGGATAATTTGATGAAAGAGGGGATTCGGGTTAGGGCTATCGGTAATTTAACCGATCTGCCGGACAAGGTGTATCAAAAATTAAACGGGTTGATTGAAAAAACTGCCTCGAATCAGAATCTGACGGTAGTGATCGCTTTGAGTTACGGAGCAAGATGGGAAATCTTGAATGCCGCAAAACAATTGATGAAAGATTGCCAGTCAGGGAAAGTGAAAGATATTGAGTCTGTTACGGAGATGGATTTCTCCGGGTATTTGACTACCGCAGGGATTCCCGATCCTGATTTGTTAATCCGCACAAGTGGCGAATGCAGGCTGAGTAATTTCCTTTTATGGCAGTTAGCGTACACTGAACTATATTTTCTTGATAAATTTTGGCCTGATTTTGAAAAAGAAGACTTATATTTGGCAGTTCGTAATTTTCAAAAAAGAGAGAGACGATTCGGTATGACCGGAGAGCAATTAAAAAAGTGACTCAGATGACAGGAAAAATAACGCTTTTATTAATATTTATATTGTGTGTTTGTGGGGCAAAAGCCCAGGTCGCAGATACGACAGGACAACAAGTTGATATCTATTATTCGACCCCGAAAACTTATGAATTGGGTGGAGTGAAGGTCGTCGGCGGAGATTATGACGGGCTGGCATCCATCGCCGGGTTAACGGACGGAATGTCCATTCAAGTACCGGGAGAGGCTATCACTAAGGCGATCAAGAGGCTTTACGATCAAAATTTGTTCTCTAATATTTCTATCGCTGTCGATCGGATTGAAGGGGACAAGATATACCTGATTATGTATGTTCAGGAAAGGCATAAGCTTTCGAGAATCAATTATATCGGCTTGAAGAAATCCGAGGAGAATAAGATCAAGGAAAAGATGAATTTGTCGTTGGGATCACAGGTGACGGATTTCATGAAATCAAACTTGAAGATTCAAGTCGAGAAATATCTAAAGGAAAAAGGGTATTATAATACCAATATTAAAATCATCGAACGGGATGATCCGAAAGAGAAGAATTACGTCGTTCTGGATGTCATCGTGGAGAAGCACAATAAGATAAAGATCGACGAGATTATTATTAATGGAAACAAGCAGATGAAAGACGGTCGTTTGAAAGCCGCCATGAAAAAGACGAAAGAGAAATCGTTTATTAATTTCTTTAAGTCTGCGAAATATATCGAAAAGAATTATGACGAGGATAAATATAACCTTGTTGACAAATATAACGAGAAAGGTTTCCGTGATGCGGTGATTATTTCCGATAGCGTTGTTCAGGTTTCTCCGAAACGGGTGAAGATTTATATAGATGTACAGGAAGGAAATAAATATTACTTCAATAATATCTCTTGGGTTGGTAATACCATATATGATTCAGAAACGTTGAGCCGTTTGTTGAATATCAAAAAAGGAGATGTATATAATAGTAAGTATTTGAACGAACGTATTTCTTCTGATGAAGATGCCGTATCTAATATTTACCAGAATAACGGGTACTTGTTCTCTCGACTGATGCCGATAGAGACGATCGTGGGAGAGGATTCTATTAATCTGGAAGTCCGTGTTTCTGAAGGTTCTCAGGCTACTATTAATAAGGTACTTATTCGGGGAAATAACCGGACGCACGAGCACGTGATCCGCCGGGAATTGTACGTGTACCCGGGTGAGTTGTTTAGTCGGGAAGATATTATACGAAGTGCCCGTGAATTGGCTAATATGGGGCACTTTGACCCGGAACAGATCAAGCCGGACTTGTTGAATGTCAATCAAGAGGCGGGTACCGCAGATGTCGTGTTTGACGTGGTTGAGAAAGCAAACGATAAGATCGAGCTTTCCGGAGGTTGGGGTGCCGGTATGATTATCGGTTCGTTAGGGTTGACCTTCACGAACTTCTCTATCCGTAACATATTTAACTGGGATACTTATCGTCCTCTTCCGCAAGGAGACGGGCAGACATTCAGCTTGAAGGCTCAAACAAATGGTAAGTATTATACTTCGTTCAGCTTGTCTTTCCGCGAACCTTGGCTGGGAGGAAAGAAACCGAATTCATTAAGTGTTTCTTTGTATTTTTCTCGTCAGACAGGATTCTCTAGCAGTTACCGTAATTCCTATTACGCGCAAAGTGCAAATGCTTCGCAGTATTACGATACCCGCCAATTGATGCTTACTTACGGGTTTAGCGTGGGATTGGGGCGGCGTGTGAAATGGCCGGATGACTGGTTCACGATGTATAACGAGATTTCATTTCAACGTTATCAATTGAAGAATTGGCCTTATTACTTGATACAGAATGGTAATTCCAATAACTTGTCTATTGCGACCGTGATTAAGCGGAGTTCTATAGATAATCCCTTGTTCACGAAGAGAGGTAGTGAGTTCACGTTCTCTTTGACGTTGACACCTCCTTATTCTTTATTCTCTAACCGCCATTTCGAGGCAGAGAAAGATGAGGTTCGGTACAGATGGATCGAGTATCATAAATGGAAATTCAGTGGAAAGATTTTCACTCCTCTGACACATAGCGAGAAACGTCCGTTGGTACTTTACGCTTCGGCACAATACGGGTACTTGGGATACTATGATAAAAACCGGAAATCTCCGTTCGAAGGATTCGAGATGGGTGGTGACGGAATGTCCGGATATAGTTTGTATGGGCGTGAATACGTGGGATTGCGCGGTTACGAGAACGGATCATTGACAAATGCGGGTTCCAGCTTCATGGCTCCGCAAGGATCTGATGCAAGTATGTATTCTAAATTCACGTTGGAATTGCGTTACCCGATTTCTTTGGCTCAGTCGGCTACGATATACGCCTTGGGATTCATGGAAGCCGGTAATTCATGGTACGAGTTGAAGGATTTCGAACCGTTCAATTTGTATCGTTCCGCGGGAGTTGGTTTGCGTGTATTCTTGCCGATGTTCGGATTGCTCGGTATCGACTGGGGATATGGATTTGACGATGTACCGGGACGTTCAGGTGCGGGTGGTTCACAATTCCACTTCGTGTTGGGACAAGAATTTTAAGGTTTCTGTGATTGGTTGATCCTGTGATTTCGTGATTAAAATGGAATCACAGAATCGAGAATCATAAAATCACAGAATAAATTTGGGCTTATTTGCATACATTATGTATGTTGACTAGGAATGGAAAATTAATTTTATTACTTTTGTAGATCATATTTAAAGACAAACATTATGAAGAATACAGTAAAATTATTTGCCTTGGTGGCGTTTATATTTGTAGCATTTGCTGCTTCCGCTCAAACGGCAAAACCGATCAAATTGGGTCATCTCGACGTGCAAAAGTTAATGTCGGTAATGCCTGAATCTAAAAAAGCAGATGAAACGTTGCAAGCTAAACAAACGGAAATTCAAAAAGAAATGGCTTCTATGACTGAAACTTATCAAAAGTTACTTCAGGAGTATCAGGCAAACGAGAAAACATATACGGATTTAGTACGTGCCAACAAGGAACAAGAAATTAGAAGTTTGGGTGAGAGAATCCAAAATTTTCGGGAGTTGGCAGATCAACAATTGCAAGAAACTTACAATAAATTGATGGGTGAAATCATGGAGAAAATCCAGAAAGCAGCTCAGGAGGTAGGTAAGGAGAATGGCTTTACTTATATCTTCACGATGAACGCTTTATTGTTTGCAGCCGATAATAGCGAGGATGTATTACCTTTGATGAAGAAAAAATTAGGTCTTCAATAATACGATATATTAAGAAAAATAAAGTCGCCCGAAAAGGCGGCTTTTTTTTTGATTAGTTAGGAATAAAAGGTATATTAGCAGCTATTAAACGATAAAATTTAGATATATGTCTTGTCCGATAGGGGTGTTTGATTCAGGTTACGGGGGATTGACAATATTGAAAGATATTGTGAAGGAAATGCCGGAATACGATTATATCTACTTGGGTGATAATGCCCGTACGCCTTACGGGACGCGTTCTTTTGACGTGGTGTATAAATATACGCGGGAGGCGGTGTTGAAATTATTCGATATGGGATGCTGTTTGGTGATCCTCGCTTGCAATACGGCTTCGGCGAAAGCGTTGAGGACGATACAACAGGTGGATTTGCCCCGGATAGATGCCCAGAGGAGAGTGCTAGGGGTTATCCGACCTAGCGTGGAAGCAGTTGCCGATTTTACACGTAACGGGCATATCGGAGTGCTGGCGACCTCGGGTACGGTTGCCTCCGAGTCCTATCTGTTGGAAATTGCGAAAATTCATTCGGAGAAAGGATTTCAAGTGTCACAACTAGCTTGTCCGATGTGGGTACCTCTCGTTGAAAACAACGAGATCGATTCTCCGGGGGCAGCTTTTTTTGTGCAAAAATATATAGATATATTGATGCAGAACGACCCGAAGATTGACACGATCGTGTTGGCGTGCACGCATTACCCTCTTTTACGAGGGGTCATTGACCGTTTTGTACCTCAAGGGGTTGCGGTGATTCAGCAGGGAGAGATCGTGGCGCGGAGTTTGAAAGATTATTTATGTCGTCATTCCGAGATGGAGCGAATGCTTTCACGAGGGAGGCAAGTGGAATTCTTCACCACGGAAAAAGGGGGAATGTTTGATAAGATGGCAACTTTATTTATGCAGGCGGATGTGGTGTCCAGGCATATAGAAATATAAGATTTATGATTTACGATTCAAGGCATGGGAAGTGGGCTGGAATCTAAAATTTGAAATCAATAAATCTAAAATTGAAGACGGTTATGAACGAGCAGGAAATGATTAACGCGGCTTTCGAGGATTTATTGCAATCCTTGCGAAAGGGAACGACAGAAGAGAGTAAAAAAATGATTCGTACGGCTTTTGAATTTGCCCGGGAAGCACATCAAGGGGTAAAGCGGAAGTCCGGGGAACCTTATATATTACATCCGATAGCGGTCGCTAAGGTGGCGGCAACAGAGATCGGGTTGGGGACGAAGTCGGTTATTGCGGCTTTGTTGCATGATGTCGTGGAAGATACGGATTACACGGTGGAAGATATCGCAAACTTGTTCGGGGCAAAGATTGCTTCCCTCGTGGACGGGTTGACCAAGATCAGTGAAGCGATGGGAAGTGACACCACGAAGCAGGCGGAGAGTTTTCGAAAGATGATCTTGACGCTGGCGGATGACGTGCGTGTTATTCTGATTAAGATTGCTGACCGTTTGCATAATATGCGTACTTTGGACGCGATGCCAGAACACAAGCAGGTGAAGATTGCCAGTGAAACCTTGTATATATATGCCCCTTTGGCTCATCGCATGGGATTGCACGCGATCAAGACGGAGTTGGAGGATTTGAGTTTGAAGTACGAGAATCCGCTTGAATACCAGGAATTGGAAAAGAGGATTCATGCTTACCGGGACGAGAATACCGGGTTGTACCAGCGGTTTATCGCCCCTATCCGGGAGCGTTTGACAGAGAGCGGCTACCAGTATGAAATTACTGCCCGGACAAAAAGCGTGTATTCGGTGTGGTCGAAGATGCAGCGCAGGCATATTTCTTTCGAGGAGATTTATGACTTGCTTGCCGTGAGGATCGTGTTTGAGCCGAAGGACAATCAACCGGAAAAATGGCAGTGTTGGAATATCTATTCTTTAATCACGGATATGTATAGCCCGAAGCCGGAAAGGATTCGGGATTGGGTGAGTGTTCCCAAGGCGAACGGTTACGAGGCATTGCATCTGACCGTCATGGGACCCGGCGGTAAGTGGATTGAGGTGCAAATCCGTTCCCGGAGAATGGATGAGATTGCAGAAAAAGGACTTGCCGCCCATTGGAAATATAAAGGCGATAATGCCGAGGCGAGTAACGAGGTGGATAAGTGGTTGGCGGGAATTAAGGAGATGTTGGAGCAACCCGGTACGGATGCTTTGGAATTTCTGGACGAGTTCAAGCTGAATCTGTTTGCCAAAGAGATTCGCGTGTTTACGCCCAAAGGAGATATGCGCACTTTGCCTAAAGGGGCTACCGTGTTGGACTTCGCTTATGACATTCACACGGAAATCGGGAGTTCGTGTATCGGGGGAAAGGTGAACCATAAATTGGTGCCGATGAGCCACGTGTTGCTGAGTGGCGACCAAGTGGAAGTGTTGACGAGCGATAAGCAAAAGCCGCAGAGTGATTGGTTGGATTTTATCGTGACGGCTAAGGCAAGAAATAATATACTGATGATATTCCGGCGGGAGAGGAAGGAGCAAGTGAAGATAGGGACGATGATGTTCGAGAATTTGTTGGAAGATATGAAATTGCCCTTTGGCACGGAGAACCTGAATAAGGCTTTGTTGCATTTGAAATTGGATAGTAAAGATGATCTCTATATCAGTTTGGCAAAGGGAAATCTGAATATTGAGGAGGTACGGAAGGCGCTGAAGAAAAAGTCCGAGAATAAATTCGTGAAGTACTGGAAATTGCAGTTCTTCAAAAGTGATAAAGAAAAGGTGCCGATAGAGAAGGAGGAGGGGAAAGTGATAAACGATATGACGGAGGATGCCTCGGATTTTATTGTTGCCCCTTGTTGTAACCCGATTCCGGGCGATGACGTGGTGGGTATGAAGATCGAGGGCGATAAGATTACCGTGCACAAGCGTAAATGCCCGGAAGCTATTCGCTTGATGTCCAGTTACGGGGATAAAATAGTCCCGGTGAAGTGGGTGAGCCACAAGATCATGTCCTTTCTCGCGGTGATTAAATTGAACGGGATCGATAGTATCGGAATAGTCAGCGATATCACGATGATTATTTCAAAAGAGAGTAACGTGAATATGCGTACCGTGCATTTTGAAACGAAGGACGGAATCTTTGAAGGTATGATCCATCTTTACGTGCATAACACGGCTGACTTGAATAATTTAATGATGAAAATATCATCTCTAAAGGGTGTTGAGAACGTTTCGAGAGTAGAGAATTTGGACGCCTAATTAAATTTCGTCTAAATAGTGAGTTTTCTTCAGATAAAAGTTGTAACTTAGCCATGTTGTAAATTGAATTAGCTTTGGACTCGATGGAAAAAATAAAGGAGACAGTAAAAGAGATTTTTACTACTTACCTGCAACAGAAAGGACATCGTAAGACGCCCGAGAGATATGCCATTTTGGATGAGATTTATTCCCATGCCGGTCATTTTGATATAGAATCCCTGTATGTGTTTATGAAAAACAAGAATTACAGGGTGAGCCGTGCCACTTTGTATAACACGATAGATTTGTTGTTGGAATGCAAGCTGGTTATCAAACATCAATTCGGGAATAATATCGCTCAATTCGAGCGGGCTTACAATAATAAGAAGCATGAGCACATCGTGTGTAAAATATGTGGGAAGGTAGAGGAATTTTCAGATTCCCGTTTGGAAGAGATCGTGGAACACGTGGAGGAGAAGTATGATTTCTCTGTGCACCATCATATGCTTTATATTTATGGTATTTGTCACAATTGCAAGTTGGCGGGAAAGAAATAAATATTATTTTTGTACGTTTGTTTTTTAAGGAGTTTTTTTAATTTGCTGGTTGTCGCGGTCTTGTGTGGCAATCAATCTAAAAATGTATCAGATGAAAGTAGATGTTTTGTTGGGACTGCAATGGGGAGATGAAGGAAAAGGGAAGGTGGTCGACGTGTTGACCCCGAGGTATGATGTCGTGGCTCGTTTTCAAGGAGGACCTAATGCCGGTCATACACTTGAATTTGAAGGACAAAAATATGTTCTTCGTTCTATCCCTTCCGGAATATTTCAAGGTGATAAAGTGAATATTATCGGAAACGGCGTGGTGCTCGATCCCGCTTTATTTAAAGCAGAGGCAGAAGCTCTATCCGCGTCCGGACATGATCTTAAAAAGAAACTTCATATATCCAAGAAAGCACATTTGATCCTGCCTACTCATCGTTTCCTGGATGCGGCTTATGAAGCGGCTAAAGGGGATGCAAAGGTAGGAACTACAGGAAAAGGGATTGGACCGACATACACGGATAAGGTTAGCCGGAATGGAGTACGTGTCGGGGATATCCTGCATGACTTTGAAAATAAATATGCTAAAGCAAAAGTTCGTCACGAGGAAATATTGAAAAGTTTGAATTTTTCTTATGATTTGACGGAGGTCGAAAAGGAATGGATGGAGGGTATCGAATACCTGAAGCAATTCAAACTTATCGATAGTGAGCATGAAATAAATCAATACCTGGATAACGAAAAATCTATTCTGGCAGAGGGGGCACAAGGCACGATGCTGGATATTGATTTCGGTTCTTATCCTTTTGTGACTTCTTCCAACACGGTATGTGCCGGAGCTTGTACCGGACTAGGGGTTGCTCCTCGTCGTATCGGTGAAGTGTACGGGATATTCAAGGCTTATTGTACCCGTGTCGGGAGCGGCCCTTTCCCTACGGAATTGAATAACGAAACGGGAGAGAAGTTGTGTGATCTGGGACATGAGTTCGGTTCAGTGACAGGACGCAGACGTCGTTGCGGTTGGGTAGACTTAGTGGCTTTGAAATACGCGATCATGATAAACGGGGTGACTCAATTAATTATGATGAAAAGCGACGTGCTCGACACTTTCGACACGATACAGGCTTGCGTGGCTTACGAGTTGAACGGAGAGGAAGTCGATTATTTCCCGTATGATATTACGGAAGGTGTGAAGCCAGTATATGCTGAACTGCCGGGATGGAAATGCGATATGACCAAGATGACTTCGGAGGATGAATTCCCGGAGGAATTCAATAACTATCTCGCCTTCCTGGAAGAAGAGACCGGGGTTCCGGTGAAGATTGTATCCGTGGGTCCGGATCGGGATCAGACGATCATCCGCTATACAGAAGAATAAAAGAAAGCTGCGAAAGCAGCTTTCTTTATTTTATATAATGTAATACACGCTTATTCCTGCGATATATCCTAAGATCGTCATCCAAGTGATGTGTTTCAGGTACCACATAAAATTGATTCGTTCCATACCCATCACGACGACTCCGGCGGCAGAACCGATAATCAGAATGCTACCGCCCGTACCGGCGCAATATGCCAGTAGTTCCCAGAAAACACCGTCCGTGGTGAAGTTCATCATATAGCCGGAGAGAGGTACTCCGCCTGTGTGAACGAGTGGGTACATACCCATAGCAGCAGCAACGAGCGGGACGTTGTCTATAATAGAAGACAAGAAACCAATGATGATATTAATGAAGTACACGTTGTGCAGTTTATCATTTAAGAAACTTGCCATCTGATCTAGTACCCCGACGACTTGCAGGGCGGCAACAGCCATCAATATTCCCAGGAAAAAGAGTAAGGTGGGATAGTCGATCTTTGCGAGGATAGAAGGGATGCGATGTACTTTGTCCGGGGATATATCCTTTTTCCGGTTATAGAGGATTTCCGTGTATATCCATATACCCCCTAAAGCTAACATGATGCCCATGAAAGGGGGAAGATTCGTGAGATCCTTAAATATTGGAACGAAAAGGAGGCTACCGATACCCAGGGCGAGAATCGTGATTTGCTCTTTGCGTGTTATGGCTAACGGTGTTGCCGAATCGTTTGTCGGTTGGGATTGTGTCGTTCCTTTTATTTGGAACGTGGTGATTACCAATGGAATTAGCAGGGATGTGAAACTGGGGAGGAATAAATGCCGGATAACGTTTATGGAAGTGATATTATCATGAATCCAAAGCATGATGGTCGTTACATCCCCGATGGGCGTCCAGGCTCCCCCGGCATTGGCGGCAATGATGATGATACTCCCGAATATCCAACGTTCCCGTTGCTCCGGGATCAGACGCCGCAGGAGCATTACCATGACAATAGCAGTTGTCAGGTTATCCAAAATAGAGGACAGAATGAAAGTAAGAAACGCAATGATCCAAAGGAGTTTTCTTTTATCTTGGGTCGTAATTTTCCGGGTGAGTAATGCAAACCCCTCGTGGGTATCGACCCACTCGACCACGGTCATAGCCCCGAGCAGGTAGAATAGGATTTCAGCCGTATTCCCGAGATGGTCGATGATCTGGGTGTTTATGTTCAAGGTCGTCTGGTGTAAAGAGAAAACCCATAGGATGATTCCCAGTACGAGTGCCATGGCGGTTTTGTTGATTTCGAGTTGTTTTTCTAGTGCTATAAAAACGTATCCCAAGATGAATGTGATGATGATGGTTAGTATCATGGTTATGAACTTTTTGGACTGAATTGTATCTTTCATACGCAATTTTGCGTAGATTGGTTTATCTTTGTGGTGAACATGAGGTTAAAGTAAATGTGATACGATATGATGACATGGGATTTTTTCTTTCGGCTACTGGTTGCCGGGGTATTGGGGGCTATTATTGGATTGGATCGGGAATACCGGGCAAAGGAAGCCGGGTTTCGGACACATTTTTTAGTTGCTTTGGGAAGCGCCTTGTTTATGATTGTATCCAAATACGGGTTCAGTGATATTTTAGGAGAAACGGGAATTGGGCTTGACCCGAGTCGTATTGCGGCGCAGGTAGTGAGCGGTATAGGTTTCCTGGGAGCGGGTACGATTATTATTCAGAAATTGTTTGTCCGGGGATTGACCACGGCTGCCGGGATATGGGCAACATCCGCCATTGGTTTGGCTGTGGGAGCCGGGCAATATTGGTTGGGAGTATGTGCCATGTTGCTGACATTGTTGGGGCTGGAAGGACTCGGGTACGTATTCCAGAAAATCAGCCAGCGAAATGTATTATTGGTGTTCACTACAACAAGCCAAGAGGTTATAAAAGAAGTTACGGATGAAATAAAACGGAAAAAACATTCGATTAGTTCTTATTCCACGGAGTCTTCCAAGTTGGGTGATTTGACAACCTACCGGGTGACCATGGTCATTCGTACCCATAAAACGGGGGATGAAACTTTACTATTCCAGTTTATTCAGCATCTTCCGGATGTCATCATTGATCGGATGGAATAAAAAAAAGCGACCTTCTGGTCGCTTTTTTTATTAGTTTCCGTGTTTGGAATGTAATTTCAGTCGCATTAGGCGAAGGTCTTCTTCTGAATAATCGCCTTCGAATTCATCGTACGCATCCCCGATGTTGTCGCTTTTGGCTTCCATGAAATAATCCATGATCTCTTGCTGTTGCTCGTCATCCAAAATCTTATTGATGTAATAGTCAATATTCAGTTTGGTGCCCGAGAACACGATGGCTTCCATTTCCTTGATGAGTTCTTCAAAGGTTAATCCCTCGGCAGAAGCGATGTCTTCAAGGTCAATCTGGCGGTCGATATTCTGTATGATATATACTTTGAATTTCGATTTGTTGGCAACAGTTTTTACCACCAGGTCTTGGGCTCTTTCGATCTCGTTGTCTTCCACGTATTGTTTGATAACCTCGACGAATTCTTGCCCGTATTTCTGTGCTTTGCCGGAACCAACCCCCTGGATGTTTGCCAACTCTTCCAACGTGATGGGGTAGTTGGTACACATATCTTCCAGTGAAGGGTCTTGGAATATCACGTATGGCGGCAAATTGTTTTTCTTGGCAATCTTTTTCCGTAAGTCTTTCAGTATGGCAAACAAGGTGTTGTCAAGTGCTGATACTCCTCCCTTTTCCTGAAGTTTCTCCTCAGATTCTTCAAAATTATGATCTTCCATCAGCATAAAGTCTTTAGGTTCCTTTAAAAATGCGAGTCCATCTTCCGTGAGTTTAATGACCCCGTATTGTTCAATATCTTTTTCTATATAATTACTAATCAATGCCCGTCTGAAAACCATGTTCCAGAATTGAGCGTTTTTGTCGGAGCCGACACCAAAAGATTCCAGCTCGTCATGATGATACGATTTTATGATAGAATCGGTTTCCCCAAGTAGAATTTTTACCAAGTAATCTACCTTGAACTTTTCTTTGACCTCGAGGATGGTATTAAGCGCATCGATCAAGAATTCCTTGCCCTCGAATTCTTTTTTCGGGAACAAGCAGTTGTCACAAGCACCGCAATTCTCTTCATCATAATTTTCCCCGAAATAGTGCAATAACACTTTTCTCCGACATAAAGATGTCTCGGCGTAAGAAACGGTTTCCATCAAAAGTTGTTTCCCGATCTCCTGTTCGGCGATGGGTTTCCCTTGCATGAATTTTTCTAGTTTCTGAATATCCTTGTAACTGTAAAAAGTCAGGCAATAGCCTTCACCCCCGTCACGTCCTGCACGTCCTGTTTCCTGGTAATACCCTTCCAAACTCTTGGGAATATCATAGTGAATGACGAAACGTACGTCCGGTTTGTCAATCCCCATTCCGAAAGCGATGGTGGCAACAATCACGTTTACTTCTTCCATCAAGAATTTGTCTTGATTGGCACTACGGGCGGCAGCATCCATCCCGGCATGATAGCTGGCGGCTTTGATACCGTTCACGCAAAGCATTTCCGTGAGCTCTTCCACTTTTTTACGGCTGAGGCAATAGATGATACCGGATTTCCCCTCGTTGTTTTTGATAAACTTGATAATATCTTTTGTCGGGTCTATTTTCGGACGAACTTCATAATAGAGGTTTGAACGATTGAAAGAAGATTTGAATACCCGCGCATCAAGCATATCCAGATTCTTCTGGATGTCATGTTGTACTTTCGGGGTAGCCGTTGCCGTCAAGGCAATGATTGGGGCTTTCCCGATTTGCTCCACGATCGGTCTGATCTTCCGGTATTCCGTGCGGAAGTCGTGTCCCCATTCCGAAATACAGTGAGCCTCGTCGACGGCAAAGAAAGAAATCTTGACTTTACGTAGAAATTCGATATTACTTTCCTTGGTCAAGGATTCCGGCGCCACATATAACAACTTGGTCTTTCCGTTTAGTACATCCTCTTTTACATTTAAAATATCACTTTTGCTGAGTGAAGAATTCATGAAGTGGGCAACCCCCTCTGATGCACTGAAGGAACGCATGGCATCTACCTGATTTTTCATAAGAGCAATCAAAGGAGATATCACAATAGCGGTTCCGTCGAGTATTAGTGCAGGCAATTGATAACATAAAGATTTGCCCCCACCCGTTGGCATCAGAACAAACGTGTTGTTCCCGGCAAGTACATTCTTTATGATCTCTTCCTGGTTTCCTTTGAAATTATCAAAGCCGAAATACTCTTTTAATTTAGCATGTAAATCTATCTGCAATCCCATTGTTTTTTAAAATTTTCACACACCCTGTTTTTAGACGGGTGCGCAAATTTATAATTTAATTTGTTTTTCCAAACAAAATATTCAATAATAAATCTATCACCACTCGTTTTTAAGCTATCATAAAAAATGATACTTTTGTCCCTAGTAAAGTTATAGCAAAAAATGATAAGTGCAATAGTTTTTTGTTTTTTTTGCTCGGCTCATAATTTTGAAACGAATAAATAGAATCTGGAAGCATGGTAGATATTAAGGCAGTTGCAATAAAAGTAATTCAGGATGAGGCAGAAGCCATCCGAAATCTAACAAATTATATCGACAAGGATTTTGAAGCAGTTGTTAAATTAATATACGAAAGTAAGGGGCGTGTCATCGTCACCGGAATAGGGAAAAGTGCCATTATAGCGACAAAAATGGTCGCCACGATGAATTCTACGGGTACTCCGGCTGTTTTTATGCACGCGGCGGATGCCATTCACGGAGATTTGGGAATGATCCGTGAGGAAGACGTGGTGATTTGCGTGTCCAAGAGTGGAAATACGCCGGAAATAAAAGTATTGATACCTTTGATCCGCAATAACGGAAATAAAAATATCGTGGCGATGGTGTCCAATACAGATTCATTTCTGGCTAAAAATGCACTTTATATATTAAAGGCAAAAGTGGAAAAAGAGGCTTGTCCTTTAAATTTAGCTCCCACAAATTCAACTACGGCACAGTTAGTGCTGGGAGATGCACTAGCGATGTGTTTGATTGAATGTAGAAGTTTCTCAAGTAGGGATTTTGCCAAATATCATCCGGGAGGAACTCTTGGAAAACGGCTTTATACGCGGGTTGCAGATGTTTATGACTGTGACAATCGCCCGAATATCCGAATGGATGCCGGAATTCGCCCGGTAATTCTCGCGATGTCGAAAGGACGTTTGGGAGCTGTGGCGATCGTGGATGATGAAGAGCATTTGCTAGGAATTATCACGGACGGGGACTTGCGGCGGATGATGGAGAAATACGAGGACGTGGACGGATTGACGGCAAAAGATATTATGTCGAAATCTCCTAAAACTATCTCGGAAGAAGAGTTGGCTTATAACGCTTACCGGATGATGGAACAGAATAGTATCACGCAATTGGTCGTGGTCGACCGGGAGAATCACTATAAAGGAATGGTACACATACATGACATATTGCGCGAAGGAGTGGTATGATTTTTGATTCAGTGATTTGCGATTGAGTGATTGTATATATCATGGTGTAGGGGTGATAATCATGAAATCATAAATCTCAGAATTGTAAATTTAAAAATATGGTACATATAAAGTTGTGTTTAGTATTCATTTTGGCGGCGTGGGTTTCTGTGTTGAATGCTCAGACTACGAAGGTGAGGGGGACTGTAACCGATGCGGAAACGGGAGAACCGTTGCCCTTGGTGAGTATTATTTTCGTGGGAACGACTATCGGGGTGACAACAGATTTCGACGGGAATTATTATATCGAAACCCGGGAGAACGTGAGCGAAATAATGGCTGCTTATGTTTCGTATGAAAAACAGACCGTGCCGATTAAAAAAGGAGCTTTTAACACGATAGATTTCAAGTTGGTGCCCATTGTCACGGATTTGGATGAAGTGAGCGTGACGCCGGGTGAGAATCCAGCTCATGCCATATTGCGTAATATCTCGAAGAACAAGAAAAAGAACAATCCGGCGGAGAAGGAATCGTATAGCTACACCACGTACACGAAGATGGAATTGGATGTAGCCAATCTGAAACCGCAGTTTCGGAATAAAAAATTGCAGAAGAACTTCGGTTTTATTTTCCAGTACATGGATACTTCCGCTATCACGGGGAAGGCTTATTTGCCGGTTATGATCTCCGAGGCTTCGGCGGATTATTATTATCGACGTTCTCCCCGGTTGTCACGGGAAGTCGTGAAAGCGAGCAGGATTTCCGGTATTGAAGAGGATTACAGCCTTGCGCAGTTTACGGGGCATTTACACGTGAACGTGAATTTGTATGACAACTACATTAATATTTTTGAGGTAAATTTTGTCAGTCCCCTGTGTGACCACGGTTTGTTGTACTACAAGTATTTTCTGGTCGATAGCGTGCAGAAGGACGGCAGAAAGATATATAAGATTCGTTTTCATCCTAAAGGAAAATCAACGCCCGTGTTTGATGGCGAGGTGAATATCGATTCCACGACTTGGGCGTTGGAGTCCGCGCAGATGCGTATGACAAAGGATTTGAACGTGAACTGGATTAAAGATTTGGCGGTCGAGACTACCAATGAATTGATCAACGATTCGATTTGGTTTCTAAAACAGGATAAAATCTTGGCTGACTTTACTGTGCAAATGCGAGATTCTTCCAAATTGATTTCTTTCATGGGACACCGGCAAATTGATTATTCCAACGTGAAAGTAAATGAAGCTATCCCGGCGGATATATTGAAACTGGATAACGAGGTCATTATAAATAAAAATGTTCTCCAAAATGACGAGAACTATTGGCAGACGGTGCGTCCTTACCAGTTATCGGAAAAAGAACAGAATATATATAATATGGTAGATTCAATTAAAAATGTTCCGCTCTACCAGAATATATATGATATGATACAGACCATTTTCCTAGGGTACTATAACACGAAATACGTGGGATTCGGACCTTATTACAAGCTGTTTAGTTTTAATAAACTTGAAGGAAGCCGCTTCCAGTTGGGAGCGAAAACAACCAGTGATTTCAGTAAACGGATACGGCTTTCGGGTTATGGCGCGTATAGCACGAAGGACGGGGAATTCAAGGGCGGTGGAACCGTGGAGTATATGTTCAACAATCAACCTACTTCAAAATTGACAGTCAGCGGGAAACATGACGTGTTGCAGCTGGGGGCGAGCGAGAATGCTTTTTCCACGGGTAACATCTTGAGTTCCATATTTTCCCGGGGGAATAACGAGAAATTGACTATGATTAATGAGTTTGATTTCCGTTACGAGAAAGAATGGAGGCAAGGTTTTTCCAATAGTTTTGCTCTCGAATATCGCCAGATGTACCCGACGAAATACGTCGATTTTGTTCGTCCGGACGGGAAGGAACTGAATCAAATTCACACGACGCAATTTCGCTTGGGAACACGCTTGTCAAAGAACGAGATTGTGGTGCGGCAGGATTTTGATAAAGTTTCCATGGGGTCGGATTTTCCGATCGTGAGTATCGACCTCGTGGCAGGATTGAAAGGTGTGTTGAACAGTGATTACGAGTATTACCGGGCACAGCTGTCCATACAGCATGATGTACAAATTGCTCCTATCGGTTATAGCGATTTTATGCTTACTGGAGGGAAAATATTCGGGAAAGTCCCGTATCCCTTGTTGAAGTTGCACGAGGGAAATGCGACCTATTTCTATGACCCGTATGCTTTCTCGTGCATGAACTTCTACGAGTTCGCTTCAGATCTGTGGGGAGCGGTATTCTGGGAACATCATTTCAGGGGATTTTTCCTGAGTAAGATACCTTTGATGAAACGGTTGAAATGGCGTGAAGTCGCCACGGTGAAGGCTTTGTGGGGAAGGTTGTCAGATAAAAATAACGGAAGTTTGCCGAATACCGATGCAGTATTGCTTTTCCCGGACGGGATGTCGTCCGTGTCCAAGCCTTATATCGAGGCGGGTGTCGGCGTGGAGAATATTTTGCGCTTGATCCGGGTAGATGCCATTTGGCGATTGACACACCGGGGCGATCGTTCCGGTCAGAAAGTGGATAATTTCGCAATTAATTTTTCCATACATCTAAATTTCTAATAATTTTCATTTTTCATTTTTCAAATTTCAATTGTAAAAGACTATCTTAGCGCGATAAAACTGAAAGATATGAAATTAAGAGCCGAGGACTTGGTAAAGAAATACAAAAGCCGAACTGTGGTTAAGGGTGTTTCCGTGAACGTGGAGCAAGGGGAGATTGTCGGTCTGTTGGGACCGAACGGGGCGGGAAAGACAACTTCGTTTTACATGATCGTGGGGTTGATTAAACCGAACGGCGGGCGTATATTCTTGGATGACCGGGAGATCACGAAAGAACCGGTGTATCGCCGGGCTCAGTTGGGTGTGGGATACTTGGCGCAGGAAGCTTCTGTTTTCCGGCAATTGAGCGTGGAGGATAATATCAAGGCGGTGTTAGAGATGAGTACTTTCTCGAAAGAGTATCAACGTGATCGCTTGGAAGAAATGCTCGACGAGTTCGGTTTGCAACATATCCGGAAGAGCAAGGGAATCCAATTGTCAGGAGGGGAGCGTCGGCGTACGGAGATTGCCCGGGCTTTGTCAATTGCCCCGAAATTTATTCTTTTGGATGAACCTTTTGCCGGGGTTGACCCTATTGCCGTGGAGGATATCCAGAGCATCGTGCAGAAATTGAAGGATAAAAATATCGGGATTTTAATTACCGACCATAACGTGCAAGAAACCTTGTGTATTACCGACCGGGCTTATTTGTTGTATGACGGTCGTATTTTACAGTCGGGTACAGCGGAGGATTTGGCTAATGATCCGGAAGTTAGACGGGTTTACCTCGGGAAAAATTTCGAGTTGAGAAGAAAGAAATAAAAAAACGTGCAAATCGTTTTGCTTTTCACGAAAAAGCAATATATTTGCACCGTCAAAATAGCAAGCGGGCGTGGCGAAATTGGTAGACGCACTAGACTTAGGATCTAGTGCCGCAAGGCGTGGGGGTTCGAGTCCCTTCGCCCGCACTTGAAGAAGGGGCCGCCTTAAACAAGGTGGTCTTTTTTGTTTTGTTTGTTTTATCATAAATAGTTTTATACATAGAGAAGTATGAATGTAACGAAGAACCAAATCGATGATCTTAATGCAACCATTAAGATTCAATTGGATAAGGATGATTACGCAACCCGCGTGAGCGACGCGTTGAAAGAATACCAGAAAAAAGCGGTGATCGACGGTTTTCGTAAGGGAAAAACTCCTTTCGGGATTATCAAAAAAATGTATGGTAGAGCCGTTTTGATTGAGGAGATCAACAAGTTGATCGGAGAGAGTTTGTCTAATTTTATCCAGGAGAACGATTTGCATATCTTGGGAGAGCCGCTTCCGAACGAAACAGAGCAGAAAGAGCTGAATCTGGACGAGGAAAGCTTCGAGTTCGTTTACGATATCGCTATGGCTCCCGTCATGAACGTGAAGTTGAGTAAACGGGAGAAAGTACCTTATTACATCATCAAGGTAGATGATGAGATGATAGACAAACAAATTGAAAGCATCTGCAAGAATAATGGCGAATTGACCCCCGTTGACACGATTGAAGGATCAGAATACGTGAAAGGTGAATTGATCGAATTGGGGGAGGACGGTAAACCGAAAGAAGGCGGTATTCATGTGGAAGACGCTTCCTTGTCATTGGCTCACATGAAAGACGAGGAACAGGTGAAACTTTTCGAGGGTAAAAAAGCCGGAAATGAGGTGATCTTCAATCCTTCAAAAGCTTATCCTAACAAGACCGATTACGCCGCTCTCTTGCAAGTAAATAAAGAGGAAGCAGAACATATTGTTTCTGATTTCTGTTTCATCATCAGCGAGATCAAACGTTATATCGATGCGGAAGTAAATCAAGCTTTATTTGATAAAGTGTACGGTGAAGGAAACGTGAAGAGCGTAGAAGAATTCCGTGCGAAAGTGAAAGAAGACCTGGCAAAACAATTCAAATCTCATAGCGAGTACCGCTTGACGGTAGATGCTCGTGACAAGATGTTGAAGAAGAACGAGGAAATCGCTCTTCCGGAAGCATTCCTGAAGCGTTGGATGTTAGCTACCAATAAAGAAATGACTCCTGAAGCCGTAGAGCAGGATTTCAACGCTTATCGCGATGAGTTCAAATGGCAGTTGATTAAGGGTGACATGGTGAAGGATAATGACCTTCGCGTGGAGGACGAAGATATGAAAGCTGTCGCTCGTGAAGTGGCTGCCGCTCAATTACAACAATACGGTTTGTACGGTTTGTCTGACGAGCAATTAGACGGTTTCGCCGTTCGCTTGTTGGAGAACGAGAAACAACGTTCTAGCCTTTATGACCGTGCTTTGGAGAACAAAATAATCAACACGATCAAAGAGAGCGTGAAACTGGAAGAACAAGAGATCTCTATGGATGATTTTGGTAAATTGTTCGAGAAGAAATAGATTGAATCTTTTTTATCATAGAACCCCGCCTGAAAAGGCGGGGTTTGTTTTTTCAGGGGGGAGCAGGAAGGGGAAAAGGGTAGTACGTTTTTGATCTGTCTTTAATTTCAGAGTATTACGTGAAAAAGGCATTGTTTCCTCGTTCTACCGACCAGGTTTCTCTTGCTGGCAAGGTCGGAAAGTTGACAGGAACTCTTAAATTCTTTTCTCCTGACAAAAAATGTGGAAAGCAATGTAATAAAAAAGGCGTGCCATGCACGCCTTCTAAAGCATATTGATGAGAGTTTATTTTACGTTTGATTGGGCACGAGTGATATATTTTTCGATATCTCTGGATTCCAATGATGCCGGAAATTCTTTTTCTATTTTCTCGTACATGGCTAATGCGTTCTTGTAGTCGTTGGCTTTTTCAAATGCGAGCCCGGCTTTCATCAGGATGGAAGGAGTGGTCAACATATTGGTGTTGTCACTACCTGCTTTCTGATAATATCCGGCTGCTTTCTTGTATTCTCCCAATTGCATATAAGCGTCCCCGATGTTCGCTTTTGCCAACGTGGAGAAAATCATATCTTTGGTGGAGAATTTTTCAAGATATTTAATTGCATTTTGGTTATCACCCAAATATAAATAGCATAAGCCGGCATAATATTTTGCTAAATTGCCACTCGGGGTAGAGCCGTATTGATCCACGATTTCGAGGAAACCGAGATTGTTGCCATTCCCGTTAAGCGCCAAATTGAAAGAATCTTTTTCAAATAAAGTTTCTGCCACGAACATTTGTTTCAGCGCTTCTTGTTCGAGTGGCATTTTGTAAAACCTGTGATACCCAAAGATCGCAGCAATTACAATAATTACAACAAGAAGACCTCTAACCAGTAATTTTGAATTTTTCTCGATAAATTGTTCGGTTGAGATCGTGGCTTCCTCAATCTGTTGGAAACCGTCCGCACGTTTCTGTTTCTCTTTTGACATTGTTATATGTTTTTGTTATTTACTTTATATTCCTACGACGCATCTACCGTCAACGTGCAAAATTAGTTTTTTTTTTTGATAACAGGAGTAGGACGGCGAAATTTTATGCAAAAAATTATACAATCGGCGGAATCTAAGTTACTTTTCTTTACTTTTGAAGACCGTTTGCAGGTTAAACTTGCAGCGTTTGTAACCTGTAACCCTTGATTGGTATGATTTTAAAGGATTTGAATATTGTCAATTACAAGAATATCGCCGAGGCAAGCATCGCTTGTTGCCCCCGGTTCAATTGCTTTATCGGGAATAACGGGGTGGGGAAGACGAATATTTTGGATGCGGTGTATCATCTCTCCATGTGCAAGAGTTATTTCAACCTGCCCGATGCCCAAAATATTCGGCACGGGGAGGCTTTTTTCGTGCTGGAAGGAATGTACGAGCGGGACGGGGAAGAGATTGACGTATATTGTGGGGTGAAGAAGGGTGTGAAAAAAGTATTCAAGAAGAATAAGAAATCGTATGAAAAGCTCTCGGATCATATCGGGTTGCTGCCTCTGGTGATGATTTCGCCTGCCGACGTGATTTTGATCGACGGGGCGAGCGAGGAACGCCGCCGTTTTATCGACGGGGTAATCAGCCAGTGTGACAAGGAGTATTTGCAGGTATTGATACGGTACAACCGGGTGTTGATGCAACGGAACAGTTTCCTGAAAGAGTACGCCGGAATGCCGATAGACGCCGATATGTTGTCCGTGTGGGACGAGCAATTGGCAGAGAACGGTCGGGTGATTCTGGAACGGCGCCGGGCGTTTATCGTGGAACTGGCGGATGTCTTCCAGGCGTATTACGAGCGGGTGGCGTTGGGAAGGGAAAAGGTAACCTTGGAGTACTCTACCACGATAAAAGAAAATGACTACCTGCAATCGTTACGAGGTAGTTTTGACCGGGATAGAATATTGACTTACACCACGGTGGGTATCCACCGGGATGACCTCACGTTAAGTCTGGAAGGTTATCCGGTGAAGCGGTTGGGATCGCAGGGACAGAAAAAGAGTTTTCTAACCGCCTTGAAATTTGCTCAATTCGCTTATCTGGCACGTGAGAAAGGCGTAGAACCTTTGTTGTTGCTGGATGATATTTTCGATAAGTTGGATGCCGACCGGGTGAGCCAGATTATCCAGATCGTGTCGGAAGAGAGTTTCGGGCAGGTCTTTATCACGGATACTAATCGTGGGCATATTGATGAAATCTTGCGTTTGCACGCGATTGATTATAAAATATTTAAAGTGGATGAAGGCATGATATCCGACTTTAATTTCTAGGGTTTAGGTATTATTTGAATAGAAAGTAGTATTTTTGTAGGATAACAATAAAAAGAATAGATTGTGAAGCAGGGGAAGACTTTGACAATGGACGAATTGGTAGAATTGTACTTGGAAGAGATGGGGTTAAGCCGTCAGTTCAAGGAGAGAGAGGTTTGCCAAGTCTGGTCGGACGTCGTGGGGGGAATGATCGCTTCCCGGACAAAAAGTATGCGGATTTCGGACGGGAAAGTTTTCGTGAGTTTCACTTCTTCGGTCGTGAAAAACGAGATATTGATGGTGAAGGAAGGGTTAATTAAAGCCTTGAATGACAGGGTTGGAAGTGATGTAGTAAAAGATATTATAGTGTTCTGAAAGGAACATTTAATGAACTGGACAAATGAGATTAATTGACGCTAATGATTTATTGAATGCCTCGTGGGGATTGGATCGTTTCAGAGGAAGTCTGGTTTCCAAGTTGGTCATGTATTTATTGCGCTTGAACAAATTGGATAAGCTGAGCACGAAGGTGGATTGCAACGATCCCGAGCAGGTGATCGATAGTTTGATGGAGGCATTAGGGGTTACCGTGGAGATCAAGGAGGAGGATTTGGAGAAGATTCCGAAGAAGGGGGCGTTTATCACGGTGTCCAACCACCCGTTCGGGGGATTGGATGGTATTATTCTGATTAAAATCTTGTGCAAGATACGTCCGGATTACAAGGTGATGGCTAATTTCCTGTTGAAGAAGATCATTCCGATACAGGATTACGTGTTGGGACTGGAACCGTCTTCCCGCCGGAGGAACACGAATACCCGTGTCATCAAAGAAGCCGTGCGCCACGTGGTAGAAGGAAAGCCGCTAGGGATATTCCCGGCAGGAGAGGCTTCTTCCTATCAGGCGGATTCGAATCACGTGGAAGATAAAGAGTGGGATACCTCCGTGCTAAAGCTGGTTAAGATGGCAAGAGTGCCGGTTATCCCGATCTATTTCAAGGGGTCGAATAGCTTGTTATTTTACTTGTTGGGTTTGATTCATCCCATGTTGCGGAACATGAAGTTGCCTTCCGAATTATTGAATAAAAAGAATCGGGTCGTGAAATTGAGAATCGGAAATCCTATTGGCATAGAGTCACAGGATACGTTTCACGATATTTCCCAATACGGGAAGTTTTTGCGTGCCAAGACCTATTTGCTCGGTTCGGCGCTGGAAGTAAAGAAGTTTTTCATTAAATCACAAAAAGCTATGCCTAAAGCGGAACCTGTCGCTGCGGAAACGGAATGTGCGGTGTTGAAGAAGGAGATTGCGGGTATCGCGGATGACTATTTGTTGTTTAATATGAAAAACTATGATGTCTATTGCTCTCCTTCGGTGAAAATTCCAAACGTGCTGAACGAGATCGGACGGTTGCGCGAGCTCACGTTCCGTGCTGTCGGCGAGGGGACGAACCGGAGCATCGATTTGGACGAGTTCGATTTATATTATTACCATCTTTTTATTTGGGATAAGGAAGAAGAGAAGATCGTGGGGGCTTACCGCGTGGGGAAAGGGAAAGAGATCATCGACCGTTACGGCATAAAAGGTTTCTATATCCATACCTTATTTAAAATGCGGAAAGAGATGCTCCCGGTATTGTACGAGTCTATCGAGTTGGGACGTTCTTTTATCACGGAGGAATATCAACGGAAGCCGCTTCCCTTGTTTATGCTTTGGAAAGGAATCTTGTATTTCCTGTTGAAAAATCCGGAATATCGCTATTTGATAGGTCCTGTTACCATCAGCGGAAAATATACCGAGGCTTCCAAGGAGTTGATTATGAAATTTATTCAGGCAAATCATTATAATTACGAGTTGGCGAAATACGTTCTACCGCGTTCGAAATACCAGGTACATTCCGAGGAACCCGGTGTACAGGTGATGTTGGATGCGGCGCGGGATATTGCCGCATTGGACAAGATGATCGGGGATATTGAGCCGTCGAGTGATAAATTGCCGGTATTATTGAAAAAATATATCTCTCTGAACGCTAAGATTATCGGTTTTAATATTGACCCAAAGTTTAATATGTGTTTGGATGGATTGCTTATTTTAGATATTTTTGACGTGCCGATGAAGACGATAGAGTCGCTGTCAAAGGAGATTAACGATGACACGATACTTAGCCGGTTCTCTTCGGATAACGTGGAATTATAGATTATTAGAATGGGATGTACGATATATTGTATCTATTCAAGGGAATGCTGGTTGGACTGATGGTATCTATACCTTTAGGTCCTATGGGGGTCTTGATTATCCAGAAAACGTTGCATAAGGGTGCTTTGTCGGGCTTTATCGCCGGAATGGGAGCCGCTTCTGCAGATCTTTTTTATGCTGCGGTAGCTGCTTTCGGGTTAGGGTTCGTGATTAATATCGTGCAGGCTCATGAGTTATTGTTGCAAATTATCGGGGGAATATTCCTGATCGTGATAGGATTGAAAATCTATTTTGATAATCCGATCCGGCAGATTCGGCAACGTCGCCAGGGACGGGTGAGTAAGACCGGGCTTTTAGGTGATTACCTCTCGCTTTTCTTTCTTACAGTTTCCAATCCGATTACGGTAGTGGTCTTTATGGCTGTGTTTGCCGGGATGTCGGTTTTTGGAGAGTCATCCTCGTTGTTGGGTGAAGTGTTGGTGGTTTCCGGTGTGTTGTTGGGCGGTGGTGTGTGGTGGTACACGCTTTCCACGTTGGTAAATATTTTCCGAAAGAAATTCCGTTTGCGCGTACTAATCACAATCAATCGTGTGTCCGGGATGGTGATTACGGTATTGGGAGCTTTGGTTATTCTCTCTGCTTTTGCCCCGTTCAAGAATCTGGTGACTCAGTGATTTTTGTTTGCTCCTTGTATTACCGTTAGCTAATGGATAGTCTACCTTTGCGTGCTCTTATGAACGAGTCATAATCGAATCATAAACGTAACATGAACGATGTTTTACGTTTATGATTTGTTTATGGTTCGATTATGTATGGTTTTTGTGGTAGAGGAAAGGTTAAGCAAGGGGCTGGAAAGGAGAACTAGAGGTATTATTTGCTTTTATTTGAAAATGTCGTGAGTCGCCCCATGCGCCGTAGGCTACTTCGCAGCCGCTTTTGAGAATACTTTCCTCCAGTTTGCGCATGGATTCTGCTGCTCCCTCGTGTGTGCCCGGTTTATTTTCGTAGAGTTTATAGAGGGTGCGGTTGGAGGTGGGGGTAATGTTGGGCATAACGACGTTGGCTCCGATCTCCAAAGCTTTCTCCCGTCCATTCTCTTCAATAGCTTGCAAAGCGGTGGTCGCCGCGATATTGATGTCCGGCATCAGAATACGTAAGGCTGCCACCATGTGGATCGACAAGCGCAGACGTTCTTTCAGCGGGAGCAACAGATGGCGGTATTGATACAGCGGTGTGGTGTGGTGTTCCAAATAGGGTCCCATGCCTACCATGTCGATGTCCATGGATTGCAGGAATAACAGATCGTTTGCCAGATCGGTAATGGTCTGGAAGGGCAATCCGATCATCACTCCCGTTCCCGTTTGGTAGCCGCAACGTTGTAACAATTCCAGGCACTTCAATCGTGTCGCGTGAGAATGTAATGCGTTATTCGGGTGTATCTTCGCGTACAGTTCCGGGTTGGATGTTTCGATGCGCAATAAATAACGGTGTGCTCCCGCTTCAAACCAACGTTTGTAGGTATCTCCCGTTTGTTCCCCGAGGGAGAGCGTGATTCCCAATTCGTCGCGGCTGTTTTTCTTGATCTCCTTTAATAAACGGGTGATACGTTCTGTAAATTCCCGGTCGGAACGTTCCCCCCCTTGAAGCACGATGGAACCGAACCGATGCGTGTATGCGAAATCTGCCGCATCCAGAATTTCCTCGTCACTCAAGGCGTAGCGGGCAGTTTCCGTGTTTGACTTCCGTATCCCGCAATAAAAGCAGTCCTTCGTGCAGATATTGGAGATTTCGATTAATCCCCGCAAGTACACTTTGTTGCTTATCGTTCGGTTTTTTATTTCTTTCGCTTTGCGATAAAGTTGGTTTTCTTCCTCCCCCTCGCAAATCAACATTTTTTCCAATTCTTCTATCGTGTTTCTTCCTTCCATGCTAAAATCTGATTTTCCTTTTGACAAAAATAGGAAAAAGGCTTGATTTTACTAAATTTGTTCTCTAGAAAAAGAGTCGTAATTATAAACTCATTATCATGGTGAAAAGAATCGCGTTAATCATATTGGGAGTTGTTCTCTTGGGGGGAATTTTGGTCGCGTTATGGTGGGTAAACGAGCGGGAACGGGATACGGATGTCCCGAAAGAATCGTTTATCCCTTATAATTCGGCAGTAGTGGTTAATGTAAATGCTAACGCGAAAGTGTCACCTAAGCTCGAGGCAGCTCTCGGGAAGGAGATCAAGGCGTACAGGGAGGGATTGTTACGGCGGGTTGTGGATACTTTGATAAATCAACGCTTGGTAGACACGGCATCTTATATATTGGCATTCCGGGTGGAAGGCAAACAATCGTTCCGGAGCCTTTACGTGTTGAGCCGAAGCGGGGTATTCGCCCGGGGTGAAGTGGTCACTTTGTTGTCGAAGATGTTTTCTGCGGATGAAATACAGGAACGGAAATATGACAACCGGGTGTTGTACTCGGTGAAGCGGGGAAAAGAAAAAGTATGTTATGCTGTGATCGGCGGGATGGTGCTGGTAGCGGATTCCGAGTTGTACGTAGAGGATGCCGTGAAGCAGTTGAACGACAAGGACGAGGGGAAGAAAGACGAAACTCCCCGTTACAAGAATGTGAATCGTTATTTCTCGGCAGGGGCGGGATTGAATGTATTTTTAAATTCGTCAGCGTTCTCTGATTTATTGCCCCTGTTGTTGCAGAAAGATTTTATATCGAAGCAGACGGATGTGTCCAAATGGTTCCAATGGGGGGCGTTGGACGGCGATGTGCGGCAGGATGGCGTTAGTTTCAACGGTTTTATGCACAGTAACGGTTTGCGGGCTTCTTACCCGGCAGTGTTGAAAGACCAGACACCCAGAACATCGCAGTTGGATGGCGTGTTGCCTGCCGACGTGCGGAGTGTCACTCTTCTGTCTTTGAGCGACGTGAAAATCTATCTAGATGCGTTGGAAACCTATCGTTACGGGGCAGGTAAGGCTGAACGGGTAAGAAAACGTAAACAAGAATTTGCCCGTCTTTTCGGTGAAAAAAATGAGGCGGAATGGCAGAATCTCTTGAAAGGAGAATGGGGAAAAGGGGTACTTGCGTATGATGCTTCCCGGAAAAAGGACGACGGGGTGATCGTGGTACACGTGAAAGCCGGTAGCCTCGCGAAAGAATTGCTGGATAAGATGTTGAAGCCTGATGCGCGTCGTACTTTCCCGCTGGATAAAGATAAAACGATCGCTTATTATAAAATGCCGGTACCGGACTTTGCCGGAGTTCTCTGGGGTTATATTTTTGATGATATTGCCACCAATTACGTGATGGTGGAAGATAACTATGTTGTTTTTGCATCTTCCGAGCAAGGGATACAGGCTTTCGCGAAAGATTATATGCGTCGGTTGAGTGTCCGGGATCAAGAATGGTACAAAAAATTGAGAAGCAAGTTGTCGGCGAAATTCAATTGGATGTATTTGTCTGAGTTGCCTCCCATGTTGCCTTACTACGAGAATATCACGAGAGGCGTGTTGCATGGTTTGTTGGAACGCAATAAGGCGGATATGGAGGCATTTTCTTCTTTTGCTTTGCAGTGGGGGAGCGAGGGTAGTATGTTGTATCACATGCTGTTCCTGAGTACGGAAGAGGTGGAACAGAGGCCGGCTCAAGTGATGTGGCAGACAAAACTGGATGGAAAATTGACGATGAAGCCTGCTATCGTGACGAATCATAACACGAAGGAACGGGAACTTTTCGTGCAGGATGAAAGCAATACGATTTATTTGATCAACGATGTCGGGCGTATCCTTTGGAAATTGCCGATAGAAGGGAAGATCAACAGCGAAGTCTATCAAGTGGATATGTTCAAGAATGGCAAATTGCAATATCTTTTCTCCACGCCGACTCATCTTTACCTGATCGACCGGAACGGGAATTATCTGCCCCGCTATCCCTTGGCATTCAAGTCGCCTTGCGAGCAGGGCATTACGTTATGCGATTATGAGAGTAACAAGAACTACCGGATTTTTGCTCCGGCGGCAGACCATAACCTCTATCTCTACGAGTTGTCGGGTAATTTCGTGAAAGGCTGGTCGACGCCGAAGAGCGATAATGATATTGTTTCCAAAATTTACTATTTCCGGGTGGACGGGAAAGATTATATCGTGTATGCCGACCGCTACCGCCTGTATATTCTTGACCGGCGGGGAAAGGAACGTGTGAAGGTATCTACTTTGTTGAATCTGGCGGGGAATACCATGTTGTATTTGACGAGACAGAACGGGACACCCCGGATTGCTTTCACGGATGCGAACGGGGAGATTCTCTTGGTTGACCTCCGGGGAAATCTGCAACGGGTGAAAGGGGAAAAGATGATCGGCGGCGGATGGTTGAATGTCGGGGATGTCAATAGTGACGGACGGGACGAGTTCGTGTACACGTTGGAAAATACCTTGCAGGTATATGATGGTCAAGGGAAATTGCTCTCTGAGCACCAATGGGATCATGCCGGGTTAGGTTACCCGTACACGTATCGTTTTTCTGCCCGGGATACCCGTATCGGGATGCTGGATGAAAAGGGCGAACATTTGTTTTTGCTTGGGTTGCAAGAGGTGTCGAAGGGTTTCCCTATTCGGGGAAATTCGCCTTTCTCGATCGCTTTCTTCGATCAAGGAAATACGTCTGGTTTTTATCTGTTTGCCGGAAGTGACGGAAATCACATTATAAAATATCGAGTGCAACGATAAAAATCATATATTTGTCTCGGTTTTACGAATGTTAATGATGTCCATGAGCGGAGGTAATAATTTTGATGCTTTTTTCAAGTCCTTTTTTAATCCGATTTGCTCGTTTATCGAGCGAGTCATGGGAGGGGCAGAGGATGTTACCGATTTGGCTCAGGATGTTTTTTTGAAGGTATTCGAACGGTGGAAAGAATTTGATTCCGAGGAGAATGCGAAAGCCTTTTTGTTTATTTCGGCTCGTAATCTTTGTTTTGATCGTTTAAGACGGAAACAAGCGGAGAGTAATTATGTTTCCCGTTATCTTCAGGAGAATGAATTTAAAACTTCGGTCTTTTTACAGGAAGTGATGAGGCAGGAAACGTTTCGAATTCTTTATTCCGCTATAGACCGTTTGCCGGAACAGACCCGTCAAGTGATTTTATTGGGATTGGATGGGAATTCTAATCAAGAAGTGAGTGAGGCGCTAGGGGTGTCGATTAATACGGTTAAAACATTGAAAAAGAATGGTTACGCGGCACTTCGGGAGATTTTATCCAAAGACTATTTGATCTTGTTATTGATTCTGTTGGGAGAATTTTAAAAAAATAGTTTTTTTATTCACCCGTTTTTAGGGAGGTTACGTCTTTAGTTGTAAAATCATATTACATGAAAGACGATTTAATAGGTACATTTAAAATTTCTCGTTTGGTTGCCGCGGATTTGACCGGGAGTCTGGATGATTCGGGACGTCGGGAATTGGATGCGTGGCTTCGAGAGGCGGATGAAAATCGAGTGATTTATCGGGAGATAAAGGAAAAATTCAAGAAAGGAAAAAGGGAATGGCTTTATTCCGAGAAGCAGGTGGAGCAACAGTTGGCAATATTTCATAAGTACCGGACGAAAAAGACTTCCCGTGTGCTAGGTGTTTGGTGGCGTTATGTGGCAGTTGCGGTATTATTGTTTAGTGTTGCCGGGATACTCCGTTGGCAAATGGATGGTGAGGGAAGGAAACAATCTCTTGTTCCGATTGAAATAGCTCGAGGAAATGCCGTGTTGGTTTTATCAACAGGCGAGAGAATAGCGTTGGTTGATACTTTACAAACTGTGTGCGGAGAATCTTCCGCAGACATTCAGGTGTCTGGGCAAACGATTTCTTACCGGGAAGAGAATAAACCTGTGCAGGAACAAGTGTATAACACGCTTGTTGTTCCCCGTGCCGGAGAGTTTAAGGTTGAATTAGCTGACGGGACAAAAGTGTGGTTGAATGCGTTAAGTGAGTTGCGCTATCCGGTACAATTTGCAGGAGGGCAGCGGGTTGTTTATCTGAAAGGTGAAGGATATTTCGAGGTCGCTTCCGATTCGGAGAAGCCTTTTATTGTAAAAACTTTTGCAAATGTGGATATTAAGGTGTTGGGAACAAAATTCAATGTATCGGCTTACGAGAATGATGTTGACGTGATCACTACTTTGGCGGAGGGCAGTGTAGAGGTGATTCTTTCGAATGAACGTGTAAGGATTTCTCCTGACGAACAATTGGTGTTCAATAAAGAAGAGAATTCATGCCTGCTTCGTGAAGTGGATGCATCTATTTATTCCGCGTGGAAGAATGGTCTTTTTATTTTTGAAGACCAGCGGTTGGAGCAAATTATGGAACAATTGAAACGCTGGTACGAGATGGATGTATTTTATTCTGGCGAAGAGGTGAGAAACTATCGATTCTCGGGTGATTTGAAAAAATATGACAGTTTCGAGAAGATTGTGAAAATGCTCGAAGAAGTTGCGGGAGTAAAAATAGATATTAAAGGTAAATGTGTAACTATCGGGGCTAAATAAAAAACGGAAAGGCTCCTACCCCTTTCCGTCTAATGAACATTTAGTCCATATTATAAATTCAATGAACAAAACTATGAAAAAAAAGCGAATGTATGCATGCCTTCGAGGAAGGTGCGTGTTAAAAATTTGTAAGATTATGAGATTGAGTATCTATTTGTTGTTACTAACGATGTTTGTTGCGAATGCCAATGGGTTTTCTCAGAATACTAAAGTAACCTTGGATTTGAAACAGCGTTCGATGTTGGAGATTATTCAAGAGTTACGTAAGACTTTTGATTATCGTTTTTTGTATAGAGGGGAGGATCTGGAAAAGTGTGGAAAGCGGGATTTGAAGGTGAAAGACGCAGGGGTGAAAGAAGTAATGGATCAATTGTTGCATGGTACGGGTTTGACCTGGAGATTGGAAGATGGTGTCGTGTTGATAAAGACATTGCAAACAAAGACTGAAGAACCGGAGAAGAAAACGATTCGGTTGAAGGGATTCGTGCATGACACGAAGAAGCAACCTTTGCCGGGAGTGACGGTGAAAGTGTCCGGTCTTGCGCTGGGTACCTCGACGAACGAGGATGGGTGGTTTGCTTTGGAGTTGCCGATGCTAACAGGGACATTGGAATTTTCTTTTATCGGTTTTAAAAGAGAAACGGTTGATTTCTTCGAGAGAACGGCGAAAGATACGCTTCGGATTACCATGAAAGAAGATAGCCAGGAATTGGAGGAAACGGTGGTCGTGGCGTTCGGTACACAGAAAAAAGAGAGCGTGGTGTCGGCAATCACGACGGTACGCCCGATGGATTTGAAATCTTCAAATAGTGACTTGACTTCAAGTTTTGCCGGTAAAATTGCCGGAATGATCGGTTGGCAAACCGGTGGGCTTCCAGCGGCGTTGACAGAGGAAGAGATGAATACCAAGTTTTACATTCGTGGTATCACGTCTTTCCAAACGGGGGCAAATATAGACCCGTTGATTCTGTTGGATGGGGTGGAATCTTCCAAGTTGGATTTGGCGCGTATTGCCCCGGAGGATATCGAATCTTTCAGCGTGATGAAGGATGCTTCTGCCACGGCCATGTATGGCGCCCGTGGCGCAAATGGGGTTATTTTGGTGACCACGAAAAAAGGACAGGAGGGAAGCGTGTATGCCACGGCCCGTTACGAGGCGGTATTTTCGATGCCGACCAAAGAACTGGATGTCGTGGATCCTATTAATTATATGAAGATGTATAATCAAGCTTTGCTTGCCCGCGATCCGTTAGCGACCCCGAAATATAGCGTGGAACGAATAAACCGTACTGCCTCTGGGAAATATCCGTCTTGGGTATACCCGTCTAACGATTGGTATAAGATCATGTTTAAGGATTATAATACGAACCATCATTTAGGCGTGAATATTCGCGGTGGTGGTAAAGTGATTCAATATTATGCTTCTGTGAATTACAATCGTGATATGGGTATGTTGAAAACGGATAAGTTGAATGATTTTGATTGTAATATCACGAATAATCAAACTTCGTTCCGGGCTAATTTAAATATAGATTTGAAGGCTGGTATAAAATTGGTGATCAATTCATCCACAACGATAGATAAGTATCATGGCCCGTTAGAGAGTGTGACACAAGCCTATTCGTTGGCGTTTAACGCATCTCCCGTGGATTTTGCCCCGCTTTATCCTGGGGACGATACTTACAATTGGCCTCATCTTCGTTTCGGGGCAACAGAGTCATCCAGTCAAATAAATCCTTATATGCAATTGCATCGGGGATATTTGGAAAGGACTCGTTATTCTACCACCAACAGGGCGGAGTATATTCATAATCTTGGCAGTATCGTGAAGGGGCTGGAAGCGAGGGCAAGTGTGTCGGTGACGCAGTCCGGTTATTACACGACAGGTTTTAGGACGATGCCTGCTAAATATTCATTGCTTAATTACGATTTTGAAACGGGGAAGCATACGCTACAGAATTTATCAACAACGGATTACCGGGCTTTAATGATTGATCCAGATGCAAGGGTTTCGACGACCAATACGCGAGTGACGTATGAAGCTCGTTTGTTGCACACTGCTGCTTGGAAAGAGCATCAGACTTCGTTAACGGCAGTTTTTCAAGCTTCGGAATACACGTATACGCCGATAGAAAAAGTGTTGGACGGGATGCCTCAGCGTAATTTGACGTTTTCGATGCGTGGCAGTTACGGGTTCAAGGATCGTTATTTCGTTGAAGGCAGTTTCGGGTATAACGGATCGGAACGTTTTGCCAAGGATAACCAAATGGGTTTTTTCCCCGCGGGAGGAATTGCATGGGTTGTAACGAGCGAGCCGTTTATGGCATCGACTTCTAAATGGTTGGATTTTTTGAAGTTCAGGGCATCTTACGGGCAGGTCGGTAATGATGGTATCGTGTCCTCACCTCGTTTTGTTTATTTGCCCAATATCGTGGGACAAATGGGATACAAGGATCCGGAATCCGGTACGGGTAGTGGCCAGTTGGTGGCGAGAAAAGTTTTGTATTATGCTAATGAGAAAATTAAATGGGAAATTGCGGAACAAGTAAATTTGGGTATTGAAACGAAGTTGTTCAAAGGTCTTGTGGAGTTTACATTAGATGCTTATCAGGAGATTCGGCATAATATTATCGGATATCGTACGAATGTACCGGCGAATATGGGTATAGAGTTTTCCCAATTGGATAATATCGGTAAATCCCGTTCGCGGGGGATTGATTTTTCGGGAAAGATACAACATGCTTTCAGTCCTGATTTTTGGATAATTTTGAATGGAACGTTAACGTATAACAAAGTGGTATATAAAGCTATCGAAGAAGCCAGAGACAAACCTGCCTGGCAAAGGAAGGTCGGAAAAGAGATTTCCCAAGCGATAGGGTATATTGCGGAAGGGGTATTTCAAGATCAGGCGGAGATTGATAATTCACCCAAACAGAGTGGTGATGTGATGCCTGGGGATATTCGCTATCGGGATATAAACGGGGATGGATATATTGATGTGAATGATGCCACGTTTATAGGCTTTCCGGAAACTCCCCGGTTAATATATGGATTCCAGGGATTTATCAATTATAAGAATTTTGAGTTTAGTTTTGCGTTTCAAGGTTCCGGTAAACGCTCGTTTTTCATGAACCCGGAAAAATTGTCCCCGTTTGTCGATGACCATGCCATGTTGACAGCGATTTATAAAGACCATTGGTCGGAAGATAATATGGTTAAAAAGCCATTTTGGCCTCGTTTGTCGACTTATAATTTGATACAGCATAATCCGGAGGAAAATTGGTATAATCGTAAAGCGTCAGAAGTGCGCAAGAGTACTTATTTTATGCGGGAATGCCGGTTTTTGCGTTGTACTTCGCTGGAATTGGCGTACAATATGCCGCGGAAACTGATGGAACGTTGGAAATTGCAGAATATGAAATTTTTTGTGCGTGCCAATAATCCGTTTTTGATTTCCAATTTCAAAATATGGGATGTAGAGTTGGGTGAAAATGGTTTTAATTATCCGATTCAAAAGACCTACACGGTCGGCTTGAATTTTAGTTTCTAATTTTAATGCTATGATTATTATGAAACATTTTAGTTCGTTATTATTGATATTAACCCTGCTTTTCCCCGGGTGTAATTACTTGGATGTCGTTCCTGATAATGATATAGAAACGATTGAAACTATTTTTGAAAAACGGGATCAAGCGGAAAATTGGTTTAAGTTTTGCCATACTTTTTTGATGCCTTACACCGCTTCTATTATTTCTGACCCGTCGTATACCGGAGCGGATGAGGTGGTCGCAGGAAATTTTCTTCGGCAGCAATTCTCGTATGCTTGGGCGGGTTTTTACATCGGGGACGGTTTGCAGATGACGGCGGATCCTTACGGGAATATTTGGCGAAAGGATGCGGCTTATAACGCGATTCGTTATTGCAATACTTTTTTGGAGAAAATAGGCGATGTGTATAATATGGAAGAGCAGGAAAAAGTGTTGTGGGCGGCAGAGATAAAAGCGCTTAAAGCTCATTATTATTTCGAATTGCTCCGTCGTTACGGTCCTATTATTTTGGTGCCGGAGAATATAGCTACAAATGCAGGTATTAGCGAGATGAAACAGCCTCGCAAGCCGTTTGATATTTGTGTTGAAGCGATTGTTTCTTTGTTGGATGAAGCGATGAAAGATTTGCCCCCGATGAACCAAAAATCGGTAAGCCGTTGGGCGTATCACAGTTTGGAGTCGGCGGCAGCACTTAAAGCGATGACGTTGTTTTACGCGGCATCCCCTTTGTTCAACGGGAATCCGGCTTTCGCGAATTTCACGAGTAAGACGGGGGAAAATTTTTTCAACCAAACTCCAGACCGGGAAAGATGGAAACGGGCGGCAGAGGCTATCGATACGGCTTTGATGCTTTGTTTGGAAAACGGCAAGACACTTGTATCAAGTAGAACGGAGAGTGAGGCTGAAGATACCCGGGATTTACGTACGATCATGTCGGATATTGAGGAGTCGTCTTTAGCAAGAAATTTTGAAAGTAGTGAAGCCATTTTTATGATTCAGTATGAAGACCGTTCCTTGACCTCTTGGACAAGATGGACTCGTCCTTATTTCAGAAGTGGTACAACGGATTATAATGAGGATCTTCTTGGGTGTATTGCTCCAAGTATTAAAATGGTCGAGATGTATTACACGGAACACGGATTGCCTATAAATGAAGACCGTGAATGGGATTATACTTCCCGGTATCAAATCGGAAAAGAGACGGATACAAAATATAAAAATGTCGTTTTGCTTGATGCGGATAGTGTGTTACGCCTGCATCTTCGCCGGGAACCTCGTTTTTACGCGCATATTGCGGCAGACCGTTGTTATTTTCAGAGAGGGAATTCGATAGATGAGAAGAATGATCTTGTGAGAGCTTACCAAGGTGAGCGTTTCGGTACATTGTACACGCAAATATCTAATTCGCAACCTCAGAATTTGACGGGGTATTATATGAAAAAAGGCTCTCGTTCCACTCAAAGCAATGTAGATTATAAAAATACATTCTCGAATGAAGAGGCTTGCGTGTTGATTCGTTTGGCAGACTTGTATTTGATGAAAGCGGAAGCTTGGAACGAGTATCTGGATGTGCCCGATAAGGAACACGTGTACGACCCGTTAAATGCCGTGCGTGAGAGAGCCGGGATTCCTGACGTGGAGTACGCATGGCAAAATTATTCCACCAACCCGGGAAAGGTAAGGACAAAGGAAGGAATGCGGCAGATTATTCGGCAGGAGTGGAACGTGGAGTTTGCTTTTGAAGGCAGGCGTTTCTGGAATTTGCGGCGTTGGTTGATGGCAGCCGAGGAGTTGAACTCGGATCTTTACGGTTGGCTTGTTACCGGGAAGACCCCGAGACAATTCTATAATAATTTCGATGGACCTGTGGTCGTGTGGTCCAAGAGGCAATTTATCTCTCCGAGAGATTATCTTTTCCCGATACGTAGCGAGGAGATTCTTATTTCGGGTTGCGAACAGAATCCCAATTGGTAAACGTGTAAAAATAAAGAAATATGAAAAAGTTAATATATATATTGTTGGCTCTTTGGGCGTTTTACGGTTGTCAAGATGATGACTCTTATTTTGAAATCTCGATGCCGGCTGAAAATTTGTCTTTTACTCCTATCCCGGGGGGATCTGTTATGCATTACAAGTTACCTTCCGACGGGGATATCCTTTATATTCGCGTGCGTTACAAAGATGCTTTCGGCAAGTCGATGATTTGCTCCGGGAGTTATGCTTGCGATTCTTTGGTTTTATTGGGTTTTAATGAAGCGCAAAAGGGCGTGCCTGCCCAAGTTACACTTTGTAATAATGACGATTTAGAGTCGGAACCCGTGGAAGTGACCTTTGACACGAGAGATTCCGGACCCGTATCGTTTTTTGATCATTTGGAAGTTTATCCTGTTTGGGGGAGTATTCGCCTTGACTATAATATTACAGAGGAGTCAAAAGGGATGGCGCACGTGTTTTATGTCGGGGAAGATCCCCTGAGTAAGCAACCGGATACGTTGTTGATCAATAGTTTTGTTTTGGCTAAAGGGGAAGGTTCTTTACAAATAACTCCACAGCAAGTTCGTCCTTCTTATGATGTGGTCGTGCGTACGGAAGATTTTCGGGGATATATGGTGAAAGAGAAAATTTGGTCGAATGTCGAACCTTTGAAAATAGAAAAATTGGATCCTGCTGATTTCGATTTTCATGATCCTAAGAATCTTTCTTATGAAGATCCCGAGTACAAGTTAGGTAAATCGTATTTGTTTGATGGTGATTTGAAAGGGGAAGCGTGCTTCGGTTGGGACGGGTTTGATAATTTCTGTACTTATTTATCTAAAGCGAATTGCCTTGGCAAGCCATTATTTATTATTGATATGAAGGAACAGAAGCTTCCCGCTGAATTTAGGCTTTATGCCATGTTGTTCGTGAGATATTCTTTCCCTTTTGGGCCTAATGATTACTATGACACGCCAAAATACGGGGAAATATGGACGAGTTGTTATGCATCTAAATTGCCAAGTAGTGTAACCGTGTATGGTTCTAACGATATGAATGATGATGCTTCGTGGGAAGAAATAGTGAATTTTGAGCAAGACCGGAAGGTTGATAATGAAAAGAGATGGTGTAAACGTTGCAATGATGGGGATGCTCAGTATGAAATACTAAGTTGGGATGCCCTTTCTTTTGCAGAACCGTGCTACATGAGATTGAGTTGTCCGGCTACCGGGAATAAATACCGTTACTTGAAATTCGTGGTGAACGAAGTGTTTTTTAACCCGAGAGGGTATGAAAATCCCATGGCAGGTTCGAATTATAACAAACATGTGACTATTCATGAATTGGAAATTTATACAGCAAAATAAGGTCGTGTTATGAAATTGAAAAGATATTTATGTTTTTTTGCTTCCCTGTTCATTTTGGGGGGATGTGAAAGTTTGGAAGATACGTATAAAGACTATGCCGGAGAAGGGACGATTCGTTACTTGGGAAAATGTGACAACTTGTCTGTTACCCCCGGTTGGCAACGATTGATTGTAACGTGGACGAACCATGTTGATCCGGCAATAGATAAAATCAAGGTGAGTTGGACTTTGGAGGGGGTCACGAGAGATTCCTTGTTGGAAAAAGGATCCACGGAGTGTAATATACGGAATTTGGAGAATGCGACGTATGAGGTTGCCGTGCGTAGCGTGGATAAGGACGGGAATTGTTCGTTGCCTGTTTTGGATTCTAAACGTCCTTATACGCTTGAGCACGAGAGCATACTTTCTTTCACGCGCATGTTTAATAAGTATTTCTACGTGAAGAATCGTTTGGCAATTGTTTTTAGTGAATGGCAGAGTGATGTTGAAACCGCCAGTTTGAATTATTACTCGGGAGGAGCACGTAAGGTCGTGGAATTAGATAGCGTATTTGTTACTGATAATAAATACTATTTGGTTCCGGATGAGATAGATCCGGGGACGAAAGTGACGATAGACCGTAGCGGGAGATTAAGCGGATGTTCGGATTTGATCGTTTTTAATCCTTACGAATTGGCACGTGATTATCACGTTTATACACCCGAATTTAAAAAAGTATTGCGGGAAAAATACGGACAGTCGGAAATCACGGAAGCGTTCGTGAATGCCCAAACGGAATTGGAAATTGATTATGATATAGATTCGTTTGAGGATATCTTGAATTTCCCGAATTTGAGAACATTGTTTTTGGGCAAAAATCGTTATTTGGCTGAAAAGGATTTGAGCGAGAATAAAGATGCAAGTAAAGTTACTGATTGGGATATCAGTGCGTTCGCTTTAGATGTTGCTTGTAAGATAAATAACTTGAACGTGAAGCATTATAACGATCATTATTTCCCGGCGGGAGAATTTTCTTTTGTGGAAGATATGCCTAATCCAACGCTCCCTGGCGACTTGTCTTTCTTCAGTAGTGAAAATTGGAGATATTCTTGTTCGAATGAAGAATACGGGTTGGGATTTGAGGTTATATTTAATGAAAATTCCACAAGTGGATGGCAACCGGCACGACATTCCAATGCTTATACTTACGAGATGGTTGTGGATATGCAAAAGGATCAATTTATGAATGGTGTGTTGGTTACCCAAAAATCGTCTGTCGTTTCGGCATACAGGAAATGTATAGCCAAGATGATTCAGATTAAAGTGTCTGAAAATGGTGAAACTTGGAAAGATGCGACTCATGTAATCGAGAATACTTTGGGAAATACGGTTGGGGAAAGTACGCTCATAACATTTCCAACTCCCTTGCACGGCCGTTATTTGAAATTTGTTGTTAGAGACCAGGTGTATTTGGGTAATTATCATACCGTATCCCTGGGTAAAATACGGGTGTTTTAGTTGAGATTGGAGAATAGTAAATAAACGAGTATAATTGGTCCCGGGAAATTTCCTCCCGGGACTGGTTATTTTATGAAATTACATGTTATGTCCATTATTTGTGACAAATATCACATTTTTCTTCGATAACTTGTGCAAAGTTATTTCGTCCTGATAGGTATTTATTGAAAACAAATTATCTTTGTTTCGAATTTCAAGTGTAAATAGTTCGTGGGCATATGAATGCATTGGAGTTTATTGAGGGGGTCAATAAGAAAAATGATAGAGCTTTGAAAAAGCTCTACGATCATTACTATACTTCATTATGCGGTTATGTCGAAAAATTATTGAACGATAGTGGAATTGCAGAAGATATTGTTCAGGAGTGTTTGATTAAGGTGTGGAATACTGGCGTGACTTTTTCTGACATGAAAGCGTTGTCCGCTTGGCTTTACAAGAGTGTCTACCATGCAGCCGTGAGTGTTTTGAGGGAACGGGTATCTTTGGAACGTTTGCAAGATGGAAGTCGGTTACTTGAGGATGAGGAGGAAGCGGCCCAGGCTTTGGCTTTGCGCGAGGAAGTGATTACTTATTTTTACGAAATACTCAATCAGTTGCCGGGGCAGCAACGGGATATTTTATTATTTACTTTGCAAGGACATAAAGTGCAAGATATTGCCTCGATGCTTTCCGTGAGTGAAAATTCGGTGAAAACTCAAAAAAAACGGGCTTACCAGTATATCCGAGAACATTTTGATGCCAATAAGTTACATTTCTTGTTGACGATGATTTTTCCTAAAAATCAATTTTCTTGAAAATCTTGTCACCCGTTTTTTCAATTTTTGCGTTTATATGTGAATTTAAAATCTAAACCATGGATTGGAAAGACATAGATGATCTTGCCCGGCGGACGGTGGTGAATATGGCGAATCGGCTTTCAAGGGAGGACGAGGGGCAAGAGCGAGAAAATGAAGATAGGATTGTTCGGGAGTTGACTACTCCCCGTGTGTTCGAGGAGGAGATTCGGAGGCGTGGCAAGTACGACGGGAATAAGGCTTTCCGCCAGGTTCTGGCGAAAAAGCGGAGGCGTGTGATTGGACGGGTATGTGCCGTGGCGTGTAGCTTGTTGCTCGTGATGTGTGGTGTGTGGTTGTTTTTGGGGGAATCACGACAGGTGGCAGAGCAAACACTTATTGTTTACGGGGTTCGTGGAAATCAACAGGTGATCCTGCAATTGAGCGGGGGAGAGCGTGTGGCTTTGGGCGGAAAGGACACCATGCGGTTGCAGGAGAAGGATAAGGCGATTGAAGTGAAAGGAGGCGTGATCGCTTACACGCCGGAAGAAGCGGAAACCTCTGGTAAGCGGGAAGATTTGTACAACACCTTGTTTGTGCCCCGGGGAGGTGAGTTCCGGGTAGAGTTGTCCGATGGCTCCGTCGTGCACTTGAATGCCGATAGCGAGTTGAGATATCCTTTGGCTTTTGCGGGAGATGAACGGAGGGTTTATTTGAAAGGGGAAGCGTGGTTCGAGGTTGCCAAGAATGAAGAGATTCCATTTTACGTGGTGGCGGATAGTGTCCAGGTGCGGGTGTATGGCACCTCGTTTAACGTGAATACCCACGGGATGAAAACCGTGCAGACCGTGCTGGTGGAAGGAAGCATCGGGATGCAGTCGTTGGCGTCTTCCCGGGAGGTACGGGTACAACCGGGGCAGTTGGCAGAATATAACCGGGCGGACAGGGAGATTCGCGTGCGGGAAGTCGATGTACGTCAATACACGGCTTGGCGAGAAGGAGTGTTCTATTTCAATGACAAGACGTTGGAGGACATCATGGGTGAATTGTCCCGTTGGTATGACATGGAGGTGGTTTACGTTTCCGACCGGGGAAAAGAGTTACATTTCTCGGGTTTCCTGAAACGTTACGAGGATGTGCGTAAGATTTTAGCCACGGTGACGGAATCTACCGGGATAAAATTTGATATAGTAAAAAATAGAATCATTGTAAATTAAGAAAGGAAGGTGTAGCAGCACCTTCCGATTGATCATAATTCATCGCAACCGGTATTGCGTCAACAAGGACCTGTTGCTATTATAAACTATTTAATAACAAAAGTATGCAAAAAAAACGAGAAGACCATCGAGTCGGAAGATTTCGTTGGCGAAAATTTGAACGTGTTATGAAATTGTGTCTTATTTTAATTTGTGTTTTTTCGTTTGGGCTTTCGGCGACGACGGTTGCGCAGCAAGAACGTGTTAGCCTGAATTTAGAAAACGTGACGTTAAAAACGGTGTTGGATAAGATTCAGGAGCAGACAGACTTGAATTTTATGGTCAACCGGGAACAAGCGGAGATATTAGGCTTGGTATCCGTGAACGTGAAAAATGAAACGGTGAAAAACGTTTTGGACCGGGTGTTGGAAAACTCGCAGTTGACGTACACTTTTATGGATAAAATCATCGTGATAAAAGTACGGCAAACGGAGCCGGAGAAGAAATCTGTGCGGGTGAAAGGATTTGTGCATGATGCTCAAAAGTCGCCGATGCCGGGAGTAACGGTAAAGGTAACGGGAGTGGCTTTGGGAACGACAACCAACGTTCAAGGGTGGTTCGCTTTGGATCTGCCGATAACGGAAGGTTCCTTGGAATTCTCGTTTATCGGTTTCAAGAAGCAGACAGTGCCTTTCAACGTGAAAACGGATACGCTGCATATTGTCATGGAAGAAGATTTGGAAGAATTGGAAGAGGTGGTGTCCCTTGGGTATTTCAACCAGGATAAGCGGACGTCGACCAGTGCGATTACTTCCTTGAAAATGGACGATATTATGCAGCCGGGAGTTGCCACGTTGGACCAGATGTTGGAAGGTCGGGTGCCGGGGATGATTTTTATGCAAAACTCGGGGCAGGTAGGTGCAACCCCGAAGATCAAAATCCGGGGAACGACTACTTTGTTGGGGTCCACGCAACCGCTTTACGTGTTGGACGGGGTGATTCTGGATGACCCGGTAAATATTGATGCGGCAGACATCAATAGCTTGGACTACGTGAACTTGTTGGGAAATGCCATTTCTGGTTTGAACCCGAGCGATATTGACCAGATCGACGTGTTGAAGGACGCTTCCGCCACGGCGATTTACGGTCCGAAGGCATCCAACGGGGTGATCGTGATTACCACGAAAAAGGGTAAGGTAGGAAAACCCTCTATTTCATATAGTTTGACAGGAACTTTCCGCCAACGTCCCCGTTACACGGATAGGGCGGTGAATGTGATGAACTCCATGGAGCGTATCGCTTATTCCCGGGAAGCCATACAAGCCGGGTGGCGTGTTCCGACACTGAAGGCGTGGGTCGGTTACGAGTCTGCTTATTCTGATCTGCTTAACAATAAAATCAGTCACGAGGAGTTCGTGGAGCGTGTGGACGAAATGGAAACGGCAAACACGGATTGGTTGGGAATATTGTTGCAGGATACCTACTCGCACAATCACACGGTGAGCGTTTCCGGAGGAACGGAAAATTTGCGTTATTATTCATCCGTGGGATATATGGATGACCGTGGGAATACTCGGGGGGAGGTGAGCAAACGTTACTCGGCGATGGCCAACTTGAATCTGAATTACGCGAAGTGGGATTTCCGTTTCGGTTTGAACGGGAATTTGCAAAAGAAAGAGTACACGCCGGACAATGACCAAGGGAGTGTTGCCAATTACGCTTACACCACTTCCCGAAGCGTACCCGCATACACGAAGGACGGTGAACTGCTGTACTATGATGTAAACCCCAGTGGATATTACGTTTCTGATTTCAATATGATTAACGAGATGAAAAATTCATGGAAGCATATTGACACGGACCAAATCGGGTTGCAGATCTCTTTAGGGTATCGTTTTATTCCTTCGTTGAAATTCGACGTGAATTTTTCGTACAACGTTTCTCACACGGATGAGGATGTCTGGTTCGGGGAAAATTCGTATTATGCCATTTCCAGAAGGAATATTTATAAAAGGGCCATCAATGACTATGTCCCTGGTGACCAGAACAAAGCTACGGCGACGCTCGTGAACGGGGGCGAGTTGCGGTTATCGAATACGACGAACGAGAGTTACAACCTTCGCGGGACGCTTTCTTTCAATAAAGCGTTGAATGAAGACCAGTCCTTGAATGCCTCCTTGATTGGAGAGGTTCGGTCGTCAAAGTATTCGGGATTCAAGATCACGAAAAGAAATTACCTCCCGGACCGGGGTATGATTTTTGACGATTGGGATCAAAAGCTTTACGAGGATTTTACCGAGTGGTCGCATTCGCCTGAAGCCCGCGGAGCTTTGATTGATAATCTGACCCGCCAAGTGAGTACGATTGCTTCCGTTTCTTGGTCATGGAGAAACACCTATATCCTGAACGGTAACATGCGTATGGACTGGTCTAACAAGTTCGGGGACCGGAGTAACGAGAAGTTTTTGCCGATCTGGTCGCTTTCCGGTCGTTGGAATATGCACGATAATTTGCTTTACGGGGTGAGTTGGGTGAACACGTTTGCCTTGAAACTCTCTTTCGGGTACCAGGGGAATATGTCTAACACGGAGTCGCCTCGGTTGATTATCAAAAAGGGAGGTACGAACATCTTTTTCGATGAATTCGAATCGGAGATTGTCAATTTCCCAAATCCCGTGTTGAGCTGGGAAAAGACCGCCACGTTTAACGGTAGCGTGGAGTTTGCCTTGTTCAATCGTAAATTGACGGGTAACGTGGGTTATTATTATCGCCGTACGACGGATGCTTTCATGGAGAAGACGGTGGCTTATTTCAACGGGACAAAAAGTTACACGGTGAATGCCGGAATACTCGTGAACCAGGGATTCGAGTTTAATTTCTCGTTTACCCCGATTAATAACATGATCAATAAGGCAAGCTCGGCGTTATCGGCATCGGGTGAACGTCGGGGATTCCGCTGGCGGTTTGACCCGAATTTCGGGTCTGTGTTCAACCAGTTGGTGGATAAGATCAAGCCGAAAGACCGGAAGGTGCAGGATAATGATATTTCGATTTCCCAGTACTTGAACGGTGAAGTTCCCGTGTCCGGACGTCCGGTGAATACCTTCTATAGCTACCGCTTTAAAGGTTTGAATCATGATACGGGTGCTCCTGAATTTTACGGGGTAGATGACAGTTCGCCTGTCCAGAAAAAGGACGAGAAGGGAAATCTTGTGTACGACGAGGGAGGAAACCCCGTGATGTTGCAGTGGAGTGAGGTATATAAAGATATGGACAAGGAGGATGTGTGGTTGACCTACGTGCTGGGACGTTCCGGTTGCCGGGAACCTTTCTTGCAGGGAAGTATCTCGAACACGTTCGAGTATAACAATTGGGTGTTGGCGTTCAACTTTGCGTACAGTATCGGTTCCAAGATCCGGTTGTTCAAGATGTACAACGATAACGGGTCTATCCCGCGCCCGGAGGTGAATATGCGCCGGGACTGGACGAATCGCTGGCGGGTGCCGGGTGACGAGAAATACACGAATATCCCGGGTATTGTCGGTGGTGCAACGTATGAACACATGAATATCGGTTGGTGGAAGAATAATGCTTATGATTGGAATCAGAACTATTGGCAGATGTATGATAATTCCGATGTACGCCTGGCATCGGGGAATTATTTGAAGCTCTCCAGCGTGCAGTTGCGCTACGTGGTACCGGAGCGGATTTGCAAGTATCTTTATATGCAATCGGCATACGTGTCTGTCAGCGGTACGAATCTTTTCACGTTATGTAGCAAGAAATTGAAAGGACAGGATCCTTCGCAATCGGGGACGACATCATTAATAAATATTTCGGTTCGTCCGACTTATTCGCTAACTTTAAATGTAACTTTCTAAAATGTAGAGTATGAAGTGCAATCTATTTTATATATCTCTCGCCGTATTGGGTTTGATCTGGGGAGGATGTAGTGATTTTTTGGAAGAATATTCTAAGGATCAGGTGTATGCTTCGTCGTGCAAGGATCTGGACGAGGTGCTGATCGGGAACGGGTACATGAAACATGAGAATGGTAAGGACGTTCGTGGCGGTTATTATCCTTGGTTGTTTGTAATGGATGATGATGCGGAGGAATTGGTGGCAGCGGAGCAAGACGGGCACATGAGCGGTTCTATCGTTGATTATTTGCGTAGGACTGCCACGTGGCAAAAGGATCCTTTCCGCTTGGCATTTAGTGACATGGAGATAACAGAAGAGTCCGACGAGAAATTGTATGCGCACATCGCTTACGTGAACACGATCATCAATTACGTGGATGAGTTCCCGGACGAGCCGCTTGAAACGCGGATGAGGATTCGCGGGGAGGGACTGTTCCTGCGGGCGGCTTATTATTTGATGTCCAGTAATCTCTTCGGTCGGGCTTATGATGCTAAAAATAAGGGGGCGGATTTGAGTATCCCGTTGAAGACGTTCGAGTGGGTGACGGAAGCCAAATTCACGAGAGCCACCGTCGGGGAGGTATATGGATTGATCGAGAGCGATTTGCGGCAGGCTTGCGAATGCCTGGATGGGGTGGACCAAAGGACGTTTTACCGAGCCGACCACCTGGCTGCCAGTATTTTGCTGAGTCGCTTGCTCCTGTACATGGAGAGATACGATGAGGTCATCGAGCAATGTGATTCCGCGTTGCTTTTGTGTGACGGTGACCGTTTGTCGGATTTGAGAACCTACAAGACGGAAGGTGGTGTTGCGGAACGGGACCATTTGTACACGGAGGACAATCCGGAAATTGTATTCACCATGGGAAATGCCCTCGTGCAGGAAATGTTTGCCCCAGTGCATAGTAATAAGCATGGATATGGCATGACATACACCCTGTCGGAAAGTTTGATACGAGAATTTGATAACGGGGAGGATGTGAAGGATTTGCGCTTTGATTGTTATTTCCAAGGGCACAATACGGCGCTTGACCGTTATGGTGTGGTAAAAAATGCTTACTATGACGGAAATGCAAATTCTGTTCACCCTAAGATATTTGACTCTTTTTTGATCCGCACTGTGGAGATTTACCTGAACAAGGCGGAAGCCCAGGCGATGAAGGGGGATCTGGCGGGAGCCGCGGCTACTTTACAGCCTTTGTTGAATACCCGTTACGCGGAGGGGATGTTGCCGCAGATTTCCGCATTGGGAGAGAAGGATTTGGTGGACTTTATCCGTTCCGAGCGCCGTAAAGAACTTTGCTTCGAGGGACACCGCTGGCCGGATTTGAAACGCTATGCAGTGAACACGAAATACCCGTATAATGAGCCGATACGCCATAGCACGTATGCTTATTCGGGTAATAATACGGGTGGTCTTTGGGAAGGATACTACGAGTTGGGAAAATATGGCGAGGACGAGGGGTGGATCATGCCCTATTCCTCGAGTGCGATCACCTACAACGAGGGGTTGATTGAAAATCCGGATCGACCAGAACGTTCCATGTTAGGCGGAATCGAAGAGTGAAATGGTTTGTGTATAATTAAGAGATAAGAGAATATGTTGAAAAAATATTTGTTATACGGGATGGGTTGTTTACTGGCGTTCAGTGCTTGTAACAAGGATGACGAGGAGATCACGACCCCCTCTCACGTGGATCGTGACTGGTTTGTGATTCAGGATAAACCGGGAGAATTGAATCAGTTGATTTATAAAGTGTACACGGACACCCGGGTGCCTATTTTCGTGAATGATACATTGGGAGAGGAGTGTTATGCCACGGATGCCCAAGGCAATCCGATCATGCGAGTGGAAACATTCAATATACGCTATTCCATTTTCGGGGATACCCTTTCTTCTAAGGATCTTCAAACGCGTTACGCGGTGAACAGTGCCGATACGACAGCGATGATGTACGCGGTACAGACCATACGGGATAAAGTCATCCCGTATTTGGCTAAAGCCGGTGAAGGGCGTCCGAAGTCGTTTTATTTAGTGGACTCCATTAATGACTTGAAACCGTTGTCACGGTATAGTTCTGAGACCGGTGGGTATGTACAATATTACTATCCTTACTCTTTGGCCATTCATTCCGCACAAAAAGGAGTCGTGGTAGGGAAGTTGGGTGAGTTGAAAAGGATGATCGAGGAGAATGATGATGAGGGGGTTGCTATGTGGGCGGGGAGAGTTCTTGCGGCTAAAGTGGTGGAGTGGATACTGGGCGGCGGTGTCAATAAGGATTTGTTGAAGGCGGAATGGTATAATATCACGACGACAGGCTTGAAAAGGGAAACGTATGAAGACTGGTGGCCTTCCGGTACTGCCGGGTATACAAGGGACTTGAGACCTACCGGGGGATTGTTCGGCTATAAGGTCGATTTGGAGGAGATTCGAGTCTTTCCGAGTCAAGAGCAAGACTTGCTGGAGTATGTTGCGCTTGTATATGTCTATCGCAACCGTGATACGGAGTTTTACGCTAATCCGTATTACGACTTTGATAAGGTGCATCGTAAATACGAGGGGATGAAAAAGTATGTAGAGGCTTTTGAGGCGCTTTATTCGGTAGAGTAATTTATTTTTGGAATAGTCTTTTATTTGTATTAATAATGATGCAGGAGGGTGTGGCAAAACACCCCTCCTTGTATAAATGTTGTGTTGTTAAAAAATCACGGGTATGAAGAAAATTGTATTGTCATTTATTGTTTCTCTTGCGTGTGGATGGTGTTACGCGCAAAATGGGTATAAAATCACGGGGAATGTCATGAATGGAACCACGGGGAAAGTTTATCTTATCGTGGACAAGGACACGTTGGTCACAGAAATACAAGAGGGACGGTTTGAATTGACCGGGAAAGTGGATGAAACGGTCATGGCAACCGTCATGGTGGAAAGTATCATGAAAGGTTTCCCGTTGTTTTTGGAAAATACGGATTTTAAGGTGACGATAGATTCCTCTGACGAGAAGTTTTATACCGTGGAAGGAGGAAAGGAGCAAGCCGTGTGGAAGGAGTTCCAGTCCGTGGATGAAGATTTTATGTTGAGAAACAGAAACTACCTGGCGGTGATGCAAAACGCAAAGAGTCAGTCTGAATATGATTCTATTCGCAAGGAAATGAACGGGTTGACGAAATTGCAACAAGCGGAGGAAGATAAACTGATCCAGGCTAACCCGGACGCAGCCGTGTCCGCTTGGATGGTGTCCAGGAATGTCCGTCTGTATACGTTGGAATTTTCGAAGAAGAGATTTGCCATGCTCTCGGAAAAGGGGAAAAACACGTTGTACGGCAGAGTGGCAGGGGAAGCGATTGCCGCTAAGGAGAGAACGCTGGTTGGGAATGTTGCCCCGGATTTCGAGTTGACCGATGTTGACGGGAAAACATTCAAGATGTCGGACGTGAAAGCGAAGGTAAAAGTTTTAATGTTCTGTAAAGCTTCCATTCCGGTATATCGCGAGGCGAATAAATACATTGAAACTGTTTATAACGAATACAAAGAAAAGGGCTTGGAGATTATCAGTATTTCGTGGGAAGAAAATCGCGAGGCGTGGAAACAGTTGGTAACAGAGGATAAGCTTCCGTGGAAAGAAGGATTTGATTGGAAAGATGGCAAATCGGCTGTATTGGAGTTATACGGGGGAAAGAGTCACAAGGTGAGCCATTTGTACGTGTTGGATGAGAACGATAGGATACTTTATATCAACGTGCCTTACCGGAGTTTCCGGACTTGTATGGAGCGTGTATTCAAATAAATGGTGATCTCGGATATATGAGATATTTTATCGTAGTGTGCTTGTTAAGCCTTTGGGCTTGTACTGCATCCCGGGGACCCCAGGACCATTTCGTCTTGCGGGGAACCCTGCCGGGTGCTAAAGACAGCACTCGGGTCACGTTGTTGTTGAAAAACGCGAGAGAGAACCCACAAAGGCTCGTGATGAATGGGAAATTCGAGATACGGGGAGTCGTGGACACCCCTACCGTGTGTTTGTTGCGGGTGGATGACAAGCTGTTACACACGGGGAAAACGCGTTACCGGGATGTCCGTTTTTTCATCGAGAACGGGAATCTGGAGTTCACGACTCCGCATATCGACAGTTTGTCGGAAGGGTATCACTTGTATGACCTCCGGAAAGAGAAAAACTACATGTTGAAAGGAAGCCCCTTGCAGGATGCCTATCATAGTTATCAACTGCAAACGCTGGATTGCCGTTACGCGATAGAGCAGTTGGAAAAGAAAAGCGGGGAGTCCCAAGACCCGGAAGATTACAGGCAACTGCGCCGGAAACGGGACGAGTTGCGGCAATTGACCCAAGTTTTTATTCGCGGCCAACGTAATCTGATAATTAATTTGCACGTGGCTCAACAATTGAAGCGGGTGCCTTTTACTTACGAGGAGGCAGACGTGGAGGTGATGGAGCGATTATTCGCTTCTTATCAAGATACTTGTCGGGCATTGCGGGAATACCGAGAGAGTTTGCGGGAGGAAAAGAAGTACGTGACGGGTAAAAAGTTGGAAGATGCCGAGCTGGTAACACCTGAAGGGAAGAACGTGCGGTTGCTGGAACAGATGAACAAGAAGGGGTACACGTTTATCGACTTTTGGGCTTCGTGGTGCGGTCCCTGCCGCAAGACATTGCCAGCAGTGAAAGAGATGTACAAACGTTATGGCGAACAGGTAAAATTTGTGAGTGTGGCGGTTTGGGAACAGGAGAAGGCTTGGCAAAAAGCCATGAAGGAGGAAAATATGCCGTGGCTGCAATTGCGGGATGAAGGCGATTTCATGGAGGGGGCGAAGGATTTGTACCGGATAAGTTCTATTCCCACGTTACTCGTGATCTCGCCGGAGGGTAAAATTGTTTTCCGAGCTTCCCGAGCTGGGGAGATCGAGTTGTTTTTGAAAAATTTAAAAGAACTGTGAGATGAAAATAAGAAATAGTTTAAGTTTATTGGTGATAGCCGCTTTGTTCGGTTGTTCAAAACCCGCGGAGGAGTTTGTGCTGCGTGGTACGGTGCCCGGTGCTTTGGATAGCACGAGAGTGATGTTGGCGCCTTTGTCTGATTTGCAACAAAAAATCACGGGATACGTGATGGACGGTAAATTCGAGTTGCGGGGAAGGTGTGACCAAACGGCATGTTACAGTTTGGTGTTGGACGACCGGGGAGTGGCGAAAAAAGCGGGAGCACGGATGGTGCATCACCGGGAAATCCATTTTTTTGTAGAGCGTGGAGAATTGGTTTTCACTACTCCCCATATCGATAGTTTGCCGACCCCCTCGAATTATTTGATTCACGATCTCCGGATGGAGAAACATTATAAAGTAACGGGATCTGCCGCCCAGGATATATTTTATGCGTATCAGCAGCAAACGATCGGTTTGAGGTATGCTTTGGATAAATTGAGCGAGAATTTCCGGATGACGAAGGATGTCGACATCTACCGGAAGTGGGCGGCTGCCAAAAAGGAGTTGGAAAATATATCTTGGGAGTTGGTGAAAAAGCAGCAGAATCTGGTTGTTTCTCTATTTGTTGCAGAGTTTTTGAAGAAAGACCCGTTTATGTATGGCCAGGCTTATTTGGACGAATTGGGAAAAGTGTTTGCTTCTTCTCGGGATACGGCGAAAGTTTTACGTGATTTCCGTCAATATCTGGAGCGTGCCAAGGTGTATTGTCGAGGCAAAAAACTGGAGGAGGCAAGCGTGCTTATTCCCGAGGGGGATACGGTTGCTTTGCTCGCTCAACTGAAAAAAGGGGGCTACACGGTAATCGATTTTTGGGCATCGCATTGCGGTCCCTGCCGAGCAAGTTTTCCTCATTTGAGAAAAATGTACGGGAAGTACGGTGATCGGGTAAAATTTATCAGTTTGTCGACCGACCAAAAAGAAGAGGCGTGGAAACGGGCTATGGCGGAAGAGAATTTGCCTTGGGCGGAATTCCGTTGTGGCGAGGATCTTTCCTCTAAAAGGCGGGCTGAATTGTACCGGATTAGATTTATCCCGACGTATTTGATCGTGGATGCCGAGGGTGGTATTGTATTTTATAGTGATAATAGCGGGGCTTTGGAGTTGCAGTTGGAGGAGTTGTTGAAATAAAGTCCATGGAGTTTGTGAGGTTTGTAAGGTTTATAAAGTTGATGAAAAAGTGATTTATGTTATATGTTTGATTTTATAGATTTTATGAATCTTATAAACTTTAGGGACGATGAATAGGATTAATTGTAAAAAAATGAAAGGAATTAAAAGTTTATTGATGTTTCTGTTCTGTGTGTGGGCTGTATTGCCATCATTCGCACGGCAAAAAGAGAAGCGGGATTACGTGATTCTGGCTTCTTCGCTGGTGAAGAATGATGCGGAATGGATGAACGTGGTGGATGTTTTGCAGAAAAAGCATGGGGCGGAAGTTTTGTTTTACGAGAAGAGCCCCGTGGAAAAGCAAGCGGAATTGAAGTCGTTGTATCCCCGTTACGTGGCGGTCGTGGAGAAACCGGAACAATTGGGGAGGGAGTTTGTCATGGAGTTCCACCGGATGAGCCGGGATATGGATGAGGATATTTACGAGGATTTCCTGTGGGGTATCATCACGGGATATGATGCCGCCGGGGCCTTGAAAATGGTGAATAACAGCACGGAACCGCTGGTGATCCGGGATGCTGTTTCCTCTATCACGGAATTGAAAAGTGCCAAATGGTTCGACCATTACGGTTGGGTCGACGACCACAAGCGGCGTGTTTGCGGGGAGAAAGACGGCAAAGAGGCACCGGTGGTCGAGGGTTCGGTTGAGGTCAGTGCCATTCACACGTTTTCAGATTTGTATGCGAAGTATGATCCCGATCTGGTGGTCACTGCTTTTCACGCCACGGAGGGAAATCTGGTGATGCCTTTTTACGAGGGAAGATTTACTTGCCGGGATGGTAAACTCATCGCCAACTCTTCTTCCGATAATGCCGCACCCTGGGAATTGAAAGAAAGTGGCAAACGAAGGGTATATTGCGCTGTGGGCAACTGTCTGATCGGTAATGTGAACAACACGCGGGAAAGTATGGCGATCGTTTGGATGAACAGCGCCAATGCCGCCACGATGATCGGTTACGTGGTGACCACGTGGCATGGGCGTGCCGGTTGGGGAGCCTTGAAATATTGGCTGACTTACGCCGGGGAATACACGCTGGCAGAAGCCGTGTTTATCAACCAGCAGGATTTCTTGCACCAGCAATACGAGTGGTATCCCTCCTTGTACTGTGAAAATTATCCTTTCGAGGCAAAATACAGGGAAATCCAAGAGGCTGAAAAACGCTTGCAAGAAGTTTTGGGACGCAAGCCTTCCCTCGACGAAACGGGGTTCTGGCATGATCGCGACGTGTTGGCTTATTATGGGGATCCCAAATGGAATGTGCGTTTGCAGGACATTCCGGAAGAGAATGACTTCGCGGTAACTTCTAAGGTGAAAGGAAAGAAGTGCGTGGTCACGATCAAAACCGGCGAGAATTTCAACTTACAACGGATGAAAGGGGATAACTGGAAAGCGGAACACGTGCTGGATTTGCCGTTCAGCTATTTCTTCCCGGAACGGTTGAAGAATCCCCGTCTGGCGGTGGGACAGGATTGGAAAGTGGCGTTGGACGAGAATTTCTTGTTAGTTTATAATTGTGATTTTGAACCAAATGAAACGTATCAAGTGATACTTGACATAGATAAATAATTAAAAGGATTCGTATGGTAAAAAGATTTTTCATTGTATGGATGTTATTAAGTATGTTCTGTCCCTGCTTGTTTGCACAGTATGACATGAACGCTCCGCTTCCCCTGGACCCGAACACGAGGGTGGGAAAATTGGCTAACGGTTTGACCTATTATATCCGTTATCATAAAGAACCCCGGGAGAGAGCCAATTTCTATATTATACAAAACGTGGGAGCCATTCTCGAAGAGGATGACCAAAACGGTTTAGCTCACTTTCTGGAGCACATGGCGTTCAACGGGACGAAACACTTTCCCGGACGAAAAGGGATTACCAATATGCTCGAGAAACGCGGGGTGCAGTTCGGTCGCAACGTGAACGCTTACACAGCTCAAGATGAAACCGTCTATTTGATTAATGATGTGCCGACCAAGGATTCCGGTTTATTGGATACTTGTTTGCTTGTGTTGCACGATTGGTCGCACTATTTGATGTTGGTTGACGAGGAGATTGATGGCGAGAGAGGGATCATCGCCGAGGAGTGGAGAACGCGTAGGAATTCGGATTTCCGTACGCGAGCGAAAGTCATGCCAGTGTTGTTGAACGGTTCCAAGTATGCTAAAAGGGATGTGATCGGCGATTTGAATGTGATCAAAAACTTCGAGTACCAAACCCTACGCGATTACTATCACAAGTGGTATCGTCCAGATTTGCAGGCGATAGCCGTTGTCGGGGATTTCGACGTGGACCAAATGGAACAAAAGGTGAAAGATTTGTTTTCCCGAATTCCGGCAGCGGAGAATCCTGTGCCGAGGAAAGAATACTCGGTGGAGCCTCACGATGACGTGAAATTCGTGTGTGCGACAGACAACGAGTTGACAAAGTCTAGTGTGACCGTTGTTATAAAAAGACCAGCCACGACGAGAGAGCAAAAAAATACTCACCAGTACCTGAAGGATTTTGTCGTGACGTCGCTTTATAACATGATGTTGGAGCAACGTATTAAGGAATCAATCCAAGCGGGTACTGCCGATTTTGTCGAAGGTCATATCGTAGTGAGCGCACGCCTTACGAGGAGCGTGGAGGCTTTCATTTTGGAAGTTACCCCTAAGCCGAATGAAGAGGTAAAAGCGTTGGAAGCTCTTTGGCGCGAGAGTGAACGGGTGCGAAGATTTGGTTTTACTCCGACCGAGCTGGAAAGGGGAAAACGGAACGCAAGGATGATGTTCGACTTCTTCTATAATCAAAAAGATAAAGCTCCTGCTAACTATTATATTCAGGGAATGCAACAGCATTTCTTGACAGGTGAGCCGCTGTTGGATGTCGATTACCAGTATAATTTCGTTAAAACGATGCTCGAAACGATAACGGAGGAAGATTTTATAGAGATGGCAAAAAAATGTATCACGTCGAAGAACATGGTAATTGCCGTGCAAGGACCAGAGAATGCGAAACACATCACCCGGGAGGAAGCTATCGCCGTGATCGAGAAAGTAAACAACTCGAAGATAGATCCTTATATGGACGAGGTGGTGGATAAGCCTTTGCTGGACGAGAAATTGGAAGGTGGTAAAATCGTGAAGACGAAAAAGTTGCAGCAATTCGATGCGGAAGAATGGACGTTGGAAAACGGTGCGAAAGTTGTTTTCCGCAAAGTCGATTACCAGAAAGACGAGGTCAGCGTGACTTCTTATAGTAAGGGAGGAACTTCTCTGTACGATTTGGATAAATTGCCTTCGGCTAAAATGGTGAATTCGTTCATGAAATATTTCGGGTTGGGGGATCACGATGCCAATACTTTGGCTAAGATATTGAGCGGCAAACGTACCTCGGCAACGGCAACTATCGGTGAGTTTTCCGAATCGGTAAACGGCTCCACTTCTCCCGAGCATTTCGAAACTTTGATGCAGTTGATCTACATGAGGTTCGAGAAACCTCGTTTTGACAAAGCTGCTTACGATGTGGCTATGGAGCGTGAACGTGCTACGATTGCCAATATCGACAATAACCCGAAAAATGCGATGATGGACTCCATCCAGTTGAACCTGAATAATTACCACCTGCGCGTGATGCCGTATAGTTTGAAGTTCCTGGATAAAGTGAATTTCGAGGATATAGAGGCTGTTTATCGCGACCGTATTAAGGATATCAGCGACTTTACTTTCTTTATCGTGGGTAATATCGATGCGGATACCGTGAAACCGCTCGTGGAAAAATACTTGGGTTCCGTGAAATCCTACAACCGCAAGGAAAATTGGGTCGACCACGGGGTGCGCGGACCACAAGGGCACGTGGAGAAAGTGATTGAACTTGCCATGCAAGAACCGAAAGCAACCGTGGTGGCGCATATTAATAAAGGAATGAAATTGTCGACTCATGATGGACTTTGCTTGAATATATTGAAGAGTATCCTTAGCAATAGATATTTGGTAAGTATCCGCGAGAAAGAAGGCGGTACATACGGGGTATCCGTGCAAAGCGGAGCTTCCAAAATACCGTACGCTAATTGCGGGCTTAACATAGCATTTGATTGTGACCCGGCAAAGGCAGCACACTTGAAGTCATTGATTTTTGCCGAGTTGGAACTCATGACTAAAGAGGCTCCCACCATGGAGGAGGTGAAGAACGTGGTTACCACGATGAAGAAAAACCGCGAGCAGGCAAAACCGAATAATGGTTATTGGATGAATGCAATTCGTGCTTATTATATTGACGGACGTGACATTACAGCCGCGAAAGATTTCGATAAGGTGGTCGATAAGATTACACCGAAAGATATCCAGAAATTCGCGAAGAAATTACTCACGAATGCTAATGTCGTGGATTTAATGTTTGTACCAAAGGAAAAGTAGGTAGGATTGTATCTTCCATAAATGGTGAGAGGGATGATTTGAGAGAATTGCCTCTCTTTTTTAGATTTATTCATAAATATGAAATACCTGCCGGGAGGCTTGTTTCACGGGACATAATATTGAAATATTATGGAACAGAAACAAAATGATGAAGAAATGGAAAATAGCCTCCCGGCAGGTAATGCCGTAGTGGTAAGTGATCGTTATTTAAACGATCGGTTTTTCGTCTGGTACGACGATGCGTACCGGATGGTCTTGTGCTCGAGAATCGCCTGGTTGCAAGCAGATGGTGATTATTGTTTTATTCATTTTAAAGATGGTTCTAAAATCATCGTGGTTCACCCGTTGAAAAAGGTGCTGGAAGTGCTTCCCCCCGAACAATTTGCCCGAGTTCACCGTAGTTACGCTGTCTGTCTGGAACTTGTGGATCGTCTGGTCGGGAACACGCTCTATATCGGCAAGCAGGATTTCCCGGTAAGTTCTGCTTACAAGGAAGACTTACATTCTCGTTTTCGATTTTTAGGTAAGGTGAAAGGATTGTATAAATCTAAAGTCGTGAAAAATAATAAATAAACATGTATAACAGTCCCGAGAGACAACCTCCCGGGCAGGTTTTTGAGAAGAAAAAGATAAAATTACAAAGCCTCGATGTCTTCCTGGGACAGTCCGGTTATTTGGGCTATGGATTCCGGAGACATACCGAATGATTTCATGTTACGGGCAACTTTTATTTCACCTTTTTTGAAACCTTCTTTGAAACCTTCTTTGATACCTTCTTTGATACCTTCTTTGATACCTTCTTCCATTCCTTTTTTCATCCCGCTGGCCAAGCCTCTTTGTTCGGCACTGTAAAATAGGGTTTTTTCAGTACTGATGATGTCCCAGAATTTTTCGTAGCCGAGGAGTTGTGCGGGGGAGAATGCGGCTTCTTCAATGGCTTTGACAGCCTTGTTTACTTCGGGATTCGAGAGTAATTCCTCCGGGACGGAAATCGTGTGCTCGTCAATTTCGGTGAGGTAGCGTAACCAAAGCACTTGCATTTTCTTCTCGGCGTAGGTGTGTGGGGTGAACTTGGGAAGTTCCACGAACACGAGTTGCAAACCGTCGATGATCTTGTCGGAATCTTTGTCGTGTACGAGCTTATAGTGATGGTAGTAGTCTTTCATCTCCGGCTCGAAAATCTCGTTGACGAGGTTGAGAGAGTATACAGGTTGTAGCAAATGATAATTTTCCCCGTTCCCAATTTGTCTGACGTACGCTTTGGAAGCGTTGAACAAGACTCTATACTTGAATTCCGGAGACCATATCATTTGCATCTCGACGATGAATTGTCTTCCGAGTTTATCCTTACACCGCACGTCGACGATGCTGTTTTTTTTCCAAGGGTTGTCGGGTACCATTTCGGCAGGTAAATACTCGATTGCGGTGATCTCTTGCCCTGGAGCGAGGGGAAGCAGGGCGTTGAGTAAACTCATCACCAGGTCGGGATGTTCCCCGAATACGCGTTTGAATGTCAAGTCTGCTTTGGGATTCAAGTATTTCATGGCATTGTTTGTTTATTTGTTTTCAATCAACACAAAATTAACGATTAAAATCGAGTTTTACAATTGTATTGCGTGCAATTCAAATGTCGTCTGCATGTAAATGAAAATTGTCAAAAAAATGTGAAATCCAATAAAGTTGGGGATGGCATAAATTTTATCCTTGTTTTTCGCTGGGGACAGGTAGAGGATTAACATGAATAATGAAATTAACCCCGGAAGTTCGATAACGATTTCCGGGGTTGATAGTGTTATTTTTAATGGCTTTGTGGCAAACCTTATAGAGCGTTGGCATCGACTACCACGTCTTTGCTATATTCGCCGTTAGCTAATTTTTGAGCCACGTTTTTAAATGCTTTTACCGTGTAATCCACGTCTTCCAGCGTGTGCATGGCGGTCGGAATCAAACGGAGCAGTAATTGTCCTTTCGGGATCACCGGATAAACCACGATGGAGCAGAACAGATTGTAGTTCTCTCTTAAATCCATGGCAACTTGAGTTCCCTCGGCAACGCTACCGGACAGGTAAACAGGAGTCACGGGGGAGTTGGTTGCACCGATGTTCAATCCGTCAGCTTTCAACCCGGCTTGCAGGGCACGAACGATAGTCCATAATTTTTCGCGTAATTCCGGTTTGGTTCTCAATAACTCCAATCGTTTGATCGCACCTTCTACCATAGGCATCGGGAGTGATTTCGCGAAAGTCTGGGAACGCATATTGTATCTTAAATACATACAGATGTCTTCATCGCAGGCGATAAATGCCCCGATACCTGCCATCGCTTTGGCGAAAGTAGCGAAGTAAAGGTCAATCCCGTCCATAACCCCGAAATGGTCGCCTGTTCCGGCTCCATGGGGTCCCATGGTTCCGAAGCCGTGAGCGTCGTCCACGAGTAAACGGAAATTGAAGTCTTTTTTCATGGCAACGATCTCGTCTAATTTTCCGAGGTCACCGGCCATACCGAACAGACCTTCGGTTACGACCAAGATACCGCCTCCGGTGTTTTCTACCCATTTGGTAGCTCTTTCCAGTTGTTTGCGGAGGCTCTCCATATCGTTGTGTAGATACACGTATCTTTTTGCCGGAGATAAGCGAAGACCGTCCATGATACAAGCGTGATCTTCTGCATCATACACGATGCAATCGTGACGGCTGCTCATGGCATCGATGATGGAAACCATACCTTGATAACCGAAGTTCAACAGGAACGCGTCCGGTTTACCCACGAACTCAGCTAACTGAGATTCCAAGTACTCGTGGCGGGAAGTCTGTCCGCTCATCATACGGGCACCCATCGGGTATGCCATTCCGTATTTTGCGGCAGCCTCGGCATCTGCTTTCCGTACTTCCGGATCGTTAGCAAGACCGATATAATTGTTTAGACTCCAGTTTAAAACTTCCTTGCCACGGAATTTCATACGAGGGCCAATTTCACCCTCTAATTTCGGGAAAGAGAAATAGCCATGAGCTTGTTTGGCGTATTGACCAATGTTTCCCTTCTGATTTCGTACTCTTTCAAAAATGTCCACTTTCGATAATATTTTGAAATTCTTAATTCTTGTTTTTCTAAATATGGAAACAAAGGTAACTAAAAAAATGTATTCCAAATAAGTTCTGTCAAAAACTTGTGGTTCTGGGGAAGGAAATACGTTTAAATACTTAGTCTGAATTTGAAATTTACAATTTATGATTGACGATTTAAGATTGGGTAAAATCAAAAGTGCATTTCGGGCAGGGAATTCATAAATCGCGAATCATAAATCGTAAATTATTTTGTAGATTGATTTTATTCATTTATCTTTGCGTGATGCAAAAAAGGCTCTTTATGATGAAGAATTTTATAGGATTTCTGCTTGTTATAATTTTGATGAGTTCCTGTGGCGAATACCAGAAACTTCTGAAAAGTGGTGATAGCCAACAGATGTATACAAAAGCCGTGGAATACTATCGTAACGGGGAATACACGAAGGCTTCCAATCTTTTCGATGGAATCCGGCAGGTTTTCCGCGGGACTTCTAAGGCGCAAAGCGTGGCTTATTATCGCGCATTCTGTAGTTTTAACCAGAAAGATTACGAGATTGCGGCTGAATTGTTCAAGAATTTCGTGGCTCAGTACCCGGAAAGTTCCTATGCAGAGGAGTGTCTTTATATGATCGGTTATTGTAATTATAAGGCGTCGCCGAAAGCTCGTCTGGATCAAACCACGACGATGAACGCGATAGAGAATTTCAATTTGTATTTGAGTCGCTACCCGAGTAGTTCCAAAAAAGAGCAAATCAATGCTTACATGGACGAGATGCGGGATAAGTTGTCTTACAAGGATTATTTAAGTGCCAAGAATTATTACCTTAGGGCAAAATATAAGTCAGCTGTCGTGAGTTTGGAGAACTGTTTGAAAGATTACCCCGGTACGAAATATCGCGAGGAGATCATGTATATGTTGTTCAACTCCAAGTATGAGATGGCTGTAAATAGTGTCGAGGACAAAAAATATGAACGTTATAATGCGGCAAAAGAGGAGTATTACTATTTCGAGGAAGAGTACCCGGAAAGCCGTTATGCCAAGGAGATGGCAAAAAAATACGAGGACATCAACGAGTTCTTGAAGACGTATGATGTTGACCAAGAGGATGATTAACCAGATAAAATAATAATATTCAAATTAACCATGGTAGATTTTAAGAAAGTTAAAGCGCCGAATAATACTATTACCCGGAATCCGGCTATATTGGCAAGTAAAGCTGATAATATTTACGAGGCTGTAGCGGTAATCGGTAAGAGAGCTAATCAGATTTCGGTTGAGATGAAAGAGGAGTTAAGCAGGAAGCTTCAAGAGTTTGCCTCTTACGCGGATAATTTGGAAGAGATATTTGAAAATCGCGAGCAGATCGAGATTTCCAAGTATTACGAGCGTTTGCCCAAGCCAGTGTTAATTGCTACCCAGGAATTCGAGGACGGAGATATTTATTTCCGCACTTCATCCAAAGAGAAGGATGCAAATAGCACGGACGAGGAATAAATCCGAATTTTTGAATGAATAATATACCTGAGAGTGCTATGCTTTCAGGTTTTTTAGTTTTGATTGCATGATGCTGAAAGGAAAACATATAATACTGGGGGTTACGGGTAGTATCGCGGCTTACAAGGCGGCAACACTGACTCGCCTGCTCGTGAAAGAGGGGGCAACGGTAAAGGTGGTTATGACACCACTGGCAAAAGAGTTTATCACTCCATTGACTATGGCTACGCTGTCCAAGAGCCCGATCATGGTGGATTTTTACAACCCGGAGAACGGGGATTGGAATTCTCATGTCGATTTGGGATTGTGGGCAGACCTCTACCTGCTGGCACCCGCTTCTGCCAACACGATTGGAAAGATGGCGAACGGGATCGCCGATAATTTGTTGCTGACGACATATCTCTCGGCGAAATGCCCGGTGATGGTTGCCCCGGCGATGGATTTGGATATGTATAAGCATCCGGCAACACAGCGGAACCTGGAAATATTGCGGTCATTCGGGAATATCATTATCGAACCGGAAAGCGGAGAGCTTGCCAGTGGGCTAATCGGGAAGGGGAGAATGGAAGAGCCAGAAAAGATTGTCGAATTTTTGAAAAGGCATTTCCAACAGCAGGAAGATTTCGGAGGAAAAAAAGTATTGATTACTGCCGGTCCTACTTACGAGAAGATTGATCCTGTGCGTTTTATCGGGAATTATTCTTCCGGTAAGATGGGGATCGCCTTAGCGGAAGAGTTGGCGGAACGCGGGGCGGAAGTGCTGCTTATTTGTGGTCCTGTAAACTTGAAAACGAATCATCCCGCTATTCATCGGGTGGACGTGGAGGCGGCGTCGCAGATGTGTGAAGTTGCCGTGAGGGAATTTCCCGGTTGTGACTTGGCGATACTGAGTGCGGCGGTTGCTGATTTTACCCCGAAGGAAAAGGCTGACCGTAAGATCAAGCGGGAGAAGGAGGATTTGATGCTGGAATTGATGCCGACGAAAGATATTGCGGCGGAGCTAGGTCAAATGAAGAAGGATTCGCAGTTGCTGGTAGGGTTTGCCCTGGAAACGAATGACGAGGAAAATAATGCCCGATCTAAAATGCAACGGAAGAATCTGGATATGATCGTGCTGAATAGTTTAAATGATAAAGGTGCCGGTTTTGGGGGTGATACTAATAAGGTAACGATCTTGAACCGGGAAGGAGAGAAGATGATTTACGAGTTGAAGACGAAGGTGGAGGTTGCGAAAGATATTGTGGATAGTATTCAATTACTTAGCCGGTAGAGAAAAATATTTTGAAAAAAATAAATGAAAATCGCTTTGTTCGGATAGAAATTATCTCTAATTTTGTATTCCGATATGAAGATAGAACATCAAAATATTCGGCGAAAATTGTTAGTCTGCCTCCAGTTTAGGCAAAAGCATGATCGTTGTTATTACGAGATACAGAAAAACCAACATTGTCGTTAGTTGACATTGTTGGTTTTTTTTTATATGGATGATAAAGAACATAAACACTTAATATGTAGCAATATGAATAAACGTAGCTTAGTATCCATTACCGACTACTCGAAAGAGGAAATTTTGGAAGTATTGAAGATTGCTTCTGAATTCGAGAAAAACCCAAATTGCAACCTGCTGGCAGGGAAGGTGGTTGCATCACTGTTTTTTGAGCCATCTACCCGTACGCGATTGAGTTTTGAAACCGCGATTAGTAGAATGGGGGGACGTATTGTCGGATTCTCCGATGCCTCGTCTTCCAGTACGACAAAAGGTGAATCTTTGAAAGATACAACCAAGATGGTGGATAACTACTGCGACTTGATCGTGATGCGCCATCCGCTGGAAGGGGCTGCCCGTTTTGCCAGCGAGGTTGCCAGTGTACCGGTGATTAATGCCGGAGATGGGGCGAACCAACACCCGACGCAGACGATGCTTGACTTGTATTCCATTTACAAGACGCAAGGGACGCTTGAGAATTTGAATATCTTTATGGTAGGGGATTTGAAGTACGGTCGTACGGTTCACTCTTTGCTACAAGCCATGAGCCACTTCAACCCGACATTCCACTTTATCTCCCCGAAGGAGTTGGAAATGCCGCAGGCTTACAAGTTGTTCTTGGATGAATTGCATATCCCTTATTACGAGCATACGGAGTTGGATGATGTAATCAACGATGCCGATATTCTTTACATGACCCGTGTACAACGCGAGCGTTTCGCGGACCCGCTGGAGTACGAGAAAGTGAAGAACGTGTATATCCTCAAGAATTCCATGCTGGCAGGCACGAAAGATACAATGCGTATCCTCCACCCGCTACCTCGCGTGAACGAGATCGACGAGGATGTGGATGATAACAAGAAGGCATACTACTTCCAGCAAGCGTTGAACGGTGTGTACACCCGTCAGGCAATTATTTTCAAAGCATTAGATTTAAAATGGTAATTAAAGGAGAAAAAGATATGGCAGCAAAAAAAGAATTACAGGTGAGCGCCGTGGAAAACGGTACGGTAATAGACCACATTCCTGCTGATAAGTTATTTGACGTGATCAACGTGTTGGGAATCCAAAGTTTGGAAAACACGGTTACTTTCGGGTATAATCTGGTAAGTAGCAAGCTGGGTAAGAAGGCGATTATCAAGATTTGGGATAAATTCCTGAAAGATGACGAGGTGAATAAATTAGCGTTGGTAGCCCCGACGGCTAAAATTAATATTATAAAAGACTTTGAAGTTGCGGAGAAGAAAGCGGTAATGGTGCCGAAGCACGTGGAGGGTATCGCTAAATGCGTGAATCCGAAATGTATCACGAATAACCAGAAAGTGCGCACGAAATTTGACGTGGTTGGTAGTTCTCCGATCGTGTTGAAATGTCACTACTGCGAGAAGCTGACAGATCAGGAACATATTGTGATTATCTAAGATATATTCTCGTGATGATTTTGAATTGGGCTGTCTAAAGTTGGCAGCCCAATTTTTTTTCATCCTTTTTTTTCAGCTTTTTCCTTTTGTTTTAATCTCACTGATTTACTGGCTGTAAATTTGATATACTCGTAAGGCAAGTAGGTTTCTACTTGGTGGGTAGCCAGATTGAAGCGTTCTCTTTTCTTCTGTTGTTTCACGCTCAGGGTGCCGAAATCCTGAATCGTGATTTTTTCTCCCGCTTCCAGAGATTCCAGTATGCAGGAGAGAAATGTGTTGATGACAAGAGCGGAAACCACTTGACTTTGACCACATTTCTCCGCAACTTTCTTAGCTAATTCTCTTTTGTTCATAATTAAATTCTAATGCACGTGTTTGAGTTCCAATTTTTTATTTTGAGTGATTTAACGTTATTCCGGCAACTATTTGTCAGGATAAACGTTCATTTACACAGACAAATATACCAATTTTTGAAAAAACAAAATCAATCGTTAGTAAAAAAGTTAGATAGAAATCGTTAGGTAATTAGAAAGAATAGTTAAAACGCCTGTTACTCACGCTCAAAAGGGTGTCCAATTTAACGAACGTTTTTGTTGACAGCTGTTTGGCTTCGCATTTGACGACTGTGATTTGTGGCTATAAAATTGTGATCCTTTGTCCGGAGGTTCTTATTTGTATGGTAAATGTTATAGTTATGATAATAGGTTATTTGAGAGTCAGTACGGGAAAGCAACATATCGAAAATCAAAGAGAAGAAATACAAAGATTCGCAACTCGGAAACATTTGAAGATCGATAGGTGGGTGACGGAAGTGGTAAGTGGGAAGAAGCATGAGCATGACCGTAAGCTCGGGAAATTATTGAAAAGTTTGAAAAAAGGAGATGTGTTAATCGTGACGGAATTGTCGCGGTTGAGTAGGACATTGTTGAATATCATGTCTATTTTGCATCGTTGTTTAGAGAAGGAAATCGTCATTTATAGCACGAAGGACGGTTATGCCTTTGATAACAGTATAAACAGTAAGGTACTCGCCTTCGCTTTCGCGTTGGTGGCAGAGATTGAGCATAATTTGATTTCTATGAGGACGAAGGAAGCTCTGGCGCATCGAAAGTCGGAAGGGGTTCGATTGGGGCGTCCTCTCGGGGGAGGAAAACAACAAATTTTATTAGAGAATAAGGAAGAGATCAATCGACTGTTGCAAGAAGGTGTTTCTATTGCGGCTATTTGCCGGATGTTTAAGGTGTCGCGGGAAACTTTCTACACGGTAAACCGGAAACACCCGTTATTTTAGGGAAATGAAAAGGACTGCCCAATGGACAGCCCTTTTGGTTTTACAACTGTAAACTTTTATTATTCTTCCAAGAAATTCGGATACATGTAATTCGTAGCCGGTACAAATGTTTCTTTGATTGCTTGCGGGGATACCCAGCGTAGCAGATTGAAGATGGTACCTGCTTTGTCGTTTGTGCCGGATGCGCGACCGCCACCGAAGGGTTGTTGGTCAACCACGGCGCCCGTGGGTTTGTCGTTGATGTAGAAGTTCCCGGCTGTATGTGTCAGACGTTCAGTCATCCGCTCGATATTGGCACGGTCTTTCGAGAAGATCGCCCCGGTGAGAGCGTAAGTCGAGTTTTTGTCCAGGATATCCAGAGTTTCGTCTACTTTCTCGGGATCATAAACATAAACCGTAAGGATCGGTCCGAATAATTCTTCACGCATGGTGATATAATCTGGTTTGAAGGCTTGGATGATGGTTGGTTGGATGAAATATCCGGCACTCATGTCGTAGTGTCCTCCCGCGATAACTTCGGCGTCTGCAGATTTGTTTGCCTCGTCGATAGCATTGGCTAACTTAACGAAAGAAGCTTCGTCGATCACGGCATTCACGAAATTCGTGAAGTCTTCTACTCCTCCAACTTTAATAGCTGCCAAGTCTTTTTGCACGTAGCTTTCAACTTCCGGCCAGATGTTGGATGGAATGTAAGCCCGTGAAGCGGCAGAACATTTTTGTCCCTGGTACTCGAAAGCACCCCGCACGATAGCGGTAGCGACTTCTTTCGGGCAGGCTGTCGGGTCGGCGAAGATATAGTCTTTACCTCCGGTTTCACCCACGATTCTCGGGTAACTCCGGTATTTATCGATATTCTTCACGATGGTAGCCCAAATGTCATTGAATACTTGGGTGGAACCGGTGAAGTGAATACCTGCAAATTCTCTGTGCGAGAAGATTACCTCAGAAGCCGTTGGTCCGGAACAGTACACCAGATTGATAACACCGTCAGGTAATCCGGCTTCTTTCAAGATTTCCATGATTAGATGCGCGGAATAAACAGCTGTTTTTGAAGGCTTCCACACGCATACATTACCCATTAGTGCCGGAGCTCCCGGAAGGTTACCGGCAATAGAGGTAAAGTTGAATGGAGTCAATGCGAAAACGAACCCTTCCAATGGGCGCCAAACCGTACGGTTCCAGATGCCCGGGGCTGAATTCGGTTGCATATGATATATTTCGTACATATTCTTCACGTTGAAACGGAAGAAGTCTGCTAACTCGGCGACACAGTCAATTTCTGCTTGGAAAGCATTTTTAGATTGTCCTAACATGGTAACGGCGTTCATCCGTTGACGATATGGACCAGCCAAAAGGTCGGCAGCTTTCAGGAAGATTGCGGCACGGCTTTCCCAGCTCATTTTTTCCCATTCCGGTTTTGCTTTCATCGCAGCGTCGATAGCCATTTTCACGTGGCTTGCATCTCCTTGATGGTAGTGTCCCAGCAAGTGGTGATGGTCGTGCGGCGGACGTATATCCATTAATTTGTCGGTGCGGACTTCTTTTCCTCCGATAATCATGGGAAGGTCAATAACCGTGGCACGCAACGCATTGATTTGTGACTTCAATTCTTTTCTTTCCGGCGAACCCGGAGCATAACTTTTGATGGGTTCATTGGTAATGTTAGGTAATTTGAATACTCCTTTGGACATATTTTATTTTTTTGTAGTTAGTATTTTTCAAGATTTTCCAAATATACAAAATTATTTCATGGAACAAACATGACATTTGTTAGTTTTTTCGATTTTAAATGCAAATTTAGTAGTTTAGTGCAATCAAAATAAGTTTCGTATATTTGCATCCGTTAAATACGGAAGGTTTCAATTTTCAAGTTATTGTAATGATTTCAGTTAATAATGTAAGTGTTTTATTCGGGGATTATGCGTTGTTGGATTCCATCTCATTTCTGGTGAACAAGAGGGATAGAATTGGTTTGACCGGACGGAATGGGGCGGGAAAATCCACTCTGTTGAAGATTCTTGCTGGGGTGCAGGAACCTTCCGAGGGAAGCGTGTCGGTGCCTTCCGGTTTGAAGATCGGTTATTTACCCCAGACGAAAGTGTATGCCGAAGGGAAAACCGTGCGGGAAGAGGCAGAAACGGCTTTCAATGATGTGTTGGGATTGCAACAAGAGGTAGAGAGATTGCACACAGAGTTGGCTGAACGGACGGATTACGAGTCGGACGGTTACATGGCGTTGATTGATAGATTGAACGAAAAGACCGAATTGTTGCGTATGCGGGGTGCCGATAATATGAACGGGGAAGTTGAGGTCGTGTTGAAGGGGTTGGGTTTCCGTCAAGAGGATTTGGATCGCCGTTGCGAGGAGTTCAGCGGGGGATGGCGTATGCGCATCGAGTTGGCGAAGATATTGTTGGCTCGTCCGGATGTGTTTTTATTAGATGAGCCCACGAACCATTTGGATATTGAGTCTATATCCTGGTTGGAGTCGTTCTTGCAGGGATACCCGGGGGCTGTGGTGCTTGTTTCCCACGACAGGGCTTTTTTGGATAATATCACGAGCCGTACGGTGGAGATTTCATTGAGCAAGATTTATGATTATAAGGTGTCGTACACGAAATTTATCGAGTTGAGGAAGGAGCGCATCGAACAACAATTGCGTGCTTACGAGAACCAGCAAAAGCAGATTAAAGATACGGAAGATTTTATCGAACGCTTCCGTTACAAGGCGACGAAAGCGGTGCAAGTGCAATCACGGATCAAGCAGTTGGAAAAGATTGACCGGATAGAGGTCGAGCAGGAGGATTCGGCTCGGATTAACGTGCGTTTCCAACCGGCGGTGCGATCGGGTGATGTCGTGGTGAGTGGTCGTGATTTGACTAAAGCATACGGCGACCACGTGGTGCTGCACGAGGTGAATTTGGATGTGCTGAGAGGGGAAAAGGTGGCTTTCGTGGGAAAGAACGGGGAAGGAAAGACGACTCTGGTGAAAATGATTATGGATCAGATTCCTTACGAGGGAGCGTTGAAGATTGGACATAACGTGAATATCGGGTACTTTGCGCAGAATCAGGCGGATTTACTTGATCCGACGTTGAGTGTACTTGACACGGTGGATCAGGTGGCTGTTGGGGAGATTCGGAAAAAGATACGGGATATACTGGGTGCTTTTTTGTTCTCCGGGGAGGATGTCGATAAGAAAGTGAAAGTGCTTTCCGGGGGAGAGCGGACTCGGCTTGCCATGGTGCGCTTGTTGTTGGAGCCTTATAACGTGTTGATTCTTGACGAGCCGACCAACCATTTGGATATGCGCACGAAAGATATATTGAAAGACGCGTTGAAAAAGTTCGAGGGGACAGTGATTGTCGTTTCACATGACCGTGACTTCCTGATTGGATTGGCAGATAAAGTGTACGAGTTTACCAATAAGAATATAAAGGAGTACTTGGGTGGGGTGACTCATTTTCTGGAAGCGAAAAAGTTGGAATGTTTCCGGGAATACGAGCAAATGCATCCCCGGAAGGTGCAGCAGGAGAAGGCTGTGGAAGAAGAAGCCGTTTCAGAGAATAAGGTTGCTTTCGAGGAGCGTAAACAATGGAATAAGGAAATTAAGCGGTCGGAGGTGAGGATTGAGAAGTTGGAAACCGAGATTGCCGATTGGGAACAAACCATTGCGGATGCCGAGGAGAAAATGGCAACAGGAACGATAAATGATGAGTTGCTGAAAGCATATGATGATGCGAAGAAGCGCTTGGAAGCGTGTATGGGGGAGTGGGAAGAGGAAAACGAACGATTGGAAAATTTAAAAGCTAAAATATAAATTATAAAGATGGCAAAGTTTAAACAAGAATGTATTTTCGGTATTCGTACCGTGATGGAGGCGATACAGGATGAGAAAGAAATCGATAAAGTGATGTTCCGTCAAGGAATAAAGGGTGAGTTATTCCAGCAGTTATTTGCGGTGGTGCGTGAACGTCAAATCCCGTTCCAGTATGTCCCGGAAGAGGTGTTTAAACCGTTTGCCGGACGTAATCACCAAGGGGTGCTGGCTGAGATTTCCCCGATTCCTTACCAGGATATAAATGAGGTGATCGATAAAGTAGTCGCAGAAGGGAAGAATCCGCTCGTGTTGATATTAGACCGGATCACGGATGTGCGCAACTTGGGAGGGATAGCCCGTACTGCCGAATGTGCCGGCGTGAATGCGATATTGATCCCGAATAAGAATTCAGCTAAAATATCTTCCGATGCGATCAAAACATCCGCGGGGGCGTTATATCATTTACCTGTATGCCGCGAGAAAAACTTGAAGAAGACGATCAAGGAATTGAAACGGCGCGGATTGACCTTATTCGCTGCCACGGAGAAAGCCGAGAAGTTCTACACGCAAGTCAATATGAAAGACGGTTGTATGTTCATCATGGGTTCCGAGGATACCGGTATTGACGAGGAATTGTTAGCCTTGGCAGACGAACAAATCAAAATACCTCAATTCGGTAAAATCGAATCGTTGAATGTTTCTGCTGCAGCAGCAATATTAATGTATGAAGCCGTACGTCAACGGTCATGAATTGAGGATTAGAATCCCCGAACTCTGTCCGTGAAGGATTCCCGTTTGGTCAGTTTCAAATCTCTTAACATGGAGGAACGCACGTGTATCTCGAAGTTAAAGGATTGGTGCTGACCGAACGGCATACAATTGAAGGTCATTTCCCAACAGTGCAGATCCCGCGTGATATTGAAACTAGTTGAGGTCACTTCCTTGGCTTTGAAATCGAATCCCGATTGAAAACCGATTTTCCATTTCGGAGTTAGTGAAAGATTACCGGAGAAGTTTAATATTTGCCGGATATCTCCTTTCCCTTTCGGGCTTTGTTTGGAGTAAGTCTTCGAGTAGTTAAGATTATAACTGATACTTAAATCCCAAGGAACATTAAAGTCCATGTAATCGTCAAAATATCCTCCGGTCATATCCTTCTCCTCTTCTTTTTTCTTATCTTTATTTTTATCGTTTTGTCCCCCGGAAAAACTGAAATTACTAGAGATCGTGGCATTGGTCAAACGTCCGATTCCTCCATGGTATTTGTTGATTTTACGCCCTTCCCCGTCCACTGCATAAGGGTCTAATGTACCGGAAAAGTTCAGGTCGACTTTATTGTTAAGTACTTTTGTACGGGCACTCAGTCCGATCGTGGAGAATCTCATACTATCCGCGAAAGGATTATAAGAAACATTTATACGGAAACTTTCCAGTAGTTTGACTTTCTTGAATTGTTCGTCTCCCGTGGTATCGTTATCGTTCCGGACTTTCATTTCAACGTTGTTATCCAAGCTGAAGCTGATACTTCCGGATTGTTTGCCGACCGTTGTTTTCGGAGTATAAGGCAAGCCCTCGTGGATGGCATATTCTACAAATTCTTCTCCGTTGAAATACGTTTTCGTGTATTTGCCAAGGGGTTTTAATGCTGGAGTATAGGATGCCGTAATGGACGGACGGATCATATGGCGGATTGCCGCCACTTTGGACCCCGGTTTGAATAGGAACATACCGTAAATGGTCGGCGTGTAACCGATGGATGCACTAGCTGAATAGTCGTGTGAATAGTTCATGCCCGGTACAACTCTTTTGACAATTTGTCCCCCAGCGCTGCTGGTGTCCGGTATCCATATTTTCTCGATCGTTTTAGTATTAAGGTATCCGTTATAATTTAACGAAGGGGTAAAGGTTACGTCTTGTGCAATTTTGAATGATAAACTGAGCGGAATGTTGTGTTTGAATCCGTTGTCCCAATCTCTTTCAAAAGATGATTTGAATAATTTATCTTCTTTGGTTTGAATGTTGTTGCGCAATTCTGCCGAGTAGGATATACCGATGTTATCGTACCATTTCATTTCCCCTACCTTGTCTTTTTTGCGGAAAGGGTAGATTTGTGACATACGTAGGCTAAGATTTGGAAGTGTGACAGAAATGGATGAATCCTGACTGTTTTGGCTATGGCTGAATGATCCACTTAAACTGAACGGGCTTTCCGGCCATTTTTTGCTCCAGGATATACTGGATTGCTTTCGTTGATTGGCAATATCGTTTATATTATTCGCGTTGTAGTAGTTGTTTCTGGCGGAAGACATATCCACAGAAGCAGAGAAAGAACTATAAGGATTGGCTTTCCCGTCTTGGCTGTGCGTCCAACGAACAGCCCAGTCGGAAGATTCCTGGTAGTCGGGTAAACCTTTTTCACTCACGTGGTTTTTACTCATCGAGGCACTGAATTGCCCGTTGAATTTATATCGTTTCCTGTATGTTGTCGAGTATTGTAACCCCCATGATCCATTCGTGTATATATCACCCGTAAAAGTCATGTCAATATAGTCATTGACGTAGAGATAATACCCCCCCCCTCTCAGGTTGAACCCTCTCATTCGCTCTTCCCCGTACGTTGGCATGATAATACCGGAAGTCCCTTTCTTGGAAATCGGGAAGAAGCCGAACGGTATAAATATAGGTAAAGGAACGTCTTCTAACTCGAGGTAAGTGAATCCCACGAATATTCTTTTGTCTTTAATCATCTTTGCCCGGTTCATCCGTAACCGGAAGTGAGGGTGGTCGTGGTCGTCGCACGTGGTGTATGAACCATGTACCACGCAATATACGGAGTCACTCATCTTTTTCGTGGTTTGCCCCTGCACGTATCCTTCCCCTTCCTGCGTGATGATCTCTGAAATAAGTCCTTTCTTGGAGTCAAAATTGTACCTCAATTCTTTTCCCTCAAATTCCTGAGCCCCGTCCTTGAATTTGGGTGTGCCTTTTAGTTCTCCCACGGAATCGGGAGCCCCGGTGGCATAGGCTTCTTTTTTCTCCATGTCCAGCACGATATAGTCTGCCTTGAGCTCGCTCGTGAGGTATTTCACAAATCCGTTGCCGTACAAGAATACTTTCTTGCCACCGATGGAAAATTTGACAGAATCGTCGGCGTTGTAAGTGATTAAATCACTGAATAACGGTTTCGGTCGGGTGGTATCATTTCGGATCGTGTCGATAGGCATGCCCGTCGAGTCATACACGATGCGAATGCTATCCCCAGGTTGTCCCGTTGTATCGAGAGCGAGGAGCGGTAACCTGTCCGAAGACGGTTTAGTTGTGTCACTGGTAGATGTAGCATATCTTTCTCCGAAAATAATCTCGGAGGCAAGACCGTTGGATGATAGTATTATCGGCAGGGCGATCACCGTTAAAATGATACATTTCTTAATAAAAAGCCCTGTATATAATCTAATTTGCAATTTAATATATTATTTTTGTGACTAATATTGCATGACGCATATAGCATTTTTGCTTTGCAAATGTAAGAAATAATGGTTGTTAATGGTCATGATTCTTTTTAAAAAGTTTTAAATACATGATAAATCAGTGCAAGTTTATAGGTTTTCTGTTGGTTATCTTTCTGTTAGGGGGTATAAGAACACTCGAAGCACAAGACGCATTGGGTAAAATTACTTGTATTTGCATCGACGCGGGGCACGGGGGAAAAGATCCGGGAGCTATAAGCGGGCGTCTGAAAGAAAAGGATATTACATTGGCAATAGCCTTGAAATTAGGCAAGATGATAAAAGATGCCTATCCCAATATAAAAGTGGTATATACGCGCACGAAGGATGTGGCGGTAGATTTGCGCGAACGGGGACGAATCGCGAATAAAGCTAAAGCACAATTGTTTATATCCATTCACGTGAATAAATTTGCTAAATCTACGGTGCGTGGGGTAGAGACATACGTGTTGGGGTTGCATAAATCGGAAGCAAGTTTTCAAGTCGCCATGAAAGAGAATGAGGCAATCCATTACGAGGAAGATTACACGGTGAAATATGACGGTTTTAATCCCAAGAAAGCGGAATCTTATATCATGTTCAATTTCTTGAAAAATAGTCATTTGAAGAATAGTATGGAGTTCGCGGCACCTGTTCAGAAAGAATTGGTAGCTAAAACCCGAATGCCGGATCGAGAAGTGCGCCAAGCTGGTTTTATTGTTTTGATGGACGTGGGGATGCCTGCCGTGTTGATCGAGACCGGTTTTATCTCGAACCCGAGTGACCAGAAAATATTGATTTCCGAATCCGGGCAAACGAACCTCGCTAAGGCTATTTTTTCAGGTTTTCAATCTTATAAAAATAATGTAGAGCGGAATAGCGTGGTGATAAAAGGAGGTGCGGGAGAGGAAAAAGTGATCGCGAAGGCGGAAGAAAAAAGGACTGATACTCAGAATGAAGCGAGGAAAACGGTTGAGCCCGAGAAGAAAAAAACGGAAAATGTTGTTGCGCTTCAAAATAAAAATGACTTATTTTACGCTGTTCAAGTCGCCTCGTCTAAGACCAGAATCAAGGATTTCGGGTATTTGAAACTGAAAGAAAAAGTAGAAGAATTGAAGGGCGTAGATCGTTATCGTTATTACGTGGGAAAAACTTCTACCTATGGAAAAGCGTTAGAAAAGCAGAAGGAGATTCGGAAAGTGGTGAAGGATTGCTTTATTATTGCGATATATAAAGGGAAGCAGATAACTGTTACCGAGGCACGAAAAATAGAACAAAAGAAGTAAAGAATAAAATTATACTCATGAAACTGAAGAGAGAAGCTAAGCTAGCATTAACTGCAATTGTCGCAGTATTTGTTTTAATCTGGGGAATCAATTTTTTGAAAGGTTCGTCGTTATTTGAATCCAAAAGTATATTTTATGGGGTATATAATAGCGTGGAAGGATTGAAAGTATCCAGTGGCGTTGTGTACCGCGGCTATCAGGTAGGGCAGGTTATCTCTATTCAGTTTACAGGTGAACGGTATGACAAGGTTCTTGTGAAATTTTCAGTCAATAAAGGCTTGGAATTACCTTCCAATAGTTTGGCGATGATCCAGAGTGCCGATTTGATGGGGTCTAAGGTGATCGACTTGATCCCGGGTGACTCGCCTGTTTTTGCAGTTAGTGGTGATACGCTGACTTCTAAAACAGAACAAGGGTTAATGGAGCAAGTGAGTCGGCAGATGTTGCCTCTGAAGCAGAAAGCCGAACGGCTGTTAGGTTCTCTTGACTCCGTGATGGTCATTGTGCAGGGTGTTTTTAACGAGGAAACTAAAAAAAATTTGAATAATAGTTTTGCCAGTATCGATCGCACGTTACGGAATATTGAAGGAGCTTCCGGGAATTTGGATACCTTGATGCAGACGGAATCAGCGCGGGTGAGTGAAATATTGCGGAATATAAATAGTATCACAGCTAACCTGTCGGATAATAATGAAGAAATATCTAATATATTAGGAAATTTCTCGTCTATCAGTGATTCTTTGCGTCAGGCAAACTTGCACCAAATGTTGACAAGTGTTGATAATATACTGGGACGGGTCGATTCTATCTTCGCTAAAATAAATAAAGGGGAGGGAACGATAGGAGCTCTCGTGAACGATAATGACCTTTATTATAACTTGAATCAAGTGAGTGAAAATCTTAATCGGTTGTTAGTAGAATTCAGGTATAACCCGCGTCGATTCATTAACCTTTCATTAATAGATTTTTCCTCCGGCAAAATAGGCTTGGATGAGTACGGGATCGTGATACACGAATCATCTGAACGCTTGAGTATGGATTCTGAATTGTATATTCAAAATCCTGGGTTGAAAGAAGTTAAGTATAAAGATAAGTATCTTTATATTGTGGATAGTTTTAAGAAATTGAAGGCAGCCCAACGAAAGCTGGACGATGTCATCAAACGTTATAAAAATGCTTATATAGTTAAAATTGACTTCGTTTGAAAATTAGAATTATTCTAAATAATAAATTTTAGAACTTGGTTTTTGTTAACATAAAAGCAGATCATTTAGAATTTAAGATAGAAGTTTTGTATCAATTTTTAGACCTAGGACTTAAAGGTTTATCATGAAAAACGACCCCGTGAATTGTTACGTTTATGTTAAGACTTTAAAAGCGTTCTGGTAGAAATGGAAACGAGGGGATTGAGGTGTAATTATATGTATTTCAGTGTATTGGATCTAAAATATTGATACCTAAACGGTAAGAGATTCTTGGTGAAAAACAAGTAAAAGGCTCATTTTTTTTACAGAAATTTTTTTTCGAATTTAGCATTCCATTTCATTTGGATGAATAGGGAATAAAATAATATATACATGAAAAGGGATTGTAAAAGTGTTTGGTCTGAATGTCTCGACCTAATTAAAGAACAAGTAGCACCAAGAACATTTAAAACGTGGTTCTTGCCTATACGTGCTTTGAACTTTCAGGAGGACGTGTTGACGATTCAAGTTCCGAGTCAATACGTGTACGAGTGTCTGGAAGAACACTTTGTGGAGATTTTGCGGAAGGCAATTCGCACCGTAATTGGTCCGAAAGCCAAATTGGAATATTCGGTTGTCGTGGAGGAGAGCCATCCCCGAGATCCGATTTTTGTGACGATGTCTTCCTCTAACGTGAAGAAAGCTGAGCCGAGTACGGTTTACTTGAATGGTAAATCGGGTGATGCTGCTTTGAAGAATCCTTTTGAGCGTAATAATAATCTTTTGCAAATAGACCCGCAATTGAATCCTTCTTATACTCTAGACAGTTATATAGAAGGTAGCTGTAATCGTTTGGCAAAATCTGCAGCCGTGGCTATTGCTCAAAATCCCGGGGGAACAGCCTTTAATCCCTTGTTGATTTACGGTGGTTCCGGGTTAGGTAAAACACATTTAGCTCAAGCTATCGGGATGGAAGTCAAGCAGAATTACCCGAATAAAGTGGTGTTGTACTTGACAACGAACGTGTTCCAGACGCAGTTCACTGAAGCTGTACGTAAGAACGAGATCAATGATTTCTTGCACTTTTATCAGTTGATAGACGTGTTGATTTTGGATGATATTCACGAGTTGGCAGGAAAAACTGCTACCCAGAATACTTTCTTCCATATTTTCAATCATTTGCATCAATCCGGTAAGCAATTGATATTGACTTCTGATCGTTCCCCGGCTGAATTGAGTGGTTTAGAAGAACGTTTGCTTTCCCGTTTCCGCTGGGGATTGTCTGCTGAAATTAAATCGCCGGATTACGAGACCCGTATGGCAATTGCCCGTTTTAAAGCTCGTAAAGATGGTATCGATTTCTCTGATGAGATATTGGAATACATTTGTAAATATGTATGCAATAACGTGCGGGAATTGGAGGGAGCTATGATTTCTTTGTTGGCTCAGGCTACTTTTAACCACAAGGATCTCACGATAGACGTGGTAAGGGATATCTTGGGTAAGATGGTCAAGAACCAGAAGAAAGAAATGACCGTTGAATATATCCAAGAAGTCGTGTGCCAACACTTTAATATGGCACCTGAAATGTTGCAGGAGAAAACACGTAAACGGGAAGTGGTGCAAGCCCGCCAGTTAGCGATGTATTTCAGCAAGAATTACACGAACGCTTCGTTGGCATATATCGGGAAACAAATCGGGCGTAAAGACCACACGACGGTATTGTACGCTTGCAAGGCTGTTGCCGATATGATGGAAACAGATCGAACTTTCCGGGCTCAGGTGGAAGAATTGCAAAAGAAACTCTATTGCTCAAATTAATTGCATGGAAGAGGATAAATATAGAACAGTAAATGCGATTGCCGAAGGCTTGTACAAAGAGAAAGGCAGTCGCTTTATGTCTTTTATTTATCCGGTGAAGACCGAGGAAGAGATCAAGGAGATCCTTGCAGAAATAAAAACTAAGTATTACGATGCCCGCCATCATTGCTATGCTTATTGCCTGGGGGCAAATCGGGAACGTTTTCGGGCGAATGATGATGGGGAACCTTCTTCCACGGCAGGAAAACCTATCTTGGGACAAATTGTTTCTAATGATCTTTCTAACGTTCTGATCGTGGTCATTCGATATTTCGGGGGAATAAAATTGGGTGTATCCGGTTTAATTCAAGCGTACAAGGATGCTGCCGCTGATGCCATACTTCATGCCGAGATTGTCGAACGCACGGTGGATGAAATCATTCATATCCGTTTTACTTATGTGGTGATGAACGACGTGATGAAAGTTCTGAAAGAAGAAGCCCCGGAAATCCTATCCCGCAATTTTGAGATGGAGTGTGAAATGACTCTCTCTATCAGGCAGAAAGATATGCCTCGTTTGAAAGAGCGCTTGTCGAAAATAGAATCTCTCGCTATTGAGGACTAACCCGGAAAAAGATACTTGTCATACTGAAAAACCAAAGAGGAACCGAGGGAAATTCGAGATAATGATCTCTCATTGTCGTGTTGCGGTCGTTTTTGCTCTAATGTTTCTATATTAGAGATTATAGGATGTCTATAGCAAAAACGAAGCGAGAACGGGAGTGGGGAATGTTTTGGGTTAATCTTCCTTGGGTTTACTGTGGGTTCTCTGTATTAAAACTTAAACGCCCATTGGGATGCAGATTATAATCTGTCTGAATTTTTTTTGAAATTTGCGTTGAAAAAATATCCCGAGTTTTTTGGGATTTCAAATAGAATTACTATCTTTGCAACCGCAATTGAGAAACACAATTGAAGGATTCAGTAGCTCAGCCGGTAGAGCACAACACTTTTAATGTTGGGGTCCTGGGTTCGAGTCCCAGCTGGATCACGAAAAACTCTCTAAAACGTTGTTTTAGAGAGTTTTTATTTAGATGCTTTTCACGATTTCTTCTGTTTATAATTTGAAGTTTCAATGGATCGCCTGGTGAGCACTGGTGTATTTTTTTACTTTCCGGTCGTTGATGGCTAATGAAATTGGTACTGGTTGTTTTTAATACAAGATGTCGGAACGGTTATTCCAGCGCTTTGATATTCATGATCGGTTTGATCGTGTCTATAATTATGGCAGTATCTTGTATAGCCTTCATTATAACGTCTTTATCCTTGTATGCCATGGGCGATTCGTCAAGGGTTTGTTTGCAGACAGAGGTGGAATAGATTCCTTCCATTTCTTTTTTGAACTCATCTATATCCAGCGTTTTGAAAGCTTGATTTCGGGCTAATACTCTTCCGGCACCGTGAGGGGCGGAGTAATTCCAGTCTGGATTGCTTCTCCCTTCACAGATCAGTATTCCGTCCCGCATATTGAACGGGATAATCATTCTTTCGCCTTTATAAGCACGGATGGCACCTTTTCGGATGATCCAGTCGGTCGTGTCTATAAAATTATGCATGGAATGGATAAAATCCACGGCATGGTAATCTTCTCCCAGGTCTTTGAATATCGCTTTCGCCATTGCTCGATGGTTAAATTGGGCATAGGTTTGGGCGATGACCATATCGACCAGGTATTCATACATATGCTCGCCTTCCAGTAAGTATTCCTTCTTACCCGCATGGTATCGCTCGTTCAGTTCTTCCAGTTTTTTCGGAATATCACTTGTCGGTTGCGTGTTCTCCGTGATCTGTTTGAATTCCTCGTGATACTCTTCCGGGAGAATGTTTGTCTTACGCGTTTTTTTGGCATGGTAATTACATACTTTCAACCCGAAGTTTCGGGATCCGGAATGAATCGTCAGGTAATGTGAACCGTCTTTCGGCGATTCTCCCAACTCGATAAAGTGGTTTCCTCCTCCCAGTGTACCCACGGAATAATAGAACGTGTCCTCCTTGATACCTATTTTTCGGCACAAATCGGCGATATATGTTTTATCCACTTGTATAGGCGTTTTCGTTTCCCCGGAATGCTTCTCCCATTCTTGTTGAAAGATCGCCATGTTGTTATTTACTGCCTCGAAGTATGGCTCGATCCACCACCCGTCGAAGTTCTTTTCTTTCCGGATATACATACCCGTCGGGATAGAACGCCTGATAGCGTGGTCGAGGGTAGGGAAACGCTCTTCCTCAATTCGTCGGTTCAATTTGTAAGTCGTGACAGAACAACCGATGTCCACGCCGATATAGTTCGGGTTAATCATTCGGCTCATCGGCATCGTGAATCCGATGACAATACCTTTTCCTGCGTGGGTATCCGGCATAATTCGCACGGGTACGCCTGCTGATATTTCATTATTTAAAATGTTTTGCACTAATTCGATAGCCCCTTCCTCGACGTCATTGATGAATATTTTGCAATCTTGGTTGTATTTTCCTTTTATCTCTATCATATTTTTAGTTTATAATATGCGGAGCGACAAGCGAACAGGGTTTTGAATATCGTGCGGGATTTGAACCTGCGGTAACCACTTGAACGAAGTAACTCTGTTCCACGGCATCCGCATTAGTTTATAATAAAAAACAGGAGTAACAAGCGAAAAAAGAAGAAGCGGGGCATGGCATTGCCGGAATCGAACCGGATAGTCTCGCCGATTTCACGACCTCACTATTCCTCCCCTGAATGGCTGCCGAAGTATCTTTTTTCTACGACATCCTGTTTTATCGGTTTAGAACAAGGCAACGGGCAAAAAGGGGTCGTGGGATTTGAACCCACACAGAATCAATCTTTACCGAAGTACCCCTTTTTTACGGCACTTGTTCTATCACCTTAAAAAAGCAAGGCGACAAACGACAAGAGACGTTTTCCTGCTCTACCCACTGAGCTACACTTCCTGTTTGTCATCTCTCGATCGTGGAAGTGGCGGGATTCGAACCCGTGACCTGGGCGTAATCATGCGAAGTAACTCTTGTCTACGGCACTTGCTTTATGCTATTGTTTCAAAGAACTTTCCTTTTGACGATACAAAGTTATGTATCCGGTGTGCAATGTTTCTGCGCGGCAGAATTTTTATAGGTTTATTTTCATTATTTCTTCCGTGACGGATGAACCTTGCTCGATATAGTATATCATGTCGAAAATTTTCTCGCTCCATCCGCTGACCAAAACCACGTTCCCGTTGTCTTGCGTCATGCTGTTCCCGTATCCCCTCAAATCCACCGTGTAGACTTTCACGCTAGGGTTGATCTTCAGGTACTTTTGGAAAAGACGGTTGAAGTTATCCCCGCAGTTGCCTTTGCTGTCGTACCACTTGCAACCTGTTCCCACCTGGCAGTCGGAGAATATGACGATTCTGTCCACCAGCGTTCGTGACTTTATCAGGTGTTCCATGTACTCGAATATCCCGCTTTCCGTGGACGGTCCGCATTTCTTGGCGGCACGGTTGATGGTTTCGAAGTTTTCGAATACATTCGCCTTGCGGTCTAAACCGGCATCGATCAAGCGGTCGCCGAACAACCCGACGTACGTGTCTTCGCATTTGTTCCAGTATAACACGGCGAACAAGTTGGCTATATCTGCCGATTTTCGTTCGCTCATGGCGGATACCAGCGATTTTCCACCCCGATCACCGTACATACTTCCCGAATTATCGGACAGTATGGCGGTCTTGCCTTTGCACGCCGGTATGTTGTCGCAACTCGTGACCAGTGCTTTTTCTAGAGCTTCCGAAGCCCTCTTGATCTTGGCTTTTCCCTCCTCGAATATTGTGGACTCTTTTGCCAGTTTGTTGATCTCCAGAAATGCCGACAGGTAGCGGAAAGGCATTTGTTTTGATTTCCTTATCCTTTGCTCGTCTGTCAACACGTTCAAAGCTATATCCAGTGCCTCGGACGAACTTTTGGTCATGATATTCCGCAAGTTCCGCAATATTGCCATATACCCGAGTTTACCGCTTGCCAGCAATTCCCGCCACTTTTCGGACACGGCTTTCGCCTTGGCGTTCTCGTTCTCGAATGGCTTTTTGCCGAGTTCTGACAATTCCGTTTCCCAGGTATAGGGTGTTGTCAGGTCGTCCGAAACGATCTTGTCGAATATCGCCTGTTGCGCCTCGTCCTTTGCCTTTGGGTGCACCAGAAACAAGGCATCCCGCAAGCTGACAGCCGATCCCCTGTTGTATTTGGCGAATTGGTATTCGTCAAATTTGTTGAACGATTCGATCAATCCTTTTTGTACTTGTTTGGACAAACGGTTCAATTTCTTCGCGCCTTCCCGGTTGTTGGCGGTTTGGTAATACGCCAGTATCTCGGTGATCTCGTCGGCACGGTTCACGATGCCTGCCACGGTTCGTTTCACGATCTCGTTGCCGGAATACAATTTTGCCAATTCCACGGCTAGTATCACCGGCACGGAGCGCAGCTTCATCTCGGTTCGGGCGTACACGGCTAGTCTAGCCACAAACTCGGGACTGCATTTCGCGATCAGGTTGCAGATCCGGCTCTTTCTATCCGCGTTTGATTCGTAATATGAATCATCGACCATGCAGGTCACCACCGTGGAATACAATTCCATTTCCGGGGTCATTTTGTAGGCTTTTGCCCCCATGTAATTCACGGTAGTATTTTTTCCTTTGTTTGTAAAATTGAATTTCATCATTGTATCTTTTTTCGTTTTACACGACAAAGATGCATACATTGGTGCGCGAACTTTTTGCGTAGCTAAAATAAATTTCATATTTTTGGAAAAATAATTTTTATTCTATTCTTATGCCCGCTAATCGAAACGCCCTAATTCGTTATAAAACAATAGATAACTGCCTGCGAAATCCATACCGGAAATGGACTCTCGAGGATTTGATAGACGCTTGTTCGGATGCTCTGTACGAGTACGAGGGCATCGACAAGGGCATTAGCCGCCGCACGATTCAAATGGATATACAGGTGATGCGCAGCGAGAAGCTGGGCTACAATGCCCCTATCGTGGTCTACGACAATAAATATTACAAGTACGAGGACGCCGATTACAGCATCACGAACACGCCCTTGTCCGAGCAGGATTTGAAGGTCATGTCCGAGGCGGTGGAGGTGTTGCGGCAGTTTCGGGGATTTTCCTATTTCTCGAACATGGGGGATATTATCAGCCGGCTGGAAGACCACGTGACCTCGGCACGGCTGAAAACGACCCCAGTCATTGATTTCGAGAAGAACGAGAGCCTGAAGGGTATCGATCATCTGGACGAGATTTATCATGCCATTGTCAACAAACAAGTGCTGAGGATGAAATACCGTTCCTTTAAAGCCCGTTCCGCTTCCGAATTTTTGTTCTATCCCTACTTGTTGAAGGAATACCGGAATCGTTGGTTCGTGTTCGGGGTACGCAAGGGGAGTTCTCCGCTCGTGAATCTGGCGCTCGACCGTGTTCATCATCTCGAGATTGTCCCGGGGGAACCTTACTGTGAAAATACAGTATTCGATCCCACGACTTTCTTTGACGATCTGGTGGGCGTGACGAAGAATATCGGTTCAAAAGTTCAGAACGTGCGTTTCTGGGTAAACCCTCCAAACGCTCCCTACGTGGAAACAAAACCACTGCACAAGTCGCAAAAGATCGTGGAAAGACGGGAAGACGGGAGCGTTATCTTTGAAATAGACGTGGTAATCAATCAAGAGCTGCAACGGGAAATCATCGGTTTTGCGGACGGGATAAAGGTTTTATCCCCGCCTTCTTTGGTCGACCTGATTGCCTCCCGGTTTCGACGGGCAAACCAATTGTATGACGGGGTGAACTCGTGATAGGAATATTTGTTCGGCTTGAACAGACCTTATCGTGTGGATAACCTTTGCTTGAGGTTTCTTGTCATTGTACACGTGCTCACGTGCAATCAATACCTTCCCCTGGGGGAATACGCCAGTATAGGTGGAGTAATGGTTCTTCGGGATGTTAAATAGGGTTTGGGTGTGGTCGAGAATGCCAGTTTTTTGTTAATATCGCGTAATAATTAAATGCAGGAGAAAATGAAAATTAAAACAGGATTAGGAATAGATGTCCATCGGTTGGCTCCGGGGCTGGACTTTTGGCTCGGAGGAATCAAGTTGCAACACGAGAAAGGTTGCGTGGCGCACTCGGACGGTGACGTGTTGATACACGCGATATGCGACGCCTTATTGGGAGCTTCCGGGTTGGATGATATCGGGACGTATTTTCCGGATACCGATCCTGCTTACAAGGGAATCGATAGCAAGGTATTACTGAAAAAGGTGGTCGATATGCTGGAGCGGAAAGGGTTCTCGGTCGGGAATATCGATTGTGTCATTTGTCTCCAACGCCCGAAAATTAAACTACGGACACTGGAGATGAGGGAGTGTCTGGCTGAAATTATCGGGATAGATGTCGACGATCTCACGATAAAGGCAACGACCACGGAACAACTCGGATTCGAGGGGAGGGAAGAAGGCGTTTCGGCTTATGCTTCAGTGTTGATTATTAAGTTATAAGAAAAGGAAAGCCGGGAGGCTTTCCTTTTTTATCGTTTAGTTCATGTAATCCCACATGGGCAACAAGATCGGTTTTTGGTTCAATGCCTTCAAGGCTTTTTCTCCCAGGTATTTTTTGTGAATGACTACTCGGAAGATGTATTCGTCAAACCATTTGTCCGTGAAGGTGAGGTAACCGTTGTGTCCTGCTTGCGGTCCCCAACTGTTCTCGAATTCCCATTTCGTGGGATTCCCATTCTCGTCGACGTCCACGGCGATCAATACCATGGCGTGGGCGGAGCCGCTTTGGCGGGTGAGGATACGGGTTTTCTTGTCCATGGAGAAGTCTACGCCCATGAGCGAGTTGTAGTCATACATCTCCGGGTCTAGGATTCCGGTTTCCCGGTTGAAATATTTACCCACGTCGCTGGAGGTGTACATTGCCTCGTTGCCTTTGATGGAAGCGATGGCGGCTTGTTTGATGTCCTCGTTCGGCAGGTTGAGATACACCCAGTTGATCCCCTCTATCGTGTTGCGGTAATTCTGGATATCGTATATTTTGTAATATTCCCGGGTGGGGTCGTTCATAATCATGATATAGTTCCGCGGGCTGTAATCCGCCGGGGTGATCTCCTTGTAGAACTGTTGCGGGGTGTAGTTCGCCAGTTCTTTGATGTCGCCGTTTTTGTCCTTGTATCTCCACGTGAAGGTGGTAGGCGGTTCGCCGAGGCAAAGCGCCAGAATGCGGTAAACGTCTTTCAATATCGTGACTTTTTCTGCACGCAGGTCTTTGGCTTTTTTGCCTTGTGCAGCCATTTCGCGGATGGCAAATCCTCCTTTGCGCAGGCGTTCGTTGATTAACGAAAGCATGGCTCCGGTGTTGTTCGAGTGGGCGGTTTCCGGCATCACTTCTTTCGGAACAACGCCGTATTTTTCTCCCAAGTTATAGTATAGATTCCACACGCCGCCATCTCCCACGGGAGCCTGGAACATGTAGTACACGTCCCGGTCGTCCATCGGTTTGCCAGCCGTGGTAATCATGTTCTCGAGGAACAAGTTGGATTTCTCGAACATATCCCAGAAGTAGAGGTAATTGTGGGAGAAATCAAAGTTCGAGAGGTTGTATTTCTCCATGATACTCGGGCGCAGCACGTTCATGGACGTGAACATCCAGCACCGACCGGAACTTTTCTGGTCGGTGATGCCTTTCACGTTTACCCGGTATTTGAAATAGTGGTCTATTTTGCCCTGAACTTCCCGGTTGAGGGCGTTCGAGCGAATGTCCTTATCGTTTGTCAGCACGTTCTGAATGGCTTTGGTGGCAGCGTCTTTTTGGAAGCTCCCCTTGATGTCGTTCAGTTCTTTTTCCCCGATCGTCTGGGCGCATAGCGATCCCCCGGCAAGGAGTAAAGAAGCGAGTGTCGAGTAAAATTTCATGGTTTAAAATTTTAGATTTTGGATTTTAAGTTGAAGAATTGAAAATCGATTATTTATTTTCAATTTTCAATTCTCCATTTTCAATTATTTACAAGTGTATCACTTCGTCGTAAGCGGCTGCAGCGGCTTCCATGATGGCTTCGCTCATGGTCGGGTGCGGGTGTACCGTTTTGATGAGGTCGTGCCCGGTAGCTTTCATCTTGCGCGCGAGTACCATCTCGGCGATCATTTCGGTCACGTTCATACCTACCATATGCGCTCCCAGTAGCGTGTTGTCGGCAGCGTTGAAGATTAATTTGATAAAACCGTCGTTGGCTCCCGCGGCACTGGCTTTCCCGGATGCCGTGAAGGGGAATTTGCCGATCTTGAGTTCATAGCCTGCCTCGAGTGCTTTTGCCTCGTTCAACCCCACGGATGCTACCTCGGGAGTGGTGTACGTGCAGCCCGGGATGTTGGTGTAATCAATCGTTTCCGTGTGGACGCCTGCGATGTGTTCCACGCAGCAGATGGCTTCGGCCGATGCCACGTGAGCCAGAGCCGGACCGTGCACGATGTCGCCGATAGCGTAAACGCCTTCCACGTTCGTGCGGTAGTAATCGTCTACTTTTACCCGACCTTTTTCCATCTCGATGTTTAGGTCTTCCAACCCGATGTTTTCCACGTTCGGGGAGATGCCCACGGCAGAAAGCACGATTTCTGCCTCGTGTACTTCTATTTCTCCCTTTTTATTTTTGATGTTTACCTTCAACAGTTTCTCCCCGGCTTCCACGCTTTCCACGGATGATTTAACCATCACATCGATGCCTGCTTTCTTGAAGGAGCGTCCCACTTGTTTGGAAACTTCCTCGTCTTCTACCGGAAGAATGGTCGGCATGAATTCAACCAGCAATACTTTGGTGCCCATGGCGTTGTAGAAGAATGCCAATTCGGAACCGATGGCGCCGGAGCCTACCACGATCATGGATTCAGGTTTGTGGTCGAGCGTCAGGGCTTGGCGGTATCCGATGATGCGTTTCCCGTCCTGTGGGATGTTCGGAAGTTGGCGGGAGCGTGCCCCTGTTGCCAACACGATGTGTTGTGCCTCGTAAACCGTTTTCTCGCCTGCCGCATTCGTCACCTCGACTTTCTTGTCTGCGGTCAGTTTGCCGTGTCCCTCGATCACGGCGATGTTGTTTTTCTTGAAAAGGTATTGGATACCTTTGCTCATCTTGTCGGCTACCCCCCGGCTGCGGGCGATGATTGCCTCGAAATCCGGTTCGGCGTTCTCGATTTTCACCCCGTAATCAGCGGCGTGTTTGGCGTATTCCAACACCTGTGCCGATTTAAGCAAAGATTTGGTCGGGATACATCCCCAGTTCAGGCAGATACCCCCGAGTTCCGCACGTTCTACTACAGCCACGTTCATTCCTAGTTGTGAAGCACGAATAGCAGCCACGTATCCCCCGGGGCCACTACCTATCACGATTAAGTCGTATTTCATTTTATTTGTCATTTATAATGTGAATAATTATTAGCTGAATCATCGGGAGACAAAATTAGGGTATTTGTTTAGAATAGAAAACTAAAAGTGATTTTTAGATTTTAAATTTTAGATTTTAAATTTTCCCGGGAAATCCGTTGTCCGTTAATTCTAGTACATATCTCCGTCCGTTCCGGCAATCATCTATTGATCACCTATTCGTCATCTATCGATCATTTATTACCGAGATTGATAGGTGATCGGTATTTGCGGCATCGGTAACCGATTGTTGTCTGCCGGAACGAACGGAGAGTAGAGGAAGAAGAGTTAGTGTTAAAATTTTGTATTTCTGAGTTGAAATAGTATCTTTACACGCTTGAAATATTTATGGTATTGAAAATAACTTGTATATGAAGTATTCCGTATCACGTGATTTGCGCTACCGGTTGTAAAATCAAAAGAATATTTCATGTCGCTTAAAACATAAAATTGGATATTAATATGAAAGGACTAAAAATTGTTGTTCTTGCTAAGCAGGTTCCCGATACGAGAAATGTGGGAAAAGATGCGATGAAAGCGGACGGAACTGTAAACAGGGCAGCTTTACCTGCCATCTTCAATCCGGAGGATTTAAATGCTTTAGAGCAAGCTTTAAGATTAAAAGATACAATCAAAGGAACTACTGTTCATGTGTTGACGATGGGACCGGGGCGTGCCGCCGAGATTATCCGGGAAGCGATGTACAGGGGGGCCGATGGCGGTTATTTGTTGTCGGATCGGGCTTTTGCCGGTTCTGACACGTTAGCGACTTCTTATGCCTTATCTTGTGCTTTGCGCAATTTGGAATATGACGTGATTATTTGCGGTCGCCAGGCTATCGACGGGGATACCGCACAGGTAGGTCCGCAGGTGGCAGAGAAATTGGGTTTGCCGCAGGTAACTTATGCAGAGGAAATACAAAAATGTGATGGGAAGATGATCACGATCAAACGTCGTTTGGAAAGAGGTATCGAGGTAGTGACCAGCCCGCTTCCCTGCGTGGTGACCGTGAACGGTTCGGCTGCAGTTTGTCGCCCGAGAAACGCCCGTTTCGTGATGAAATACAAGAATGCGAAAGGAACCCAGGAGGCACAAGATGCCAACGAGGATTATTTTGCACTCGTGAACGAGCGCCCGTATTTGAAATTGACGGAGTGGAGCGTGAACGACATCAAGAGTAACTCGGAAGACCTTGGTTTGAGCGGGTCGCCTACCAAAGTGAAAAATATCGAGAGCGTGGTGTTCCAGGCAAAAGAGGCAAAAGTGCTTTCTTGCACGGATTGCGAGATCGATGATATGATGAAAGAGTTGATAACGAACCATACAATCGGATAATTTTAGATTTTAAATTGTAAATTTTAAATTGATCTTCTTGATCATGTGAGTTGAATTTATTGGATTTAAAATCTAAAATCTAAAATTTAAAATGATATGAATAGTGTATTTGTATATTGCGAGATAGAGGAAGGTGCAGTTGCCGATGTGAGCCTTGAGCTGCTGACGAAAGGACGTGCCCTTGCGACAAAATTGGGTGTGAAACTGGAAGCTATTGCACTCGGACATAACTTGAAAGATGTAGAGAAACAAGTATTTCCTTACGGGACGGATGTTGTATGGATTGGTGATGATGCCCGCCTGGCTCCTTACACGACTTTGCCTCACACGAAGATGTTGGTTCGTTTGTTTGAAGCCGAGAAGCCTCAGGTGGCTTTGATGGGTGCTACCAGCGTGGGACGTGATTTGGGGCCTCGCGTGTCTTCTGCTTTGCATAGCGGTTTGACGGCGGACTGCACGAGCCTTGAGATCGGGGAATACACGGATGCCAAGAGCGGCAAGAAGTACGAGAATTTGTTGTACCAGATTCGTCCGGCTTTCGGGGGGAACATCGTGGCAACTATCGTGAACCCGGAATGTCGTCCGCAGATGGCTACCGTTCGCGAGGGAGTGATGAAAAAAGAGATTGTTGACCCACAATATAAAGGAGAGATTAAGAAATTGAATGTCGACGAGTACCTGGACGACACGGATATGGTGGTAAAAGTGATCGAACGCCACATGGAGAAATCCAAGGTGAACATCAAGGGTGCCCCGATCATCGTTGCCGGTGGATACGGCGTGGGTTCCAAAGAGAATTTTGCCTTGTTGTATGAATTGGCAGCCGTTTTGGGTGGAGAAGTGGGTGCTTCTCGTGCGGCTGTGGATGCCGGTTTTTGTGAACACGAGCGTCAGATCGGACAGACTGGAACGACAGTTCGTCCCAAGTTGTATATCGCTTGCGGTATCTCCGGGCAAATTCAACATACTGCCGGTATGGAGGAGTCTTCCATGGTAATCGCTATCAACACGGACGCGAATGCCCCGATTAATAAGTTTGCTGATTACGTGATCACGGGTGACCTGAACGTGGTAATCCCGAAGATGATCCAGTATTACAAAAAGAACAGCAAGTAAAATTATTTACGATTTATGATTGAAGATTTACGATAGGAGAAAATAGGATTGGGGAAGAGTATCTAAAATCATAAATCACTAAATCTAAAATTTAAAAGGTATGGCAAATTTCTATACAGATAACGAGGATTTGAAGTTCCACTTGGGACATCCTTTGATGAAAAAGATTGTTGCATTGAAAGAGCGGAATTTCGAGGATGCCGGGAAATGTGATATCGCTCCCCGTGATTTCGAGGATGCAATGGATAATTATGATAGAGTGTTGGAGATCGTGGGTGATATTTGTGGTAACGTGATTGCAGAAAATGCCGAGGAGGTAGACCACGAGGGACCGGAAGTGATAAACGGTCGCGTGAAATACGCCCGCGGGACACAAGAGAACCACGACGTGCTGACGCAGGCCGGTTTGTACGGGATGTCACTCCCGCGTGAGTATGACGGGTTGAACTTCCCGATGGTTCCTTACGTGATGGCTGCCGAGTTGGTATCACGTGGTGATGGCGGATTCGCTAACATTTGGGGATTGCAGGACTGCGCCGAGACGATTCACGAGTTTGCCAGTGAAGAGCAGAAACGTGAATATCTGCCTCGTGCGGCGAAAGGTGACACTTACGCCATGGACTTGACCGAACCGGATGCCGGGTCGGATTTGCAATCCGTGCAGTTGAAAGCGACCTATTGTGATAAGTCTGGCAAATGGTTCCTGAACGGTGTAAAGCGTTTTATCACGAACGGGGATGCCCAAATCTCTTTGGTTTTGGCTCGCTCGGAAGAGGGTACGCATGATGGACGCGGTTTGTCGATGTTTATTTACGATAAGGCAGACGGGGGAATGACCGTTCGCCGTATTGAAAATAAATTAGGAATCAAGGGGTCACCGACTTGCGAGTTGGTATTCAAGGATGCCCCAGCTGTATTGGTGGGCGAACGTAAACTCGGGTTGATTAAATACGTGATGTCGTTGATGAACGGTGCCCGTTTGGGTGTCGGTGCCCAATCGGTAGGTATCGCAGAAGCGGCTTATCGTGAAGGTTTGAAATACGCGGGCGAAAGACGTCAGTTCGGGAAAGCGATTATCGAGTTCCCCGCCGTGTACGAGATGTTGACTAACATGGAAGCCAAATTGCACGGTGCTCGTTCCATATTGTACGAGACCAGCCGTTTCGTGGATATGTACAAGGCTTACACGCATATCTCTAACGAACGCACCTTGAATAAAGAGGAACGCGAGGAGATGAAAAAATATCAAAAGTTGGCGGATGTGTTCACCCCGTTGTTGAAATTGTTCTCCAGCGAGTACGCTAACGAGATTGCTTACGACGCATTGCAGATCCACGGCGGTTCAGGGTTTATGAAAGACTACCCTATCGAGCGCCTGGTGCGTGATGCCCGTATCACGAATATTTATGAGGGAACTTCTCAGTTGCAGGTTGTGGCTGCCATTCGCGGTGTGACCACGGGGCAATACGCGAAGCAAATCCGTGAGGAGTACGAGAAGATTCCGATTTGTCCGGAACAGGATTTCGTGCGTGAGATATTGAAAGGTATGACTGCCGCTTACGAGGCTGCCGTGACCAAGGTAACCAGTGTCGGGGAAACGGAATACGTGGACTTCCATGCACGCCGCTTGGTGGAAATGGCTGGTTATATCATCATCGGTTATTTGTTGTTGATTGACTCTCAACGTGATGATCGTTTTGCGAAATCAGCAGAGATTTTCGTGAAATACGGGCAAGCTAAGGTTGCCGGGTATGCTGCTTTCATCAATGATTTCGAGTTGAAAGATTTGGGAATGTACAAGAAATAGTACTAGCCTGAATTGTAAAAATACGTCTAAGAGGTTGTCCCAACAGGGGCAATCTCTTTTTTTATTCTCATTCTTCCACTTCGCCCTTCGGGAGGCTATTTTTTAAAATTAGTTTTTACAATTGTTTCCTTTTCTAAAAAAAATATCTCTTTTTTTTCACGGTGATATGATTAAAACACTATCTTTGTTTTTGTAAATCGTTGATTTATAATATATTGATTCAGTAAGAAAGGCTCTGAGAGGGCAGGGTCGTCAATTTTGTAATTATATGAATGGGATAAAAAAGTCTATTTATAATGTTTTTTATAAAACGTCAGGAGTATGTTTTATACTTTTCTGTATGATTGACTTTTTATGTGCCCAAGAGAAGGGCGGTGTGGTGGATGCGCTGGTTAACGCAGGATACGAGAATGTCAGCCGGGAGATGGGGGAAACGGAAGAAGTTATCCTGTTCGAGAATTCATTGTGGCGGGCAAACGGGGAAGGGATAAGTGAAGCCATTAAGATTATAGAAACATTCCCGTTGATCCCGGGCAAGGGACGGCGGGTAGTTGTCCTGAGGAATAAAATTCCCCAGGTTTCTTTATTGCTTCATCCGGGCGGCACGGCGGGTACGGGGTGGAATGTTAGTTATGAGCTGGGCGATTCTTGGAAAAAGATACATGACCGGGAGTTCGCTAATAATTCCCGCTGGAAAGCAGATTTGGTGTTTTACCCGCAATTCTCTTTGCGGAACCAGAAATTTCACAAGATATACGACGTGTTGTTTAATATCGCACCGGCTTTGGAGATCACGCCGTTCCGGGGGATGAAGATCGTGGGGCAGGTCATTATCCCGGTCTTCAACGAGTTCGGGGCATTGTACGATGATGTTCGTCCCGGTTATATTACCGTTCAACAGGATTTTAGAATTGAAAACGTGTTCCTGCAAGCGACCGTGGGGAATTTCAACCAGAATCGCTGGGGTATGGATTTAAGTTTTTTCCGTCCTTTCACGAAGGGCTGGTTGCAATATTTCGCAGTAAAAGGGGGAGTCGGGTTGACGGGGTCGTCTTATTTTGTGGATTGGAATTGGCATTACGGACCTACAAAATTGTTTACCTGGAATGTCGGCGGGAGTTATTACAACCCGCAATATAACGTGCTTTGTGAGGTGAGGGTGGAGAAGTTTCTTGCCGGGGATATTGGAGTTCGGGCTGATATGACCCGTCATTTCAAGCGGGCTTCTATTGGATTTTATGTTATGAAAAATGACTATGATAACCTGGACGGAGGGTTTCATTTCTCAATATTGATTCCCCCGATGAGATATAAAAGAAACCGGATGAGAGTGACTCCGGCTAGGTACTTTAATCTTGAATATAAAGCTGCCGGATTATTCTTCAACGGGAAGTCTTATAAAACGAAACCCGGGCAGAATAAAGCAGAGGAGAACTTTAACCCATATTACATAAAATCACAATTACAAAGTAACTAATAACTTAATTTAAAAGCGAACATTAAAGAAAATAGTAAACAAAAGCAGGAAAGAATAAGTTAAACAAGTGTAAACCTTTATAAATGAAAGAATGATGAGAAAAGAAGTAAAACATTTTGGTATGAGCGCAAAAGCTATACTAATGGTAATGGTTGTCTTCGGTACGCTTTTCAGTAGCTGTTACACGAAGGAAGATATTCCGGTTGTTCAGATTCCGGAAGAGGTTCCTAACAAGTACATTATCGAAGGGACGATTGTTGCCAATAATAATGGAAATCTGGAAACTCTGAAAGGGGTTACCGTGACGAGCGACAAGAATGGTGTTGTTGCTGCGGGTGACGCAAACTTTATTGTTACGGTGGCTAGTCCGGACACATACACTTTATCGTTGAGTAAGACGGGATATGATCCTATTTCTTACAAAGTGGTTGTACCCAGTGCCGGGGATAAGATCACGGGACAATTGATTGCCGTGAACGTACAATTGACGATGTATCGCGAGAATACCTCGAATCCGGGAACGGGTGAAGTAGGTGTTGAAGGAGGAGTTGTTGCAAATGGCGGTGGTGAATTGTCTATCCCTGCCGGGGCTTTGACTGCCAACACGCAGATCACGATGACCGTTCTTGACGATGTAAAACAAGCTGTTGAAGTAAACGGAACGCAAGAAGCTGCCGCTCAATTCTTGTTGGGAGAGTTCGGTCCTAGTGGAACGAAATTCTTGAATCCCGTGCAATGGAGCGTGGCATACGATGCTTTGGCTGATTATTATTTGGCGAATACTCAATTGCAATACCGTGCGAACAACAACGCGGGTGACTGGACTGTTTTGACGGATGGTATCGTTTATGACAATGATAAATATAACGTGTCGTTGACTCACTTCTCTCAATACCGTATGGTATATATGGCAAGTGACATGACTTTGGATGCTGTTACGGAAACTCTTCCGGCTATTGCGGCTATCACGAATAATAATGTTTCTCCGGCTTCTATTACTCAAATTCCTTACAAGAAATTCGAGGGTGCCGAGTTGACTTTTGGCAACGAATGGAATAGCATCACGAATGCTTCCGATAAGCAACAAATCGAGGATTTGGTGAAAAGTGCAATCATGGCAAAAGTAAATGTGGCGGAATTCAAATCATCTATCGGTGCTGCAGTTGACGCGGTGTTCACGTTGAGAGATCCTATTACGTTACCTTATGATTACCATCTTTTGTCTAAGGGCGAGCAATCTATGGATTACTACGTGTTCACGTTCAAAGTGTACAAAAAAGCGGGTAATGCTGCCGTAGAGTTGAAAGCTAACGTGAAAGTAGCTGGTAAGGTGTCTATATTCGTGGAAATCGACTATTGTGGAGCTCATCATTCTCACGGAAGCTGTGGTCACGTGTATCACGGTGGTGCCGGCGGTGGTATGGTTATTGGAGATTAATTTAGAAAATGAATCGAACGTTAAGTGGAAGCCGAAAGCAAAATATCATGGATATGAATATGAAAAAGATATTACTTACTGGTATATTTATCTTGAGCACTTTCATGCTTTCGGCGCAATTAACGTTGGGTACGACCGGATTGTTGAACAGTCCGTCTGCTGATATGCAGCCTGACAAGATGGTGATGCTCGGTGGTAATTTTTTACACGACCGGATAACTCCTAACGGGTTTCCGTATAACACGTACAATTATTTCCTGAATATCACGTTCTTGCCTTTCCTCGAGGTCGCTTACACGTGTACCTTGTTCAAGGCTACCGATAAGTTTGTGCCGGAGAAGAAAGGAAGGTTTGTCAACCAGGATCGTGCTTTTTCTGTTCGTTTACGGGCGCTGACGGAAAGGAAATACCGTCCGGCAGTGGTTTTCGGGTCAAACGACTTGTATACGCAAAGTAACGGGGGCGGGCTCATGACAGAAGAGTCCAATAACCAGTACTTCAACAAGTTTTACCTGGCGGTAACGAAACACGTGAACGTCAGCAAGACCGAACAGATCGGGGTACATTTGGCATATCAGTATAACAGGCGGGCTTCCAATCGCCTGAATGGGTTTTCCGGGGGAATTAGTTATAAGCCCTCGTTTGCTCCGAACTTGAATCTGATCGTACAGTATGATTCGAAAAGTCTCTTTGTTGGTGCCAACTACCTGCTCTTCAAACATCTTTTTATGCAAGTTGTTTTGCAGGACGGGCAATATTTTTCGGGAGGGCTGGCATACAAGATTTATTTAAAAGGTAAATAACGAGGAATTTGATAAACTGTAAATAAAAATAGAATGAAAATAAAGACTTTATTACTCTCTGCGCTCGTTGTGGGGGCTTCCTATTCGGTAAGTGCCCAGACGATCGATACGGATGTAAAATATATGTCTCCTAGATTTAAGGATAATATTTTTATCAGTATTGGTGTGGGAGCGCAAGGTTACCTGACGCAGGATAATTTTGACCACGGTTTCGGGAAAGTAATCGAACCGTTGGTGAATCTGTCCGTGGGTAAATGGATGGATCCCTACTGGGGGCTTCGCGGACAGGTGTCCGGATGGCAATCCAAGATGTACACTGATGTCAACCGTTTGAATAATGGTGGCGTGTTCAATAAATTTGAGCGTAAGTACATCAATTTGAACCTGGACTTCATGTTGAACTTGACGAACTTGTGGCGTCAATATGACCCTGAGAACAAATGGGATATGAATTTCTTTATAGGTCCGGGCTTGAGTTTCGGTAAATTCCACAACAAGCAAGTGGATGTCCTTGTAAACGGTTCGCTCGGGTTGGGTGGAAAGTACAATATCAACAAATATTGGGCTATTGATCTGGAGGCTCGCACGCATTTGTTGCCGACGTTCTTCTATACCAATAAATATACGGGTTCGGAAGAAATTGCCGGACGTTCCTATCAGGACGGGTTGCTTTCGTTATCTATCGGTGCGACTTACACCTTCGGGGGCAAAAAGTTTACCCGTTACGAGAGTGGAGCCGAGCGTGTTCGCCAACAGTTGAACGACAAGATCAACGCTCTGGAATCAGAATTGCGAAACACGCAATCTCAGCTGGAGGCTGCCAGGGTTGCCGAGCAAGTGGCTCAAAAGGAACTTGCCTTGACCGAGGCTGAGAAAGCTGAAGCTATTGCTGCCGCTGCCAGACAAGATTTCACTCAATACGTTGGTTTCACGATCAACAAGAGTGCCGTGAAAGCGGAACAAATGGTGGTTCTGCAAGCCGTTGCTAATTATATGGCTGCAAATCCGAGTGTAAAGATGAAGGTTGTGGGATATGCTGACAAGCAGACCGGAAGCAAGTATTTTAACCAGAAACTTAGCGAAAGACGCGCAAAGAGCGTTTACGATCTGTTGGTTAAGAAATTCGGGGTTTCGTCAGACCGTTTGTCTTACATTGGATTGGGTGACCAGGATCAACCCTTCAAGGTGAATAACTACAATCGTTTAGTTATGATTCTTGGAGAAAAATAATATTGAAGGTCTGCGAGATTTAAAATGTCCGTGAATTCAATAATACAAATAAACTAAAGCTCGTGGGCTATAAATAAAGGGGGGGGTACCAACCCCTTTATTTATTTTTCTTGTTTACCAACCTCGATGGGTTTATAGTTTTCTCTTTCCTTGCGGTCGGTAGTGGCGGCACAACTGATGCCCCTTTCCCGCATAGCTTTGTTTTTACCTATATGTGTATCCGGGAATTTTTTCTTCTTACTGAAGAATGTTGTTATTCCCAAGCCGATGAAAGCTATCCCGACCAATACCAGTATGATAATAAAATAGGTTCCTAGCATAATATTATTCGTTTAGTTTAAACAAAAATACGATTATTACTTCGACTCCCCAAGCGTCTGGTTCGGTTTTGTCTTTATTTTTATGAATGGGTATACGGGGATAATTTTAGATTGTTCTAAAAGTACTTTATTGTCGTGGGGGAAAGTGCCATGAGGAAAAAAAAGATTAAAAAAGTCTATTTATTACTTTGTTTTTTCTACCTTTGGGGTGCAAAGTCAAATAAAATCGAGATAACAATGGAAGGATACGAACAAAATGACGGAATGGATCGGGATGAAATCTATTCCAATGCAGTGAAAGCAGGGAAAAGAACTTATTTTTTTGATGTGAAGGCGACACGCAATAATGACTATTATTTGACGATCACCGAGAGCAAGAAAAAATTTGACAATGACGGGAATGCGAGCTACGAGAAACACAAAGTGTTCTTGTATAAAGAAGACTTTGACAAGTTTGTCGAGGGCTTAGAAGAGGCTATTGGAGTGGTAAAAGCTGCAATCAATGGCGAACTTCCTGAGAAAAATTCTGATCTGTAACTAAACTGCAACTAGCATATGGAGCGGAACGTGATAACGTTCCGCTTTTATTTTTTAACTTTAGACTTCTTCTAAACTTTTCCTATCTTTGTGGGGATAGAATAAGGAGAGAAATGGAGAATAAGCCTTTAGCAGAACGAATGCGTCCCAAGTCTTTAGAAGACTATATCGGGCAGCAACATTTGGTAGGACCGGGAAAGGTGCTTCGGAAAATGATAGATTCCGGGGTGGTGTCGTCTTTTATCTTGTGGGGCCCCCCGGGAGTGGGGAAGACCACTTTGGCGATGATTATTGCCGAACAACTGAATCGTCCGTTTTACGTGCTGAGTGCCGTGAGTTCCGGGGTGAAAGATGTTAGGGAAGTAATTCAGAAAGCGGAAAGCCAGCGTTTTTTCAATTCGCCGAACCCGATCTTGTTTATTGACGAGATTCATCGTTTCTCGAAAGCGCAGCAGGATTCGTTGTTGGCGGCTGTAGAGAAAGGGACTGTGACGCTTATTGGTGCAACTACCGAGAATCCTTCTTTCGAGGTTATATCGCCTTTGCTCTCCCGTTGCCAAGTGTATGTGCTGAAATCGCAGGAGAAAAAGGATCTGGAAGATTTGATTGATCGTGCTTTGGCTAAGGATTATTATCTCAGCAAACGGAATATCACGGTGAAGGAGAAAGAGGCAATGATCTCATACAGTGGCGGGGATGCCCGGAAATTGTTGAATATCCTGGAACTCGTGGTGAATGGCTTGGGAGAAGGAGATATTGTTATCGATAACGAAGCAGTACACCGGGAATTGCACGAGAACCCGCTGATGTATGACAAGGATGGGGAACAGCATTATGATATGGTGTCGGCGATGATTAAATCTGTCCGGGGTGGTGACCCGAACGCTGCCGTTTACTGGATGGCTCGAATGTTGTTAGGTGGGGAAGATCCGAAGTTTATCGCCAGGCGTCTGATTATTTCTGCCGCCGAGGACATCGGATTGGCGAACCCGAATGCTATCTTGATAGCGAATACTTGCTTCGAGGTCGTGCACAAGATCGGGATGCCGGAGGCTCGTATCCCTCTGTCCGAATGTGTCATTTATCTTGCCACTTCCCCGAAAAGTAATTCGGCATATTTAGCTATTGATGCTGCTATGGCTACGGTAAAACAGACGGGTAATTCGCCCGTGCCCTTGCATTTACGCAATGCCCCAACGAAATTGATGAAGGATTTGAACTACGGGCAGGATTACAAGTACCCGCATGACTATCCTGGTAATTTCGTGGAACAACCGTATTTACCGGAAGAGTTGAAGAATAAGAAATTCTATCATCCACAGCAGAACGCACAGGAAGTAAAGATATTGGAACGCTTGAAAGCGTGGTGGAAGAAATACAGGAATAATTGAAAATGCAAAATTGTAATATGGATAAGTTGATAAATCAAGAGATGTTTTTTTTGTTAGCCGGACCTTGTGTGATCGAGGGGGAGGAGATGGCTTTGAATATTGCGGAACACGTGAAGAAAGTTACTGATAGATTGGGGATTCCATACGTGTTCAAGGGGTCGTTTAAAAAGGCGAATCGTTCTCGGTTGGATTCCTTCACGGGGATTGGGGACGAGAAAGCGTTGAAGATACTGGCTAAAGTGAGAGAGAAATTGCATATTCCCGTGGTAACGGATATTCATACCGAACGGGATGCTGAAATGGCAGCCGAGTACGTGGATGTATTGCAGATCCCGGCGTTCCTATGCCGTCAGACGGATTTGTTAGTCGCTGCCGCCAAGACCGGAAAGATCGTGAACATCAAGAAAGGTCAATTCCTTTCACCCGAGTCCATGAAGTTTGCTGTCGATAAGGTTCGGGAATCCGAGAATAATAACGTGATGGTTACGGAAAGAGGAACCACGTTCGGTTATCAGGATTTAGTGGTGGACTTCCGGGGTATCCGTGTGATGCAACAAGCTTGTCAATGCCCCGTGGTGGTGGACGTGACCCATTCCCTGCAACAACCGAACCAGTCTTCCGGGGTAACCGGGGGACAACCGGAATTGATCGAGAGCATTGCCAAGGCTGGTATTGCTGTCGGGGCGGATGGTATTTTCATTGAAACTCATGCCAATCCTCGCTGTGCCAAATCCGACGGGGCAAATATGTTACGATTAGATTTAATTGACGGGTTGTTGGAAAAACTCGTGAGAATCAGAAAGGCATTATAAAAGAAAAGGGGATTTAATCGATCCCCCTTTCTTTTATTTCAAGGCAGCTAAAGCCGCTTTGTAATTTGGTTCATGCTTGAGCTCGGGTACAAGTTCGGTGTAAATAATTTTCCCGTTCTCGTCAATGATAATGACAGCTCTGGCTAGTAATCCTGCCATCGGACTGTCTTTTATGGCAACCCCGTAGTCTTTCCCGAAAGTAGCGTTTCTGAATGCCGATAGGCTGGTGAGATTTTTAATTCCCTCTGTCGAGCAGAACCGGGATTGGGCAAACGGAAGGTCTTTGGATATTGCCAGAACGACCGTGTTCTCCATGTCGGCAGCCTTTTCGTTAAATTCTCTCACGGACATGGCACAGGTCTTCGTGTCAAGGCTGGGAAAGATATTCAATAATACTCGTTTACCTTTAAAATCGCTTAACGAGATGTCTTTCAATTCCCCGTTCACGAGAGTGAAATCCGGAGCTTTATCACCGACTTTCGGGAAGGTGCCGTCCAATGTTATTTTGGCACCACCTAACGTGACCGTGGTGATGAGAATTACTTTTATTAGAAAATTTGTAAATACCATAATTCTTTGTTTGAGATTGTTTTTAATTGTAGTTTATTCTTCTACGTAAATCTCCAGTAATTGTGTTACATCATCCGGGTATAACGTGAGGTTTTTAAAGCAAGCGGGAACAAGCACCGTTTCGCCTTTATTCACTACCACGGGTTCACATTCTCCGGTGGTGATCGTGAATTTTCCTTGCAGGCACATGTAAATCACGAACGAGTCTAATCGCACGTATTCTTTCTCTATATCCCGGTCGAAAACGAGCAGGTTGGTCGTGAAATAAGGGCATTTCACCAGCTGCACGGATGTATTGTCTTGTGGCGTGTAATCCACTTTATGCTTGGGGTGATAATGATAGTCGATTACGTCCGTTGCCAAGTCGGTATGCAATTCCCTTAAATTGCCGTCGGCGTCTTTCCGGTCGTAATCGTATATCCGGTAAGTGATATCGGAAGTTTGTTGTATCTCGGCGATAAAGCATCCCTTGTTGATGGCGTGAACCAGCCCGGCAGGAATGAAGAAACTATCCCCTTTCTTTACTTTTTCCGTGTTTAATAGTTTCATCAGTTCGTTGGAGCGTAAGGCTTGCAGGTATTCCGCCTTATCGGTTTCCTTGTTGAATCCCATGACGAGTGAGGCGTCTTTCTCTGCATCTACCATGTACCACATTTCAGTTTTCCCGTAGGCGTTATGGCGTTCCTTGGCGGTTTCGTCGTCTGGATGCACTTGGATCGAGAGATTATCGTTGGCGTCGATGTACTTGATTAATAACGGGAATTCTATACCGAATTTCTCGTACACGCTGTCACCGACAAGATCGCCCATGTACACCTCTATCAATTCCTGCAAATCGTTGTCGGCAAGAATTCCGTTCGAAACGACTGATATGTTATCTTGCACTGCTGAAATTTCCCAGCTTTCACCGATGGATTCCTCGTGTTGTTCACTCTTGTAACTTAATCTTTCTCCTCCCCATATCTTTTTTTTGAGAATAGGATGGAATTTTAACGGGTATAACATGTTTTATTTCTTTATTAGGCATAATTATTGTACAGAAAACAAAGATAGAAATTTTGTAGTTGGGGTTTGTGATTTATGATGTAATTTTGTGGTTAGAATTACGCTAATGTTATAAAAACGGAATGAAATGAAGAAATTAGGTATGTTAAGTATCATCGTGGCAGGAATGTTCTTGGGTGGTTGTAGCGATGATGACAAAGAATTTCAATTGGATACGAACCGGATGACAGGTGTCGATTGGTATTATAACGGGGGTACGAGTGGTAATCGTCTTTCGTTCACGGATGAAAATGTATTGGATATAAACCGTTTTGATAAAAATGGCGAAATCAGGGGACTTGATATACGAGGACAAGCCGATACGGTTGCCGGAGTTTGGAGTGACGAGGGACTGAACACGCTCGCTGTGGAATGGAAGAATGGAACCACGGATAAATGGACGGTACTTAAATGCAATTCCAGTGATTTTATAGTAACGAATAGATGGGGAAAGAGAGAATATGTATCCAAACCCTCTTACCTCCAAAATTTAACTGGCGATGCATTTTGGGTGAATTATTTTGACGGTGATGATCTTAAAACACATTTGAAATTCCGTGTAACGGGTAATACTAGTTTGCGAGCGGGATATGTTTTTGCATTGTTGTCTGATGATAAGTCCGGGCAAGTGGAATTAGATAATCAGATTAAAAATGATGTTTGGCAAAAAGAGATTGAAACTTCTCTGGGTGAGAAGAAAGTACGTTTTTCCTGCCAGATAGGTTCAAAAAATTACGTGAAGTTTGATGAACAAATCACTGATCAGAATTTTGTCCCGATAGGGCTTTCAGATATTGATTTTGGATGTAATATTGTGAGTGTATCTGGTAAACGATGGAAATGTACGTGGAAAAAATTTAGTGATGAAGATGTATACTATAAAATAGAAGTGTATGCAAAAAACAAAGAGTCAGATGTTTATTTTGAAAGTTACCTGTTTACTTATGATGATGAATATCTTTTTGATGGAACCACGAATAGTAAAGTCCCTAATAGATTGGGAAATATAGACATGAGTAAAGATTACCAAGTGCGCTTGACGGCAGTCATGTTGGAACCGGGAGTTGCATATAACAGTACAATTGCTGAAAATAGAGTTCAAGCAGTCGTGTATGTTACTCGTGGCTTGGATGTAAAATAATGTCGTGCACGGGAAGAGAATGGGCTTTGTATTCGCTATATAGTCGTGATCACAATTCATTAACACTTGACTCGTCAACTGTTATTCCGGTGTTATGTAAATGTTACTCTGGAGTTGTAGCTTATTCTCTTCCTATTCTCTGCTTTTTTTCGTCTTGTTTTCCTTGAGAAGGGGGCTTCATTGGTGTGCAAAAAAATCCCGTATCGCTTGTGCCAATTTTTCAGGCTGTTCGCTATGAATCCAATGTCCGCATCCCGGGATTTCTTTTATACGGGCTGCCGGGAATTGTTCTTGTAGGCAATCGATGCCTGCTATCAGGTTGGATTGCTCGCCTTTGATAAATAGAATCTCTTTCTCGTACTTATCATGAGGCAGCTGCCCCGGGCAACCGCTGATCTCGTTAAAATGTTGACTGAGTACCCGGTGGTTGATTTTCCATTCAAAGCCGGAAGGGGTTTTCTTGATGTTTTTCAAGAATAGTTGTTGCGAACGCTCCGTCTTGAAATGTTGTTGTATGGCTTCTCGCACTTCTTCCCGTGTGGTAAAGCGGGTAAAATCGAAATTTGCCATAAAATCAATGATCTTGTTGTGGCTTCCTCCGTCCCGTTGCGAATAGGCTACGGGAGCAATGTCCACGATGATTGCTTTGTTCACGATGTCCGGTCTTTTGAGCAATAATGCCATCACGATCTTGCCTCCCATGGAATGTCCCACGATATGTGGCAGAATGGGGAGGCGTAAATCCTCAATTAGTTCGATAATGTCGTCGCTCATGACCTCGTAATTCATCTCGTCGGCATGAGGGGACTGCCCGTGATTCCGAATATCCGGTAAGATAACTTGAAAACGGTCTTCTAACGAATGGGCTATGGGAAGCCAGTTTTCAGAGGCTCCCCATAATCCATGTAGAATCAATAAAGGAGTTCCTTCTCCGGTTGTGCGAAAAAATAATTTCATGGTGGTTGACGCTGTTTATTTCTGCAAATTTACAAAGAGGGAATGAATAATACAAAAAAGACCGCCCGGAGAGGCGGTCTTTCCATATAGAACTAAGTAGAATTAGTCTTTCAATTTAGCTTTCAAGAATTCTCTGTTCAAGCGGGCGATGTGCTCGATAGAGATGCTCTTCGGACACTCTGATTCGCAGGCTCCCGTGTTGGTGCAGTTACCGAATCCCAGTTCGTCCATTTTGGCAACCATTGCTTTTGCACGACGGGCTGCCTCGATCTTTCCTTGCGGAAGAAGAGCCAATTGGGAAACTTTTGCAGCCACGAACAGCATGGCTGAAGAGTTCTTACAAGTAGCGGCACAAGCCCCGCAACCGATACAAGCAGCAGCGTCCATAGCCTCGTCGGCTGCCGGCTTGGCGATTGGAATTGCGTTACCGTCAGGTACGCCACCCGTGTTTACGGACACGTATCCACCGGCTTGCAGAATTTTCTCGTAAGCTCCGCGGTCAACGATCAAGTCTTTGATTACCGGGAAAGCCCCGCAACGCCATGGCTCGATCGTGATGGTTGCACCATCGTTGAAACGACGCATATGTAATTGGCAAGTAGTCACGTCATCGTCCGGTCCGTGTGCACGTCCGTCGATAAACAAACTACATGTACCGCAAATACCTTCGCGGCAATCGTGGTCGAATGCCACCGGTTCTTTGTTCTCGCTTACCAGTTGTTCATTCAGAATGTCCAACATTTCGAGGAATGAACTACCGGTTGAAATATTATGAATCTTGTAGGTTTCAAAACCGCCTTTCGACTTTGCGTCTTTTTGACGCCAGATCTTTAGGGTTAGTTCTTTTAATATTTTATCTGCCATAACGATTTTTCATTTAAGATTATTTATAAGAACGTTGAGCTACCTGAATGTTCTCGAACACGAGCGGTTCTTTGTACATTTCGGGTTCCTTGTTATCTCCCTTGTATTCCCAAACGGAAACGTACTGGAAGTGCTCGTCATCACGTTTTGCTTCACCTTCTTCGGTGACGGATTCCAGACGGAAATGACCTCCGCAGGATTCGTTACGATTGAGTGCATCCAATGCCATCAGGTGTGCGATATCGATAAAGTCTGCCACACGTCCGGCTTTCTCAAGCTCGTTATTCATGGCGGTAAACTCTCCGGTTACGCGCAAATTCTTGTAAAATTCTTCTTTCAACTCGGCGATCATTTTGATTGCTTTCTTCAAGCCCTCAGCATCACGAGCCATTCCGATATAATCCCACATGATGTGTCCCAACTCTTTGTGGAAGTGATCCGGTGATTTCGTACCCTTGATGTCATACAATCTACGCAGATGGTCGGTAACGTTCTTTTCAGCAGCGTCGAACTCCGGCGTATTGGTTTTGATTTTCGGGGTTTGAATGTCATGAGCGAGATAATCTCCGATCGTGTACGGCAGGATGAAATATCCGTCAGCCAATCCCTGCATCAATGCGGAAGCTCCCAGACGGTTAGCCCCGTGGTCAGAGAAGTTACATTCTCCGATGGCGTACAATCCGGGAATCGTGGTCATCAGGTTGTAGTCTACCCAAAGACCTCCCATGGAGTAGTGGATAGCCGGGTAAATCATCATCGGGTTGTTATACGGGTCAACAGCCGTGATCTTCTCGTACATCTGGAACAAGTTCCCGTAACGTTCTTCAATTGCGTGTCTTCCTAAACGTTCGATCGCGTATTTGAAATCCAGGAATACGGCTTTACCCGTGTTGTTTACCCCGAATCCGGCGTCACATCTTTCTTTAGCGGCGCGGGAAGCTACGTCACGCGGAACAAGGTTTCCGAATGCCGGGTAACGACGTTCCAAGTAGAAGTCACGATCTTCGTCCGGGATGTCGTTCGGGTTCAAAGTACCGGCTTGCAACTTCTTGGCATCCTCGATTTTCTTCGGAACCCAAACACGTCCGTCATTACGTAATGACTCGGACATCAAAGTCAACTTACTTTGTTGATCTCCGTGAACCGGGATACAAGTCGGGTGAATTTGCACGAAGCAAGGATTACCGAACATGGCTCCGCGTTTGTATGCTTGCCATGCGGCACTACCGTTACATCCCATGGCGTTGGTTGACAGGAAGAACACGTTACCGTATCCACCGGTTGCCAATACCACGGCGTGAGCCCCGAAACGTTCGATTTTTCCGGTAACAAGGTCACGGGCGATAACACCTCTTGCTTTTCCGTCCACGATAACGATGTCAAGCACCTCGTGACGGGTATATGATTTGATTTTTCCTTTCTCGATTTGACGGTTCATGGCACCGTAGCAACCTAACAACAATTGTTGTCCGGTCTGACCGCGGGCATAGAACGTACGGCTTACCAAAGCTCCACCGAAAGAACGGTTGTCCAAAAGACCGCCGTAATCGCGGGCGAAAGGTACACCTTGAGCGACACACTGGTCGATGATGGCGTTACTTACTTCGGCAAGACGGTAAACGTTAGCTTCCCGTGCACGGTAGTCACCACCTTTAATAGTTTCGTAAAATAATCTATATACTGAGTCGTTGTCATTCGTGTAGTTCTTGGCAGCGTTGATACCTCCCTGTGCGGCAATAGAGTGAGCACGACGGGGAGAATCCTGATAGCAGAACGTTGTCACGTTATATCCTAATTCAGCAAGGCTGGCTGCAGCAGATCCTCCGGCGAGCCCGGTTCCCACGATGATAACATCTAATTTCCTTTTATTAGCGGGACTAACAACTCCGATATGTGCTTTGTGATTCGACCACTTCTCGGCTAACGGTCCTGCTGGTATTTTAGCATTTAATTCTGTCATAACCTTAATAATTTTTTGATTTTAGATTTTTGATTTTAGATTTGATTTACGAGTCGTAAATCATCAATCGTAAATCGTAAATTAGTTCGCCAGTCCAAGCATGAAATAAAGTGGAATGATACTGAATCCTGCCGCGATGATGAAAGCGAAGATTTTAGCAACACATTCTAATCTTTTTCTCCAAATCTGGTTACTGAAACCGATGGATTGGAATGCTGACCAGAAACCGTGAGTCAAGTGAAGTCCCAGGAAAATGCCGCCCAAGATGTAAAGTAAGCAATAGATAACGCTTGATTTGAACAAACCGGAAACTAATGCATAAGTGTTTTCCATAGCGACCCCGTCTACTGTGGTTTCAGCTAGTGGTGTCCCTAATGACGGGAATTTGATGTTCCACCAGAAGTTCCACAAGTGGATAGCCAAAAAGATCAGTACCAGCCCCCCGAGAATGTACATGTTTCTGGATGACCAGGTGCAGTTGCCTGCTTGGTTGCGGCGGTCATACTTGATAGGGCGTGCACTTCTGTTTTGAAGAGTCAGGATCGAGGCCAGCACGATATGGAAAATGAATCCGATGGCAAGAATCGGTTCCACGATCTTGATGATGGGATTCGTAGCCATGAAATGGGCCCCAATGTTGAATAAGTCCCCACTATTATCCACAATCAGTAGTAGATTTAGTGCCAAGTGGACGCACAAAAACGCAATAAGAAAAAGACCTGAAATACTCAGGAGCATCTTTTTCCCAATCGACGATGTTAAGAAATTGCTCATAATGTAGATCTATTTATTGATAACTATTTATATTCTTTATTCGTGCACAAAAGTATCTTTTTTTCCGTCATGTTAAACGCTTCTTGCTATTTTAAAATCATTCTAAATATAAAGAATTTTTTCTCTAATGAAAGCGAGTCCATAAGGTCTATAAGGTCCATAAAGTCTATAAAGTTACGGGCGTCCTTCGGACATGGTTTAACGGTAGCCTGTGCTGCTGCAAACAAAGCGCCCCGCAGGGATCAACGGACTTTATGGACCTTACGAACCTTATGGACTTTACAGACTTATTTCACGATTGCCTCGTAAATGATTTCTTGAATTTTTGTACGGATATTATCCTTCATAAGTTTGTCATTAAACTCGTTAGGATACGTTCTGTTGGAAAGAAAGATATATATGAGTTGGTTTTCCGGGTCGTTCCAGGCAATAGCTCCGGTGAACCCCGTGTGACCGTAACTCGTGCAGGGTGTTCCTTCACAAGTAGGTCCTGTTTTATCGGGGAGAGTTTCCGGCTTGTCGAACCCCAAGCCCCGGCGGTTTTGCTCGGGCGGTAATTGGGTACAGGTGAAAAGGTCGATGGTAGCGGAATCTATTATTTGTTCCCCGCCGTATTGGCCGTGGTTGAGGTACACGCTCATGATTTTAGCCAGGTCTTCTGCCGTCGAGAACAGTCCGGCATTGCCCGATACGCCACCCATGAGAGCTGCTATCGGGTCGTGCACGTAGCCTTTCAACACGGACTTTCGGAACACGTTGTCGTCGCTCGACGGGATAACCCGGTCCATGTCGAGGTGCAGATGGGCATTAAAACCGGAATTGTAGGCTCCCAATCTTTTTAGAAAATGATCCCGGTTGTACACGTCGAAAGGGGTGATGGTTTGTTCCTCCACGATATCTTTTAGAAGGACGAATCCGAGATCGCTATACGTGTATTTTTTTTGTGGCAACAAATCCGTGTTCAGCAGTAAAGTATGGATAGAATCCTGAAAATGACGGTGTATATAAAAATGGGGTGAAACCAGTAGATAGTCTTTTCCGCCTTTGAAACTGAACGTGCTATCACGGTATTTGAAACTCGGATTGACATACAATCGCTCCCGTAGTTTCTTCGTGTTCGTTTTCGTGTATTTGCTCGTAAACAACCTGCCTTGCATTTTTTCCCAGTCGATGGCATGGCTGAAAAATGAAAAAGAAGCCTTTAGACCGGCGTTGTGAAGAAGCAATTCCCGAATAGTCAGGTCTTTCTTGTTGGATTGCGAAATTGCGTACGAGTAACGGGATATAGGAGTATCCAAAGCTATCACTTGCTGGTCGTAAAGCATCATGACAGCCGGCAAAGTTGCCGCAATCTTCGTGATGGAAGCGATGTCGTATATATTATCTGTCGTGTTTGCTTTTTTTTTGTCGTAGGTATTGAAACCGAAAGCTTTGTTGTAAACCACATAGCCGTCTTTTGCCACCAGTACCTGGCAACCGGGGGTTGCTTTCGCTCGAATGGCTTCCTGGCACACGCTGTCGATGCGATATAATATTTCGGATTGCATCCCGCTACTCTCGGGTTTATGGTATCCCAGGCGTACTTTAGGAGTAGATAACCCGGTTCCGACGGGAAAATAGTAATTAATGCTCACGGGTAACTTCCCGTTTACATGAATACCACCGAAGATGGCTTGTGCCGCGAATTCCTGTGCCGGAGTATCATGAGAATAACTTAATAGAATAGCGTCCAGTGGAAGGTAACTGTAAATATCTAGACCGTAGGGGGTAGCCGGGTGACAGAATATAACTCGTTTCCCCTTGAGTTGTTTCAAAATGCCGGATAATACCTGCGAGGAACCGAACTGCCGGGATATGGTGTTGCGGGCGGCACTATTGTACACGATCACGCAATTGTAATCGGATAGATCTTTCAGTAGTTCTTCAATGGCGTCCTTGTTTGCCCCTGCCTGAATGGAGAAATGGGCACAAGGTGCGTATTTCTCCAACATCCCTTCAAAAGCTTTGGCTTTCCGATCCCCAAAATTGAGGGAAGCAATACGCAGAGTATCCAGATTGGTGAGAGGAAGCAGTAAATCTTTATTTTGAATAAGTGTAATAGCTTCCGCGTAGGTTTCTTGCAACAGAGCTTGGTCTGCCGGGGTGTTCAAACGGGAAGTTAGCATGACCGTGTCAATTGCTCCCGTGTTAGGGAGTACGTATTTTTCTTTCGCGGCAAGAACCCGGCGACATTTCTCGTCTATTTCTTCTTCCGTGAGAATACCTTTGTGGATAGCTGCTTTGACTTTCTTGACCGTGGCTTCCACGTTTTCCGGGAAAAGCAATATGTCATTTCCCGCCACGAGAGCCTTCACGTCAGCCTCGCCGGGAGAGTTCCCTTTTGTAACCCCTTTCATGTTCATGGCATCCGTGAAACATAGCCCGTCGAAATGCATTTTTCCCCGTAACAAATCAGTTACGATATGCCGGGACAAGGAAGCAGGTATATTGGTCGAGTCATACGAGGGAACGTTTAGATGAGCGACCATCATGCCGGGAATGCCGGCAGCTATCAATTGCCGGAAAGGATATAGTTCCACAGTGTCGATACGGGCTACCGAGTGTCTGATAAGGGGAAGGGCAAAATGTGAGTCGGTGTCGGTATCCCCGTGACCGGGAAAATGTTTCGCTACCGCCATGATTTGTTGGGATTCCAGTCCTCGGGTGTATTGTAAAGAACGGTTTCCTACTTCGTCTTTTTTCTCCCCGAACGACCGGATTCCGATGACCGGGTTTTTAGGATTGACATTGATGTCGGCAACGGGAGCGAAATTCACGTGTATTCCCATGGTGTGGCATTGCCGTCCGATGGCTTGCCCGATGCGGTATATCAGGTTCGTGTCACGAATTGCTCCTAACAAAGTTTGGTTCGGAAACTCCATGGCTGGTTTTATACGCCACCCCACGCCGCTTTCAGCATCCATACCGATCATCAGTGGAATGATAGCCTGTTGCTGGTAATCATTCGTCATTAGGGCTTGTTTTTCGGGACTCCCTTGAAAAAAGATGATACCACCGATATGGTATTTTTCTAATGTTTCACCTAATTGTTTTTCATACAAGCTATCCTTGTTGCTGTATGCAGCAACCATAATTAATTGCCCGATCTTCTCTTCCAAACTCATGGTATTCAAGGTGGAATCGACCCATTGCGATTGAGCACGCCCTGTCATCGGGCAGGAAAGCAAGCAAAATATAGCGAAAAACAGAATGAGACGGTACATTAATTTAGATTTTAGATTAACTCGATTAGTATGGAAAAGTGCGGTAAACAATCTTGTTTGCCGCACTTCTCTATACTAATCGAAATTAGATTATTTCAACAATTCAGCAACTTTTTGCTTCAATTCTTCGCCTCTTAAGTTTTTAGCGATGATCTTGTTGTTTTCGTCCAACAATAAGGTTGCAGGAATGCTGGTGATGCTAAATAATTTAGCCGGTTCAGCTTGCCAACCTTTTAAGTCAGAACCATGTTTCCAGATCAAACCATCTTTTTCGATAGCTTCAACCCATTTCTCTTTGTTGTTATCCAAAGAAACACCGAAGATTTCCAATCCTTTCGGGTGGTATTCATTATAGAGAGCCACGACATTCGGATTCTCGCCACGGCAAGGACCACACCATGATGCCCAGAAATCAACTAATTTCACTTTACCTTTGATATCATACAAAGAGATTGCTTCTCCTTCCGGAGTCGTAACCGTGAAATTCGGGGCAATTTGTCCTACTGCAGTTTGTTCTAGTTTTGCAATTTGTGCAGCGATAGATTTACCGTGAGTACTAGCTTTAGCGTTTTCACCGAGAAGGGCGAATCTTGCTTTTAAGTCGTCTAATTCCATTTGACCCATGGCAGATGCGATTACGAAAGCGGCAACATAAGTGTCTGCGTTAGCTTTGAGCAATTCCAATTCTTTTGCTTGAGCTGCTTCAACAATTTTACCAAATTCTTCTTGAATAGCTTGCATTTTAGCTTGGTCTTGAGCTTGGTTTGCTGCTTGGAATTCGCCTTGCAATCTCATTTGCTCTTGCATGATGCCTTGGTTAATAGCAGAGAATTGATTATATAGTTTTTGAGCTTCCCCGCCTTCAATCTTCAATCCGGTTTGGTCAGCATTTATCGTGATATTGGTGTTTTCAACCATAACAGGGATACCGCCTTGTTGTCCGGGGAAAATGATATAAGCAGCGGTAACTCCGTCTACTTTACCAGCAAACTCGAAAGCACCGTTAGCGATGTCTGATTTAGCTAAAGTATCCACTTTGTTATCTACAAAAGTCACAAGAGCTGCTTTGGGTACCTGTATCCCCTGAACATTCCCGGTAACTTTGAAACCGCTTTGTGCGTTACATGCTGCAAGAGTCATACTAGCAGCAACGATTGATAATAAAATCTTTTTCATGTGTTTTAGTTTTCTTAAATAGATATTTAATATGCCATTAATTAATCTTGGCTTTCATGAACCACAATTCCTTAAAGGCAATGTTTATTCTTAGTTTTACGTACTTTTCCATAATCTGGTTGTTCTTGTGCGTACCTCTCATTCCGAGGTCTACGGCAATTCCCAGCATCAACTCTTGATAAGGTAAGCGAACTGGAATCTGTGATCCGATGGTTATCCCGTAAGTATTGATGTCTGTTAAGTTAAATTCCAGATGGGAACGGGTAAAATAGGCTCCAGCCATATATTGGTTTCTTTGCCACCAGTAACGCCCTACGGCATTAGGTTGATAGAAACTGCCTATTGCTACTTTATGATAGTTCTGGTATTCTTTATTCGTCCCGAATTCCTCGTACTGTGACATATTTTGGAAAGTATAATCTCCGGCAAACAACCATCTTTTATCATATTGAAATGACGCTCCGGTCGTGATCCTAAAAGGATAAAAGATCGTTCCGTTTTCAGTGGCTTCATCGTTTAGAAGAATGGAATTGCCGGATGCTACACTTGTTTTGTAGGCTTGGAATGTTCTTCTTGCATGCAGGGGTGTCCCAAAGTTGAAACTCGTTCCTAGCGTAAGATTTGACTTTTTACCGATATTTAAAGGTAATTGTGCACCCAAAGTAAACAATGCTGCGCTCATTTGAGTGATCGTTTGAGTTTTCAAATAATAACCGCTTGTCATGGGAAGTAACATCATAGTTAAGCGATCATCCACTTTCCCGAATAGATAGGACACGTTTGCCCCCACGGATAATTTACCCAACTGATATCCCGCTCCCAGATAGGCTTCATTAAGACCGCCACTTCCTTCCACTTGTTGCGTGCAAAATTGGCTGAGGTCTCCTCTGACCACGTCTGTATAATACACGTCGAATCCTCGGTTAGACCGTTGCAGAATACCGAAAGACATGAATAATTTTTTGTATGCCCGAAAAGCCATACTAACCGCTCCGTTTTGAGCAACTTTGTAATTTGCATGTGTTTTATGGGATGAAATATCAACGTATTCCCCGGTAATTCCCGTTTGGAAATAAAAGCGTACGGAATCCAATGCCGTGTAAGATGCAGGATTCATGAAATTGATGTTATAATTATCCCGCATAGCGGCAGAAACTCCACCCATTCCAATATATGCTCCATAGGTGTCTGGTAATAATCCGAAGCCCTCTTTAGAATAAGGGGTTCCGGAACTATTTTGCCCGAACACGTAAGTAGTCATTAATAATAGGGTAATACTTGCTAATATCTTTCTCATAAATTTTATATTTGAAACCTCAGTTCTTTTTTACTTGTAGTGGCTATAATAAATACTTAATATCGGTTCTTCTTTCAGTATTACTCGTTGCAGCGTGTTGGCTACATTTCCTGTGAATATCTGGTACGAGGGGGCATCGGATAAACCGTAATAGCTTCCCGGTAAACCGACTAATAAGTAGATTTCCGGTACTATCGGGTTGCCACCTTCCACTAAATTGACATAGTAATCCGTAATGTCGATGATATATGATTTCGAGTTGGGGTCAACTGAGTTTTGTGAAAGTGTACCATATATAACATTTTGTCCGGACATATCGGTTAAAAGTCCCTTGATATAATTGTCTTTGGTTATAATATAGACACCTAAATTTTTGGGTTCAGGAATATTGTTCTCCTGCAAATCTGTATTTACGCGGAGTTCGATTTCAGCCTTCATGATCGTTTGATAAGCGGCGGCGTCAGCGACAAAAGGAACTTTTATTTTTGTCATGAACCCGTTCAACCCTTCAATAACTGCCATTTTGAGATCATCAAAAGGCTTCGATTCCTTGAAGGTGATATCCTCGAATTTCGTTGTGGGATCATAATTTATATGCGTGAAAGCGTACGTATTATTTACGAGAGTGTTCGTGTTTTGTCCACTAGCGCAAGGCCAGGTATAAGTAGTCATATCTTCGCCTTCGACCGCTCCGATGTGGTAATGAAATTTTAATTTGAGATTGGAAGGATCAATATTCATCAAAAGCGAGTTGTCTTTACCAGGAACGATCGCTAAAGCTCCAAAGTCTTCCATGAATTGAGGATAATTTATTTGTTCTAGTATAGGGTCTCTCGAGCGCATAAGGTCGAACAAAGTTTTCCCAAAGTCATAATTCAGTTTGAAATAGGCTTGAGCGATGTTATCTTTTTGCGGATAGAGCGTCAGTGTTGCGAGTTTCTCCCCCAGTTGCAATGAATCGATATTACAAAGAATGGGATTGTAAGGATCGAATTGTATATACTTCTTATCTTTGGTTCTGTATAACTCGAACGTTTGGAACGCTGTTGAGTCCCCCGCCAATGTTTTCAGATAAGGGATTGTTAAGGTTAGAGAATCAAATTCGCAATTATTTTCCCACGTGATAGAAGATACAAAGCCTTGAGGTGCCACTTGAAAGTAGGGAATAGTCGCTATCGAACCGGTAAGATTATCCGTGATCTTTCCCATGACGAGAGGGGATACCGAAGAACTGGATACATTGGATGTCGGAAACGAATCCAATCTTATGGTTGATGTTTCTTCCATCACGAAACGCTTGACTTCTATGAAATTTTCGTTGGAAATTAAATCATCCCCGATAGTGGAAAGATTATTGTCACACGCATATAATAGTAACAGAAAACTCGCAATAAAGAATATTCTCATGTTTCTTGATTTTGGTTTAATAACAAGGTGCGAAGGTATAATTATTTTCCAAAAAATCGACATTTAGAATTGTATTTTATCTAACAGGAGGTTAAAAAAAGAGAAGACAGTACATTTCTCTTTTTTTTTGTTGGATTTAAGGATAAAATATGTAGTTTTGCCTATTGAAAAAAAGAACGTTTGAAGCAGGACGTTTAACGGATAAAATATAAAATAAATCAAGTTGAAGAACGTATGAGAAAATTTAGTTTATTAGTACTAGCTGTTTTAGGATTTGCTTTTGTCGCTTGTGATGATGATGATCATTTGGGTGACTGGGCAAAAGCTCCAGAGTTTAGTGGGAAAATGAGAAATCAAGCTGTGTCATTCACGATAGGGGATAATGTTTACGTTGGGTTAGGATTTGGGGTTGACCTCTCCGAATATACTGATTTCAAACGCTTCGACACGAAAGCTATGACTTGGTATGATGTCGAGGATACATTTAAGGATATGCCGGATGCAAAAGGACGTCACGGGGCTATAGCTTTTACTGCAGAAGTTGATGGTAAAACATATGCTTACATCGGGTTAGGGTACATTGCGCCGAATGGTGTTGGTAGGCAAAAAGAATATTTGAAAGATTTTTGGCGTTATGATGCGGAAACGAATACTTGGAAAAAATTGCCAGATTTTCCGGGGACAGAACGTAGAGATGCCGTGGCATTCTCGTTAGGTGGATACGGTTTCGTTGGAACAGGTCGTGCAGACAACGCAGAAATGTTTAAGGATTTTTATCGTTTTGATCCTAAGACTGAAACATGGTCAGGTGATTTAGGCTTTTTAGGTGGTCAGAGATATGGTGCCACTGCATTTGTTATTGATGGTGCTGCTTATGTGTGCTTGGGGTTGAGTGGTGGTTCTCCTAGAACAGACGTAACCAAATGTACGGTTGATGCTAACGGGAATGTAACATGGGAGGCTATGCAAGCTCTGGCGGACAAACCAAAGGTAAAGCAAGACAAGGATTATGGGAGAATTCCGAGGGGGTATGCTATTAGTTTTATTTCTAATAGAGGTAAGGATGGCGAGAGTTATGCTTATATCGCAACGGGTAGTCAAGGTCCCAATCTTCAGACTGTATGGAAATATAATCACAAGAAAGACCAATGGCACCAAATGGAAAATATAGCGGGAGGTTCAATTACTGGGGCTGTAGGTTTTGTTGTTGATGGCTACGGTTATTACACTACAGGTGGTACTTCTATTGATCCGACCGGAGCTGTTTCAAGTAATGCATCTTCATACTTCTCTAATACATCTTGGAGATTTATACCTGATGTGAAAGAAGATCGTGCAAATGACTACGATTATTAAAATAAGTAATTGTAAGAATTTATAGATATATGTTCTTTTTTTAGGGTAGAAATAAATAAACGAGAATTATTTGATTCTCGTTTATTTATTTCTACCCTCTTGAGAGATTGCAAGGGATCAATTGGCAAATCTGTGTTTGTTTTTTATATTAGGCGTAAATTTTGTACTGTTGAAACAAGAAAATTTAATATCTCTAATTCCCTTGAATACCCTTCTAAACTCTTTCACCTTGGCATTAAACGATTCCGCAGCAGCATTGGTGCTCCTATTGTTGAAATAATTCAAAATGGTTTGATAGTGATTCTCGATAGTTCTGGTCACGGTGGCGAAAGCCTTGAACTTTGTTTCCTCGACTTTCTTGTACCACGGTGCTAGCTTTGTGTAAGCGACATCTTTTCACCTGGTGATGAAGAAAATACATGTCCTGTTTGGTCAGATAGATGATGTCATCGCCCAAGAGAAATCACTAGAAAACAATGATGAGGTTGAATTCATTCCGGTTATGCTGACAGAAATGGCAGGCGAATTACGAGATGCACTTGCACAGGCTCCCGCTCCTTCCACGAAAGAGGAAAAGACCGCACTGAAAAAGAAACGTAAACAGCTGAAGGAACTGGAAGAACACAGAGATAAACTGCAGGAACATAACGGTTATCTGGACACTCTGCAAGAGCGCAGTTCCTATTCTAAGACAGACAAGGATGCCACTTTTACGAGAATGAAGGAGAATGCTATGCGCAATGGGCAGACAGAACCCGGTTACAACCTTCAGATTGGAACCGAGAACCAATTCATTACTGACTTCGCTCTTTTCCCTAACTCCATGGATACACTTTCCATGATACCTTTTCTGCAATCCTTTTCGGACAGATACGGCAGGCTGTCCCATACCGTGGTTGCCGATTCCAGTTATGGTTCCGAGGAAAATTACTGTTTCATGTCTGAAAACGACATGGAAGCCCACGTCAAATATAACTACTTCCACATGGAACAGCGACCGAGATTCAAACTGGGGCCGTTCAAGGCTGAAAACTTCTATTACAATGAAGACATGACTATTGCATCTGCCCATGGGACAAAAGATGCAGAGTGCAGGAACCAGGCATGTGAAAACTGCATCCGGATATGTAAGCGAAAATGCCAGGGACAGGGCCGTCAGACGTGAAGGGTATCCGTTGAGATGCCTGTGTGTTAAAGCCAAAGTGAACAGAATAATAGAACTGAATCACAGGCTCAGGAAATACAGGCAGAAAGCAAAAGAGTTACTATGTTTCGAAGAAGGACTGAAACACAGAGCCCAAAGATGTATAGAACCGGAAGTCGTGTTCGGGCAAATATAATATGAACAACAAACGTTTCCGCCATTTTGGAAAGGACAAGGTCTTTATGGACTTCTCCTTCTTGGTCATTGCCTTTAATATAAAAAAGATGTGTGCAAAAATGAGAAAAGAAGGTAGAGACTGGCTGATTAAATTGTTTTATGACCTTGCAGCCGCTTTTTTTAGATGTTTGGAACACATTTAATCAAAGAAATCTTCAAAAGATCGCAGCTTGAAGAATGGTAATTGATTGGTATAGCCGATGATGAACAAAGAAGGTGCATCGTGCATTGCGACACACCTTCATTGAGCCATTACATTAGTATTTTAAAAGATGAAATTCGGTCATTCCAGTTAATGCCACTTTTTACTTTGTATTTTTTGAAATTATTTACTTTTAAATTGTAAAAGATATCAAGCCCTGTAGAAAATTCGTCATCATATATTCCGTCATGAAAGTCAAAAGTTATTGATTGTGCCCCAAAATTTATATTTCGGAAAAATGTAACACGGCTACAGCATGGAAACCCGGGACCGTCAGAATGTACGCGTGCGGATGATACCTTCTCGTCTATGCCATACTCTCCGATGCTAAAAACGAGAAGTTCGTGTGTGAATCTATATTCGGCATAAAGACCAGCTTGATCTAAGTTGTAATGGGCATGTTCATATAATGTTATTATGCTATAATTGGGTGGTAAATTTAAGGCTTTATTATTGGTTCTTGCGGGCTTCTTTGCCTGTAGATCACCATAAGAGTCAAAATACTCAATATCGCCTTTTGGGGTCACATAAGTAGCCAATTCTGGCAATTCTAGAAGTTGATTATAAAGGGTTGCAACTTTTTTGTCTTCTAAGATCATTAAGGTGTCGTTTTCTATGTGGTAAAGGGAAGAATAAGTCTCTCCTTTGTACGTGAAGTCGAAAGTTTCTCTTAACGGGATAAGTTGTTCATTACCTGTTAGGTTCACTGTTGAAGCTAATTCTAAATCCGAGTTTTGGCATCCAAACATAACGCTAATAAATGAAGCGAATAAAATTGTAATTTTTTTCATAGTCTTTGCTATTTTGTAGTTGATTATTTTCCCTGTGTAGAAGCATAAACCTATTGCTATGTGAAGATTACAGGGATTGTCTTTCAAGGGGTCGATTTGTTTCTTTTTTGTTATACCTCCTTTCTTTAGTGAAACATGGTTGATTGTATCTCCTGAAAATTGTCTTTTTTCACCCCTAAAATTGATTTGCTCTATCTAATAATCAATGATTTGTATTTTTTTTTGTTTAGCGTGGTATTCTATATGCTAGAATACTTTGAATGATGAAATACGATCGTTCCAACTCATACCTTTCTTAATATTATAATTACGGAAATTTTCTACTTTAAGAAAATAGTAAGTTTCTTCGAGAGGGAATTCATTATCATATATTCCAGAATGAGTAGAAAAAGTTATTGATTGACCACCAAAGTCTTTGTCTCGAAAGAATGTCATTCCGTTTGCATGTGAAGCATGCTGAGGCCCGTATACCCGAACAGAGGATATCATATCATTCATATTGAAGGCACGTAGGTCTCTAAAATCCATACCAACGAAAAAGTTGAAGTAGTGACTGCGACCACTTTTTTCTAAATTATAATGAGCATGCTCATATATCGTTAAAGCAATGTGGAAGTCAGCATAAGGGCTTATATCTGTTGTTTTTATCGGATGTTCATTCAATAGATCATTATAAAAATCAAAATATTCAATATCTCCATTAGGTGTTACGTAAGTTGCTAGTTCTGGTAATTCTAGAAGTTGTTCATAAAGGTTTGCAACTTGTTCGTTTTCCAAAATCATTAAGGTATCATTTTCCATGTAGTAAGGAGAGGAATAAGTTACTCCTTTGTACGTGAAGTCGAAAGTTCCTCTCAACGGAGTTATTTGTTCGTTACTCGTAAAACTCTCTGTTGTCGCTACTTCTAAATCTGAGTTTTGGCATCCGAGTATAATACCAATAAATAGAGGTAATAAAATTGTAATTATTTTCATCGTTGTTGTTATTAAAATTATTGATTTTTTTCCCATGTAGAAGCGTAAACACATTGTTACGTGAAGATTGTGGGAATTGTCTTTCAAGGGTTCAGTTTCTCTCTTTTTTGTTGTACCTCCTTTTTTTAGTGAAATATTATTAGCATAAAGTTCCGGAAATAGGAACTTTTTTATCTTTCTATTTTCATATGAATTAGCATTTATTACTTTTGTAAAAGTATAGTTAAGAGGCGTCGTGTCAAAGGCTGAATTGTGGCAAAGTTGTTCCTTTTTTTGTCCAATTTTATTTGTTTGATATGATAAATATGTTATAAGTAATTCGAGTAAATATGAATAAACGTCTAAGAATAAGTTGGATAATTACAGGAGTTGCCATATTGGGCGTGTTTGTTTGGCAAATCATGTCGATTATGGACTTGTATTCTTTAAGGAACGAGAGGTTTATTTCTAAGGTGAATAAATGGCTTCCTCGTGTTATACATGAGCAGAATTCTCTTGCAGCACAGAAATCCTGTGTTATTTCAGTCGATCGTTCGGCTTCCCGATTGTTGATTTCGAAAGAAGGGAAGGTCACGGGAGTGGTAATCGATGACGAAGAGGATTTGGTCGATGCGGAATATAGGGCGATGTATGATACTCGGGATTCGACAATTTGGACTTTGGAAAATTTGTATGCCTCTCTTCGACGGAGAATGAAGATGAATGAAGAAGTTTTTCCTGTGGTCTTTCGTTTGTTGGATAGTACCGGAAATGAAATAGACAGTTGGGAGAAAGGGCATATTTCCTCTTGGTTGAGCGTGCGGGGAGAACCTGTCAAATTGGGATTTTTTGGGAAACACGTGCTCGAAACGGAATTTATGTTTCCGATTCAGCATTTCTGGAAACGTTCGAAAAATTCTTTTATCATTTTGTTCGTCTTCTTGTTCCTAATTGTATCCTGTATCATGATTTTGATGTTCACGATAAGTGGAGAGAAAGAACGAGTGCAAGGGCAACATCTTTTTTTGAACACGGTGGTACATAATTTACGTTCCCCGTTAGGGTACATGATTGGTGCTCGTGATATGATTTACACGAAATATGGGGAGATGATGGAAGAAAGGCACTTACTTATGCTTGAAGGAATAAGAGTAAAACAAAATGATATGAATAGGGCGATTACCCGTTTGTTGACCCTATCGAATATTTTCCATAAAATTGGAATTCGTCCTCGGGAAGTGAATCTGAAAGAAATGTTCGACAGGTTAGCCACGTTGAATTTTGTGGAAATTCCTTCAGGTAAAAAGGTCAATATAAATATCCATTTTGAATTGGAAGATCCGGTAATTACTGTCGATCCGGTTTATTTGCCTGTCGTTTTTGAAAACCTGATAGGGAATGCGATAAAATATTCAGGGAAGAAGGTAAAAATAGATATTGTTTGTCAAGAATGGCAGAATAAGATTATGATCCGAGTGAAAGATAACGGTATGGGGATTTCACCCAGTGGATTGAAACATATATTCGAGATTTATTACCGAGACCCGATGGTGCGAAACGATAATACGCGAACGGGTTTCGGGATTGGTCTTCCTTTTGTGTATTCTGCGGTGAAAGCGCATGGGGGGAAGATCACGGTGAATAGTGAATTGAACGTGGGGGCGGAGTTTTGTATTATTTTACCTCGTAAACAATGGAGAAAAAAATAGACGTTCTGTATGCGGAAGACGATCAATATACCGCAGAAATGATAAAAATGTTTTTGGAAGAACAAGAATTTAATGTGCGGATAGCTGGCGACGGGGCACAAGCATGGAATGTTTTCCGTTACTGTCCTCCCGATTTGTTGCTGCTTGATCTGGAAATGCCGGGGAAAGACGGGTTGGAACTGGTTCGTTTGGTGCGTGAAACGAACAAACGGATTCCGATCATTTTTTACAGTGCTCACATGGATGTTGCCAAAGAATTGGAAGCGATAAAATTAGGGGCGGATGATTGTATTCATAAAAATGGAGATAAGGATTTATTGTTGTTAAAATTGAGAAATATTTATCATCGTATTACACGAGATGAAAAAGACCCTCATATTTATTTTCTGTCCGAAGCGACAAAATATAATGCTATTGCTGGGCTTTTAACAATAAACGGGAAGAAAATCTTTTTGAAGTCGATGGATGCCCGACTACTTCAATTACTCTGTGTCAAAATGCATGAGATTGCCGGGGATGAATACTTGATACGAGGTTTGTGGGGAAATGTTCAAGAACAGAATAAAGAGAATGCATTAAGAAAAACGATAAAGCATTTGCGTGATCTTTTGGGAGCCGATACGTCTTTGTTGATAAAGAATGATTATGGGGAGGGATATGTTTTGACTTCCTGTAAATTTCCTGAGCGTAATTGATTGGATTTTGTGTTGACTACCGAATTTCATAGATATTCCCGGGTCATCCCATAGTATTACTACCTCATGATGCTTACAGGCTACTTAGCATACACTTGTACCGCCGTTCTCAAGCGGTGATGGAAGTGTGTTATAACGGTTTTGTAACTGTTGAGAGGTGGAATAACAAGAGGATTACCCGGGGATTACAGCGTAAAAGGAGTTGATTTGTATATATTGGGAGAGCTCGTTTTGTTTGTCTGTTGTCGGAAGAAAATACTATGAAACTTTTTTATTATCTTTATGCCCTAATATAGATATTATTCCGGATGAAAAAGTTTGGTATTATTATATTTTTCTGTTTGACGACATTGAGTTTGTCGGCGCAGTGGAACACGGCAAATCTGTTACGTGCGGGAAAGAGTGCGATCATGTTTGATGATTACGTGAGTGCGATCGAGAATTTCAATAATATTCTTCGGGTGAAACCTCATTTGTCTGAGCCTTATTTTTTCCGGGGTCTGGCAAAGTTGAACTTGGATGATTTCGAGGGGGCGATACGGGATTACTCGGAGGCGATCGAGTTGAACCCGAATTATTTCCACGCGTATATGTACCGGGGAATCGCTTACCACAACATGAAGCGGTACGAGGATGCCATGAAAGATTACAACACGGCGATCTCGATCAATCCCGGGGAAGCATACGTTTATGCCAATCGTGCTATAACGGAGGCGGATATGGGAGAGTACAAGAGTGCAGAGAAAGATTACTCGAAAGCGTTGATTATAGATAAGGAATTGTTGCCGGCTTACTTGAATCGTGCGATTATGCGGGAGAAGCTGGATGATTGGGAAGGAGCTATCGAGGATTGCAATATGGCGATCAAGTTGAATATGTTTTCGGATGATGCATATGGCTTGCGGGGATACTTGCATTTCAAGGAAAAGAAGTACCATGATGCGATCGAGGATTACAACAAGGCGTTGAAGATAAACCCGGAGAATAAGCGAATATTGATGAGCCGGGCGATCACGTGGTACGAGATGAAGAAGTTCCCGGAAGCGATGGAGGATTATACTGCCGTGCTCAAGGTGGACAGCACGTATGCTTACGCCTATTACAACCGAGCATTGTTGAGAGCGGAGATCGGGGATAATAACAAGGCGATAGATGATTTTGATAAGGTGTTGGAGATGAACCCGGATAATATATTGATCTATTTTAACCGGGGATTGTTGAAGATGGAGATTCGGGATTATAGCGGGGCGTACAATGATTTTTCGGAAAGTATTTCGCTCTATCCTGATTTCGTAAAAGCTTATTTGGCACGAGCAGCGGTGAGCGCGGATATGAACGATTTCGCTTCTGCCCAACAAGACAGGTACAAAGCGGAGGAGATCATGGATCGTTACAAGCGGATGCAAGAGGGGGATAAGAATGCGTTGGTCGATACGACAGAGAATTTCCGTCGTCTGATAGATATAAATTCCAGGGATGACCGGATGAAAGATGTTATTAACGGGCGTATACAAGACCGGAACGTGATCATCGAGTTGCAAGATATGTTTGTCGTGCAATACTTGGCTTTAGATACTTTGCGGAAAGGGAAGGTGCAGTATTTCGACAAGCGGATTATGACGTTTAACCAGGAGCATAATTACAATCCGGCGTTGACGATATCCAACAAGCATTTTGATTACCCGCGGGAATTCGAGGATGAATATATTGAAACGCTGTCTTCCAAGATCCGGAAGAACAGGAGCGACGTGGATGCTTTATTGTTGAGAGGTTCATTGTATTTGAATCGGGGCGATTACACGAAAGCGATCGAGGATTTCAGAACGGTCGTGGAGCGTGACCCCAAACATTTGTTCGCGTTGATGAACCTGGCTAGTGCACGTGCCAAGATGTACGATTATATCGAGTCGATCGAGGAAAAGACATCCCGCGTGGTGGGCGAGGAAGAGAAAGTGAAACGGACGATAGACTATTCACTGGTGCTGGAAGGAAATAACAAATGTCTGGAGATTGATCCTGAATTTGCTTTTGCCATGTTCAATATTGCAAACGTGTATGCTAAGAGCGGTAAAATACAGGAAGCTATCAATATGTACACGAAAGTATTGGAATTGGATAAGGATATTGCCGAGGCTTATTTTAACCGGGGATTGCTTCGTATCTACCAGGGTGACCGGAGTGCCGCGAACGTGGATTTGAGTAAGGCTGGCGAGCTCGGGTTGACGGATGCTTATAGCATTATCAAGCGTTATTGCTCCGTGGAGGAGGAATAACTATTTCCTGATGCGCCATTCTTTCGGGTAGTAGTTGTTCAGGCGGTTGCCTGCTTCTTTTACCCAGCCTAAGGCTATTCCTTTATATGTGATTAGTATCCAAGCTCCTCGAGGAGCCTCGAATCGAATATCTTCCTTGCGTAAATATTGCAGGGCAGTGGCGAGGTCTACTTCTTGCCGGGTGGCGTGTTGTTGTTGCAATTTATGAAATAACGCTAGCGAATGAGCGGGACGAGTCGAGCCTTTCACGGATTCCCCGATCTCACATCCTTTATAGATAACCCCGGCTTTGGATTCTAGGTACTGGATAAATTCGGCGTGAGGCGAGGGCATGATGCCGAGCGTGGTGCCTGCCAGGTAAGGGGTGTAATTTGTAATATCGGGCAGAAGCGGGAGTATGTCAGCCGGGAGCCGGGGGGCTTGATTTTGTGAAGTCCGTTTTTCTTTCTTAAGGGTGAAGGGGTGTCCGTTTTTCTTGCGGATGACTCCCATGAATAAGCCTTCTCCGGCAGATTTGTGCGGGTAGAAATGATACCCCCGGGCGGGAGTGCGTGTATTCGTGATTTCCGGGTACTCGTGCCGGATTGCGATGGATTCCGCGTCAAAGGTGGCGAGCATCCAGGAGAGTATGTCCTCGTTCTCGCCAGGATTGTAAGTACAAGTGCTGTACACGAGATAACCTTCGGGGGAGAGGGCATCCCAGATGTCCGAGATGATTCGTTTCTGGCGTTCCTCGCACAAGCGTAAGTTGTTTTCGCTCCATTCCTCTATGGCTTTTTCGTCTTTACGGAACATGCCTTCGCCGGAACAGGGGGCATCTACCAGAATGATGTCGAAAGCTCCTTTCATTCCCGAGAAGCGGCTGGGATCGCTATTCGTGACAACGATGTTGTCGTATCCCCACTTTATGATGTTTTCTTTTAATATCGACGCTCTGGATTTGATTACCTCGTTGGAGATTAACAGGGAACCTGCCGGCAAGTTCGCCGCCAAAAGAGTTGATTTTCCACCGGGAGCGGCACATAAGTCCAGTACCCGGAGGGGGGTGTTTTCCGCGATTTGACGAAACGCGGTTTGTAAGAACATCGACGAGGCTTCCTGTACGTAATAGGCTCCCCCGTGTAAATAGGGGTCGAGCGTGTAGACCGGGCGTTCTTTCAGGTAACAGGCTTCGGGACACCAGGCGACCTGCCTGTCGATGAGTTCGGAAAAAGGAAGCGGGTACACGTTTTTTGCCGGATTCAAACGGATCGAGGCAGGGGATGTCGAGTTGAGCGCTTCGAAGAAGGCTTCCGATTCGTCGCCCAGGATGCGGGTCATTCTCTCGATGAATGCAGGTGGTAATGAAATCATAAACATTTTGGATTAAGGTGACAAATTTAATGAATTATTTGTTGATATGTTTTACCTTTGCGATGCAGAGTTTATAAAGTTCATAAAGTTTGTAAGGTTCATAAGGTTGGCGGGAGGCGTGTGGTTTGAATCTAAAATTTAAAATTAGGAGTCATGGAGATTCAGGAGAATTTTAACTTAAAGGAATATAATACATTTCGTATCGAGGCGAACTGCAAATATTTCGTGAGATGCGATCGGGAGGAGGATTTGTTGGAGTTCGTGAAGTCATACGAGTTGAAGCCGGAGGAAGTGCTGATTCTGGGGGGAGGGAGTAATTTCCTTTTCACGGAAGATTTTGACGGGGTGGTTTTCTATCCCGTGATGCAGGGAATAGAGATCGTGGATGAAAACGAGAGAGAGGTATTCGTGCGCGTGGGAAGCGGCGTTGTCTGGGACGATTTTGTGGCGTGGGCGATAGAACACGGGTACGGGGGAATCGAGAACCTCTCTTTGGTGCCCGGCCATGTCGGGGCGACCCCGGTGCAGAATATCGGGGCATACGGCGTGGAGGTCGGGGAGTCGATCGTGCAGGTGGAGGCGGTGGATATCGTGAAGGCGGAAAAGGTGCGGATTGACGCTGCCACTTGTCGGTTCGGTTACCGGGATTCAATTTTCAAGCACGAGTGGAAAAATCGTTATGTTGTTACTCGCGTGACGTATCGGTTGATGAAACAACCTGTTTTCCGCCTGCAATACGGAAGCGTTCGGGAGGAAGTAACCCGTTTGGGAGAGGTCACGTTAAAAGCCATTCGAGAGGCAATCATCCGGATACGGGAGGCAAAGCTGCCTGACGTGAACGTGTTGCCGAATGCCGGGAGTTTTTTCAAGAATCCGTTGGTGGAACGGGGTATTGCAGATGCTTTGCTGGCGGAGTACCCGGGGATGCCGGTTTATCCCGTGGACGAGGAACACGTGAAATTAGCCGCAGGGTGGTTGATCGAAATGACCGGATGGAAGGGGGAAGGTATCGGGAATGCGGCGGTGCATGACAAGCAAGCGCTAGTGCTAGTGAATAAAGGGGAGGCAAGTGGCATAGAAATTGCACATTTGGCTAACGAGATAAAGAAATCCGTGTTCCTCGAATTCGGGGTTTGGTTGGAGCCGGAAGTAAACATTATATAGGTTGAAATGTGGTGTTTAGGGAGATTGTTGTCATAAATCTAAAATTGAGAGAATGGAGAAGTATTCAGAGGAAATAAAGATTCGGGGGCATTACACGGATTTGCAAGGGCGTTTGATCGTGAAATCACTTTGTGATTTGTTTAATGACGTGTCGAACGAGCAGACTTTATTGCTAGGGTTTGATGTGCCCACGTTGAATGCCCAAGGATTGACCTGGATGCTGCACAAGTTGCATATCGTGATGAATCGTGTGCCGGAACAGGGCGATACGGTCATTTTTGAAACGTGGCCTTCCGGTATCGATCGTTTTTTTGCTTTTCGCGATTACAGGGTATTGTCCAAGGAAGGAGAGGTCTTGATTCATGCCACTTCCGAATGGATGGTTATAGACATCAATCGCCGGCGTCCGGTGCGGTTGCCCGCGTGTGTCACGGGAAATGCAGCTTCTTGCGTGGATGTTGTCCGGGAGATCGCTTTTGATCTGGACACGAAGAATATGCCGGAAGAATACGAAAATTCCCGTCATTTCACGGCAACCTATGATAACATCGATTTTAACAAACACGTGACGCAGGCTACTTACACGCGTTGGGTGACAAATTCTTTGTCTTATGAATTTTTGAAGGAGCATGAACTCCGGGAATTGGAGATCGTGTACGAGCATGAAGTGTTGCCGGATGACGGGGTGAATGCAGAGAATCATGTGATTGAAAAGGATGATCGGGTGGTGGTTTACCACCGGGTGAAGAATGACGCTTTGGATAAAGTGCATTGTTTGGCTGTCAGTGTTTGGAATAAACGGAAAGAGGCATAAAAAATATGTTGTATTTTTTCTTTGTAAGGAGAAAATATGTATATTTGCACCGTCAAAAAGGACAAGCCCAAGTGGTGAAATTGGTATACACGCTACTTTGAGGTGGTAGTGGCCGTTCGGCTGTGCAAGTTCGAGTCTTGTCTTGGGCACATATATCCTGATAATCGTTTGATTGTCAGGATATATTTTTTTTAGCAGGAACGCATTTAGGAACGGCAGTCAATTCTAGGCTTTATTTTTCATTTTTCGGTAATGTATTTTTTATTTGCTTGAAGAAAATACGCCATGTATTATTCATGTGTTGATATTAAATTCAATAAATAAATTATTATCTTTGTATTGGTAATTTATTAATATTGATATGCTCACACCGAAACAAGAGGCTTTTTGTAACTACTACATGGAAACCGGTAACGCTTCCGAGGCGTACCGGAGAGCTTTTTGTTGCAAAAAAATGTCTGAAAAGACTATCTGGGAAAAAGCATCGGTATTGTTGTCGAAGGGCAAGGTTAGGACAAGGGTAAGAGAATTACAAGACGAGCAAAGGAGTAAGTCTGATATAACAAAAGATAAAATTCTAAAAGAACTATCTAATATAGCTTTTTCTTCGATCTCCGAAATGCACAACACGTGGATCGAGAGAAAGGAATTTGAAAAGCTAACGCCTGAACAGAAGTCTACAATAAAAAGTATTTCGACGAAAGTATTGAAAAAGAATATAGGTACACATGATGATCCCGAGATAGTAGATGTCGAGTATGTTAAAATAGAACTTCACGACAAATTGAAAGCTATCGAGCGTATTTGCAAGATGCTTGGATTTGACGCCCCGGAAAAAGAAGAGGTTAGCGTTTCGTTTGCCAAGCCTCTGTCGAGAGAAGACAGGGAAAGAATAGAAGAAGAACTTGAAAAAGATTACTAGCGATGACAGAACAAGAGTTTATGCAATACAAGCTCACTGGGTCGATAGAATATTTTACCCGGTACTTCTTTAAAAAGAGGTTCGGGAGGAAATTTGTCGTTGGCGACCATCACAAGAAAATCTTTAACATTCTTGACAGAGTGCTATCAGGGGAGCTAAAAAGGGTTATAATAAATATGCCACCACGCTACGGGAAAACAGAGGTGTGCGTTAAAAATTTTATAAGTATGGGTTTAGCGATAAATCCATCTTCTAAATTTATCCATCTTTCCTACTCGGACGATCTCGCTTTAGACAACTCGGAAGAGGTGCGAGACCTTGTTAAATCCGAAGAATATCAACACATATTCCCTTACGTGCAAGTAAAAAAAACGAGCGATTCTAAAAAAAAGTGGTACACGACATATAGTGGAGGCGTGTACGCTACGAGTGCAGCCGGACAAGTTACTGGATTTGGAGCGGGGAACGTGGATTTAGAAGATAAAGAGCTATCGGGAGAGATAGATAAAATAAATAACAACTCCGTTTTTGGCGGAGCCATAATAATAGACGACCCAATAAAGCCAGAGGACGCCACTAGCATGACAATACGAGATAGGGTTAATGCCCGGTTTGATAGCACGATTGTCAACCGTGTAAATTCTCGAAATACACCAATCGTAATTATAATGCAAAGGCTTCATCCAGATGATTTGTGTGGTTATCTTATAGGCAGGGATGGGGACGAATGGTATGTTTTATCTCTCCCCGCTTTATATTTTAATGAAAACGGGGAAGAGTGTGCGCTATGGTCTTTTAAACAAACGGTAGAAGAATTAAAAGATATGCGCAAAAAAAACGAAATCGTGTTTGACACGCAATATCAGCAAGATCCGCAACCTAAAGAAGGACTTATGTTTCCCTTGTCGGAATTGCATTTTTACAATCCGAGTGCGGTTAATTTGTCTGAAGCTGATTATAAAATAATGTGGGGAGATCCGGCAGACAAGGGAGATGATTTTGCTTGTTTTGTCGGGTACGTGATGGATGGATATGTATATGTGCCCGAATTCTTGTGCAATAACAATGGACTTGATTACATGATTCCAGCGGTTTCGAATATGGCAATGAAACATAAACCCACGGATGTCTGTTTGGAAGGTAATGGTGGATGGATACAGACATGTAAAGATATAAGGAATTGCATTCAGGAAAATGACGGGAATATTCGTGTTGCGATATACAAGGAGAAAGGGAATAAAGAAGAGAAGATAAGCGGGCAGGCGTACTTTGTAATAAACAATTTTTATTTTAGAGAAGACTATAGAGATATGCAGGAATACGCTAAAGCAATAAAGAATTTGACATCTTATCTTAAGAATGTTAAAGACCAAAAAGATGACGTGCCAGATGTTTTGGCATCTGCAAGCAGGTATTTAAGGAGAAACGTAATACGTGAATGAATATGAATATAAGAATAGTCGAAATAAGGTGTCCGTTTTGCGGAAAGTTGGAAACTAGAATAACTTCCGACACTTCCGGCATATTGGAATTCGTGTGTAGCAAGACGCATTGCAAGCATACTTTTTATGTAATAAACACAACTGTCGTAAAAAGCATTCCCGGGGAAATAGCACAACACTTTAAAAGAAATAGACATGAAACTACCATGGTTTAATAAAAAGAGCGCAAGAAATATTATAGCTAGGGATGAAAATAGGAATGTAATAGTTATCCCTAATAAAGATTTGGACTCGTATTTAGGTGTCTTTAGCCCCGCGACAATAACAAATAATGTTGTAACATTATTCAGAAAGATTCCCGAGGTTGCTTTCCCAATTACGGCTATAACGAATAGGATTACTAATGGCAGATTTCAATTAAAGGATGTCAAGACAGATACGATAATTTACGACAATGATTCGATTAATAAATTCTTATCTCAACCAAACCCATTGCAGACATTTGGAGAATTCATACAACAAATCGAAACTTATAAATTGGTCACCGGGAGAGCGTTTGTGTATTCAAACACGGGGGATTTTATAAACCCTAAAACGAGGTGGAAAATGACAGACGAGTACGTCGTTTTACCATCTCAGGACGTTCAAATTGTGTACAACCAACGTGTAAAACTATTGTCAGCGCAAAATATCACTGATATTATAGATAAATTTCGGTTTTCTGGAGGAAATTCTCAAGTTGATATATCTCCATCCAATGTTTTGTATATAAAAGATATATCCATAGGGGGCGGATGTGAGCACATCGAAGGAATGTCTAGGCTTGAACGATTAAAGTACCCACTATCTAATTTAATAGCCGTCTATGAGGCAAGGAATGCTATATATATAAAAAGAGGCGCAATAGGTGCGATTGTGAGTAATAGCAAAGATGATTCCGGGAGCGTTCCTCTATCTCCTAAAGAAAAGGAGCAACTTTTAAAAGATTACAATGATACATATGGAGTTTATGGCAATAAGAATCCAACGATGGTTACAGGCATACCTGTAAATTTTGTTAGATTTAATATGTCTATCCAAGAACTTCAACCGTTTGAAGAAACATTACTTGATGCAATTGCCATAGCTGGGGAGTATAATGTCCCAGCGGTTTTAATCCCTAGGAAGGATCAAGCGACGTTCTCGAATCAAGGTTCTGCTGAAAAATCTTTATACGAAAACGTTGTTATTCCAGAAGCGAATAATTTATGTTCTGCGTTAAATTCATTTTTGGGATTGGAAAATGATGGCATGTATCTAAGTGTGTCATTTGATCATGTTCCTGTCTTGCAGCCCAATGCCAAGGAGGAAGCAGAGGTAAATAAGACAATATCCGAAACATGCAAGGCAAATTTTTTATCTGGAATAATAACCCTAAACGAGTGGATAGCGCAAATCGGGAGCGACAAAGTAACAAATCCCATGTATGACAAAAAGATATTTGATATGTCTGATGAAGAGCTTGCGAAAATAGAAAGATTTATCAGATAAAATATTGATAATAATATAAGAATTATTATTTTTGTATTGAAAAGCGCTCCGAGCGAGCCGGATATGCCCTGATGGTGTATTCGGCTCGCTTTTTTTTTATTTAATACATTTTGAAATGGAAATAATAAACAAAAGCATTGCAACCAAAACCAACGATGTTGACGAGCAAGGTCGTGTCGTTATTGCCGTGAATGCTATCGGCAACGAAGATGCCGACGGGGATATATCAATGCCCGGTTCTTTTAACAAAACACTGAAAGAAGATTTCAACCGCTTGAAATGGTTTTTAAACCATGATCCGACCATCCTTCTTGGCATTCCGATTAGCGGGGAAGAGAAAGATGATCTCGTGCAAATGACGTCGCAATTTAACATGAAAAAGCAGATTTCCAGGGATACATTCGAGGATTACAAGTTGTACGCTGAACATGGTAGAACATTGGAACACTCGATAGGTGTAAACGCGATTAGTCGAAATAAGTCAAATCCGAAAGAAGTTTTGCAATGGAAGATGTGGGAGTATTCTACCCTTACCAATTGGGGTGCAAACGAGAGGACTCCGTTGCTTGATATAAAGGGAATGAATCCGATGGAAGCGGAGGATCACGTTAAATTTTTGGAAGAGGCGCTTAAAATGAGATATTCGGATATTAAAATGAAATCTATATCCCAATCTATCGAAATTATAAGGAAGGCTATCGTGGGTGAAATGATCGTGAAATGTCCTCATTGCGGACTTGTGTTTGATTACAATTCTGTTCCCGAGGTCACATTGCGACAACAAGTGATTGATGCCGTGAGCCAATATACTGGATGGCTAGTGGATGACATCGCTTACGAGGAAGTTCAAAATCTTGAAGAGAGCGTAAGAAGCGAGGTAATGAGTATTATCGAATCTAGGAAGTCTATCGAGGATATCATGACTCACGTTCGGTGCCCAAAATGCTACAGCCGTGTAACGAAGGCTGATTTGGTGTTAAAAGAAGAAAAACCCAAGTTTTCCTTGAAAAGCTTGGCTGAAAAAATAAAATAATAATAACCAAATTTTAAATTTTAAGACGTATGAAAAATTTTATTGACAAATTAAGAAAATGTTCAAAGGTGAAAATGTTCGCTTTTGCCGTGCTTGCAATTGTTGGCGTGGCTTGTGTATCCTGTAATTCAGAAAGAACGATGGCGTTTATTGCCACGGCGCCGTTAGTAGCGTTGGCAAAAAAGAATTCTGAATTATCCGACGAGGAAGAAACATTTTTGAAATCTATCGAGAAGCCGTTGAATGAAGCGTTTGAAAATTTCAGCAAAGGATTTATTACGAGAGAAGAGCTTGATGAAGTGGTAAAAAAATCTCTAGCCGAATTCGTCGAGCAAAATAAAGATAAAATGCCTTCCGATGGATTGAAAAAAACATTAGACGATATGCAAGAAACGATTAAGTCCGTGGTAGGAGAGATCCAGAAAATGAAAGACAACGGTATAACCCTAGGGAAAGGTACCATGATCGAGAAGGCTATTGATGAAATCATCGACAACCCCAAGATGACTGACTTTATTAATAGCAAGTCAAGAACAACAGGGAAAATTCCGTTTAACATCAAAGGGATTGTTTCCATGGAAAACAATTACGAGGGGAACTTGCTCACGACCCAGCAAACAGGACGAGTTGTAGTAGACGTGAACGAGCGCCGGATTAACGTTCGTGACCTCATGACAGTTGACCAGGGCGATCCAGAATTCACGTCAATCGCTTATGCCAAAATTGTCGACTTAGACAGGAATGCCGCTGCTGTTTCTGAAAATGGCAAATTGCCCGAGAGTGCATTTAAAATGAAGGAAGAAACTGCCAATATCGCTCGTATTGGTACTCACGTGAATATCTCCAAGAGATTGCTTAAATCACGTCCTTATCTCCGGTCTTTCTTGATGAATCGATTGCCGAAATGGGTAAAGATGGCAGAAGATTTCCAAATCCTTTTCGGGGATGGAAACGGGGAAAACTTGCTTGGAATCGTACATCAAGCGAACGACATCTCCAAGTGGCTTAAAGCTGTCGTGGTTAGCGGTGATGCCGGGTCTGTTGAAAGCGTTGAATCTTACAACAAGGGAGAACAAACAATGATCACGTTCAGCAAGCCGTTTGACAAGATCGAGGAAGGAATGATGATCAAGTTTACCGGAGCACCGAAAGTGGATGAAAACACGAATAGCAAGTTGGGTAGCGATAATCTTATCCATAAGCAAAACGATCGCAAGGTAATGATTGATGTGCCGTATGCAGACATCGTTCCGAAGGCTGCCGGGAAATTGTCTGAATCCGAAATTGCAGCATTAACCTTCGAGGTTAAGAACAATTTCTTCAACACCGTGGAAGATCCTAACTACGGGGATGCTATTAATGCCGTGATTGCCGTGCTTACTTACGGGGAATATACACCGAATATGGTTGCGTTAAACCCGTCAGACGTGTTTATGATCCAGACCTTAAAGGATACGTCCGGTAGATCGCTAGATTTGATTACAGGAGTTGACGGGATCAAGAGAATTTCCGGTAGAGTGATCGTGGAAACAACCATTGTTCCTCCGGGGTACTATGCTATCGGAGATATGGCAAACGCTGTTGCTCTTGTGGACTACACTTCTCTGTTTATCGAGTTCGCGGAAGACATTGAAAGCAAGTTAACCAACCAAGTTACCGTGATCGCACAAGAAGAGGTGTTGATGCCGGTTTACAACCCGTTTGCTTTTGCTTACGGGAAGTTGGATGATGTGCTTACAGCGATCACGAAAAAGAAAAATTAAAAATCACGAAGGGGATAACTCCCCTTCCTTTAATATTTACTTATGGAAAAGAGAGTAATTATAGAAGGTGACGAAAAAGTTGTAAACGTGATCATGCGGGAGAATAAAGTACGGGTTTCTCGTGGGTTGGTAAAATTTACCACCGTGGGACCGGAAGAGAAAGGGAAAGGGAAGGTTGATGACGAAGACGAAGAGAAAGGAAGTCGGGGAAGAGCGTCCCGAAAATCAACCGAACAAAATGATAAATAGTAAGCCATGTTAATCAACGAGGAATATTTTAAGAGTGAGATCATTATACCGAACCTGAATAGCGTCGGGAATGGAATAAGCAATCAAATTGCAGGCTCAAATCTGGAATTGCTTAAATCTTTTATTGCCAAGTACGAGAAACGTTTCCTTGTTTCTTTGCTGGGAAAAGATTGTGCAGACGAATTTTGCGGGGAGCTAGAGAAGGGAGTGTTGTCTGGCAAATGGCTTGACCTTAAAAATAGACTCGTTGACGAAGCGCTTAAATTGTCGCCGATAGCGAATTACGTGTATTATTGGTATCGAAGAAATGATGTATCCATAACTACCGGAGCTGGAGAGATGGAAACTGATTCGGACAACTCTGTAAGAGTTTCCCCGGCATTAAAGATGTGTAAGGCATGGAACGAAATGGTCGAGTGGGTGATTGACACGAGAGCGTGGATGAAATCATCCGGTAGTTTTGATTACCGGAAAGTTGACGCGAGATTGCTTAAACATATAAACACTTTTAACCTATGATTGTTGTAGAGGATATATTGAATAAAGTGGTAAAGAATGCTTCCAATACAGTCGGGTTTGATTTGTTTTTCCAGTACGGGACTCTTCGTGAAATCGTTGGAAATCTGAATACATTGGGCAAGGGCAGGAAGGTAAAATACCCTCTTGTGGCATTAATAGAGCCTTTCAAACAAAGGATAACCGAGGATGGAACTAGAGCGAGTTTGAGGCTTTTAATCGCAACCATGACCAAGAAAACACTAAAAGCAGACGAGAGGCTTGAGCAGAATTATAAACCGATTTTGTTTCCAGCTTACGAGGCTTTGATTAACGAAATCAAGAAATCGACTGTTTCTTCCACGCTGGAACACACGGTTATAAACCATTTCGAAATGGGGCGGGAATCTTTACAAGGATATGACAAGGCAATACTAGATGACCATATAGACGCTATCGAGATAAGCGACATGAACGTGCTTTTTAGAGAGAATAAATGTAATAACCTAACAAAAAATTTTTAACATGAACGAGATAAATAAACCGCAATGCGGGCAGAAGAACGGTAACACTGGGGTGCCAGAATGTGATTTCCTTCCTGGAAGGGTGATCGGGATCATCCTAACGGGTAAAGGTAAAGAGTATTCCGGGGAAGAAACAGATGATCTTATTGAAACGTTAAAAAAGGCGGCGCAAGGTGCCTTGAAAGATAGGGTTTATCCCATCTTCAGATTCGGGACGATAACAGACAACAGCGAAGATCCGGCAACAGAATCCCTTGGCATTGGATACACGAAAACGTTAAATGATGGAGCGTACAACTGGACGTTCCCACTCGTGAATGGATCTGCTTGCTATGCCGCTAATCTTCGTAAGTTTAACGGCGACAAGTACAACGCTTTTTTGGTGTTAGACAATGGACTTGTAGGAGTTAAGACAAAAGCCGGGGGAGTTCGAGGATTCACGATGTCGCAGTTCTACGTTGCAAAACCGGTATGGGCAGGTGACACCACGATTACTCGATACAACGTAAATGTATCTTTCCCAAATCCGTCTGAATTCGTCGACTCTTTGGCGTACATACAGACAGTTGATGACATGGAATATGAGATTCGCGGTAACCGGGAATGCGAAATGATTCAAAAATCGGCAACGGCAGAATCCGTGTCCGTGGACATTGTAAACAAATGTGGCGGACAGTCGATTTTAGACGTTTACGGTGATGAACTCGCGGAAGCGAATCTATGGGGAGAGGGTGTTGCCGTGACTGCAGTTACGCATGCTTCCGGTTTATTGAAATTTACCGGGACATTCAAAAACGGTGACAAAATTATTCCCGCGGGGGTTGCTGAACTAGCCACGGCAGGCGTGGGTGGTTCGCCGGAGTACGGTATTGAAATCACTCCACTAACGGTCAAGATCCCGTGATGGATTCGATAAAGGTAAACGGCGGGAGTTTTAAACTTTCCGCCGTTTTGTCTTATTCTAGCGAAGATGATTTCGTTGAATATTACAATAGAGTTTTCCCCACGTGGTTGACGCCAGAGAAGAGAATAGCCACGTTAAGGGAGGTTTACAAGATCGCTCACGACATTAAAGCAAAACAAGATGACAACGCCGAAAGGAATGCTCGAAAGGTTGCAAAGCCTGGACGTGGATCGAGCGATAAAAATGACACTCGGGCTGACAAGGCAATTGATAATCGACAAGAATCAAGACCAGCTGATGCAGGGGATTCGTTCTGATGGGACGGAGATAACCCCGGCGTATACTTATTTTACCAGAGAAAAGAAAAAAGAAAAGGGAAGAGATCCGGATATCGTTACACTATACGATACCGGTGATTTCTTCCGTGATATGTTTGTTGATGTAGGTTCGGATGTTATCGAGATTGACAGCATGGATTCCAAAACTGACGATTTACAAGAGAAGTACGGGGAGAAGATATTCGGTTTAACTCCTGGCTCGAAAGACGAGTACGTTGAAGAAGCTCTCCCCGTGCTTGTGATAAAGATAAAAGAAATACTAAAATTATGAGTTGCGGTTGTGAAAACAAGAAATACTCGAAAGACTATGAAAGAATTAAAGCTTTGGCTGAAAAAATGTCTAAACTGGATAAAAAGGCGTATTTTATCTACAAGAAGGGGGACAAGTACGACTTCGAGCCGACTTACCCGATGTCTGATAACATCCTTGAAGCGGTGGAGTTTGTATTCCCGGTGTGATGAATTGTTACTCTATCGCTTTATAAAGTGCCTTGATGGGGATTTGAATGCATTAAAAAAGGTACGCTTTGTCCCGAAAAAATGGATAATCGAGGCATGGACGCTGATTAACGAGGAATACGCCAAGGAGATAGACGCTGATAAGTATAGCGAGATAACCAACGCGCTAAAAGGTATCTATCGTGACACTCTAAGGCTTTTGGTCGCCGACTCGTGCGTGAATATCTTGCTGAATAAATACAGTGAAGATGCAGTGAATACCCTTAGAAAGATGGGGTACAAGTACAAGTTTGACCCGTCCGACAGGGAGAAATATAACAAAGAGTTAACGACGGTATCCAAAAACCTAAAGATGCTGATTCTTGAACTGAAGGCGAATAAAAAGTCTTACATGGATAAGACGAAGGTGAGTCCCAGGAAAGAGAATATAACGGAAACGCTAGTGGCGCTCTCCCGGTTTATGCAGTACCGGGTAGACCCGATGAAAACCACCGTTAAAGAATACGTGTTAATGATGAATAAGTACAAGCAAGAAATCGAGATAAACTTAAAGCAATGTCAACAGAAAAAATAAACGAGATATTTAACATCGAGGCGATAAATAGGCAGGTGCAAGATGTAAAGAAGGGCATTGGGGATGTACTGAATGACATGGAGTCGTTTGCAAAAAAAATGAGTGCAATTAATGCCGAAATATCTAAAACTGATTCTTTTAGAAAGCTATCTGAATACACCGATTTGCTTGTCGAGGCGCAAGAAGAGCACAAAAAGAAGTTGAACGAATTGGACACATTGAAAAAGCAGGAAATTTCTCTCAACAGTAAGTTAAATCAGGCGTATCTAGAGCAGTTTGAAAAAATTGAAAGAATCCGGCAGAGTGTCAGTGAGCAAACTAAGTCTATTCGAGATAAAGTTAAAGCCGAGAAAGAGAATGCCGCAGCGCAGGAATTAAGCAAAAAATCTACAACAGAACTCATTAACGAGTACAAGAAGCATGGTAATTCTATTAGGGAGTTGAATGCGGAAAACAAGAAATTGCGTGAGCTGGTAAGAAATTTGGATTACAAAACACAAGGCGATCAAATTAAGCAACTAAACGCGATAATCGACGAGAATACTGCTATTATTAAAGCTAATTCAGACACCAATATTCAAAATAAAATGAATATTGGTGGATACACTGAAAGCATAAAAGAAGCAATAGGGCAAACAGGGATATTTAACGAGGTTTCTTCTAAGCTATCTTTCCTCACCAAATCTGTTTCATCCGGTTTCAAGGGATTACGGGGTCAAATTTCGGGCATAGTTGATGAATATAAGAAAGGTGCAGAGTCAGCACAATCTTTAAGTGGATCACAAAAAGCCGCTGCGGTGACCTCTAATATATTAGCAGGAGGATTGAGAATATTAAAGGTCGCTCTTGTGTCTACTGGTATTGGTGCGTTGATAGTCGCCCTTGGATCGCTTGTCGCTTATCTCACCAAAACACAAGAAGGAAGCGAGAAATTATCCCGGATAATGGCTAAAATTGGTGCCGTTGTGGATGTTGTTATTGATCGTGTCGCCAAATTGGGTGGCTCGTTGGTAAAATTATTCTCTGGCGACTTCAAGGGGGCATGGAAAGACACTAAAGATGCTTTTACCGGGATTGGCGACGAGATGAGCAGAGAGATTAAGTTGGCTGGAGAACTAAAGGATGCGATGATCGACATCGAGAAAAGAGAAGTTATGTTGACCATGAAAGTTGCTGCCAATAGAGCGGAAGTAAAAAAATTAAAATTAGCCAGTGACGATACTACAAAATCAATTAAGGAAAGAATCGCTTCTGCTCAAAAAGCCACAGAAATAGAGCAAGATCAGTTAAAGGAACAGATTGTACTGCAAAAGCAAAGACTCGCGAATATGCTCGGTTTGACTTCAATAACAAAAGAAGCTGAGAGATTAATGGATAAATTGGCGAGTGGTGCAATCACGGCAGACAAAATGATAAAAAATCTAGGATTGTCTGAAAGCACAATTGTTGATTTGCGAGAGTTCGCGGAAGAGTACCAGAAATTAAAGGGAGCAGAAGAGCAAAGTTATGAGCGGAGGACGGAATTGCAAAATAAGACCAATCAATTAATCACCGATCAGGTAAACAGAACGAGAGAGGCAACTAAAACACTAACTAATCTGTTGCTCCAAGAAACTGTTGATGCTCAAAAAGAAATAGTTGATAATGACATAGCTACCTACGAGGATCGTGTAAAAGCGTTGGAGATTTATTACGATAAACAAGCCGAGATTATACGTAATGGGTTAGAATACGATTTAACCAATAGCAAGAAAAACGAGGCAGAGAAAAAATTACTCATTGAACAGGCTCGAATCGCTCAGCAGAATTTGGAGAAAAAGCGTCAAACCGATTTAACCAAATTGGAAACCGACGAAACCAAGAAAAGGTCTGAAAGTATTATTAAAACTTTGCAAAAACAACAGTCTTTGCGAGAAAATCAGATTAAAATAGATCAAGAAAAAGAACTTATCGCCCTATCTAAAAAATATTCAGCCGGGAATATAACCACGGAAGAATACGAAAAAGAGCGTTTGAATATAACCAAAAAATACGAGAAGGAAATATTTGACGCCCAGATGGCAAGCCTTGTTGAAATAGCTAATAATCTGCCGGAAGAAGAGCGGGCGAAAGCGTTTCAGGAAATAGAATTGAAACGACTTGAGTTTGAGAAGAAAATAGCGGATGAAGAAGTTAGAGTTAATAAGGAGAAGAATGATAAAATAAAAGAACAAGAGAAGGCATTGAAGGATGCTAGGGAGAAATTGGCGAGAGAGGCTTTTTCTACAATAGTTTCATTAATAAATTCTTCTTTTGAGCGAAGGGTTCAAAGTATTGACATAGAGATAGAGAAAATTGAAGAACAGAAGAATGCAGACATTGAGGCTGTGACTCAAATGGGACTATCTAATGAGGAGATGGAGGCGAGGAAAATGGCGATAGAGGCAAGGGCGGCAAAACAAACAGATAAACTAGAAAAGCAAAAGAAAAAGGCGCAAAAACAACAGGCAATAACGCAAAAAGCGGCAGCTTTAATGGAAGTGGCGGTAGATACAGCTAAAGGTGTGGCAAAAGCTGTCGCAGAATCCCCTCTTACATTTGGTATGCCTTGGTCAGCCTTTGTGGCTGCAACTGGAGCCTTGCAAGCCGCCGTTATTGCCGCCCAGCCGATCCCAAAGTACGCGAAGGGTACAGAGGATCACCCCGGAGGCTTGGCAATCGTCGGGGATGCCGGGAAGGAAGAGGTCGCGATATTTCCCGATGGCAAGTATTACGTTACCCCCAAAGTCCCCACGATCGTGGATTTGCCGAAAGGAACAGAGGTTTTGCCGGACGCTAACGATGTTATGTTGTCGATCGCAAAAGCGCAACGGCTTGACCCGAATGTGCCGAATCCGACAGCAAGAATAGAGAAACGCATAGAAAGCCTAGAGGGGACAATGAAATCTGTCATTACCGCAATCGAGAAAAATCGCTCCCAATTTAGCGTGATCCTCGACCAAAATGGCGTATGGAAGGCGTATGACAAACAGAAAGGAATGGATACTTACTTGAGTAAAACTTTGCATATTGAAAGATAATTTGTAGGTTTGCGAAAAATTTAAAAATATTGGCGTTATGAAAAAGTTTGTTTTATTTGCATTTATGGCAATATTGTTTTGCTCGTGTGGTTCAATGAGATATTCTGAATCAACGTATGTGTTTGATTACACTGACCATGAAGACAAAGATTTCATCATATCTCCTACTACAACAGGATTTGATCATGAAGCTTTAGCTAAAATTCATATTGTATTTCATGTAGGGAATGCTTATAAAAATATGGATGCTAAAGATTTAGTACAAAAGAAAAATGTGCATGGGAAAACAAAATGTTATCCAACTTCTAGGAGAATATTAAACCAGTGTATAAAAGAAGCCAAGAAGTTTGGTGCGGATGCTTTGATAGGATTTACTGTAACGGAAGAGATAAATACTAAATATGGTACAAAAACCGGACGTATGGATGCAGAAGGAATTGCGGTTAAGGTAAGGAAATAATTACTACTAACTTTCAATATAAATCCCTGCTTTATGGTAAAAGCGGGGATTTTACTTACAATCTATACTTCGATAATCCATTTATGAAATAGTTAGACATTAATTTTATTTTAATTATTTGTATTATCAATATATTTTTATAAAATTGCAAAGCCTAATTATGTTGAACGTAAATAAATTCTTGGTTGTCGTGTAATCTAGTGTGTAGATTCCAGTTATAAGATCTGGTGGGCGCCCGATAAGCAAGTATTTACTATTTTTAATATGGATTTCAAGGACTCAATTAAACAGATCGCCGAGCGTGTTGATAAGTTAAAAGACAACATTAAAACGGAGGAAGCAACTAAAAATGCTTTAGTTATGCCATTTATTCAAGCATTGGGATATGACGTGTTTAATCCTTTTGAGGTTGTTCCTGAATTTGTGTGTGATATTGGTACAAAGAAAGGGGAGAAGATAGATTATGCCATAATGAGGGATAACGAACCGATAATGCTTATTGAATGTAAGCATATTGAAGAGGAATTAAACTCTCATGATAATCAATTATTACGCTATTATCATGTTTCTTGTGCAAAGTTCGGTATTCTGACAAATGGTATCGAGTATAGGTTTTACACGGATCTTGACGAGCCGAATAAAATGGATGAAAAACCGTTTCTCGTGCTGAATATGCTTGATTTGAGAGATTCGCAAATTGAAGAGGTTAAGCAATTCCATAAGTCGTATTTTGATGTCGAGAGCATTGTTAATGCTGCCAGTGAGTTGAAATACATGAAAGGCTTGAAGGATATTATAAAGCAGGAAATAGAATTCCCAAGTGAACCATTGGTAAGATTATTTGGAAAGCAGGTGTACTCTGGATTAATGACAGCCAAGATCTTAGAGCAATTTACAGATTTAACCAAACGTTCATTTTCGCAGGTAATAAGTGATATTATAACCGATAGATTTAAGACCGTCTTGAACAAAGAAAAGGAAATTGATAAAAAGCAAGAGGAGGCGCAACAATTGTCAGAGCAAGATGATGGTGATAGTAAAATAGTTACTACGGAAGAAGAACTTGAAGCATTCCATATCGTTCGTGCGATACTGCGTAAGTATGTAGATGTTAATAGAATTGTATATAGGGATACTCAAACGTATTTCGGAATATTGCTTGACGATAACAATAGAAAGACAATTTGTCGAATGTATTTTAACACGAGTAAAAAGTATATTGCTATTTTAGATGAAAATAAGAAGGAGGTAAAAAATTTACTTGAATCCATGAATGATATTTATAATTATGAAGAAGCTTTGGTTGAAGTTATAAATAGATACGATGGGAACAAGAAAGAATAATAACAACAATCCCCCGGCTAATGGTCGGGGGATTTATTTTATAGCAAACTTATAGAGGATAATTCTTGAGTTAATGCCCTTATGCCAGCTTCTATTTTCTTTATTTGTGTTATTCTTGGTTTGCGAACCCCTGCGGCATAGTGCCACAACTGGCGTTCGTTTATTCCCGTTATTCGGCTCAATGCAGCCTTAGTAAATATATTGCTATACGCGTTAAGCAAGGCTTCTGTCGATAGCTTGTACATAAGTGTATATTCGCCATTAAACACGGCTGGTATAGGGTCATTATCCTCTAAGCTACCCTCGACGTGAAATTCGATAGCATCCTTGATGTTTTTCTTTACCTCGCCAAGGGTGGAACCAGTAGCAACACAACCGGGAAGGATTGGCACATGTGCTCCAAAATTATTCCCGGAATACACGATCTCTACTATTACTTTTTCCATATATATATAGTTTGTTGTGCGGGATTTATTTCAATCCCGCTTGTTTTAAAATACTGTTTACTAAAAAATCATCTAAATCATCGCTTGGCTTACCATTTATGGTAACTTTACCTTTTTTCGTTGGATGGGTGTATTGCCTGTGGCTTGTACTCTTGTGACTTTTTAAATACCATCCGTCAGATTCGATAATTTTAATCATTTCCTTTACCTTCTTTTTCATTTGCCATTCTTTTAACAATACAAAGATAGTAAAAAAACGAACGTAAACAAGCAAAACGTTCATTTTTTTACTATCAATCAAATAAAAACACTTACATTTGTTGGATTGCGCCCCTCCTTCCATGGAAATATCTAAAATTTCAATATATGTATATTAATATTATCATCTTGTATAATATTAATAGCAATACTTATACGATCAACAAGTGCCTTGTGTTATAATTTCACCTCCATTTCCACGTTAATAACCTTGTTTTCCACTCCCGGATTTAGCTGAAAAGTCGTAATATTAATAGATTGTACTGATAGTTGGGTTTCTTTCATAAAGTCGTTCAACAGGGCTGCAATCTTGCTCTCTGTTTCTTGCTTTAGCTTCTTTATTTCTTCGATGTCTTTCATGGCTTTTCGTATTTATCGTATCCAAACAGTGTTCTTACAATATTAGTCATTTCGATGGCTTCTTCCTCTGTTTTGAAGATATTATTCCCCTTATAAATATCGGAGTTATAATCTTCACATAGGCATTCTTTGGGCTTGGCGTCTTCAAAGTCCCAACTATCTGGAATAGTAACATACCAGAATTTTTCTCCTATTTTGGGAGTCCATTTTTCTCTTTTTATATAATTCCTTATTAATGCCACAATGCCCTCGACGGACTTCACCTCGTGAAAAATGTCTTTTACTCGGATTATACCTAATATATCGGTCTTCTCTACTTGGGCAAAGAGTTCAATAATGCTAACATTTAATGCTTTTGCGATTTTTTCTAAAGTTTCCATCTTGGGATTAGTTTTCCCGTTTACAATATTACTCATGTTAGCCCTTGTGATCCCTATGGTATCGGCTAATACCGAAACGGTCATTTTCTTTTCTTGTAAAATCTCTTTAATTCTTGTACTCATAGCATATGTATTTTATACGATACGGCAAAGATATACATTCGTACTGCAATACGATATTAATTTTAGTTAAATCGTATCGTTTGTGATAAATTTCTTCGCGAAACATTTGGTTTGTGTATCGCAATTCGATACATTTGTATCGTAATAATTACTATAAACGATACGCAAAAATGGAAACACTAAATAAAACATACGATAAGAGAGAAATCATGTTAGTGGCACATTTTATCGCCAAACAATTCAAACTAACCATGAGCGAAGCCCTAAAAGATTCTTGGCGTTGGTTTAAATCAAATAGTTCCAACTTTACTTACTATTTAAGTATCGTGATAAAGAACAAGCGCAAAGCTATTTTGAATAATGTGGACTTTAAAAAGATAGCAATGTCTCAACCGACACAAACGGCGGTTACTTATACTTTTATGAATCAAGTGTTTGATGCAAAATACGATATGTTATACAGATAAATATATAATACCATGAAACTTGTAATAGAAACAGACGAATTGAGAATCTACCACGTGGAATTTGCCAAAGGAAGGTCGATTTTCATACACCAAAACAAGAAAGCCGGGAGCGTAGTGATGGATGGGAGTGTAGATGATGTTTTCTTGTTTCAATTCAGCGACCAGTACGGAATGATAAAAGCAACTTTAAATATATAATTATGAATCAGCTAACAAAACAAAGTAGCGACAGCGAGATAAAGAGATATTTTACCGCTGTCTTGAAATTGGCGAAGTCCAGCGAGCAATTTCCGGTAAATTTGGATGAAGTGTGGATGTTGGTGTATGCGGCGAAAAATAAAGCCGTTGAAGCGTTAAAAAGGGATTTTATTGAAAATGTAGATTTTAAGCTGATAAACCGAAAGGTTGAGCAGGTATCCGGTGCGAAATACGTGGATATGTATTACCTCTCCATCCCCTGCCTTGAATTTTTCATCGCCCGCAAAGTCCGTCCCGTCTTCGAGGTCTATCGTAAAGTCTTCCATAAGACCACAACGCTCCAGTTAAACCCGGCAGACCCATCCATCGTGAAGGCGAAGATCATGGTAGCCAAATTCGCCATGAACACGCTAAACATGAACGATAATTCAAAACTATTACTCGTTAAGTCCATCGGCGATCCCCTCGGTCTGCCGTTGCCGAATTACACTGAATCGGTGGATCAGCTCCTCTCTCCCACCGAACTATTAAAGCGCATGGGTAGCCCCATAACCACACGAGAGTTCAACCAACGCATGATCGAGGCGGGATTAATCGAGGTAAAAGAAAGACCATCCAGCTCCGGCAAGACGAAGCATTTCAAATCCCTCACGAAAGAGGGGATGAAGTACGGGGAGAATCAAGTGAACCCGAGTAACCCGAAAGAAACGCAGCCGCTTTACTATGCAGGGATGTTCGAGAAATTATTTGACATGGTAACGTTTAATAGGCAAATAGTATAACCACCCTGTTTGTAAGCAGATCCCCGGTTTTCGTGTCAACGAGCCGGGGATATTTTTTTTGAGATATATTTTCCAAAAAAAAAGTCATCATTTTCTTTGTGAATAAGCAAATGATTATTATATTTGTATTGTCAAAGTAATCATAGTAATAACCAAAACAAAAGGAGATGACAGATGAAGAAAAAGAAGAACTAAAAAGGGAATACGAGAACCTCAAGCTACTTTTAGAGTTTCACTCGAAGTTTGGAGTTCCCAAAGACCCAAAGGAAATGCAACAAATCGTTGATCAGATACTCGATGAGATGTTGAGAATAAAGAAGGAATTAGACAAGTAACAAATCACCCTCCCCCCCGGGGAGGGTTAAAACAAGGGGAATATGGACACGAGTAAATTTTTACCCACGCCAGAATTGCAAGCGGAATTTGAACGTTTCAAGCAATTGCAAACAGATGACGAGAAAAGGAAGTTTCAGGAGGAGCGCCAAGCGAAACTTGATGCCATGATGGAAGAAGAAAGAGAGGCATATTTAAATATCTCGGAATCGGCTCTAAAAGCTACAATAAACGAGGCTAAGAATTTTATAGAAAAAGCTGACGACGCTTTATTAAGAGATAAATTAGGCGAGATTCCAGAAGTAATTTCGCTGAGTTATATAGCGAAAAAATACTTCGGGAAAAGCAGGAATTGGCTTTACCAGCGAATAAACGGTTATTTGGTAAACGGGAAGCCTGCACGATTCACGGAAGAAGAACGAAAGAAATTTATTGCCGCTATTAATGATATTAGCGACATACTAAAGAAAACATCGCTATCTCTAGGTTAGCTATGTTACTTTGACAAGATCCCCAGTCATCTTTTTGATAACTGGGGATTATTCATTTTGTACATTTCTATTATTTATATTGTATACAAATAATACTATTACTAGTATTATTTGTTTGTTTTATTTGGAGTATAATACTATTAATAGTATATTTGCATTGTAATAATAACAAATAAAACAAGCAGGCATGAAAACTTATATTACAGAAGACGGTAAACAGAAAGTTACGATTAACGACGAGTACGAGGGGCATCCTATCGTGGTTACTCCTTGGGTGAAAGATAATAAAGTTCGTTTGTACGTTAAAGTTACGTACAGTACTTGCCGTCCGAGTGATTGCGGTTACGTGGACATGGTAGAGGGTAAATCGTGTGTTAGCTCTAAAAATTGCAAGTATATTGGCGAAGAGATCGAAATTACCGAGGCTACCGAAGAGGACTTGCAGAAATACAGCAAAGTGGGAAAACCGGAAGAGCAAACAAAGCAAGAACCCAGCCTGCTTGATAATTACACGAGCTGGGATAAATTGTCTTTTATAGAAGACATTTGTAAAGAGGCAGGCGTGGAGCGCATCCCATTCACGGAACTTTCCAACGAGAAGAAAAATAAGATAGCCAGCGTGTTAAAGGAAGAATCCTTCTCTTTCTGTAATGCCCGAGGATCCAGATACGATATAACATTCTTAATGTACAATAATAATCCGATTGATTACAAGGGGACAATAAACGGAGAGGTTGATTTTAAAAAAAATTCCTTGGGTGCAAGTATTAACCAACTTTATGCTGATTGCGTGAAGTTTACATCTAAATGACATGAAAACAATTGATTTGATAAAACAATGTTTAGACAGCCAAGATTTTGGCAATGTTCTAACGAACTACACCGGGATAAATTACTACTCGGAAGATTGGATTGGTGATACTTTTTACGACGTGGATATTGTATTCGATGGTACAGAAGTTTTATTAATGGATGAAAGCAGAGGGGAGCTTTGTTGTGGATTAAATGCTGGATATACTTGCATTGCAAGTGTTGTTAGAGTTCGTTTTGCCGAAGATATTGAAAACTACATAAATGAATATATAAAGAAACAAGAAATATGATACGAGAATTTATACAACAAGAGATGATTAAACAAGGCTTGTCTGCCACAGCGTTGGCAGAAAAAGCGGGTATTCGTCCTGCCAGTGTTACAGAATTTTTTAGTGGCAAAAAGAATCTGCGTTCCGACAATATAGATAAACTAATTAAGTGCTTAGGCATAAATTTGCCTCCGCTGGAAGAATTGGTAATGAACTTTACACAAGGGAGTACAACAAATATTTACGAACGAATGATACAAGAAGTCCCCAAGGCGGGATGCTTGATAGATAATAGGGTCGTGAGTAAGATCAAGTTAGCGTCTTATATTATGGGTATATTTGCGGCGTCTATTTACACTAATTACCCTGTTAAGGGACCTGGTTATTCTATTCTAGATAAAATAACCGTTAGAAACAAGAATGGGAATATGTCTTTCAGCAAGACAATAGAAGAAAGATATGTAAAATACGTGGACTATTTCGACGATCGCGTGAAAGAATTATTGCCTTTTCTGTTCTTAGAATACAAAGATTTAGATTCAGATGATGTTGATGAAGTTAAATTTATATCGGCATTTATGAGATATGTATAGTTATGGACAAAAGAGAATTAATTAAAATAACCTCTGTTGAAACTGGGATATCGCAAACAGATGTACAGAGGGTTATAAACGTTGTTCTAGGAACAGTTTTAAGTACTATAAAAAAGGAAGAGCCTGTTAAAATTATGGGATTCGGGACATTCTCGGTGCAAGTCCGAAAAGAGCGCAAAGGGTACGATCTATGGGAAAAGAAATCTGTAGTTATTCCCGAGAGGAAAGTTGTAAAATTCACTCCATCGAAATTAATAAATCTATCTAAATAAAAAGCAGGACGCTTTTTACATCCCGCCATCACGACGGGATTTTTTTTTGTTATTTATATCCCGTATAAATCCCGTTTGTTTTTAATTTTTTCCCAATTTATGCAAACATTTGCGCAAACAGCTCGTATTAGATTCGTAATTTTATATTAAAAAATGATCGTTTAATAATAGCTCTTCTTGGTCTTCTGTAGCGCTCTGCTTGAAATTTGTACTCATGTTGATTTAGTGATATTTAAGACCGCCAATAAAAAATATCTCGCTAAACCAATCCCACTATTATTAAACGATCGTTTAATGCTATCAGGAAGTAATTTTTTGGAGATAATATTTAAGGGGGAATTGTTGTGTCTAAGAATCGAGGGTGGCAAGATCTGGATTACTGCATCTAATGGCATGATTATTTCAGAATTCGTTAAAACAGAAGATTATGCCAAATTATTAGAATGTTTTCGAGATAATAAATAAAGCATTATCTTTGTAATAGCACCTCTAGCGGGTCAGGTATACTTTACCAGTATGCTTGACCCTTTTTTATTAATTAAAAGAATTTAAATATGAATATTTTCCCTTCAAAATTCAAGTTCTTCTTCGAGAAAAACGGAGAAAAATACGAGTGTAAATACTCACCGGACGAGTGGAATAATAACGTCTTAAACTGGACGAGAAGCCTTGATAATACAGAAACTCTTATAAAATACACGACAAGTTTTTCATTTGTCAAGGAAGATGCTGACTATCTTCGGGGATGCTACGATGCAGACGAGGTATTTGCTAAAGTAAAATTTATCGTGGAGCAATACGATTATAACGAATTTACATATAAGCCTTATTACTCCGGCGATATAGATTTCTATTCTTACGAGCGCAGCAAACACAAGGTAAGCATTGTAACAACAGATATAGGGTACAGGGCGTCTGTAATGGCAAATATGGACACGACATACGAGATCACGCCTCCTGCTTCCTCTATTTCCGTAAGATATGATAGATTACAATTAAAAAATACAATTTCTTTTTCTGGAGATATGGATTTAACAGATGTATCTTCTCTTGCTAGTGCTATGACGCCTTTATATATAGTTGCTGATGACATGGTAGGCGGGGGTGTTACTATACAAAGCGTGTTCGATACAGCTCAAAATGACTTGGATAATACACAAAATGATTTGTGGGTATTGTCTGCAAATAAACCTGTTTACCTAAATATATCCGTTACTTTTGATTTTACAATCAAACTTCTGCCTCGTGATCAAAGCGGATATTTGCTATTTACAATGCTAAAAGGGAAGGAGGTTAAATATGTGGAGTCAACAGAATTGGGGAGTGTTTCAATAAGCAAAAATCAGGAATATGCTTATCTAAAAGGAAGTTTTAGACTGCAAGATTATTACGTTAATACAAACGAAAAAATATACTTTATGATCCGAGCCGATAAAGGTGGCTATAGAGTCGATTCTGTAAAAAGCAACACTGACACTAAAGTAAACATTGATTATTACGATAGGGCTGGGCAAAGTAAAGATATTTTTGGAATGCGCCCTAGTATATTACTCTCGGAACTATTAAACAAAGCGACGGGAGGTAAGTACAATGCTGTTAAATCTAACGCCCTGTCAACAGGTGAGATAAATAAAATGCTTGTAACCTCCGGGGATCTAATTCGTGGCGTTGCTGACGCAAAGATAAAAACGTCGTTAAAAGATTTTTTCCAGGCAATGAAATCCATGTTCGGACTTTCATACACGTTTAGAATAATAGATGGAGTTGAAACACTGGAAGTGGAGCATGTGAACTATTTCTATGACAGAAACACAATGATAACCGAAGTGGATGATATAAATGATCTATCCGAGAAAATAAAGGATAATTCTATTTATAACAAGCTGAAAATAGGATACGAAGATCAGACGTATGACGAGGTGAATGGAAAAAAAGAATTTAACACCACTCTAGAATTTGCAATTGAAACAGATCACGAGGGCAAGGAATTAAATCTAATAAGCCCCTATCGGGCGGATATGTATGGTATAGAATTTACATTAATTGACTACGAGCAGAAGGAAACGACAGACGCCGAAAGTGATAATGATGTGTTTGTGATTCATGCCAGTAAAAGGGTAAGTATTCTTAACCCACATGTGTATAGTATTAACCGAGATTACAAGATACTAAACACGGGTAATTATGCCGGAAATTCGGCGTTTAACGTGTATCTGTCGCCTAAGCGTTGTTTGCTTAGGCAAATAGAATATATAAAGAGCTTATTTATGTTTTCTGGTAGTTTACTTGAATTTGCCTCTTCCCCTAAAGATTTTAACGTCGAATCTACAGGAGGTATCGTGGAACACGCGGACGTGAATTTGAACGAATACAGCTATTTATTCAAGCCAGTTAATTACGAGTTTGAAACAATGGTTCCATGGAACTTGCCTGAATTAATACAAGAAGGATACAGGGGGTATATAAAGGCAATTAATGGTGACGAAATAATAAGAGGATTTATCGAGTCTGTTTCTGAAAATCCAGGCAGAAATAAGTCACAAAAATGGAAATTAACAAGCTTGTGATATTGAAAGTAATGAAAATATTATTATTTTTGTATTGAATTTGAATTGGAAAAAGCGCTCCGAGCGAGCCGGGTACACCATCAAGGTACACTCGGCTCGCTTTTTTATTTAAATATATTGTTATGGCATTGACGTTTCCACGGCTGAACCCGATCGTGTTCAAAGAAGATGATATACTCGCTACCGAAAAGCATAACACTTGTTTCATGCAGAAATGGGATAAAAGCGACTATATGGTATTCCAGGCGCATTACGGGGGAAGCATTGGGGAAAATGATGTTGTAGCTAGTATCGTGAATGATAAAAACGAAGAAGTAAGGAATTTCGATAGTACAGTAATTGAAATCGGCAATGAATTTCAGTCTATATTTAGGGTTAGCTGTAATTTGGACGACGGTATATATCGGGTAAAATTGTCGGATATAAACGGTAAATTTTCTTTTTATTCTAATTTCATGCAAATAGGGACATTCCCAGAATCTTTATTGCTTACTTATACTTGCAAGGCGAATAAATTCGATTGTGTGTTTAGGGATTCCGAGTACGCGTATTTTTTTGTTTTGCGGGTTGATGGAGGGATAAAATCCAACGATATTAGCTACAACTCGGACGATGTTTTTTATAGTTCCCAAGACCGCACGGTGTACCTGCTTGACTCGATTCCTTATGTCGTCCGCAAGTACACGTTTGGTGATTCTTACGGCTTAGCCTCGTGGATGGCAGACAGGATAAATCGTGCGCTTGCCTGCGATAATATCCTTATTAACGGGGTGAAAGTAGTTAAAAATGATGGGGCTAAACTGGAAACAATTGGTACAGACGCTTATCCATACGTGGGATTGAATATAGAATTATTAAGGCAAAAAGAGGGGTTTTCCGAGGGACTTTATTACGATGAATCTGAGTTAATGCAATCTGGAATGACCGTTGAAATGGTAGATGGATCGCCTTCTTATTCTATTTCCGCACCACAAACAGGAAGAATACATATAGAAACATTCGAGAAAACATTTAATTAGTATGGCAACAGAAGATAATTTACGAGATAGGGCAAAAGAGATAAGAGGAGCTTTTCTTCCCGAATCTGTAACAAACGAGGCGGTTGGAGGATTGTTGCTTGATATTATTAATTTTATCTTGTCTTATGGAGGAGGCGGGGGAGAAGGTGGCAAACCTGATGCAAGATACTGGAATAAAGATGAGTTAAATACATTAGACCAATATTTATACGTTTTAGGTGATAAGATTAAAGCCTTGTATGCAGACGATGCTGGCGATTCTGAATTATTTGACGGGCATAATTGGAGTGATTATTTCGATCAGCCCCTCCGCACCTTCGACGATGTAAAATTCAAGAGCCTTCAATCCACCGAGTTCGAGAGCAAGGTAAAAGGGTGGATAATAGATGCTCTCGGGAACGCGGAGTTCCGGGATATTCTCGGTCGAGTGATAACGATCACGGGCGGGCTGATGACGGATGATTTTATCGCCGGGATGACTGGAGCCGGCACTGGTATCGTTAACAAGTCGGAAGTACACACGGATAGAGGGGTGTTTCGAAAGTACATAGAGGTGTTGGCGCTTGTTGTTTCTAAAATGTACTGGCGTGGTGGTAGGCAATGCTTATCCCCTGCCGGGATGAAAGTAAGCAAGGTCGAGGAATATGCCGATTACTGGCGTCTTTACATGGAAACGGAAGACGGTCAGACGAACGATTTCACGGTTGGAGCGCAAGCGAGGTGCAATAATTACGGCAACGGGACACAGAAATACTACTGGCGTCTAGTAACGGGGATAGGAGAAAACTATGCCGACCTCTCGAAAACGGATTGCGACACCGGTTCGGGAGTTCCCGCCGTGGGAGATGACGTGGTGCAGTTCGGGCACAGGACAGACCCTTACTTGCAATGGGTAGTGATGGACTCTTCATTCCCGGACGATGCCGGTAGAACGATATACGCCGGGGTGAACAGTTACGATTTGTCCGATAAAATGGTATTGAGAATCGGCGTTGACCCGAAAGACCAAACCAGAATAGGGCTCTTCACGAGGCACGGGGAGTTTAGCGACGTGATCAACGGGATAAACAAAGGCATAAAGGATAACCAGCAAGCCATTCAAGACGCCAAGGATGCCACTGACGCCATCCAATCCGTCGTGGATAACTTAACAGGAATTATCATCCCCGATATGCAAAACCAGCTTGACGGGGCTATACAGAGCTGGGACGGGGAGGTGGAGCCGACTCTAAACAATTACCCGGCTAACGAGTGGTTTGATGAAGAAACAGGAAGGGACGAGAGAGCCAAGCACGTGGGAGATACTTACATCTATTACACCACGGACAGCGAGGGGAACACGGTATCCAGCAGGTACAATTTCCGTTTTGTTGATGGCGTTTACAAGTGGGAAAAGATAGCGGACAGCGTGTCGGCGGAACTGGAGGTTAAGTTACGAGAACTGACAGGTACGGTCGGGAAGAAAAACTCTATTACCTATTCCAATAACGTACCCAAACCTGCCTACTATGTCGACGACTTGTGGATTAAAGAAGACGGGTCCATGTACATTTGCCGGGCGAAGAAGATGGACGGCATGCAGGGTGATGCCGCCGATTGGGAGTTGTTTAACGATACAATGCTTCGTCTTGCTAAAATGTCTGACGATGGGGTTATATCGAAGGAGGAGAAAGCAACATTACGGGACACGTGGAACCAAATACAGAAGGAATTTACATCTTACCAGGCGCAGGCAACAACGTACGGCGTTTCTATTACCGCCTTACAGAATGCTTACAACACTCTTAGTACTTTTTTAACGAACACGGTTAAGTTGTCGCAGAATATAGACACGTCCTTGACCGTGGCACAGAAGACAGAATACAACCAAGATTTCGCTAATTATTACTCGGAGAGAACGGCATTCGCGAATGTTATAGCGCAGAAGGTGGCAGAGGAGTCGGTAGATAATCTCCAAATCGGATCAGTGAATCTTATCTCCCGCAAAATGATGCTCGCTTGGAACGAGAAGGACAAGGATATTGCGGTGTGGGGACGGGATGCAAATGGGGTGTATTTGAGCGTTAATCCCGTGAGATTGAGAGCACAAATTGCTGTAGGTGAAGAGTATAAAGATATTTTTCTAGGGGAAGGCAATTACAAACCGAACACGCAATATGTTTTTTCGATAGAGTGGAAAACGGCTACCACGGAAGCGACAGATAAAAATGGATTGTATTTACGTGCTAGTTACACGGATGGAACTAAAGATTATATTTTAATAGCAAGCAATCAACAGACGAGCGAAACACGAACTGACTATGTAACCGCCAAAGGCAAAACAATACAAAAGATTTCTTCTACTTATGGCTATGCAATAAACTGTATTATCTACTCCCTCGGCTTATTCGAGGGCAACAAGCCATTACCCGAAATATCCGTTGCCACTGAAGACCTAACCGGGCAGAGCAATGTAAATTTGGTGGACGGGGGGAAAGAGGTGACGGTGAATGCAGGTACAAACAATACTTACTTTAAAGCATTAGTAATACCTAAATTAAAGCCTAACACGGTTTATCACTTGTCGTTCAAGGCAGAGAATTTGGTTGGAACTCCAACAGAATATAAAGCTGAAATAAGGAATGCTAATGTTAACGTTGAATATGCAGGTTTACTAAGTGTTTCCGGTGGCATTCTTATAACTACTAATAATTTTACCGATGGAGAGGGTAGATTATGTCTATTCGCTGGGAAATACGGCTCCACAGCCGGCAATTCCGTGAAGTTCTCGGAAGTAATGCTCGTCGAGGGATTCACCGCTCCTTCTTCTTACTCTCCCTCTCCCGGGGACGTGGCGAAAGATATTAAGGATGTAAGCGAAGCGGTTACAAACCTTAATACCACGATTACCGGGGCTTTTAAAGACGGAATAATCGACGAGGCGGAGGCAAAGGCGATAGCGTCCAATATAAACATCCTTAACGCCGAGAAAGCGGATATAGACGCTTACTATACCAAGTTATACGCTAACGCCTATCTAACCGGAACAGCTAAAACAAATCTCGCTAGTGCCAAAACGGCTTATAACACGGCACACGCCAACTTAATATCCTCTATCAATACCGCTATCGCCGACGGGAAGGCAACGGCAGCGGAGAAAGCGGACGTTAACGCTAAATTTACCGCTTACAATAACGCTTTATCCGCTTATAAAACAAGAGTTGGAGAGGCGGACAAAGCAATTCAAGATCGGATTAAGGAGTTGGCGGAACAGGACGCCACGAACAAGGTGGACGGGATACAGATAGGAGTTAGGAACTTGTTTTTGGACTCTGGAAAAGAGGTAACAAACAATTCCTATAACATAAAAAACTATTACACATCTATAGACCTCATTACTGGCGGGAAATACACGTTAGTGTTAAGAGGGACAACGACAGGAGGACAAAAATTTGGAGCTTGGTTTAATGATGGAAATGGCATGGCTGGATATCTCCCAGTCGACATGAGTGGTGAAGTCGCTTTTATCCACATTACCGCACCAACTGTACAAGAAATTTACAAGAGAAAAATAAATATTTACAATTTTCCTTCTTCCGGTTCTTCAGCCAACCCTGCAACGATAAAATGGGCTTGTCTTTACGAGGGGCATATAAAGCCACCGATGGACTGGGTGCAAGCCCCGGAAGACATGGAGCAAGCGATACAAGGCGTTCAAGACGATATTGATGCCGCTAATGCCATGCTTGCTGATATTGCTAATGACAACAAGCTAACGCCATCAGAGAAACAGGAAACTAAAAAAGAATGGGATATAATCGTTTCCGAGAAAGCCACAATCGTGGCACAAGCTGCCACGTACAGCGTGTCATCAGCGGCATACACGAACGCTTATAACGCCCTGAACACGTATATTACCCCGTTGCTTGCAAATTTAACGGTAACATCCGATATCGTTGGGACAACATTCAGGTCCAAGTTTAAGGCGTATTATGATGCTAAAATAAACCTGTTAAAAGCGGTAACTGATGCCGCCAAGCAATTTACTCAGGATGAAGTGAGTAATATTCAAGTCGGAGGGACAAATTTATTCCCTATTTCTAAACTTAATCCCGTGTCATACAGAACCAGTTCGAGCAAGGAAGGTTCTGGTCCTGAAATTGTATTTAAATGTAACACACCATCGGCATGGGCGATACTTCCAGTTTCTATTCCGATACCACTTGTTCCGGCTAATACTAATTTTATTATATCCATGGATATAAGGAATACCAACGGATTCGGTTTCGAGGTAACGGCAACGAGTAGCACCCCTACTATTCCGGGTATGGGATTAGTAAAATTTGAAAATACCACTAACGAGTGGAAACGAATTGTTAGAAAGCTAAATTCAGGGAATAATACAAATATAGGTGGTATTAACTTGTGGGGTGTTGGGGATGTCCGGCACATAAAGATAGAAATTGGCAACAAGGCTACGGATTGGAGTCCCGCACCCGAGGATGTAGACCAAGCGATTCAGGACGCTATCGCCAAAACAGTAGATGTTTCCGCTCCTTCGCAGGTGTTTAAATACGGACCGGGTTATGCTGGTACGCCAACTCCCGCAAGCATCTTGTTAACGGCAAGCCCGAGAAATTTTACTCCAACGTCGTACCAGTGGCAATACCTAAACGGCAGCACGTGGACGAACATAAGCGGTGCGACAGGTTCGACTTACTCGGTTGCCCCGGGTAACACTACATTTTTCCCTTCCGGTACGAATGTTAGGACATTCCGGTGTATCTGTAACGGGGACGAGAAGTTGTCCGATAGTTTTACGATAGCGAAGTTGGCGGATGGTGCTACCGGAGCGACGGGAGCTGCAGGGAAAGACGCCTACACGGTGTTGCTTGGCAATGAATCGCACGCCTTTGCTGGTTCCACGGCAGCGGCATTGGCTGGCTCTACTACATGTGGTGTTACTGCATACAAGGGGGCGACGCAAGTAGTTGCTACTATCGGCACGATAACTGGGTTACCAGCGGGTATGACGGCAAGTGTGGCAAGCAACGGCACCACGGCACCCGTTATTACCTTTACCGTAACAACGAGCATGAAAACTGCAAGCGGGACGGTTAAAATCCCAGTTACAGTGGATGGTAAGGTGTTTACCAAGGTGTTCTCGTACTCGATAGCGTTTAAGGGGGCAACCGGAGCGACCGGCTCGAAGGGTGACAAGGGAGATAAGGGTGACACGGGTACAGCGGGGAAAGGCGTGAAAAGTGTGACGGAACAATATTATCTATCCACGTCTTCCACCACGCAGACCGGAGGCAGTTGGTCGTCAACAATGCCAGCATGGACGACAGGAAAATACTTGTGGACAAGGCTTATTACCACGTACACGGATGATAGCACAACAACGAGCAATCCTATTTTAGACCCTTTAAACGAGGCGGTTGACAAGGCGGAAACATTATCCAAGGATGATATAGCAAAGCAGCTCGGGTTTACCGATTTCGAGGCGTTAAAAAACAAATCAGGTTATTTTGACACGGCATTAATAAACACGAATGCCCTTATTACGGATACAGCTTTTATAAATTCGCTTTCGGCAAAAATTCTTACAACCAACGTTATCAAGGCGGGAATGATTTCCATACCAGGCTTCACGTTTAAAGAAAACGAGATAATTGGAGGCTCTGATTTTGGTGCAGGAGCGGGTGGCATAAAGATAACATCGACGGACACGGAGAGGTCGTTTAAAGCTTACAAGGATGCCTCGCATTACGTGGAGATGTTCTACAGAAGCGCGAGCGATTGGGGATTGAAAGGGGTTGTGGGAGGAAGTGAACTATTAAAGCTTGGAACTAAAAGTATGATTTCAGGATGGGAAATGTCAACAACGGGATTCCAAAGCAGTGATTTTGTTCAACCAACATGGAGTGGATCCGCTATATCTGGAGGGAAAGGCTCAAAGTTATTCCCGGATGGAGGAATCATGTTAATGCCATCCGGAACGGGTATTTTACCTCTTTCTAGTGGTGTCATGCAAGCGGGTTTGATAAAAGTAGAGGGTGATAATTCCATGCTTGTTGGATTAGAAATTGTAGCTCGTGGGAACGGTTACTTAAAGGATATCGTGGCGCTGAAGTTGTCAGCGGTGAACGATTATTCTTCGCCCAGCAAGTATCCAACAGCTCTCGAAATTACCTCTGGTGATTTTAATATTTACAGTGGGGGAATTTACATGAAGGCACCATGGAATAATCTTTCCATGCAGAATTACTCGTACATCGTTGGGGGGTGCGGTCATGTTCCGACAAGTATCCGACAGACGGGTTCAACGAATTGCTACTTGGAAGCAGATCAAAACGTGGTATTGGTAAATAACTCACAACATTTTAATGTTTTTCTTCCCGACGCGAGAAACTTAAAACCGGGGCATACCGTGAAATTTATCCCGCTTCAATCGAGTTACTCTCATGGCATCATAGCTGATTCTGGAAATTACGGTGCGAAAATACGATACAAGAATAGTCTGTATGATTGGGTTTATGTTAATTCTGTTAGTGGTGGTAGGACTGCTATTATAGAATGCACTTATATAGGAATATTTGGTGGTTATAGGAATTGGGTGGCTGGTGTATTGAATCAAGATGGAATAAGTTATGGAAGTAATTAACACTATAAATAAACATGGAAACACAAACGTTAAAACTAAACATTGTAGAGAGATTAAACCTACTCGGCGTGATAAAAGTAGCCGGTAGTACTTTTCGGGAAAGAAAGGTACTTGACAATCTCGTTCCAAAAGTAGAATTTTCCAACGAGGAAATAGAACAGGGAGAGATACACAAGGAAGGGGAGAATACTTTTAACCCGGGGAAAGATTTCGAGAAAGAAATAGAGTTAATTGGCATTGAGGCAGAAACTTTAAAGAGAGTTGTCCTTGACTTTGCCGATGAATCGAAATGTATAACAGGGCGCAACAAGAGTCTATTCTACAAGATAGATGCCCTTGTTGTGGAGAAAGAAAACGTTTAATTTAAAAATTTATAATCATGGAAATTAATTACAAAACACAAGCATCAGCTAGCGATGTTATTAAAGGAGTAAACGTGCATTTATCGGCAGAGTACGATCAAAGTGCGAAACCAACGAATGTTACATTCTATTGCGAGGGGACTTTGCAAGAAGAAGGAAACCCGTACGTGAACATTAATGGTACCTACGACTGCGTGAACGAGATGGTATCTAGCATTAACGGGGCGAACCTTCCATCTAACTTTCTGCCGCAACTGGAGGTAAAAATAATAGAGTTCTACAACCAGCTCGGGAATTAACCTATTGGCTCTAGCGGGGAAATATCTTCGCTAGGGTATAAAAAAAAAGAGCGTTTCCCATCCCGGTACTTCGCTCTAGGCACCAAGGTTCAGAAGAACCTTTTCGCGAATGTATAACTAAATTTTAAAATAATGAAATGGAGGAGATAAAAGAAATCGTAGATCTGATTAGCAAGGTCGTGACAATAATAATTGTCCCGTTGCTCGGGATATTCTTGTTTTACAATTCGAAAAAACGGAAAGAAACGGCAGCGGCTGTAAAGGCAGAAGCGGAATACACGAGCCAGTACGCCGATGAATGGAAGGAGTTGTACGACAAGAAGGACGCCGAGGCTATAGAACTTAAAGGGAAGATAGACAAGCTTTACTCGGAAAAAAACAATGATCGCTTGCGAATACGTGAAAGCATGGAAGAGATAACACGTTTGAAACTGGAAAAACAAGAGCTTGAGTTCTTGAAGTGCAATATAGCTTTGAGATGTTTTAAAAGAGTCCCACCTAATAACTTCGTGAATGAACAAGGTGACGATTAGAAACTTGATAACGTCCGTTTTGAAGGAAATAGGACTTTACTCGGACAATGCCGTGAACTTGTTAATGGGCACGGCAGCGCAAGAGAGCCGTCTAGGCAAGTACAGGAAACAAATAGGAGGAGGTCCGGCATTGGGGATATTCCAGATGGAGCCGGCAACTTTCAACGACATCGTGAATAATTATCTCCGGTATAAACCGGAACTGGCTGCAAAAATTGAACGTGCCGCTCGTGTGTCCCGTTTTAAAGCGGAGGATATAGAGAACAACGACTTGCTAGCGATTTGCATGGCACGGGTGCATTATTTACGTGTAAAGAAGGCAATACCTGGCGACCTGGAAGGATGGGCTACTTACTGGAAACGCTACTATAACACGCCTTTAGGCAAAGGAACGGAAGAAGAGTTTATCGCTAATTACAAAAAGTACGTGCAATGAGAAAGTTAGAAACAAATTTTAAACCTCGTGTAGTGAATATTCCCTATTTCGATACAAGCATGAACGGACATCCCGATCCTATCGGGGAACTTGGAGCGGATGGGAATGATGTTCTAGCCCTATATCGATCAAGATCACTGAAAGGAAGGCTGTTATTGTTATTTTTCATGGCTCTTTTTATTGTTTCTTGTAATAGTATTAAGTACATCCCAGTTAAAACAACAGAAACCAAAACGGAATACGTGGATAGGTTTAGAGTGGACAGCATCCACGAGAAGGATAGCGTGTTCGTGACTGTAAATGGCAACACCGTGTACAGGGACAGGACTAAAACCGTGTACAGGGACAGATATAGCCGGGATACCATCTATGTAAGCCAACGAGATACTATCAGGGAGCCATACCCGGTTGAAGTGGTTAAAGAAAGATTCAGGGTACCGAAATCCTTGTGGTTGCTAGTTATCTTGTTAGCCGGGTTAAGCGTGCCTTCCATTATTAAAATACTCCGGAAACTTAGGCTTATAAAAATATAAAAGAGAGAGTCATCTCTCTTAAAGACTAGAACCACCCAATCCTGTTCGTAAGACTTTCTCTCTCTCGGGTAAGTATTACGGGCAGGATTTTTATTTGTTACAAAAAAACAAGAAAAATGGAAAAAATTTTCGATAAAGTGGTGGAAATAGTATCCGAGAGAACGGGAGTGGGACGTGAAGATTTAATATACAGCAAGAAACAGGAGTGCGTTGACGCTCGTTCGATATTGATAAACTTGCTTCACGGGTTAGGATTCCCCGATACCTTGACGGCTAGATATCTCGGGGTGACACGTCAAGGCGTGAACAAGTTGAGAAACACGATAGAAGATAGGAAGCGACATAGTTTCATCCTGTCAACTTGTTATCAACAATGTAGCAACGATGTAGCAACCAATAATTTAAATAGCAACCCGTAGTTTGGGACATTTGTTGTACCCGGCAATGGTGCCGGGCAACTTATAAGTTTTAAACACAATGGAAACTGAGATGAAAGTCGTGAAAGAAAAAGAGATCGTGCACGACAACGAGGAGAAAGATTACGCCAGCAAAGGTGTTGCAGGAACCGGTTTAGGTCTTGGTATAGCAGGTACAGCACTCGGATTGTGGGCGTTGTCCCGTAACCGTGGAGGTCTGTTCGGTGGCGGAGCCGGGATGCCGGAGAACGTTAATATTAACACTGTTAGCGAGGCTATTGCCGGGCGTACAAGTGGTGCTCCAACTGCATTCCAAGCTTGGGAAAAAGGTTGCGACGATGCTATTGCCCTTACTAACGCCATGTGGGGGTTGAAGGTGTCGAGCATGCAAGCTGATTACGATCACCGGCAAACGGATATCGCCGAGAAGTTTAGCTTGTGGAAATCGCAAGTGGATGCAGATTTCGGTCTGTACAAAACTTCCCGTGACCTGTACGACGTTCTTAACGAGCGTTACGGGAACAAGTTCAACGAACTTGACAAGAAAGTTGCCGTTTTGGAAGCAACCAGACCGTACCAAGACCGCCTGATCCAGTGCGAGATTGACAAGGCATTCACTGCCGCAATCAATTACGCGGATCGTCTTGACTGCCGGAATATCAAGGGCATCGTTGGGTTGCCGAGCACTCCTACCGTTACGGTTTTGGAAGGCGCAACTTGTTGCAGATCTCGTCAGCCTCAAGCTGAATAATTTATTGATTAGTGACAGGTGTCCTCACGGGGATGCCGTCACTATTTTCCTTTAATCACTAATCAAAAAATATATGATAGATCCATTGTTAACCGGGGGAATAAATTACGACCAGCGCCTGCCGGAACTCGAAAAGGAACAACAAGCCTACTTGCAAAGAATACAGGAATTGCAAAAAAGAGGCGTGGTGAATGAATCGGCAACTCCTGTATGGGACGAGATCGACGGCTTGTTGTCCGGACTATCTGACCGGGAATTCGAGTTTATAAACAACAACCAAGAATTTCAGGAAAGCTCTTCCGTTATAACGGCTATTTTAAACCGTGAGTATTTAAAGATAATGCGCCCGAGGGTAGAGAATACCAAAGATGGGAAAGATGCCCTAGAAAAGCATCTAACGCTAGTAAAACGGCTAAAAAAATCTGCCGCCGACGAGGTGAATAAAAAATATTCGATGCTCGACGAGTACATGGAGAAATACAGCGACATGAGTTTTAAAGACTACATGGCTATGAAGAAAGGAGGAAAAAAGAAATGACAAGAGAAGAAAGGCTAATAGCCGAATTATCAAGGAGGGTTGATAACGCGGAAAAAGATATAGAGAGATTAAAAGAGTTAGTAACCAAATTGAATGACAATGGCAACACGAGAAACCGCAAGTCTAAACCTGCCGGAGAAGGCACTGGAGCTGAAAAGCAAGATAACTAACGCTCTCGGGGAATGGGGCAATAACCTTATCGACACGTTCGTCGCCGATAAACCGAAGTTAAAACCGTTATCCGTGTACCTGAAAAGAGGTCTAAACAACGGTATTGTTCGTTACGACAACAAGATACAGGGTGCAGTAGACAACGTGATGATGTTTATCGGGGACGAGAACGGGAATTATGACATGGGGCAGGTATTCGACGATGTTATGGCGATGTTCAAGGAGATGGATGAAACGAATATAAACCTCGGACCACTCGATGCCGTCGTTGGAAAGGGAATGATAAAGGTAAAGATACCGAACAACATGTTTACATCCATGCTATTCGGGGACACCGGGGCGATAAAGATCACGGAAGGTGATTTGCTTGAATTGAAAAACTTGTTTTTAGAAGAATAGACTATGGGGAACTATTACAAGACGCTGAAATACTACAAGGAAAAAGGTATGTTTAGCGAGGCTAAAATGTGGGAAGCTGTCGAGTGTTTGGACGAGTTGCTTGAAGAAGTGGAAGAGAAGAACCCGGATTTATTCTGGGATTTCATGCGTGACCAGCACGAGATATTCTGTGGACCGCACTTTAACGAGAAATTCGGGAAGTGGCAAATTGAACAGATGCACCACAAGGGAGAGGACGGCAAGGAGTGCAAGGGAATGCACTGGTCGGAGGACGACATAAAAGCCGTGTTCGAGAAGCACAAGCCGATGTTACCCGCCGGGACAACCTGCTGGGACGTGGCTGTCGCCATAACTGGGAACTGGCACGATAAGGTCGACTTGTTTAAAAAGTGGTTCCCGGAGAATCACGAGGAAAAGGTTATCGAGGATGCTATAAACTTTTACTTCAAGGATCAAGACGCTCCCGAGGGGAAAGTATGGCACTACATGATGGCCATGGACGAATAAAAAAACATTATCGCCATGAAAAACGAGGCTAATTTTGTTTTATTAATGGATTTGCTGGATAACGAGTGTATCGCTGGAGTTGCGGCGATAATTGTAGCGGAAATGCTCAATCTCGTTTAAGAGCGGTTAGATAGTTGTTTTAAAGTGTAGCACAGTTGGCGATGTGTTAGAGGGGCGGGATGCCCCTTTATTTTTGGCATATAAAAAAGAAAGTGAATTAAAGACGGCAATCCTGATTCACTTTCTTTTAGACTATTATCTAATTGGGGAATTAGACTAAGGCTTCTCTCCTTAGGTGTATAATAGTTACATTATTATATGCAAAAGTAATAAATAAAATGCTAGTTATTTATTTCTAGGCACTTTTTTTATTGTTTTCCGCTTGATTTTACCCGAGGGTTTAGGGCTATCTGTCTTTCCATCTGTTATACTTCCTGTGCTAGAATCCGCTTTTCTACAAAATTTAGGCGACTTCATTCCGTCTATATGCTCGAACAAGGAATTATCCACATGCGCCATCATCGGGTCTAAAATAAAATCTATCCCCTCTCTTCTTGCGAGTTTTGCAGCTGGAACAAAATCAGCATCACCAGAAATAAGCACAATCCTGTCTACAAAATGTTTTAAAGACAACGAAGCTATATCGACACCTATTTTCATGTCTATGCTTTTTTGTCTTAAATCATAATAAACATCATCCTCGGACAAATCGTCAATTACAATATTTTTAGATAGGAGTTCCTTTACTTTACTTGGTCTGATTAGCCAATTACCTGAATCTTTCAGGTATCCTAATCTAAGGGCTACTTTCCTTTTCTGTTTTAAAAATTCAAATATTTGATTCCTGAAAATCGCTTCTGGCGTTTTCTCGAAAACAATACATTTTTTGGATATCGGGTTGTGAACTCTTTTTTCAAACGGGAGGCAATCATAGAAAAAAATACGGTATAAATAATTTTCTTTTCCGACATGAGAATGAGCTAACGTGTATATATCGTCAGCAACTTCCTCTGCGGTTTTTGATTTTTCTTTATTGTAAAGAGAATTGTATCTTTTAATGAAAAATCCCCCATCTATCAATACGGCTATTTTAACTGGAATATTAAAATTTGTTGAATTGTCTGTTTTGTTCGAGTTTTTCTTTTCCATAAGCTATAAAAAACGAGGCTCTTGGGTCGGCATCCTCGTTATTAGAATCAAATTGATTTGAGATATGCGAAGCCAAGAGCGTAATTATGTCGCAAATATAAATTCCAGGATTAAATCTTGCAAGAATTCTTCTTTATTTTACGATATTTTCGTTTTATTTGTTTCAATTCTATATAAAAAAGGGCACTCCCGAGAAGGAATGCCCCTACCGTTCGAGAGTTATCCTTGCAACACTCGACATCTAATTTCAGTTTATTGAGAAAATCGGAATTCCCTATTTTTTTACTTTCCATTTTAATAACACTTGTCCGAGATAAAATTATCCTTCCCGTATTTTACTACCCAATCCCATATTATTTTTATCCTGTGTTCTGAATAGTAAAAGTTCTTGGATTCGACGGGGAGCCAGAAGAGTTTAAATCTCCTCCGGTATAGGGTTATCACGCTACCCTTGGTTCCGATCTTGTACACTCTTTTCATTTAAACGTTCTTTTTGTAGTTTAAGTTCTATTTCCACTAATCTCTTGACCTTTGCCGCTTCCTCGTATTGTTCATTCGCGGCGTACATTTGCTGCAATAATAACAACTGGTTCACATAGACGCTGTCCAATCTTTTCGCCGAGGCGTCGATTGACTTATTGGCGACGCTAATTAACTCCTCGATCCGTTGTATCCACCTTGTAACCACGGTGCAGATGAAGGCAATAGCGAAGCAATTAACGACAAAAAAACAACGCTTTTACTATAAATTGCGTATCTTTCATTTTTAATATTACTTTTATTTATGTTTTAAATTCTTCTAGTTTTTTCAGTTGCAGCCTTGCCTTTTCCATGTCAAATTCATAATTCTTGCAATTAGACTGTTCCGTTATAACTAGAAGCAAGGGGAATAATAATCCATACTTGCATCCTCTCCCGTGTTCGTCCGCTGCCGATTTACATGTGGCGCACTTGTATATATCCTGCACGCAAGCTGTACTCATATCGTTTTTTTGTATTATTTATTATTTAAATTTTGCCATTGTCTTCTTCTGTTACTTCAACAAATACCACGTTCTTGTGGTCTGATCTTTTCGCACAAAAACATTCTCCAACACACGATTCACAATCAATTAAATCACGTAAAAAACATCCAGTGCAACTATTGCCTGAAACTTCCACGCATCTCAGTTTAATCCTTCCAAACTGGAACACTTCGCCTACTTTATACTCTTCCATATTATTTGTTTTTAAATGTAAAACTACGAGTTACCTTTTCATTTACTTCATCTGTGTGGCATTCACTAGACAAAACAATTCTTCCGTCAACTAGTCTAATAATAGTAACACCTGGATATTCTTTGTCATCTCTAATTATTACACCACGTATTCTCTTTGCCGAATCGTAGTTAAAACAAACATTCACGATTCTACCTATACCACCCATAACAGAATCTTCGGGTAGATGTTGTTTGGGGAATTTATCCATGCTTATATTTTTCTCTACTCCCATAATTATTTAGATTTAAGTTGTTTGATTAGTTCGTCAGCGCATTGAATCGCTCGACTTACATCTTTGTCAATATAATGAAATGGATCAACACAGGCGGTAAGAACGTCTTTCGCTATCTCGTACCTACGTTGCTCCCAGTCAATTGCTTTATCAACATTATCATCAATAATCTCTATATCACTTGAACTTGCGTTATAAACCGAACGATCATCCCTCCACCCAGCGATATATCCTACTTCAACGATCTCTCCCGTGCTAATTATTCTTGCTTTCATGATTATAATTTTTTAATATTAATAACTTTGTTGTGCTTTCTATAGCCGCAATGGTTATCTCGCAAGAATAAATCTATTTGTCCTTGTAATTCTTGTGCAGTAGCAGCATCGAATAATTTAATCTCTTTTTTCCATCCCGTGTGTGGGAAATTACCTCCACTTGGACTATCTTGCTTGTACTCGAATGTAACTTCATACATCGAACGTGTATTATTGGTGTGATGATCTTCGATGTATTTTTCAACGAGTTTCATGATTTCGTTTGTAGCGTAATCTAAGTGCGATTGAAGGTTCATCTGATACCTATCTGCGCCATTAACCCATTTCTGTACTTCTTGTTTCAATTCTTCTCTTGTCATAATTCTTCTATTTTATTTTGGTCACCTTACAAATAAGGTGACCAGATTATTACATTATTTTTGCTAGCTGCTTGGTATGTTTAACGATCTCGAACAACTTCGCGATAAAATCAAGTCCTTTTTGTGTTACCAATACTTTTACAACCATAAAGCCGTCATGATTATCCCGATCAATCCATTTCTCTTTTAGCTCGAAATAGCCACGTTTAATGTATTCTTGCTTCGGTTCGTTTCTATTGGAGAAAAAAACACCTTTCTCTCGCAATTTTTGAAAGAGAGTGTTTCTCCCGAACGGTAATTGAAGGATTTTAGCGGCTTGCCCGACGTCGATTTTCTGATCCGAGTCCATCACCTTGTCCATCAGCTCTGCTTTCGGCCTTAACTTGTCATTCTCCGCTTGCAACTTGGCTTTATGTTCACGTTCCTCTTTTAGTTTTTGCGCCAATCCTATCACGAGATCCGGGTTATTAACCATTGCTTCCAAGGTGGGTTGGGTGGCGGTCATGCCGTATTTAAGAAGTTCTTTTATCCGGTCATTGCACCATATCGCAAAAGTTGGACTTAGCCATCTGGCAAATTCCATGGCGACATCCTCGTGCATCCATGTGCCTTGCATACTTCCACCTTGAATAACTCTCATCAAATCCGTTCGGAGAATATTCCGAACGGCTGATAATGAATCGATAAATTCTTGTGATGATTTTGTTTTAGTCCAATCGCTTGGTTGTTTGCCAAACGTTTTTGCCATTTCGGTGGCGTTGACCATAACGTCACCGTTACCGGAAAGGAATGTTATATCCGTCCCGTTGTAATTGTAGATTTTATTTTCCATGATTAATTTATCGTTAGTAATAATAATTCAATAATTTGCTCGCCACTTTCGCAAGCTCTCGTTTCATCTCCTTGTTCTCCCTCTCTACCTTTTCAAGCTTCGCCCAGGCGAATTGACCGGCAAGAATATCGTTGTTCAGAGCCTTGAATATGTAATCCAGCTGGCTTTTCAACGAACCCGTGCAGAACAACGCCGGTGATAGCATCCCGGGGTTCGGTGTGCTGCCGTATTGCTTCTGGAGTTGTTTCTCGTGTCCTTTCATTCTCGAATCCATGTCCTCGCAGAGCGAACGGAGATACGTGGCAATATCTTCCTCTTTAATCGTCGCACCTCTTAATCTTTCCTCCATTTCATTAAATGCGTTAATGTAGGCTTCCTTGAACTTTGCAGCCACTTTCCCTGTGAAACCCATCGCAAGGAAAGTGAAACCGTCACGGGTTAAGTAGTACATCGGTTCTTTTTTATAACCTCCATTTAGTAATTGCCTGTGATAGAACGAAAACGCAAAATTGCGTTCTTGAAAAACGTCACTACATTCGTTATTCCGAATAGCCCTTAAAACTTCGCAGTGTCTTTTCTCGAAAACTTCCGCTATTTTCAAAGAGGTTGTTACGACTTGGTCATTACTGACCGTTACAAGCCCGTTAGCGGAAACGGGGAATAATTCTAATTGTTTCATCTGGTTGTAGCATTAGATGAATTAAACAAAAAACAACTCCACGTAATCAAAGTTTGCTACAACCACATACATCATAGAGACATATGAACTGATTACGGGAGTTGTTATATTTTCTCTCGTCTCTAAAGCGATCGTACTCTTGCGACGCCATATGTGATTGTAGCATCGCAAAAGTACGAATAAAACCGGATAAAACAAATTCCACGAAAAAAGCGAGTAGAGTTTACTCGCCTTGATTCTAAAGTTATAAATATGGAATGGTTAGTCTTCTATATCAAAAACATCCAACAACTTCACAATTTTATAGGCAAATGGTTTGTTATTCATGTTCTGTACAACGACATCAACAGCAAACACTTTCTTTAGTGGATTATTTTTTGAATTTATTATTTGATCCTTGATGCCATCAGATTCAAACAAGAGGTTTAACGCCTTTTTGTTTAACGATTCTATTATCCCTTTATTTCCTGAATTACTATTGATGCCACGTATTTGATACATCGTCATGAGTTGATTCGTGTGGATCTCGTCTTGTTCGGACACTGTTTTTACAGCTTCGATTTCTTTATCGATCAAATTCTGTGTTCCGTTGCTACTTATGTAATTAAACGTGCATCCCTTGTACACGACATTACTAACATCACCTTTTATCACTTGAATTTCCATATTCCCCTCTCTATCTTTCGCTGGAATAGATAGTATGTCGTGCAAATCCTGCAATTCTTTAGTCGCTAAATCGGGTTTTTCTCCCGAAGATGAAGTGAAATAATCATACACGCTTTTCAAGTTTTTAGCGAACTCCATGATCAAATTGAAATTTTCCACGAACGGGATCATGGAGAGTGAAACTAGTTCAACGAGATGAATATCAATAGATCCTTCGGTTATCTTGCTAACGCACAACTTAGCGTTAGATAACTCCTTAGACATACCGTTCTTTTGGGCAAAACTAGAAAAGTATGATCCGATGGCATTCATGGATGACGTGAAGTCAGACACTTGAATAGGTTCTGAATTCTTGATATGAATTCTCAATGCAAGTTGTGAGTTATCATTATATTGTTCCATGATCCGACGTTTTAACAATATTCCAAACATACAACTATTATCCGTAATTTCAAATTTCACCACATTATTTTTTCGTATCTACTGAATCAAAGATCCAACACTCACGCGACAACCTTTTTCTTTTACCCACTTCTCGTATTCCTGTACCGGAACCTCTTCGACGGAAAACGATGGATCATCCTCGTACGCGATAACAGGTCTACTAGAATACGATACATCTTTACAAATTCCATTACACCCGAAACAATCTCGTGTTATCTTTAACGCCATCCCATCAGATGGGATGTATCTTTTTAATATTACATCTTTAATTTCCATATTTTTACAGCATTTTTTAAACAAATAATCCTTGTGATCAACCACTTTTACTTTGCTACCGACACGAATGTCGGGAGCAGGTTATAACGTCAATTATTTTAATTCAAACGTGTACGCGAACACCCACGGGTTAGAATCCCACGTGCCTTTCCCGGAAACCTTGTCTATAAGCAATGCGAAAGCTTCTTTTGGTTCAGTGCACCAACCTTTTGGATATATATTGTTTTTGGCATCAGAGAATATATATGACGATGGCGTTCCAAAAACATCAAATTTTTCGATTCCTTCTCTTAAGCAATCTTCGCTCGTAATGTCTTGTAACCTCTCCACTCTCACGTCCGTAATCTCGATAGCATGCGGCATCAGACTAGCTTTCACAAACATTTTATTATCCCATCCTTTACCGGGAGGGAATAATGTTGGATTGTATGTTTCGTCATAAAACGAATTATAAGATTGGGCGATAGCGATAATTTCGCCTATCTTGTACGGGGAATGTTTAAGAAAAAAATCCTTCTCATATCCCGGAGTAACATTAGATTTAAATTGATATGAAGCAAGTAAACGACGAGGGATAATCCTTCTTGTCATTGTTTTTCGACCTTCTAATACAGCCTTTGTAAGACCAAATTTGTCGTTAAAAAGTATCTTTTTCATGATTCATATTTATTCAATTGTTCTATATACTTAAATAGACCGCTATTCACGATGGCGAGTTCTATTTCATCTATTGTTAGTTTTGTATCCATTTTTCAGCTTTTATTCATTAATTCCTAGATAATTGTTTACCATCCTCCTGAAATCATTCTTGAACATGGATGCCGTTTTCATGAACTTGAAATCCTGTAAAGACAAGTCGTTGATGTAGTAATAAAACGCCTCTTGTTCATTATCAAAATTCTTCCCCCAAAATGTTTCAGGGTGCGTTTCCATGAACTTTTTTATAGCTTTCATGAGGTTTATCGCGTACCGGGGGAACGTTTTAAACTCGATTCTCATTTGTTGTTTCGTCGCGAGAGGACATCCGACACAGCCATGACGGGTGAAGTTGTAAGGCGGATCGTAATACTTCATATAAGGAAGGTTATGCTTGTGAATGTATTCCCAAATTTGCCTTTCCGTCCAAAATACAAGGGGCAGCACGTGACAAGCACCCTTCATGCTTTTCCTGCTATCACATTGCTCCGGTTCGTAATCTGACCTATTGTTAGATTCATCCCTGCGCATCCCTTCCAGGTTCCTTTTCCCTATGCCGTAACTCTCTTTCAAGACCTCGCAACAGAATCTTCGTTGCCGGGATGGAAAACCTTTTCTCGCCACAAGTTGTAAAAACGACTCTTTCGGGTTCACGATCTTGACTTCCGGGTAATTCTCCCGGATAAACGGGATTGTTCCGGGAGGATCTATCGTTGTGTTAGAGTAAACAGCCTCAAATTTTACCCCGGATTTCTTCGCTATATCAAGAAGAACAACACTATCCTTCCCCCCAGAGAAACCCAAGTTATATATTTTGTCTGTTTCAAGACTACAAATCAGATCTATACTACGCTTCACGTGTCCTTCCATTGCTTTATATTGTTTTCTTCGTTAATGTTTCTTCTACTTGTTCTATTGCTAAAAATATCTCGTAAACTACTTGCGGAACCATGGAATTCCCGAGAGCCTTTATGCTTTCTTGTCGCCATCTTGAAAAGGTGATACCAGATAATCCAAGGAAAATCCCATCATCTCTGTCACAAACAGGGGATTGAGTTGGGAAGTTTTGCCACCTGTTTGTTTCGCGTGTTTCCCTATCATCACAGGTATATTGCATAGGGCATCCGTCCTCATTGCGCCGTTCTTCCTTTTCAATGCCGTTGGGGAAACTGATGGCTGGTAATCTCTTGATGTCGGTGTCGGTAGCATCCCGTTCACCGCTAATGCCGTCAACGATTGCCCCATTTGGCTGTTCGGGTTGTAAGTGTTCGTGTATTTTGTCGCTTCCGACGCGTTGGGAGTAGGTAGTAATTTGCTTTCCGCCAAGTCGTTCAAGTCCATCGTCCACCCTTGTTCTCGTTTCCTCTGCCACCTCTCGCTTTCCATCGTTGACCCGTTCTTGAAATCCCGATTCTGAGGGGTTGGTAGTAATTCCTTGTATGCCATCTCCGGCAACCCCTGTTGCTCGCTGTTGGGTCCCCGTCTCCTGTAATCCTGCGCCACCGGTGTCGGTAACATCATCCCTTCTTGCCAGAAACCACACCCGGTCTCTCCTGTGGGGCGCTCCGACGGCACAAGCCGGTATAACAACTGGCTGGACTGAATATCCGATTGACGCGAGGTCGATTCTGATTTGATCGATGACGTATCGTTGTCGTTTCTCGTAAAACGTGTAATTCTCTCCGCAAACGTCCGTGTAACTTCCCACTTTAGTCTCCTCGCCGGAGAGAACCATCGAGAGGATTCCAGCAACGTTTTCACCAATAAACCAAGTGGGTCTAACCTCTTCGATGACACGAAACACCTCGTTCCAGAGGTAGCGGTCATCTTCCGCTCCATTTCGCTTTCCTGCGTAGCTAAATGGCTGGCAGTTATGGACTGCGATTCCGTAAACATTGTATGAGTGTTCTTCATTTACTGCTAAATTATAAACGGCATTACTTTCTTTTTCTTTTCTGATGCTCTTTACATTACACCAAACAAATCCATTCTCATAGAAACCATATCTATCACTACGAGATATTGTAATGCAAAATTGAGGACGTTCATTAACAACCCTTCCATCTATTATGCAAGTACGTTTTGATGTTTTTTTACTTATACTTACTGGACAATGGTAAACATCTCTTGCTATTTGAGCCATATCTAAGGATAATTTCTCGCTTACAGTCGTTATTTTTATACTACCATTTTGACAAACATAACCATCCGCAAACCATCCTTTAAGCAATGACTTCTTTCTCGCATTATCAAGAATAAAACATTGTGGAGATAGGTGTTTCCCGTGAGCGTATTTCCCGAAATCATTTAAGAAATCACAAAGCCATTCATCACAGATTATAGCCTTGTAAATAGACTTATCTTCTGTTAAGGTATATTTATACCCTGATCTTTGAATAACATGATGAAGTCTTGTGATATTATGTTTCCCACAACATATTATGGTTTTGTGATTATAACTATTTTTTCTACCAGAACGTTTATTGTTATCACACCACCCATCGGCTATCCACGTGCCTACTAATTCCCAAAAAGCTGGAGTGAAGGAAGTATCATCACCTTCATGTATTGGATATCCTATTTTATCTCCCTTTTTTAAATCAGAAGCATGTATATATTCAGGAAGCATGAATTTTCTTCCTTTTCTTGTTCGAACATAAAATGGATGATTTGGTGTACATTTTAGTTCTTTGAACATTCCTTGGGCACGTAGATAAATTATTTCATCTGCATCATGTTTCATAGTACATTCTACTGGATGATATGTTCTATCTGTCGTGAGTACTTCATCGCCAACTTGAACGTCTTCAATAGGCAAGAATCCTTTTCTAGTCAGTACTGGTGTTCCCGCCACGAAACACGGAAACCCTGCCGTGAGGACGTCGATTTTTCCTCTCCATTCTCTAAAATCTTGCTCGAATATGTTTCCATAATGTGTAGTGTTAGGGTAATGATAACTTAATACTTTGTTGCAGAACTCGTCTATTTCGCAAGAGAAGGCATTCTCCCACCCCATCCAAGTGGCAGCGAGTTCGCAGGCACCGATCCCGGTGCATAAAGAAGCGTGTATCATGTTGTTTGTTTTAAATTATTCTCCCGGGAAGCATTTATCCATTCCCCTGTTTTTAAACTTATCCGTGTGTATAACGCTATTCTCCATTCTTTCTCTGGTTTTAAAGAAGAATATAGCATTCCCTTTCTTTACCCTGTATTTCCCGAGTTTGGGAGAGGTTATACCCTTTTGTTTAAGGGTGTTCTTGTCCATGTCAGCCTTGTTTTTGGGGCTGGCAAAGTCATAATTGTCGATTAAATGCATAAATTACTTTGTTACATTTTTTCCATACTTGTGTTGAATCTCTGAAATTCGATACATCCGGTCTTCATTTTTGCTTCTAGAGGAAATTCGTTCGCTCGTGTCTGTCATTTTTAGGCGGTCGTCAATAGACTCGCAATAACAATGTTTATCTTGTGCGTATTGAGAGATCCACCCGTAAATGATATTCCCATCCACCCTGTCGTAAATCTTGCCGTAAACGCCTCGTTTGGCGTTATTGAAGCAAAGTTTAAAGTCGTCAATGTTCAAGTAATAAAAATCGTCGATAATTAGTTGGATTGTCCCTAGCAATTGCATCGCCCCAATTGTCTTGCCAACCGAGAAGAAATCAAGTACATCTTTCACGATTAGATAGAACATGGATTTTAAAGCGGCTTCGTCGGTAAATTTCTTGAAACTCGCTAAAGTTGGAGTTACGCTTGCCAATGTATCGTCAAAATCCCTCGGGCATAGTGCGGTGAAGTACCTGTCGGGCAATCTCGCCAAGAGCATCACGCTCTGCTCTCTTGTTTTCGGCATCATTCCGGCGGGGATTATTCCCGTTTCCGACGACTCCTTCTCGACCGCTTGCAGGTAATTCCTTGCTAGTTCGATTTCTGTTGTCATATTTTCCTTCATACACTTTCACGAAATTTGTCGGTTTAAAAATCCAGTCAAAATCTGCTATCCATCCCCTTTGGTTGTCCCCCGAGAGAAAATTAGATAATCCGGCTTTCTCTATCATCTCGGCAACTTTTTCTTTGCCATACTGCCGAATTCTTGCCATTACGGTAGATACGCGTTTATCCGTTATCGTCTTCACCGGGGCAAGGGCGGGACATTTCTCGTGATAGTAATTCACGACTTTGCTCACTAGCTCTCTTTCGGATTCTTTTTCTTTTTTCGCGGAACTTTTTTCTTTTTCTCCTTCATGTTTTATGGGAGATTCAAAATTTTCATCGATAGGAAATTCAAGTTCCCCCTGGGGAATATCTCCGTTAGGAGATAAATAATTACTTTTTTCTTTACTTTCTTTTCCTTCTTTACTTTCTTTATATTCTTTATTTTGGTTTGTCGGTGGTTTGTCTCTGGTTTGTCGGTGGTTTGTCGGTGGTTTGTTTTCCACATCATCACTGGTTTGCCTTGTATTGTAAGTGTCGTAATTACAAAGCGTTATTATGGTTTGTCCGTTGGTTTGTCGCTGGTTTATCATGCCTTCTTTCTTTAAGAAATCTAAAAAGTTAGTAACCTTTGTACTTCCCCATAACCACCTATTTTCCAAGAATCTACGACTAGCAACTATCTCTCCTCTTTGGACTTCTATCGCCCGGTTGTTCAGTATATATTTCGAGTCTTCAAATCCTGCCATTTGAATTAAATCTATCCAGGCTTCGGAACGGGAATACTGACGGGGTTCTTTCCAGAGGGCGTTTTCAAAAAACTTTCTGCTTAATTTTATAAATCCTTGGTCACGCATATCACAATTCTTTTTTCTTCTTCTCGATAAATTCCAGTAGGTCTTCAATTTCTTTATAGTCGAGAAGTATAGAGGTAATAGTTTGATTATCGTTGTCCTTCATAGATATTTTTAAATATCCTTCATCAACTCCAACTTCTAAAGCCGAAGTTTCGCCTTCTATTTTCAAATATGTGTTTGCCATAGCTATTCGATTTCTTCTATCACAAACAAAACCTTAGAGGCATTGTTAGCCTCCTTTTGTAAAGCTCTATAAGCTTCCACGTCTTCAACGATTTTATTTGGCTTGATCGTTGTTTTACTGCCGTCCTCCATCACGAGAACGACTCTTGTTATCTTTACTTTCATGTCTTCTTATTTTACTTTTTTGCCATTTTCTAAAATAACGCTTCCCGCTATTTTACTTTTCTCTTGTTTTCTATCATAACGATTCATCCGGGGACATTTCCCATCACACCCGATAGATATATGCCACCCGTTTGCCCCGTGGCTCTTCATGCAACACATCTCGGACATGGGAAGGAAGTGTTTGCACTTCTCCCGGTAGATGCGTCTTTCGATAGATTCTTTCATGTATTACCTGTTTAAAAATTCTTTCTTTAGCCACACTCTAATATCGTATCCGAAGAAACAGAAAATGATCTCGTACTCGGTGGGAGAGAAATATCTCTCCCTGATACCTATTATCGTCCAGTCTCCCGACCTGATGAATCTCGGATGCTTCCACCTGTTATCAACCATGATCCGGTCGATGACTGTTTTATAACTCTTGCTCATCGCTACTTGTCTTTAATCAATTCCTGTATTCCCGCCAGCTTGGCCCTTAGTTTCGTTATCTCGTCCATGGCGGAATCGTATGCCCTAGATAATACATCATAAGACTCGATACTAACGAATTCTTCACGCTTATCCAGCTTGACAATCATGTGATCTGTAGATATTATAGGGCAACTGAAATTATCGAGAGCGAATAAAAAGCCATTAAATCTAAACTCTCCTTTTTTAGCGAATAACTCCGAACGTCCATCTTCCTCTTCCTTGACATTATCGCTATTTATGTGTTCCCAGAAACGTAACATGTCCACATCTATACCTTTTATCTCGGGAATTATATTCGTAAAACAAGCCTTCGTTACTATGTGGAAGTGATCCTTGAAAGTGTCGATGATACAGAATAAATGATCACTTAAAAAATCCCCGGCAACATAATTAGTTTTGAGGATTTCCGCCTTGTGAAATTTATCGTTATACTCCTTGTTTTGCTTGTTTAGCACGTTTGCACCGTATTGAGTTAATACCACGGTTACTCGGTCTTGTAGTTCCATAGTTGTTTATTTTTTATGGTTTAATGTTATACTAATTATCAAATTAGTTTGATCTTTTTTATTAATGTATCCAAGTCTGTCGAATTCTCTATCGCCTCGTTCTTTCCACCCGTGATTCTATCTGAAATCTCTCTTTTGTCTTGAATGATTTGATATATGTCTTCATCAATGGTATTCTTTCCAAGAAAGTAAACACATTGCACGGAATCATTTTGCCCGATCCTGTGACATCTATCCTCGCATTGGTCAGTATCCGCTGCATGCCAGGGGAGTTCGACGAACGCAACTATTGAAGATGCCGTTAATGTCAACCCGACCCCAGCGGCTTTTATCGAACAAATAATCATTTTAACTTCAGGATTGTTTTGGAAAGAATCGATATTTCTTTGTCTGTCTGACATGCTATCATCTCCCGTTATAGTTACTGAGCCAGAGAACGCTTGCGTCAGCATACCGCATACTTCTTTCTGGTGGATGAAAACCACTATTTTTTCACCGGATTCTAAAACATCCGAGATGTAATCCTTCACGGCATTTAACTTCCCTCTTGCCGAAATATTCTTTAATACACCTATTCTTACCATAATTTCTCCCCTCATTGATCTTGCCACTTGCTCGTCTGTTGCTGATTTATATTCTTTCAAGTAAGATTCTAAATCAGATAGAGCTACATTGTATTCATCTCTATTGGATATATCACAAGGGACAACGGTTCTTACTTTTGGTGGGAGGTCTTTTAAAACTTCCTTCTTGTTTCTTGAATAGAAGCAGTTCTTGTTTAGCAGGTAATTTAATTCTTCCATGTTGTCGTTATACCCGTATTCAGCCACGAATTTAGAATACCCACCAAACTTGTCTATCTGATTAATAATAGCCAGTTGAGAAGCTAGATCCTTGGCTTTATTAACCACGGAAGTACCTGTAATGGCGAATATAACTTCTTTTCCAGTTGTTATTCCCTTGGTTAATTTTGCTTGAAGAGAGGAAGGCTCCTTTACCCTGTGACACTCGTCGATAATTACCGATTTGAATAGTTTTATATTCTCGGAGAAAACAACATCTTTTAGCTTCACGGGGGAACCTGAATTATTGCATATCTTCGTAACAAAATACTTTTTCAAGCTCTCGTAATTAACTATAAAAACATCGTTTTTAATAGAATCACCGAAAATGCTTTTCCCTTGGGCAAACAAATGCCACGTGAATTGATTTTGATTATTCAATATACAAGCTTTTTTATCTGTCCATTGGTGCCATTCTCTTTGCCAGTTTATCTTTAATACAGACGGGCAAATAACAAGGCAAGGGAAAGCGTCTAGTGCCACTACCGAGGCGATACCTTGACAGGTCTTTCCAAGTCCCATTTTATCACCTATAATCGTTCTCTTGTGGACTATATTGTACGCCACCCCTTCTCTTTGATAAGGGTAAAGGGTCATTTTTAACGGTATTTCGGTTTTTAATTCTGGCATCGGGGGTAACTCGTAATCTCGTTTCTCGTGTTCTCTAGTGAAAGCGAAACCGTATTTTTGCCCAAACATGATTACTTGCGGGGCGTAACATTTTGGAAAAATGTAAGACTTTCGCCTTTTGTCCTTCTCGGCTCCCGGACAAATTTCCATTAATTTTTTTATTGCCCAAGTAATTCTTTTATTAAACTCGAAGGTGATTTCAAACCCCTCGTTAAATTCCTTTATGCGCATTGTAATTCCTTGACTTTTTTCGTGTAATACTCTATTAATGTTTCTAGTTCAAACTCGGTATATTTCTTTGTTTGATTTGATTCCCATTGGAGCAAGTCGAACCTCTCTTGACCTATTTCCTTTAAAAGGTTATCGTGATAACCATGAAGATGATCTGCTTTAAATCGATTACATCCAGAACATTCCGCATGACAATTTACCTCGCTATATCTGGTAGATTGATTTTTTCTACTGAAATAATGACCGCAATCAGCCTTTTCAAAAGGTTTTACTTCGCCACAACTTATGCACCTGAAATACTTGTGTTTAAAATCTTTACTATCCCTTAATCTTATATAGAGGCTGAAAATCTTGTCTAGTTTTTTTTCGAGTGTTTTAACTCGACTTTTACTAGTATTTTTAGTTGTTTTTTTCTTTATGTAGTATGGCATGATTGTATTTTTAATCCAAGGGAACACTACCCGATTGTACTTCTCGGGAATACTTGTTTGCAACCAAGTACTTTCATGTTCCCATCTATCAAAGGTTTGAGAACGGGGCGGGATTCGAACCCGCCGTAACCATTTACCGTCCTATTGATTCTCGAAATAAGGGAATACATCCATTATATTCGAATCACCAACTTGCACAATCTCGAACGGGACAACGTAAGTGGATAGGGATTTTTGCAGGTTCTCTAACGCCTTATCAACATTCTCCCCGGCAACAAGGAAATACAAGTTCGATCTCTTTTCCATGCCGGAAATGCTGTCAGCGTCAATAATAGCGACTTTCGCCTTAAACCATTTATCATCGTTGCCGTCATTTGACTCTACCAGCTCGGTGATATTCGACTTCTTTATCGCTTCGATACAGAAATCGCCTTGAATCATTTCTCTCAAACTCTCTGTTATTCTACTCTCCGCTTCTGTAAAACTCATTGCATCCAATAGATATAATTCAGATACTTTTTTCTCTCTGCCGTTTTCACCCACTTTCGTGTATTTTACTTTTACTTCAAACCAATTCGCTGTCATAATTTTATTGTTTTAATATTTTAACCGTTCCAATCACGTCCATGCCACGAAGGACATAGTATTCATTTTCTCCTTTAGGGGATTCTTCAAGCGTCCAGCAGGTAGTTAACACGTGCCGGTTAATCTCTCGCTGCAACGCTTGCTTGTCTGCCGGGTAAACAATCTTATTAATGTTGTTCCTCCCGAGGTTGATTAACTGGACTTTCATTTTTGCATCGTTCAAGTTTCCTTTTTAATAACGTTGCCTTTCTCTTTAATTCAAGTTCCCGAACCGAATTCCCGTCCACGATAGGTGGTATCGACTCAAGAAATTTGATAAGACTAGAATGTAGTGTATTTGAAAGTTGTTTCATCGTTGATTGATACCGTTTGAGAATCTCATTTCTTCTTTTGCCTTGCTAACCACCGTCCTAAGCCAGTCAAGTTGATGTGTGGCGGCTTTGTTCAATCTCTCGATAGAATTTACAAGAAAATTCTCTCTCTTGCACGTGGCTTCAACTAGTTGTTTTAACATTGAGGCAGGACAACCGGTGTGTTTCCCTAGGTTATAAACGATGCTTTCAGATATAGCGGTATCCTGATGATACTTGGCATCCGCAAGCATCTTGCCAGTTCGAGCGATAAACACGGATAGTTCATTCCCTCTCTCGATAACCAGATCCGGGTTGTCAGGGGGAATCTCCGTGAGATAAGCGTCGATATCTTCAACCTCTCTCTCTAAATCTTCTATAGGTGTAATATTCATGCTGTTTGTTTTAAATCCCCGAACATTTCCCAGTACTTGAAAGCAAGATCGAAACATTTAGCTTGACCGGATTTCCATAGTTTATCTCCCCGTTTAATTTTAACGGTAAATACTTTAAAATTTGTCTTGGAAATTCCAATCAACACGTCTTGAGTAGATCCGGATATGTTCATGTAAAAAAATCTTTGCCTGTCGTAATCGAAGAAAGTAACGGCATCCTCGAATTGCTTTTGTGTAGTCGCGGAGGTACTTTTTATATCACCGCCCCAGCCGAGTGATGGCATCCACAAGTCCCATTTACACCTCACGGGGAGGAAGAATCCAATATCATAGTCAAATAACTGTCTATGGTTAATCATTATCTTTTGTGGTTCAGAAAGAGATAAGATCCCTTTTGCCATTTTATCCCTGAAAAACGATTTCTTCATTTCCTCTGCTTTAAGAAAATCATCCTCTGTCAAGGCGTCATCCCCGCAAGTGTAATTAAAGTAATTCACTTTCTGTGGTTCGGTGATCATGTGGTCTATCAGGTTTCCAAACTTGAATGATTCTGTTGGGTCTCGTTCAAAGGTACCGTAAAGGTCTTGCTTTAATTTGGACAGGTCAGAGTTGGATACCTCTAGCCTGTCATAATACTCGTCTTTCATTTTGCTGAAATTACTTCTACATATTTTAAAGTGTTAGAGTCAATAATCTCGGCGTTCTTGTTCGCGGCATCCTCGCAGAATTTCTTCATCTGGGCGATGGTCTTTTTCTCGATTTTCTCGTTGGGTAAATTCTTACCTTCTCTTTCGAACCAAAACATGAATATTTGACCGTAACCAGCGGGGTTGAGGACTTCAATTTTTAACTCTTTCTTGACGTTCGCCATTGGAACTTGGTAATCTTGATCGAACAAAGTTTGAAGTGTCGCACCTGTTTTCTCTGCCTCTATGTTAGCGGTGGACTTTTCTGAAAATTTTAAAAGTTCTTGCTTTCTTTTTTCAGCTTCTTTCACTGCCCTTTCTTCGGCTTCTTTTTTCAACCTCTCTTTTTCGGCAGCGTTAGCCTCCGCTATTTTGATTAATTCTTGTTTCTTGGATTCAACTCTATCTAGATAGTATTGAATCTTTTCCGAAACGGATTGCTTGAAGATTTGCTCGTTGTTGGCTATCTCGCCGGGGGCAACAGAATCGTAAATACCATTAATATCCTCTTTAGTTAGGAATTTAACTGGCGGATAAACTTTTATTCCTCCGGAAAATGATGTATCGAAATCCTTTATTGCCTCTTTTGTTGATGAAACGTTCGTCAAGTTCATGGAATTGAAAATTTCATCTAACTTGTTGTAAACAGTTTCTAATTCTCTAGTTAGGCTGGTGGAAAACGCTTGTTTGAAAAATGCCCTTGTATCAATCTTCTCTTGTTCTATAGCTGCTTGTTTTGCTCTCTCTGCGGCTACTTTCGCTTCCTCGTCGGCAAGAAATTTAGCGAAATCGTTCCTGAATTTCACGATTTTAATAATTTTCTCTCCCGTTTTTCCAAGCTGACCTTCCATCTCCGTAAAATATTTTCTTATTTGGTCAAATGCTTGCGTGATAGGCTTGCGCCGTTCCATCATTACAGAAGACGTTTTGCTTGCCTTTTGGATGTAATTTTTACACTCTTCATCAAGTGCCCTCACGTTTGGAGTGTCCTTGATCTCGATTTTATTTATCTCGTCAATAAGTTTATCCGCTACAGCGGTCGCTTTCTCCATGGATTCTTTGTTTTGTTCCACTACACTGGAAGCGGAATTAACGATCAGCTGAAGATCGTTGTTGGTTGTTGTTAATGTTGTTTCCATGATTAAAACGGTTCATCTGGGTTATCTACTATTGTCACTCCGCCTTCTTGGTTTGCTATTTCTTCGGCAGTTGCTCGCTCTTTGTCCTCTTCTTCTTCAACAGGAACTTGATTGTAAACTGGTTCGTCAAGACCGTAATCGATCGCTTGTGCTTCTTCTTGTAGCTTCGAAAATTGCCCTAGTTTTAATTTCGGGAAAGTTTTGAAGGCATGCTTTATAACCTTCGCTTCAAGGAAGCCCGTGTCGATTTGCCCGTTGTTGCTTTTATACAAGGCATTTGAATCGCCATATACATTACCATCCTTATCTCGTTTTTGATTTTTTTTCAATGAATACCCTTTTAAACGGTCTATATCTTCTGGTAACATCCAAAAGAAATCGAAAGAACCGTCCGGTCGGGTAAGCTTTATGAAAGCCCCAATAATTGTTTTGCTTTTCCTCGGGATAGAAGCCGAGTACACGACAACTTTTTGTCCCGTTTCGGTCACTCTAGGTTGAAACTCGTCACCCTCGAAAACGACAACCGGACGATCTGCATACAATAATTGTCCGGCTTGTATTCGCAGGTCAAGCTCCCCGTAAGGACTAATCTCTATCGTTGCTCTTTTTTCCCAAACCTGTTTGTCTTTGGTTCCAACGTTTACACTATTCGGGATAACGTACAAGAGAGGTCTTGAATTATTCTCTAGCGTGAGTCCCATGTTAGCAATATCAAGCATTATCCCATAAATAGAGAAACCGTTACAACTGGATAATGCCGGGGTGGCTTGAATTATTCTTTGCAAGTTATATTTTTCTTGCTCGAAAAATAACTCCCCGTTTTCAGAATCATGAATTCTGTTGTAAAGGGATATAAAACGTTCCCTGACAATCTTGTTTTCAAGAACCTCAAGCGGTTTCATAGGTTTTAACTGGTCTATAGTCAACTTTTGTTCGTTTGAATTATTTTCCATACATTTGTGTTTGAATTAATTAATATTTGTCCCCGGCTCGCATCGAAGCGCACGACTGAATCGACCGGGGGATTAAACTGGTTAATTACTAAACGGGGTAATTGATGTCACCATCACAACCCGTCGTTAACTGTATATTTTTTACGATTCTCTATTACCATCATCCCGATAGTTAAAGAGACCCCTAATTATTTCAAAGAACCCAACCGCTGCTTTCAAGGAGGCGGTTTCTTTTTTTAGTGGCGAGAAGGGGAGTCGAACCCCTTGTAATGCGTGTGTGAATTATGGAAAGATGCTTCTCCAAGCTGTTACCCGCCGTGTGCCGGGACTTACACCCGGCTGTTTTATAAAATCTATTTCTCAAAAAACTCTTTGAAACTTTTATTCCCGTACTCTCCTCTTGTCAACTCTATCATTTCTGAAATTTTGTAACTGTCTTTCTTTTCTTTAAGCCTGTTTTTCATAAAATCACGTGTCCCGGATGAACAAGCACCAGTTATTACCCTGTAACATTTAATAGCTTCATCAACAGGAAGCGTATCATCAAGTGTCAAGTTTTCGTAATCACTCTTCCTGCGATCTGAAATCTTGTACATCAAATCCTCTTTAGCTTCTTCAAGAGTATCTCCATGCGCCCAATTGCCATTACCGTCAGTTATCAGGTATTCGATTTCTTTTCTTGCTATTTTTCTAACTTTGTACACGTTGTGTCTGTTGCTAACAACTTCTGTTAGAATTCCATCCTTACAGATGTACTTTCCATTGTCCCAATGCAAGTCAGGTGCTGGTATATTGGGAATATTTACATTTGCGCCGATGTGTTTAGTTCTATTTCTCAAGTCGAGGGAACCGCCCACCGTTGGGTTGAAGCCTTCCGGGATGGAAGTGAGGCTGATCAAGTAGAGGGAACCGCCCACCGTTGGGTTGAAGCCTTCCGGGATGGAAGTGAGGCTTCTCAAGTCGAGGGAACCGCCCACCGTTGGGTTGAAGCCTTCCGGGATGGAAGTGAGGCTGCTCAAGTAGAGGGAACCGCCCACCGTTGGGTTGAAGCCTTCCGGGATGGAAGTGAGGCTGCTCAAGTCGAGGGAACCGCCCACCGTTGGGTTGAAGCCTTCCGGGATGGAAGTGAGGCTGATCAAGTCGAGGGAACCGCCCACCGTTGGGTTGAAGCCTTCCGGGATGGAAGTGAGGCTTCTCAAGTAGAGGGAACCGCCCACCGTTGGGTTGAAGCCTTCCGGGATGGAAGTGAGGCTTCTCAAGTAGAGGGAACCGCCCACCGTTGGGTTGAAGCCTTCCGGGATGGAAGTGAGGCTGCTCAAGTCGAGGGAACCGCCCACCGTTGGGTTGAAGCCTTCCGGGATGGAAGTGAGGCTGATCAAGTCGAGGGAACCGCCCACCGTTGGGTTGAAGCCTTCCGGGATGGAAGTGAGGCTGCTCAAGTAGAGGGAACCGCCCACCGTTGGGTTGAAGCCTTCCGGGATGGAAGTGAGGCTTCTCAAGTAGAGGGAACCGCCAATTTCTTCACTACCATTAAACTGACCTTCTGTAATTCCTATTTTTTTGCAAAATTCTTTCTTATTCATATCGTTTTTATATTAAATATTAGCTATGTATGTCGCTTGCACCTTGATAACTTCTTTAAGCCTCTTGATCTCTTCTTCGAGTTTCAAGTTTTTATCACATTCTTCCATGTACCACTTCTTGAAATCCTCCGTAGATGCGTGGCGTTTGCTCCCTAAATCTGATTCTTCCATATCATTTAATTTTTAAGTGTTTCCAAATTTTCGCCCTTTCGAGTATCGCTACTTTGTCCGGGCTAACCTTACATAAATCATTGCTTGTCAGGAAATGTTTAATCTCTTCCTCTATCCCGTCCCCGTGCTCTTCTATAGCCTTCAAGCATTCGTTGCAGAAAACCAAACCGTGAATAACCTTACAATCTTCATCATCCACCAGCTCCTCGCAGAATACACACTTGTCTTGCAAGGGGAGATCGCTTGCTCCCGAGTTACCATGCCAAGGGCAATATGGATAGTCTTCAGAGCCGAAAGGGGCGTTATAACTCATATTACCTAATTTTAAAATCCATTGAATCCAGCTTCTTCCAGTCTACCTTTAACCACTTCTTGCACGTCCAAGAGGCAAGAGCGAAATTCAAAATAGCTAATGGAAGAAAAACCATTAAAGCGTGTATGTTATCTTCCGGTGTACAAGCGAATAAAGAAAAGCTAAGACCGGCGTAGAGCTTTAAAAGGGTGTTTATTAGGTTCTGTTTCATCTTTCTCTTAGGTATTTAAGTCGTAATTCGTTAAAATCGATCGTTAAAGCGTCTGCAAGGCTAATCATGCCGTCGGCATCTTTTTTTATAAGTCCCTCTTGCGCGTAAGCCCTTACCGTGTTGTGTGATACCCCCCATAGCTTGGATACAAACCTAAAACTAACGGGTATATTGGTGAACCTTTTAGCGTACACGTATCCCTCTTTTTTTAATACATTATCATCAACGGTTACTTGCATGGCTTTATCTTTTTATTCTTCAACATATTCCGTCCTTCTTGCCGTTCTCGTCCTTGCCCTTCTAGCTCGCATCATGTCGGCAGGTTGTATCAGTAATTGCATAAAAATTAACGCTATCATCGTCATCGCGCTCACCGCTCTTTTCACGTTACCGATCTTGTCATTGTCGATAGTCATGCGTTCCGGGTGTTTCACGAACATATATGCTGCTAATTCCGTGGATTTATTAAAATGGAGTTTGGCGTATATGTTGCGCAAAGTGTTTTTCACGGTAAACGGGCTAATGTTTAGCCTATCGGCAGCCTCGTCCACGGATGCGCCCCACGCGATATAATCGGCGATCTCGATTTCTCTGTTAGTTAGCGTATTCATAGTTAAATACCTTTTCCACGTTATACTGCTTGAAAATGTCACGAATGATGTCTACCTGCTCTATGGTAGATCTTACAACACCGAGCCTCTTTAATCTGAAACTCTGTTGTGTTATACCAAGAGATTTGGTAACTTTTTCTCTAACCTCTCTACGTTCTTTCGGCGAAAGTCTAGTGTAAGCCATTGAAAAAGAGTAGTCTCTTTTTGCTATTGTCGTTTCGTTATTTTCTTTGTACATTTGCATATCGTTATTACTAATTATTACAATGCAAATATATGAGTATTTACCAATATTAAAAATAAAAATACCAACAAAATTATTAGTATTTACTAATATAGATGCATTCTAAATAAAATCACAATGTCTGAAGATTTAATCATATTGAATATTAATAAATTAGTTGATGATAGCGGTTTGTCTAAAGGAAAGTTTGCGGACAAGGCGGGAATCGCTCGATCTAATTTTTCGAAAATAACTAATGGTAATTACCCATGTGGAGAAGGCGTGATTAATAAAATTGTGTTAGCTTTTGGGGTTAATAAGCACTGGTTATTGACAGGGGAGGGGGATATGTATACCCCTAAACAAGAAAACGAAGTATCCTACGGTGATTTTATCGTGATGAATGTTCCTCTTGTTGGTCAATACGCTTACGGTGGTTATTTGTGCGGGTACCAAGATGAAACCTACGTTGCCCAATTGCCTCGCATTCCTTTCGTGGTGGACCATGAAGCTCGTGGTAGATATGTTGCTTTCGAGATGCGCGGGGATTCCATGACGGATGATACCGGGAGATATATAGAGGGAGATATATTATTGTGTAGAGAAGTGCCCCAAGATTTATGGTGCCAGACAAAACTGCACATGAGGAAATGGGATTTTGTTATCGTGCACAAGGAAGGCATACTTATAAAAAGGGTTATTGGACATGACGTGGAGAATCACAGGTTGACACTTCATTCTCTTAATCCCCTGTATTCGGATCGAGTTATAGACCTCGCTGATGTGCGGCAAATATTTAACGTGGTAAAATTGCAAAGGGGAATGCAGATATGACACAGCAAGATCGCCTACAACAAGTCCGAAGGTTAATGGAATTAACACAATCCGAGATGGCTTTCCATATAGGAGTTACACAAGGCGCGTATTCTCCGTACGAGAAAAGCAGGGATATCCCATCGAAATATTATCCCATGCTCCAAAAAATTGGAGTGAACACGAACTGGATTGCCACGGGGGAGGGGGAGCCTATAGATCAAGAGGCTTACTTGCAGTTTAAAAAGTTCCGGGAAAATTCGGAAGTATCGGTTGTGGATGTTCGGGTATCTCCTAACGTGGTATTGCCTTTTTTGCAGTTTAGTTTCCGGCAGGCTTTTACAAGGGGAGATAGAATCAAGGAAAAGGCGATAATCGTGAGGGAGGATGACGTGGATTACAAGGGGGCAATAGTGGTTGAAGCTGGAAACGAGAAAATGGAACCAACAACACTACCGGGGGAAAAATTACTTTGTATGCCGGCGGGTAATATAAATTACGTCACGGGGGTTGTGCTTGTCGTGTTGGATAACATCGTATTAATAAGACGAATCAGGTCTAATGGAGTGGGAAATGATGTTGTTGTTTTAGAGTCTGATAGTGGAGGGGAAACTATTTCCGTTCGCAAGGTAGATATATTAAATATGTATAAGGTCGTGATGTCTGTTGGCAGACCTATTTCTTGAACATATAAAACTTACAATTTGTAATCAAAACGTGTGTTTTTGCTTATAGATTGTATAAAGGGAATTGCTTACAAATTGTAAGTTTTTGTCGTTATTTTAGTTATAATCTTGATTTTTGAAGTACGGGTGATTTGCCAGCATTTCGGCATTCTCTTCCTCTGTAATTTTTATATATTTCATGAACGCTTGTTCTGTTTTGTGTCCCGTGATTTTCATTATCGAGATAGCGGGGATGCCTGCTTTGTATAAGTTCGTCGCACCCGACCTTCTCGCTGTATGTGTTGTCACGATCTCGTATTTTTTAAACGTCATTCGCTCTTTCTTGCCGCCTTTGCTTTTGGTTATCTCGACAAGATCATCTATGCCCGCCATCATGCAGATGTCTTTTATGTGTTCGTTTATTTTTTGGTCACTAATCTTTGTTGTAATATCAAATCCAGAATCCAAAATCTCCCTAAGCATGGCTGAAATAGGAATAATTACGGGAGCCTCTGTTTTTCGTGTAGCGATATTTATAAAATTCTTTCCTATGTTTACCTTGTTTAATTTGTTAAAATCTCCGACTCTTAAAGCGGTGCAGCATCCTGTTAAAAATTTATTCTTTACAATAATGCACGATTCGAGTTTGTTTTGCAAATTCCCCTTGTTTTTGTCGATGTCAGGGAAATATTTTTTCAGTAATTCTTCTGTTATTTTCAACTTGTGAATTTTCCATAGCTCGTCATCATTTAGATATATAGAGTCTGCTGTTTCCCACGCGACGACAAACTTTTTGTTGTTTATCGTGTCAAAATCGTGCAAGTTGTCGATGTCTTTTGCCTCGTTAAATACAGACTTCACGCATTTCACGACAGAAGCGAAATAATTTTTTGAATATCCTTTTTCGTTCATGTCTTTTTTTAACGTATTGTAAAATTCAATGTCTATGTCGCTGAATTTTAATTTTACTTTATGCTTATCCTCGTACGTGATTAGCTTTTTTTTTGCGGTGTTGTATTGTTTTATAGTATCGACTGAATATTCCCCGGAATATCTATCTATAAAAGTTTGAATGAAATCCACGAAATATACTTCTTGGTCTTCTTCAACTTCTATTCCCTTGCTTTTGTTTTCCAGGAAGTCTACTTCTTTCCAAAAATCTTCCTCGGCAGGAATATTTTTGCCTATTGTGAAGTTGTCACAAGCTGCCTCGCAAAATTTTTTAATATCCTTTAATCTCGTGTTTACAGCTTTCCCGTGCGGGTATTCTCGTTTCTCGCTGCAATTTTTCCCGCCGCCAAGCCAATATGCTGGATCTACGGATTCACCAGAGCTTCGTTTAAATCTTTTACCTTTAAATCGAACTATTGTGTCGATCGAAGAAATTTTCTTATTTTTGTTTGACAAAGAAAATGAAACACCCATGAAGATAAATATTAAAAGGAACGTTTTTAGGAACGCAAAGTTGACCAAATGTGGTCAAATATCAAAGTTTTTGAAACAAATATTTTTATTTTGGTCAGTAAATAATAATGTTGACCAATACTGGTCAATTAGTATAGTCTTGTCTTGGGCACAGTTAATGAAATAGAAACATTGAAACCGTTGCAAATGCAGCGGTTTCAATGTTTTAATGTAACGGTTTTCTCTTGTTTATTTCATAAAAAAGTCCAACATTTGTTCCAACACTATTTTAGGATATAATTTATGGAAGTTAGTTTTTCTCTTGATAATCCGAAACGGGAAGTTTCTACGATTCGAGGTTTTATCCGTTATGCGGGAAAACGGTATTCTTATCCTTCGGGTGAAAGTGTCCGGGTCGTTTGTTTCCAGAAAGGGAAGTGTAAAAATTGTGCAGAGGCAGGGGCTGTCAATAACAAGTTGGTAGCGATAGAAATTGCAATGAAGAACGCAATTTTATTTTATAAGCAAGATTTTAAGATTCCCGAAGAGAAGGATTTCCGGAAAAAAGTTGAACAATTTTTACAAGGAAATAACGCTATTGAAATAAAACGTAAGAGTCAGGAGTTGTTGCCTTACATTGAGGGATACATTGAAGAATGTGATAAATCGGATGAAACAAAGAAAAGTTATAAAACGTGTTTGAATAAACTTCGACAATACGAGAGTATTAAGAATAAAACACTAACATTTGATGATATTACATTGAAATTTGCCGAAGGATTTAGATCGTGGTTGTTGAGTGACGAACATTCTCGAAATTATATAGGCACGTTGTTCAAAAATTTAAAAACGTTTATGAAACACGCTCGTAAGACGGATAAGTTACATAATAATGCCGATTACGAGGAGTTTAAGGTTGAATCCGAGGTCGCTGATACGATTGCGCTTAGTGAAATGGAATTATTACAACTTCATAGGCTGGTGATAGATGAAGATTTGGTGAAGCGGGCTAGTAATGATGGACGATTGCATAATATTCGTGCCAGGATGCAGGCTTGGGATAATGTGCGAAAGAAGTTTTTAATCGGAGCATTTACCGCCATGCGAGTATCGGATTTTAATCGAATTCAGAATTATAATATACAAGATGGAATTATAACGATATTGCCTAAAAAAGGCTCTTCTATTCGAAAACCGGAGCTCGTGAAAATACCAATGCATCCTGTAATTCAGGAAATTTTTGCATCGGGGTTCGATTTAAGTTGCAAGATTAGTGAGCAGTATTTGAATAAGCAGATAAAGGTGTTGTGTCGGCTAGCTGGAATTGTGGGTGATACAATCGTTTACCGCACGGAGGGAGGTGTGTTGAAGGAGTTTATAAAGCAGAGATGGGAACTCGTTTCGACGCATACCGCACGACGTTCCGGAGCCACGAATTTTTACAAGCAAGGGTTCCCCAAGCGTTCGATTATGTTGTTGACAGGACACAAGTCCGAGAAGCAATTTGATGCGTATGTGAAATTATCAGCGGAGGAAAATGCTAAGGCTTTGATGGATGGAGATTATTTTAAGAAAGACGCCGATACGTCAATGGAATGGATGTTGATTCAGATTGAAAAGGAAAATTCTCAAGAGAACGTTTAAACGCTCTCTTTTTTTATCTATGAAGAAAATATTTATACAAAATAGTTTGTTAGTTACAAACTATTTTGTATATTTGTAATGTCAATATCGCGGGTGACGCCGCTTAAAATTAAGTTCTATGACAAGCTTGTTAGAAGCTATCCAAGTGATAGCAGAGCAGAACCCGGGAGGGTTCACGGTTGACCTTACAACCTTAAAAAAGGTCACGCGAGGTATTTCAGTTGCCTATCTTGAAACTCAAGACAGTTTTGGAGATGAAGGACTGAAAAGAGTTCTTGAACATGCTGAAAAGCACGAAAAAACAGTAGGAGGGTGGTTGAACGAGGATGACGGGTACTTCTACTACGATTCTGTGAAAATCTACTTCGACCGGGAAGAAGCGATTCGAGCCGGGAGAGAGAACAAGCAGATCGCAATTTTCGACATCGGCAATCTTGAACTAATCAAGTTGTGAACCGGAGAGGCGTAAGCCTCTCCACTTTAAAAAAAATTGACTATGAAAAACATTGAATTATTACCAATCTCGGAGGAGGCGAAAAAGAGATTAAACGAGTTCGCTACACAGTATAAACGTTACGCGAGGGTGATCGTCGAGGTCGTTTCTTTTAACGAGGGGCGGTTGATCGTGCGTGTCGAGCAGAAAGAATTAGTGAACGGGAAAATGCTTACCAAGAAAGAATTGGTGGATCGTGTCCGGAAAATGTTTGAAGGGGAAATACCAACGGATTGGAAGTTGACCGTTTCTGCCGTGGACTTTGATCGAAAGGATATAGAGGGAATAAATGCGGACTGGATCAAGAGCCGGATGAATAGATTAATGCTCAAGGCAAAGCATATTTGCACGCACACGGGGATAGATAAGTCTACGTTATCGCAGATTCTTAGCGAGGAAAAGCCGCTAACGAAGTGGCACAAGATTGCTTTGTATTATTTCTTTAAATATTACGAGGTTGCCAATTTCGAGGGAAATAAATGTTAATTTCCTTCCAGTTTATAATGTAGGGGTTTATCTTTGCCTTTGCCAAGATAGTAATGCGATTGCCATGTGTATAGAAAAAATACGACAGGGAGGTTTTCTCGTGCGTGGAAATTGCATATCTTGGCAGATAGAGAGGAATCCCTGTCATTTTTATACCTAAATTATGGATGCGAAGTTAGTTCTGTTACGGAGGTTGCGCAATATGCAGCGGCATAAAGTAATAGAAAAATTTCTAAAAATGACTGTGTTACAGCTTGTTGGTGTTTTGTTGGGTGAAATTGATGCGAAAAATGACGCATACGATTTTATCGTCAACAAGGGATTGGTAGCCGAATTTGAAGAATTTTGTAACCGGGGATGATGGTGTTGTATAATTTGGTATGAGAAGAAAGAGCCGGAGAAATCCGACTCTAATTTTAGGTGTTTATTTTTTCTTCACGTAGGTCTTTTTCCCATTTTTGTTAATGTAGTATTTGCCGCCTCGCGGTCCCGTGTGGATAACTCTGCTTGAGTTGTCAGATTTGTAAGAGGGAGAGGTCGTTTGTGGCATGGTTGCTGGAGTATTTGTTGTACTCGTTACTGTAACTCCTAAGATTTTGTCAATTTTTTCAAATAGTGCTTTGAGATTTGTTACTTCAATCTTGAAATCATTAATAATTTTGGTTTGAGAAGTTATGACTTTAGTTAAAGAATCAACTTGATGTTTTAATTTCGTGTTTTCTACTTGTAATTCTTTTTTGGTTTGCGAGAAAGAATTGCAACAAATGAATGTGCAAATGAATAATGTAAATAGTATTTTCATGATCCCCCAAATAAATTAGTGATTTTTTCCTTTTATGATGTAATAATTTATTAGATGAATTTTAACGTGATTATTGCGTTATATAGTTGATCTTTTTGTTTGGAATTAGGGTCGTAAATTTATGCATGAAATTCCAAGAAAGTTGACGTGGACTTCCTTTCATGCCTTGGTAAGATATTTTATTCCATGATGATTTTCCCGTTACGCCGCCAATCGTAATTTCTATATTCATAATGAATTTCCCAGTAATTCTAATCGTAATTGTATCAGATTTTTCAGAAATGACAAACATTAACTTATTGTCAGTAGATTCAATTCCATGTGTGCCTGTTGTAATAAAATACGCAGAACTGTCAATTTTTTCAGGTTCTATTCCTTCTTGTAATAATACTTTTACGATTTCATTTAATGCTTCTTTAGGAGTTTTGTAGCTTGTGATGAGTTCTATTGTGTTTGTTTTTTTAGGTATTTCTGATTTTTTGTTTTTCTTGTTTTGGCAAAATCCTGAGCATGTAACTAGCGTCACAATGCATAAAATCAATAATGTTTTCATGATCCCCTTTTTAATTTAACGAATTGGTTTATAAACGGTATATTTAACTTTGTACATTCTGCGTATTTCGTCTGTGTCTTTCGAGAGGGTAATTTTTCCGCCTTGCTCGTTGTCAGACCATAATACTAATTTCCCATTAATTAAATCGTTGTCTTTTATTCGTTTGATGACAACCATGTTGCCGAAAGCAACCACGACAACGCCTGTCGTGAAACGCCAATTGCTTGGGTCGATTACTTCGCATAGGACTTGTTCTCCGGATACAAGGGTCGGTTCCATGCTATCCCCGTCCACCTCGAATATTCTTGCTTTGTTGTAATTTATGCCGGGACGTTTCTGTATCCTGACAATTTCAATTTCTTTTACGTTGGTGTCTAAAAAGCTTTCTGCGAAAGTTGCCCGGGCGTGTAATGGCACAAATGGAACGTCGATCCATTCATCATTCATTATTACCGGGTGGACGTTGGTGACATCCTCGGTTGATGTAATGTTTTTGAAAATACTGTCCCCTTCCCCGAAAAGGAGCCATTTTTCATTTATTTCAAACGCCTCGATGAATTTCTTGGCGAAATGTGGTGCTAGTTTTGTTTTTCCTCGTCTTATTTCAGACACGAGGGAAACGGATGCGCCGATTTTTGTCGCAATTTCAGAATAGGGTATACCTTGTAATTTTAGATGTTCTAAAGCAATAATGAAACGATCCGTGACATCGGCTTTTTGGTATATCTCTTTGTTGAACATTTTTCCCGCACCGGATTCTATCCAGTCTTTTGAAACTCCCATGTCTTTAGAGAGTGCTTCTGTAAGAATATCGTTCCCTTTTGTTGGTTCAAGAAACATTTCGCCTATTCCTGTTTCGAGCCATGCAGGATTTACAGAAAATGTTTCGCATATGGCGTTCTGATTGCGAGGAGTTAATCCTGTTAATCTCATTTCTATTGAAGCATATCCGCTCCGACTAATTCCGATTACAGAAGCTAATTGGGCTTGTGTAAGATTTAGTGTTTTGCGCAATAATTTTAGTCTATCAGAAATATCCATGCTATAACAAATATCTATAATGACTAAATTAATCAATTCAAATTTGGAAAATGATTATTTTAGTCAATATCTTTGTAAAAACAATCAAAACAAAATCAAACGTATCGTTTGCAGTAGCAAACATACAAATAAAAGTTAAGTGGAAATTCCAATGTAATTGACCCCTAGAATCCAACTTAAATTGCCCCCCTGTAAATTTTTCCCAGAAACGGCTAAATTATCTCGTTGTACGCGCGCATAAAATTCTACCGGTATGCCATTATTATTATTAAATTTTATTCACAAATATAGTAATTTTATCTTTTAGCTTGCAATTTTCTAATAGAGTCCCCGTGTAATTCAATTCGAATAGCCTGGTGAACAATCCTATCCAGGACGGCATCTGCAATAGTTTTTTCCCCGATAATATCGTACCAGTCTTTCACGGGGACTTGTGAAGTGATAAGCGTTGATTTTTTCCCGTGCCGGTCTTCCACGATATCCATTAAATTCATTCTTCCCCCGGCATCAAAAGGTTGTATCCCGAAATCATCCAACACCAGTAAGTCCGCCCGTTCTATTTTTTTTAGTTCTTGTAAAATTGTACCTTTCGCTTTAGCCATTTTCAACAGGCCCATTAACCTGGCCGTGTTAGCGTAAAGTACTTTCATCCCTTTCTGGCAAGCTCTATATCCTAGCGCCGTGGCTATGTAGCTTTTTCCCGTTCCCGAGCTGCCCGTGATGAACAAGTCCCTGGATTCCTTGACGAAAGATAATTCCGCGAGCCTTTCTAGCAGGTTGCGCTCGAGCCCTCGTTCCAGGGAATAATCCACTTCTTCCAGGGATGCCTTGTAACGAAAAGAAGCTTGCTTGATCAATCTTTCTATCATCCGGTTACAACGGTCGTCCCACTCGTTGGAAACCAGCCACGCCACGAATTGGTCGGTTGTCATCGATTCCGTTTTGAAACTCTCCATGCTTGTTTTAAAAGCGTTATACATGCCTAGGAGGCGCATCTGGCGCATCTTGTCCAGCGTTTCTTGATTCATTTCCATTTTTCTCGTGATATTTAGTTATAATATTCTTTTCCCCTTATGTTCTCGTGCGAGGGCATGTCCGATCGCTTGTTATCATCCTCGTTTTCTTCCAGGGGTAATTCATCTTGCCTGTTTTTCAGTATTTCTTCTATGGCCGGGTAATTGTACAATCCATGGCTGGAAGCCCACCGGCAAGCGTTAACCAGTCTCTTCTCGCCCACTCGTGAAGCGAAATTCAGAATCCCGCGACAGGACTTGCAAGCTTGTTCCGGGTGAACTTTCACCTCGATCACGTGACGAATGTAATCTTCCACGTCCGGGTGCATGGAGGCGGCTTCCGAGAGGTACTTTCCCGGGTTCCAGTCCACCGGGACCCGTTGGCTGGGGGCCAGGTGATCCACGTCATGGGTGTAGCCATACGGCTTGTATCCCCTTTGATGAACCGCGACTTTCTCGTATTTTAGATAGATCTCCACTTTCTCGCTATTATACAGGATGTTCACCTTTTTCCCGATATGGCGGTACGGCACGCTATAATAATGACTTTCCAGTCGCACGTAACCGTTCCTTTGCACGGTTGCCACGTGACGTCGCTTGAGTTCAAAACGGATCGGGTTTAGCGATCCCATGCAATCTCGCTCTATTTCCTCGTATTGTTCACGACGGCTATAACTTCGCCCGGTTAACAGGCTATTGTTGTGTAACTCGAGTGCCACGCGGATCGCGGCATTGAGAGATTCCAGGTCATGAAACACGCGGCCTTCAAGACGAGTGTAAATACCCCGGTAAACGAGCTTGACCGCTCCCTCCACGAGTGCCTTGTCCCTTGGCTTACGCACCCTGGCGGGAATGACAACACACCCGTAATGCTCGGCAAAAGCCGCGAAATCCTCGTTCAATTCTGCCTCGTAACGACTCGGCTTGTTCACGGCTGATTTCAAATTGTCCGGAACGATGACCGCCGGGGTTCCCCCGTAAAAAAGCAAGGCGGACTCGCAAGCGTGAATCAAATCTTCCTTGCGCTGGCTCATCACCGCCTCCACGTAAGTTAGCTGGCTACACGGGAGGATGGACACGAACACTTCCACGGGTATCGTTTGACCAGTGTCGCGATCCACTAGCGCGAGCTTGTCCCCGGCGTAATCAATGAACATCTTGTCTCCCGCCTTGTGTTCCAGGTGGGCAACCGGGTGAGATAATGCCAGGTAAGCTTGAAAATAATTACAAAAACGACTCCGGGCGTAACCGTCAGGATGACTGGAGCGGTATTCCTGGAATAGTTGCTGGCGAGTTACTCCTTTCTTTTTTAGGCGTTTAGCATAGCCAGGGAGGAGCGTTTGCAATTCCTTGTAACGGGCGGGCGGTTCTTCCGACGACTTGTCTTTCTCCTGGAACAGGCTACAAAGAGAAGAATCATCCATGGAAAGAATTGCTTCAAGTGACAAGCCGCTCTTTTGATAAACCTGTAAATACTTCTTGACCGTGTTGCGGGACATGTTTAACATGCTACTGATACTCCTTGTTCCGCTACCAGAGGCATAACATCGTAATACTTGACGAATTTTGTTCATGCTTATTGCTTTATTGGGCATATATCTGTTTTTTTATTTATTTAACAGATAAGGTAGTATTCTCGCGCGTGTAAAACAAATATTTGATCATTTTCTGGGATCATTTTCCCTGGGATTAACCGGGTCAATTTCCCGTGGATTTAAGGGATCTATTTATATTGGAAAAGATGGGGCAAATTAGTGCGGATTTTCCAGTCACAGACGAAAGATGATCTAGGAACCAAAAACAAGACGGTATCCGGGTATGAATATAGTTTTAGTGTTGATGCCGTGGTTGAGTTGACAGAAGAAGGGGAACAAGCTTCCCGTATCGGGCGTGATGAAGCGGTTGAAATGACACTGTTGGGAGAGCCGATCGACTTCGTGTATTCCATTAAAGGCGGTAAATCTTACAAGGGTAAAGCGATTATTTCGGCTTTTTCCGAGAAGTCCGATTCCGAGAATGAAGCCACGATCTCGTTGACGTTGCAAGGTGTTTCAAAATTAACCCCGGTAGAACCAGCTGTATGAAAAACAATTATTTGTTAGTGGGAGGTAAAAAGGTTCGTGTTGAAATGAACTGGAATGCCATGATGTCTTTCTGTGACGAGAAAGGTATAGATGATCTTTCTAAAATAGGGGATGCCGGGAGGTTGACAACCCGAGATTTGCTGGCAATCATGCATGCGGCGATAAAAGAAGGAGAGCGAATGGACGGGAATAGTTTTGATTTCACGAAAGAGCAATTGTCAGAGCGTCTTCGCCCGGCGGATATTTCCCGGTTCATGGAGATATATAAAGAACAGTGCGGGGTAGGAGAGGGAGCTGGTAATGGAGAAGGTGGAGAGGTAAAAAAAAAGAGTGTATTCCGGCGACTTATTTCAAAGGGATAGCGATCGGGCAGATGAACATGAAGGTGGTGGAGTTCGAGGAAATGCGATTAGGTGATTTCTTTCTAAAACTTCACTACTTCATGAAAGCTAAAGAGGAAAAGGCGATCCTTGCTTCTAATTTGGTGCGTTTGCAGACAATGGAGTTGTTGAACGTGCAAATAGAACCCAAACACCGGATAAAAAATCCTCTTGAATTATGGCGTTTCCCCTGGGAAACAGAGGAGGAAATCGGAATAGAAATTCCTGATTTGCAAAACGAGAGTGTGAAGCAAGATTTAAAAGATTTGTATAAAGTATGGCAAAAGGAGGATTGAATTTAAAGGCGCTTTTCACGGCAGACACTAAAGGCGTGAAGAAAGGGGCAAAGGAGGCGCAAGAAGCTATTTCCAATTTCGAGGGAAAAGCTTCCGGGGTGTTGGATGAATTTACTTCTTTGTTTGGTACTTCAATGGGACAAATTGGCGAGGGCATGAAGACTTTCAAGGGTGGTTTGTTGTTGATGGAAAAAGGAATGAAAGGTTCTACCGAGGGGGCGGGGAGATTTGCCCAATCTTTAAAATTATTAAAAGTCGCATTGATTTCGACAGGAATCGGGGCTATTGTTGTGGCATTGGGGTCGTTGATTGCTTATTTCACGAAGACGCAAGCTGGAGCAGATAAACTTCGTCAATACCTTCAATCCTTGAAAACAGTATTGCAGGTTTTAGGGGATACCGTGGCAGCTTTGGGGGGAAAGATATTTGACGCTTTTTCTAACCCGAAACAGGCGATAAAGGATTTGTGGGAGTTTATCAAATCGCAATTCCTGAATCGTCTAATGGGAACGGTTGATGTGGTTAAATATTTTGCAAAATCTGTTTATACTGCCATAACGTTTGATAAAAAAGGGTTTATAGAAGATACAAAGGCGTTGGCAACAGCATTTACGCAAGTGTTGACCGGATTTGATAGAGACCAACAAAATAGCATTTCAAATTCAGTCAAAGGATATATGGAGAAGCTTGGTATTACTTTGGAACAAGCTCAAGCGCTCGAAAAACGTCGGCAGATACTCGAAAAACAAAGAATCGCTTTTATAAAGGAGGAGGCTGATTTACAAAATAGATTGGCTGATCTACGATTAAAAACAGAGGATAAGGAAAAATATTCGGCAATGCAGCGTTACCTGTTCAACCAAAAGGCTATGGCAGTACTTGATGTCCTCGGACAGAAAAGAAATGCTTTAGCAAAAGAAGAGTATAATATAATGGTCGAGCAAAATGCCCTTGCGGAAAATATGAACAAAGACTACGAGGAAGAAAACAATCTTTACAAAGCGATGGTGGAAACGCAAACGCAAATTCTGTCGCAAAAGAAAGAAATGGTTGCCAAAAATAAGGAGTTAATCACGCAGGCTAAGACTCTTGATTACGCTATTGTGAAGAATTTGGAGAAAAACCAACAGCAGGCGAAGAAAGATGGAAAACAAAAGATTATTCCACTTACCTACAAGATAGAATTAGCCCACGTTGATACAGGAGAACTTAAGGATATTGTAACTGATTATACCGCATTTGATAAAGAGATTATCGATATTTCAGAATCGATAAAAAATTCTTTTCAAAGTATTGCGGTTGGATTTGGAGAAAGTATTGGCGCATTGATTGCGGGTACGGGGAGTTTGAAAAGTTTTACTTCAATGATTGCGGGAGTATTTGCAGATATGGCAATACAGGTAGGGAAAATTGCTATACAATTAGGTTTAGCGATGATTGCGATAGAGTCTAGTTTGAGTTTTGGAAATCCTTTTGCTGCTATTGCTGCGGGTATTGCTTTAGTTGCTCTTGGTTCTGCTGTAAAAGCTTCTCTTAGTAAAGTTGCATCTGGTGGGGGAACTTCGGGTAGTTCTTCTAGTTACTCAAATTCTTTAGATGTGCGGACAAATCGGAATGAGGAAAGAAGTTCAAGAGAAGTTAATTTGAACGTGTCCGGTGAATTTAAATTGCAGGGGAACATTCTCGTGGCTGCAATAAACAAGGAAAACAGACGTAAAAATTTAACTACATAATGACATACAATACTAGATACATATTACGGTTTAATTCCGAGAAGTATAATTATGATTACAAAATCCTTGTAAAAGAGAAAGACTATACCGGGGAAGCTGAAAGCAAGGCTCTCGGTAGTGCACCTGTACTTCGGCGTGATGATTCGGATTCGGGAATCTCGGGAACATCTTTGGAATTGGTAATCCAAGCGGACGTGGATGGGGAGTTGACATCTCTGTACACGGTAGATAACAAGAGATTTTTGGTGGAGTTATACAGAAATGAGGCGTTGACCTGGTGTGGATACGTCCTTCCCGAGAAGTATTCAGAACCGTATATAGCGATCCCCTACGATGTTAGCGTTACAGCTTCTGACGGGTTGGGCATTTTGAAAGATATTGATTTCGGGTTGACTGGCGAGAAGACCTTGTTCGATATTATAAAGTATTGTTGCGACCAGACATCTCTTCCCCTTGATTTTGAATTCGTGTCCTCCCTGTTGGAAACGGGCATGAACAGTAGTAACGTGATGCACGTGCAAGCTAAACTTGACGCTTCTATTTTCTCGGGTAAAACTTGTTACGAGGTACTTGAATCTTGCATGACAAGTTTGGATTCGTTTATCACGCAAAGCGAAAACAGGTGGCTCGTGGCGAAATACACGGATTTGGATAAAAAAAGCTTGATTTATACCAATGCCGGGGTAAAGAAGAGCGAGCGGCTGCTAGATGTCGGAATTTTAGGAACAACCGGGAATAATTTTTACCCGATCGGGAACCTGGAAAAAGAGATATTGCCGGCTTATAAAAGTACTAAACTATCACACGATTACGGGAAAAAACCTTCTTTCCTTGCTAACTTCGATTTCTCTAGCGAATTAAGCAACTGGGAATACACCCCGACACAGCATCCTACGCGGGTTCGGCACGCTTATTACGATGGCGGGGGATTCGTTCGGATTCTAGGACGGTCCGCGAATGGTGGCACCGCTGAAGAACCGAGTTATATACGACAGGTAGTGAACGTGGAGAAAACGGATAAATCGCTAACGTTTATAATCTCTCACGCGATGGGAATGGGTTTCCCGGAGGGTAACGGAGAATTTAATGTTAAAATAAAACTTGTCGGGAGTACAAAGACTTATTACCTTACGAAATCGGGTTGGAGAACCACGGAGGACAGTATTGTCGTGTCATCACAATACCAGGGACAACATATAATGGATGAAACAGACATGACCCGGGTGGACAGTTACACGGAATTCAAGATATTGTCAAACGGGTTTCCGGAAACCGGAAACTTGACGATTCAAATTGAAAACCCGGTTGTGACAACGGATTTCAGGCTTTATATAAATAAAGTGATAGTCACGAATGATTTGCCGACAGGGATAGATGTTGACGTGAACTTGAATTCTAACGCTTCGACTTCTTACGATACCGTGGAGATCGCTTTCGGGGATACGCCTGTCGTCGCTAATGCCAAGAAATTGTTTAGTGGTATTCTTTGGAGTAATAATGGTTTTACTCAAGCATGGACAAACGGGAATAAAACAGATTCTTTCTTGTACACTATATTAAAGTGCTTGTGTAGCCGGATAGGTTTTCCCCGGCAACAACTTTCCGGCACGATTCAAGGAGAGAATTTGCAAACGTTTCTTTTAACGAGGGATAAATACAGCAATCTGTTATTCCACGTTAAGGAATCCTCGTTAAACTTGTTAACCGACGAGATGGATTGTACCTTGGAACAATTTATGCCTTACAGCGAATTATCCGGGGAAACGACAGAATCTGCTAGAACGACAGGAAACAGTAGCGAATACCGTAGTAGTGGAGAAAACGAGGTACGTGTTTACCAGAGCGGATCGGGTGTACCGATGCGAATTAAAGACCTTTCACCAACCGAACTGCAACCGGATAGCGTTATAGAGGTCGATCGCAACAACGTTCCCAAGTCCGGTAAAGCAACTTTGCAGAAACTATTGGAATTTCTCTTAACGACCGGGGACGTGTGGACGAAAGAAGAGTTACGGGTTGTCGAGGGTTATATTTTGTACCTTGGCGAGAAGATCAAGGCGGGGGATTCGGATTTGTGGGAAGGCAATCATTTTGCTGACTATTTGAATCAAGCCGTTAAGACGGATTCGGATGTACGTTTTAATAGTTTAACCTCCACTGAATTCGAGAGCAAGATAAAGGGCTGGATAATCGATGCGTTGGGAGATGCGGAGTTCCGGAAGTTAATTTTACGGGAGGGTTTTAAGACGGCTGATTTTATTCCCGGAGTTCTTGGTTCTGGCACGGGCATGGTCGGGACGGAAGACTTCACGACTGGGAAATTAACTGTTCGGAATTACATGGAAGTAATGGCACTTGCCGTGGCACAAGTGTTTTGGCGTGGGGGACGGGACGTGCATTCTCCTTCTGGGATGAAGGTAAATAAGGTCGAGGAATACCCCGATTACTGGCGTTGCTACATGGATACATCCGAGGGACAGGTTAACACTTGCACGATAGGGGCGCAAATGCGGTGTGACAATTACGGGGACAACAAAAAGAAATATTACTGGAACCTTGTTACGGGCGTCGGAGAGGATTACATCGACTTGTCGAAGACAGACCGAGATGGGGTTGATATTCCCGAGGTAGGTGATGAACTGGCGCAGTTCGGGCACAGGACAGACCCGAATCTCTCTTGGATTCTTGTTATTTCCTCGATAATGGAGGATGCCGGGATGACGATGTACGCCGGGGTGAATGGTTATACACTATCCAAGAAATGGGCGATACGAGTGGGGAAAGACCCGGACGGGGATAACCGGATTGGGGTGTTTACCAAGAACGGGGAGATGAGTGATGTTATAGAGGGGTTAGAGGGGAAGGTTCAGGATGCCACGGATAAGATAGATAATCTCCAAATCGGGGGAACAAACTTGCTAAACGGAACAGATTATACTATAAACAAGGAATCTTGGGATGCGTTGCCAACCGTGCAGGAAGAGAACGGGATTAAATTCGTTCGATATGGTTACAATTGGGGGTTTAAACAGATAGTTGAAGGTTTAAAGAATGGTAAGGAATATACAATTTCCGGGTTGTTTAGAGCGAGTGTAGCTGGAGTCGATGCACGATTTTCTTTTAGCGATGTACAAAACGTGTACATTAATGGCATTACAAGCGATTGGGAACGACGTAGCATAACATTCACGTACACAGGAAACAATGTATCTCAACTAATGTATATCTTAAAAAGAGATAATAGTGGAGATACAATAGATTTCGCTAACCTACAAATAGAGGAAGGTAACAAGGCGACCGCATGGAAATACTCGCAGGAAGATCAGGAGTCGATCGCTAAAGAGCAGGGATTAATAGGAGGACAAGAGGCGGTAGATGGTCTGCAAATCGGGGGAACAAACCTTATAGACCAATTTAATGCAGATGGCACAATCGCATGGTTTCCATCGGATAGCACGGCAAAAGTTAGTGTAAACAACGGGATAATCCGCGGGGAATACGTTGGAATAGCGGACGCGCATTACCCTAGAGTGTGCAACAAGAGCGTGCGAAAAATTGTACTGGATCTGGAATCCGAATACACGGTGTCTTTCAAGATTAGATCTAATAAAAAAGCTAAAGTCGGTTATAGTATATCCGATGGTAATAGCAGCAATAGAGTAATGCCGCAAGTCAACACGCCAGAGTTATCCGAAAATTTTATCGAGGTAAAGAACACGTTCAAACCGCTAAAACAAATCACGCCTAGCAATATATTTTACATATACATTACATTGGATTTTGGTGTCGGCAAAACAGCATGGATAGAGGTAAAAGACGTAAAAATAGAGAAAGGTAACAAGGCGACGGATTTCTCCTACTCGCAATCGGATAACGAGGTGCTGGCACAAGCGATAGCCAAAGCGGAGGCGGAGTTAGCGGAAACGAAGGCTAACGCTTACGCAGACGGGATAGTGACGGAAGCAGAGCAAAACGCTATTAACGAGGCGGAGGCAAAGGCGATAGCGTCGAATATAAACATTCTTAATGCCGAGAAAGCGGATATAGATAATGCTTACACGCCGTTGTATAATAGTCCTTATTTGTTATCCGGCACTACGGCGGCAAATAATTTATTCAATGCCAAAACAACGTACAACACGGCACATGCAGCGTTGATTTCTGAAATTAATAAGGCTATTGCTGACGGGAAAGCAACGACGGCAGAGAAAGCGAGTGTTGACAATAAGTTTAGGGATTACAACTTGGCTCTTGGAACATACAAAAAGAGAGTCGAGGAAGCAAATAAGGCAATTCAAGACCGAATTAAAGAGTTGGCGGAACAGGACGCCACGAACAAGGTGGACGGGATACAGATAGGGGTTAGGAACTTGTTTTTGGACTCTGGAAAAGAGGTCACAAACAATGTCTATAACATAAAAAACTATTACACCTCTATAGACCTCGTTACTGGCGGGAAATACACGTTAGTATTAAGAGGGACAACGACAGGAGGACAACAATTAGGAGTGTGGGCTAATAGTGGTAATGGTAAGATCGTCTTGTTAAAGGCAAACATGAATGACGAGGTTGTGTTCGCGCACGTTACTCTACCAACCATAAACGAAAGTTACAAGAGAAAAATAGGTTTTTATAACTACCCTAGTTCAGGTGCGATAGCTAACCCGGCAACGATAAAATGGGCTTGTCTTTACGAGGGGCATATAAAGCCACCGATGGACTGGGTGCAAGCCCCGGAAGACATGGAGCAAGCGATACAAGGCGTTCAAGACGATATTGATGCCGCTAATGCCATGCTTGCTGATATTGCTAATGACAACAAGCTAACGCCATCAGAGAAACAGGAAACTAAAAAAGAATGGGATATAATCGTTTCCGAGAAAGCCACAATCGTGGCACAAGCTGCCACGTACAGCGTGTCATCAGCGGCATACACGAACGCTTATAACGCCCTGAACACGTATATTACCCCGTTGCTTGCAAATTTAACGGTAACATCCGATATCGTTGGGACAACATTCAGGTCCAAGTTTAAGGCGTATTATGATGCTAAAATAAACCTGTTAAAAGCGGTAACTGATGCCGCCAAGCAATTTACTCAGGATGAAGTGAGTAATATTCAAGTCGGAGGGACAAATTTATTCCCTATTTCTAAACTTAATCCCGTGTCATACAGAACCAGTTCGAGCAAGGAAGGTTCTGGTCCTGAAATTGTATTTAAATGTAACACACCATCGGCATGGGCGATACTTCCAGTTTCTATTCCGATACCACTTGTTCCGGCTAATACTAATTTTATTATATCCATGGATATAAGGAATACCAACGGATTCGGTTTCGAGGTAACGGCAACGAGTAGCACCCCTACTATTCCGGGTATGGGATTAGTAAAATTTGAAAATACCACTAACGAGTGGAAACGAATTGTTAGAAAGCTAAATTCAGGGAATAATACAAATATAGGTGGTATTAACTTGTGGGGTGTTGGGGATGTCCGGCACATAAAGATAGAAATTGGCAACAAGGCTACGGATTGGAGTCCCGCACCCGAGGATGTAGACCAAGCGATTCAGGACGCTATCGCCAAAACAGTAGATGTTTCCGCTCCTTCGCAGGTGTTTAAATACGGACCGGGTTATGCTGGTACGCCAACTCCCGCAAGCATCTTGTTAACGGCAAGCCCGAGAAATTTTACTCCAACGTCGTACCAGTGGCAATACCTAAACGGCAGCACGTGGACGAACATAAGCGGTGCGACAGGTTCGACTTACTCGGTTGCCCCGGGTAACACTACATTTTTCCCTTCCGGTACGAATGTTAGGACATTCCGGTGTATCTGTAACGGGGACGAGAAGTTGTCCGATAGTTTTACGATAGCGAAGTTGGCGGATGGTGCTACCGGAGCGACGGGAGCTGCAGGGAAAGACGCCTACACGGTGTTGCTTGGCAATGAATCGCACGCCTTTGCTGGTTCCACGGCAGCGGCATTGGCTGGCTCTACTACATGTGGTGTTACTGCATACAAGGGGGCGACGCAAGTAGTTGCTACTATCGGCACGATAACTGGGTTACCAGCGGGTATGACGGCAAGTGTGGCAAGCAACGGCACCACGGCACCCGTTATTACCTTTACCGTAACAACGAGCATGAAAACTGCAAGCGGGACGGTTAAAATCCCAGTTACAGTGGATGGTAAGGTGTTTACCAAGGTGTTCTCGTACTCGATAGCGTTTAAGGGGGCAACCGGTGCGACGGGAGCCCAAGGGAAACCCGGGGGATCTATTAACGGAAAGATGCTATACAAGGACCCGGAGTTTAAGCTGGGGTTGAATGGAACCAGAACATACAATGCGCAAAATAACGGCGGTGTAGTGGAGATTCACAGGGTTCGTAAATCTACAGGGCAAACTGCTTCAAACTCGTTTGATTCGGATACCGCTTTGCATATAAAGAACGAATTAGTCGGATCGCCTTATGCTGATTCTGAATGGTGTTTATATATAAAGGCTTACGGTGGTACGACAACAAGTCATTTGGGGGGATTTTATTTCGGGCACAATTCGAGAGCTAACGCGGTATTTGTCGTGGAGGTTAGTGCTAAAATTCCGGTCGGATACACGCTTAGAAATATTCATAACGCTCATGGCGATGGATATAAACAAGAGGCATTAACGCCAATGACAGGAACCGAAAAGTTTGAAAGGTATATTTTTAAAGAAACTTGCGGTCCAACTGGTACTTTTAGTACGATTAATTTCCTTTGCCTTTCTGGTCCGGTGAAGCCATCGGGTGATCCATTAGAGTGGTTCGTGGATTTTGCTACCGTGTACGACCAAACGGCGGACGGTTACGCGGACGTGGAGATCACGACGAAAGATTCTTTAGCCGTACAACTTGGGTTTACAAACTTCGAGGCGTTAAAGGCGAACGCTTTAACTAAAGGTCCGCTAATAAAAGCGGGGCTTATTAATGCGGATGTTATAGACGTTAACACACTGGCGGGTAATATTGTTTTTGCGGAAAAGTTACTTGCCAATGATGCTTTTATTGGTAGTATAAAGTCTAATATGCTCGCCGTTGGAGGATTTGCCATTCAGGATTACAAGATAATTGGTGGTAAAGATTTTGGTGTCGGTCCGGGGGTGAAGATAACCTCGACAGACGCGGAGAAATCTTTTAAGGCTTACAAGGATGCTTCGCATTACGTGGAGATGTTCTACCGAAGCGCAAGCGATTGGGGATTAAAGGGGGTTGATGGGAATCCAGTATTCCAGCTGGGAAGCACAAACAAAATAGGTCCATTTGCCTTTAATGTTTCTGAATTAACAGCCAAAAGCGTAATATCAGAGAGTCCAAGTTACAATCAAGAGCTTATACTAAAAGACAGTGGTGTTCATTTCAAGAAAGCAATAGGTTCTATATATGCAAAAGAGGCATACATAGGAACCGCTGCAAACATGACAGGATATGGGGCACATACCATGTTAGCCATACAAGGTGGTGACATTTGGCATCAAGGATCTGTAAGAGAAGATGGGGGACGTCTTGGGAGATTTTATACCCTTGACATAGAAATGAGAGGGGTATTAAACATTAGAAATGGAGCGAGTGTAGTTTTTAGTGATGGATCTTACGAGAAGGCGGTACCTGTAGCATGGGCGTACACGAATAACGGCACGATTCCAACGTCAGGGAAAAGGCTCGTGTATGTATATAATAATAACGGTTCCGATAATCCTTGCTATCTAAGTACTTCGGGAGCGAATGACGGTCAAGTGATTACGATTATTAACACTAATACAAGCCACAGACTTAATATAAAAGATACAGCAAAAGGAAACCACTGGATACTAGAGGGATGTTGTGGAACATTTCGATATTTGTCGGGTTATGGTAAGTGGTATCCGGAGCGTTTTAGCTGGTAAAACTAAAAATAAAAAATCTTGAACTTATATGGAAACACAAACATTAAAACTAAACATTGTAGAGCGTCTTAACTTGTTAAGCGCAATTAAGGCTGCCGGGAGTTCATTTCGGGAAAGGAAGGTTTTGGATAATTTCGTTCCAAAAGTAGAATTTTCCAACGAGGAAATAGAACGTGGCGAGATACATAAGGAAGGCGAAAATACTTTTAACCCGGGGAAAGATTTCGAGAAAGAAATCGAAGTGATTGGTATCGAGGCGGAAACTTTAAAACGGGTTATCCTAGACTTTGCCGAGGAATCTAAATGTATAACAGGGCGCAACAAAAGTCTATTCTACAAGATAGATGACCTTATCGTGGAGAAAGAAAACGTTTAATTTAAAAATTATAGGAAATGGAAATTAATTACAAAACAGTAGCAACAACCACAACCCCAGTTGTTTTAAAAGGGGTAAACGTGCATTTATCGGCGGAATACGAGAACAACGCCCCCGGCGTCGTGACTTTCAGCTGCGATGGACATTTCGTGGAAGAGAATTCACAACGTGCTGATTACTTGAATTTCAACGGGGCTTACGATTGCGTGAATCGGTCGTTTCCATCTATCGGCGGAGGTCCGGTGTCGCCCGTTTTCTTGGCGTTGCTGGAGCAGCCAATTATGGAGTTCTACAACACGATCAAGGAAAGGTGATAAAAAAAAGGGGGGGAACTTTTTCCATCACGGTACTTGTTCCCTCCATAATTAGAGTTTTCAATACGCGAAAATAGTAATAAATAATGCAATATTGAAAAATAATGGAATAAAAGGAGGCGAGTAATGATAGAATTTTTTGTAACAGGTGATTTTAACGTTATTCAATCGCAAGTGTACATTATACTGGCGATGTGGGCTATAATGGTTCTCGCTGTTTGTATCGACTTGTGGGCAGGTACGGATAGCGCTAAAGCCCGGGGAGAGAAGATTTATTCCGGGGGACTCCGTCGTACCTTCGCTAAGTTGGGAGATTATTGGCGGATACAAGTAATGGCATTGATATTCGATTTAATTGGAAGTTGCATCGACTGGTACACGTTACCCTTCGCTTCTATGCTTGTAACCGCAGCCATCGTGCTAATCGAGGGACGTAGCGTGTGGGAGAACGAGAAAGCGAAGAAAAGCCAAGTGGCGAAATTACCGGATGCTATCCGGGCGATAATCCAATGTGCTGATGCCAAGACGGCAGAACAATTATTAGAAAAACTAAAGGAGGTTACGGATGATAACAAGTAAATATTTTGAAGAAGAAGAATTTAATCGTTGTTCCCCGTCTTGTAGCTTGCAGGACATGAAGCAAGCGACCATGAGTAAGTTGGATACGGCGAGAGAGATAGCGGGTATCCCTTTCGTTCTTACTTCTGCTCATCGTTCTCCAGGACACGACAGAAGCAAGGGGAGAAGCGGAACCGGGGCACATACTCTTGGTCAGGCGGTCGATATAAGGTGTAACACGTCGAGGAATCGGTTCTTGGTCGTAAATGCTTTGTTGAAAGCTGGGTTCAAGCGAGTCGGGATAGCGAAGACCTTCGTTCACGCAGATGATTCCGAATTTCACGATCAAGGAGTTTTGTGGCTATATTAATTAAAAAGCACGGGAGAAATTTAGAAGTGTGTATGTGGTAGGATTCTCCCGTGCGAGGATCGGCGTTTGTTGAACCAAATAACTTGGTTTATGAGGCTACAAATTTACTCAATTAGTAGAAAAGTTGAAATGAAAAAAAAACTAATTATATGCTGTGTCGTTTGTTTGGCACTTGGGTTCTTTCTCGGGCGTTGGTCTACAGAAGTGAAAGAAATTATTCGTTACGTGGAGGGGAAAACAATCCGGGACACGATTACACGATTTGTTCCGGATACGGTTTATCTAGCCGGAGAATTACGTTACAAATACGTGTACAAGAGGGATACGGTTTACAGGGATGTCCCAGTGGTGGATAGGGACGAAACTGTCAAGGCTACGGTAGGAGATTGGAATTTGATCCGGGATTACAAGAGAATTTTATTCGATAATAATAACGGTAAATTGTCTGTTGATCTTTCAGTTCAATATAACGAATTACAACGGCTTTCTTATTCATTTACTCCAGTACACGAGGAAGCTACTATAATAAAGCAAATGGTGTTCGTTCCATTTATTTCTGCATCTTTTTACTCTAATAACTCTTTTTCCGCCGGAGGGGGATTTTTTTATTATAACTTAGGTTTTCGGGCAGAATGTTCGTCTAATGGGCTGAATTTTGGGGTGATGTATAAATTTTAGTCATGTCTATTATTTAGATTTTTTACAAAAAAACTATTTGAGAATTGATATTTAATTTTATATCCGATGTTATTTGTGTTTATTTGTATTATCTGAATTTGTAGAATTTTGCGATAATATCGGGAAAATTTTCCTAATATGGTGTTGAAATGCTGTATTTTATTTCTATTTTTGTGGAAAGTTTTCCTAATTGAAATGTCTATGAGTGATATTGATAAAGAGTTGCGAAAAATGATAGATGCTGCCGCACATTCATCTATTGACCTTACCGCAATTAATTCGTTGAAAGAATTATACAAACAGAAGAAAAATGAATTAAATCTTTCTGATTATAAAATTCAAACATTGTTAGGGATGGATAAGAACATTCTTAATCCAATTCTAAATGGTACTGTAAAACATATTGATATTATTAGTATTATAAAGCTAGCTCACTTTCTTGGGGTATCCGTGAATGATTTGTTGAAAATCTATGTTCCAGAAATGTCTATAGAACAAATTAGTGAAATTCAAAGAGCTAGAGAAGCTGGCTATATAGTATCTAATTTTGATGTATCTACTTTAACCAAAATAGGTTTTTTCAAATCTAAGGCGAGTACAAAGAATATGTCCGAGAGGATAAAAACATTTTTCTCTTTAGAAAGTCTATATAGCTATTCCGATAATGTTATTTTTTCTGTATTTAGTCGTTCAAAAAAAGATTCGAATGAATTAATAAGGAGATTTTGGATACATTCTGCATACACCCAATTTGAACTTATAAGTAATCCTTATCCATACGACAGAGATGCTTTAGTTGATTTAATGCCAAAGATAAAGCCATTTACAAGAAATATAGAAGATGGACTTTTGTTAGTAGTTAAAGCTTTATACAAGGTAGGTGTTACAATTATATTTCAACCAGCAATTTCAACATTGCAAATAAAAGGTGCGACATTTTCATGTAATAATAAGCCTTGTATAGTATTGTCTGATCTTAATAAAAATTATCCTACACTTTGGTTTGTTTTGTTGCATGAGCTACATCACGTTTTGTATGATTTTCAAGATATACAAAAAAGAATGTTTCATTTGAGTGGGGAGGGGGATATTTTTTTAATGAATGAAGAGAGAGCGGATGACTTTGCTTTAGAATATCTTTTGCCAGAGCCAAAATTTAAATATGCTATTGGATATATAAATTCAAAATTAACAATAGAAAGATTAGCAAAAGAATGGACTATTCATCCTTCAATTATATATGCAATATATTGTTATAAAACAAATGAATGGGCGAAATTTTCAAGATATATACCCAAGATGGATATTGCTTTGGAAGCTCTAAACACGCATCCTTTTGATAAAGAAAGCTTGCTCGAAAGTGTAAAAGAAATTAAAGAACTTGTATATAATATTTAATGGCTATGGAAAAGATGAATAGGAAAGATGTTTCGGAAGAGCAGATTAAAATTGAAAAAGAGAAAGCTCAAGAACGTGAACGGCGTGCAATATTAATGAAAGCCAATGATGTTAAAGAGGAAACATTTACATTTGATATTTCAGGAGAATTACTAGTAAAAAAGGAACTTGAAAATATAGATATCGATGCTATTGATAACCCGGAGGAAAAGTATGAGTTATATTATAAGGTCGTAAATAAATTATTGCGTCGATATTTGCCTCGTGGAGAAAAGTATAAGGAAGCTAGAGATATTATTTATGAAGAGAAGAATATATTTTTGACTAGAGGACATAGAAAAAATAAAGGTATTCGCGGAGCAGATGGTAGAATGTCCTATATCACGGATATAAATGAATTGATAAAAATTATAATGGAGTGGATTTCAGCTAAAGGGACTCCTTTTGAACTTTATACAAAACTTCGAGATTTAAATATATCTAAAGGATATGGTAAAAAATCACGATGAATAATTCAATTAGGGGCGAATGGGAGTATTAATTATATATTTGATATTGGTAATGTTGAACATGAGTAAAATATGGAAGGAACACATTCGTTCCAACACTTGTACCAACATATGGTATAAGGTATTGACAAATAGTGGTATGCAAAAATATGTTGACCCTTGTCTTGGGCACCAATCAAATGAAACCGTTGCAAATGCAGCGGTTTTGTTGTTTTCAATATATGTTATATGGAAGAGCAAATAGTAAAATTGTTCGAGTCTTACCGGAACGCGTCTGATTATCGAATAGAACCACTCCCGCTTTCTGGGTCCAGTAGAAAGTATTATCGGATTCAGGATGGGGAGAAAAGTTACGTGGGGGTGTATCACGAGAATCTGAGAGAAAATAGGTTGTTTGTTGATTTCACGAACCATTTCAGGGGCAAGGGGCTTCACGTCCCGGAAATTTACGTGGTGTCGGAGGATGGGACGAGTTATCTGCAAGAGGATTTGGGACGGGAGATGCTGTTGGATGTCGTGGAAAGAGATGGATTGAATGTTCGCACGATGGAATTGTACAAGAAAGCTTTGAAAGAGTTGTCGCGTTTCCAGGTGATCGGGCACGAGGGGTTGGATTACTCGGATTGTTTGCCTCGTCCGGTTTTCGACGAACGCTGTGTACGTTGGGATTTAAATTATTTCAAGTATTGTTTCTTGCGTTTGGCGGGAGTAGACGTCGATGAAGACAAACTGGAGAATGATTTTGATCGCTTGGTGAATGTGTTGCGGAAAGCAGACACGAACTATTTTATGTTCCGGGATTTTCAATCGAGGAATATCATGGTACTCCGCGATGAGGTGTACTTTATCGATTACCAGGGAGGTCGGCGCGGGGCTTTGCATTACGACGTGGCATCGCTGCTTTATGACGCGATCGTGAAAATGCCGGATATCCAAAAGGAAGAACTTTTGGATTATTATATTGATGTACTTGCCCGTTATGCCCCGAATGAGGCTGCCGGTTTCCGCGGATTGTATTATCCTTTCGTGCTGATTCGTTTGTTGCAAGCCATGGGTGCTTTCGGGCTCCGGGGGTTGCACGAGGGAAAAGCGCATTTTGTCGATTCTATTGTCCCGGGATTACAAGGAATTATTCATTTGTTCGAGAGCGGGAAATTGGGAGAGGATTATCCCGAGATTCAACGGACTATCCGGATGGCTTTTAAAAAATACTTTGTACCTTCGCGTACTGAAATAAATGAATAACTTTAAATAATAGAACAGATATGAATACTGTTGCTGAACAAGTAGCGTCACATTTGCTACAAATCAAAGCGATAAAACTAGAACCTAACCATCCATTCACTTGGGCGTCCGGTTGGAAATCCCCGATTTATTGTGATAACCGGAAGACGTTGTCTTACCCGGAAGTACGGACTTATATCCGGGATAAGTTTGTGGAATTGGTTCGGGCGAAATATCCCCAGGTTGAATTGATTGCCGGTGTAGCGACGGGAGCGATCGCGCAGGGCGCTTTGGTAGCTCAGGAAATGGAATTGCCGTTCGTGTACGTGCGTTCTGCCGCCAAGAACCATGGGTTGGAAAACCTGATTGAAGGGGAGTATAAAGCCGGACAAAAGGTGGTTGTTATCGAGGATTTGATCTCCACCGGGGGATCTAGCTTGCAAGCCGTGGAAGCTTTGAGAAACGCCGGTTGTGAGGTATTGGGAATGGTTGCAATCTTCACGTATGGTTTTCAGAAAGCTATCGATAATTTCACGAACGCTCACTGCGTGTTGGATACGTTAAGCAATTATGACTCCATGATTGATCTTGCCCAAAAAACAGGTTACGTGAAGGCGGAGGAAGTGGCTAAGCTAAAAGAATGGCGGGTTAGCCCGGAATCGTATAAATAAAAGTATATGTCAACACGAGTGGTTAGCGGAATTCAAAAAATTGACAGTGCGATCGGGGACGTGTATGCTTTTCTTTCTGATTTCACCAAGATCGGGAGGATGATCGAGATGGCTCGCCAGATGGGGGTCCAAGGGGGACAAATCGGGGGACACTCGATGCCGGACATTGCGGATAAAATCGAGGATGTGCGGACGACGGAGGATACTTGCTCGTTCACGGTGAAAGGGCTCGGGGAGATGGGGGTGAAAATTGCGGAGAAAGAGGAACCGAAATTGATTAAGTTGGAAGGGAACGGACGTGTCCCGTTTGACTTTGAAGTATGGATCCAGTTGTTAGAGAATGGTCCTTACGATACACGCTTGAGAATTACCCTGGAGGCAGACTTGAACATGATGTTCAAAATGCTTTTGAAAGGAAAGTTGGAGAAAGGTATCAATCAACTGGCAGAAGGATTAGCAAAAATCCCTTACGGGTATATGAGATAAAAAAAACTCTTCGGTTACCGAAGAGTTTTTTTATTTATTTGGCTAAATCGTCGAAATCGATATCATCTAATTCATTCACTCCAACTTCTTCCTGAACAGCCATTGTTTCTTCGTTCAGTGCCGCTTTAATATAGGCGACGGCTTCATCCAACCCTTCTGCGAATTTATCAAAGTCTTCCTTGTATAAAAAGATTTTGTGCTTTTCGTAATTTTGCGAACCGTCTTTGTCAAATTTTTTCTTGCTTTCGGTAATCGTCAGATAGTAGTCATTATTACGGGTAGCTTTCACGTCAAAAAAATAAGTCCTTTTTCCTGCTCTCACCGGTTTTGAATAGATCTCGTCCCGATCATTCATTTCCATACCTTCATTCTTTTCGTAACCTTCCATGTTAAATTAAAATTTTAATTAGACTTTGCGTTTCAAAAGTAGAAAAAATAAACTAACAACATCGTTTTTTGTAACTTTTTTTTGCCTCTGTCTATCAATATCTTACTTGATTGAAAACGTTTGAAATGAACAATTATGACCCTTCCGTTTTGTAACGTGTTGATTGCTAGTGTGTATAATGCCTTTGCACGGCAATGATATCGCTTCGGCAACATGGGGATGAAGATGAAAATTATTGTACGGAAAGAATAAAAGCGTATCTTTGTATTGTATAATTTGTAAACATCAAATAAACAATGGAAACAGTAGTAAGTGGAATCAGACCCACGGGTAATTTGCATCTGGGGAACTATTTTGGAGCAGTGAAGAATTTTCTGAAAATGCAGGACGAGTATAAATGTTTCTTTTTTATTGCAGATTGGCACTCGCTGACGACACATCCACACCCGGGCAACGTGGTGGATAACGTGCGAAAGATATTGGCGGAGTACTTGGCTTGTGGGTTGGATCCGGAGAAGGCGACTATTTACGTGCAAAGTGATATAAAAGAAATTCTGGAGTTATACCTTTTTTTAAATATGAATGCTTATCTCGGGGAGTTGGAACGTACTACAACTTTCAAGGAAAAAGCACGCAAACAGCCGGATAACGTGAATGCCGGGTTGTTAACTTACCCCACATTGATGGCGGCGGATATTATTATACACAAAGCGCACAAAGTGCCGGTAGGGAAAGATCAGGAGCAGAATATGGAGATGGCAAGGAAATTTGCCCGCAGATTTAATACGATATACGGTTACGAGTTATTCCCAGAACCGGCTTCGTTCTCGTACACGGGCGAAGGAGTAAAAATTCCGGGACTGGACGGTTCGGGTAAGATGGGAAAATCAGAGGGAAACGCTATTTATCTCATCGATGATGCAGCCACGATTCGGAAAAAAGTCATGAAGGCTGTTACTGATAGCGGACCGACAGAACCGAATAGTGAGAAACCTGAGGTGATCCGTAATTTGTTCACCTTGTTGGATGTTGTGTCCACAAAAGAGGTATATGACTATTACGACGAGAAATATAATAATTGCGAAATCCGTTACGGGGATTTGAAGAAACAATTGGCAGAAGATATCACGAATTTCTGTGCTCCTATCCGGGAACGGATACTAGAATACGCTGCCAACGTGGATTATCTAGATAAAGTTGCCGCCGCTGGAGCAGAGAAAGCCCGCGCCAGTGCTTCCGCAACCATGAAGGAAGTACGTAAACTTATCGGTTTCCGTTAATAGTATAAACAAAATTGGAAATTGAAGTGCCGGGTCATTTTCAATTTTCAATTTTCAATTTTCAATTGTATGTATGAATATATAAAAGGAACTTTGGTTGAAGCAACACCGGCTTGTGCCATCGTGGATTGCGGGGGAATCGGGTATTCCATTCATATCTCGGTGAACACGTATTCCAAGATAGCCACACAAACGGAAGTGATGCTTTATATCCACCAGATTGTACGTGAAGACGCTCATTTATTGTACGGTTTCTTTTCGAAAGAAGAGAGGACTCTGTTTCGGGCATTGATCTCCGTGTCCGGTATTGGTGCGAATACGGCAAACGTGATGCTGAGTTCCATGACAGTCGAGGAAATAACCGGGGCAATTCTCACGGAAAACGTGAACGCGATAAAGAGTGTCAAAGGGATCGGAGTTAAAACAGCCCAACGCGTGATTATAGAATTGAAAGATAAGATAGGAAAGGAAGGGGTAGCTATCGAGAGTATTAATTTGCCTTCGGGAGCGGTGAGGGAGGAAGCGCAGGCTGCATTGGTGATGTTAGGCTTTGCTCGGGTTCAAGTTGTTAAAACTTTGGATAAGATATTGGCGAGCAATCGGATTGATTCCGTGGAAGAGTTAATAAAATTGGCACTCAAGCATTTGTAGAAGGTTAAGATGTTGGTTATATATAGAATAGGGCGGGAAGATTTTCTCGTCCTATTTGTTTTATCGGTAAGGTCCCGTTGAAGACGGGGAGTAGTCCCGGTGTAGTTAGGGAACAAATTCTTTCAAACTCGTTTTAAAGTCGTTTCAAAGACCTTCGGGAAAGTTTTTGAAAAGAGTTTGCAAGGAAAGAGAAAGGAGAGAAACCGGTTACTCGTTGGTAACACGGTATGATTATTTACCGTGATTGCCTGGAAAAAGCGTAGCCTGCACGGTAAAATCGCGCTTGTCGCGTGGTGTAGGGCCGTTTGGAACCCGCTCTAGTGATTTTTCAACGCTTTGATATCTATGGTATTGTAAAAAAAATCAAAAAAAGTTCTTGAAATATTTGGAAAATGGAAATCAATTGCCTTATCTTTGCACCCGCTTTCGAGAGAGAGGGCAAGCGACGAGAGAAGCTAAAACGAGATACTGGACAGATAGGTTTCGGGAAACCTCGAAAAAAAAAGTTTCAAAAAAAAACTTGATAAAAATTTGGAGGTTGAAAAATAAGCTTTACCTTTGCACCCGCTTTCAACGACGAGGGCACGAGGGGCTGAATAGAGGGGAGAAGAAAGATGAAGAAGAGTTCTTTAAGATATTGAAATGAACAACGTAGCGAGCGAGAATCGATAAACGGCGCGATGCCGTGATTCATACACATGACCCTGCCAGAATAATTTCTGAAAATAACTATTACAATGAAGAGTTTGATCCTGGCTCAGGATGAACGCTAGCGACAGGCTTAACACATGCAAGTCGAGGGGCAG
>NZ_LT594606.1:0-333370 GCF_900091675.1 Butyricimonas sp. Marseille-P2440 | reverse complement strand
GCCATTACTTTTAAAATCTTCTCCATGCGGGGAAGAAGTACCATGGGATCTTAGTCCACGTTTCCGCGGGTTATCTCCCGGCACGAGGTTGGTTGCACACGTGTTACTCACCCGTGCGCCGGTCGCCATCAAGGTATTGCTACCTCATGCTGCCCCTCGACTTGCATGTGTTAAGCCTGTCGCTAGCGTTCATCCTGAGCCAGGATCAAACTCTTCATTGTAATAGTTATTTTCAGAAATTATTCTGGCAGGGTCATGTGTATGAATCACGGCATCACGCCGCTTATCGATTCTCGCTCGCTACGTTGTTCATTCAATATCTTAAAGAACTCTTCTTTTCTGTTTCACAATCACTCCATTTTTGAAGCGAAAGCGGATGCAAAGATAAATCGTTTTTCTTCATACTTCCAAATCTTTTTCAAAGTTTTTTCAAACTTTTTTTGAAAGCCTCCAAATCTCTTGTTCCAGCATCTTTTGTTACTTGCTCTCTCTCGAAAGCGGGTGCAAAGATAACGCGATAAAATTGCCTTCTCCAAATATTTTGACCACTTTTTTGTAACTTTTTTACAACTAACTCAACAACAATATCTTAAAAAAACAACCTTTTTATCATCATGAAGCGAGGGTGAAGTTTTTTCCGTTATTCCTACCTCATGAAGTCATCTTTGAACGAGATTAAAACGAAACATTTTATTAATTCTGACATAGGTTTACTTCGGTTTATAGTAAACTTTTTTCAGGGTAACACGATCCCGGGATAAACACGGGGAAATTCCGGGAAAGAAAGGAATTACACAGGTTTTAAAAACAATACAAAGACGTTTCAAAGACGTTCGTGAACGTCTTTGAAACGTCTTTGTATCGAAGGTGAAATGTCTTTGATCCCTATCTTCATCGAAACTACACCCTGATTACACCGAGAACACCCCGTTATAGATTTTTACGGCAACTATTTATTCACGACAAAACCAGAGAAATCATTGTGCAGGAAACTATTCAATTCCTGTGGAGTGATTCTGACCTTAAAATGCCCATCCTTCACGAAAGTAATATTTCCGGTTTCCTCGCTGACCACCACGATATGGGCATCCGTGGCGGCACTCATCCCGATAGCTGCACGATGACGCAACCCAAGACTTCCCGGTATATTATTATTATCAGACACGGGCAGAATACACCTCGCCGCAAGAATCTTGTTGTCGGCAATGATAACAGCCCCGTCATGCAATGGCGAGTTTTTAAAAAAGATATTCTCAAGCAATTCTTCCGTAACGATAGAGCGGAGCAATACACCCGTCTGGGCATAATTAAACAACTCCGAATTTTGGGACAACACGATCAAAGCCCCCGTCTTTGTCTTCGAAAAATAATCGCAAGCCCGGACGATAGCATCCGCCACCTCGTCTTTTATAGAAGTTTTCGTGAAAAGCCGTTCCAGGTTGAATATGTTTTGCAGATTGTATTTACTACCAATCAAGAGCAGAAAACGCCGCACTTCCTGCTGGAACACGATAAGCAAGGCGATCACTCCCATCCCGATAAATTGTCCCAGGATGTCAGACATCAACTCCATGTTCAATGCCTTGACCAATAACCAAGCCACGTAGAAAGTGAAAATTCCGGCAAATATATTTATAGCGACAGTTCCCTTCACCAACTTGTAAACCTGGTAAAATATAAAGGCAACTAACAAAATATCGGCTATTGCAGAAAAATTCAGCGATATAAACAACAACATATCTACATTCTTAAAAGGTCAAATTCTCCCGCAAATTTAACTAAAATACGAAAGAAACAATCACTCGCGTTCATAAAGTTTGTTCTTGACTTACTTTTTCATCCGACAGACGACAACAAGTACTGCCGCTATCACGATGAATAAACCTATATAGTTCACATAAGTCAATTGCTCCCTAAAATAGACAACCCCCACGGCAATAGCGGTAATCGGCTCCAGCGTGCCGAGCACGGAGCTGGGGACGGAACCGATCAATTTCACTGCCGCAACAAGCAAGCGGGCGGACACGATCGTACTCAATATCGCCAATTGTGTCATATCCAACAGGAAGCGGGGACGCGTGATAAACTCGAGTTTCCCTTGTAGCAAGGCTACGATCACGTAGAAAACAGCCGTGAATAACAGCACGTAGCAGGTCAACACGTCGGGCTTCATCGCTTTCAGTACGGGACGGTTCAACGCGGTGATATAACAACCGTAAGTCACCGTGGACATGAGCACGAAGAATAATCCCCACCATTTCACCTCTCCCGGTGTCCACGATAGCAAGTAAACACCGCAGATGGCGAGCACTATGCCCGCCCGCACTTCCAGGGGAAGGCGTTCTTTGTAAAATATCATCATCAGAATCGCCACAACCACGGGGTAAAAGAAGTGAATTGCCGTCGCCACTCCCGTGGGCATATAGTGGTAAGACCACATCAGGAAGAAAGCCGTCACCCCGTAGCCCCCGACGCCCGCCAGCAGGACTTCTTTCGTTTCCGCCCGGGACAACCGCATATCCACGCGGCGTATCAACAAATATATAGCATAGACGATGCCCGCGATCCCGTATCGATATACCAGTATTGTTTCATTATTTACCCCGTCGATGATCGCCTGGTTGGCGTACAACGGAATCAACCCGAAAGTAGCCGCGGACAACGCCGCGAATATGATTCCTTTTACCTTATCCATCTCCTATTTTCAAAAAAACGACACGAAGGTAGCAATTTTTTCTCTATATTCGCGATACAATTAATTACACACGAAAATATGAATAGTATGAAGCACATATTGACACTTATGGTCCTCGCCCTCACCGGCATATCCGTATCCGCGCAAACGGACGAAAAAGCAAAAACGATTTTGGACAAGACGGTTGAAAATATCAAGTCATATCCTGCCGTGGAGGTGGTCTTCGACCTCTCGATGATTAATAAAGAAGAGAATATCCAGGAAACGCACCACGGGAAAGCGTACATGAAAGACAAAATGTACCGGATTGATGTCATGGACGTGATCAATTACTTCGACGGGGAAGTGATATACACTTATATGCCCGAGCAGGAAGAAGTGAACATCAAAAACCCGGACAATAACGAGGAAGAGATGTTGAATCCTTCCATCCTTTTCGACATCCATAACCAAAAATTCACCCAGAAATTAATCGAGGAGAAAGACGGGAAAGCGTATATCGAACTGACCCCGAAGAAAGAGCATAAACAGATTTCCAAAATTGGGGTTTGGATTAATACAAAGACGAACATGGTGGAGAAAGTAACCTCTTTCGGGAAAGACGGCAACGATGTGATCATCACGATAAAGAGCCTGAAAAAACCGGAGATGGAACTCGATGTGAAATTCTTCCGGTTTGACAAGGAAGCCCACCCGGAAGTTGAGGTGATCGACTTGCGATAAAAATAAAACAATTCCCTCAAACCACTCCCGCACAGGGGTATTTGAGGGAATTGTCATTCATAAAACCCGTTATTGAATTTCTTTCGATTTCTTAATCTTGTACAGCAAATACTCGTAATGCAACCGGGTATCTCCGGAACTGGAAGATACGGTTTCTTTCAACAAAGTTTCTATTTTCAATAACATCCGATAGAACAGATGTCCCTGCGGGTAAGGCTTAGAAGTAAAACCATATTGTGCATAAAAACCTTCCACGGTGGATGGTGATAAATTACTATCGAACGCATTCGGGGGCTCTGGCATGAATTCCTTCTTCCCTTCCAAGAAACGATTCAATCTTTCATAATCTACAGACACCAAAGCACTTGCTCTTGCCGACGGATCAATCACGGAAGCCTCGTCTGCCACCGTTGAAGTTGCGATGACCGCGGCAAGAAACACCATCTGCAAATCACGTTCCACCTTATCCAGCGGACGCTTTTTCAACGTTCCCTCCCACACGATCCGGTACAACTCATCCATGTATTCTTCCGGCTGATAACCTTCTTTTGACTTTTCCGCGCTCAGGGCGACCATACGCGTGCGAGAGAATAACGTGTTTATAATATCCACCCGCACGTCATTCACTTGCGGTGCCCGCATCGGGATCTGCCGTATAAAATCTTTCCTCTCTATCCAGGACAAATCTTTCGCCTGATTCAACAGAAAACGAATCACTTCCCGCTGTTTGGCTTTAGGCACTACGCGATAAGCGGGAAGATTCTCGTCTGCCATCACCTCGTTCACGTAAAATCCCCCGATGTACGCACCCAAATTCTTCAAGCCTTGCCCGGATAAGCTCACCGACAACAAGTTATACAGGTAACTACGCATATCAAGTGTCTTATCATTCTTCGCGAACCACTTGTCAAAATTCGCGTAAGCGATTTTCAAATTCGCGATTTTATATTTCATGGCTTTCACCTGGTCGTCCCCCAGGTCACCCGGAAGTATCCCGGGATCGACACTTGCAATTATAAAGGGATCACGCCCAAAACGGCAATAGGGATTCTCTCGCGACTCCTTTATCCAATGATCCAAGGTCGCACGCTCGTCCCGGGACGTCTTGGCATCCATAATCGGCTGATACAACCATTTTATCAAGAAATAATCATATTCACCTATCCCGTTCTGGGTCAAACACGCACCATCACGCACGTCGTCCGGCTGGGCAACATAATTGCACGGCACATCATCCATGACCGAAGGGCTCAACCCGTATTTCCGGGTAAACGATGCCGAACGTAAAGAATCCACCGGATAAGCTGACGATGCCTTATAATTATTGGCTAACCCCAAGCAAACACCCACTTCCCGTGTAATGTAATTCCGGATCATTCCGCCCATGACATGATCGGGCAGTTCTGTTGCCCGCACCTCGGGATCGGTTGCCATCGTGGCGATAACCCGAAGTCGATAAAAAGTGCTCAACATATTGTGGTGCATATAAATGGAGGCATTCAATATCTCTCCCGTACGTATATCGACATGCATGGAATTTTGCGGACTATACATCCAGGAAGAGGTGGGGGCATACCGGATCACGGAATGATTTATATCCAACGCATCAAAGGCGGGATCTTTCGGAAATTCTTTCGCTTGAACGGCATTCTTAAACCCGATCCGCTCGAAAGCCTTATTCCATTCCTCCACGCCTTCCCGAATATATTTTTTCCATTTTCCGGGTATGAGTGAATCGATATAAAACACGATTGGCTTCTTCGGCGCAACGAGTTCGCCTTTACCGTACTTATCCCGGTTTTCCGGTTCAAGGCGCCAACGCTTGGTCAAGTACAACGGTTGCAATCCTTGCTGCCCGTCTTCAATACTCGCCCTCGGTATAAAGCACACCCCCACGCGGGAATCAGCCAAACGAGGCATCATGGGTTCTTCCGGCAACAGAAGCAACATTTTATCAATCGTGGCTGAAACTTTCAAATCCCGTGATCCCAAAAACATCCCGATGATGATATAATCCACGTCATACCCCAACTGGCAGGTTACCGCGATACTATTGCCGTTTGCCTTGATTCCACGCAACATACCTCTCTCCGGGCGATACTTATGATCCCGGTAAACGAAGCCCCACTTCGAATTTGCCGCATAGGAAGAAAAAGGATTCGTGTGCACGGTATGTTCCATAAAGAACGGGGTCATATCCAAAACGACAGCACTGCTATCCGGGGTGAAAACCTCTATTTTAAGACTATGCGTGATACCCGGCATGGCAGATTGCTCGATCGCTTTCTTTACAGGCTCCCGATCTTGCTGGTTCTCCACCTTCGCGACTTTAATCATCCGGGCATTGATCGTGTTCCCGTTCCGGGTAAACATCACGGTCTGGGGTTCTGCCGCAAACTGTCCGACCACTCCCTCCCCGTTATCGCTGATGTCCGCGATAGACGATGCCAGCAACATCTCCCGGTTCAACAGGCGAAGCGGAAATTCCACGTACACTTTGCCGTTCATTTTGTGAACGACCATCAACCCTTTCACCGTCTCCGCATTTTTATTCTCAAAGAATTTCTGATATTCGGATTTCATTTCTTCTTTCGCTTGCTCCTTTTCTTTCTTCTTCCGTCCTACCGCGTAAACATCACCCATCACGCCGACAAGAATAGGCAACAAGCACAATATATATGCTATTTTTCTCATGCTATACAACTTAAAGTTTATGATTCCAAAGCTTGATCCAATTTATGAATCAACAATTTATAATGGATACGAGTCTCTTCCGACCCCGTGTTTATCTTGCTTTTCAACAAGGCTCGGGCTTTTTTCAATATATCGAAATAAATTGCTTCCATGGAAGTCTGCATGGGTCCCGTCGTGTAAACCGCCCCAAATCCCTGAATCTCTTCCGGCAATAAAGCCTCGCCGGACACTTCCTGATTAGTGAAAATTCCCACGCTATTTACCGGCAGGACGCCATATACCTCCCTGCTTTTCGCTTTTATATACTCGGGAACTTCCAAAGCCAGCCCGTTCACGAGTGCCATAGACTGTCCCCCCATGCCTTTTACGGTAACTTTAGAACCCGTGATCAGGTGGGACAAGTATTTAGTTTGCAAACGCATATCCGTTCCTGTCAAGATTTTCCCCTGGCGTGTCGGGGCAAAGACAAAGTCAAATATCTGATTCATGTACATTCCGGGGGTATAGTGATCCCGGTCAGTCTTCTCCATACACAGGAATAAAGCGCCGACTCTAGACATGATTCCCTGGAATATAGCATTTTCCAGATCGCCCGAAATGTTTTTCATCAAGGGTAAGGTCTTTTGCATTCCCGGTGCATCCAGCCAGTCCATATCTTTCAGTTGTGCCAGCATAAAACGCAGTGCCCGTTCTTGTTTCTCCCGGGAAACCGGCTCGTAAAAAGGCAGGGGATCACCGTCATACCGTTGATTGATGTATATCCCGCCAATATTGTATATAACGTGATTCAGATAACGGAAATACTGGTATATCAACTCGTTGTAAATATTCTGGCGGAAGGTATAATCTTTATCGTCCGCTGCCACCCATTCATTCAAATTTGCCAGGATGTATTTCAGATTCTTTATTCCATACGTTGCCGCTTTCATTGCATCGTCCCCCAAATCTTCCTCGAACGAGCTTGGGTCCAGTCGCCCGCCGAATTGCTGCATCCCGTAACGATAAGCCGGATCACCCGCTTTCTCGCTGATCCAACGATCCAGCGTGGGCACTTCTTCCTCCGAAGACCTAGCATCCGGAAGCGGCGTGTATAACCATTTTATCGTGTAATAATCATACACCCCGAGGCGAGGCGGAGTCAGACGTACTCCCCGTTCCTTGTCGCCGGGCTGAGCCACGTAATTGTTACGGGCATAATCCATGATGGAATAAGTCGTCCCGTACTTTTGCGTGAAAGAAGGGGAACGCAGCGAATCGACCGGGATAGCCGCCGATGCCGACATATTGTGCATAAAACTCAGACAATGCCCGACCTCGTGCGAAACAACGTAACGAATACAATCGTGCAATGTTTCCGGGTCAAGCACTTTACGCCGGACGTCCGGGTCTACCGCTGCCGTATGGATAAAACGCCAATCCTGCACCAATTTCACCAGATTATGGTACAAGTACACGGAAGCATTGATAATCTCCCCAGTTCTGGGGTCTGTCCACGAGGGTCCCATCGCGTTCGCTATCCACGAGGGGGAATAACGGATGCAGGAATATTTCAAATTATCGGGATCGAATTCCGGATCATCTTTCGGGAAATCTCTTGCCACGATGGCATTTTTCAAGCCGATCTTCTCGAAAGCATCCTGCCACACTTCCACCCCTTCTTTTATCGCCTGTTTCCAGTTCTCGGGGAAAGCGTCGTCCACGTAAAAGACGATCGGCTCTTTCACGTCCACGAGCTTCCCTTGCCGGTAAGCCGCCTCATCCACCGGTTCCAAACGCCACCTCTGCGCGTAATAGCGTCCCTCCATTCCCCTGTTCCGGGTATCGAACTCCATTTTTCCCTGGTAAAAAATCGAAATCCGGGGATCAGCCAAACGGGGACGCATCTTTTCCTCCGGCAACAGGATAAAACTGCGAGTCATAACTACCGTGAAAGGCATCTGGTAATAATAGAACCGCGTCTGGTCCCTTACCGACACCGTATAAGTCAATGCTGATTGCACGCTGATATTATCGTCAAAAGCCTTCACGCTTTCGATCTGTGAGTTATTCTTTTGAAATACTTTTTGCAACTGACGGGGATAAATTGTCGCGGGAGCCCAGTAGGTAAAAGGGTTCAACCGTTCCTCGTCACTAAGCAGAAAATCCGTCATATCAACCACCACGGCACTACTATCCGCCGAGTACGCCTTTACCGGGAATACCTGCATGATAGCCGGGCGATGGCTTTCTTCCAACCGCTTGGCGATATTGGCATCCGGTGTATAATGACCTGATGACAACTCACACAAACTAACGACAGAATCCGTTTTCATGAAGGTCACGTGCAACGGCATTTTAGGCTTCTCCCCCACGCTGCCGAAATTATTATCGGTTATAGCGGTTATCGTGGAACCGATCAACATCTCTTTTCCCAACAACGATAAGGGAATTTCAAAATAAATCTTCCCTTCCATTTTGTGCAAGGTAATCATCCCCTTCTTCGTTTCACATGCCTTACCTTTAAACAGCTTCTCGTAAGCCGTTTCTTTTTTAACTTCTTTACTTTCGGATGTTGTTTTCTTCTTTCTTGCCGTCATGGTCAAGGGAATAAGCAGCATCATAATCACACAGAAAAATAATTTTCTTCTCATACACTTTGTTTTAGTTCTATACAATACAAGACAATTGAAGATTGAAAATGGAAAATGAAAACACACGCCATTCTAAATACAATAAAGAAAGATTCTTCGTTGCACCCAAAAGGACTGAAAAAATGAAGCGTTTAAAGTAAAACGCACGAAAAGCTCATTCTCAATTTTCCATTTTCAATTTTCCATTATTTTACATATCCCAACTGCTAGCACCGTAACGGTAGATCACGTCCACGATGCGGTCGCCGAATCCGGTAATGCTTTTAATCAATTTCGGTTGTCCGGATATGAACGTGGCGTCCGTCACATCATACAACAGGAATTCCCCGTCTTCCATCCCCAGCCCCATTTGCTGGTTATTCTTTATCGGGTGGAGGGCTGCTATCGAACGACCGTTGAAATCCGCGTACACTTTTATCACCCCGGTACTGCGGTCGTGGTAATAGAGTTTATCATTATCGGCACCTCCCGTGAAAAACAAATAACGTCCCGCGGAACTTTTCAACAACCAGAACTTGCTTTTCTCCGTGATATATTGCCCTCCCGAGAAATCGAAAACGCCGTCACTGGAACTGATCGTCACTTTTCCCCTATCCTTCGCGTAAGTCGGGGAAGGCACCGTGAAAGTCTGGTAAACATAGTCGCCCGCGTCATTCTTTAGCAACAACATATGCTGACAACTCCCCTGGTACTGGTTGCTGAACGATGAACCGTACACCAGTTTCATGTCGCCCATGTCGTGCAACGGCACGAAACCCTTCGGGTAATCCGATTCACTCCATAGCACGTGATAATCTTCCGTGTTGTTGTAATAATTACAGTGCAAGTGAATCATCCTACCGTTCAGTTCGTCATATAACAATATATGTTTGGCATATTGCCATGCCGATTCGATAATCGCCGCGATCTTATAGTCGGGCTTGCCGGGCAGGACAACCGGATCACTATTATAAGCCGCCGAGTGGAATCCCGTTTTATTGGGATCACGGAAGAAACGGGTGTAAATCTTCCCGTCGCCGTTCAACAGCACGTTCGTGTACTGCGGGTAAGACACCGTCTTCACCTCAAGGTTGGCAGGAGCTTTACCATCAAGGAACTCGTCCCGGGTCAACATCGCTTTCTTCATACTATTCCCGTCGATTTCTACCGTTCCCTGTCCCCCGCGCTGAATAACTAAAATCTCACCGGGAGAACCTCCGAAATAAAAATGCTCGATCATCTTCACTGGTAACTCGCCGAGATCTTCACCGTTCATTTCCTTGTACAACTCGTAGTAAGTGGTAAATTCCGTGCTGGCATTCACTGGTTCCGTGTGATTGATATGCGCGATACATGATTTGCCGTTCTTCTCGTACAACACGGCAAACCCTGACCGGAACCGCGAATTAACAGTCATCGTGGTGATCTGCGTATACGTTTCACCGCTGCGATCGTCCGTCACGACGAGTTGCAACTTGCGTCCCCCGATCTTCTCCGCTTTTATTTTCAATACTCTTTCTTTGGACACCGTTTCCTTATCCACCTTCCATTCAAAAGAGTAATCCAGTGTATCGGCACCCTCCTCGTAACGGATGGTCGGGGAAAACGTCGCCTCGTCGTTCAAGTACACGGTCTGAGCTTGAATAGAGATCATGATTTTACGGGATTCTTTATAATCGTAATTCCCCTTATCGTCAAGGCAGGAAGACAATCCTGCCATCGTCAACAGAACTATAAAAATATATATCTTTTTCATTACATCGCGATTTTAAATTACTATCCCATCACGGTGACGGTCATATTCAACTGGTTTTCGTCTTTGACGGGAGTTCCCGCCGTTTCCATTTCCCGCAAATGGTACAACAATTTACGGGCTTGTGACAACCGCTGGTCGGGCGTAAGATCCGTCCAATCACCCACGCCGGTCACCTCGATCAGCTTCTCGAATTTCGTCCGGGAATACGTGCCGAGGAAAGATTCCACCACCGCCTGATCCCACCATTTCGGGCGGGACACCTCGTTGGAGAAACGAATCACTTTACGCGTGTAGATCGTCTGTCCTGGAAGCAATTTGCTTCCGCCCTTGATTTCCACCACCAGACGCAGGTTCTGTTCACCGGGATGATAAATAACCAACTTTTTCTCGTCGTACACGCTGTTTTTGATGAACATCGGGTTCTCCGGCAAAGTATAATATTCCGGGGCGGCGGTAGTCGCCTCTTTCACGACCTCGATCTTGAAATCGGAATCCTCCGGCAGCAATTGTCCTAACAATTTTAGCTCCAAAGGAATCTCCATGCTCAATTGCCCCGGGTAGAAAAAGAAAGATATCTCTACCGAATCGGGATAAGCCGACACGAATTGCACGTAGTTTTCCGCTTCATAAGTCGGGATATCCTCCCGGTCACAAGCTGTGAAAAAGAAAAGTATGCTCAAGTATAATATAATATTTTTCATATTCCTCATGGTTTTAATGTATATCTTCATTCTCCGGCAACGGGAGCACAAATTTTCCTCCCATCACGATCACTTGTGAACCGTTCAATATCGGGCTGTTCATCCGCTTGAACATAAAGAAGGTTTGTCCCTCCGTCAAATATTCCTTCATTCCCTCCCACATCAGATCCGTCCGTATCCTTGCCTTGAAAGCTTCGTTGTTCTCTGCGTCCACGTCCGCGGCAATCTGCCGCTTAGCTCCCCGCTTGCCCCTCACGTAGTTCAACATGGAAATAGCATTTACTTTATCGTTATTTTCCAAGTATGCTTCACTTAAAATGTAACACATCTCGCTCAACCGTATCACCGGAATCAAAGGATACTGCTTGGCATAATCGGCAATCACGCCCACGTCGAGCCACTTCTGGGAGATTTGTCCCCCGTCACCACTGACGATCAACCCCTTGCGGTAATCGTCGCCATCCTGCCGGTCGCCGTACATGGCGTCCACACCTTTCAACAACATCTTGGGTCCGGTGCCCAAACGGAACTTTGCCACCTTATCGATCAATTCCGGATCGTGGAACGCGAAAAGAATGTCATCCCAAGACTTCGTGTACGTGTACGGGGCGAAGAAATACCAGCTGTCCGTGAACGCGACAAAACTCTTTTGCGTGGCAAAACGGTAGACAATAGAGGCTTCCCGGATGGCATCCGTCGTTTTTCCGCCATACATATAAAGGCGGGCCAGCATTCCCGTCACCGCGAGGTAATTCATGCGGCATCCCCGGTACCCGAAGAAACGGTCTACAATACTGGCGGAGGTGGAAAGACCGAACCGGATCGTTCCCGTCATAGCAAACGCGTTCTTCAACGTGTCGAGTTCCGCCACCAGATGTTGAGCCTGTTTCAGATCCGCTTCCGCCAACGCCAATATCTCGCTGGTCTTTTTCTTCTCCTCGTACTTCGAGGGATATATCTTGAAATAAGGAATATACGCCCCGTCATTCCCCGTCGAAGGCGCGGGAGCGAACAAACGCAACATATCGAAATGCAGGAATCCACGCAACGCCAGCGCCTCCCCGAGTATCATATTCTTCTCTATCCTCCCGTTGGGGAAAAAGGTAGAATCTTTCGGCTCAATCTCCGCGATCAGCTTATTACAATTCGCTATCGCGTTATAACTTTTTGACCAGATCGTAGAAATCACCGACTTGTTCTTTTCCATTCCGTAGTTATAAGTTTCCAACCCGGGGTACGATTTTTGCAAATCCGTGTCATCATACGTCTGAGCTAAAGCACTCACGAATCCCCACGTCATCTCCCGCCCGTACAAGTCCTGCTGGGACAACATCTCGTATATCCCGTTCAACGCGTTGCGGAATCCCACGTAATCTTTGAAAACCTTATCGTCATTCGCCTGGTTCTCCGGTTCGATATCCAACCATTTGTTACAGCCCGACAAACACGCCGCCAGCACGAATGTCCACAATATATAACTTATTTTTTTCATAATCACCTGTTTTAGAAACTTGCATTTAAGGTAAAGTTAAACGTCCTCGCGTAGGGATAACTCAATCCCCGCTCCTGTTTCACGCTCGAAAAGTTGGCAATATCCTTCATATTGAATGACAAACGCAGCATACTAAGCCCGATTTTGCTAACCAGCGACGTGTTGAAATCATATTGTACTGTCAGTGAATTAAAGTTCAACACGTTATAATTCTGCACGAAACGGGAAGTCGGACGGGTCGTCAACGAACGATCCTGTATCGCCTTCAAGCGGGTCACGTCGCCCGGTTTCTGCCACCGCTCCGTCAACACGCGCTTATCGGCATTCATGTTGTAAACATCCACGTTTTCCACTTTCTCCACTAACGTGGAGTTGTATGCCTGCCCCCCGAACTCATAAAGGAAAGAGGTAAACAACGCGAACGACTTATACTGCACGTTCAGCCCGAAAGCACCCTGCGCGTCTGCCTCCATGTCGCCGAGAATCACTTGTTCCCGCGACTCCCATTCCGAAGTCACCGTACCGTCCCGTTTCAAGTAAAGTTCCTGCCCGTCACTCGGGTTGATACCGAAAGACTTCATCCCGAAGATGGACGTTAGCGAGCCCCCTTCCACGTATTTCATAAACGGCTTGCTGTATTGCGGGTCTTGTTGGGAGAATACACTCTCGTTATACCCTTCATATTTCTCGTCAACCCGGTCGTTATAAGCCTTCAACGACTCGGAAATCTTCAGGATCTTGTTTTTATTGTGTGCCAGATTGCCGAATACCGAAACGTACATGTCATTACTCTTGTACAAAACCGCCTTCACGTCGAGTTCAAATCCCCGGTTCCTCACCTCGCCCAAGTTATCCTTGTACACGGTGAAGCCGGTAGAAGCCGGTAAAGTGACATCGGTAATCAGGTCTACCGTTTTCTTGTCATACCACGCCGCTTTCAACAAAATAGCATCCTGCATAAAACCCAAATCCAACTTCACCTCGTTCGAGATCGTCTTCTCCCATTTCAACTTGTCGTTCCCCATGTAATAAAGATAAATCCCGTTTCCCGTGATATAATAGTTATCAGACACCCCGTAAGTATGTTTGGCTGCATACGGGGGAAAGTTCGTTTTTCCCAATTGCCCGTGAGTTGCCGTCAGGCGTAGTTGGCTCACGATCTCCTGAGTTTTCATGAATTCGTAATTATGGATATTCATACCCACCCCGATAGAATAGAAAGGTGCGTATTTCTTGTCCGTACCGAACTCGGAAGAACCGTCCAGGCGAAAAGAAGCATCGAGAAGATAGACATTATTATAAGTATAATTCAACGTGGCAAACGAACCGAACAAACGCGTATGATTGTCCGACACGCCAGGCTTCGACACGATCTGTTCCGCGTAACTCGGCGTATTCAGCGTACCCGAGGGAAAACCCAAGTAAGAAGCGGTAAAATAACTACGTTTGTTTTCCACGGTATTCAATCCCAAAGTCAGATTCATGCTATGCTTATCGATCGTCTTCACGTAAGTAAACAACAAGTTCAAGTTCATCGACAACTCCTTCGTCGTTGACTCGGTCAACGATCCCCGCAACGTTTCGCTCTCGTCACCGAATTTAGCCGACAACGGGTCGACAAACGTCTTCGTCCAGTAATCCCGTTTAGTCACGGAAAACTGCCCTTTCACCTGCAAACCACTAGCCCCATACCAATTCAGGCTCAAGTTATTCATCAACTCGTCATACCCGTTCTTGTCGAAACTCTTCAATAATTCCGCCTCGTACAACGGGTTGTCGTAATTCGTCGCCGCAGAATGCCAGAATTTTGTTGCTTTCAACCAGTTGCCCTCCTCGTCCTTCATCGGGTCATACGGCAATTTCTTCGTGTAATCGCTGAACACCCCGTAAGGAGAATTCTTCGCCTTCACCACGTCATACGTGATATAATTCCGAATCTGGAAATCGCCGATCCGGTAATCCAGCGAAAGCCCCGCCCCCTTCCGGTTTCTCACGGACCCCTTCATGACACCGTTCTGGTTATCATACTTCAGGTCGACACCGAAACGAATATTCTCGCTTCCCCCCACCACGTAAAGGCTGTGTTTGTGATTGACCTCGTTTCGCAACGGTTGCGAAATCCAATCGGTATTCACGCCTTTCAGCACGTTATTCAACTTGGAGAGATACTCGCTTTGTAACGTGTAATACTTATCGATATCGTCGCTCTCGAACAACCCCGCCAAGCGCTCGGCTTCCAGTTTTTCCGAGGCATTCATCAGGTTATAGTCCGACAAATCAGGCACGGTCAACGCCCCGTTGAAACTATAATCCACTTGTAATCGTCCGGCTTTCGGGGCTACGGTCTCGATCACGACCACCCCGTTTGCCCCCCGCGAACCGTACATTGCCGTGGCTGCCGCATCTTTCAATATCGTGATGCTCTCGATGCGGTTCGGGTCGAGGTCATACACTTTCTCCATTGTCACCTCGAAACCATCCATAATAAAGACAGGCGCATTCGGGTTATTCGACAAGGCGGACTTCGACAAATCCCCCTTGTCCAACTCCATCACGCCGATACCGGAACGACCGCGGATATAAAACTCCGGCAGCGTGTTCGGGTCCGATCCCATCTCGTTGTTACGCATGATACGCAAAGAAGGATCGAACACCTGCAAGACATCCACGACATTGCTGGAAGAAACCTTCAAGATATCTTCTTTATTCACTTTCACGGAATTACCGGTAAAACTGGATTTCTTCACCGTGGCATACCCCGTCACCACAACATCCTCCAAGTTCACCTTTTCCTCTTCCAACACCACGTTCACCTCCCGCGGGTCGGTCACCTTCACTTCCTTGCTCTGCATCCCGATAAAAGAATACACCAGCACAAGGTCTTTACGTTCGGGCAACGTGATCTTGTATTTACCCAGCGTATCCGTCACCACCCCGATAGACGTCCCCTTCACCAGCACGGTAACCCCGATCAACCGCTCTCCCCGTTTATCCTTCACGGTTCCGGTGATCGTGATTTTCTTCTGCTCCTCGGTTTTCTGCGGGGCTTTCATTAAAATCACGAACTCCTTGTTGATCTCGAAAATCAAGCCCTTGCCGGTCAAAACCTTCTCCAACAACTCGGTCAATTCTATTCCCCCGAAATTCGCCTCGACCTTGGCGTTCTTATCCAGCACATCGCTGTTATACATCACGATGCAACCGGTTTGCTTACGAATCTCCTGAAACAACTCGTCAAAAGTCGTTTCTCCCATTTTCACGTTCAGGCGGTATTGCGCATTGCTGCTAGCATATCCTCCTAACATGAAGCAAAACAGAAATACAATAACTAATCGCATAACCAAGAATAATTTCCAGCGTTCGTTTTTCCACAAAACGAACCCCATTAATGGATTTTTTTTCATACATTTGTATTTTAAGTTACCAAACTTGATTCAGACCGAAAGGTGGTACGAACACCTGACGGTCTTTTTTATTTCTCATAAATTCGAATCGTTCGCCCGTCTACCTTAAAGTACACGTTTGAAGTCTTCTCTATAAAATGAAGCGTGAATTCCAGTGTGTTATTTCTCTTTACAGCTCCCGTGAACCGCTTGCCCCGTGCATTGTCATTCTCGAAAACGAAATCCACGTCATACCAGCGGCTCAACTTCACGACCAACTCTTCCAGCGTCATTTCCCCAAAATCGAACAACCCGTTCCGCCACGAGGTATATGCCGCCACATTTACTTCCTTCCGGGTGATCCGGTGCGTTTCCTGCTCGACCACCGCCTGCCACCCGGGCACCAGCGAGCATTTATTCCCCGCATTCCCGACCTCGACTTTTCCGGTCACGAGAGTAACCTCCACCCGTTCTTCCCCCTCGTAAGCCATCACGTTAAAAGACGTTCCCAACACTCGGGTTGCCACACCCGAAGCGTGCACGATAAAAGGACACGAAGCATCCTTTGCCACCTCGAAATAAGCCTCGCCTTTCACGTAAACCTCCCGCGTATCTTTTCCGAAAACAACCGGATACCTCATTTCCGTTTCGGCATTCAACCACACCCGCGTACCGTCGGCAAGGGTCATGATGTATTCCCCGCCACGAGGAACAACCAATTTATTATATCCCACGGGCTGGCGCTTCAGCACTTCTTTCAAACTATCCGAAACCTCATATTTCAACCCGGCGGCAAGGTCTTCTTTCACCATCGCCCCTTCCACCTGCATCCGAAAAGAAGTATCCGCCGTCAACGGGATCATTCGCCCGTCATCCAGAACCAAGGTTGCCTTGGAACTGCCGGATAACACCTCCGCTAAATTCAAGGAAGGCAATTTCGACACTGGCGTTTCCCTTCCCCACGGGAAAACCATCACGCCAATAATCACGCAAGCCGCCGCGATTCCACCCCAAACGTAACGTACCATCCGCCGCTTTCCCGATCTTGACAGACGTCCCAGCAAGCGGCTTTTCTCTGTTTGTACATCAATTTTATCCCAACGCTCCGCGTACCCCAACCGGTAATAAAGCCGGGACAGACGCTCGTATTCCCGTCGGTTTTCCTCGTTCTCCTCCATCCATTCCCGCACTCGATTCACCTGCTCTCCCGTGGCGTTTCCGCCCCAGCAAGCCAGAATATCCCGGAATATATCATCATCTATTTTCATGCTTTCTCTTGTTTGTTTTATTAGTTAAACAAGATTTTTTCTTTCGCGGGTGAATAAAAAGATAATTTTTTTTCTGGAACCTACTAAACTAACGAGAAAGAATCTTACTAAAACGAGAGATAAATAAAAATATCATTCCCCGTTGTTCCTTTAGCAGCACGCGCAATTCTTTTAACCCGATTTTTAATAATGTTTTCACGGTATTGAGCGACACACCCAATTCCTCCGCCGCTTCTTTATACATACGCCCTCTCAACATGACACATTCCACCACGCCGCGAGTCTTCTCCGGAAGAGAATCCAACGCTTTCCGCACCATATGAACCACCTCGGGATCAAGTTCCTGTGCTTCCTCTTGGGCTATCTGGTAATGAGGCAAGGCAAGCAGCTCGGTCTTTATGCCTCGCCGCAACAACTGGTTTGTACAACTATTCTTTACCATCGTGAAAAGAAAGGTGCTCAACGCCCGCTCGTGAATCCGTTCGTAAAGAGCCTCTTCCCACAACTTAACCAACTGCTCCTGAACCACATCCTCCGCCGCAGACAAATCATGCAACATCCCGTCAGCAAACAATACTAACGGTTTATAATAGCGTTCAAACAAAACATTCATACCCTCTCGTTTTCCCGCCTTTAACAATTCGATAATTTGTCCGTCATTTACCATGCATATCCATTCCGGTAATAACGCAAATATATCATTTAATTTTTATTTTACAAATAAAGGTTATTCCTCTCGAAGAGAAATACCGACCTTTTTCGCCTTATAAGTTACCTTCGTTTCCATGGCATCCATGATCGTGGCCTTTACCGTGGAATCGAGCTGACCGTCGGTAATCGTCCCCGTGGCGGTCACGCGCATCGGCATATTGTTATAATTATAAGTAAAGGTAATATTCAACCGGTACACCGTCTTGCCGTCCTTCACTTCCGGCTTTACCGACACCCTGCCGGAACGGTAGCTGAACTTTTGCCCCGTGGGAAGCTCGAAATCGGTCACCACCACCTCCACGCTATCCCGGTGCGTCCGTTTCAATTCCAGTTTCAAGGGCATTTCCCGCTGCATGATCTCGATATAAGCCTTCCCGTTGTACGTTCCGGCAACGGCAGCCCCGTGGTCTTTCTTGTCTTTCGCCTCCACCCGGGTCACCCCGGCAATTCCGGCAGTAACGAGCAAAACGAGAAGCAATTGTCCTATAATTTTCATATACTTGATGGTTTTTCGTCTAAAAGTTTCTATTTTTAGCCCCCGAAAGTACAAAAATAAATCAACAGTTCATGAACAAGAACCTATTCTTTACACTCTTGCTTCTCGTTTTCGTGCCGGCACCCGTTTTATTCACCTCCTGCAACAGCTGTTCCGACCACCACGCGGGCGACATCGACAAACTGCCCGGGGTATACCGCGGCGAAGCGACTATCGTGCTGCCCGACCACGTGAAAGCCATGGTTCCCCCCGAGGCGAAAGGCATGATACCGGAAGGTCCCATCCCCTGTGGCATCGAGATCACCGCTGACTCGAACGGCACGCTCGCCCTCAAGCTGGTGAACTTCACCATGCCCGTGCGCGGCATCACGGTAGACCCGGCATCAGCAACCGCCACCTCCTCCAGCGACGCCTTTAGCCTCAAGGGTAGCGGCAACGTCAATGTCGGCACACGCAAGATGTCCTACTCGCACGAGGGAAAAGTGCAACACGACAGCCTAGCCTTAGACATCACGGTCTCGGTCATCCCATTCGTGGTAGAACCAAGAGTCATGTTCAAAGGGAAAAAATAATTACCATTAAAAAATCAAGAAAACGGAGTACTTGCTAGCGACGGGAGATAGCATAGCCGGTAAATTTCCTACGGCTACAAGCCGTAGGAAAATAATCAAATAATCAAATAATCAAATAATCAAATAAATCCAAATAATCAAATAAATCCAATACGTTCGCTACGCTCTCTATTCTTGGACAGGACGCAGAGGAAACCCGTATGAACGTAACATATAGTCTAATACGTTCACACCCCACTCCCGGTACAAGCGCAAGTGCCACCCGTAGCTCAGGCTGGCTGGTGCGGCCGACCAACAGTAGCCGACGGTGAACCCAACACTGCCATCTGGGCTGCGCAAACCTGAGGTAGGAAAAAATATCTGTTGTCCGGTCTTGTTGGCCTGGGCGTAGAAGTTCCACCCTCTCCTACCGTCCGAAGTGCCGTTGATTTGAGAGATATTATCCTTATAAGGTGCATTCTCTCCTGTTGTTGTAAACCCTGTAAATGCATTGCTAGCAGGAAGTTTGAAACCGACAGGGCAAGGATCGTAAATAGTCTTGACAACTGGGTTGTCGTTAGCGGAGGCCGTATTGTTATTGGCGCTCCACAAGTTATAGTAAGTGTTATCACCATTTTTTTGACCATTGCCTTGCATCACACCGGGGTTGAGTATATACTTCCTGATACATTCCATACCATACGGGAACGCTTCCACTTTTACATTCGCGTCAGAAGGGGTTCCGTTTGCATCATACCATATTTTATTGCCGTCCCTGTCATTGGACGGACAGAACGGGTCCTTGCGTCCCCATTGATAAAAAGGATGATTACAACCCATTATGCCAGTATTACTACGTTGGGAAACGGTAATATCTTTTGTTCGATCACCGGCGGTGAAACGTACCTTGCAGTCACGTGCATCATATGTGACGATATATTCGTCGCACCATCCAAGGTGAACGGGCATGAACCTGTATTTCACATTCTGGTGATTGGTCACCTCGATGGTATTGTTCACGTCCTCGTCCGTCACCCAGATGTGCCAGGACCAGAGAACGTCGCCCGAGGCATCCTTGACGGCAATCACCGCGTTGCCTTGCTGTATGGTATTCTTGTCAACCTTGAAGGAGATGTTGCCACCATTGCTTCCGGAATTGTATCTTATTTCGCTGACCAGAGAGGGGGCGTCTTGCCATACCAGTTCCGCCTTCGCGGGAACACATCCGTTGTCCGTGAGATAAGGGCCGGTTATGCCGGTTCCCGCATGGTTGATGAACGGGTTCAGGATGTAGCGGCTTGTCTTGGCGGTAGAGCTATACGCGGAACTGTTGACCGCTCCGCCCTTGATCGCGTTGCCATAAACCAGAGGGAAGGAGTAATATCCCGGAGCGCCTATCACGTAGCAGTTGGCGGTATTCTCGACCGCAGATCCGCCGTTCTTGTTCGACAGGTTGTAAGGCGTGGTTGCCGATCCTTTCTCTCCTTTTCCCCGCAAGGCTGTTGTATGCGAATTATCCTCCTTTATGCCTGTCTGTGCGTTCACCGTGGCATTGAGGGATACCGCGGTCACACTACCCGCGCCGCTTGCCGTGAACGCGGTGAGCCAGTCGGGCTTGGTGTCGCTCCACGTCGCGCCGTTATCGGTGGAGAACTGCGCCTTCCACTTCACGGGCTCTTGGGCTCCCTTGCTGTTTTTCCGGTAGCTGGTCACTCTATAAGTCCTCGTGCCTCCCGTATAGTTAAATATAGCCGGGGGATTGACTGTGAGCACGTATTCCCAGTTGATGGAAGTGGTGGATATTTTGTAGGTCACGGTCTTTCCCATGGGCCAAACCTGCTTACCGATGGCTCCGGTCAAGGTGTGGTCGTCTGTCCCGTCATTGAACACGACTTCTATCACCGCCCCGTCGGGGAGCGTCTGCGGAATCATCATGAAGGTCTGCGCCTCCGTGGTGATGGCTCTGCCCGAGGTCCCGTCGGAAGCCTTGTCCAACGTTTGGGAAAAGTTCTTCACCGTGCCGATGCCGCTCCACTCGCGTGTCTCGAAATTATAGGTACCCGTGGAGTTCACCCCTTTCAGCGTCACGCTCTTTATTATACCCGCCTTCATGTCACTGCCGCGTACGAACTTCACCGCGGTAAGCGCGTGGTGGAAAGTTAGGTCGACAGCTGTACCGGAGTTACCCGGGAGCTCGCCGGAGGCCGCCACAAGCAGGTCCTGCTGGTCAGCCACGGCGTCAGGAACCGTGCAGGCGATGCTCGGAGCGCCGGAGGCCTCCCGCCCGGAAAGCCGGTAAGCGCCATTACCCTTCGGCGCGTAGGCGAAGAATTTCATCCTGTAGGCACGACCCGGCCAATAAGGGTTGGAGGCGGGCTCCCAGGAACCGCCGTTATTCTTGACCGAAACATCATACATATAATTGGGGAGTTGAGTGCCGTCCCAGCTGCCGGTGTATGAATAGGCAGACACCCCGAACGTGTCGTACATGTTACCGGCGTTTACCGGGGTGGCGCGGGACACTGCAACGCTGTCATCCGCATCTTCCACGAACGGGAAACGGATGCTGTCAGTGTAAAGGGTGTGCAGGTAGAGGGAATCTACCATCCCGGTCTGCAAGGCGGAAACACTGGAGCGGGAGGCTGTCTTCTGCCCGTCTCCCTCGAAAGAGGTTCCGGCTCTCTGAACCTGAAACATAAAACGGATACGCTCCGAAGATGGGAGTTGCTCGGTTTCATCCGTGCAGGACGTTGCGAAAAGCGACATTACCAATGTAGCCGCAGCTAAAGTGGAGCACAGGTTATAAAATTTATGTTTTTCCATACGCGTTATTTTTGGGTGCAAACTTAGACGTCATTGAGTAATTCTGGAAATTTTCACGTGTACATTTTATCGTGTTATAATTCAGTAAAACAGAGTGTTACTTCTTTTTATTGTGTACATCGGTTGAATTTATGCACGATTACAGGAAACAGGAAGGCCGATCTGGAATAATGATGTTGGAGGATGCTGCTTATCCGCGAAGCCGTCGACACGATGATTCCCATCTGTCACGGGCAGCGAGAAGTCATCATCGGCGACCGCCAGACCGACAAAACGGCTATTGCCAAAGAACTGCTCGACGAATTGTCTCAGACTTACAACAAACGCAGGCAACAAGCCATCACCGATGAACTAGCAGACATCACGCCGAACAGTTGATCCCATTCCACCACAATCCTCGTCCTTGGGCTACCCATTCCCTACCCCATGAACGTGGCATCTTCGAACCATAAACGTAGCATAAACGTAAATCATCGCCTATGCTACGTTTATGCTTGGTTCATGATTCCTCCATAAGGTAGAGGAAAGATAGCCTAACCTTAATCTATTACCCGCCAAACCTCGTAACTTTATAAACTTTTCGTAACTTCGCACCTCGAATTAGAGTAATAACAAATTAATATAACATGAGAAAAACATTATCTATGGCTGCAATTATTTTACTTGTGGCATCTTGCGGGAAGACAGAGCAGAACCCGTTGCTGACGGATTTCGCCACTCCCCACCAGACGCCGCCTTTCGATAAGATCAAGGCGGAACATTACGAACCTGCTTTTGATGCTGCCATCGAGGAAGCACAACGGGAAATCGACCTTATCGCCAACTCGAAGGAAACACCCACTTTCGACAACACCATCGCGGCACTGGACGGCGCCGGCAAACGTCTGGGCGACGTGGCAGGTATATTTTTCAACCTGAACGCCTGCCTCACGGACAGCGTGATGCAAGATATAGCGCAAAACGTGTCGCCGAAGCTCACCGCTTACAGCAACGCGATATACATGAACCCGGCATTATTCACCCGCGTGAAACAAGTACACGAGCAAAAAGAGGGTCTGAACCTCACGACGGAACAGGCTACCCTGCTCGAGAACACGTGGAAATCCTTCATCGACGGGGGGGCGAACCTAGAGGGCGACGCCAAGGAACGTTTCAAGGAAATCTCCGTGGAACTATCGAAACTAAGCCTCACGTTCGACAAGAACGAACTGGCGGAAACGAACGATTTCGAGATGCTCGTCACCGACGAGAAAGACCTCGCGGGACTTCCCGAGGGAGTGAAGGAAATGGCAGCGATGACCGCCAAGCAACGCGGTAAAGAAGGATGGGTGTTCACCCTCCACTACCCCAGCATGGCACCCTTCATGAAATACGCCGACAACCGTGCCCTCCGCGAGCAAATGTACCGTGCCAACGCCTCCCGCGCGTACCGCGACAATGAATACAACAACGAAAGCGTGGTAAAACGCATCACGGCACTGCGCCTCGAAAAGGCGAAATTGCTGGGATACCCCACCTACGCGGACTACGCGCTAACCGACCGCATGGCGAATACCCCCGAGATCGTCAACGACTTCATCGACCAACTGCACGAGGCATCGCACCGCCACGCCCTGGCGGACAAGGCGGAAGTGGAGAAATACGCCCGTGCACAGGGACTCAAGGGCGAACTGCAACGCTGGGACTGGTCGTACTATTCCAATAAACTGATGCAAGAAAAATACGCCCTCGACGACGAGATGCTGCGCCCCTATTTCAAGCTGGAAAACGCGCAACGCGGCGTGTTCGACCTTGCCATGCGCCTCTACGGCATCACCTTCAAGGAAGTGACGAACATCCCGCTGTACCACCCCGAGGTGAAAACCTACGAGGTCTACGACAATGACGGTTCGTTCCTCGCCGTGCTTTACACCGACTTCTTCCCGCGCGAGAGCAAGGGCGGAGGTGCGTGGATGACCGCTTTCCGGGGACAAAAAATGGTAGACGGCAAAGACCAACGCCCGCTGGTATCCCTCGTGATGAACTTCACGAAACCGACCGACACGAAACCGTCGTTACTGACGTTCAGCGAGGTAACTACCTTCCTCCACGAGTTCGGTCACGCCCTGCACGGCATCTTCGGTAAATGCACCTACGGTTCAACCTCGATGGACGGCGTGTCCCGCGACTTCGTGGAATTGCCCTCGCAATTCATGGAAAACTACGCCCTCGAAAAAGAATGGCTGGACACGTGGGCAACCCACTACCAGACGGGCGAAACCATCCCGCAAGAGTACATCGACAAGATCAAACGTTCGTCCAACTTCCAAGCGGGATACGGCAGCGACCGCCAGCTGAGCTTCGGCATGGTGGACATGGCATGGCACACGATCACCGCTCCCGTTACCGAACCCCTCGTTGACTTCGAACAACGAGCCATGGGACGCACGGAGATCATGCCCCTCGTGAAAGGCACCGCCTTCTCCCCCGCCTTCGGGCACATCTTTGCCGGGGGATACGCCGCCGGTTACTATGGCTACAAGTGGGCGGAAGTACTCGATGCCGATGCCTTCTCGCTGTTCAAACAATGCGGTATCTTCGACCGGGCAACCGCCGAGTCATTCCGCCGTGAAGTGTTGGAAAAAGGCGCTTCCGAGAACCCGATGACGCTCTACAAGCGTTTCCGCGGACAGGAACCGACCGTCGACGCGTTACTCGAACGAAGCGGACTGAATTAATTTTTAGACGCAAATTAAAAAGATTACCGAAGCCGGAGAGTATTCCAGCTTCGGTAATCTTTTTAATCTAAAATCCCCCAATCGGCAATCACTAAATCACAGCATCGATCGCTTCATCCGCAATAATAATACCTCTCCACGAGTTCCTCCATCCCCACCTCCTCATTCTTGAGTTGTTCACGAAGATTAGCATCATCGTATTTCCGGAGCATGGCGATAACACCGTCAATCAACCCGGGGGCGAACACGCCGTATTCCTCGTACACGCCGCGCTGTTGTTCCAGGCAGAGGGCTGACTCGTGACAGGAAGCAGGGAGATGGCTCAACCGGTCGGCAACCGCCTTGTTGGCATCATCGAAGATATTCACGTCCACGTAACGGTCACGGGCGTATTGCAAGGCGTTCTCCATCTCGAAACCGTGGCGGGCGGCAACGGCAAGTCCCGCTATCAGCAGATAGACATCCGCCGATCCGTCCGGGCAACGGAATTCCACGGTTTGCTTGTTGCTATAATCACGCTCTTCCACCAGTTCCCGCGGGTTAGCGTCCTGCAACATATTGGCAGCCCCGCTCGTCCAGCCGAGAGGCACGCGCACCAGCACCGAACGGTTGCGGTCACCCCAGCAGATATTCGTGGGAGCCTCCTGGTGAGGAACCAAACGGAAATATGACGACGGGTTCGTGTTGCCGAAAGCCGTCAACGAGGGAGCCAGGTCGAGATACCCGGCGATCGCCTTCAGGGCGGTATCCGTCAGCTTGCCGTTCTCCACCAGCACGTTCTTGCCGTCACGGGTGAGGCGGGTGTGAATATGCATACCGCTACCCGCCTTGCCCACGGTGATCTTCGGGGCAAACGTCAGGTCTACCCCGTACTCGTGCGCCAGCGTGCGGAGAATCCATTTGGCAATCATCAACTGGTCGGCGGCATCCTCCATGCGCGTGGGTAGAAATTCGATCTCGTTCTGCTCGAACGATCGCGCGTCCAACGTGAAATTACCGACCTCGGAATGCCCGTATTTGATCAGTCCCCCGGTAGAAGCGATATACTTCATCGCCAACGTGCGCAACTCCTGTCCCTTACAGAATGGCGTCGACTCGTGGTATCCCCGCTGGTCGGGAGTCCCGTACAACGGCTCCGTATCGGTAACCACGTAGTATTCCAACTCGCCCATCACCTCGTATTCCAACCCTGTCACCTGCCGCAACGCCTCGTGCGCCTTTCGCATCGTGTACTCCGGTGACATCTCGAGAGGCTTGCCATCCTTCGTGTAAAAACTGCAAAGTATATCTACCGCCGGGATATCGCTGAACGGGTTGAGGAATGCCGTACGATAACGGGGCAACACGTAAAGGTCACTCGATCCTGCCTCGATATAAGGGAAAAGGCTCGACCCGTCCACCCGTTCCCCGCAGGTCAGTATATTGTCAAGATGCTCAAGACTGTTAATAATAAAATTCAGCGTCTTCAACCGCCCGTCTGCCCCGGGATAACGGAAATTAATCATCTCGATATCATTCTCTCTAACGTAACGAATGATATCTTCTTTGGTAAAATACTTCGGTTCCTTATGCAAGTAACGCGACAAAACGTGCGGGTTCAATGAATAATCCGAGTTCATACAAGTAAGTTTTAAATTTAAAGTTTAGAGTAAAATGTAAGCTATCCTCTATCCAGCTCGTTCAGCGCAAAGGCGTAAGCCCCGAAGGCGATTGCCTTGCTCGTGCCCAGCCGCGTGACGAGGACGGCAGCACGTTTCACGGGGTCGTAATCCACAGTTTCCGTCGTCCCGGGGATAAGGATTTGTTTCGTGGTTGGGGCGAGAAACGCTTCCCGGTCACGCGGGTCGTCGAGGAAGAAAGCTTTCATCTCCATGCGATCCACCGGGCTGCCGTCATACATGCACAACGAGCCGTTCAACTCTCGCATCACGGCGGGCATCAAGTATTTATGTGCCGCCACGATGCCGCCACCGATCACGATGACCCCGTCCACCACGGCGTTCATCGAGGCGATAGCCTCTCCCAGCACCTCCCCGGCACGGGCGAAAGCCTCGCGAGCCGCCTCCCGGTCGCCGTCGAGCGTACCCTCGGCTATATCGAAAATATCCCTCGGTGTCAAATCCCGCTCGTCACCCGACAACCGGGCATATCCACGCCGGATGGCACGGATAGAGATTCCTTCCTCCACGCCGTAGCGGGGTTCCCGCTTGTCGCGCAACACCCATACCTCGGCGGCGGCTCCATTGTCCCCGAGAAACAGTTCCCGGTCACGGACCACGCCGCCCCCGAACCCCGTGCCCAGCGTGATGCCGATCAAATTCTTGTACACCTTGCCTTTTCCCGCCTCCTGCAACATCCGGTTCACCTCGGGCAACGCCCCCGCCAACGCCTCGCCGTAAGCGAAAAGGTCGCCGTCATTATTGATAAACACGGGTATCCCGAACTCCCGTTCAAGGAAAGCCTTCAACGCCACGCCTCCCTGGAAAGCGGGCAGGTTCTTCAAGTCGCCGATAATCCCGTTCACGTAATCCGCCGGACCGGGAAAGGCGAAACTGATCGCCACGGGAGCGTCCGCCAGCCTCTCGCGGATTGCCGAGAAGCCCGTGACCATCGTCGCCAGGCACCGCTCGAGATCATTCCCGTTGGAAGGCAACGTGAGCGGTTCCACGATCTCCTCGTTGGACTGTATCGCCGAGAACACGAAATTCGTTCCCCCGGCATCCAACGTCATCACTATTCTTTTGTCAAACTGGTACATGCTATATTTATGATTTAAGATTGACGATTCACGCTTTCACCTTGATCCCGAAGGAGCAGTAAAGCAGGTAACAGAGGCAACCGAGGATCACCAGAAGCGACCCCGCCTGGCTGCCAAGCAGATCGGTAAGGTAACCCATCAGCGGCGGCACGACGGCTCCCCCGAATATACCGGTTACCATCAGACCGGATATGCCGTTCGCTTTCTCCGGGCGGGCTTGTATAGCCATGGAGAAAACGAGCGAGAAAATGCTGGAACAAGTGAACCCCACGAGAGCGACCAACGCCAAAATAGCGTATTGCCCGCCAACGAAGAACAACGCCAGCAGCCCGGCGATAGCCGCCATAATATTCACCTGGAAATACTTCCTGCCCGACACGCGGGCAAGCAGAAATGTCCCGATAAACGCCCCGATCGTGCGGAAGGCGAAATAGGTACTCGGTCCCACCGCCGACTCGATCTCGGTAAACCCGCACCGCTCGATCAACAGCTTGGGTACTACCATGTTCGTTCCCACGTCCACGCCGACCACGAACACGATGCCGAGAAAAAGCAAGAAGATCGTCCTGTCCTTCAACAACCCGAACGTCCCGCCCCACGAGGAAACTTCCGGCTCCGCGCCATCTTCATGGATACGCGCGGACATCAGCCAAAGCGTGGACAGCAACGTCAGCACCGCGAATATCGGGAACAAGTACTGCCAATTTCCCAGCACGGAAGCGGCGAAAGCGGCGATGAACGGACCGCAAAACGAGGAAACCGCCTTCAACACCTGCCCGGCAGTGAGCGAGCTCGCTAGCACGTTGCCCTTCACCACGTTGGTCAAGAGCGGGTTCAGCGATACTTGCAAAATCGTGTTGCCGATACCCAGCAGGGCAAATGCCACGAAACAAGTAACCATGTTGTACTCGACAAAGGGAATCAGCATTCCCACGATGGTCACGAGCATACTCACCAGTACCGTCTTCTTCCGCCCCACACGATTCATGAATATCGCCGCCGGAACCGCCAACAGCAAAAACCACAGGAATACCATGGAAGGCAGGAAATTGGCAACCGTTTCACTCAATTGAAAATCTTTCTTCACGAAACCCACGGATATTCCCACCACATCACAAAATCCCATGATGAAAAACCCGAATAACACAGGCAATAAAGCCTTTACATTTGTAGACTTCTCTTTCATAATATACAATTTAACACAAAACAACTAAAGAGGATGCCAATGTACGGAATTCCATTGAAAGTTAAAAGAGAAAATTGTGTTAGTTTCTTCAACTACTCCAATCTAATTAATTTCGTCATTATGTACGCGGGTCCGAAGTATTCGGATTCCTCGCGTTCACGGGCAACGTATCCCATCTTCTCGTAAAAACGGACAGCCGTGAGGCTGGCGGACAGTTGCAGCCAGTGGATGTTCCGCTCGAGGGCGACATCCTCGACGTGGCGCAGCAGCCGTTCGCCGATCCGTTGCCCGTGCTCCCCGGGGGACACGTAAAGGGCACACACCTCGTCCCCCTCCAAACCGACGGTACCCACTACCTGCCCGTTTATTTCTGCCACGAACATAGTACGGGTCACGGCGGTTTCGCGCAAGTACGAGGGCGTGAACATACGGCACATATAATCGATGACCGAAGCATCATAATCCCGGCTATTCACGTGCAACAAGTTATCCCGGATCAAACGGGACACGGCTTCGGCGTCCCGTTCGTCAAAAAGGCGTATGATCGTCTGCATCATTTCCGGCTCATCACGTTCATGATCTGCGTTCCCAATCCCACGCGGTAGCCCCTTGACACGAAAGCTACCTCACCGTCGCCGTTGAGCAGCACCACCAATGGAAGCGTGCTCGTGTCACGGAATTGCAAATCCTCCGCCAACTGCCCGAGCAGCACCCCGTCATGATCGTACCCCCAGCACACGCCCGACGGGAAAGGACGAAAGTCCGAGCGGTGGAATTTATGCGAGTTATCCTTGTCCCGGAACACGAAATAAAACGGCAAGCCCAACCGGTCAAATTCCTCCTTCATGCTCCCCATGTCGCGCAAAAGATGATTGGTTGGTTCTTTCTCCGCCTCCACGATAGCGATAGCGGTGTACCCCTCCCGCGGGAGAGTGATTTTCACCGGGGACTCCGCGCCCTCCGGCACGAAAGACAAAGGCAACCGTACTTTGCCGACAATCTCCGTCCGTTCCTCCACGGGACGTACCCGCAACTCCATGCCGGTCTGCCCGTCCGCTTCCACGCGGAAAGAAGTCATCCCGGCGAATACCGCGCCGTCCCCACGGCGATTGCCGGTAGAAAGAACGTAATCCCCCGCCTCCAACAGGACAGGAGCGGCGAATATCTGGCTGTAGGAAGCACCCGCCCCCATGTCTACCGCCGCGTTACTCCCGAGGTCGATCGTGCGCACCTGCCCGTTCTCGATCTTCCCGACCGTGAAATTCAAGAAATATTTCGGGTCACCAACAGGTGTCCCCGGGTAATGGAGCATAAATTGTCCTTTCGGCACGGCTTGTCGGGCGGCAAAATCCACCGTGTACCACATATCTTCCAAGCAACATTCCGGCTTGCCGGAAACGGGATTCAACCTCGCCGGAAGCCCTACCGCGCGGCAAAGCGCCACGAAAAAGATATTCCGGGAAAGAGCGTCGGCCACCCCCGCGCGAAGCACGCCGACAGGAGGAGTTGCCACCTTTGCCGGGTAGTCCGCTACCCGTACTTTCTCGATATAACGCAACAACCGCTCGGCAAGTTCACGGGGCGCGATACGCTCCCCGTCGACAAGCACGCTATCCCGCGACAAGGCTTCGCGGACAGGCTGCCGGAAAGCGGTAATCAACTCGTTCTGCACCCTCGGGTTCAGCACGTATTCCCGGAAAAGCTCGCCGTCCGGGAAATCCCGCATACCCGCCACGTGATCCAGCCACACCCGCGCCGGGGTATCCTGCAAATCCTTCTCGGCAACCACATCCAACAGCTGCATTGCCCGTTCCTTATCCCCGACCTCACGGAACAACCGTTCGATCTCCGCGTAGTTACCTCTCGCCAAACGAACGTAACGGGCGAAACGAGCGGTATCCACGCCCAGCTCAACCGCCTTGCCCCGTGCTGCCTCTGCCGTCATGAACGTGGCGACGTAAGCATTCCGTAACGAATCCTCGCGCACGAGGCGGCGGTCGTTCGCCGCCCTTTCGCCCGCGGTCGACAATGCCTCTATATCCCGCTGCACGGGAGGCACCAGATCGAACTCCGTGGCGAACGCGTCACCCGCCCCCTTGTCCAAAGCTATCACGAGCGTATCTCGCTCCCCCACGGGAAATCGCCCGAACCCGAAGCACCCGCCATCGCTTGCCCACACCATGATGTCACCCTCCCCGAGAGTCAACGCCGTTTCCCCGCGGGCATCGGCAACGAGCGTCACCACGGGATAATATTCCCCGTAATTAAATATCTTGTACTCCACCCGGGCTCCCCCCGCGGGACGCCCGAGCGAGTCCGTTACCTGTACCACCGTCCGTTTCGTCCGGGTATAACGGGAGGTCACGTTCACCGCCGAGGCGTTGTCGTTCGTGAAGACAATCTCCTCGTCGCCGCCATACTTCCCGAACACCTCCGCTTCCACGTACATCGCCCGCTGCACGGGCAGCGTGAACCACGCTATATTCAACCGGGGTTCCGGCTCGCAAGCACCAAGATACTTCCACTCGCCGTCGATCCAGACCTCTATCCAAGCGTGATTGTCGTCACAATGCGCCCAGCGGGGCGTGTATATCTGCCGGGCGGGAATGCCCACGGCACGCAATGCCGCCAGCGTGAACACCGATTCCTCGCCACACCGCCCGTAAGCCCGCAGCCTCGTGGCAAGAGGCGAGGACGTACGCGCATTCGTCGGCTTGTAGATCACGTTCTCGTGACACCAGTGGTTCACTTCCAGTGCCGCCTGCTCCATGTTCCCGCAAGCGGCAACCCGCTCCTTCAATTCCCGAAAAAAGACCGCCCTTGCCGTGTCCAAGTACTCCTTGCCTCCCCGCACAGGAAGCACGAAATGACGGAAGATATTCTCCGGCACGGAAAGCCCCCACGGCATCTCCTCCCGCGCGCGGAAAGCCAAGCGCACGTTGTCGAGCAGGTACTCCCCGCCCGAGAAGGAAATATCTACCAGCGGGGAATAAGCGTAAAGAAAAGTCAACGCCTCCCGCTCGGGGAGCGTCATCACGCTGTCGAACACACCAAACAAAGCCGCCCCGGACTCCCCGAACACCGCCCTCTTTCTTTGAAAATCTTCCTCCACCATCGCCCGGTAAGCCGGATCGGTAATAAAATGCTCCCTCTCGCAAGCCCCCAACACCAGCACAAGTAAACAGATAGACACAATTCGTTTCATGGTATTTTAATTTTATCTCTCAAAGATAGATAAAGTTGGCGATACCCGGGAAAAATACAACAAATAAATAGAAATTAAATATTTTTACCACGCACAACAACATATAAAACAATCACTTACACATTATTCTTCGATAAAAAGGCTCATTTCTTCGACTACACACTGCATGGACGCGGAAAATAGAAGTCTTAATTCACGACATACCGCCGCGCCGCACTACCGGAATAACACATTTACTACCAACGCATTCCTCCTGTATTTCCCCGGTGCACCTTCTTGCCAGACCAGGCGCACATTCAACATAATTTCGATTCATTCCTAATAATTTCTTGATAACTTTTCGATGCTGAGTCGAAGACTTATCGAGAAGTTGTCGAGAAGTTATCGAGAAGTTACCGGATCCAGCCCGAAGGTAGACCGCCGCTCCCCCAGATTTCTCCTCTGGCAAGAAGCCCTACAATATCGGTCCAGCAAGTTGAAATATCAATTTTCTTTTATACATTTGCATCCGTTTCAAACAAATATTTATGCAACAAATAAAATCCGGTTCCAACACACTATATCACGTGTTCGCCTTCCTAATTATTTCGATTTGGGGAGTCACCTTTGTTTCCACGAAAGTACTATTAAATAACGGGTTGACACCTGTCGAAATCATGCTATACCGCTTCGCTATCGCGTACATTCTCCTCTGCCTACTGGAACATCGCCGCTTGTGGGCAAACAGCATAAAAGATGAATTATTATTCATTGCATCCGGTATCACGGGAGGTTCCCTTTATTTCGTCACGGAGAACATCGCTATCGACTACACGCTGGCATCCAACGTGTCGATCATCCTGTGTACCGCTCCCATTCTGACAGCCTTGCTGTCCCGCCTGTTTATCCGGGGGGAAAAGATAAAGAAATCACTCGTCTGGGGCTCACTCGTGGCTCTCGCGGGAGTAGTGCTTGTCGTGTTCAACGGAAGCATCGTCTTGCAAGTAAAGCCGATTGGGGACTTGCTCACGCTTGCCGCCGCCTTGTGCTGGGCATTTTACACGATCATCCTGAAGAAGCTGGACGCCTACCCGACCGTGTTTATTACCCGCAAAGTGTTTTTCTACGGGCTGGTGACGTTATTGCCTATGTTTCACTTCTACCCGTTGCGCTGGAACGCGGAACTCTTTGCCTTGCCGCAAGTATGGGGAAACCTCTTGTTCCTGGGGATTATCGCTTCCTTTATCTGCTTCATCGCGTGGAACAAGACCGTGAAGGTGCTGGGAGGCATTCGGGCAAACAATTACATCTATCTTACCCCGCTTGTCACGCTTATCGCTTCCGCCATTGTCCTGCACGAGCATATCACGTTTATCGCCATCGGCGGCGCCTTGTTGATCATCTGCGGGGTATACGTCGCTGAAAAAGGGTTCCCGAACTTCGGGAAAAAAGAAGTGGCAAAAGCCTGATTACTTTTGCCACTTCCGGTGATTTATGAGATTATTCCCAACGCTACTTGTCTATATCCAACACGATCTCGTACGTTGAATTCGGTTTGAACTCCGGGTTGTAAATAATCAGGAAGTTCTCGTCCACTGCCGCTTTCCAGTCCTGTCCGGCAGCCAGGCGGGGATTGTTCAAGCGCGTGGGGAAGAAATAGCTGAAAGGCAGGTCCAGCACGTGCTCCTGTTTGAACTTGTCGCCCTTCATGCGTTCGAGGCTGAAATTCTCTTTCGTGTTGATCGTGATGATACATTTCTTGCCTTTTACCTTGGAAGTTACCGTGAAATCCGTTTCTCCCGGCACTTCCTGCAAACGTACTTCCCACTTCGGGTCGCCGTAATAAGCCAACACGTCACGGTCGTGCCAGAACCCGATCTGGTCTTGGGTGGGTTGTCCCTTCATCGCGTTCGCGATCTTCTGCCCGGCAATCTGGAACTCATTACCGTCAAAGTTATAGTTCTCCTTGATTAAAGAAGGATACCACTCGTTTTGCTGGTACAGGAAATCCTGCTGGTTCATGTAGATCGCTTCCGCCAGGGTGTAGCGTCCCGGGTTGGTCACCCAATACTTCAAACCACCCCAACCGTTACGACCGTGCCACGTGGTGACCACGTAACCGATCATCGTGGTAGCGTTCCCACTGTTCATCCAAGCGATAGCCATACTCTCTTTGGTGTTGTTCACGTTACCGATCAGGCAATTGCCCACGGCAAAATACACCTTGCGTTTCCCGCTTTCTTTCAAATCCCACGTGGTGTTGGCAAAATGATCCCGCGCGTACAGCTTGCCATCCTTCGCCATAATATTACCCAACGAGTAAGGCATTTCCAGGTTTCTCTCCGTGGCGTGAGCTGCCGTTACAACCAAATCCGGGTTATACTCGGCATAAATATCCGTGAATTTCTTCAGGACGGTCTTCGGGTCGATCTGGGCGGTCTGTATCTTGGCATCCCGACCTTTCTTCTCGCCCCACAATCCCCGGTTATGGTCATCCACCCAGGCATAGTTGTCGAACCACTTGGCACTGTTCAACTCCATGATCGTGGCGACGGCATCCTTCACCAGCAGGGGTTCCGTGCTGTTGTTCACCATCTTCATTGCCGCTTCCGCGTCATATCCCGTGATTATTCCCCACAGGAAATCGGCAAAAATATCCCCATCCACTTCACGGCTCACGTGGTGCATATCGATCACGTAATCCCGTCCCAGGTTCTCGGGCTTTTCCACGATTGCCACGTAACGGGGACGCACCCGCTGGAGGTCTGCCAGATTTTCGCGGGGAGCTTTCTCGTAAAAGAAGACCTCGGCATTATGCTTCTTTTTCAAAGCATCCACTACTTGCATCCACGCTGCATCTTTCTGCACGCTTTGGGATGCCAACACAACATACTCGCTTCGGGCATTGCCGTCCCCCTTTTTCTTTTGGGCAAACGACGGCATCACCGAAACCAGTAAACACAACAAAATTGATACTCGGTAAATTTGTTTCATCTCGCAATAAATAATATATAAAACACAAAATAATTAATTTCCAAATGTAAGCATCAATACTTCTCTTTACACGATGGAATAGGTTAAATTTACGTTAAAATCACCGTACACGTTCAATCTTCTCCCACGTCATCCTAGACATCCGCTTCCCGTCGGGGGCTATCGCCCGTACCCCCAACCAAAGCACGTTGCCACCCGGGGCAACCGGCACGCCACACACGTAAGCCGCCCAAGAAGTGGTGGTCGCCACCAGACGAGGCTTCCCCCGGGGCGACTCTTTCACGTACACTTCAAAATACCACGTGTCCACCGCCTCGTTCATCACAGGCATATCCTTCTCCCGATTGACAAGGGGTAGCACGTTCCATACCAGTTTAAAGTCCATAGAATCACGATATTCCCGAATGACCTTTGCCGTCGAGATTCCCGGACGCACGGGTTTATACCGCACCCGCGGGTCGGCTAAAGACAATTCGCCAACAAACATCTCGTAATCTTCCGTCGTATTCTCGACCAACAGACCGAGACAGGCTATCCGGTCACCCTCCCGTATTCCCCAATCCTCCAACTTGCATTCCATGGTCTGCCATTTATTTGGTTTTACAGCCTGCCCCACCGGAATCTCTATAAACTGATCCTCAGTCCCGACTTTCGAAAGCAGCACTTTCAATCGGCTTCCGGTGTTATCATTTGCCTTATAGGTAAAGGCTAGTTCTACTTTCCCGTGCACGGGAATATTTGTTTTAAACAGACGCACTTTGGAATAGCCGGTAGCCCCGTGTAATTTCAAACACGACCCACCAAACCAGGAATCTTCAAAGACAAAATCGCACGCTATGGCATCTGCCGGGACACACCCGTCCCGCCCCGTGATCCACCAGCGCCAAGAAGGCATCCAATCCTGCATTCCCACGTTGTACCAGGGCAAATTATTGACAGACTGTCCTTCTTTATTAAAGAAAAGCCCGTTGCCCAGGTTAAAACGGGTAACGAAAGGCAACTCCTGTATGGTACTTCTGGCAGGGAAAAAGGTGGAAATCCCGTGGAAACGCCGCATATCTTTCTCGTTGACCGTCGTGATCGTGTTGGTGACGGCGGGCACGTTCGCGGGATTTCTCGTCCCGCCCGTGAAGAAGTACTCTAACTTCCGCAGGTAAGTGTTTTGCACCGTGAGCGGGTCGTTACCGTACTCGTAAGAGGCGTTATGAATGTTATTCCGGTCATGTTCACCCCACAGGCAGACGGACACGGGCTTGTCTTTCAACACTTCCCAGCCTTTCCCCGCGCGAGGTTCCGCATCGTAACTGGAAAGCCCCCGTCCTCTCAGGTAGAATCCGGCGTACACGTCATAAGAACTTCTCCCGTAGCGAACGGCGTTACGTGCCGATTCGCCCATCGGGTCGTTGTTGCCTCCCCACGTGTCGATATTATAATTCAGCATGAACATATTGGTTACCACGCAGCTTTCCTTCTGGAACCAATCCCGGTTGCGGTCTTGCAAGGCATTCTGCCCGAAACTCAAACGCCCGAGGTTTCCATTGCTATCGTACCAATCGATATGGAAGCCTTTTAACCCCAAACGTTCCGCCTGCACGTGCAACTCGGCAAAGAAATCCTGCACTTCCGCAGCGATGTCGGCATCCCATACTCCTTCCGGGTTTATACCAATACCGTCTATCCCGTAATATTTCAAGAATCGAATCAATTTCCCGGCATACTTGAACCGACCGTACTCGTCCTTCGCCGTCAACCGGGACAAAAGGTCATACACCCGATCGCCGGGAGCCTTCACGGGTTCTCCCCAATTGATAAACAACACGCATCCCGTGCGGACTCCATTCTTATGCGCCACATCATTGAACACCCCCGGGACACGAAACCAGCCGTCACCCCAATTCCCATGAATATCAACGTATTGCCACATATTGAAGTTATCCGCCTCGAAGCAGTTGCGGGGAAACGACTTCCATTGCTTTTTCCCGTCCCCCATGGGAGTCCACCAGCACAACTGCCGTGCCGTATTCAACTCCGGGTGCACCTGCGTCTTCGCGTTCTCGAAGCGCTCCTTCAATTTCACCCGGGATATAAAAAAGTTGTCATCTTCGTTGACGGGAACACCTGGTTCCCATGCTTCCAGAAATTCCACGAAATTCATCCCGTTCGAGGGATTCCAGCGAATATCTTCCGGCTGTTGGCTATAAGCATTCGCAAATAGCCAACTAAACAAAACACAATAAAATACTTTCCTCATACAAATCATATTACACAAACACGTTACACAAGGCTTCAAATGTAGTGAAATATTTTGATGATCGGTTAGAAAATAAATATTCAACCCTCAATCTCCAGAGGAATAGATTTAAAGGATAATAAATAAAGTGAGATTGCACGGCAACCTCACTTTAACAACATATCAACTGTTTACTTCTTCTCGATAGCGACCTCTACTTCAGTGCCATCCCGCCGCAAGACGGTGATGACGGCTTTCTCGTTCTTGATTTTCACGAGCGAAGATTGTAACGCATCGGCGACATTCACCTCTCCGACAGGCTCCCCGTCTATCTTTAAAAGACGTTCTCCCGGGAAAATCTTCCCCACTAAATCCCCCCACACGCAAGCTACCACGACATGACCATCCGCCACGGTGAAATCCACGTTCCACTTTTTCTCGTGCAAATCACGAGAAGTTGATTCGAATGGCTCGAAATAAAAAGCGTTTGAAGCGTAATCAAGAGTCACCGTACCGTAGTCCAATAATCGTGAGCCCAAGCGGGAATAAGGCGCGGACATCGATTCCGTGACAATATCGTGAAAACGCCCCGTGCTAACACGCAATTCCGGCAAACGGATCAAATTACGCTCGCCGGCAGAGGCTTCTCCAGCCATCCCGATGCCGCTACTACCGTATCCCTTGGCTAATAGTTCCGCGGCATTCTCGCGAAGGGCTTCCGCCGCGGTCGCCGTGGTCATTTCATAGAAAGCCCCGGAACCGCTATCGAACATAACCGTTTCGATGACTCCCACTCCCACGTTTAATTCTATAAAAGGAATCTGTCCCTGCACGCGTATTAACGGTAGACGATTCCTCAGGTTAATATGAAAAGGGGAAATGTTATCGGTTATAATAATCTTTTTTTGCCGGGAATCAATCCGCACGACTGCCCCCGGGAACAAGTCGCAACCGACCATCCCTACCACGCCGAATTGTTCGATAAGGTGCCCTTGCGGCATGATCGTGACCGGTATATCTTCGATATTAATTCCCGGTTCCACGCCCATTGACAAACGTTTTAATTGTGCTTTTTCCAAGGTCATCGATTGATTGTGGGCGTCAAGAATGCCTTGTGTACCAGATGCTTTCAAAGAAAGACGTTGAGCTAAAGAATAGGTGATGTAAGTAGGTGCTCCCGTGTCGAAAATGAATTTCCCGGGGATGCCCTCCACTCGCGCCTCGATGATTATCTTTCCATTGATTGTCGTATATGGCACTTCCACGTAAAAAGCCGGCGTTTCTGCCTTGGTCGCAAAATGCAATGATGCAAGACAAATGACCAACAAGCTAATATATAATTGTTTGAATTTCATACTGAATATTTTTAATTACTTCCCTTTACAAATTTCACGTGCCAGTTTAACAGCGGCAACGGCATCAATAATGCCGCCCGATACACATAGCCGGTCATATCCCCCGGTTGGCGCACCTTCACTATTGGTCGGATCATGCGGGAAGGGAACGGTTGCCGAAGGAGTCTGCCGTGCCGTACGGACGAGAATATCCTTTATTCGCGAGACTTTGAGCGACGGGTAATAAGATCTCAACATGGCGGCGATGCCGGTAACCACGGGAGCCGCTATTTTCGTGCCTGTCACTTTCCTGTAGTTGTCCCCGCGGACCGTCGTGTACAATTGCACGCCGGGAGCGAAGAGATCGACACTGCCAGCCCCGTAGTTACTGTTAATATAAGGATTACCCTCCATATCCGAGGCGCCGACCGTGATGATATTGGTGAACGCACGTTCGCGCCCCTGCCCTTGTTGCACGGGGAAATAAGGGTCCTTACCCGTGTCGCGGTAGTTATCGCCGGCAGCGTGCACGATCAATACATCATGTTTTTCCGCGTAAGCGATGGCATCATCAATCCATTCGCAGTTGTCTAACATATATTTTCCGAAACTCATGTTAATGATATCCGCCCCTTGATCCACCGCGTAGTGGATTGCCAAGGCTATATCTTTATCATACGCATCCCCGGAAGAGGGGACGGCACGGATAAGCATCAATTCCACCTGGTCGGAAATTCCCTTTATTCCCTTGACGATACCGGGCGCGGCGGCTATGATGCCCGCCACGGCTGTACCCTCGTCGGCAGCAATGGAGAGGAACTCGTGGTTCCCGTAATATTTGTTTGCCAAGGAGTTGACATCATCGTTCGCCAAACTCCTCTCGTCGACCAGTGCCGCCCACGCTTTCTCGCATTCCTGACGCTGAGCCTCGCTGCTTCTATAGCGGTTTCGATACAAGTCGTCCCATTTCTTATTTTTACTCCCGAAGCTCCATACGATACTATACGTGTAGTAGGCGATCTTTTGAAGTGTATCACCGGATTGTTGCACGATGGGGTTCAAGGCGGCAAAATCTTCCAGCGTGGGTTCACGATCGGGACATTTTTCCCGCAACAGGCGATTTAGTTCTTCGACACTTTTGGCTAAATTGTAATTAAAACTTGCCCCCGTGTATAAAGATACCAACGAACTGTTCTTCGCGAATTTAAGATAGTCTATATACTCGTTATTTTCTTCCTCGCTTCTCTTCTTGCCGTGGAGTTCGTCAAAGCGATCCTTCACTTTCAAGAACTGCCGGAATGCTTCGTCAGAAGTTCTTTCGATCAATTTACCATCCGGGGTGGCGAGAAAATTCCAACCATGCCGGTCGTCACGATACCCGTTTTTGTCGTCGTCTTTACCATTCCCGTCTACTTCTTTCTTGTTTTGCCACAACACGTTAGCCAGAGCCTCGTGTTGCACGTCAAAGCCCGCGTCAATTACCGCCACTATTACTTTTCGCTTGGGTGTGTTGTTCTCCAACTCACGGTAAGCCTCTAAAATACCTGCCCCGTAAACTTTGTCTTTGGCAGGCGACAATAAATGCCAATCGACACGGGTCTGGGCTTCCGCCGCCAGCATGGCACACGTGAATAATACGATTCCGAATAATTTCTTTCTTTTCATCTCTCGATTTATTTAATACGTTAATTACTCAATTCCCGTTTTCCCGGTGTTGCTTCAGCATGGAAAGGAAATAGGGGAAATACTCGTGCCCCGGCGATACACTCCACGGGATCAGGAATTTCCCTGTCGCGTCAAGCAATATACACCGGGGAATGGTCTTGATACGATATTTCTCGCGAAAAGCAGCATTCTCGTCGGCAAAGAGATGAATGCCTTTGCCCTCGTGACCGTTGTCCCTTAAAAATTGTTTCCATGCCTCTTTCCTGCCGAGCGGTTCAACGGCAACCGTCACGAACCGTACGTTTTTATACTCCGCCTTCAATTCTTCCAGGCGTGCCAGATCTTCCCGGCAATTCGCGGAATCCAGTTTCCATACCTCTATGAATAACGATTTCCCTTGTAAATCGTGCAAACGAACGGTCGTCCCGCTGCTCGACTCGAGTTCAAAGTCCGGGGCGTCTTTCCCGGGCCGCAAAGGTTCGTACCAGGCGACCAATTCCCGGGCTCTGTTTTTCAATCTCTCGGAGACGGAACACAAATCCATGTCCATGAATATATTATCGATAAAAGCATTCTCCCCCCGATCCAATTTTTCAGCTAATGCCCACATGACGTAACATTCTCTCACCCGCTCGCTCCGGATGTTATACAATACCCACGTGGCACGGTCTATCACATCCATCTTGGGGTCCTTGAGTTCCAGGACTCTGTTCACGAGGTGAATGATTTCGGATTCCCGCAACGATTCCAAGTCCGGGGTGTCGAGATCCGTATCCCCGTTAATTACACGATCATTCAAGCGATTCGTTTTTATGACCGTACTCGTGTCACAGGCTTGTTGCTCCCGTGCATGAGCGGACACGCAAACTCCCCATACAATCATAAATTGTATCAATAACTTTTTTCCCATTTGGAATACCATTTACTTGTTTAATAACTCGATGATTTTATCTCGTAAAATATTGCGACGCACGTTTTTACCCACGATTTTCCCCTCTTTGTCAACCAACACGATATGAGGGATGGATTGTATGCCAAATAATTTCCGGACTTCCGAATCATCCCAGCCGCCAGCCGCCAAGGTGCTGAGCCAAGGAATTTTCTCTTCCTCGCACGCTTCTTTCCATTTATCCGACGAGGCATCCAACGAGATACTCACGAAACGTACCCCTTTGTCCTTGAACTCCTTGTACTGTTCCCGCAAACTTTTCATCTCCTGCCGGCACGGACCACACCAGGACGCCCAAAAGTCGAGAACGAGGATATCTCCTTTCAACGAACTCATTGTTACCGGATTACCCTCCTCGTCCGACACGGTAAATTCCGGACACATCAGTCCCTCGGCGGACGCGGATAAACCGTCAAGGTGCTGTTTCAAGAGGCATCCCCATGAATATTGTTGTGCCCGCGGGGTCAGCAACTCGTACAATTCTTTTGCCTTCGCGTAATTCTCTCTCCCCGCTTTCTCCGAGATGTAAGCCGAAAAGATATTGTCGGGATGCTCGCGCACGAATTCCCGCGTGAGGGCAAATTCCGCCTCTCCCACTAACAGCACTTGAGTCATCGCCTCGTCTGCCGCTTTTTGATCCCCGGCGTCCATCGCTTTTTTGTATTCTTTTAAAAAACGCTCTCGCCTTGCCGTGTAGTCCTCCTGGAGTTGGCCATACTCCACGGACAAATCGTTTGCCGGAGATCCTTGCAAATAGCCGGAAGAAAAGGAACGATAGGGGCACTCTATGCTCATACTCTTTCCATCCATGAAGAACGTGAATTGCCGCCGGTTCACTCTCAACACATATTGCCCGGGTTCCTTTAAAGTTCCCTTCAATTCAAATCCCCTTCCCTCTATTTTCGTGGAACAAATGACTTCCTCCTTGGGGGTTAACAAGAACGCTTTGCCGTACTTGGCTCCTTCCACGTTTCCCTGAATCGAGAAGGAATATTGCTGTGCTCCGGAACACCCGATACACACCAACATGATAAAAATAATCCCTATTTTCATTCTTCCTCTTCTAGTAAGATTTTACCGGTAAAATCATCATTCCATCCTTTTAGCAAGCCGGCTTTAGATTTTTCCAACGAATCGTCCTTCAAGAGGTTTCCCAAGACAGATTGTATTTCCCGTGCCTGTGACACGCTGGTTTCCTCCAGCAGGTAATCCACTAAATAACCTATTACACCCAAGTCTATGATCCCGCTTACAGTCCCCCCGGATTGTAGCATCCCGACGAACAATTCCACCATTTTATCGACATCTTTCCGCTTGTATAATTGCCACATTTCCAACAAGGTCTTACAAGTCGGAGAGACGGCTGCCACGTTATTATTTGCCAATAATAATACGACTTCTTCACAATCGGGTTGTGCCGGCTTTTCCTCGGCGGGAGAAGTCATCCAATGAAATACCGGCCATAAAAGCATCACTTCCATTTTTGGACTCATCTGTTTCACCTGCTCTTCCCGCAAATTCAGTTTATTCCAATTCTTTATATAATCCAGGCAAACTTGACTTTCCTGATAATCGATGTAATTGATAAAGTCCTGTACACTTTGTTCCGCGTACCGTTGTTCCCCGGGCAAAAGCACGATATAACAATCCAATACCCGACTCAGAGCCTGACGGTCTTTACTCTCTTTTAAATTAGCGATATAAGACGCTAAAAAATCAACATCACGTTTTCCCCGCTCGAATTCTTTCTTTTGCTGTTCCAACACATTCGCTTGTCCCCAGCCACTCATGAAAGCAAAAACAGCAACAACCAGCAAAACGCCTTTCTTTATACAATTATCCATATCTCGTACGCTTAAATTGAACTACCTAATAACTTATCCACAAATTCTTCGAAACCAGCGCCCGGACCGGGGACATCGGTATCAATTATTTTCCCGTCTTTATCTATTATGATATACCGGGGTATACCATGTACATCATAATCATCCTGGAAGGGTGTCGTTTTCGGGAATGCGATCAAATTCTTAACTCCTAACAGTTTGTACCTTGGCAAAGAGTACTTCCAATGATTAAATTTACCCTCCTCGTCGATGGATATCGTGATAAATTCCACATCCGTGCGATCTTTATACTTCTCCGCAACTTTCATAAAATAAGGTAATTTACGGATACACCCTCCACACCACGTCGCCCACACGTCGATTATTACTATTTTACCCCTAAAGTCTTGAAGAGAATGCTTTTGCTTTTTATAATCTATTAAAGTAAAGAGAGGGGCGTCCTTTCCCGGACTTAAACGTTCCTTCGCAGCATACAAGTCCATTACCAATTGTCGTAGTTCTCCCTCCGGCATGTATTGCTCGAATAGAGGACGGGCTTTTTTCAACGCCCCCGTGTAGTTAAGTATAAAATCACTTCTGATTCCTTTAAAATAAGACAATATCAAATCTGGATTTCGGGATTCCAGTATTTGTTTGTATCTTTCGTACTCCACTTCATCCCGTTTAGCGTCTAGAACCTGGGATGCCTCGTAACCGTCCGCCAAGGCTTTCACGTTGAAATAAGTATCTATATTTCTTTCAAGATTGGGAAGCGCCAAAAATTCCCGCGAATCAAAACGCACGCCTTTTAATACCTTCCGCAACGCACTTTTATTCACACTAGCATTCTTGTGCTCTCTATAATAATCGGCAATCGAATTTATTGCCTTAACCTGATTGGCAAGACGTGCCAATTCATCTTTCTTGTCACGGGCAAGGATCATTTTCTCGATGGCTGCCTTCTGCTTTAAAATTGATTCTACCGTTGCTCCCTCAAGACTATAGTTATTCCATTCTTTGATTACCTCATCTTGCAATGAAGTCCGGGATTGAGCATTCCCAATACTCGGGAAAAGAAAAAAGAGTAATCCCAGTAAATTTACATACCAATAATTCATACAATACATTTTTTTAATCAATATTAGAGTGGGAACTGTCTAACAAAAAGCATTAGACAGTTCCATTATTTTAACATTTATTTTGATAATTAATTCATAGTCGGAATCTTGGCTATTGCTTCCAGATCCAAATCGTATTTCGTCTTCATGTAATTAAGAACATATTGACGTTTCTCCCACAACAAGGGATTATTTGCTTTTGGATGCAGTGCTTCCAACGCTTCCGACGTGTACCTCATACCCAAATGTATGTAAGCGAAAAAGTTCTTGCTCGGGTTCGTGTTTTCAATCCTTTTCAACTTATCCAACCTCGTGTAACCTACCGATAAACCGGGGAAACCCCGTTTCGCGTAATAATTGGGATCACCCTCTGTACCCGGATCGGATTTAACCTCTGTCTTGTAGTCTATCCCCGCTTGAAATTCTTCCGGCATAACGATATTTCCCTTTTCATACGCTTTCTTTAAAATTTCATACAAAATAACACCTCTCCACTCCCAAAAATCTTCCGGTGTTTCCGGAGTTTCAAATTTACCGTAGAACATATCCGACATGGGATCCGATTCACCGTAGAACATACAAAGCGACCAATAATCCATCCCGTCAAAAATATTTTTCAAGGGCGCTTTCAAATTGTAAGGTCCAAACACCAAAGGAGCATGACAATCATAAACCATGTAGTAATACATCGGCAACACTTTTCGAGTAATCGCCGGGCTCAAATAGGCAAAAACATGATTCTTCATAAAACTAATCATGAACTCGGCTTGTTCATCATTCTTCAATCCTTCCCCAAAATAAGTCTGACTTCCAATAGTTCCCGTCCATGTCCGATTTAAATCAGACGCTTGAAAATCCTTATAAATAATACAGACATTGAATTTCTCCTTGATTGCCACAACGTCATCATCCCATGAATTGGTTCCTTGAGGGAATTCAAAGCGGACTAAATCTTCGCCACTCTCGTCGGCTGTCAATGTATCTTCATTATAACAAGCAAAAAACAACATGCAGCCTAGCAAACTATATAAATAATATCTCCATTTCATAGTATATTCTCTTTAATTTCTTACTTCCGGTAACGGATTTTGTACCAACTTTCTATTCTCTTCCATCACATCCTGTGGAATTGGCCACGTGTAGAACGGGTCTTTTTCTTTCAGCGTGTAACGCTTGATAACCTTTCCATCGCTCTTCCACTCGTGAGTGATGGATGGCATCCCGTAACGACGCAAGTCAAACCAACGATGCCCCTCGAAACATAGTTCCAACCGCCTTTCCTGACGGATACGCTCAACTAAAGCACTTCCCGTTTCCGTCACCGAAACTGTTCCCGGCACAAAACGCTTCTCCAACAATGTTTCCAATGCCCATTTAGCTGTTTTCTCATCCTTATCCTGTGCGGCAGCCTCTGCCAAATTTAAATAAGCTTCCGGCAACCGAAACGCATGAGCGAAGTTCGTGTTGCTAATAGGTTCATGAGCATAGTTCACCGCAAATTTCCCGTAAGGAGCGTAGCCGCCAAGATGCTCATTACCTTCGGAATCGGTATAGGGAGAACGCACGATATAATTTTCTTTGCGAAGATCCCCGGCTTTAAAGGCTTCAAGCAACCCGGAAGAAGCATTAAAGAAATTAGTTTCCAAGTTTTGTCCCGGTTTATAAGGATCGGGGAACACCATCTCCTGCTTCACTAAATTCACGAAGTTAGCTATCTTCCCGAACACCCAGATCACTTCCGAACAATCTTGCGAAATGAAATTGTAGTACGGTTGCGCTGTCGTTTTCTGGGGCAAGGTATTCAAATCCGTCAACATGAAATCCCAATCATCAATCACTTTCCGTGCGTAAATAGCCGCATTCTTCCAATTCTCCATGTACAAGTAAACCCTGGATTTCAATAGTTGCACCATGGGCAAACTGGTTCTGTAATCCTTCCGGTATTGTTGTTCCTTGGGCAACTTCTCGTATGTTTTCTCGGCTTCATCCAAATCCGCCACAATCTGAGCGTACACTTCTTCAACCGTGTTTCGCGGGAGTTCTTTCGCTTCCAACGCACTGGTTATTTTCAAGGGTACCCCCAAGGCTTTCTTGTCATAATTATAAGGAGCCCCCCACATATTTACTAATTGAAAATAATAGTAAGCACGTAAAGCGAAAGCCTGAGCTTTCACGATATTTCTTTCATCATCGGTTCCCGAAACACCATCAATGTAATCCAACGCCGCATTCGCCCCCAAAATATAAGAATAGAACCAATCCCAAGGCGTTTGATACATCAAAGTTCCCTCTTGGATGAATATATCCGGCTGCCATGCATAAAGTTTTTCCAATAACTGCAAATTATCCCCCGTCATCGCCATCGTGTTTAGCGCTCCCAACGAATCCGAACACATGATATCATCGTCAAACATCAACAACAGATTCATAACTTCTTCTCCTCCTGCCGCCTGTATATAAGCATTCCCCAATAACATCTCATTCAAAGCAGCAGCTTCTCTAGGAATATATTCACTTTGCGATTTGGGTTCCAAGAAATCCGAACAAGCGGCTAATAAACCCGCAAATAATACAATCAATAACTTTTTCATCATCCTACATTTTTAAAATCCAATATTAATTCCCACGGAATAATTCTTCGGATGCACGCTATCCCCCAATTCCGGATCAAAACCATTAAAGCGTTTACTCGCTATAACAAATAAATTTGACACCGTAGCGTTCAAGGAAAGCGTCTTCAACCCCATCCGTTTGCACCAATCTTCACCAATCCGCCAAGACAATGACAATTGCCTGCAACGCAAGAATGAAGCATCCGCAACCAAAGCATCAGATTGTTCCCATACTCTCATCCACTGTTCCTCCGAACCATTCGGTAAAGTAATATTACTACTCGATGTCGTCACCAATCCGGGTATTTTCGTGTAATTTTCATCTCCCGGTTTCTTCCAACGTTTGGTTAAATCCTTACTCAAATTCACATCCGGATCCGGAATTTTCGCTCCATTAGGTATATTGGCATATGGAGAAGGCAAACGTTTTTTGCATCCTAACAATAGGGAAAAACCGGATGAGAGGGTCAACGTCTTCCAACGCAAACTGAAATTCAATCCCCCGGTAAAATTCGGTTCTTTCGTACCGGAATATACCAGATAAGTTGTCGGATCTACACTAGAATTTCTATCTGCTTCCGGCACATCAAAGTAATTAAACAATGGACGACCGTCCTCACTACTTAACCCGGCAAAAGAATAAGACCAGAAACCACCAACCGGATAGCCTTTCTTCAGAATTTTCTCGCTATTACCAGCAAGTAGCTCATTTCTAGTGGCTTCATATTCTTCTTTTCCCGTTTCATTCCAGTTTTTAGAAGAGTTCAATGAGATACTTAAAGCCCAATCTTTAGTCTTCACCGGAGTAAAACTAACCGTAAACTCAACTCCTTCGTTCGTTATTTTCCCGCCATTCATATTCATTGTTGATATCCCATACTCGGAAGGCAAATCTTGGGTAACAATAACGTTCGAATTTCTTCTATAATAATCAACGACAACATCAAATATATTAAACAATGTCATATCCACTCCCCAATCCCAAGACTTTGTTTTTTCCCAAGAAAGATTCGGGTTCGGCAAACTAGAGATCTTCGAGTAATGCTGATTATAAACCGAAAGAATTCCATATTGCCTCAATGTCAAATCCGGTCCCAATTTAGTCATCGCATTTCCTTGTATTCCATAGGTAGCACGAACGTTAAAGGCATTCAGCCATTTTTTCATCCCCTCGAGCCATGGCTCATCCATCATTTTCCAAGACAAACCGAAAGAATATGTCGGATCAAACCGATTATTCACGTCCTGCCCGAAACGATTGGACTCGTCATTTCGCATCGAGAAATTAAACACGTAACGATTTTTTAACGAATAAGCAACCGTTGCAAAGAAAGAAAGGTAATTATCCGTATTTTTGGTCCGCTTCCATCCTGTTCCATAAATTTCATCCAGTATTCCCCAACCGGAAACAGCATTACTAATTGGCTGCAATTCATCCGGCGGCGTAGGTCTTACCAAAGTTTCTCCCCGGTCAGGCATATATCCCCATACTTTATTAGCATTGTTGGCAACAGCAGAGGAACGAAGTTCCATTGCCAGCATGGCATTCAAGCGATGCTCATCATTAAAGGATTTCGAAATCAAAATCTTATTCTGAATATTATACGCACGTTGTGAAGCATCGGTAGTGAACATCACACCTCCAAAAGGCAAAAGTGCCGCTTTAAATAAAGTGCTATTCGGTTCTGCCGCTCCATAATCATACCCGCGATACCTCCAAGCTACACGGAATGTTCTCTCCGTGTTATAAGTTTCCCCGTTCGTATTCGAGGCCGTATATCCCCCGGTAAATTCATAACTCAACCAATCCAATATATCCCATTTGAAATTAAGGGCAGCAGATACATGCAAATTCTTGTTGGTAGAGCCACTATTATTCCGTTCATTGATAAAATTATAACTCAAACTTTGAACATTTCTATTATATAAATAAGACTTCCGTTTTTGATAATATACCGGATTTCCTTCTTCATCATAAGCCGGAATAGAACGACTTGTTGTCGTGGCATACGACATCGGATTCACTTCTTCGCCAAAAGCCTTCGTAGTACTGGAAGTTGCATTCAGGCTGGCATTCAAACGCACTTTCTCATGTAAACGAACATTCACCGCAACCCGACCGGTCATTCTCTCGTTGGAGTTTCCGATCTCCTGTCCCAGCGTGTTATTATACCCCAAAGAAACATTGTAAGTTACCGCTTCCGTACCTCCAGCCAAACTTACATTATGACTATGACTGACAGCCGAACGGGTCAATAAATCAAACCAATCCGTATTAACCGTCGACAAAAAAGTTTTTCTCTTCATGAATTCATCATAACTTAAATCACCAGCCAAATACATTTTCATGGCACCCTCGTAAGTATACGGTTGAGATATAGGCTCTTCCATATAATATACCCCAGCGTTATACACGTCTTGCGAAAACTGCACCCGCTCCTTAGAATTCATGTAATTGAACATCCCATAATTAGGACGGGTATTGATAGTCATATTGCCCGTGTAATTCACGGTTAACCTCCCCACTTTTCCTTTCTTCGTGGTAATCACGATTACTCCATTAGAAGCTTTTGAACCATAAACAGCCGTGGCAGAAGCATCTTTTAGCACAGTAATCGTTTCTATATCCATCGGATTCAACCAAGAAATCTGACTTCCGACAATATCTTTCAGATCCTGAGTCATAATGTCTGCAGTTTCCAATTCTAAAGGATCCTCCTGCACAATACCGTCTACCACCCACAACGGGGATTGATTTCCAAAAATAGTCGTTGTCCCTCTCAACTTGATTTTCGGTGTCGTCCCAACCCGGGAACTGGTGTTCATCACGACCATGCCGGCTATTTGCCCCTGCAACATCTGGTCTATCGAGTTATACGCCGGCATCATAATATCAGCGGCTTTTACGCTTGTGTAGGAACCTACCATATCCCTGCGGTTGACTGTATTATATCCCGTCGATACAACCACCTCATCCATAACCTGGGAATCTTCCTCCAACACCACATTCAATGCTTCCTGTCCATTCCACTTGACTTCTTTGGTCTTCAGCCCGATAAACGAGAACACAAAGACAAGACTATCCTGTTTCGCGACACTTATAGCATATTGTCCGTCCCCATTCGTGGAAACACCCACGGTAGTCCCCTTGATTAAAATAGTCACCCCAGGCAGAGGCGCACCGTCCTTATCCACCACCTTACCTCGAACCGTAACTTTTTCAATCTTGGAAGCCTTAGTTTCCTTTTGCTTGATCACGATGATGTTTTCCTGCACAACATAAGATAGTCCCGTACCTTTCAAACAGATATTCAATGCTTCCAGTACAGTTTTTTCTTTAATGTTCACACTCACTTTGCCCACTCTTGCCAAATCATTAGCATTATAAGCAAAGACAAAACCGGATTGCTTCTCGATATTCCAAATGACCTCTTTCAAGGTCGCATCCTTCATGAACAGATTAATAACACTTTTCTGATCTTGTGCCATTATCAATCCAGGACAAAACAAACATAGAAATAAGGTTACCCGACAAAATAGTAACGCGTACTTCATTTTTATTCCCCAAGGATAGGGAAACCAATGATTTTTTTTCATAACTTTGAACGTTTATTATTTAAATTACAGCACTTCAACATGAAGTGCCGTGAACGGGAGATGTGCCACCATCTTCCGTTTTATTTTCGTTTTTTTATAAATATCTTCCGTCCCTCGACACGAGTTTCCACCGTTCCCGTGGCTTCAAATACTTTCAGCAAAGGCTCAATGGTAGAATGACGATTAAAATTACACCCGAAAGGATACCACTTTACCTCCTCATCCAAATATATGACCTCCACATCATACCAACGAGCTACAATCTTCATAACCTCACACAAAGGTTTTTCTTCAAAACGAAGCCGCCCATCTTTCCATGCAATAATGCTAGCCACATCAACATGACTCACTTGTAAGCCATTTCCCCGACGGCTACATTCAACTTGTTCTCCCGGTTTTAAAACAACTGTTTTATCACTATCCTCCAAGGAAACCCGCACGGAACCGCTCACCAAAGTGGTTTGAATTACAGTATCTTCAGTATAAGCGGAAACATTAAATTCTGTTCCTAAAACTTGTACATTCATCTTGGAAGTTTTCACAATAAACGGGGCATTCTCATCACGAGCTACCTGAAAGTACCCCTCTCCCTCCAGTTCTACAATTCGATTATTACCATCAAATTTCACGGGGAAACGAAGTTTTGATTCCGCATTTAAAAAAACGATGGTACCATCAGATAGAGTTAATGAAAACTCCCCACCACGCGGAATCACTAATTCATTATAAATCAGATCAGCATTTTTATTATCGATAGCATTTTTATAAGTAATATGTTCTTTCTGCAAATCAATTTTAGTCCCGTCTTTTTCTTCCAACAAACGTTGCTGCTGATCTTCTACGGGTATAGAAGTACCGTCACCCATTATCAAATAAGCCTTACGGGTACCTGCCACTATCGTTTCCACGATCTCCGTTCCAGACTCATGCTCGTAAAACAGCCAATACATCACCCCGACTACCAACAAAGGGATCAACAACACAGCAGCATATTTACCCAAACGAAGCCACCGCATCTTATGCCACTTTGAAAAACGTTTTGCCTGCAAATCTTTCCATCCAGCATCTATGTCTATGGAGCGGGAGGCTTTTTCCTTTTCCTGCTTACAAGCATCTGAAGTCACCCTTTCAAACCATTTCTGATGCCGTTCGGAAGCCATCAACCAATCATCCAAACGTACACGTTCCTCCCCTGTCAAATTCCCTGCCAAATACTTTCCGACTAAAATTGCTATATCAAAATAAGCCTTATCCATTTTTTACTTGTAAAGAGTTTTTATCTTTACTCTTACAACACAAGAAATAGAATATCGGGTATGTCAGTCTTTGAGATTTTATTATTTATTAACTATTCAAGAATATGCAAAGAATCACTTCCAACAGATAATAATGACCTTTCATGTTGTCTTTCAATTTTTTATATGCTTCCTTTTTATAAGCATGGACAGCATGAACGGAAACACCCATCTTCTCCGCAATCTCCGAATTTTTCAATCCTTCCAACGCATAATGAATTACATTCCGCATCTGCTGGGGCAACTCTTCTATGGATCTGTAAAACACTCGATAAGCCTCTTCCTCCATCATTTGTTCTTGAAAAAATTCATCCGATTCGATTGCCATATCTTCCTCTATCTCCACCTTCACTCGCTTGTTCCGGAGTTGATTCAAACATGCGTGACGAACCACTACATAAAGAAATGATTTTATTTTATAGTAATTATCAAAGTCTGCATGGCGATCCCAGTATTTCAAAAAAGACTCTTGCACCACATCTGCTGCCGCTTCCCGATCTTTCAAGAAACGCTCTGCGAACAAACAAAGTGCAATATAAAATTCATCGAACAGCAAACGGAAAGCTTTTTCATCCCCTTTTTGCAATGCACTCAAGAACATCTCCATATATCCCTTTTATTAAAATACCCAATACGCCTACAAAGATAACAAATTAATCTGTAAAAAATTATCAAGTGATAAAAGCCCATGAACATGAAAATATTGCAAGCTCATCATAATAAATATAAAAATAATTCAAAAGCAGATAATAAGCAATTCAACCAGATAAACCATATATGCCAAGTTATCATCGAGAAGCTGGCAGGACGCATAGAAGTAAATTCCGAAGTCGGAAAAGGTAGTCGCTTTACAATGATTCTGCCTTTGACCGTTCCGGGTTCCCACTTGTAATAATCAAAAAAGAATCGCATAAATAATTTATATTTATACGATTCTTATCAAGAAATAAGCCTATACGCAACACTAGGCTTAATGACACACTACGATAATATTTCGATTCAGTTTACCCTAACGCCCCCGTCTTCTCACCCAGATAAAAATAGCCCAGATCGCCAAGGCTACCGGTAAACATCCCATAAAACCGATCTTGGAAATATACATTCCCGTGTCCCCGATATTCACGGCATTATCGGGAGCTGTCGGACGCCGGACATCAATAGGCACTTCTTCGTTGGACATCCAGAAGAATGCCCCGCTGATCAACGAATAATTTGCCGCCCTGACGTTCTTGCGGCTGATGCTAATCTCCCCGTTACTGATGCAATCCGCATCTCCCAAGATAACTATTTTTTGTTCTTTATCTCCCACCTTCCGGGAAAGTGCCAAAGCTGTCGTGTACGTCCGTTCCACTTCACCGACGGCAGGATTGAGCCGCACTGTGTCATCGACGAAATCCGTTGTTTCCACTTCATTCCAACATCCCACAGTATCACTGACAAAAAGCGGTGTCACCCGGAAACCCTTGTCTGTCGTGTATTCCAATCCCGCACAACCGGGCATCGTTAACACTCTTTCCCGGTCAATCATCTCCTTAAAAATATAAGACAATTCTCCCGCCTCGGGAGTTGGGCAAGCCATGATAAAATCAGCCTGGAAATTCTCACTCGGACACACCAGTCGCCCCGGCATAAATTGAACCCCCAGAGACCGGATAATCGGATTCATGATCTCCTGCCTGCGGGGTTCCCCCGCAATCAAAATATTACCGCCTTTCTCGATATACCGGTTCAGTCGCTGCATTTCTTCCCCGGAGAAAGGAGTCCTTACATCGGCAAGCACCAATATCGCCAAATGTTCCGGGATATCCTTATCAAGTGTTATTTCCTCAAAATCAAAACCCTGATTAATCAATGAATACCGGAACGGTTTATCCTGGGCAAAACGATTATAATCCCGGTCACCTTCCCGAACACAATCCCGCTCCCCGTGTCCCTTGATGAACCCGACAACCGGAAGCCGCATCACCAGTCGCTTGAAAGCAGCCGTGATTTCACTCTCGAAAGGATGGCGATACATATCATCAAATATCCGCAAGAAAGTCTGCTGCCCATTATCCCGCTTCAATTGACGCACGAAACGATTTCCCTCGGGACGCAAATCTATCTGTTCCCGAATCTGCTCCGGCGTTAAAAACATATTCGTGTCCAAATCCCACGAATTGGCAGTCTTTACCATCCGTTCCCGATCGCTCAACTCCGGGAAGCGCCTGTCCAGTTGCGGATTATTCGCCTTATCGTAATAATACACGTACTTCATTCTAATTTCAGGCTTGAATCTCCGGTATTGTTTAAAGCGGTCCAAATCCTGATTCACGTAACGAGGTAAAGCAACCGTGTAATATTCGTCCAACAAATTGGTATAAGTCGTGATCGTCAACCCGCCTTCCATTTTATTCACGATCTCCTGGCTGTTAGGCGTCAGTGTTCTTACTTTTGTACGGGTGGAATCATAAAATCCCATCAGCTTCGGACGGGAACTCAAATATCCCAAAAGCATAGCAAGACAGACTACCCCCATATATCTCCCGAAAGAAATAACAACTGAACTTTTTTGGCGGATAGACTTCAACCTCAACACGGCCAACGTAAGGAAAAGAGCGATTACAATTAAAAAATAAAGAACATCTTCACTACAGATCAACCCGTTGATAAATTCCGCAGCACGACCGTTAATTGACAACCAATAGGTTATATCACGGACAAACTCAATCTCCTGCCACATTCCCCCGACAAAATTCAATACTGCCAATACCGCTAACGTTCCCATTGCCGCAACCACCTGGTAAGAAGTCAGGCTTGACATGAAAAGCCCGATCGCCGCATAAGCGCATGTTAACAGATATAATCCCAATATTCCGGAAAGAATAACTGGGAAATCAACCATTTTAATCGTGAATGCACCATAAAGACCAAAAATGAAAAGGATGAACATCAATATCAAACCATAGAACATCATGGATAAAAATTTACCCAAAATGATTTGTATATTCGTCACCGGAGAAGAATAAAGTAATCTAATGGAACCACTACCTAACTCCCGGCTCATCAACCCCATGGTCAACAAAGGAATATAGAAATAGAGATATTGCTGCACTGCCGTGAACAACCCGAACCGACCGGAAAACACGTTCAGCGTTACACTCCGCAACGTGTATCCCAATTCCTGATTCCGAACCATTCCCCCGAATATATCGGAAAAATACATCCCCACCTGAAAGGTGAAAATCACGATAATCAACCAAGCCACGGGCGAATAAAACAAAGTTTGCATCTCCGTCCGGGCAATTCTATATATCATCTTCATATCTTTCGTTCTTATAAAGTTCTACTTTTTCGATAACTCGGCAAACACGGCATCCAGGGAACTGCGTTCGATATTAATTTCCGTCAACCGCCATCCCCTTGCCATACTAGTTTCTACAACTCGCTCGGTAATATCCTGCGCATCGACAAACTGAAGCCGGAAACGATGCCCTCCTAACTCTTCCGCCCCACAAATGCCCGGAATATTCTTCAATTCATCCAGAACTGGAGGTGCAGCCAAAGATACAATCAAAGAATTTGGCGTAATATAGTTATCAAAATCGTCAACCGTCCCGCTAAACACCATTTGTCCCTCTTCAATCATTTGAATATAGTCACAAGTTGCTTGTACTTCCGGCAAGATATGTGTCGATAGTACCACTGTTCGTTCCTGTGCAATCTCCTTCACCAGATGGCGAATCTCTACAATCTGATTCGGATCCAACCCGTTCGTAGGTTCATCCAAAACGACAAAATCCGGATTATGAATAATCGCCTGGGCTATTCCAAGACGTTGCTGGTATCCCCCGGAAAGATTACGTACCAAACGACGTCTAAAATGGGCGATACCACATTTTCCCATGACCTCCCGCACGGCATGGTCCACTTCTTTTCCCGACAAACGACGCAGAAAAGCACAATGCACCAGATATTCTTCCACCGTCAGATCGGTATGCAAAGGCGGTTGTTGAGGGAGAAAACCCACGTGCATTTTAGCTTTCACCGGATCTTTCCGCAAATCGATACCCTTGATAAAAACATTTCCGCTGGTCTGTTTCAACACGCCACACATGATATTCATGGTGGTTGATTTACCCGCCCCGTTTGATCCGAGCAAACCATATACCCCGTGGTGATTAATCTCAAAATTTATATCTCGTATAGCCCACTGAATACTGTAGCGATGAGATAGATTCTCGACTTTCACGATTGGTTCTTTCATAAAACTACATGATTTATATAATACATCCCTATTATTTCTTATTTTTCTCTACGTCTGAGCCAAACAACAATCCCCGCCGCTATCAACAACAAAGGCAACACCCCCATGAAACCGACCTTCACCCAGATCAAATCCTTGTACTCCATGCGAAGGTCATTATCCGGTCCGTAAGAACGACTGGTATTTACAGGATATTCCCCATTTGTGAACCACCGAAACATCTCAAGAATCAAATTAAAGTTTGCAGACTTCACGTCTTTTCTCGATCTTACCAGTTCCCCGTTACTCAAACAATCTGCATTTCCCAATATCATGATTTTCTGTTCCTTCTCTCCTACATGACGCCCCATGGCTAACACAATGGGTTGTCCGTTCCATTCTTCATCACCCTTTTCTGGAGCGAATTCAAGAACCTCATTCACGAAATCGGTTGTTTCTTTTTCATTCCAGTTCCCGACACTATCAGTTACGACCAAAGGAAGCATTCCGAAACCTTCCGGCAGATGACAAAGAATACCCGCTGTTCCCGGTGCGGTAATTCTATAATTATTCCGGCTCAAATAAGCTAAATTACCGGAAAAACTTTCTGCATCAGGAGTAAAACGTCCCTGTATTAAATCCGGGGCAAAATCCTCACTGGGATGAACCAAAATTCCGTCTGTAAAATGAACACCAAGCGGTTCCGTTATTTCATTCAATATTGCTTGTCTGCCCGGCTTAGCCGCAATTAACAAATGCCGTCCGGAAGCAATATAACGGTTAATTTCGCTCTTTTCCCATTCGGTCAACTTTTCCCGGGGATCGGCTATAACCAATATACTAATCTCCTCGGGTATTGTTCTGCCATCTGCCAAAGAAAGAGCTTCCGTGTCAAACCCTTGATTGATCAAAGCGTGACGGAATGCCAGATTTTTCGTGAAAGTAGAATAATCGGCATCTCCTCCCCGGTAAACATCCCGCTCGCCATGACCGGTCAAAAAAGCGACTTTTGGAGAAACTTCAACCAATCTTTTCAATGCGGCTGTAATCTCACTTTCGGAAGGATGCTTTGACATATCGTTAAAAATCCGCAAGAAAGTCTTTTGCCCGTTCTCTCTTTCTATCAACCTCACGAAACGGTTTCCCTCGGAAGACAAATCCACCTGTTTCCGCACCTCTTCCGGGGACAACAATCTATCAAACTTCATTCTGATTCCTTTGGCTATCTCCTGTGCCCGTTCCTTATCGCTTAATCCCGGGAAACGTTGATCTAAAGACGGATTATCCGTTTTATCGTAATAATAAACGTATTTCATCTTTATCTCCGGCTTAAACCGCACGTATTGCTTAAATCGCTTGAAATCATCATTCACGGAACGGGGCAAAGCACACCAATAATTATCATCCAACAAATTCACGTAAGTCGTGATCGTCAATCCCCCTTTCATTTTCTCCATAACCAACTGGCTATTAAGAGTTAAAGTCTGCGATTTCATCGCTGTCGTATCATAATATGTCATACAAGCCGGGCGAGAACTCACGTATCCCAACAACATGGCTCCACCAACTACTAGGGTATACCATCCGACACGTGCTGCCCGAGAACCTCTTTTCCGGTCAAAACGCAATCGCAGAATTGTCAACATGACAAACAATACAATCACGATCAGAAAATATAAAACATCCTCGCTACATATCAAGCCGTCAATCATTTCCTTTGAACGTCCAGAAATAGACAGCCAATAGGTAATATCCCTAACTAATGCAATCTCCTGACCCACTCCCCCTATAAAGTTCAACACGGCGAGCACCGCAAGCGTTCCCATTGCCGCAACTACTTGGTAAGAAGTCAGACTCGACATGAAAAGTCCAATGGCAATATAGGCACAAGTCAACAGATACAATCCTAACAACCCGGACAATACCAACGGAAAATCAATCGATTTTATAATGATACAACTGAAAAGGACCGTCAATACCAAGCCTCCGATCAAAAATAATGCATAAACCATCAAGGCATAAAACTTTCCCAACACGATCTGTTTATTCGTGATAGGCGAAGAAAACAGTAATTTTATAGACCCCGTACTGAATTCCCGGCTCATAATCCCCATCGTCAGCAAAGGAATATACAAATAAAGATAACCTTGTACCCGAGAATACACCCCCCATATGCCGGAAAATACACTGGCAGTTTCATCCATCAAACTGTATCCGGTAGCCTTAGCCCGCAAGTCCGAGGTCAACACATCCGCATATTCCATTCCGACCTGAAAAATAAAAATCACAAGTATCAACCAAGCTATCGGCGAACAGAACAGCATACTCAGCTCGTTCTTCGCTATTTTATAGATTGTTTTCATATTATTTTCTCCTTCTTTTTGCCCATATTACAATACCACAAACTGCCAATGCGAGCGGGAATAAGCCCATAAATCCGATATTCATCCAGGTGATTCCCTCCAATCCCATATAAATTTTCGTATCCGGAGAATGGGGACGAGTTGTATCTATCGGATATTCTCCACCGGATAACCAAAAGAACACATAACGCGGTAAGATTTGATTCTCCGTATTCACACCTCTCCGTTTCATGAAAAATTCTCCGTTACTAAAGCAATCGGCATCTCCCATAACGAATATCCGTTGTTCTTTTTCTCCTACTTTCCGGCTTAATGCAAGAGCCAAAGCATACGTTTGCTCCTTCTCCCCTGCTTCAGCATGAAGCTCAGCTTTACCTTCACCAAAATCAGTCGTTTCCAACTCATTCCAGCATCCCGTTGTATCTGTTTCCAGTATGGGCATCACGTCAAAACCGGCATCCTTAGAATACTCCAAACCAACAGCATCAGGCATCGGTACCCGGTAATTCCAGCGCAACATCCAACGGAACCAGGAATATATCCCCGCCGCCTCCCGGGTAATTTTCCCCAAAACCAAATTCTGCGTGAAATTCTCACTCTCCTGTACCATCTGCCCTGGCATAAACTGAACACCCAAAGAAGACAATAAAGGATTCATTATATCCTGCTTTCCAGGTTCCCCGGCAATAATTAAATTGCCACCTCTATCGATATAACGTTGGATTTCCTCTAATTCCTCTTGCTCGAAAGGTTGCCTTACATCTGCAATAATCAAGATATTCGTGTTCTCCGGAATCTTCTGCCCGTCATTCAAAAACAATTTATAACTATCGAAACCGTTATTAATTAACGCTTCCCGATAAGTAATATCCTGTGACATCACATAATATCCTCGGTCTCCTTTCCGGTCAATGTCCCTCTCACCATGACCGGCAAGAAATGCCACCTGCATCGCCGGAACAACCATACGTTTCATGGCTGCTGTGATTTCTTTTTCAGCCGGTTGGCGAGACATATCGTCAAATATCCGTAAAAAAGATTTCTGCCCATTTTCACGTTCTATAAGACGAACAAAACGATTTCGTTCTTCGGACAAATCTATCTGCTTTTTAAGTTCTTCCGGAGACAAGAACATTTTGAAATCCAATTCCAACCCGTTTGCGATCTCCTGCGCCCTCTCTCGGTCACTTAATAAAGGATAGCGTTGATCCAGAGATTCATTTTTTGTTTTATCGTAATAATAAACATACTTCATTTTCAATTCCGGCTTAAAACGGAGATATTGTCTGAAAAGCCGTTTATCCTGATTCAGATTTTGTGGTAATCCCGAAGCGTAATTTGGCTCCAACAAATTGACGTAGGTCGTTATTTTCAGTCCCCCGTTCAATTGCCTCATCACGTTCTGGCTATTAGGAGTCAATGTTCTCTGTTTGGTAACCGTCGCATCATAAAATCCCATAAGTACCGGAATTGAAGACAAATATCCCAAGAACACGGCAAGCGCAACCACCCCGACATAACGGCTGATAGCAATCTTCCGGGAAACCTTTTTCCGCTCCCCCCTCAATTTCAATATAGAAAGCATCAAAAAAAGAACCACAACAATGGTAAAGTACAGCACGTCTTCACTACAGATCAACCCACCGATCAATTCATTGGAGCGTCCTCTTATAGACAACCAATACGTTACATCCCGCACAAAAGGAATATCTTGTCCTACCCCTCCAATAAAATTCAACACGGCTAATAGACCTAGCGTACACATTGCTGCCACCACTTGGTAAGAAGTCAAACTCGACATGAACAACCCGATTGCTGCATAAGCACAAATCAACAAATAAAGCCCCAATAAACCGGATAAAACATAAGGCACATCCATATCCTTTATTGTACACATCCCGAAAATGGCATACACGAACAAAATCGCAATCAAAACCAGGGCATAAATCATCATGGCAAAATACTTCCCAAGTATAATCTGTGTGTTCGTGATCGGGGAAGAAAACAAAAGTTTAATTGATCCGTTATTACGCTCCTTACTCATCAACCCCATCGTCAACAAAGGAATATAAAGATACAAGTATTGTTGCACCTGGGACAAAAGCCCCCGAAAACTAGAAAATACTTTTTCTGTCACATCCCAAAGACGATTCCCGACAGCCTGATCCACAACCAAATCACTAAACAAATTGGAAAAAGCCATACTGGACTGAAAAGTAAAAATCACCAGAATCAACCAAGCCACGGGAGAGTAAAACAACATACTCAATTCCGACTTGGCTATTTTAAATATTACTTTCATACACTTCCTTTCTAAATTATTTATTGTCTCTCTTTCCGGAAAGCTGGGCAAAAATCTCGTCTAGAGAAATCTTCTCCAAGGTAATCTCACTCAATCCCCATCCATTAGCCACGCTTGTCTCAATGACACGTTGCATCACATCACGCCCCCCGTCAAAACGGAATCGGAATTTTCTTTCCGTTAATGGAATTACCCGAATGATTCCCGGCACTCGAGCCAATTCTTCCGCAATAGGATTATTTTCAAACTCCGCCACAAACGTATCGGGTTCGATGTAATTGTCAAACTCGTCTATTGTACCGGCAAACACGACTTGCCCGTTTTCAATCATGCGGATATAATTACAAGTAGCCTGTACCTCCGAAAGGATATGCGTGGATAACAAAACGGAACGGTCTTTCGCGATCTCTTTAATCAACTCCCGGATCTCTACAATCTGATTCGGGTCCAAACCATTCGTGGGCTCATCCAGTACGACAAAGGCGGGATTATGAACAATCGCTTGGGCTATTCCCACGCGTTGCTGGTATCCCCCGGACAAATTACGTATCAAACGATGGCTGAAATGGGCAATTCCGCATCTCCGTTTCGCTTCTTCCACTGCCGGTTTCACCTGTTTCTCGTCCATCAATCTCAAATTGGCACAATACGTCAAATACTCGTCCACGTTAAGATCTCCGTACAGAGGCGGCTTTTGCGGGAGGAATCCGATATTTTGCTTCGCTTCCACCGGATGTTCACTCAAGCTGATTCCGTTAATGTACACCTCGCCTTCTGTCTGATTCAACACGCCACAAATAATATTCATCGTGGTCGATTTTCCCGCACCATTAGAGCCTAATAGCCCGACTACACCTTTTTGACTGATTTCGAAATTAATATCCCGAATTGCCCACTGCGCACTATAGCGATGGGATAAGTGTTCTACTTTTACAATTGCTTTTTCCATAATTTTTTAGTAATTCACAAACACAATACATCCATATCATACCGGTCAAACCCGGTACGAGTATAAAATAAAGAATCCCATCGGTCTTTCGGAAAATCCCAAAAACACCTTCCGTCAATACCGACGGGAATTCAGTCTAAATCAAAACACACTACAAATTTTACTGTTGAGAAACAACCGTTAAAATCTTTCCAAACCCAGTATAAGGTTTAATACCATTCGCATCTATCGTTCCACCACTAGGACTCACGATCGGAATCGTGTAAAGAGTCCCTTCGTTACCATTCCACACTCCCGCTAACAACAAATGCTCATGCGTATCAATCGGCGTTTTATACCCGACCCCGGAAACATACTTCCGAGGATCCAAAAGATACCATGCCTGCCGGAACATCGAGAAATGAGTAATTTCACCGGAAGTCACCGTGTAAAGCAAATTTACTTGTGGCGCCACACCTCCCAACACAATAGCGTAAATCTGTGTTGAAGTGGCAAAATACACCACGTTTCCATCTTCACTCACCACATACCCCACGGCATCATCCATCTCATTTCCAGAAATATCATAAAGATATTTTGCCTTGGAAGTAGTTCGCTCAATCACGTAAATTTGATAAGCACCTGTGATTGTGTTCCTCATCACCATAAAGAAATTATCATCCACTCCAATGGCAGCATATGCGGTTTCCAATCCTGGTACATTATTCGGATCAAAAGGTCTTTCCGCATCGGATTCTAAAGTCGCTATATTACTTTTTACATAAGGATTACTCTTTTGGCACAAGAATCGACCACCCTCCTTATCATACCACACCCCCCAAGCCGTAGTAGAACTGGAAGATTGATGTGTATATGCTATACATTTATCCACGCTGGAAACTTTCATCACCTGCGCTTCCCCCTCTTGCACCGCATACTTCATCGGAATCTGTATATTCGGATAATCCCGAGCCAAATTAGCCGAAAAAGGATAAATATTTCCATCATTTACCCAAACCACATTAGAGCCACAATAAAATATCTGATTCGGTTTCATGGTAAGCGTATTATCATAGATCACCTCAAAATCCCGTCCCACAAGTTCATATTCCAAACCATCCACCAAAGTGTAAAAATCATCCCCGATGCAATACAACCGTTTTGATTTCACCTGATTATTGGTATTATACGAATGGCACACCTGTTTAACCAAACCTTCCATTGTACTACCGTTTACAGAACTATATAAATCATGACTGATTCTATCTGCAGCAGTCCACCCCTCGGTAAATTGTTTTCCCTCAATCAAAGAGAAATCCGTATTCCTCCCGTCTTTCGTTTCCACAATTAATATTCCCTCGTTATAAGCCGACTGCACAAGTACATTCCACAAGATATCCCGCCGATATTGTGTTTTATTGTCCGTAACTTGGTACCACAAAAAATAAGACGTTTCGTTAGGTGTTAAAAATATGGTTGTATCCAGTACTTCATTCTCCCCTATACATATATAATGAGATTTTGCTCCCGAATTCAGATTATCATCCGCGATAGTATTCAACATCCATTTATATGACAAATCAGAATTATCCCCATTATCCCGTGTAACTTTCGGTCGAATACTCAAACGCCCATATTGCACGACTTTAGATGTTTCCGGTATTCCAGTAGTATCTATCACAATATCCGGAATCGGATAATCGGCATCCGTACTTTTATCATCAAAACACGCTGTAAAGAAACTCACATTCCAAAGAATCAACAGCATATATAATAAATATCTTTTCATATCCATCTATTTTTTAGATTAATATATAGGTATAATTTCCTCACCTTTATATGCACCATCATCATGGCGATACACGTCATCATGCGTTCGATTGTATTCCCGAACCCAATCTGCAAATTTTTTCCCATACACCCATCCTTCGTATTGATCTAACCGGTAACCCGTTTCTGGATCCGGATCGTAATACCAGAATTCCGTCAAACCCGTAGACGCTATAATAGCCCGATAAACATTAGAAGAATATTTCGAAGTAAAGAAATAACGCATCGCATTCCATGTTTCAGGTTGCACTAAATCTGTAGTCCATGTTAATTGAATCGTGACATAATTCAACCATCCTCCGGCTTTAAAATACTCGTTATCTTTCACAGCCAATTTCAACTTTAACGTCGACTCCTCTATATTTAAAAACTCCGGATTACACACTTCCAGTGCGAGAGTACCAATAGTATCATTTGCCGGCACTGTCGCCTTCACGATGCGATACTGGTCGGATGTTGCTGTCGTGTTGGAATCACTCACCACCTCCACGGCGAACTCCCGTTCCACATTCACGGGATTTCCCACGAGCAATACTTTAATAAACATCGTATCCTTCTCGGCTTCCATGTTCGTCATAAACGACAACCCCTGTCGAAGTTTCATGAAATGCAAAGCATTCCCACCCTCGTAATACATGATATCACTGTCGGAACATCCATATATCCCCACGCACGTGATAACAAACAAGACAAAATATTGTTTTATCAAATATTTCATGATTATACATTTTAATGTTAAAACTGTACTCTATTTCCTGATATTACCTCTTCGTCAGGATAAGGCAGAATATACTCGGAATCATCCATCGGATTGGCATACCCGATAACGTTCTCCACACCCCAGCGTTTATAGAAATAGAAAAGTTGCCCCAAACTCACGAATTCTTTCCGGTACTCTTTCAGTATTTCTTCTTTCACTTCCTGATAACTCAGATTTTCATCCAAATCCCGCGTAATCCCCCGTGCCTGCCGTACCGTATTCAAATAACCTATGGCCTTTTTCAAGTTTCCTTGTTCAGCAAACACTTCTGCACAGATATAATACATTTCCGGAGTACTGATCAAAGGTATTATTTCCCCATACTGCGTTTCCCCGTCACATTGATCCAGCTTCAACGTGGCATAATTATTCAAACCGGATCCCTGGGGCTGCAACAAATAAGAATAACGATAATCATCCACGCCAACGTCATTCCCTTGCCCCACTTCAAAAATAGTAAATGCTACATTCTGAGTCAAAAACACGCGTTCATATGTCGCATTCGGGTTCGATGCATCCAACCATTGACCCATAATATCATTCAACTTGTTCACGGCAAGATGCCAAATATGTTCTTGGGAAAACGTTCTATCTCGATAAAGCACATTTGAATGCGTCACCCGGGAACGAGACACCCAATCCCAACTATCCTGTCCTGAATCATCTTCTGTCAAGAACCACTCTTCGGCAATCTCCACGGCTTTGGCGTATCCCTCGTCTGTTCCTTCCCACATATAGACACGAGCCAAAAGAGCCTTTGCCACATAATAATCCACCCGGGGAGAGTCTTGGTAACTAAAATAATTAAAGAAACCGTAGTCACTCCCATTCGGACCATTATCAAAAAAATCATCATCCCCTGTAATCCGGTAACAATTTTTTCCGTCTTCCCCGTAAAGTAACTCAATGGCTTCCAGCAAATCATCTTTCAGCAACTTAAACGTTTCGGCATAAGACAACTGAGGCGTAACATCTTTACTAAACGTAGTCACGTACGGAATTGCCTTTTTGGAGGACACATCCCGATTTCTCAAATTACCGTACCCGAACATCCTCATCAAATCGAAGTGGAAAAAGGCTCTTAAGGTCAATGCTTCACCTTTTACCAACTGATAATTTACCGGATCTAACTCCGATTTATGCTCTTCCAACTTAGCTAAAATATTGTTACAGTTCGCTATCAAATTATACAAACCGTTCCACGCATTTTTTACATACGGGTACACCCGGGCATTCTTGTATTGATGGCTATGCAAGTATATATCATTACTTCCCGAAATCAAACAATAATAATGCGCCAAATAATCCAACATATGCCAGCTTAAATGCATTCCGTACAAATCCTTCGAAGTCATCCCGATATACACGCCCGTCAATGCTGCATGGAAACCCTCGTCCGAAGAAAACATATCATCCTGTGATACTTCCGTTGAGGAATCTACTTTCAACCAGTCCTCGCAAGAAATAAAGACAAGGCTGAACACTGTCAATAAAATTAATAATCTCGTTTTCATAAAGGTTACCCGTTAAAAAGTTGCTGTTAAAGAAAAACTCAACGTCCGAGCAAACGGATAGGATGTCCCCCGTTCGATCTTAATCGATGACCATTTGTAAACATCATTCATATTGGCTTGTAATCTCACTCTCTCAAACCCAATATGCTTCATCCATGCACGCGGAAAATCATAATACACACTCAAAGAAGATAAATTCAACTCGTTATCCTTCTGCACGAAACGAGTCGTGGCTCGCGTATAATCCGATTCCTGCATATTTCCCATGATATATGTATCACCTAAATTCTTAATCCTCCGGAATTGTGTTTGATCTCCCCGTTGTTTCCATCTCCCCGACAAAACCCGTTTATCCACGTTATAAGTAATATTGACATTTTCGACCCGATCTACCAACGTCTGATTGTAAAGTTCTCCTCCTCCGAGAAAAGTGAACACGACACTCAAACCAACCCCTTTGTACTCGCCGTTCAAACCGAAATTACCGTTATATTTAGAATCAGCAACCCCGGCTGCAACCATATCTTCGGCTTTCCATTGTTTTGTCATCTGTCCGTCCCGGTTCAAATAAATCTCATAACCATCAGACGGATCGATTCCCAGGGAAGGAACAGCCCAAATCGTATTCATGTGCATCCCGTCATAATACATCTCCACCGGTGTAACTCGATCTTCCTTGGCTGCCAAAGCCCGCTGATTCTCGTTGAACGTCTTCATCGCATCCGACAACTTCTTCAATTTATTATTATTCGTGGTTATATTACCATTCACGTTCAAAAAGAAGTCCCTACGATTGATAACGTTAACACCCAATGAAATCTCCACACCCCGGTTCTGCACCAATCCGAGGTTCTCGCTAACAGAAGTAAATCCGGTTGAAGCAGGTATTGTGATCTGTGATACAAGATTTTCCGTGTTGGAAGTATACCAATCAAAAGTCAGCGTAACACCTTTTATTTTCATATCAAGTCCCACGTTATAATCTTTTTTCAACTCCCATTGAAGCGCCGGATTTTCCATATTACTCAAATAAGCACCACTCCAATAGTAATTGTAATTTTCCTTCATATAATATTTATAAGTTGCCACCGCTTTATTGGACTGGAAATTCTGGTTACCCGTGTAACCGATAGAACCCCTTACTTTAAATTGCTCCAAGAACCCCCAATCCCGAATAAACTTCTCGTTATGCAGATTCCAACCTAACCCGACACTCCAGAAAGTAGCCCAAGGCTTATCAGTCCCGAACACAGACGCCGCACTTCCACGCAAAGTAGCATCCAATAAAAATCGATCGTCATAAGTATAGGCAAAAACTCCCAACACCCCGACATTCCTGTTTTTAGAACTGCTACCGGAAGGTTTACCGTCTTCTTTATACATCATCCCGAAGATATACTCGTCCATACTGCCTGTCTTGTAACCCTGCGCTTCGTTTATAATCTCCATATACTCATTCTCCGAAATATTCCATCCCGCATTGGCAAACAAAGTATGTTTACCCCATGTCCTTGAAAAATTCAAATAGATATCACTCGATACCGAGTTGCTTTTTCCCGTGTTCAGGGTATAAGCGCCTCTCTTGTAATACACGTCCCGGCTATAATTGTTTTGACTGGTATGATTATAAGGATAATACTCGTCCGCGTCACTCCGTTTTGTCGTAAAACTTACCCGTCCCGTCGCTTTCAGCCCCTCAATAATCGTCCACTCGATATAAAAATTATTCGTGAAACTCAAATAAGAAGTCTGGTCTTTAGTATTCGTTTTAGCATTATACAAGGGAGACTTTTCCGAATAAGTACCCCGTGCATAATCTTCCATCGGTTTACCCTTTTCATCATATGCCGGGGAATAAGGATTAGCCTTTGCGTATTCACTGAAAGTACCGTAAGGTGAATCCTGTGTTTTATTTCGGGTAATCGTGGCTATATCCCGAAACAAAAAATTCGATTTGCGATAAGATATTTGTGCTGTTCCCGAGAAAGTATTGCGATAAGATTCTTTCATGACACCTTCCACGTTACTATACGCCACGTTAAAAAGCGTTTTCATCTCCTTGTTTCCCATTTCGAACGTGAGAGCATGTTTCTGTCCAACGCCAACACGCAAAGGTTTAGACAACCAATACTCATCCAAACCTTCCTTAACAAGCTTCAATCGTTCGTAATACTTGCTCATCCCGGTATACGAATCCCCGTATACACTCCCTTCAAGCCTTTCGGCTTCCAGTTTCTCTGCGGCATTACACAAATTATAACTAGTCAGATCGGGCATTTCCAAATCCAGATTGCCCGTGTAAGTCACCCGCACTCCTTCTACTCCGAGCCCCACCGTTTCGATAACCACCACTCCATTAGCGGCTTTTGAACCGTAAATCGCTTTAGAAGCTGCATCTTTCAATATCGTGATACTCTCTACCCGGTTCATATCCAGGTCGAACACGGTTTCCACCGTCGTTTCAAAACCGTCCAGGATAAACAATGGCTGATTGGGCTGCGACTGGTAATTCCCTTTCAGATTAATATCACCACCTTCTGCAGGAAAAGAAGAAGTTCCTCGCAACCTCATATCCGGTAAGGAATTCGGATCGGAGCCCATCGTTCTGTTTTCCAAAATTTTAAGAGAAGGATCCAAGTTCTTCAAACTTTGAAATATATTGGTATTCCCAACCCGTTTTAACTCGTCTTTCCGGAATGTTTTTGCCGCCCCGGTAAAACTCTCCGCTTTCCGGGTAAAAATTCCGGTTACCACGACCTCTTCCATACTCTTTACATCCTCGATCATCGTGATCCGGATCTCCGACTTCCCCGTGTATTGATGTTCTTGTGTCTGCATCCCGACAAATGAAAAAACAAGTATCGGATGATCCATCTTTGGGATTTCGAAATTAAACTTTCCGTCTTTATCGGAAACAACGCCCAATGCGGTTCCCTTCAAGACAATCGTTACCCCCGGCAAGGGCACGCTATCCCGATCCACAACCTTTCCTTTGACCACAAGTTTCTCTATCTCCGGAGCTTTCTCTTGTTTACGTTTAATAATCACGGTATTCTGTTGTATTTCATACTCTAGTCCCGTGTTTTTCAAACAAATATCAAGAGCCTCCCGCACCGTTTTGTCCTTGATCTCAATATCAATCTTACCCGCTTGGTCCAAATCCCTGGTGTTATACACGAACACCAGTTTCGACTGTTTCTCGATAGCCCAAATGACATCCTTTACCGGCACATCCTTCATCGAAAGATTGATCAACGGCTCATCCGTCATAGCCTGTGCAACTCGACCTCCTGATAGGAATAAGCAAACTGCCACTTGCACACCAAGCAACAAATTTTTCACTTTTGTCACCCATAAATGAGTACACCTACGTTTTTTTTTCATACTTTTGAAATTAATTTAAGTTTAAAGTTATGCCTCCGGCAAGAGGCTTATCAACTAGCGGGGGATAGTCGCATATCCTTCGCTATTTTTATCTAATTACAACTTATTTACTTACTACAATTTGCCTGTCACGAATTCTGAAATGTACCGTCCCGGTACGTTCAAAGAATCCCAGCAAGGGTTCAATCGTTTCCTGCCGATCAAAATTACACCCGAAAAGATAGTCTTTCACCTCTTCATCCTCGTACACCACGTCAACATCATACCAGCGGGCAATAAAGTCCATGATTTCCTTCAACGGACGATCCCGGAACCGAAGGTATCCTTCTTTCCACGCTATGGCATAAGAAACATCTACTTCTGCCACCGTCATTTTCCCGTTTTGTTTATTAAGAACCGCCTGTTCTCCCGGTTTCAACACGAAACTATCCTCATTTTTCAAATTAGTTACTTTCACCGCACCCTTGATCAAAGTTGTTTGAACCTCCGCATTTTCCGGATAATTAGATATATTGAATTCCGTACCCAACACCGTTATATCCATTCCGGAAGCCTGTACAACGAAAGGCATCTTCTCGTTTCGTGCCACTTGAAAATATCCCTCTCCTTCCAATTCCACCTGTCTCTTATCCCCACAAAACCTCACCGGGAACTTAAGCTTTGATCCCGCGTTCAAGCATACCGAAGTTCCATCCGAAAGCTCCAACACAAACTCACCTCCCCGGGGAACTACAAGCTCGTTATACAAATTCACCTTACCAACTGTATCTGTATTTTCTGATGCGTCCATATTTTTATAAACAATACTCTCCCCGTGTAAACCGATAAGCGTACCATCCAACTCTTTCAAAGTATCACGTGAACGAACAGCTAAATCCACAATAGAACCGTCTGCCATATACAACATGGCTTTAGGAATCCCCGGATTAATTTCCACTTGCATCGCATTAATATCCACACAATTACTTGTATTCTGCATACAAAAGTAAATTACGGGGGATACTACGAGGATAAACATACAAGCATACTTCAAAAAGTCAATCCACAAAGACCGCTTATGTCCCCGGGCACGCTTTCGGGAAAGAGCCCTCCACCCGGCTTGCACGTCTATCGATTTCAATTCCTGTCGTTTGCGACTTACGAATTCTTCACTGGTCACCAAACGAAACCACTCCCGATTCTCTTCAGCAAGTCCCAACCAATCGTCCAAACACTTTTGTTCGGCGACAGTCAAATCTCCTGTCAGATATTTACTAACCAATTCGGCAATATCAAAGAAATCGTCATTCATATTATATTCTAGTTATACGGTTTTTCTTTAATTTTTAACTAGAACACAAAAAGGCAATTTTAGGGAGTGTCGGATATCAAATGTTTAATCTTTATTAACATTTCTCCGAGAGAAATAAAACAACAGGCAATAGGTAATAATACTCTTTCAGGTTGACTCTCAACTTCTTGTAAGCCTCCTTTTTATAAGCATGCACAGTACCTTCGGATATTTGCATCTTTTCTGCAATCTCCGCATTTTTCAATCCGTCCAAAGCATAATTAATAACTGTCCGCATTTGCATGGGCAAATTATCTATCGCCCGATTAAAAATACGGTGAACTTCTTCCTCCATCACCCGGTTTTGGAAATCTTGTTCCGAATCCCGAATCAACTCATCCGAAAGACGAAAACGCAAATTTCTGTTCCGAAGTAAATTAAAACAAGCATGGCGCACCACCACGTATAGAAAAGACTTGATTTTTCGAAAATCATCAAAATCAGTATGCCGATGCCAATACTTCAAGAAAGTATCTTGTACAACATCGGCAGCCTCTTCCCGGTCACCTAAATAACGAGTTGCAAACAAACACAAGGAAGCATAAAATTCTTCAAATAACCTCTGAAAAGCCCGCTCATCACCTCGTTGCAGACGCTCCAACAATAAGTCGTTAATCTTGTTTGTTTTCTCCATAATACAGATGACCTATAAAGTAAAAACAAAAATATGTATTAAAAATTAGAAAACAAACAAAATTTATACAACACTCATCTTTTTTTTTTCAGCATGAAATATTCCAAAACAATCCAAAAGTAATCCTCCTGTGATCCGATCTCTACCCGGGTAGAGATCGGATCACAGGAGGATTACCTTGTAATTACAAAAGAATTGCCCTCATTCCCGGTTCATCCCCTCCAATTCCATTGAAAAAAAGAATGGAAAAAACTCATGATTAGCCCCGACGTGCCATGCATTCACGATTTTTCCTCGCTTATCGATCAAGATATAGCGGGGAATTCCCGTAATACAATAATTTTCCGTGAACTGATCTTTTTCTTTATTAATAATCAAATGTGGTACAATCCCGGAATATTTTTTCTCTTTTAAGAAATTTTTCCAACGGGCTTTTGCCTCAATCCCGTCATCCGAAATGGTCAGGAATACCACATCTTTCTGATCTTTGTACTGTTCCTTGAGCGCAATGAACGCAGGTAATCCGGCAACGCAACCACCGCACCAGGTCGCCCATACATCAATGAAAACAGCTTTTCCCCTGAAATCCGAAAGCTTTACCATTTTCCCGTTTTCATCCTCCATCTCGAAATCCGGAGCCATAGCCCCTGCACGCGCAGGATAGTATCTCTCTTTCAATTCTATCGCTTGCCGGCGGGTTGCTTCCGTTTTGGAACACAGTTCAATATCCTCCATCAAGGCATTCACCTCATCCGTGTATCCCCTTTGCTTCAACTCGGTAACCAAAGTCGACAACACATAAGGATTACGCACCTCCTCGCTCTTGATATTATACAAGACATAAGTAGCCCGATTTAACGCTGAAAGATCCGGCATAAACAACTGGAAATACCCGTTCAATAAATTTGTTCTCTCCACATCTGCCAGTAACTCCAATGACGGGGAATCCAAATCCAACCCTTTCACCCGTTGAGCGATCTCGTTCTTCAAAGCCTCGTCTTTCGTTTCAATCGCCAGCCTACCCATACTCCACAACACGCCGTTATAGCAAAGCAATTCCGCCTTCTGCCGTGCTTCTTTACCTGAAAGCGAATCCATACATAACTTCACCTCTCGTTCAACCTCATTTACTTTTTGAACCAGTTCGTCTTTATTCAATCCTCCGGGAATCCGGTTATAAGCGTTATATATTTTATCAAACACGATTTGATCTTTTGACTTTTGTTGCTGGGCATAACCGGGTAACACGGCACATACCCCACTGCACAACATGATACAAGCCAGAATAATATTTCTTGTCCTCATAACTTTCATTTTTGCAACAATTCGACAATTTTCTCCCGTAAACTATTTCTCCGGATATTCTTAGCAACGATATTTCCCTCTTTATCCAACAACACGATAAAAGGAATAGCCTGTATCCCGAACAATTTCCGAATCTCGGACTTCGACCACCCGTTATCGTCCCTCACGCTGATCCATGGGATCTGCTCTTCCTCGCAAGCCTTTTTCCATTTATCCAAGGAATCATCCAGGGAAATACTCATGATACGTACCCCTTGGTCTTTAAATTCTGCATACTGTTCCCGAAGATTTTTCATCTCTTGCCTGCACGGTCCACACCAGGATGCCCAAAAATCCAATATCAAAATATTTCCTTTCTGAGAATCCAAAGATACCTTATTCCCAGACTCATCCGTCGCCGTGAAATTGGGACAAGGAACTCCCAAAGCCGAAACCGCCAATTCATCCGTGTGCTTTTTCAACAAGCGCCCGTAATAGGATGATTTATTCCTTTCCGACAGTAAATTGTACAACTCTTTTCCCTTCTCGTGGCTCTCCCCTTTCACCACGTCAGAAATATGGGCAGAAAATATATTATCCGGATATTTCTGCACAAACTCTTTCGTCAAACGGAATTGAATCTCTTCCGCCTTCAACGCCTCTGTCATCTTCTCGTCCGCCAACTTTTGGTTCCCCGCATCCAAAGCCTCTTTATACTCATCTATCAGCTTGTTTCTCACGCTATAAAACTGATCTTGGGCAATCTTGCCGTATTCCTCATCCAAATCATTAGCGGGAGAACCTTTCACGCTCCGGCTACCCAATTTCGAGTAATCTCCCGTGACCTCCATATTTTTCCCGTCCATGAAAAAATAGAATTGCCGACGGTTTACTTTCAGAATATATGATCCCGGCTCATCCAATTCACCCTTGATTTCAAATTTTCCCCCATCGATCTCTGCCGTGTACAAAATCTTGGCACTATCGCCGGGAGCGATCAAAAAAGCCTTCCCGTACTTCACCCCGTCCAGATCGCCCTTCAAGGTAAAAGCGTAACGTGACGATTGTGTACACCCGACACAACAAATCACTAGTAAAGCAATGAATAATCTCATATCTCGTTCATTTTAATATTCCACGATTGCTAATAAATATCATCATTCTTCCCCCATCTCCATCATCATTTTCTTTCCTTCAAAATTATCTCTTGATTTCCCGATCGTGCTCCAAAATCCGTCCCGTCCATTCTTCTCGATAACCTGATCTATAATTTTAAACATCCTCGAACATTGGTCAAAATTACACCTTTCCAAAATATAATTCATCATATTTCCCAAGATGACACCGTCCATCATTGTATCAAACTGAAAAGCTCCTTCCTTTTTTTCGTTTGCCTCCGTAACAATCGGGTAAGAAAACAGTCGTTCAAAAGCACAAATCATATCATCAACCTTTTTCTCTTTCCAGCTTTGCCACATTTCAATAAACTGGCGTCGTACCCCCGGAACCGGAATCGCAGACTTTTTCAAGGCTGCCGCCAACGAGGAGCAATCTACATCCGGACATTCAATTCCTTCTCTTTCCCGGAACAGAGATTGAAAAAACGTTGTCTTACACACGTCATTTATCTTTCCCGTAACTTTCTCTGCCTGTTCTCCCGTTAAACGAATATCTCCCCAATGTTCAATAACATCCGTGAAAGACTTCGCATTCAAATCGTTGATATATTCCAAGAAATAAGTCAGATTCTCGCCGGCATACCGCTCGTTTAACGGCAGTGCCATCAGATAACGGTCCACAGCCTCATTTAGCGCATCTTCCCGCCCATCCGCTTTCAAAGCCTCAATATATTCCTTTAAAAACTTCGGGTCTCGATTTCCTTTAGCAAACTCGGTTTTCTGTTGTTCTGTCACCTTGCCTTGAGCTTTAGCAAATTGTCCCAACCCGACAAGACACAGTACCAAACAATATACAATTGACTTCATATCTTATTTATTTACGATTTAGTGTCTTGTTTATCAATGCCTCGAACGCTTTTCCCGGAGTAGGTGCATAGACGGACACGATCTTTCCTTCTTTATCAATTAAAAAATAACGGGGTATCCCTGTGATATTATAATCTTTTTGGAAAGTACATTCTTCCTTGGAAGCTAACAAATTAGTTATACCTAACAATTTCAACCGGGGCAAAGCATATTTCCAGCTATTAAAAGACCCCTTATCGTCTATTGAAATCGTGATAAACTCTATATCATCCCGATCTTTATATTTTTGGCTCATGGATACATAAACCGGTAACTTGGCGATACAACCGCCACACCACGTTGCCCACACGTCAATGACCAGCACTTTTCCCCTGTAATCGGCCAACGAATGTTCCTTTCCCTTGAAATCCTTTAAGGTGAAAGCCGGAGCCTCGGCCCCTTCTCTCAGGTGATAGTAGCTTTTATACAATCCTTCGATTTCATTCTTCAAATCCCCTTCCGGCATATATTTTTCAAAAAACGGTCGAAGTTCTTCCAAACCTTTCGTGTAACCGTTATACCGGAATACATACTTCAAACAAGACATGTATGCTTGTGTCAGTTCCGGGTTATTCAACTCGAACACTTGGCGGTATCTCTCGTAATCATATTCATTACCGATCGTCTCAACCGACGTGTTGAACCACATGCCACCCCATGCCTCATCTACCGGAGCCCCCTCCATGATGGCTTTCAAAGCGTAATAATTCTCTATCAGGCAATCCATACGATCACAATGCACCACCTCTCGTCGCTTTAAATCTACACTGTTCAGTACTTTTTTCAATATGGATTTTTTAATTTTCGTGTCTTTATCCTCTTTGTACAAAGTTGCAACCCGATAGATAACCTGATTCCCATTTTCTAATTGGGCAAGAATGGCATCCCGGTCTTGAGTTGCTATATATTTCCCGATCTCTTTCTGTTTAACCAAAATCGCTCCTATCGCATTTTCTTTCGGCATTTGAAAATCATTCCATTCCTTTAACACGTACTCCTGCAATCTATCCGCGACCTGGGCTTGTCCGCTCAAAACACAGAATAGAAAAACAATAACACTCAATACTTTTATCCCTTTCATAACGCTATTTTTTCAGTAATTGCTCTTCTATAATTTTCTCGAATTTCTCGGGAGTAGCCCCTACTTCAATAATCGGTTCTCCCCCGACAGGAATAAAAAACAAAGTAGGCAAAGCGACAACATTAAACATGCCGCATAACTCCTTTTCCTTATCCGCGTTTACCTTATAGAAAATCACCTGGTCTTTATACTTCTCTGCCAGTTTTTCCATTTCCGGAATCAACCTCATGCACGGTCCGCACCAGGTCGCCCAAAAGTCAATCACGACAGGCTTATCCCCTTTCAATACAAACTCCTTGCTCTTGCGGTAGTCATACACATGTTCCAAGAAATCCTCCCGGGTAATCGGATTTAACTTACCGGGTTCTATCTTGATGTCATCCTTCACGATTTCATCTTTCACTTCCACCAGGTCAAAAGGTTGGAAATACACTTTTTGTTTCCCGTAATCAATGGAAATCAACCCTTTCTCTAAAATACCATTACCCAATATAGAGCGGGGGAGCGTTTCATTTTCGGCAATCGTAATCTGCCCTAAATCACTTTTCACGAAGGTACTTTGATTCACGGTCTTTGTTTGCTTTCCCTGCACGGAAGCTCCATATCCCACGCTAACAGGAGTACTCCCGCCATTCGTGCCTTTCAACCGGGCAAAGTCAGCCTCGTTCATCGTAATCACACCATCATTCCAAGTATCAAGCAGCAATGAATACTTTTCGCCGTCTATTTCTATCGGACACACGATACCCGAACCTACAATTAAATCTATACCTGCCCGGTGATCTAATTTCATGTAATTCGGACGGTAAGGCATACTCATCGTGATCTTCTTTCTCTTGCCGTCTATCGTCAGTACAACATTGCGGAACAACGAGCCGCCCACAACACCGGCAACACCCAATTCGCGCAAGTAAGGTTCATCTTCCAGCACAAACGCCCCGACTCCATTCCCGAATACACTATTGCCAAATGAAATACTTTCAATAGATACGCTCTTGCTTGTCGCCACTTTCTTGTATTGAAAAGTATTATAACTAAATCTACCACTCTCGTTCGGGTCTATCTTAAATTTCTCTACATACTCAGGCAATATTGCGTTATGCCCGGCCAAATCCAACACGAAATCGGCAATCACGCCATTCACCACCATCTCCAGAATAATCTTACCGTCTTTCACCCGGTAATCCTTCACCTCTGTCGCCGTATTCTTTACTTGTGCACTTGCCGCTACCGGCAATACACACAAAAACAACCATACAAATAAACTCTTCATAATTATCTTTCTCTTCTAATTTCTATCTTTTTTTCTTTCCCCTCTTTCACCACGATAATATACCCAGTATCGCCTTCTATAGCGTTCATGATCTTATCGATTTCCAACTGGCTCATCGGCAAGTTGGCAAGGCTTGTCCCGTTTATATCAACAACCTGATCTCCAAAGGAAACTTCATCTTTCATACTTTCCCACACAGTGGTGACTTCAAAACGCCCGTTAGCGGGCAAAATACCCACGTTCCACGTTTTAGGGGCTCCTCCCATATCTTGCACGGAATCATCAAACGGGAAAAAATAGAAACGCTTTCTCATGTAATCGAGAACAACCTTCCCGTATTTAAGTAGATCCACACCAATAATGGTTGTATTTCCGATAGAAGTAACGCACCCGACATCAGAAAACCTTTTTCCTAAAAAGGTCATTTCCCGAATATTCCCCTTATAAATATCTCCGGGATCACTTAATCCCGCCAATCCGACACCACTTATACCATAAGCCTTTGCAACTTCTTCACACACGCCCCGTTGTTGCAAATCTTGAAAATCATTCTTCGGGATAATCAAAAAACCTTGGGCACCCGTATCAAAAAGCACTTGCTTTTCCACGCCACCAAAATCCATATTCACGATAGAATGATGCGTGTTACCGGTAAACATTTCCACCCCGTCGGTGACTTTCAATCCTTCCGGACGATACGGGTAATTAATTACCATGATTTGCTTCCGGGAATCAAACGTGATCACCGACTGGGCAAAAGCATCTCCTCCCAAAATACCGGCAACTTCCAAATCTTCAAAAAAACCGACTGTCCCCAATACCATAGTCTTAAGTTCAGCCAATTTATAATTTGGTCCTAACTCGACATTCTCCACCGTCGCCATTTGAAAATTCTGCCCCACTCCATTCAAATCGGATATATTTGTCGTTGCCCCGGTTGCCTTCGCACCCATTTCTTGGGCATATTCCCACATTGTTCCTGTCTGTCCCCCGGTATCCACGATATATTTCACTTTCACCCCATTCACGATCACCGGAATAACAATTTTATCGTGAATATATTCATAAGGAATGGTATCACAAACCCGTTTCGTTTTTTGTTGTGCAAAAACAGTGCTCCCGCCAACGAGGAACACGATAACAATGGATAAGAATCTCAGATTACAGCACATACTTTCTTATTTTTTCTCGTAAATAATCACCTTCTCTCCATCCTCTGTCCGGATTGTCAATTTCGTTTTTTTCTTCGCTTTCAACTCGGGAATCCCATTGATAATACTCTCGCAGAAATCATAAGTCCCCGTCGGCTTCCCATTTATATGCGTAACCAAGTCTCCCACTTCCACCAGCCCTTTCATGGCTGTCCACACGGTTGACACGACCAAATCTCCATCCTTCACCCGAAGATTAACATCGTAATGCTTACTCGTGAGATCATTCTCCTGCTCATAAGCCTCAAAATAAAAACGTCCTCGGGGATAATCTATCGTCACCTTGCCATAATTCAATAATTTTACACCCAACAACGTGAAAGGAGGCGTTGACGTTTCTACCGTCACGTTATTAAATTTCGTCGCACCAACATTAACCCTCGGGAATAAAACCCGATAGGACTCTGCTGCTGCTGCCATTCCCGCCACTCCGATTGAACCTTCTCCAAACCCTTCGGACAACACCGAGCAAACACCTTTATCTTTCAATTTCTCGAAATCAGTATCCTTCAACGATAAAAAAACGGGGCATCCCGTATCGAACAAAACCTTTATTCCCTCGCCGATTCCAGCTTGTATCGCAATAATCGGCATTCCGCCTCCCTGGGCAAAAGGGATCATCTTTCGTAAAGAAATCGTGGAAGGACTCTCCGCGGAAGTAATGGTAATCGTATTCGTTTTACCGTCAATCTCTACAATAGCCTGCATTTGGGCAAAAAGTTCACTGCCAATAAGTCCATCGGCATGGAAACATGCGAACGGCGAAGGTTCCGCTAGTTTCATCGCCGGGACATCAGTAAAATTGATTACTCCGTCCAAAGTCATCAAACTCTTGATTCGCACCAAAGGATACCCCCCTTTGTTACCATTCACATCGGTAACAACCATCGAATCCTTTACAACCAACCCCAATTCCTCACACAATTCCCCTGTCAACGCCGTACGCCCGCCCGTGTCAAAAATAAACGAACGAGGCGTTCCGTTTACATTCATCTCAACAATCATCTTTCCCCCGACTAGCCGGTAAGGCATCTTTGATCGTATCTGTTGTCCATTGCTTTGGAAAACCGCCATTCCAAATAGTAGCAAAAAAATGATCCTCGCCATCAATTGCATAATTTATTCCTTTTAAGATATAGTCCCGAGTTTACCGGGACTATATCTTGATTTACAATCACTTTACTAACTTATCGGCAGCCACTACAGCCTGATGAGCATTCAATATACCGCCGGAAAGACACAAATCTCCAAACAAGAACAAATCCTGCGTTGATTGCCCGTTCACTCTAATTCCCTTCTCGACCTCTACATCCTTTCTGGAAGTAACAGACTCCAGCAAAATATTCCGGATTTGAGTTCCGGTCAACTCGGGATAATACGCTTTCAACAAAGCAGCCACCCCTGCCGTCGTTGCTGCCGCAAATCCGATTCCGGTTCCCGTTTGATAAGTATCACCCGTGTAAGCGGAGTATATATCAATACCTGGGGCATACAAATCTACCTCCTTCGCACCATAGTTGGACTCCATCAAAGGATTGCCTTCTTTATTAGAAGAAGAAACAACCATCAAATTAGTCAACTCCTTCTTACCCGTCATCCAGCGATTGGGGAAATAAATATCTTTAGACAAATCCTGAGAAGCTTCCCATGCTGGAGTTATTGCCAACACGCCTTTACTCTCCGCATATTCCAATGCTTCACTAATCCATTTTTTCTGGTCTTCAGGATAAAGACTGTTTTGCACCGGCAATAAAATAATATCCGCACCATGATCCACGGCATAACGGATAGCCAAAGCAATATCTTTCAAATAAGGTTCCCCGTTAGTTAAAACCCGCAAAGTCATGATCTCCGCCTGGTCCATAATACCGTTGCCACCCAAACCGTTATCCCGCTTACCGGCAATGATACCGGCTTCCATCGTTCCCATAGCGGCATCCGTCGTCAACAATACATTATTCCCGTACTTGTTATCATTTATATCCAAATAATTATCTCCCACGATCTCTTTTCGTCCGTCCGCCCCAAACTGTTTCACTTTTGCCTCATAATCTGCTTGAGATTGTTGAATTTGAGCTCCACTCTTAATCCCAGCGTAAACAGCATCCCATTTATCCGTTTGGTAAAGAGAAAAACCATAAGCACACACCATAAATGCAACTTCAGCCAAAGAATCTCGGGGAGCTTTCGGGTCATAACAAATACCAAAATCTTCCTGTGTCAATTCTTTATTCGGGAAACGCTCTCTCATCATCTTATCAAACTTGCCCGCATACTCTCTTATTATGTAAGTAAGCTGCAAACCACCGTATGTGCTCGCCATCGGAGACTCCGGCAATACCTGATTACGATAGTAATTATACTCGTCTACATTCTCCGGAGCCGCCACTTTTGTCAACTTCTCGTTAATAACCTTATAGTAATCCTTCCCGTCAAATTGATAATCCGCATATTTATCTTTCAACCGTAAAAATTCCCGGTCACCTTCACGCATCGTGCTCTCCATTACCTGACCGTCCTTACCGCCCAGGAAATTCCAACCGTTTACGTCATCCACCAATCCATTCTTGTCATTATCCTTCCCGTCTGCTTTTTCTTTCGGGTTAAACCAGATGGCCTGTTTCAAATCTTCATGTTCAACATCCACCCCGGTACCAATCAAAGCGACCACCGGTCTTTTCTTTACTTTCTTTCCCTTCAAAAAATCATACGCTTTATTCACTTCCGCACCATACACGTTATCCTTATCAAAAGAGCAATTATACCAATCCAAATCAGATTGTTTCTTTTCTCCCTGATCGTTCTGTTTCACCAATTGTGCATTTGCAACACTGATGCATGCACTTGCCATCAATAACAGAAAATACTTTTTCATCTCTTACAGTTTTATTTTTTACAATACAATATCAAAACGACTCGTGATCACCAATCGTTAATCCAAAACTACAATCTTAAATCTCAAATCTTAAATCATAAATTTTTTCTGGCTTTCAGAATCTCCTCCTTCACTTTCTCCCCCCGCAAATCTTTCGCCAATAAACGTCCTTCCTTGTCTATCAAGACAATAAACGGAATGCTATAAAAACCATACGCCCGTTGTATCTTATTGGGTTTATTGCCGATAACAAAGCCTTCCTCATCCCACAACATCACCCAAGGTAGCTTTTCCTCTTCCAGCATTTTCCGCCAATTCGCCTCCTTGGAATCCAACGATACACTGATAAATTCAAGATCATCCCCTTTCAACTCGTTATATATCGGCAACAAATTCTTCATCTCGTGACGACAAGGACCACACCAAGATGCCCAAAAATCAACCAATACGAACTTCCCCCGAAAATCACTCAAACGAACCTTCTTCCCGGCTGCATCCTGAAAAGTAAAATCATACGCCGGAGCCCCAATAGAATAATGATACAAACTATCCGACCGATGTTGCAACCATCTCCCGGAAACCGTCTTCAACGCCTCTTCCGACATACAATCCAACAGGATCTTATTCGGCTCATAAGTAGACATATCCGCGATATACGCCAATGCACTATACATATTCCCCTCCAACTTTCCCTTCACCTCCGGATCTATCGTTTTATCCTGTGAAAATTGTTCCTTCGGCAACCACTTCAACAACTCGTGATACTTTTCAATCCCCGTGAAATTCAAAGAACTATTCCCTACATGCTTGCAATCATAAAATCCCTTTATCGTAACTTCGGCATTCGTCAAATAAATCGGTTGACTCGTTTCCCCAAAACAAATCAAGTAAACATCCGGCTCGATCTCCAATGGTCCCATCGCAAACTCTTCGCCACTCTTTACCGAAGCCGACACCAACGCCTCTCCCTCAATCGTCTTTAATGCGATCTCTGTCGGTTGCAATAGCCTAACTTTACCGGAAATCCTTAATCCCGATTGAGCTAGAGTTGTAACACTCATCAATACCGAAATAACAAGTATATACCCAATTTTAAACATACCATTTGTTTTTTATCGGGAGGAAAATCCCTCCCGATTTTATTCCTCAACTTTTAAATTATTCCTCAACCTCAGGTCCTTCTATAATTGCATCAAAATCAACACCGTATGTTGTCTTCATATAATTTGCGACAAAATCTCTTTTCTCTCTTAACAATGGATATTTAGAACGAGGATACTTTTCATCCAATTCTGCAACAGAATAATACAAACAAAATTTGATATAAGTTCTAAAATTTCTAACATTACTCATATCTCCTATATATACTAAAGGATAAAAACCATCTCCTATAGTACCAGACCCTGGAGATCCGGGAAACCCCCGAGTTAAATAATAATTCTCATCATCCATTTCCCAATCGTTACTTTTAACTTCCGTTTTATAATCAAATCCTGTTTCAAAACTTGCTGGAATCTCAAAATTACCTTTATCAAGAGATTTCAATAATATACTTTCCAATATTTGCCCCCTTCTTTTGAAAAAATCCCTCTTGGTCACGGGAAAATCTATTTTATTTCCTCCTGGCATATATCCGGAATCTGCTGGATCTTCCCCTTCCAAACAAATTGCCCAAAAATCTAATCCACCATCATACATAGGCTGAGGATTTTTAAATTCAAGTATTCCTGGAATTAAAATATTCATAACATGTAAATCATAAACCATATACCAATACATGGGCAATACTTTAGATACTATTTTCTCATTCAAATAGGCGAAGACATGCTCCTTCATAAAACGAGTTGCCCGTTCAGCTTGTTCATCGCTCAGATCTTCTCCATAATACTCAGTATATACTCCTCCCCCTGTCCAAGAACGGTTGAAATCTGCATGCTTGAAATTTTTATATATCAAATAGATATTAAATTTTTCACTAATCTCCTCAATATCTTTATCCCAAGCATTCGTTCCCTGGGGAAATTCATACCGACTCATTCCTTCCCCATCTTCCGTAGGAGTCAACGCTTTTTCATCATAACAAGATGAAAAACAAACCAAAGCCATCAGGCTACATAGTAATAGATATATCCATTTCATAATTAAAATCTTTATATTTGAAACTATCTCGGATTCGGTAATTTATTTTGTATTAAACTTCTATTTTGTTCTAAAACTTCACGAGAAAAAGGATGTGCATAGAACGGATCATCCGGGGGCAGCACATATCCTTGAATCACCTCTCCTCTTACCTTCCATTGATGCGTGATAGACTCATTTCCATAACGTTTCAAATCAAACCAACGATGGCATTCAAAACAAAGTTCCAAACGCCTTTCCAAACGTATTTTTTCAACCAATGCTTCCCCGCTAATTCCGGAAATAGGTTCATATTCTCCTGAAAAACGATGTCTCCGCAATTCGTTTAATGCCCATAATGCCGTTTCGTCATCTCTGTCTTTTGCCGCAGCTTCAGCTAAATTTAAATAAGCTTCCGGCAATCTAAATGCATGAGCAAACCCCTGATCATCTGCCACTCTATGATCTGGAGTAATAGCAAATTTTCCAATAGCTAACTCCTCTCCATCATATACCTCTCCCCACGAATCCTTATACCTCTCACGTAGTATATAATTTTTCTTTCTTAAATCTTCTTCAACATACAAGTTCAACAATTCATCAGAAGCATTAAAGAAGTTAATTCCAATATGTTTATCTGAATCCCACGGATCCTCTAAATACACACTATAGTCCAAATAAGTCATATAACGTGATATTGACCCGAACACCCAAATGGCTTCTGGACAATCCATAGATATAAAATTATAATATGAATCTCCCTCCGGCAAAGTATTTAAATCCAACAACGAAAAATTCCAATTTTCAATGACTTTTTTCGCATAAATGGCAGCATTTTTCCAATCCTCCATGTACAAATACACACGCGATTTCAACATTTGCACCATAGGCAAACTAGTCCTATAATCTTTTTTAAATCGCAATTGTTCCGGCAATTGTTCGTACAATTTTTCTGCTTCGCCCAAATCTTTCAATATTTGTTCATAAACTTCTTCCACTGTATTCCTCCGGATATCACGCTTTTCCATACTACTTGTAAGTTTCAAAGGCACTCCTAAACCGGTTTTATTACTGCTGTAAGATTCGCCCCAAATATTTACTAGATAAAAATAGTAAAAACCACGTAAAGCCAATGCCTGTGCCCTTACTATATTTTTCTCGTCTTCCGTTCCTGAAACATCTTCCAAATAATCCAATGCAGCATTCGTTCCCAAAACATACTCATAATAATTCGCCCAGCGGTTAAAATTATTATTAGCTTTTTCCATCAAGTCATACACATCAGGTTGCCAAGAAAACAAAGCCCTCAAAACCATAAAATCCCCTTCTCCATTTAAAGTCTCATCAAGATCGGTTTCTGAATTGTTCGTACACATGACATCATCATCCAAAATAGAGATAATATCCAAGATTGGTGCCCCATCACTCCCTGGTCTGGGATACGCCTCACCTATCAACATTTCATTCAAAGCAGTTGCTTCTTTCGGTATATACTCACTTTGCGACTTCGGTTCCAAAAAATCAGAACATGCTGTCCATACACCTGCAAACAATATAATTAATATCTTTTTCATTTTTTTCCTGTTTAAAATCCAATACTAACTCCCAATGAATAATTTTTTGGCTGTACACTATTGCCCAATTCCGGGTCAAAACCATTAAAACGTTTGCTGGCAATAACAAACAAGTTTGAAACTCCCGCATTAACATTCAAAGTTTTTAATCCCATTTTTTTACACCAATCCCGGTTCACACTCCAAGATAAAGATAATTGGTTACAACGCAAGAAGGAAGCATCCACCACCATATCATCCGATTGTTCCCACATGGAAATATAAGACTGGGTTCCATTATCAGGTAAAATTTGTTCGGAAGGTTGTCCTGATATCACCACACCAGGAATGTGTGTTCTATTTTCATCTCCCGGCTTTTTCCAACGCTTATTCAAATCTTTACTCAAATTATCTAATATCTCCGGCACATGCAATCCGCCATTCGGGAAGCCTGCATAAGGTGAAGGTAAACGTTTCTTCGAACCCAATAACAATGAAAAACCTGTTGATAAAGAAAAATCTTTCCAACGCAACCCCAAACTCAACCCTCCGGTAAACGAAGGTTCTAGGTCTCCAGAATACACCAAAAAGGTGGTCGGATCTATTTTGGAATCACGTTTTTCTTCCGGGATATCTACTAAATTAAACAAAGGATGTCCATCTTCAGCACTTAACCCTGCAAAAGAATAAGACCAAAAACCGGTAACTGAATATCCTTTTTTCAAAATTTTACTAGCATTTCCATTTAAAAAATCACCTCTCGTAGCAACATACTGCTCTTTACCTGCCTTATTCCAGTTTTTAGATGAATTCAAAGAAACACTCAACGCCCAATCCTTCGTTTGCACCGGGCTAAAACTAACTGTAAATTCCACTCCGCTATTACGAATCTTCCCTCCATTAATATCCATACTTGACATACCATATTCAAATGGAATATCCTGACCAACAATTGCATTTGAACTCCGTGAATAATAATCTAATGCCACATTAAATATCTTTATCAATTGCATATCCAATCCAAAATTCCAAGACTTTGTTCGTTCCCATGACAAATTCGGATTAGGTAATCTGCTGATCGTGGAATAATATTGTTTATACACATTAGCAATTCCATGTTGTTGAAGAATCAAATCAGGTCCTAACTTAGTTGCTGCATTTCCCTGTATACCATAAGTTACTCTCAAATTCAATTCATCCACCAACCCCGAAACACTTTCCATCCATTTTTCATCTGTTACTCTCCAAGATAGCCCAAAGGAATACGTCGGGTCAAAACGATTATTAGCGTCTTGCCCAAATCGATTCGATTCATCATTACGAACCGAAAAATTAAAAACATATCTATTTTTTAAGGAATAAGCAAACGTGGCAAAATACGAAAGGAAATTATCCGTGTTTTTCACTCTTTTCCAGTCACCAGAATACAAGCCGCCTAAAACACCCCAATCTTGAAATGTGCCTTTTATCGGATCAAATTCAGAAGGAGTTGTCGGTTTTACAGAACCTTCACCACGGTCAGGCACATAACCGAACACTCTATTTTCGTTACTTTTAGAAAAAGACGAACGAAGTTCCATTCCCAACATCACATTCAAACGGTGATCCTCATTGAAAGTTTTTGAAATCAGTAATTTGTTTTGAATATTGTACGAAGATGCCAACCCATCCATTGTAACCAAAATTCCACCAAAAGGTAACATAGCAGATTTGAATTCCGGGCTATCTGGTTCAACGGTACCATAATCATATCCCCGGTATTCAGATGCAATGTAAAAAGTTTTTTCCAAACTCCACGTTTCATTATTATTTTGCACGCGAGTGTATCCTCCCGTAAACTCGTATTTCAACCAATTAAGAATATCCCACCTAAAATTTAAATTAGCAGCCAAATGCGTATCCTCAACTCGTACACCGCTATTATCTCGTTCGTTTATAAAATTATAACTCAATGAAGATATGTCAGAATAAGCATATCCACGTGCGACCTTATAAAAAACAGGATCTCCATTTTCATCATACGCCGGTACTGCACGATTCATCTTTGTCGCATACGACATAGGATTAACGTCTTTCCCAAAACTCTTATTCGTGGTCGTACTTCCACTGATACTTGCATCTACACGCACATTTTTGTGCAAATTTACACCAACACCAACACGTCCCGTCATTCGCTCACTTGAGTTACCTATTTCCTGCCCTTCCGAATTACTATATCCTAAAGACACATTATAAGTCATTTTTTCCGTTCCTCCGGAAACACTTAAATTATGATTATGACTCACGGCTGTTTGTGTCAACAAATCAAACCAGTCTGTATTTACTGTTTCAAAATAATGTTTCTTTTGCATGAAATCCTCATAACTAATATCACCCTCTAAATACATTCTCATAACACCCTCATAAGTATAAGGTTGTTTTATAGGCTCTCGTAAATATGGAGTACCCGCATTAAAAACATCTTGAGCAAAGATTGTACGCTCCTTAGAATTCATGTAATTAAACATACCGTAATTCGGCTTCGTATTAATTGACATATTCCCAGTATAATTAATCGTCAAATGGTCAATCTTACCTTTCTTGGTTGTAATAACGATGACACCATTAGAAGCTTTAGAGCCATAAACAGCAGTAGCCGAAGCATCTTTCAACACAGTTATCGTCTCGATATCCATTGGGTTCAACCAAGAGATCTGATTACCAATAATATCCTTAAAATCCTGAGTAAACAAATCCGTAGTTTTCAAATCTAAGGGGTCTTCTTGGATAATTCCATCCACCACCCACAACGGGGATTGATTCCCGACCAATGTAGATGTCCCACGAATTTTAATTTTCGGATTCGTACCCACACGGGAACTAGTATTCATTACAATCATACCGGCGACCCGACCTTGTAACATCTGGTCAATAGAATTATAAGCTGGCATAATAATATCCGATGCCTTTACTGTTGTGTACGCACCAACCATATCCCGCCGATTCACGCTCTGATACCCGGTAACAACGACCTCGTCCATCGCCTTTGTATCCTCTTCCATTAATACCATCATCATCTTTTGACCGGTGTACTTCACTTCTCGTGTTTTCATTCCCATAAAAGAAAAAATCAGCACGGGCTCCTTCATTTCCGGAATGGTTAGTGTAAATTCTCCCGCCATATTCGTGATCACGCCAGTAGTCGTTCCCTTCAATATGACCGTTGCCCCGGCAACACCGGAACTATCAGCCGTAAACGCACGCCCTTTGATCGTGATCATCTTTTTTTCATCTTTAGCCTGTGCAACCGTGATCACAACCACCTTGTCATCTATCTTGAAAGACAACCCGAGCGGTTTCAATAAATCCTCCAACAACAGGCTAAAGTCCTTGTTCGTGGCTTCCACGTTCACTTTTCCACATTTGCCCACCAGATCCAACTTGTACAGGAACGTGTAATCCGTCATCTTTTCCAAATTGGAAAAAACTTCCTGCACAGTAACGTCTTTCATCTTTAAAGACACTCTTGTTTGCGAAAAACTGCTTGCCGAGAGGTGCAATGACCCGATCAGCAATAAAATCATCAAGATTCTCATACACAAAAAGAATTTAGATTTTCTATATTGCCATATTATTGGCAACAAGTCCCAATTTTTTTTCATAGATTTGTATCACATTTAAATTAAACATTTATTTAACTCGTTGCCCAACGAGTGAGTAACCAAACGGGATTGCCCAATCCCGTTTTTTATTTATCGTAAACCATCAACGTTCTACCTTTCAATTCAAATCGAACCTCTCCCGAGATTTCAAACTTGCGCAACACATCTTCCACCGAAGAATACATCGGCAACTTACCACTATAAACAACACTTCTGGCACCTTGATTCACGTAAAACACCTCCAGGTCATACCATCTGGAAACGATACGCAATATCTCTTCCAAGGGTAAATTCTTAAAGAAAAAGAAGCCATCCTTCCATGCGATAAATTCCGCCACATTCACGGGGGTAACACTCAATGTCCCTACACCTTTGTTATAGTAAGCCTGCTCGCCCGGAACTATTTTTTGCTCCGGTTGCCCTTTGCGAACAATAGCAACACTACCTTCTACCAATGTCGTGTACACGCCCGGTTCGTCGATATAAGACTTCACGTTAAAAGATGTGCCCAACACCTTTACCGCCATCTCGCCGACTTGTACCACGAAAGGTTGATGTTCATTTCGAGTCACTTCGAAATATGCCTCTCCCTTCAAAACCACCTGACGTTTTTCCTTGCTAAAACGAGAAGGGAACTCCAGTTCCGTACCTGAATTCAAATACACCTTCGTACCGTCTGCTAAAGTCAAGGAATACGTTCCTCCATAAGGCACAATAATCTTGTTGTTTCCAACCTCAGAAATATTTTCTTTTAGCATATCCGCTTGTTCTTCCACTCGAAGCGAGCCTTCACTATTCTCGAACGCCACATTAGCTTTATCATTACGAATTGTCGAGGTCAACGTGTCCAGCACGAATCTGGCTCCGGAAGCCATCTCTAAAGTAACCTGTGCTTTCCCTGGTTCCACTATCGCAACAGAAATTCCCTCCATCACGTTCCGGGGTGTACGATTCAATAAAAATAAAGCCATCATCCCTGCCACGAACACAACTGATGCGGCAGCCACCCAAGGTATAAATAAGCGTCGACCATTCCCTCGCTTCCGGTTAACCCTTTGCAATGCCTTCTCCACATCAAAAATACCGAGCGTTTTCAATTCTTCACTTATACGCTCTCTATCTTTCAATCCTTGGGCTAACACCTCCAACTCTTCATTTTCCTTCAGCACATTCTCCACCTCGTCCCCTTCCTGACCCGAAAGTTCTTCCCGACTATACCGTAATAGTTTCTTTGCAAACTCAAATGGATTCTTCATCTCTTTCTTTAAATTTGCCCTATTACAAATAACTTCAAAAAAAGGATTACGCGAAATCGGATTTTTTTTCAAAAAAATCATCACTTTTTTATAAACACCTATTTTTCAACGAAATAAAAAGAAAGAAAAATCATCTATATATTGAAGAAAAACAATAACACGGGATATAATCCTTTTAATCTTTCCCGTAACTGGATCTTCGCTTTATTTTTTTGAGATTTTACCGTGTTCACGCTGATAGACAATTGATCGGCAATCTCCTCGTTATTATACCCGTCAATATATGCCAGTTTAAAAACACGCCCACACTCGTTTGGCAACTCTCGCACGGCTTCCATAATTTCCCCGTACACCTCAGCCCGGACTACGTTAACAAAAAAATCATTCTCATCTTGTGATACATTTTTTTGTATGTTATTCAGAATTTCAGACCGGATTCCCAAAAGTTTTACTTGATTCAAGCAAGCGTTCCGAACCGACTTATAAAGATAATGCTTCAAATGTTCCTCATTTTCAAACTCTTCTGTCGTATCAAGTAATTTTATAAAAACTTCCTGTACAACATCTTCCGCCCCCTCCTGTTCCTTTAAATAATTATATGCGAAATAACAAAGAGTCTGATAATAAACTCGAAAGCATTTATCAAACACACCTTTTTGCCGTATATCTATTTTTGTATTACTAGCCATTATATATAAATAAACGATCGTTTAGTGATAGTGTTACCTCGAAAAAGAGAAGATCGTGTATAATTCTTATATCTAAGTAATTACTTTTTTCAAAACATACGAAATCATTCATAATTTTCCATTTTTATGAGTGTTTTTAAACGATCCTTTATTCATATCTTGCAAGACAAAGATATTACATTTTCCGAATATCTGCTACATTCTTAATTATCAATTTTTAGCATCTGACTTCAAGCTTCACGATAGATACCCTACACCTTAATTATAATGTCTACAAAATAACAACGGAACACAAACAGTATTACTATTGATGCTCCGTTGATACTATGTCTATAAAACGTTCATGGTCTAGGGAATCCAATACGCAAGGTAGACGAATCCCTACCTAATTCCTATTCCAACAACTTCTCAATCTTCTTGATTAATTCATCAAAAGATTTTTTCGTGTATCCGACTTCGATAGCCACAATCATTCCCTTCTTATCGATAATAAAACTGCGAGGAATAGTAGCTGTCGCAAATTTCTCGAATATCTTGCGTTCCGGATCCAATCCCATGGGAAAAGTATACCCGTTCTTCTCCCGGAATTTAGCCACTTGTTCTTTTGTTTCCTCTCGGGAAATAGCCAAAAAAACGAAATTTTTTCCCTTAAACTTATCTATAATCTCTTTTTGTACCCTTTTCAACTCTTCCTGGCAAGGCGGACACCACGTTGCCCAAAAATTAATCAACACGATCTTCCCTTTCAAATCCTTAATATTGATTTTCTTCCCGTCGAACATATCAACCACGAACTCCGGAACATCGTCCCCTACTTTCACCAACGTCTCTTTTGCCTGTGCTTTCAAACCCGTCAAACTCCCCAACGTCAGCAAGTAAACTGCTAATAGTAGAATTTTTTTCATATTCATCCCTTTATTGATTTCATACAAAGATAAGAATAAAAACGAAAGAATAAAGCAGAAAGAAAAAGAGAGCAACCAACTAAACATACAGTAAAATACACAATCAATCCCAGTATAAAGTGTTAAAATTATATAACAATTAAATTTTAAAAGATACGTATATTTCATTTTTGTTTAATTTTGTTATTATCAAGTTGCTCTTAAAGACATATTTCTAAATTAGAATTGCAAAATAAAAGCTATATACTATAAATTTAAGATATCATGAAACCTACAATTAACCATTCCGGAAAAAGACAAACAATATTCATGAAAATTGGAATAATACTTTGTTACCTATTTCTAACAAGTCCGTCATTTTGCTTTACGACAAAAAACTCTTGTCACCTCCTCCCGGAAGAGGACACCACGGTGTACGAAAAAGCAGACCGGGAACCTCGCTTCACGGGCGACCGAAGTTGGATCAGTAAACGCACGATGTATCCTAGTCACTTGGCAGGAAAAAACCTCAAAGGCAATGTAACTGTTTCCTTTATTATAGAAAAAGATGGCTCTGTCTCAAACGTCACATTTCTTGAATCTTTTTACCCGGAACTAGACTCGTTGTTATTCAACGCCGTCAAAAATTATCCCAAGTGGGAACCTGCTATGATAAACGGAAAACCTGTCCGTTTCAGGAAAACAGAGGGGGTCAGGTATGCCGGTAAACCTGACGCGGTAAATCTTCCCCGGGATCCGATAATAGCGGAATCTTTCTCGAGATACCTCCGAGGATTATACAAAGAGAAAGAAGCCATGGCATCTAAAAAAGAGATTCCCGCGGAAGAACAACTAAAAAAAGTCAATAGCCTGAAAGAACAACTGGGGGATGATGCCACCGTACGAGAAATGATGCTGACAAACATCAAGAAAAACAAGGCAAATCTAGACAGTATTGTCAAAGCACAAACCATTCTTCTAAAATTAGATGCCCAGGGAACAAATCAATTAAGAGAAATTTATAACCAAGAACTTGACGGCAAACTCCGGCTAATCGAAAATCTCGGGCAAGAGCAATTCATCACCAAATTCGTTGCTGCCGAATTACAATTCCGCCAATTGGAACTGGACAAAATACTTGCTATCAAAAAATTATTAGATGACGAATTCAGGCGATATTTCGAATACGTCGTCTTAAAAGAATAATACCCGAAAGCAATCTCTATCATGCCCTCAAACAACAATAAGCGTGAGTGGCATTAGGTTTATTTAATTTTTCATTCTAAATTTACATTTATGAAACGAATTCGAAGAAAATCATTATTACTTCTGGTATTTTTTATCGGAACGACAAATTTATGTTTTGCGGCAGCTGGATACTGGGTCAAATTTACGGCATCCATCACGCCACCTTCCGGTATTCAAGCTACAATATTCATGAATATTCCCCCGGGAGCGAACGCCACTATCATTTTCGGAAATGGAACTTTTGAAATGGAATGTGATCAACCGGGATTATACACGGTCACGTTCTATGGTATTGGTTATGTATCAAAACACATTGACTTCTATGCATCAGTAAATGATAATGGGAAAACTATACCATACGAACCGATCCAAATAGATATGATATCTTGGAATGCATGGGAAGCCCCCGCATCCTCCACACAATACAATCATTTACTTTACTTAAATATCGGAGACGCACTAAAACCCTCTTCAATAACCCTCACTTAATCTAAAGCAGGAAGAAGATGAACTGGCATTACATATTTCACATTGCGAATTACGAACTCAAATTATTGAACCGAAGTTGGACGTTTCGGGTATTAGCGTTCATTGCAATATGCAGCATATTTTTATTCCACATAACAACACAGAGCACATATGGAGTTTACAGCTGGAGCATGGTTGCCCTCGCTTCATCCATTCCCTGGGTAAACGCCTTTCTCCTCTGTCTGGTTCTATCTTTTACCGTAATATTCACGATGACTGAACGTGTGCAGAGAAAAATACATGATACCACGGAGGTTATGCTCGTGCGTCCAGAAAGTAACCTGGAATACCTGCTCGGCAAATATCTGGGAATATGCCTTGGATTCTTCGGGCTCAGTTTGTTAGGTATCATCGTGGGAGGATGTATCAATCTATTTTCAAGTAATGCCCCGTTCAACTTCTTCCTCTATATATTTTACTACTTTACATGGATCATCCCTTCTATAGCTTTTATCACGGCTTTTTCCATTTTAATTCTACACCTTTTCCGCCACCGTTTCCCGGCTCTTGTTCTTTTACTAATTTTTCTTTTCGGCACAATCAAATATTTACCCGGGATACGTTGGGATACTTTCGATTATCTAGCTATAAATCAAGCCAATATTTTTTCACCCATGTATGGACATGCGGATTTGTACACTTATCTTTTACATCGGTTAGCTTACATTCTATTAGCAGGAGGTTGCTTATTCCTCGCGACACGAGTTCACAAGCGTCTTTCCAATGCATTATCCGACCACCGTTCACACAACCTTACCGGACTCTTATTCATTGTTGCGGCAATAGGTATTCTTAATACACGGGCAATTCCTTTCAGACATGAGCAGTCCGTTCGTGCAACCTATCGTTCTATTTACCAAAAATACCATACACAAACACACGAATTAAAAATACCGACCCACGACATCACCTTCACTCGGGAAAAAAACACGCTAAAATTTTCCAATCGCCTAGTACTGCTAAACAAAAAAAGCCACGCCATCCCACGCTATACGCTATACCTGAACCCCGACTTGCAGGTCACCCGGTTAACCGTGAACAACACCCCCGCCCCATTTACCAGGGATCACCAAGCCATCGTGATCGACCGACAAATCCTTCCCGGTGACTCCCTCGTCTTGAATATCGACTATTCCGGCAGCATAGACGAACGCATTTGTTACCTAGACATCACCGACGACGAGTACTACAATATGACCAGAGGAGATGACGTCTATCGCTACGGACGCCGTTACATCTTTACCGATGAAAAATTCACCTTATTACTCCCCGAATGCCTATGGTACCCGGTTCTCATCCCTCCCGTGAATCTAGCGGAAACAATCATGCCTCATCGAGATTACACCCGGTTTCACCTGGAAGTAGAAACCCAAAACGAACAAATTGTCCTTTCGCGAGGCGACTGTTCACACATGGGAAACAAATGGTCGTTCTCCAGCAATAAAAACATGGAAGGGCTCTCGGTATGCATAGGTCATTACGAAAAAAAATCTATCCGGGTAAGTGATTTTACCATTTTCAAAAATAGACAAATAAACACGTATAGCAACGACCAGACACAAATCACATCTCCTTTCCAAATCGAGTTATACTATTTTAAAGGACATGATTTTTTCACGACGTCATTCTCGCATCTCGACACATCACTTGTTCGGGAAACCATAGAAAAGCAAGTTGGTATTGGCGGTAATTTCTTTTACCCCGCAAACAAACTACTCATTGTAGAAACACCCCTAACCTTCGCTTCTTACTTCAGAGTCGCTCGCGGGAAAAGCGAATACGTGCAACCCGAAATATTGTTTTATCCCGAATACGGTTGTTATTTACCCTGGCTATCTGACTTCATCTTTTTAAAAAAACACAACAAAAGCCAACAAGGTATTACCGATTTAGAAGCACGATATTTAGCATCACTCGTGGACGACTTGGATGACGTGTGGGAATTTCCACGAAGCAATCCCTTCATTCAAACATTATTTCGAACACATAACCGAAAAAGCGAAGGGAACTTACTTTCTTCCAATCCCATTTTCAGAGAACCCACGGGTTGTATCTACTCCCCGCACTATCCCGTGTTAAATATTGCCTTAAAAAGATTACTGAAGGAAGGTTCCGCTTCCATGAACAGCCACGAACACGAAGAAGTATGCGAATACCTCTCGACACGAAGCTTGGAGGATGCGGTAAAGGACACCCGGTTAGACCCGTGGTTATTAAACGAGATTATCAAGCAAAAAGGATTCGAATTAGGAAATTACATTATGGCACAAGGGATCACGTGGACTAATTTTTCCAACTACATGGAAGATTTTTACCTTCGTTTCCCACATGAAGTTTCTTTTGAAGAATTCAACCAAGACCTAAAATCAACCCTCCATGCCGATTTATCCGGTTACTTGGAAGAATGGTACACCTCCAAACAATTACCTGTATTTCTAGTAAAAGATATCAAGAATAAACTCATTAAAATTCAAGGAAAACCAAGAATAAAAAGTTCAGTGAAAATATACAACCCGTCAGCTTGCGGAGGTTTCATCTCTCTTGGCGACTTTTACAACCTATACACGTATTACATTCCTCCCAAGACAAGTAAAAAAATCAAATTACTTCTGGACAGCGAATGTCAAATACACATGGGACTCTCGCTCAACCGTCCTAGAATAATCACTCCTGCCCGTTGGAGCTCTTCCATGAGAACCGCACACGAGATTACGCAAGACAGTATTTGTGGTGTTTTCGATATTTCGCCGGACGAATTCAATCCCGAAAAAGAGATAATCATAGTAGATAACGAAAACTCGAATTTTCATTTGAAAGGGGCAACGATAGGTTGGCTTCAACAATTATGGGGACGAACGGAAACCAGGCAAGCAAGTAACTACATTCAACCGGGAATAACAGGTTGGGGCAAACTAATTTCCGACATACTCTACGGGGATACCATTAAAAGTGCTTTTTACAAATTCTGTGACAGAGGCAATTATGAAGCCGAATGGCGTGTAAATATCCCGGATTCGGGGCTTTATCTTCTACAAGCCTATGTAGTAGAAAAGACCATAGGACAAATAAATACCCATGCCAAAGATACACGTTATCATTACACCGTTATTCACGGGCATCAGAAAGAAAACATCGAAATCGATATGGAAAACCAACCTAGAGGTTGGTTTTCCATTGGAGAATTCAATTTACTTAAAGGGGAAGTAAAAGTCATCCTGAACGACAAAGGGTCCAACCCGGAACATTTAGTCGTCGCAGACGCCATCAAGTGGGAAAAAATAAACAAACGGGAAAAGGGGAACAAACAAGAAAAAACAAGTAAAGAGCAATTATTAAAACAGATATTAAAAGGAAAAATATAATCACTTACACGAAAAAAGGCTGTCCGTTAGTTTCGGACAGCCCTTCAAATTCATTTTGATTTATCCTAATTAATCATCTGCGACAACTTCTTTGCTTTCTCCAACAACACCTGGTTAGAAGACTGCTCTGCCACGGAAGTCGCGATTTGAGCGTATTTCTTTGCCACATCGCCGAACCCGCATTTGCTTGAAATCAGGACATAGTTATAAATGGCATCGAAATCCTTTTTAGACTCCACCGTCTTACCTGCCCACAATTGGATAACCTTCAAACGGGAAACGTCATTCATGATCTCCAGAGCACCATCGGTGATCTCTTTAATCATTTTCCGGTTTTCCGGGAAATAACGGAACAACTTACGAGCCTTGTAGAAATAATCTTCAGACTTCCGTTCCGCACGCAACTGCTTGATGTAAAAATAATCCGAAACCACGTCATAATGCTCGTAACCCGTGTTCTTCAGGAAATCCAGGTACTTGTTATACTCCGTCCGGTTACTGTTATAATACCGTTCCAAGTGCCCCACGAACACGTTATCCAGTTTCTGGAACACATCGTCTTTGGAAAAACGCTGTATAAACTTGGATTGATTGTTAAACACATATTTAATTTGTGGCGCATTCACATCATCCACAAAGTCACGGATAATCGACCAATTATAATCTTTCAGATAATCAGCTTCCTGTTGTGTCTGAAAATACTTGTTCACAACGTCACCACTCGGTTTGCCCTGACTCTTCAACTCCTTCAACAACTTGATGGTGGTCTGTGGGTCCGCAGGATTCGCTTCGAACCTCTTCACTAAATTATCCAATGAATCCATCTCCTTCTCGTGAGCTTGCACTCCAACAAGATTGAATAATAAAACTCCTACGATTAATACAATTTTCAACATACTACTTGATACATTAATTTGAACTACATCTTTATAACACCCAAAAGGGCAAAAAGGGTGACTCTAAACGGCATTTTAACTTAATATTTAACATGAATTAATTATTTTACTTACAAAACGAAACCAAACACCCCGCTTAAATAAAAATCTATAACCTTTAGACCTCTTTTCATTTATTCAGAGAAAATGGTAACGTAAACACTGTTAAATACGTATATAAAACCGATAAGGTTTCACCTTTTTACTCTAGTTTTGCTCTTATATATATTGAACATTTTATTTTAGAAAAAATCATGAAGAAGTTTATTAAAATACTAGGCATCACGTTGATAATTATTGCATTTTTAGTTATAATTTGTGCAATTATCGCACCGCCTATCGCTAAAAACTATATTAACAAACACGGGAAAGAACTCGTTGGCAGGAAAATCCAGATCAACGGGCTTTACTCGAACCTTTTCACGGGCTACAACCGGATGACGGACTTTACCCTCTACGAACCGGATGACAGCACGGCGTTCGTGTCATTTGACACCCTTGTGGTCGACTTATCCCTGTATCGCCTGCTCGCCAATGAATTGCGGATAAATGAAATCACCCTCGTGCACCCACAAATCATGGTATGGCAAAAGGGCGACACGTTCAATTTCAACGACTTGCTGGCACTAGCCTCATCCGACACCACGGAAGTCGCCGTCCCGAAAGACACCACCACCTCCTCCCCGATGGCAATAGCCATCAACAATATAAACTTGCGGGAAGGGCGGGTATACTATGAAGACCGGGTACGCCAATCCGTTTGGGACATGGAAGACATGAACCTCCATATTCCCGGCATTTACTTCAGCGGGGAAAACACCAACGTGGGTATCAACTTGAATTTCAGCAACGGCGGTAGCCTGCAAACTCAAACCGAGTACAACCTGACGGACGGAGATTACCTCGTTCACTTGAATCTCCAAGACCTTGCCATTGACAACCTGCAAGCCTACCTGACCGATTATCTGAATATCAGCAAACTCGACGGGCTACTATCCGCAGACATGGATATCACGGGCAACGTGAACCACCTTCTCGACCTTTCCGTCAAAGGACAAACCGGACTGAAAAACCTATCCCTTACGGATACATACCAAAAGAACGTGCTCACCCTCGATACCATTGGGATCGATATACAGGAGATCAACCCGTCGACAAGTACCTTCTACTTCAACACCCTCCTTCTGCGAGGACTATCGACCTCGTTCGACCTGTACAAGGATCACAACAACCTGACCGACCTCATGAAAGCATCTCCCGCCGACACCACCCAAAACACGACAGCTACCGACACCGTGCCGGAAACACCCATGCACTTGAAATTGGGCAAACTCGACATCGCCGATTGCTCGTTCACGTTCAACGACCACACCCTGACGAAACCGTTCACTTTCCCGATGACACACATCTCCGTGCAAGCGGATTCCGTCACATTATCCGGAACGAACCACATCGTGATGAAGATGGACATGGGGCAAGGCGGAAACGCATTCCTCAACTGGAAAGGGAAACTCGACGACATCAGCAACCTGATGCTGACGCTAAGTATCAAGAACGTCGACCTGCGTGGTTTCGACCCGTATTGCCTCGACTACTTCGCCTACCCGATACGCAAGGGGATACTTGCCTTCACCAGCGTGAACGTCATCAACAACAATATGCTTGAAGGACGCAACACGGTGGACGCCTTCCGTTTCGAATTGGAAAACAAACGCAAGGAATTGCAACCGGAATATAACCTCCCGATGAAAACCGCCCTTTACCTGATCAAGGACAAGGACGACAAAATCAACATGGAACTCCCGGTGAAAGGTAACATTACCTCCCCGGAATTTTCCTACCGGAAACTGATCTTCAAGACATTGACCAACCTGCTTGTGAAAATAGCCGTTTCCCCGGTCACCTTCATGGCAAATTCATTAGGATTATCCCCGGATAAATTGCAATCCATCCCGCTCGATGCTTGCCAATGGGAATTCACCTCCGAACAATTCTCCACGCTCAACGACCTGGCAAAAATCATCCAAAGCAAACCCGCCATGACCCTCGTGTTAGAGCAACAGATCAACCTCCCGCAAGCACGGGAAGAACTGGCTCTGTTCAACGCCAAAAAGAAATATTATCTGTCCCAGCACCCGGAAAAAAGCGACTCGACCCTCGTGGCGATCGACTACGCCAAGATCATGGAGATCGAAACCAAAGACCCGGGACTGAACACCTATCTTTCCGGGATCGTCGCCCCCGAACATCAAAACAATTCCGTAACCGACAAAGCATTGACTCTCGTCCCGACACAAACCTTACAGGATCAAATCGACCGCTTTATCAGCCTGAGAAACCAAAAAGCCACCGCATACCTCATCAGCCAAGGAATACCCGCGGCAAACCTCCGGGTAGAAACGATGAAACCGGAAGCCCTGAACGTTTACAACGGGAAAAACCAGTACAAAATCAACCTTGTTCTGGCAGAAGATGAGCAAGCCCAAGAAGAAGCGGCAACTACACCCGTAACGGCAAAAAAATAACCCCGATTCCCGGGTAAAACAGAAAAAGAGGCGATCTGAAAAAGTCTTACCTATCAGATCGCCTCTTCTATTTTCAATCCCGTTTTTCAAAAAAACATGGAAGGAATTCAAAAAATAATTCTATTTCCTTTGCCTGCGCAAAAGCAAAATCATCCCGAACAACAACAAAACAGCGGGAAGAATCCACTTCACGGACACCTTCACCCACGTCCCCGAAGTGATTCCCAAATACACTTTATTGTCAATCGGATTCGGGTGCCGTATATCTACCGGCAACTCCTCGTCGGACAACCAACAAAATGCCCCTTGGATCAACGAAAAATTAGAAGCCCGAATACCTCGCCGGGCTGCAGAAAGCTCACCCATGCTAATACAATCGGCATCACCCAGTACCAACACCCGTTGGTTTCGCCCGTTACACTCTCTTTCAAGGGCCATCGCCGTCACCATTTGGGCTTCCCTCTCCCCTGCCGCGGGATTCAACCTTACAGTTTCATTCACGAAATCACTTGTTTCCAATTCGTTCCAGCAACCGGAATCCCGGGATACCAACAAAGGTACCATCCGGAATCCCTTATCCGCCACCGAATCAATCCCCATAGCTCCCGGCATGGTAAAGATCATACGCCGCCAACCGGCATTCACCCTGCTTAACCTCGCTCCTGCCAACGTCGAGCGAACCACCAGCAAATCGGCAGGATACTCCTCCATCGGTTGCACCAAAGTACCCGGAACATACCGAAGCCCGAACTTCTCCAATACCGGAGCCAAATGCTCATCGTGCTTCGGTTCCCCGGCTACAATCAAATTATTCCCCCGGTCAATATAATCCGACAACTGCTCCAGCTCCCACTCCTCAAACGCTTCCAACGGGTCGGCGATCACGAGAATATCAATATCCCGCAAATTATCCTTTTCCGGCTGCAACTCGGACTCTACCACATCAAACCCCTGGTTCAACAACGCATACCTGAAATATCGCCCGTACGCGAACAAAGAATAATCCCGATTCCTGTTTTTCGTGATAGAACGCTCCCCGTGCCCCTTCAAGAAACCCACTTTAGGCAACTTCATCACCATACGCTTCAACGTTGCGGAAACCTCCGTCTCCGAAGGATGCTTCTGCATATCATTAAATATCCTTAAACGAGCGGTTTGACCGTTATCCCTTTCCAATATACGGACAAAATGATTGCCCTCCCCCGAGAGATCCACGAGTTCCCGTATCTGCTCCGGGGTCAAATAATCATCCAGATTCAGGTTAGCCGCCTTCACCACCTTTTTCGCCTTCTCCTCGGCGCTCATACCGGGATACATCTGCTCCAGTTTCGGGTTATCCACCTCGTCATAATAAAAAACATACTTCATCTCGATATCCGGCTTAAACCGGATATACTTCTCGAACAAAGCCATATCCCCCAAAACACCCTTCTTCGAAAAAGAATAAATATTATCCAAAAGATTCACGTAAGTCGTGATCGTCATTCCTCCATCCAGCCGTTTCACGATATCCTGGCTCTCCTCGGAAATCGTGTTCGCCTTCGTGTAAGTCCCGTCATAATACCCCTTCAACACCGGGCGGGAAGTCACGTATCCGGCAAGCATCGCCACCACGAACACCCCCCCGTAACGCGCCATCTTGGACAAACCGGAATAACGGGCTCGCCCCAACTGGATTTTCAAAAAACAAAACGAAAGAAACATCGTGATCACGATAACGAAATACAACACATCCTCGCTACAAACCATGCCTCGCAAGAACGTGCTCACCCGGCCTCCAAGAGAAAGCCAATACGTGATATCCCGCACGAACTCGATATCCTGTCCTACCTTCCCGACCAGATTCAACAAGGTGAACACGACAAAAGTACCCAAAGCGGCAACAATCTGGTACGAAGTCAACGAGGACATAAAAAGCCCGATAGCCGCATAAGCGCCCAGCAACAAATACAACCCCAACAACCCGATCAACACCGGTCGCCAGTCAAAATTTTCAATCGTCACCCAACCGATGCTGACATACACCCCGAGAACAAGTATCAAAATAAACCCGTAAATCATAATACCGACATACTTCCCAAGCACAATATGCCAACTGCTGATCGGGGCAGAAAAAAGCAATTTCACGGAACCCCGGCTAAACTCCTGGCTCAACAACCCCATCGTCAACAAAGGAATATAAAGATACAAAGAACTGGATACCCCGCGCAACAGACCACCCATTCCCCCGTAATATACCCTCGCCGTCAAATTCGTTAAATGCCGCCCCAACTCCTGGAAGCGTCCCAACGACCCCATCATCTCCCCGAAATTTATCCCCATCTGCAACATAAAAATAATCAGTATAAACCACGCTATCGGGGAATAGAAAAGGTTAGCTAACTCTAATTTCGCTATCTTATATATTGTTTTCATCCTTCCACTTTTTATAATTCACGAATCTCTTTATTTGACAATTTGGCGAACACCGCATCCAAAGAACTCTTCTCGAAATGAATCTCTTCCAACTCCCAGCCATGCTTCACGCTGCTCTTCACCACCTCTTTGGACGCATCCCGCCCGCCATCAAACCACAAGCGATAACTCCTCTCGTTCACCTTCTTCACCCGGGTGATTCCCTCCACTGCCAGTAACTCCTCCTCCAGAGGCGGACGCCCGAAACACGCCAAAAGCGTGTTCGGCTTGATATAATTATCAAAATCATCCACCGTGCCGGAGAAAACAACACGCCCGCACTCGATCATCTTTATATCCCGGCAAGTAGCCTGCACTTCCGACAAAATATGAGTGGAAAGCAAAACCGTACGGTCCGAAGCGATCTCTCGAATCAAATTACGGACCTCCACGATCTGGTTCGGGTCCAAACCATTGGTCGGCTCATCCAATATCACAAACTTAGGATCATGCACGATAGCTTGCGCGATCCCCACCCTTTGCTGGTAACCCCCGGATAAATTCCGTATCAGACGGTCCTTGAAATGCGTGATGCCGCAACGTGCCATCGCCCGGTTCACCGCCGATTGAATATCTTTTTTAGCGACAAACCGCAAATCCGCACAAAACCGCAAATACTCCTCTACATTCAAATCCGGGTAAAGAGGCGGTTTTTGAGGCAAAAAACCGATATTCCTCTTCGCCTCCACGGGATGTTCCCTCAAATTAACCCCGTCAATGAACACCTCTCCGCGAGTCTGATTCAATACCCCGCAAATAATATTCATCGTAGTTGACTTACCCGCACCGTTCGATCCCAACAATCCCACGATACCCCCTGCTTCAATCTCAAAATTAATATCTTCTATCGCCCACTGCACCGCGTAACGATGAGATAAATGTTCCACTCTTACAATTGGATTTTTCATACAATTCATTTACATACAACATATTATTTCTTATACAGAAAGCCTATAAGATCCATAAAGCCACAGGAGTCCATGGACCTTCGACCTTATGGACCTTACAAACTTTATAGACTAAACTTACCTCCTAAGCCCCATATCCACGGCGATAGCCTTGATCATATCATATTTTTCGAGGCATCCCTTGAAACCCGCATTCCGCTCCGCGAATCCCTCGTCATCGCCCAGCAACACCTCTATCAGGTAACCGCACACGTCATCCTTGTACTCCGGGGTATACCTCTTACTCTGCCACCAGCGCAAGAAACCGGCTTCCCTCGGGTCCGTAGCCGCACCATTTGATCCGGCATTATAATTCGGGATATTCGTCTTAAATTTCGTGATAAGATCCGAATACACGTCTTTCTTTTTACACAACACGAAACTCACGTTGAAAAATGCATCCAAATCCTTGGGATAATACGCTTGGATACTATCATACACCTCCTCGGCAACCACCTCCCAAGCCAAACGCTCCTGCTCCTCCTCGGACATCGCATCCATTTCTGCCACCCGGCCGATAACCGTCGTATTCATCCCTTTGCGAGCTCCCACGACATCCGTATAAAACTCCTTTTGACGCAACTGGTCCACCAAAAGATAACACGCCGAGCGATACCCCTTCGGGAGCTTGGGATACACCTTATCCCGGAACAACTCTACCCCCTTCTTCAATTTTTCCCGGTCCGTCGACTTCGTGAATGTCCACAACTTAGACATACTCTCTATCATGTAATTCGGGTTCAATATAGAGTAAAGCGTGTACTCCCCACCCCATTCATTCACCTCCGTACGGCTCCGAATCGTATCCTTGTAAAAAAGAGGAATCCCCGTGGACTTATAAACCTCATAAATCAAATGGTCCAACTCGTCATCGCTATCCTCCACCACGTACCACTCCATATCCTTGTAAGAAACATGAGTATCCTGATCATCCCGGTTACAAGCCGCCAGCCCGCAACACAGCATCCATACAAATAAAATCTTTTTCATCTCTCTCTTTTTTAATATTCAACCAAAGGCGCACCCTCCCTCTCGTTTGCGACCAACGTACCGTCATTAAAAGTAATTGCGTACTCCGGTATCGGCCATACCCAATTCCCGCTATTTTCAGAATAAGGAGCCAACCTGTAATAACCGACCCGTGTCGAGTTATTCACGTACTCGTGTATAATCTCTTTCTCTTCCGGGAAAGTCGGGTGAACAGCGTAACGCCGCAAATCAAACCAACGATGCCCCTCACCGCACAACTCCAAACGGCGTTCCAGACGGACAAAATCAACCAACTCCTTCTGGCTCGTGGGAATCACATCCGTCGTTCCCTCCACCAAACGCTTTTCCCTCAACGCCCTCAACACCTCTACCGCCTCCTCCGTGCGTCCCAACATCACCAAAGCCTCCGCCTTATTCAAGTACACCTCCGGCAACCGAAGCAAAAACTCGCTCGAAACCATTGTCGAAACCACCGGCGTCAAAGACGAATATTTCAACCAAATCCACCCGACATTCCTCACGTTATTAAACCAATGGGAATACCTCAAATCGACATCCGCATCATACTTCCCCAGCAAATCCTGTGTCAGCATATAAGTAGCCACTTGAGTTTGTCCCATGAATATCGGGTTTCGTGCACTACACTTTCCCTGCGTGAATATCGTTTCCGGGGAATCCAGAAAAATAAAATCTTTTTTAGGCTCATGGTCATTAATATCCAACAAACTGTAACGTTTACTCTTCAACACAGAATCGCACATCGCGACACAATTCTTCCAGTTCTCCTCACCCGCCATGTACAAGTACACCCGGCTCAACATGGCACGTGCCGCATCCACATTCGCCCTTCTCTTCGTCGTTCGCGTCGTCCCATCCAGATAAGTAGCCGCAGTCTTCAAATCGGAAATAATCGAAGCGTACACTTCTGCCACGGGAGTCCGCTCATAATGCTTGTCCTCCACGTACTCCGTCAACTTCAACGGCACACCTGGCTCACTCGCCGCCGTCTTGATGTCATACGGTTTCGCGTACAAATTCACCAGATAAAAATAATCCATCCCCCGCAAGAAATAAGCCTCTCCTCTCGCTTTTCTATATGCTTCGCCTTCCGATGCGAAATCCTCCGCCTTCGTCATCACCACATTAATCGCCGCTAAATTTTTATAAAATGTCGACCATACCCCGTCCTTCTGTTCCACCCCTGCGCCCGACACGAAAGGATTAGCCAACCAGTAATGGAACCCCCAATACCCCGGCGTCGTGGACTTTCTCACGTACTCCGTGTCGTCATCCATCACGTGCAACATGGGTAACAAATCCGACGTGTTTGAAAAATAACAACTTCCCACCAAAAGCTCGTTCAAATCATCCACTGTCTGTATATAAGTCAAATCCTGCGAGTACTCCTCCAAAAAACCGCTGCAAGCGGGGAAGAAGCTACCCAAGAAACACCACCACAAAACATAAATCATCTTTCTCATAACCTTACACGATTAAAAAGTTACATTCAAACTAAACGAATACGTGGGACGCACGGACTGTGCGATTTTCGTCGAACTACCCGTTTGCGTGGAAGGATCCTGCCCCTTCAACGCCTTCGCCCCCCAGGTGTACAAATTTGTCCCCGACAAACTCACGTAAGCACTTTTCATGAACAACCGGTTACACAACTTCGCCGGCACATTATAGCGCAATGACATCGATTGTATTTTCAGGTAATTCCCGCTCACGACACGGATATCCGAGTAATCATACATTTGCCAGATATTCGACCCGAACGAATAGGTCGCATTACGCCACCAATTGTTCGTCAAAGACTTCACGAACTCATCATCCGATATAATCCCCGGCACATTCGTGTACGCCTCGTCCCCCGGGCTCTTCCAACGCCTTAAAAACTCCCGGCGGACATTCTCCATCGGCTGGGGTGCCAACGTTCCGTTCTCCTTGGCAATATTCGGGTACATCCTCAACAATCGCACCTTGGAACCGATACTGTAACTCAAATTCACGGCAAGCGTGAATCCTCTATAAGAGAATGTATTGCGGACACCTCCTTGCAACTTCGGCACGCGGCAACCGGAATAATCCATCACTTCCAGGAACACCTGCTCCTTCGTCATCTCCTCGTAACGGCTCTTGTTCGTGATCACCTCACCATCTTCTCCCAGCACTTCCTCGCCATTCACCGTGTAATTAACCTCTGTGCCGCTGAACATCGGGCGCCCGTCCGCCGGATCCAAACCCGCGAAACGGTAAGAGAAGAAACTGTTCAACGGCCGACCGGCAACCTCCACCCTTCCATTCAAATAATCCGTGTAAGTAATATTATCCTCGTCGCGCAAACTCTGCTTCTTGCCGTTATTTATAGCTTTGTTAAGCAACTTGTTAATCACCTGCCCGAACTGGGGATCAAAACTCCAGCGGAAACCGTTTTTCGAACCGCCGCCCAACGTGTTCACCGGGATGAAATTCAACGCAAGTTCTACGCCACGGTTCGTCAGCGTACCCTTGTTCACCACGTAAGCGTTTATCCCGTTCACCTCCGAAACCTTCTTGCTCAAGAATGCATCCCTCGTCTTCTTGTAATAGTAAGAAACGGAGCCTCGGATCTTATTCTTTAAAAACGAGAAATCCAAAGTCGTGTTCACGCTGGAAATTTTCTCCCACTTCAACAAAGGATTGGGATATTTGTAAATACTGGAAGCATACTCTTCAAAATACTTATCATGCGTTCCCCGCTTTATCACGGTTTCCACCGTTTCCGAATCCAGCATATTCCCCTGGTAACCGAATGAAGCCCGCAAAGCCAACGTGTTCACCCAATTGGCTCGCTCCATGAACGCCTCCTTCAAATTAAGCCTCCCGGAAACCGACCAAATCGGCAAAAATTTGTCATTCGCCCGGGAACCGAACTTGTTCGAGGCATCCACGCGGGTATTAAAATTCAACGTGTAATAATCCTTGTAACTGTACGACAACGTGAAATACCCCGAAATCATATTCGTCAATTGATCCGAGCGAATCCCCTTCGCTTCCGGCGTCTGCAACCACTCCGCGTACTTCACGTACTTCTTCAAATCAACTTCCGCCATCTGCAACCCGCGCTCCTTCAAAAAACCGCGGTAAGTCTGCTCCAGCCCCTTGTATTTGTTAGAAGACATCTCCCCTCCCAAAGCCGCCACGATCATGTGATCCTGTGCACCATCCAAATACTTGTTGAAATTCAACTGTCCCCTCAAAGTATAGGCGTTCCTTCTCGTGTTTTTCTCCTGCAATTCCCCACCCACGGGCAATCTATTATAATTAAGATTCTCCGAACCGTCCGGCATATTCGACCTCAACCTCCTGCAATAATAAGTATCCTCCCCGTGCCAGATATCCTGCTCCGTGTTATTCACCGAATAAGAAAGCGTCAAGGCAAGCTTCAACGGGTCCATGATACGGTAACCCAGCGTCCCGGTAAAAGTCATCCCGTGAGAATCAATATCCTGCGTGCTGTTCTCCACCTCCTTCAGGATATTAAACAACTGCTCGTAACCCGTATTATCGTTTCCTTCCCGCGCGTAATACCAGTAATCGCCCGACTCCGTGTAAGCGGGAAGAGCCCGCGTCGTGTTGTAAGCGTACTCCGTCACGCCCACGTCCGAAGGCGTGTACCTCTTCTCGCCCACGTTTCCCTTCATATCAAAATGCAAATCGAAACGGTTGTAATTCACATCCACCTTCAGGCTGACCGAATACAACTTATTTTTCTCCCTTCGCTCGGCACCCTTCATATCGCTATACCCCACGGAAGCGTAATACTTCGTCTTGTCCGTTCCGCCCGACAAACTCAGCGTGTGCTTATGCGAGAATGAATTTTGCATCAACAAATCGAACCAATCCGTGTTCACTCGCTCGTAATACCCCACGTCCTGCTGGAACTTCTCGAAAGAAATCTCTCCCCGGTAATACTTCCTAATCGCTTCCTCGTACCCGATCCAAGTCTTAATTGTCGGGTAAACCGTCTGCTTGGCAATCAACTCCCGCGAGAAATCAATCCGCTCCTCGCTATTCATCACGTTCACCGCACGGTCCGTGTAATAAGGGCGACGGGTATACGTGCCGGAAAACGAATACGACACCGAGGGCGGCCCCGCCTTTCCCTTCTTCGTCGTGATCACGATCACGCCATTCCCCGCCCGGGCACCGTATATAGCCGTTGCCGAGGCATCTTTCAACACATCAATCTGCTCGATATCCTCCGGGTTCAAGCCGGATATGGCATTCCCCAGCAAATTCACGAAATCCAAATCATTAATTTGCGAGGGATCCACGTTCACCGGATTCTCCTGCACGATCCCGTCAATCACCCACAATGGCTCCTGCGACCCCAACACGGTGGAAGTCCCCCTCACCCGCAAACGCGGCGCGGCACCAATCTGTCCCGTGTTCTGCATGAAAACCATCCCCGGCACGTACCCCTCCAGCATCTGGTCTATCGTCTGCAACCCCGGAGCCATAATATCCGCTGCCTTGATCGTGGTGACAGCGCTGGTATTCTTTCTCGGGTCTATCGACTGGTAACCCGTTTGCACCAACACCTCCTCCAGTTCAGCGACATTCTCCCGCATCACCACGTCGATCGTGTCCTTGCCCGCGTACTTCACCTCCACCGTTTCCATCCCGATAAAAGAAAACACGATAACCGGCTTCTCCACCCGAGGGAAAACCAACTTATACTTCCCGTCCTTATCCGTGGCAGTACCCAAACGAATACCCTTCACTGCCACCGTCACCCCCGGCAACGGGTTCCCACGCTCGTCCCTCACGCTCCCGCTCAAACTCAAGTTCCCCGGTTCATTCCTCTTTCCCTTCTCCTTGATAATAATAGACTTCATCTCAAACTTGTACTCGAACCGCGTTCCGGCAAACAACTTCGCCATCACCTCCTCCACCGCCACATCCCTCATCTGAAGCGTCACCGTACCAAGCTCCTTCAACTGCAACGCCCCGTACACGAAATCCAACCCCGTCTGCCTGTTAATAGATTTAAACACGTCCTGAACACCGACATCTTTCACGTCGATCGTCACCTTCTGGTGTTGCGCCATAATTCCCGCCGAAAACAACAAAAACAACAGCAAAACACACCCTCTCGCGACATAAATTCCCGATTCTTCAATTTTTTTCATAACTTTGTAATTGATTTGACAATTTGATGCAAACACATCAATTTACAACCGGTAGTTAGCCCAATAACTGCCGGTTTTATCTTTATCACGTGCCCACGGTCACGACATTCCCGTTCAACTGGAATCGCACGACAGCCGTTTCCCCGATCAAATGCAACACGTTACCCACCTCCGTGTAACGGGTAATCACACCCGTGAAAGTTTGTTTCTTCACCCGTTCGTCAGTATAAAAAACTTTTATACCATACCAGTTACTCAACCGCGACATAATCTCCTCGATAGGTTCATCCTCGAACACGAACTTACCCTCCTTCCACGCCGTGTACACATAGGGGTCCACCTTCCTCACCTTCACCTCCCGCGTACCCTCGAAACACTCCGCCATATCACTCGGGCTCAACACAACCTCCTTGCCAGAGCCCGCACCCCGTATTCCCACCTTACCGTCGACAAGCACGGTCCGCACCACATCCGCCCCGTAATTATTCACGTTAAACCGCGTACCGTAAACCGTCACTTCCACCCCGTTCGCCACCACCACGAACGGACGTCCCGGATCGTGCTCCACCTCGAAATAAGCCTCCCCACTCAAATACACCTCCCGGCAATCCTCCTTGAATATCTCCGGGTAACGCAACTCCGTCAAGGCATTCAACCACACCCGGGATCCGTCGGACAACACCACCTGATACTCGCCCCCGACCGGCGTCGCCAACGTGTTATACCGCTCCTCGCCCTCGTTCTCACCCTCGCCCAACTCGTAAGCGATGCTCTCTCCCGAACCAACAACACGCAACTGCCCTGCCAGTTGTATATCCACATCCCGATTCGGTTGCAAGGCAATCGTATCCCCGCCCGCGATAGTCAATATCACCTGACGGGTACCCGGGTACACCGGTTCCTCGCTCAAAAGCACCCGCGTATCCTCACGGGCAAACTCGTGCCACGACAAATAAACAGCAATCAAAACAGGGATAAACACCACGGCGGCGTACTTGTACCATCCCATTCTCCGGGCGAAACGCCTTTCTTTCCCCCCGGGCTGTTGCCGCATGAAATTCCGGAACCGTTCCAACTCCACCCGTTTCCGCTCCGGGGTAACATGCGGACCGTTCACCAGATTCCACACCTTCCGCAACTGCCTGAAATACTTTCTGTTGCCCGGCTCCCTCACCCACTCTGCCACACGGCGAACTTCCCCGGGAGAAGCCTTCCCGTCAAGCACTCGCCATATCAGTTTATCCATTTCGTTTGCCATAGTACTTTCCTTTATACCTATATGACAACCCAGAAAAGGATAACCCCTACGCCCGAATCAAAAATTTGTAATAAAAATAACACAAAGTAACCATTCCAAATCCTTCCGCAAACGGGATAAAGCCTTAGTCATTTGTGCTTCAACCGTTTTCACGGAAATATTCAACCTATCCGCAATCTCCTTGTTCGACAACTCCTCCATTTTACTCAAGACGAACACCTCCCGGCAACGCTCCGGCAACCGATCCACCGCCTCGTCAAGCGCCTTTCTCAGATCCTGCTCCAGCAATTCCACCTCCACCTCCGGCCGCTGCACCACCTCCTCGAAATAAAAATCCAGCATCTCCCGGTCGATATAATTACGCACCACCTTTTGATGCTTGATCGCATTCAGGCAACTATTATACACCGACTTATACAAATACGACTTGATCGACAGCCGTACATCCAACCCCATTCTCTCCTCGTAAAGCTTACAAAACGTGCTCTGCACCAAATCGTTTGCCAACTCCGCCTCTCTCACGATACGCCCGGCATAATTCACCAAACCGTCATAATAATTATCAAAAAGATACACGAATGCCCTTTCCTCACCGCTCCGCAAGGACTTCACCAACATATCACTATCCTGAAAATCATCCATCTTACAACATCTTTACAAACCACCACCTCTCGTTCAACTCCTACACACGCCCAACGTCCCCGATGCCTTCTTCCCGTCGGCACTCACGGCAAAGCCATACACCACCAACTTTCCCGCATCCCACTTCTCCGGCAACTTCCACGCCAGTTCCCCGCTTATTCCCCTCGTCCCCAACTCCACCCCCCTACACTTCCGCAAATCGCTCTCGTACACCACCCCGTACAAACGGTCATCCTTGAACATATAAGGCATCAACGGCTGCCGTTCCCAACGAAACACCACCTGCCGCTCCTCCACACGCACCTCCGCCCGTATCGATGGCAACGCCAACTCCCCGGCTGAAAGCGAAAGGGACAACAAATCGCACGTCACGTTCAAATCATCATCCACCTCCACTTTTTTGATATTCTCTCTCAAGAAACCATTCAAACATGCCTTATTCGACGAAGTACAAAACCCCAAGGGCAATACCCCGACAAATCCCCACCTGAGTTTAACTACCACCTTCATCCGCAAACGCTGCTTCAATTGTGCCAAAGACTTCGGGTCCCGCACGATAAAAGTCTTTGCCCGCACCACCTGCTTGTCACCCAATTTATACGCGGTCACGTTTCCCACGGACCCCGACAAATCCCGAAAAATAGTCGAATCGAATATAGCCATAACCGTTCCTTTTTAAGATTTACTAATACAAAAATACCGGCACGGGGAATAACGCCTCTCCGTTTCCGAAGCGAAAAAACAATACAAATGCACCGTTTTCCACGTGCCCTCCGGCAAATTCACGACTCCCGCCCCGTCAGCCCTACAAGCCGTATCCATTTCCAAAACAACGGGACTATACGGTTCATCGTCAAATATCGCTGCCACCAGCAACCGGTCTGTCGCCTGTGCCGTCACCGAACCGGAATTGTCTATCCAGCTAAACAACGCATACGTTTCGTTCCCCTCGACCATTTTCATCTCAAAAGGCAATTGCAAACTCCCTGCCGTCAATTCCAATCTCGAATAATCAATATAGTGGTCTTTCCCGAACACGTTCATATTCGCGTGCAAGAACCAATGGTAACCGGAACGCCGCTCTTCCTCGCGAGCCGCAACATCAAGCACGTCTTTCAACACGCCATCCCGCATGGCACGATACATCGTCTGCGCTCCCGGCAACTTCGCACGTTGCATCGTCTGCCCGTCCGTCCGAGGGTTAGACACCTTCTCCGCCAATTTCCGAATATACGTCTTCTTACCTACCTGGTAAATCACGTAACCATCAAGCTTCCCAGACGCCCCACTCAATAAAGAATCATTTAATGTAGCCATACCTTCTCTGTTTTACTCGTGTAACACCGACCGTTATCCTAAAGAAGTCAGGGTGAAATCTTATCTCCCCCCTGTATCTTTAACAAATATCTGATAGAGCAAATATATAACAAAATTCATTCAAATACAAATAAAATACAATAAATGTTTTATTAAAATAGGCTTTAAATAGGAACAGAATAGGACTTGAATGGGAGCAGGTACCTAGAAAATACCTGTAATATCCCTAAAATATAACTTATTGAGATATGTCTTTTATATTATTTTATACAATAAACCATAATAACAGGAGAACTACTCCCGGTAATAAATATTTTTCTTTCACGATTATTTTCAAATTTATTTCTATATTTGGGAAATCGTATATACTTTATAAGCCATGAATACCATAACAGACATCTTTCAATTTCTGGCAAAGCCGAAATTCGAATCTTTTAAAGATTATCCCGGCAACAATATAAAGAAATTCTTCACTATATTTATGTGGCTGCTCTTGATTGTAATGGGATGCAACATATTATCAATGATATTGCAAACCATTATTGCCAGCAAACCAATCATGCCCAACCCGATAAGCCGATTAACACATCTAACTAACGAATGGAAAGCATGGAACATATTTCATGTCATTCTATTATCCCCCGTTCTTGAAGAATTTAGTTACCGCTATGCACTCTGTTCATTCAACACCACGAAGGTTAAAATTTCATTCAGCCTCATTCTGTCGTTTCACATCTCTTACCTCTTATACGTTTACAAATTTCGGCTGTTTTGTGGAACGGACCTTGGCTTTCATATTCTCTTTTTATACGGGACGCTCTTTTTCATCGCGGCAATACTCTTTCTGATCACGAGTTTATTTAACAAACAGCTCACAAGGCTTGAAAATACATGGAATACCCACCCGACCGTTATTTTTTACCTATCGGCAATTCTTTTCACGATATATCATATCTATAACATGCCAATAACGTTCTTCTTATCCATCTTCGCCGGGGCCTTGATCTTCGGATACACAAGAATCCGGTTGGGCTTCGGTTATGTTATCGCTCTACACGTGTTATGGAACCTGCTAACTTCCCTTCGCCTTTGGATAAGCTAATTTCGCAAAAGTTGTTTCTAGTAGTCAAAATATTAAATAATTATAATTTCTTGTTTTTCCAAAATACACGAAATACATTTTTCCTTAATTTTGTACAATATTAGTCTAAAACCCGAAATGTGCTGTGCTTCACGTGTCATTTTAGTTTTAAAATGTGCATGAGATTACTTTTATTACAAAAACTTTAAACATGAAAAACTATGAAATCACTTGTTTTAAAATCTTTTTTAGCTCTAGTATTTTTTATGGGGAGTGCAATGATAAGTGCCCCAAGTAAAGGCATTTATTATGGTGCTTGTGACGTGTATCCAGAAGGCGTTGAAGTTAGTAAAATAACTCAACCAGATAATGGAAATTTTGAATATGAATTATCAGGCAATCGATTTTCGTTCACGTGTGAATCGTCTGGAGTATACAAAGTAACATTCCAAAAGACAGGTTATGAACCATTTGAACGTACCTTTACTATACAGGAAGATGATCCTGCTCTTATTATTTATGGAGACATCAGGCTTAATGAGATTCCGCTAGATGACTAATTACATTTAATACCAAGGGAAAATGAACAGGGCGTTAGTGTATCAAGTCGCGAAAAGCGAGTTATTGTTGCTGGGACGTAATTGGGCGTTTCGGGTTTACGCTTTACTGCTCGTGGCGGGAATATTCTCGTTCCACGTCGTTTGTCAAAGTACTTACGGTGTTTACAGCTGGAGCATGGTGGCTTTGCCTTCTTCCATCCCTTACGTGAACGCTTTTCTTCTTTGCCTGTTCCAGTCCTTTTTTATACCCTTTGCCGTGCTAGACCTCTGGACGAGGGAGCGGGGTACTGCCACGCTCGACGCGATCCGGGTACACCCGGAAAGCAACCTCGAGTATATCGCCGGGAAGTTTGCCGGCATGGGCTCGGGATTCGCGCTATTGAGCCTCGTGGTGATGGCAGCGGGCATGGCGGTAAACGGCATTGCCAGCAACGCCCCGTTCAGTTTTCCCGTTTACATGTTTTACTGGTTCACCTTGACCCTACCTTCCACGGTATTCATGCTGGCGCTCTCTTTCTTTATCGTTTTCTCGTTAAACAACCGCTGGCTGTCGCTATTGTCATTGATGATTCTCTTTTTCTTGACGGCAACCGTGTTGCCGGGAAAGCGCTGGGACGCCTTCAATTTCCTGGCGACACACCAGTCTAACCTGTTCTCTCCCGTGATGGGACACGTGGATTTGAAGGCTTACCTGTTGCACCGGGCGTGTTTCCTGTTTGGCGGTGCCGGGTTATTCATGCTGGCAGTTTGTTTCTCGCGACGTTTATTCAACCGGTTGTCAAGTCCTCGTTTCTTGTCACGGCTCGGGGGCATCTTGTTGTTGGTCGGGTTTTGTTTCGGGTGGGCGCGGGACAAATCTTTCCGGGAAGAACAGCGGGCAAGGGAGAGATACCGGGCGGTTTACCTCGAGCACGAGAGGGAACACACGCCCCGGGTGAAGGAACACGAAATCGTTTTCTCCAACTCCGGGGACGAGCTAAACCTTTCCAGCCGACTGGTGGTGTGGAACCCGACGGGAAAGAATTTATCACGGGTGGTGCTGTACCTGAATCCCTTTTTGAAGGTAAACCGGGTGGAATCCGGAAATAAGGCAGTGACCTTCAAACGTGAGGAACAAGCCCTGGTCGTGGATATTCCCCTGCCGGAGGGGGACAGCGTGGTGCTCGAGATGGATTACTCGGGGAAGATAGACGAGCGGGTTTGTTACCTGGATATCCCCGACAAGGAGTATTACAACACGAGCCGTTTTAACGCCGCGTTCCACTGGGGACGCCGTTACGCTTACACGGGGAAGGAGTTCACCTTGTTGTTGCCGGAATGTATCTGGTACCCGGTAACCGTCCCTCCCGTGGCTTTATCGAAACCGGTACCGGGAGTGAATTTCACCCGCTTTCACTTGCGGGTGAAAGACGCGGGCGATCGCGCCGTACTCTCGCAAGGCGTTTCAAGACGGGAAGGCGGCGACTGGTGTTTCGACACGAGAACTCCGCTGGAGGGTATCAGCTTGTGCACGGGGTATTACGCACGGAAGAGCGCACGGGTGAAGGATTTTAACGTGAGTATAGACCCGTATAATAGAGGAAAAAAGAAACACGTGTCAAATCCTTTCACGATAGAGGTGTATCACTTCAAGGGGCATGACTTCTTCTCGGGAGCCTTCACCAGGTTGCGCCATGACGAGATCGAGTACTTGATAGAGGAAGAGATCGGGGACAGGGGTGACTTCGAATACCCGTCTGGCAAGTTAAGATTGATAGAAACCCCCCTGGCTTTCACCTCCTATTTCCGGGCGGTCAAGGGAAAGAGCGAGCTATCGCAACCGGGGATGGTGTTCTACCCGGAGCTCGGGGCTAGCCTGGCATGGTTGTACGATTTTCGATACAGCGTAAACCGGTTTGCGGCCACGAGAAGACCTGAACAGATATCGGTGAAAAGGTTCGAGGGTAATACAGTACAAATCGCGGTGGGTAATTTGCTGGATCTAGATATTTATTGCCGGGATAACGACACGTTCGTTAACGACTTGTTCTGTTCCTCCATCCCCTCGTCCCGGGGCAACGAGGTGTCTTGTTATCCCTTGATGAAGGTCCCGGCAGGGAGGGTGATTTCCACGGATTACCCCGTGCTAGACCTCGCGTTGAAACGAACCATGCAGCAAATTCTCAGACGAAAGGGGGGAATGAATTTCAACATCCCGAACGGGGTGCGAGATTACTTAAAAGACAAGAGCCTGGAAGATGCGTTAAACGAACCGGGCATGGATCCCCATTTATTGAACTCCATCATCGAGCAGAAAGGCGTGGTACTGGGAAATTACGTCTGCTGGCACGGGATGAAGTTCGATGACTTTTATCGTTACTTGAGGGATTATTACCGGGAACGTCCCCGGGAGATTCCACTGGAAGAACTGGTGGCGGATATCAAATCGGATCTCGGGGTGGATCTGATGCCGTTTTTACCGGGATGGTACACGTCCCGGGAGTTACCCTGTTTCTTGATAAAAGACATCAAGTACGAGGTGGTGAGAGAACCTTTCCCCCGCCGGACCAAAACCTCGTTAAAGGTGTATAACCCGTCCGGGCAGGGAGGATTTTTGTTACTGGCTGACATTTATTTTACTGATATTTTTTACATCCAGCCCGGGGAATGTAAAGAGATCAGCGTGCTGGGAAATGGCGCTGACGTGTATTTCGGCCTGTCCCAGAATAAACCGGGGGGATACACCCCCCCCTCTTACTCTTCAACGTTGCAACCGCCATCTTTACACACTTCCGACACGACGGTGGGGGTTCATGATATTTCCCCGGGAGAGTTTCTCGCCTCCCCCGGGGAGATTATCGTGGACAACGAGGATCCCGGGTTCCACCTGGAAGGAAATTCCACCGGTTGGCTGCAACGGATCCTCGGCAGGGAAGAGGTTATCCCGGAAGACAATTTTGTCCAACGACGCGAGGGATGGACAAAATGGATCTCTCCACATTTACACGGGGACGTGGTGCGAAGCGCGTATTACAGGCAACGCGGGCGAGGGAAGTTCAAGGCGGTCTGGGAAGCGGAATTGCCGGAAGCCGGGACGCGCGAGGTGCAGGTTTACGTGATACAACACTGGGAGGAGCGTACGGACATAGACACTCATGCGGAAGGGACGTGCTACCATTACACGATAGAAGACAGCGAGGGCAAGAGCGAAGAAATCAAGATTGACATCTCCAGGGAACACCGGGGATGGTTCTCGATAGGGAAATTCAATTTCCCGCAAGGCAAAGCGAGAGTGATCCTAGACGACCGGGGAAACAGCCCGAAACACTTTATCGTGGCCGATGCCGTGAAATGGGTTAAAAAATAAGGTTTCCCCTACTAAAGTAAACCCTAAAGTTTGGACAATAAACTTTAGGGTTCACTTTACTTTGTTCATAAGTTCAAAATTATTGTAACTTGTCGTACTCTTCGTCGGTCACAGGTTCAAGCCAAACATTCGATGCTTTTTCTCCGAGTACATCAAATGCAAGGTGTGCGAACCAGCTGTCAGCAGCTGCGCCGTGCCAGTGTTTCACATTCGCAGGAATGTGGATAACCGTGCCGGGCAGAATTTCAACCGCTGGTTTCCCCTCTTCCTGATACCACCCACGCCCGGCTACACCGATAAGCATCTGTCCACCACCCTTCGTTGCCTTATGAATGTGCCAGTTGTTACGGCAGCGAGGTTCGAATGTAACATTGGCTATGGAAACTTGTTCTGATGAGATACGGGCAAGGTAACTGTTCCCGATGAAATATTTGGCATAAGCCGTGTTGGGGTCACCGATGGGGAAAATCATTTCCCGTTGGAAGGCTGCTTTCGCATCATCACCGGTTACCTCTTCCGCCCAGACTTCTTTAGCGACACGAAATCCTGCCCATGCATTAGGCCATCCGGCATAGAAAGCTGCCTGTGTCAGCAATGCCGCAATCTCTTTTCGGGTAATGCCATGTTTTTTGCCCATTTCCAAATGAGAACGAAACGAGATGTCTATCAATCCTTTGCCGAGCAAGATAGAAATCGTGACCATACTGCGGTCGTGGAGATTCAGTGTCGAATCGTTCCAGACGGCATCACCAAATAAAACAAGATCATTCAATTCCGCAAATTTGGGTGCGAATTCGCCAAGCTGGTTGCGTCCGGCTGTCTGTACTATCTTTTCCTGTGCCATAACATTGAGTGTTAGAATACTGAATAATGAAATTAAAATAATTCTGTTCATAATACTTTATTAAATGAAGTTTTCAAAGAATGTTTTCATTATCATACACTTTACTTTTTCACCTTGTAACGCAACCAGACAATACCCGTGTCCCATTGTTCCACGCTTTCCAATTTCAGTTTATAGGAATACTCGTCGGTACTGAGTTGCCCTACCATTGGGCAGTCGATTCGCCCATCAACGGACGTCATCATGTGGGTAATAATGTATGGTTTCATATTCTTCATTTTTATAAGATGAAGGCAAAGATAAAATGTTTTTACCTTTCGGACGATAGACAGATTACTGATAGAACTACCTTATTTACAGATTTTCAATTTCCGACCTGCCGTTGCGGTTCAGCTGTGTAGCAGTCGTCCATGACAGGTATGACAGTATCAAACAAACAGTCGCGCACTCCTGACTTTTCCTCTTTCAAATTTTTCCATCCCTCCACACCTCGCCCGATATATAAAACCAAGATTAGGATAATTGAGATTGCCACAGACCAATACAATGTCATTCGCCGACTCTTTCGATCTGCCGCCAACTCATCCAACAATCGCATGTGTTCCTCATCCTCCATCCACTTTTCTACAAGCGCATCTTCCAACTCCTCCCTGTGAGTTAATATCTGTCTGGCAAATTCTATATCTTCATCTGTATATTCCATAACAATTAGATTAAAAAATCCTCAAAATTATCCCGATGAATCACTTCAAAATCACTCCCGGCATAAGTATCCAAAAACAATCGGGGCAATTTTACTTTTGTTCCCGGATTCCATTTAAATTCATATCCCATAATCTGCCCATCCCGTTCTTCAATCAAATCGATTTCCGTCTTCTCTTTCGTTCTCCAAAACCAACTATTGTTCCACTGTTTCGTGTAATGTAAAAACTTTTTTCTCTCGGAAATCAAGAAATTCTCCCACAGGGCACCGACATCTGTCCGGTTCTCCACCTGGCTGAAATTAGCCACGAGGGCATTTCGTATTCCGTTATCATAAAAATATATCTTCTTACTTGACTTTAATTCATTTCTCAGATTCCGGCTAAAAGAATTTAACCGAAAGATTACATAAGATTGCTCCAGTAAAATCACATATTTCTCGACCGTTTTGGAATCCAACCCACATAATTGAGCCAATTCATTATAAGAAACTTGCGATCCGATTTGAAAAGCTAACGCTTGTAATAACTTCACCAGACTATCGGGTTTACTAATCTGGTCTAAAGCTAGAATGTCCTTGTATAAATAACTATCTGATAACAACCGCAATATCTCTTGTTCCTCCCCGGGATGCATTACCACTTCCGGATAATAACCATACACCAGACGATGAGGAATCATACGCTTTTCTTCCAACAAACCATGCTCATCCACCATTTCACCGAAAGATAACGGATACATTTTGTATTCCCATTTCCGTCCAGTTAAAGGTTCGTTCATCTTATTTGCCAAATCAAACGAAGAACTTCCCGTGGCGACCAACTGTACATCCGGTATTTGATCGGTTACTAACTTCACTCGCAAGCCTATATCCGCGATACGTTGGGCTTCATCAATAACGATCACTTTTTTGTTTCCGAATATGGCTTTCAAACGGGTTGCCGAAACATTATCGAACAATCGTTGAACATCCAATTCATCCCCGTTCAACCACAAAACATCATCCCGTCCGGTAAAAAGCATCTTCAATAAGGTAGTTTTCCCAACTTGGCGCGGTCCCATCAACAAAATTGCTTTACCGTCATACAATTTTTCACTAATAATATTTTCTAATCTTCGCTTAATCATGACCATTTCATTTTCAATGTATTCCTCAAAAATACAGCTTTTTTGGAATCAATTCCAAAAATTCTTCAACTTTTTCGGAATCAATTCCAAAAATTCTTCAACTTTTTCGGAATACGACGCTTATTCCTCCACGTATTCTACGATCATAGAATCACGTATCTCCCCGCTCAGCAGCAATAAAGACAATTCTGATACCTTTGCCTGGTATATAGCCGATAATTTCCGGTCGACCGCATCGATATAACTACGTTGAAATTCTCGAAATTCAATCCCGGACAGAGAACCGATCTTGTATTTTACCAAAGCTGCATCCAGATTGGCGGCAGCGACATCGGCACTTTCGTTCTCGAAATTCACCATCAACAGGTTATTCTCGTAAGTATTATACAATAACGCCAAATCACCGAGGGTCTCTTTCTCCGCCTCCAGATAAGAAAGTTCGGTATTCTCCAACTCTATTTTTGCATTTTTGATCTTCGTGCGATTCTGCAAACGGCTAAATATGGGAACATTTAACGAAAATCCCCAATAAAAACCGTTCGTTCGGTTCAAAGTAATATTGGAGGACGGGGCTTCCGTTTTATTATAATTATACCCGGAATTAAAATCCAATGTCGGGAACAACACGGCACGAGAATTTTTCAAATCCAAGGCAGATATTCTCTGGTCTTTTTTCGCCATTAATAACATCGTGTTACCCTGCAAAGTCTTTTGCTCCAGTACACCCAATGACAAAAGAGGTCCCAGCAATATCGTGTCCCGCACGTACTCCACCGATTGCAAATCAGTATTCATCAACTTGTTCAACGAGATATAGGCACTTTTCAACGCCTCTCTCTGTTTCATGTAAGTTGAACTATCGGCATTCAAATCGATTTTTGCTTGTTGAGCCTCCAAACCGGAACGATTACCGATCTCGTAACGCGCCTGCGCCTCCTCGTAGCGTTCGGTAGATACCTCCAATGAATGTAAAGTTGCCTGCAACTTATGATGTTGTACCAACACGTTATAGTAAGCAGCACTCACGTTCACGATCAAATTCTCGACCGCTTGTTGCACAGCGAGTTCTCCCATTGCCAACAATTCCTTTTGTTTCTCGTGCGTGGTAAACATTTCCAAACCGTCGAACAATCGCCAATTCAATGCTACCCCGGCGGAATAATTATCCGTCTTCACGTCGGACATTTTATTCACGACACCCGTATTATCCTCTGTCTTCGAGTCATTCCGAGTTTGATTTTGCTTTGCCGTTGCATCCAGTGTAGGCAGAAAAGTAGAATAATTCAAATCATTCTTCGCCATACGCACCTCGTTCCGAATAATTTTGATGGAATAATTCGATTCCAACGCTTGCGCTATACATTCCGGCAAAGTCTTTCGCTCTTGGGCGGAACAATTGAAAATTGAAAATTGAAAATTGAAAATGAGCAATAAAAGTGCTAATCTCATCATCATTTTTTTATATCGTAATCCTTGCTTTACCATATTCACTCGTTTTATTTCTTTCCAAAACTCATTGATATATTAATTTTCAATTTCTTCTTCTATTATCCGGACTTTCTTTGCAGACAAGTACGTGTAAATAGCGGGAATCACGAAAAGCGTTAATAACGTGGAACATACCATACCACCTACAACCGCAATACCCATGGCTATACGGCTTTCCGCCCCGGCACCCGTAGCCATTGCCATCGGCAATATACCCAGCACGGTCGACAAACTCGTCATCAGAATCGGGCGCAAACGAGCCACTGCCGAATCCTCGATAGCTTCCCGCATGGACAAGCCTGCCGCTTTACGCTGGTTGGCAAATTCCACGATCAGAATACCATTTTTGGATACTAACCCGACCAACATGATAATACCGATCTGACTGAAAATATTCATTGTCTGCCCGAAATACCACAGGGCAACCATCGCCCCGATCAATGCCAAAGGCACCGTGAACATGATAATCAACGGGTCGCGGAAACTCTCGAACTGTGCCGCCAACACCAGGTAAATAAACACCAGCGCCAGCATGAAGGCAAACATCAAACTGGAAGAACTCTCCACGAAGTCCTTCGACGTTCCGGACAAGGTAGTCTTAAAGTCATCATTCAACACTTGATCCGCAATCCGGTCCATCTCATCCAACCCTTGGGAAAGCGTCACGCCCTTTGCCAACCCCGCTGACACGGTTGCCGACACGAAACGGTCATAACGGTACAACTGCGGAGGCGTAGAACTCTCGCTGATCGATATCAAGTTATCCAGATGTACTAACTCCTTATCGGCATTTCTCACGTATATACCTTGCAGGTCACTCGGTTTATTCCGATCCTTACGTTCCAACTGGCTCAATATCTGGTACTGTTTCCCGTCCATGATATAGTATCCCACGCGTTGCTCGCTCATCGTCAATTGTAAGGTCTGTGCTATATCCTGCACGGAAACCCCCATTGCCGCCGCCTTATCCCGGTCTATATTCACGGTCAACTCCGGCTTCGTGAACTTCAGGTTCAAATCGGAAGCCGAGAACAACGGGCTTTTGTTCACCTCATCCATGAACACGGGCAACATCTCTTTCAAATCTTCCAGATTCTTTGCTTGTATTACATACTCGACGGGCAGACCGCCACGGCGTCCGCCGAAGGTCTGTTGTTGAGAAACCAAAGTACGTGCACCGGTAAACTGCCTTACTCTCAGGGCTAGTTCATCCGCAATCTCTTGTTGTGTACGATCCCGGTCGTCCGCATCCACCAACCACAATTGCAAGCTCGCCCGATTGGTCTGTCCACCCCCGATAAACTCGATCACTTTCTCCTGCTCCGGGACAAAATCCTCCACGAAAGTCGAAATCTCATCCGCGTATCGGCTCATGTACTCGAAAGTAGCCCCTTCCGGTGCCACGGAATTTAAACGGATGTTGGAACGGTCTTCCAAAGGCGCCATCTCCGACGGGATCAACAACCAAAGGCAATAAATCCCACCCCCGGAAGCAACGAGTATGATAATAGACACGTAACGTATTTTCAAAAACCGCTGTAACCACCGCCTGTACAGGTTCGTCATTCCCTCGAAGAAAGGTTCGGTTTTCCTGTAAAACCAATTATTCGCGGCATCCCGGGTCAATAGCTTCGTGGAAATCATAGGCGTAAACGTCAATGCCACAAACGAAGACACGCAGACTGCCCCGGCAATTACCATACTGAACTCCCGGAACAAGCGCCCGGTAGTACCTTCCAGGAACACGATCGGGAAGAACACCGCCACCAGCACCACGGTAGTAGCGATAACGGCAAAGAATATCTCGTTCGCTCCTTTAAACCCTGCCTGCAAGGGACTCATCCCTTGTTCGATCTTGGTAAATATATTCTCCATCACCACGATCGCATCGTCCACCACCAGACCGATGGACAACACCACCGCGAGCAATGTCAGAATATTGATCGTGAAACCGGCTATATACATGATAAAGAAAGACGCCACCAAGGAAATCGGGATTGCCAGCACGGGAATCAACGTCGTGCGCCAACTTCTCAGAAACAGGAATATGATCAGCACCACCATGATGAATGCCTCGAAAATCGTATCCTGCACCTCGTTGATAGAACTACGGATAAACACCGTGTTATCAAAAGCGATCGCCGCATCGATATCATCCGGCAAATCCTTCTCCAAATCCTCCATCACCACGTATGCCCTGTCGGCAATATCAATATAGTTCGCTCCCGGCTGCGGGATCAAGGCACACATCACCATCGGCACGCCATTCCGTTTGGCAATCGTCCGTGTATTCTCGGCATCGACCTCTGCCGTTCCGATATCGCTGAATCGGATGATTTGTTGCCCGTTTCGGGCGATCACCAGATTATTGAAATCCTCTATCGACATCAAACGCCCCAGCGTACGAATGGTCAATTCTGTGTTATCCCCCTCGATACGCCCGGAAGGCAATTCGATATTCTCTTTCTCCACGGCATTTTGCACGTCCATCGGAGTCAACTTGTAAGCCGCCAACAATGCCGGGTCCATTCGCAAACGCACCGAATAGCGTTTCTCTCCCCAGATTTCCACGCTGCTGACTCCGGGTATCGTCTGCAACCGTTCTTTATAATAACGTTCGGCATAACGGCTCAAGTCAATCAAAGAACGTTGTCCGCTTCGTAATGAAATGGCAAAAATAGGCTGGGCATCCGCGTCAGCCTTGTACACCGTGGGTGGATCTATATCACTAGGCAAACGACGTAAAGTACCGGAAACCTTATCACGCACGTCATTGGCGGCAGTTTCCAAATCCACGTCCAACTCGAATTCTATCGTGATCCGACTCTGCCCGTCACGACTGGTACTACTCAGCGAACGGATTCCCTGGATACCGTTAATCGCCGACTCCAACGGCTCGGTAATCTGCGTTTCGATCACGTCGGCATTCGCCCCCACGAACGACGTGGACACCGAAATCACCGGAGGGTCGACACTCGGATAATCGCGTACTCCCAAATACAACAGCCCGATGGAACCGACAATCACCAGAAGCAGGTTTAACACGGTAGCCAACACGGGACGTTTTATACAAGTCGAAGATAAACTCATCTAATTTTAGATTTTAAATTTTCAATTGTTTAGCTTCACGGGCATTCCTTCTCTCAACTGCATCAAACCACCGGTCAGCACGGTATCCCCAATCTGGATACCAGACGTTATCTCAACAAATTTGTTGTCCCGACTCTCGGTTTGCACTGCCACGCTGGTTGCCTTCCCGTTTTTCATCACCCACAAGCGCTTGCCATCCATCTCGGGCACCACGGCTTCTGTCGGGATTAGAATAAATTTCAATCCTTCCGCCGTACTCCATTGTCCCTTGACAAACATTCCCGCCATCAAATTGTCCGTGTTACGGTAACGGGCACGCAAAGTAGCCGCATGCCGGTCATTTATCTGCGGGTCAATAGCGTAAACTTCCGCGTTAATATCATGCTCCAACCCAGCGACCTCAAAGGTAATCTTTCTGCCGATCAACGGGACTCCCACGGTATATTTCTCGGGTATAACGAATTCAACCTTTAAAAAAGAATTATCCACAATAGTCGATACTTTCGTGCTGGGTTGCAGGTAACTTCCCACACTCACGTAGCGGAATCCCATCCGCCCGTCAAAAGGAGCACGGATTTCAGTACGGTTGATCTTTACTTTCAGAAGCTCAATATCCGCCAAATTCATATTGTATTCCGTTTCCAACTGCTGAAATTCCTCCACACTAACAGACTCCCGTTCCAATAACACCCGCAGACGCTCCAACTTCGCTTCCAACAATTTTTGCTGATACTCCAACCGCTCCAGCTGGGCTTTTAAATCCGAATCATCCACTTTCACCAGCAAGGCGCCTTTTTTCACCGAAGCCCCTTCCTCGAAGGCAATTTCGACCACCTTTCCCGCTGTTTCCGAAACCAGTTCGACTTCTTCGTTGGCGACCAAAGTTCCCGTCACGGGAATACCGTTTGAAGAAGTTGACAAGGAAGCCACGATGCCCGTCACCGGCAATGCTCCTCTTGATGCTGCCCCTTTCGATGCCGTCACCGGGGGAAGATCACCGGAATCGTCTTTTGAAGAAAAATCTAAACGAGGGATTAAGATAACACCCACTACCACAACGGGTATTCCTATCTGTAAAACTCTTTTTAACCCTTTGTTCATATTAAAAATTATTACATACAATTATCCATTGTGTCGTTTGTACACAGGCGTTCACGACACTAAAGTTAAGACATCAAATATCTTCAAAAGTTTATTGTCAAACCGTTAAGAGTTTGTTAAAATAACGGCAATTTTATAATTAACTTTAGAACCAATGCTTCCACTTGAAAAAGGCATACCCGAACAAGGAAAACAAGATAGATATTATAATTACAATCAAAAATCCATAAGGATTCTCCTCTAGGGAATTCGGCACGTTCATCCCGTACAAGCTGGCAATCAACGTCGGCAACATCAATATGATAGAAATGCTTGTCATTCGCTTCATCACGATATTCAAATTATTGGAAATCACGGAAGCATAAGCATCCATAGTCCCGCTCAATATATCGCTGTATATACGAGCGGAATCCTGTGCCTGGCGCAACTCGATCTCCACGTCTTCCACCAAATCCTCATCAAAGAATTGCCGTTGCGTCTTCAACGTCTTCATCTTGATCAACAGATTGTCATTCCCCCGCAAGGAAGTAATGAAGAACACCAAAGACTTTTCAATTTTCAACAATCGTTGCAGTTCCTCGTTACGGATAGATTTTTCCAACTCCACCTCCGCCATGTGCATCTGGGCATTGATCTGTTTCAGGTATTTCAGATACCAAACTGACGAAGACAGGAAAAGGCGAAATACCAGATCCCAATTATTCTCGATTTCCAGATTCTTCCGAATCACGTAATTGATAAAATCCGGCACCATCTCCGTCTGATGGAAACACACGGTCACGAACACATCCCCCTTCACGATAATACCCAGCGGCACCGTGATAAAAGGGATACTGTTATCAATTGATTTAAAAGGAATACGCATAATCATCAAGGTCCATCCCTCTTCCACTTCCAGACGGGAACGCTCGTCCACGTCCTCGATGTCGTCAATAAAAGCTTCCGGAACACCTTTCTCGTCAAGCAAATACCGAATGTCTTCTTGAGTAGGTGAAATAACATTAATCCAGCAATTAGGTTCCCACACTTTTTTCTCCACAAACCCTACTTTACCCCTTAGGAAAGTTCTCATAATAAATCCTCCTTCATTTTATGAATAGAGGTCGTTATCGAGAACCCCTATCCAGATTAATACCGTTGATGATAATCGTCCATATCTTTTTCTATGAATTTTGCACAAAAATAGTCTTTTATTTTCAGGAAAATCTTTTTTGTCGAATTTTATTTTTGCAGATCAATGAACACGGGTAGATGATCGCTATATCCCCCGATATACCTTTGTCCCCGATAGGTCGGTTTCGGTCGTTTGCCATAACTCCCTTTCTCTTCCTCCAACAAAAAATCGGATGCCACGACCTTCATTCGTACCGATGATTGCAGACCACGCGAGCCATCCAATAAGGTTCCGGAAACAATCAGGTGATCCAACGTCTGCCACTCCCCCCGGTAACGATAACTCCCGCAGGGCTTCCCTAACAAATAATATCCCGTATTATAAAGCTGACTGGAAACAATCGCCCGTTTTTCGGCATTTTCCGTATTCAGCACTTGCTGGGCACGAGTATTTGCCTTGCCGTTCAAATCGCCCATGACCACGATCTTCGCTTCGGGATGACACAACCGTATTGAATCGATCTTCGCTTTTACCACGGAAGCCGCCTTTATCCTTTTCCACTCGCTCCGGGCTTCACCCCCTCGCATGGAAGGAAAATGGCAAACAAAAAAATGTAAAGTATCACTTCCACCCAATACCCCCTCGCAATACAGGATATCCCGTGTCCTTTCCCCTTTTTCCAACTCTACCGGAAAGAAACGACTACGCAATTCCTTAAAATCCGCTTTCCGGTACAATAACGCAACATCAATTCCTCTCACGTCCGGCGAATCCGCGTGTACAATCCCGTAATCACCATCCGCCAGCCCGGTCTTCCCGGCTAACTCCGCCAACACGTGCCTGTTCTCAACTTCTGCCAACCCGATAACAGACGGCAACACTGCGCCTCCCGCCTCAATTAAAGCTCTCGAGATATGCAATAATTTCCGACTATACCGTTCCTTTGTCCAATATAGCCTGCCCCGCGGAGTGAAATCCCCGTCCGCTTTTACCGAATCCTTTCGGGTATCGAATAGATTCTCGACATTATAGAACACGACCCGAAAACAGACACGTCCCTGTCCCCCGGCTATTCCACAAATAAGACAGGACACGATAATAAACGCCCCAGCGAAACTTCTCGAAAGCATACTATAACAGAATAAGCCTCTTCTCCAACAAAGAGATAATCTTACTCCTCAACACATTAGCGTTAATCGGTTTCGACGTGAACCCGTCAAAACCGCTTGCCATGATCTTTTCCTCGTCAGAAGCGTAAGCATAAGCCGTCACGGCAATTACCGGGACCGAAGAAGATATTTTCCGAATCTCTTGTACTGCTTCATACCCGTTCAACTGGGGCATATTAATATCCATCAGCACCAAATGAGGCTCATGCTCCTTGAACAACCGTACGGCTTCCATCCCATCCCAAGCGTGAATCAAATGGTAATCCTTCTTCAGTATAGACTCGAAAAGCATATAGTTACTCGAGTTGTCCTCGGCGATCAGTATCTTCAATTTGTTTTTCTCTACAACTTGCGGAACAAATTCTTCCTCTTGGATTTCTTCCCTATGTATCTTCACCGCCACGTAAGGGATGGTAAACCAGAACGTGGAACCTTGCCCGATCTCGGACTCGACACCGATCTTCCCTCCCAGGCGTTCAATAATGGTCTTGCATATAGGCAATCCCAACCCCGTACCTTGAACAAATGAATTCAATTTCACGAAACGCTCAAACACGGAATCCTTCTTCGCCGACTCAATCCCGCACCCGGTGTCCGAAACATAAAAATAAAGCGAATTTCTCTCCAACGGGTGATACCCGAAACGGATACTCCCTTGCTTGGTAAATTTAATCGCATTATTAATCAAATTAGACACGACTTGTGTCAACCGGATCTTTTCCGACCGGATACAACATTCCGGCAGACTCTCCTCGAAAATAATTTCCACCGCCGAGGTTGTCAATCTTAACCGTGAAGTCTGTTCCAGCTCGCGCATCAAAGCATTCAAGTCAAATTCGGAATAATTGAATTCCATCGAACCGGATTCTATCTTGGAAAGATCAAGAATATCACTAATCAATTGCAAAAGCAACGTGTTATTATTCTCGATAATATTGATATATTCTTTTTTCTCGTCCTCTTCCTCTGCCGATGCCAGAATATTCGAGAAACCCACGATAGCATTCAAGGGAGTGCGTATTTCATGGCTCATGTTAGCCAAAAATGCAGACTTCAACCGATTCGATTCTTCCGCATGCTCCTTAGCCTCCCTCAAATCCAACTCCATTCGCTTGCGCTTGGTTATCACCACGGAAGACCCGACTAAAGACACCACTTTTCCGTTCTTGTCTTTTTTATCCACGGTAGCTTGTGCCTCAACCCATTCGAATGAATAATGATGATCACTTTTATCCAGGACACGGTATTCTTCCTTTATTTTCGATACTTTTCCCTCTATCAATGATATATAAGCAGCCTTCACCCTCTCCCGGTCGTCTTTATGAATTTTCGCGAAATATTGTTCTTCCGGAACTGCCAGGGCATCTTCATCACCTCCAAAATGCTTTAATTCAATCGGGCGATTCACGTCACACAACATCGTCTTTTTCTCCAAATCCCAACGCCATGGCGTTATACTCGCCACATCCAAAGCCATTGCCAGCTTGTAATTAACAGATTCCAGCATAGATTTCGTTTTTCGAAGATCCGTGATATCCACACAGAAAATATCCATCATATCTTTTTCTGCCGAAATCATAAACAATACTTCGTAATACCTTTGTGTTCGTTTATGATAATATTCTATTGTCAAAGATTTCTTTTCCGCAAGCATTCTTTTATACAGGACGAGATATTCCTTATAACTACTTGACGGTATCTCGCTTCCCTTCTTTCCGATAAATACATCCCCCTGCACGAAATATTTCTTGAACATCGGGTTTATATCCTGAACCCGATAATCTTCCAACTCGCCCTTGGCATTATACACCAACTGATGCTTCATGTAAGCAATAGGCATATTATTGAAAAGAGTTTCGTACTTTTTTAACAACGAAACTTCCTTATCATGCAAAGTCCTCTCTTGTTTCAGCAAACGTATCCTGATCCACATCACGTAAAGCAAAAGTAGCAATACAATAATCACGAATAACAAATACTTGTATTTAGCCCAAAACGTTTCCGGGGCAAAGAAATAGATTGCATTATCAGGATACAAAGAAGAAGAAATCCCCGCTTTCTGCAATACATTATAACACAAATAGTAGCCCGGTTCTCCTGCCTTTTGCCAAGGAATATCCTTCACGTCTGTTCCCCCCATGACCTTCCTTAGAGTCTTTGCAACTGTATGCCCGAAATCTTTTCCAAGATAAAAATAACCACCCGCCATCTCCCCGTCGGCAACACCCACATCTTCAAGACAAAAAATCGGATGATTATCAAACGTACAAATCGTCTTGTGGTTATTTGATGTCAAATATTTACTACCAGACATCTCCTCTCGCTGTATCCATGAAAAATAAAGTAAACCGACTTTTTCTATATCATAAGACGCTATAGAATCAAGCATCTGATCCAAAGTAATCTTCCCCTCTGTGAAATACGCAACCTTAAGTTCTGGAAAATACTCTTGGCATTCCTGCTGAAACTTATAACGAATTTGAGAACTGACATAACGATGGTCTGAAATCAACATGACCTTCTCCATCTTCGGGAGCACAACCTTCATTTCCTCTATGGTTTCCCGAATATATACCGGGCACTCGATAACCGTGACATTATCGCCAAGCCGTGATTTTCCCAAAGGAATAACCTCACCCGGAACTATTTCACCTTTCCCCAACACAGACTTTACCGTTCCCACGTAATCAGCCTGCACGCAAAGAATCACCGGTATATCTTTCCATCTTCCACGCACTTCCTCCTCAAAGAAACTCCATGCGCTACTCCCAAGTAAAACGATTGCCCTTGGTTGTTCCAAGTATTTTTCCAGGATATACTCTCTTCTTTCCCGTAAACTATTTTCATCTTCAAACAACAGCGTGTTTAGAGATTCCACCACGATATCTTCCTTAATAGTACGGTCTTTTCTGATACTGTCGATAGCATAATTCGACCATATCGTGCCGTCCGTGTACGAATTAATCACCAAGACGAATCCCCTGTCACGTACATTCCCCTTTACCGAAAAAAAAACGAGGAAACAAATCCCCAATAAAATAATTTTAAGTATTTTATTCCACGACATACACACTAACCTTTATCCATAAACCACACAAAGGTACAAAAATATTCTACTCAATGAATATGCAATTCTTCCCAGTACTCCAAAGCCCTTCGGGTGTGCGGAATCACGATTGTACCACCCACCAGGTTCGCCACCGAGAAGATCTCGAACAACTCCTCCGTGGTCACCCCATGTTGGTAACATTTCTCCAGATGATATTTGATACAATCATCGCAACGCAACACCATAGAAGTCGCCAAACCCATCATCTCCTTCACTTTAGCGGATAACGCCCCGTCCATGTATGTATTCGTATCCAGATTATAGATACGCTTTATCACCTTATTGTCAGCGGCAAGAATTTTCTCGTTCATTTTCTCCCGGTACGCCCGGAATTGCTCAACCATTTCACTCATAACTCTTTTAATAAAAACCAACCAGTTTCAGAATATCATTTATATTAGCGAACAACAACAGGAATATCAAGAAAAACATCCCGCCTATCTGGGCATTCTCCATGAACTTCTCGTTGGGCTTGCGGCGGGTAATCACCTCATACAGGAGGAACATCACGTGTCCCCCATCCAAAGCCGGAATTGGCAACAAGTTCATCACTCCCAGAATCAACGACAAGAAAGCTGTCAGATTCCAGAACGCATTCCAATCCCACACGCTGGGGAAAACATTCCCGATAGAAACAAAACCACCGAGCGACTTGATCGCTTCCGGATTCTTGAACAATTTAAACTGTTTCAGGTAAGAGCTGATTTTATCCAACCCCATGTCAATACCAGCGGGAATCGAAGCAAAGAACGAATATTTCTTCACCGCAAACTCAAAATCAAAAACAAGCTTCGGGTAAATCCCGATAAACTTGGCATCACCCATTCCGATAAACACGGTCAACGTATCCTGCCCCCGCAACACTCTCGCGGTTAACACGCTGTCCCGATGATTCTGCACGAGACTCTGGAACTCATCATAGTAGGTAAATCCCTGTCCGTCCACCTCGATAATCGTATCTCCCGCCAACATCCCGGCATCCTTCGCGAGGGAAGCCTCGGGAAATGCCTCGATAGCACCCTCGTACTTGTAACGAAGTGCCAGCAAGTTCTTCGGGTTGATACTATTGGACGAATGTCCCAGAATTGCCTTCACCAGAGTAGGAGGAATATTTATATTCACCATCTGCCCATTCCGCAACACTTGCATGGTCTTCGGTTCTTCCAGCAAAAGATGGGTCATGATATCGGAAAACCGCTCGATTTTCTTGTTGTCGAACGACAAGACAATATCCCCGTTACGCATTCCCGCATCCAGCATGATACTATCACACACGACACCGTACTTCACGTTCTCCGCGGGCAAATATTCCTCACCCCACGTGTAAAGCACCATAATGTATATAAAGAATGCCAGTAAGAAATTGACCAGCACCCCCCCGACCATAATCAACAGCCTTTGCCACGCCGGCTTGGAACGAAATTCATAAGGCTTTGGCGGTTCCTTCATCTGTTCCAAATCCATCGACTCGTCGATCATTCCCGCAATTTTCACGTATCCGCCCAAAGGCAGCCATCCCATCCCATACTCCGTTTCCCCTTTCTTGAAACGGAATATGGAAAACCAGGGATTAAAGAAAATAAAAAACTTCTCTACCCGCACCTTGAAAAGCTTCGCCATGAAGAAATGCCCCATCTCGTGCAACATCACCAGAATGGAGAGGCTCAACAAAAACTGCAATATCTTTACTAATACATCCATGTTCTAATTTTAGATTTATTATTATCCTGTGATTACTTCATTTTCAATTGCTCTGCTATTCTCCTTCCCTCCCGGTCGGTCGCGATATAATCCTCCAACGTTGGCTGCTGGATGAAATCGACTTTATCCAAGGTTGCCTCGATCACGTCAGACATCGCCGTGAAAGAAATCTCTCCTTGCAAGAAAGCCGCAACCATTACCTCGTTCGCCGCATTCAACACGCAGGGGGCATTTCCACCCCGGTTCATTGCCTCGTAAGCTAATCCCAGGTTACGGAATGTCTTCACGTCTGGCTTCTCGAACGTCAGGCTGGAACAAACCCCGAAATCCAAACGGGGAATATCGCTATGTACCCGCTCCGGATAAGTCAAAGCATATTGTATCGGCAAGCGCATATCGGGAACCCCAAGTTGTGCTTTCACGTTACCGTCCTGAAACTGCACCATGGAATGTACCAGAGATTGCGGGTGCACCAACACTTCAATCTGCGAAGGTTGCACCCCGAACAGCCATTTTGCCTCAATTGCCTCAAACCCCTTATTCATCATGGAAGCCGAATCGATAGTCACCTTCGCCCCCATGTGCCAATTTGGGTGTTTCAAAGCCTGTGCCGCCGTTACCGTCTTCAGGTAGTTGTAATCTTTCCCCCGAAAAGGTCCCCCGGAAGCAGTCAACAATATTTTTTCAATCGGATTATTGTGTTCTCCCACTAAACACTGGAAGATAGCAGAATGTTCTGAATCCACGGGCAATATGGCAACTTTATACTCCTCCACGAGGCGGTTAATCAGATCTCCCGCCACCACCAACGTTTCCTTGTTTGCCAAAGCGATCGTCTTCCCCGCCTTTATCGCATTTATCGTCGGAAGCAAACCGCTATATCCCACCATGGCAGTCACCACCACGTCAATCGTGGAGGTCTGCACGACCTGTGCTATTGCATCGCTTCCCGCGTACACTTTTATATCTTCATCCTGCAACAAATCCCGCAACTCACCCAACTTCTCCTCATTCCCAATCACCACCATATTCGGTTTAAATTGTTTCGCCTGCCGCGCCAACAACTCCACCTGATTATTTGCCGTGAGCACTTCCACGCGAAACCGTTCCGGATTTGCCTCGATCACTTGCAACGTTTGTGTCCCAATAGACCCGGTTGATCCTAATATTGCTATATTTTTCATCAAATTCTACTCGTAAAAACACCTACTTACTTAAACTTAATAAACGTCTCCGGATTCAAAGGCTTTCCAGCCTGCCACAACTCGAAATGCAAGTGCGGACCCGTTGTTTCCTCCCCCGTGTTTCCAACCACCGCAATAGCCTCTCCCGCACGCACGAAATCCCCCTGCTTCTTCAACAATACCGAATTGTGTTTATACATTGAAACCAAATTTCCATTATGCTGTACTTGTATCACGTATCCCGTCTTAATCGTCCAATCCGTGAAAATCACCACTCCATCCAAAACGGACAAGACATTGGAATTCTGTTTGGCAACAAGATCGACGCCATAGTGGCGTGTTCCCTCGTCAAAATGATTCGTCACGATGCCACTTAACGGTGAAAAGAAATGATAGAAATCATCATCCGAAGAACTGACCTGTCCCAACGACAAATTATACCGTTCCTCCCTCTCCATCGTCTCGCGGAAACCCGCTTCTTCCGGGGACACGCCCAGCATCGTCGTATCATAATTCGCTTTTATATCCTCGGCAGATACCACGTAACGCGTGGTGTCTAACTCTTCATCCCTTAAAATCATCTGTATTGAATGCAGGAAACGATCTTTTTTCTGCACTTCATTGAGTAATGAATCTACCCGCAAAGCATTTTGGGTAAGTTGCCGCCTCAATTGCTGGCTCGGGTAACCGGGAATAAACTCTTTCAGGTTCGTGAAAGCGATCAACATGATCGTCAAAATAATCAATATTACCGCCAACGAACTCAGCGCCGTCAACACCTGCAAAGGAGACAGTCGAAGATGCATAACCTCCTCGTAAGTAGACTCATTAAAAATGGTCAACTTGTAGCGATTTTTTAATTTATTCCAGTATTTCCGTTTCTTACTCTTCATCCGACTATTTTTAAGCCTTCAAAAATAGTACAAAAATCCTATTTTCCCACCCCGAAGGTTTAGAAAGTTTCAGATTTATCATGTTACCGTTCTAACAAGCAACACTTTCCCCGTGTTATCCGAGTACAATTATCATGACATCTTTATCAGAATAATGTCAAACTTAACAAAATAAATATCGAGGAAGTTTCTGTTTTTTCCTCCTCGATATTTCAAACTTTCAATATACCGCCTAAAGTTATCGGTACAAGTAAACTTTTTTCAGGGTAATACAATCAACTTTTTTCCAAATTACTTTTCCCTAAAGTCATTAATGTATACTGTTACAATTTTTCCACGCCATGCCCATAACATTAATCCAAACTCATCAAAAGTGTATACTTTTTGATTTTGACCTCGCTTACTAGACACTAGGACATATAACAAATCTTCTTCATTGGGTTTTCGATAATTCACCATGGCCAAAAAATGCTCATAAGGTAATTTTATCAAATTTATTCCAGCCCAATAACATTCTTCAGTACATAATATTGTTTCTATTTTGTTCTCCTCGTTTACCAATAAATTCACTTTCTCCTCTGGAAAATAATAATCATCATATTCATTCTCATTTTCTCTTGAATGAATCAATTCATGAGGTAAATGCATATATTTCGTGATATCATCCCATATAAAAAAATTATTATACGAAATATTAGGAACTAACCCTATACTTTTAGTTGCAAAAGTTTTACCTTCTCCAATGTGTTTCTCCTTTTTGCTTTTTTTGCGCATCTTTCTTTATATTTTTTATTTTCTCTTTCAACTTTATTTTTACACGTCCGGTTGCCGTTTTTAATTGCTTTTCCAACTCTTTGATCTGTTTTTCCGCCTTGCTAAAAGCACGTCCTGCATCCCCGTGAGGTAATCCTTTTGAAGCTATTTTGACAGATTTTAACAACCCGCCTTTTCCTATTCCAATATCAGGAGCAACTAATTCAATTGGTTTTATTCCAGTTAATCTTCCCTCTCTACTAACCTTCCAATCATACATAAACCCGGGATATGTATCATATCCCCCGATACCGGTATAATAACCTAGATTTTGCCAAAAACCTGATAATGGCTCTCGAACAAAAGCACCTTGATACGGTGCTGATTCCACTACTGGTAATATATTAGCATCAAATGATAATCCGAAAATAACAGTTTCTCCATCTCTCTCGGTTCCGTAACACGTGTAAAATTTACCTGTTTCATCATTATAAGTTAGATTTCCTGTAAATTCAGCGTCTGTAGCGTGATTCCACCCGCAAAAATCAAAATAATTGGCCCCATTCATTAACGACCATAAAAAACTTGCAATTCGCGAAGGGTCATTGGTACTCCAATAATCCATACCAGAATCATCTATGAACAGAATAGAATTATTACCACTAAAATGATAAGGACTACTCTCTAGGTAATACTCTGATAATATATCCATTCCAAACCATCTTCCCAACCCACTATCATACATCCTCGCCCCATGATCCAGGTAACCCAAGTCTCCTGTTACCTGCTCCTCCTTGCCGTTAAACTTGAACCTGTTAGTAGCTAGTTGAGGGTAATCCGCCCTCGTGTGCCTAGCCCCGAAAGGATAGTAATCATTTCGCTCCTTCACCACCCCGCTACCGTCCACGATCACCCGGACACTACCCAGGTGATCCGTCAGGAAGTAATTCACCTCCTGTCCGCCCGTGCCCGCCAGGATCACGCCATCACCGAAACTCGCCGACTCCAGTTGCAAACCGCCACTCCCGCTCTTGTATGTCAAAGAACCCACGTAGTCAAAACCGTTGCTCCCCGCGTCACGTACCCGCAACTTCGTACCGTCAGCGAGGTAACCGTAACTCGCCTTCACCGTGCTGCCGGTCTTAACTTCTCTCAACAAATTTAATACATTATAAGATAAATTCAAAGCACGACGACTATCATTTACCAGGCTACCGTTCTTGTCATAGAAGCAAGTACCAGTGGCGGCACTTCCCCGCGCGTAAACACACTCCAGGGCTTAATTTACAATATGCTCATTTATTCCACGAAATCGATATCGAGGAGAACAATAAATGTTCCCCTCTATTATTTTGACAAGTATTTATCTATAAATCTATATCATTATTATTAATTATTAAAATATAAGCGAGTTGTGAATATGATTCTAGAAAGATTCAATCTCTTACAAGTAATTCTGAAATAATCTAACACCTCTTTAAAGTAGGGATACTCTAGTAATTGCTCACACTTACCTTCATTTTTTACAACAAGTTTATCCGCCTTCACAATATATTCTATAATAACAAGATCTCCTTCATCTTTTTTGGATGTAAAAAGAAGTTTAGATTTCGAGTAATGTTGCTGAATCTCACTCAACTTACTAGAGATCATACGATTAGTCTCTTCTTGAACTGGATTTCTATCGATACCAAAAGCATGAACTCCAATAAGATAAGGGGATATAGAAAGTATCGATGCTTGTTTAAAGGAGTAAGATGGTATAGCTGCAAGTACTAATTTTCCTGATAATAATTCCACGTAACCTTTCCTAAACCTAATACTCATATCCGATTGCTCCATTGTGATTTCTCGTATTGTCTGTTCTTGATAAATATCTTCTGCACTTTCAAATTGAAAATATCTTAACATATCAAGAATATTTTCAGGATCTTGAAAATATGTATTCTGATATCCCATTAATAACAATTCCAAAAATGGATATTTTAATTCTTCAGTTTTTGATGGTATATTAACTTTACAACTTATCAATAACATAATCAAGCATATTAATATTCCATGTAATTTATTGATATTTTTCATATTCAGCCCGCATTTTTTTATGAAATTTATTTTTGCTTTCCAAAGTCGGAAATACAAATATTATTATTTTAGATCTTGATGAACCTTTTGTATTAATATACATGTTATATCCAGCACCTATGCTTGTCGAACTAATTGTAGCATTCAATTTCCTTTTATTATCTCCTAACTCAAAGATTCCATTCATTTTAGTTCGATCTTCACTAACAAAATAGAAAGCATTACTACCTTGAAATTTGAATGGATACATATTACCATCAGCCAATCCAAAATTATCTCTCTTAAATTTTAATCCGATATCAAAATTGACGGATTTTTCTATAGGTTCATCTTGCATCCAAGTGTCAAATTTATCTATTGCTTGTCTATACTTAAAATAATTGATAAATAATTCATCTATTTTTTTAAACAATTTTCCTTCCCATGTTGCAAGATCCATAATATCACCAAACAAACCATAATAAACATTACCTTGTATATAGGTCTGCCCTACATACTTCCCTTTAATTTTCTTTCTATCTAAATCTTTTTGAGAATGAATAGATGCATCATAAGTAAGCTCATTTTTTTCGTTAAAATACCAATCATATAGCTGTCCATCCTTATCCCGTAAAATAATAGGATTATTACCACTAAAATGATAAGGACTTTGTGGCAAATAATTTTCTTGTAAAGGATCGTTCACGAACCACCTTCCCAACCCGCTATCATACATCCTCGCCCCGTAATCAAGGTACTCCAAGCCTCCCGTCACCTGCTCCTCCTTCCCGTTGTACTTGAAACGGTTCACAGCCTGTCGCGGGTAGTCCGCTTTCACGTGCCTAGCCCCAAACGGATAGTAATCATTCCGCTCCTTCACCACGCCGCTACCGTCAACGATCACCCGAACACTACCCAGGTGGTCCGTCAGGAAGTAATTCACCTCCTGTCCGCCCGTCCCCGTCAAGATCACGCCATCCCCGAAACTTGCCGACTCCAGTTGCAAACCGCCACCGCCACTCTTGTATGTCAAAGAACCCACGTAGTCAAAACCGTTGCTCCCCGCATCACGTACCCTCAACTTCGTTCCATCGGCAAGGTAACCGTAACTCGCCTTCACAGTGCTGCCGGTCTTGACTTCACTCAACAAATTTAAAACATTATAAGATAAATTCAAAGCACGACGACTATCATTTGTCATGTTTCCATTGCTATCGTAAGAGTAACTACCCGCGGCGGCACTTCTCGGCGAGTAAACATCACCGGTGGGAGAGGTTCGAACATTCTCCGTCAACCCGGTCAACTGGTTCCCCGTGTAACTGTAAACCAGGTTATCCACCGTGGTACCGTTAGCCGTCCGCTGCAACGTCTTGATATTCCCGTTACGGTCGTAAGTGATTCCCTTTTCAAGGTAACTCCCTGTCAATGCCGACCACGTCATGCCGCTCTTCTGCTTCTGCACCGTGCCCGTCAACCGGTTCACGCCGTCATACACGAAACCGTACATCAAGGCGGCACCCGTCCCGTGCTGCCACTCCCACTCGCTGATGTTGCCGTTCCAGCGGGCAACACTGCCACCCGACGGGTTCTCGTAACGCAACTTCATCTTGAACGGGACACTCTCCTTGCTTGTCAACCATCCCCGGGTGTTGTAAGCCATCGTTTCCTCCACCCTCCCGTGTTTCTTTTTCACCAGCCGACCCACCGCGTCGTACGTGTAGCTCGTCGTTGCCGGGCTGCCGTTGTTCAACTTCACCGTCGAGGACAACAACCGACCACGGTCGTCGTACGTGTTCTCCGTTTCCAGCACGTCAGTCCGCCCCCCGACAACATGGCTCTCCCGCTGCCTCACCACGTTACCCGTGAAATCGTACTTCATGTCCACCCGGCTCAGACCTCCCTCCAGGTTATCACTCACCGTCTGGATTACACGGCAACGGTCATCGTAATACGTCGTCACCGTCAACCATTTCACCGGGGTAACTCCCAGCACCCTCGTCCTCACGCTCGTCACCAGTCCCGTCGCCCGGTTAATGCCAAACCTAACAATATAAATATCGAGGAAGTTTCTGTTTTTTCCTCCTCGATATTTCAAACTTTCAATATATAACTTAAAGCTATCAGTACTAGAAACATTTTTCAGAATAATACATACCTTATCTCAAATTGAGGGCCAAGGTAAAAACTGGTAGATATCATATAATCACATTAACCATTCGAGCATCTGAAAAATATTCAACTTTCACTTCTGGTAATTCTTTTTTTATCGCTATTGCAATTTCTCGACCTTCTTCGTCGAGTCTATCTATTAGGTTTTCATTAACATATCCATTAAAATGCTCATTCCAGTATTTAGACAACCACTCGTTTAGTCGAGTAATCGTTATAAAACTCAAACCTATTTCATAAGGATTAATATATCCTCCATTATATTTATCTCGAATTCCCGTACTGTCCAACAAAGCGTCTATCACCAAATATTTCATTACCAATTATTTTAAAGCTCTAAAAAACCTATGATCTATTATTCCATCTTTTGTAATACCTATTTCATATATACCTTTTATCCCATTCATTGTTCCCTCCATTTGGTATATTTTATATCCATCTCTTTTAACTATAGGCTTTGTTGATAGTATTGCATCATCAAAGCTATAAGGAAAGTTATGGCTAACAGGATCTTGTATCGCACGAGCTCGTACTCGAGCTGCATACTTATATTCATGTTTATATACACTCGTTTGTTTTTTGAAGAAATTCTTGAACAATCCTTTTACCCCAAAGGTCATAGAAAGCCCATCCGCCCACGACTCTACACTAAACAAGTGATAACTAGCTTCGCTCCAAGCGGCCTTCAGCATGTGACTTCCCTTATGACTCAAGAAGAGCTTTATCGCTTCATTTTTGCCATTTTCACTCTTGTACCAGTTACTAATCGCCAGCTCTACCTCCGTTAATTGGCGCTCGGCTAATCCAAATTGATTTTTCCAGTAACGATTCCATCTCTCGTCATCATAATAAGACCGAACACTCGGGTCTTGATAAAAAGTCGCGAAACTTCTAAAAGTTCCCACGTGCTCGTTGAGAACCATGACGACATCATCACTACCATCATTTGTTTGCAATATCGTGTTGTAATTCTCGTCAACGTAATGAGTCCTGAGCGCCCCGTTGGGATCAATAAAGATGACCGGGTTACTAGAACAATAATTGTAAGGTGAAAGAGAGAGAAAACTCTCTTGCAGGGGATCTACACCGAACCACCTTCCAATTGCACCATCGTACATCCTCGCCCCGTAATCAAGGTAACCCAAATCTCCCGTCACCTGCTCCTCCTTACCGTTGTACTTGAAACGATTCACTGCCTGTCGCGGGTAGTCCGCTTTCACGTGCCTAGCCCCGAAAGGATAGTAATCATTCCGCTCCTTCCACCACACCGCTACCATCCACGATTACACGAACACTACCCAGGTGATCCGTCAGGAAGTAATTCACCTCCTGTCCGCCCGTGCCCGTCAGGATCACGCCATTCCCGAAACTTGCCGACTCCAGTTGCAAACCGCCACCGCCACTCTTGTATGTCAAAGAACCCAAGTAATCAAAACCGTTGCTCCCCGCATCACGTACACGCAACTTCGTCCCGTCGGTGCTACCGGTTTTGGCTTCACTCAACAAATTTAAAACAATATAAGATAAATTCAAAACACGACGGCTATCATTTAGCATGTTACCCACCCAATAAACAACACCTTCCCCGTGTTATCCGTGTACTTTTCCACGCTTTTACCATCCTCCCTCGAAGCGTTAAGTATATAAGTTATCGTGACACCTTTGCCAAAATAATTCTAAACCAAATAAAATAAATATCGAGGAGTGTACACTCTTTTCCTCCTCGATATTTCAAAACTTTCGACATACAACCCAAAGTTACCGATATAAGTAAACTTTTTTAGGGTAATACAATCTTTCCTTACTTCAATTTACGAAACAACAAAAACCACATAAAAAAACTAAAAACAAAATAAAATAATATTGCCAATGGAGCCACAAATAAATTCAACATACCATAACCAACATTTCGTATAGCAAACACGATTGCTAATAAAATGTACGCGTTCACTAATGGCGTGAAAAACATTAATATCACTTGGTCAAAAATATGTAACGTCTTGTTTAAAATAAAAATAATATAACACTTGTATAATATGTATATAAATACAAAGAAAAATACAATTACACCTAGTATTTTCTTTTGAAAACAATCACTTAAAATAATATGATATTGTTCAAAAAAATCCGAACAAACAATTCTTGTATCCAAGATAATTACTAATATAAAATATAATAAAGATTTTTTCATTTGTTTCATTTTATATATATCGGGATTCCTGAATTAAAGCATGCTTGAAGAAAATTCATAAATGATTTGTTTAGCATATGCCCTCCTAAAATATCATCGTACCATTTATTATCATTCAAAAAGAAATTCAATTCGTCTATTCTTTTTATCTTTTTAGCATCAACCAACCAATCTCCTTTCATTTGATATTGTCTTCCTAACACCCCTTCCGGATGCTCGAACTGTGTCGGTTGATACGGGGCTAGATAATCAACAAATTCTAATTTTTTTCTATATTCTTCATCTTTCATTAACACACTTGCCATGCCCGCCGCGTACGCTCCTCCCATGCTATACCCGACAATTTTGATAGTTTCATTTTCAGCTAAAGATAACGAACCGGACCGTAATCGCGTCAAAAGCTCCATTCCTTTTTGTACCCCCGCTTGATACCGTTCGGTAGCTCGCGAAAATGGCTCGAAACTTCCATTAACGTATAAAGCGTTATCATCTTTACACGTTGCCATGTACAACTTGTCTATATTCGCCCACCCGTAAAAATCATGCCTTTGAAAGTCGCGATTAGGATTATACCTTTCTGCCGGTAAACCGTGCAAATCCCTTGACATGTTTCGTCCCTCGTGAGCCGCATATTCCACGAGATTGAAACCGTTCACGAACACGAACAATCGCCCACCTAAATCGATCGCACCAACCACGTGATTCCCGCAATAAGAATAAGAAGATAGAGATAAATACTTCTCTAGAAGGGGATCGTTCACGAACCACCTTCCAATTGCACCATCGTACATCCTCGCCCCGTAATCAAGGTAACCCAGATCACCCGTCACCTGCTCCTCCTTACCGTTGTACTTGAAACGATTCACGGCCTGTCGCGGGTAGTCCGCTTTCACGTGCCTAGCCCCGAAAGGATAGTAATCGTTCCGCTCCTTCACCCCCCCCGCTACCATCCACGATCACCCGAACACTACCCAGGTGATCCGTCAGGAAATAATTCACCTCTTGACCGCCTGTGCCCGCCAGGATCACGCCATCTCCGAAACTCGCCGACTCCAGTTGCAAACCGCCACCGCCACTCTTGTATGTCAAAGAGCCCAAGTAGTCAAAACCGTTGTTCCCCGCGTCACGTACACGCAACTTCGTACCGTCAGCGAGGTAACCGTAACTCGCCTTCACCGTGCTGCCGGTCTTGACTTCACTCAACAAATTTAAAACATTATAAGATAAATTCAAAGCACGACGGCTATCATTTATCATGTTACCGTTCTTGTCATAGACGTAACTACCCGCGGCGGCACTTCCCGGCGAGTAAACATCACCGGTAGGAGAGGTTCGAACATTCTCCGTCAAACCCGTCAATTGATTCCCCGTGTAACTGTAAACCAGGTCATCCACCGTGGTACCGTTAGCCGTACGCTGCAACGTCTTGATGTTTCCGTTACGGTCGTAAGTGATCCCCTTTTCAAGATAACTCCCTGTCAACGCCGACCACGTCGTGCCGCTCTTCTGCTTCTGCACCGTGCCCGTCAAACGGTTCACGCCGTCATACGAGAAACCGTACATCAAGGCGGCACCCGTCCCGTGCTGCCACTCCCACTCGCTGATGTTACCGTTCCAGCAAGCGTCCGCACCTCCCGCCGGGTTCTCGTAACGCAACTTCATCTTGAAAGGCGCGCTCTCCTTGCTTGTCAACCACCCCCGGGTGTTGTAAGCCAGCGTTTCCTCCACCGTCCCGTGTTTCTTTTTCACCAGCCGACCCACCGCGTCGTACGTGTAACTCGTTGTCGCCGGGCTCCCGTTGTTCAACTTCACCGTCGAGGACAACAACCGACCACGGTCGTCGTACGTGTTCTCCGTTTCCAGCACGTCAGTCCGCCCCCCGACAACATGGCTCTCCCGCTGCTTCACCACGTTACCCGTGAAATCGTACTTCATGTCCACCCGGCTCAAACCGCCCTCCAGGTTATCGCTCACCGTCTGGATTACACGGCAACGGTCGTCGTAATACGTCGTCACCGTCAACCATTTCACCGGGGTAACTCCCAGTACCCTCGTCCTCACGCTCGTCACCAGCCCGGTCACCAAGTTATGGTACCCCGTGGCGTACCCTCCCGTCGACTCGAAGGGAAGGACGGGCACATCCACCGTACCCGTGTAACTGTCATACAACGTGTGTTGCAAGGGAGCGCGGCTCCCCGCGGGGATGTAATTATCACTCGCCGTCGCCGCCCCTTGTAACGCGGCATGGCTCTTCACCGTCCCCGTTATCACGACCTCGCCCGTTTCCACCACTCGGTTCCGCCCGTCATAAAGGGAATAGCTCCACTTGTCGGCGCTCTCCGCCCGCTGCTTCCCGTCCTGGCTCAACACCAGCCGGTCACGCTTGTCGTAAACCAGGTACACCGGGTCACACCCCGGCAACTGTTTCAGGATTAACCTCCCGAAACGGTCATGTTCATAGTAATACCCGAACTGACGTATCGCCGCCGTCGCCCGGTTAGCCGTCGTCCCCACCCGGGCGCTAGCCTCCGGCGACAACACGTACCTCTACAGACCCAGGTCATCGTGAACGCTGTAAGTTTCCAACCGGTTATTATCACTCTCCACCGTCACCTCCAGCACCGTACGCCCCTGGTTGTCCGTGTACATTTCCACCCGGTTGCCGTCCTCGTCCGTCGTCACCACCTTCTCCAGGCTACCGGCACGATAGTAACCCGACTGCAACAGCTCGCCGTTATCCCTCACCCGGTACAGGCGCACCTCGTTCGCCCCGTTCAGGTGATAGCCCGTCGTCACGCCCTTTCCCGCCTCGTGCCAGCTCTTCCCCGGTCCTGTCCGCTTCACAACCCGGTCAAGGGGACTACCGTCATACACGGTTAAAGTGCACGTGTAACCCGCCTCGCCAGTGCCATACATCGACCACCTCGACGGCGACAAGCCGCCCGCCACGAAACCGCCGTGATTACCCTCCAGGGCGTAGGGAACGTGCTCCCGCTCCACCCGTCCCAGCACACCGTACTCGTGGACTTTCACGATATCACCCGCCCCTCCGGGACTCCCGTTCACCCGGATCTCTTGCAAAGGGCGACCGAAACCGTCAAGGTAAAATGTAATACATAATACCTTTGTCAACAAGGGCCCTTTTCTACTAGCTATAAAATCAAGTTGACATGTTTGATCTCATGTTCTGTTTGAATAGACAAAACATTATCACTAATTGAAAAATTTTCAATCACATCAAAAAATTCTTCTTTTAAAATAGTTCCATTGATATCTATAATTTTCATTGATATTTCTTCTAGTATTAATAATTTTTTGTGTGTTATTAAATACATCCCTATTAAAGAAGAGCCTATATTGATTGATGTTTTTATATTCAAATTTATATCAATTAAATAAATACACTCACCCGTATCCAATACTAGAGTATCTTCTCTCGGCCAATATAAAAAATTTAGAGTTTCTTCTAATTGATAAGAATAAAAAAATATCAATAATAGCACTTCGCTTGTTAATGAATCAAAACAAGCATAACAATACAAATATTCCCCATCTGTTTCATCTAAAAATAAATATTTGTTTATCTTTTGTTGGTTCAAAAAAAACAACGCCTCTTGCTTTGTCGTAAAATGGTAACTTTTAAAATATAAATTTTCTATTATACATTTCATATCATTGCCCTCCCAATAACATAAGTGTTATTAATTTGTTTTCTTCCCAAATACTTACAACTTTCAGAGCTCCTGTAGGTCCCATCAAAAGAGACTCTCGAGAGTAACGTCCTCCTGATTGAAGTATTCCTTTTGTATTATTATATACATCCATTAAATGTGTTTGTAAATACTCTCGACCTCGTTTATTATCAAAAATACCGATACTTTCCAACTGTTTTAACATTCCTCTAGAGCGATTTATATTATGCATACTACCTGTCGCTTTACCAAAAGCATAATTTAATTTATTTCCTATATATGCTTGTTTTTTGAAGAAATTCTTGAACAATCCCTTTACCCAAAAAGTCATAGAAAGCCCATCCGCCCACGACTCTACACTAAACAAGTGATAACTAGCTTCGCTCCAAGCGGCCTTCAGCATGTGACTTCCCTTGTGACTCAAGAAGAGCTTTATCGCTTCATTTTTACCATTTTCACTCTTGTACCAGTTACTAATCGCCAGCTCTACCTCCGTTAATTGGCGCTCGGCTAATCCAAATTGATTTTTCCAGTAACGATTCCATCTCTCGTCATCATAATAAGACCGAACACTCGGGTCTTGATAAAAAGTCGCGAAACTTCTAAAAGTTCCCACGTGCTCGTTGGGAACCATGACGACATCATCACTACCATCATTTGTTTGCAATATCGTGTTGTAATTCTCGTCAACGTAATGAGTCCTGAGCGCCCCGTTGGGATCAATAAAGATGACCGGGTTACTAGAACAATAATTGTAAGGTGAAAGAGAGAGAAAACTCTCTTGCAGGGGATCTACACCGAACCACCTTCCAATTGCACCATCGTACATCCTCGCCCCGTAATCAAGGTAACCCAAATCTCCCGTCACCTGCTCCTCCTTACCGTTGTACTTGAAACGATTCACTGCCTGTCGCGGGTAGTCCGCTTTCACGTGCCTAGCCCCGAAAGGATAGTAATCGTTCCGCTCTTTCACCACGCCACTACCATCCACGATCACCCGAACACTACCCAGGTGATCTGTCAGGAAGTAATTCACCTCCTGTCCGCCCGTGCCCGTCAGGATCACGCCATCACCGAAACTCGCCGACTCCAGTTGCAACCCGCCACCGCCACTCTTGTATGTCAAAGAACCCACGTAGTCAAAACCGTTGCTCCCCGCGTCACGTACACGCAACTTCGTACCGTCGGCAAGGTAACCGTATCTCGCCTTCACCGTGCTGCCGGTCTTGACTTCACTCAACAAATTTAAGACATTATAAGACAAATTCAAAACACGACGGCTATCATTTATCATGTTTCCGTTCTTGTCGTAACCGTAACTACCGGAGACTGAACTCCCCGGGGCGTAAACATCACCGACAGGAGCCGTCCGAACGCTTTCCGTCAAACCCGTCAACTGGTTCCCCGTGTAACTGTAAACCTGGTCATCCACCGTGGTACCGTTAGCCGTCCGCTGCAACGTCTTGATGTTCCCGTTACGGTCATAAGTGATCCCTTTTTCCAGGTAACTGCCCGACAGCGCCGACCACGTCGTGCCGCTCTTCTGCTTCTGCACCGTGCCCGTCAACCGGTTCACACCGTCATACGAGAAACCGTACATCAAGGCGGCACCCGTCCCGTGTTGCCACTCCCACTCGCTGATGTTGCCGTTCCAGCGGGCAACACTGCCACCCGACGGGTTCTCGTAACGCAACTTCATCTTGAACGGGACACTCTCCTTGCTTGTCAACCAACCACGGGTGTTGTAAGAGAGCGTTTCCTCCACCGTACCGTGTTTCTTTTTCACCAGCCGACCCACCGCGTCGTACGTGTAGCTCGTCGTTGCCGGGCTCCCGTTGTTCAACTTCACCGTCGAGGACAACAACCGACCACGGTCGTCATACGTGTTTTCCGTTTCCAGCACGTCTGTACGCCCCCCGACAACATGGCTCTCCCGCTGCTTGATAACATTACCCGTGAAATCGTACTTCATGTCCACCCGGCTCAAACCGCCCTCCAGGTTATCGCTCACCGTCTGGATTACACGGCAACGGTCGTCGTAATACGTCGTTACCGTCAACCATTTCACCGGGGTAACTCCCAGTACCCTCGTCCTCACGCTCGTCACCAGTCCCGTCACCAGGTTATGGTACCCCGTGGCGTACCCTCCCGTCGACTCGAAGGGAAGGACGGGCACATCCGCCGTGCCCGTGTAACTGTCATACAACGTGTGTTGCAAGGGAACGCGGCTCCCCGCGGGGATGTAATTATCACTCGTCGTCGCCGCCCCTTGTAACGCGGCATGACTCTTCACCGTCCCCGTTATCACGACCTCGCCCGTTTCTACCACTCGGTTCCGCCCGTCATACAGCGAGTAGCTCCACTTGTCGGCGTTCTCCGCCCGCTGTTTCCCGTCCTGGCTCAACACCAGCCGGTCACGCTTGTCGTAAACCAGGTACACCGGGTCACACCCCGGCAACTGTTTCAGGATTAACCTCCCGAAACGGTCATGTTCATAGTAATACCCGAACTGACGTATCGCCGCCGTCGCCCGGTTAGCCGTCGTCCCCACCCGGGCGCTAGCCTCCGGCGACAACACGTACCTCAACAGACCCAGGTCATCGTGAACGCTGTAAGTTTCCAACCGGTTATTGTCACTCTCCACCGTCACCTCCAGCACCGTACGCCCCTGGTTGTCCGTGTACGTTTCCACCCGGTTGCCGTCCTCGTCCGTCGTCACCACCTTCTCCAGGCTACCGGCACGATAGTAACCCGCCTGCACTAGCTCGCCGTTATCCCTCACCCGGTACAGGCGCACCTCGTTCGCCTCGTTCAGGTGATAGCCCGTCGTCACGCCCTTCCCCGCCTCGTGCCAACTCTTCCCCGGTCCTGTCCGCTTCACAACCCGGTCGAGGGGACTACCGTCATACCCGGTTAAAGTGCACGTGTAACCCGCCTCGCCAGTGCCATACATCGCCCACCTCGACGGCGACAAAGCTCCCGCCACGAAACCGCCGTGATTACCCTCCAGGGCGTAGGGAGCGTGCTCCCGCTCCACCCGTCCCAGCACACCGTACTCGTGGACATTCACGATATCACCTGTACCCCCGGGACTCCCGTTCACCCGGATCTCTTGCAAAGGGCGACCGAAACCGTCAAGGTAAGTCACGTCGCTGACCGTTCGAGCCGTCGTGCTTGTCGTGGTCGGGTCAAGATAAACGGTTTCCACCACGTAATTCTCCGTTGACGTGTAATGGACACCGTTATCACGGTCAACGGTCACGCTACCCGTCATCGGTACGAAATAATCTTGCAGCCCAGCCTCTATCGTGTAATTTCCCGCTTCCCTCGCGCTGAAAGAGAGTGCTGCCCCGGTCCCTTGTCGAGACGCCACCACGTTCCCATCTTTCAGTAAACGATAAGTAAGTATGGTTTGCGAGCCGGGTAAGGTTATTTCAACAGGGTTGTTATTGTAAATGGTTCCCCCGCCGCCGACACGCTCCCGCGTGATCTTCGGCCAGATGCCCACGCTACCGTTCATCCAAACTTCCTGCCCGTCCTGCTCCGCTTTCACCCGGTATCGCCCGTACGCCTGCAAGCGTGAGAATTGTTGTGCCGACAGGGTTTGACCCGCGACCAACTCGCCGTCACGATATAACTTGTAATTGACCAGTATCTGCTGACCGCTCATCTTTACCGTGCCGTACTCGCCTTCCCCGATTTCCCCGCCGCCGCTCAAATCGTACACTTGCAAAGTTCCACCGGGAGGCTGGGAGACTTCCAGGAACAGGTTATCCACCGGGTTCAACATGAAAAAAGCGTATTTTGTCGTGTCGCCGCAATTGGGTCCCCGGCCTATCGCAATCTGACCGGTTGTCGACGTGGAAAAAACGAACCTCAACACGAACGTCGAGTCCCACGCGGCGGACTCTCCCCGCCAGAGCGAAAGCGAGATCTCTTCAAGCTCTTCCCTCCCTCGCGAATAGCCCGGGTCTATGGTGAAAGGGATTAGCTGCCCTTCACCATCCTTGGACAGGGTTACCCGGGGTGAGGCAGACACGGTTATTTTCCCTTGCAACACGCCGTAACAAGCCACGCTTGCGCTCCCGTTCATCTCTCGTGTCATGTCACCGCGAGTGGCCTTTATCGTGTAATTACCCGCTTCCATCACCCAAAAACACAACGGGGACCCCGTGCCCGGCAAGGAAGCTTTCAAGGTCGTGCCCCGGTACAATTTATACGTGGTGCCTTGTTCCGAACCCGTCAAGGTCACCGGGGTCCTTTTACCGGGATATATCGTGGCGTTGCCGCCAACCGTGAACATTTTAGGAACCACTCCCGGACCGTATTGATAAACAAAATACGGCCTGCTCGTCAGGAGCGAGAGGAACACGCACCACCGGGGCTCTCCCGTGTCGTTCGCCTGTACTTGCGCCACGAGCACTCCCGTCAAAGAGGAACCATCCGGTATCACGTCAACGACATGCAGCCACGTCCAAGATTGCTGCTGTAAAAAATCATTTATCTGCTTGATCGTGGTTTGTTTATCCAGGGTTTCCCTCGCGCTGTATCGCAGCGCGAAATAACCTTCCGCCCCGTCTATCTTGATCGTGTCCGGGTTTGCCGACAAATCCAAGCTGGGATAGCCTTGCCCCAACGTCAACAGGGACAAGAACAACATGCAGGTTAACAATTGTAATCGTTTCATATCTTTCAGGTTTGAGGTTATCAATTCAATTCCACCACGTTATACTGGTACTCTTTTATCACGTTCCCGTGCCGGTCCTTCACCCGCGTCAAGCGTCCCGCCGCGTCGTACTCGTTCACCTCCATCTCGCCGTTCTGGTTGAAACGGCAAAATACCGTGCCGTCCCAATTGTACGAGGTAGCCTCGAATGCCACGTCCGCGGGAACCAAAGCGCAATACGCCACCCCGGAAGCGGGAGCGCTTATTCTCACTGATGTCACGTTCTCGTGATTGCCGAGCTCCAGATCAAAACTTTGCAAAGAATACCCCGATAAATTCAATAATTTGAAAGTTCCCGATACACTTCCCCCGGAATGCTCGATCGTGTAGTTTATATCACCGCCACAATCTTTCGCGACCGCTAACAACCTCACGCGCTTGATTTCCGGGAATACCGTTATTTCAAGAAGGTCGTTACAGTACCAGTACCTCTCCATCCCCGGTAAATAATTATACTTTAAAACATTAAATTCCCGGACTATATCCGCGTATATAAAATTACAAATACTATAGATCAAGTGTGGCAAATCAGTCAGCTCGGGATGATCGCCAGCCAATTGCCAATATCGATCCTGGAACGTATGAAGATACCGGTAATTATTGGCGCTGACACTATCCAGTAAAGCGTGAAATTTCTCAAGTGCCATGGTTTGCCGGGCAGCAACCACGAGGATCACCTCTTTCATGATCTCATGTTCTCGGCTCCAGGCATAGCGTTGAAACTCTTCCGATTCTTGGTTTATATCTATTCCCTCGTATATCTGCCAAAAGTTCGAGAAAACAGAATAAACCATCTGTAACACTTGCATTTCACCCATCTCCTGCGATGTGTCTCCGTATTTTTTCAAATCTATCGCCGCCACGCCTCCCGCTGGCACGTGTTCCGCTTTCAATATCGTGTGCCCGAAGTTGGAATCGTAACATAGGGCAACTTCTCCCGTGTTCTTTTTAATGGCTACCGGCAAGTACCGTTGATTGCTTTGCCGGTAAACCACATCCTGTTCCAGCAAATAGTTGGCTTGCCCCAGCGTGAACAAATTTACATCGGGCGACGCGAGCGAAGAGAATGCCAGCGTGTTAGTCGAGCTCGGGTAAAAAGCGTATGCCTGTGCCACTCCCCAGTAACAACAACTATCCTCTTGCGGCATCTCGTGCACGAAAACCCGTTCCTTTTCTATCGTGTCGCCTTTCAACCGAATCTCCTTGACTACCGGGGTCAGGATATTCTTTTGTTTCATCCTCTCGAAAACCGGATTGGATGCATCCGCCATCTCTGTCACTCGTTTCGTGACCGTGGTGTACGTGTTTCCCTTGGCATCTGTCGTCAAAACACGCGTGGGATAACTCGAGTTCACGGTATTATCATAAAAATATTCTACTTTTTGATAAGGCATTCCGGTTGCTTTACTGGAAAAATCCGACTTCGATGGACCGCTCGTGACTTGAGATTCAAACCGGAACACGGACTTCTCTTTCAACCGTGTTTTTCCCCCGTATTTGATACAATAGATTTGCCCTGGCAATCGCACGCTCACGCGAGGCTTGATATTATACACGTAGTACTCTTCATACGGGTCAATATAATACCATGAATAACCATCCTGGTATAATACAATCTTACCTTGGTTGCGATAATAATTTTCCAGGAATTCTTCGTCCATGTAGTACTCGTAAGCTTTCACTTGCACGATCGTTCGATTGTACCAAATTGCCGTGTCCGCAAACACGAAATACTCGTCCCCGGACACGCAGTACGAATCGGTGGCATACTTGAATTTCACGAGTTCCTTGAGCCGACCGGCACTATCGTAAGTCGCTTCGCCAAGTGGCAAACCAGCCAACCAGAAAGCGTGTGGAAGCAACGAGTAGACAACAGGAGGCTCATAGAACAAGTAAGCTTTTGTCCCCTTTCCCCGGGTAGATTCCAGCACGTACGGGTAATAAATCCCGTTATTGCCCGTGTTCACGCAAGACATATTCGTGTATTTCACTCTCGAGTGTGTAACGTGATCATAAAAACCGGCATACTCGATGATATCATGATTTGATACATGCGAGAAAACGGGAACACCTGGCGTGGGATACCGGTAATGAATCGTGTCATGCGCGTTGCTCTTGTCATCATCCACTTGCAATGATTTTATTCGAATTCCCCCGAAAAGATTGGAACCGAAAACGATCAGCGTGTTACTTTCATAATCGATAATCATTTTTCCCCCCGTCGTTGTCGTGATTCTCTCAAGAGACCCTATTTTAGCGTAATCCGCATCCACGGCAAGGCTGTACTCGTCATCATTGTCCCCCAACCTGCGCCTGTAATATCCCCACGCGTCTACAATCTCTCCGCCGGACGAGGGTCTCGTGTAATAATCAAATTTAATCCGCTGGACTTCCCGCTCGCTCTTATCCAAAACACGCAACCGGTTTAACGTGTTATAACCATCTAGTTTAACGCTCGAGATCACTTCCCCCAGCACGTTTCTCGACAAAATTTGTTCTAGGCGGTACTTTCCCCACCCGCTCGAGTACTTGAACTCGATAAATTGCCCGTCACTCGAGATGCGGGTTAAAACAGGGGATTTAACGGTGAACGCCGTACCGCTCGAGCACTCCCGCGAAGAAACATTATAATCCACCTCGTCCAAGCTGCGCGTAACGCAACTTTTAGCCGACCTAAAAAATGAAGCTGCCATTCTAGCGTTATGGGACGACGAATTCTCGTACGTGCTGATTAATTGGTTCAGCGTTTGAATCAACTCGTTGGAGGCATTCGTTATGCTAGTGAAGTTCGCCACTTGTCCCATGATTCTGAAATTAGCGTTAATGGCCGCTTGCCCGGATTCAAAAAACGGGTTGCGTACCCATTGCCCGCTTCCCAAGTACTTGTACATCTCGTTATTCAATTGCATTTCAAGAGAAAAACTATTCAAGTAACTTTTAGCCATACTAATATCTTGATCAAATTCGGCTTTGTATTTCGAGAAATCGAACACCCGTTCCCGCATTTTCCTCCCGTAAGAATACCGAGATTTATAAGAGGAATAAAACCTTGTCGTGTTAATATCTTCCTGCGAATCCTTGTAAAGTTGCACTTCCGCCAGGTAAGTAAACTCGATAGGCTTTTGATTGCATGGCTCTATCCGGTTCAAGTACCACGACGAAACGTAAGTTTTATTGCGGACCCCGTTAAAACTGATGGCATCTTCCTTTATGATGTCAACAGAATATTCTTTTTGCCTGTAAATATATCGATTCCCGCTTTCATCCGTGACAATCCAACCGTTAATTTCACGCCCGTACTCCGATTCACACTCGATACGGACATTCGTCCGCTCCAAAGGGTCCGCGTACACTCGGTTATTCTCGTCCACTTTAATAATAAAACTCACCGATCGCCCGTTAAAAACTGCGGTGAAAATATCACATTCCCCGTCACGCTCCCGCTTGTTCACCCCGGTAATATCATCGGACAAAGGAAGCGCGTCTCGAGCTCTGTCTGCCCATAAATACCCATAAGGCGAACTCTCGTCGGCAATCCCTCCCCGTATCGTTCGGGTTACAACACCTCCCGTGTTCAGCAACCAGTTATAGCCCACGAGCCCGCTCTCGTCCTCTTCCCTTACCCCTCGAGCCGCGTAATCAAGGCTGATAGGCAACTGGAAATCACCCACCCCGAGAGTGAATAATGGAACCTTGTAATGAAAAATTCCGGTCGAGTGATCCACCGTGACATTCTTGGAATCCAGGTAACTTTGTGCCTGCTTGCTCGGTTCAAAGTCCTGTGCTCCCGCTGTTCCTTCCATGAAAAGGATACAACAAAACAATAACATCGTCCGTTTCATAATCTTTTGTTATTAGTAATTAGCTTTCAAATTTTAAACTTCGACACGTGTAGTAAGGTTAATTTTTTCCCCTCGGTTTAGAAGAAAAATAAGTTATCGGCACCGCTCCTGCTTTTACAACAGGAGCTATCGCCAGTAACGGGAAAAGCTGTATTTTTTTATTGGCATACCCATTGCCACCAGGCACCTTCTCGTACCTGACAAAGGAAAAAACGCAAGAAACTTATTCCCCTGATTATGCCGTCCTCTTCTCGATAATTTCCGAATTGCTTGTATACTTGTAACCAGAACCATAACGAAACATATACAATTCAAAAAGTACCTACCTATTAATTTACGTTTTTAAAATCAATATGTAAATATACAAAAAAATATACGAATATTGAAACTGAAAAAGAAAAATTTACCGCCCACACCATCCTCGACCTCATAATTTCTCGCTTCGAACTACCCTAGTTATGATGAATTCCTATAACAAATATAAACCATCAACAAATATACCTCGTTTCAAACATGTAAAATATTCCTTTTCACATTCTTCCCTCTCGTTTACAATTTTGACGGGTACTGGAACACCCGCAAATGGAAGTAAGGCATCACGGCAAGCAAATGGTCAAAAATATCGGATTGAACTTTCTCGTATGCTACCCATTCTTGAATACGGGAGAAACAATATATTTCCAACGGAATACCCGTGGCGGTGGGTTGCAACTGCCGCACCATATAAGTCATATCCATATTCAGGTTCGGGTTCGCCTGTAACTTCCGCACAGCATACTGGCGAAACACGCCCAAATTCGTTAACCGCCGTTCATCCAACACGTCCTCTTTCCCTTTGTTCTGCTCTGTCAACACGGGAAGGATATCCTCGATATACTCTTTCAACACTTCGGACTTCCTCAACATATCAATTTCCTCGTCCGACAGGAAATGCACCGAGAGCATATCAATGCTGATGTAACGCATGATACGCCTCCCCGCCGATTCCTCCATACCCCGCCAGTTCGTGAAGGAATTGGACACCAGTTGATACGTCGGGACGGTCGTGATCGTCATGTCCCAGTTTTGTACCTTCACCGTGTATAAATTGATTTCCAACACAGTACCATTAGCGTTATTACTCGGCATCACGATCCAATCGCCGATACGCACCATCTGGTTCGACAGCAACTGCACCCCCGCAACAAATCCCAAAATGGCATCCTTGAAAATCAACATCAACACGGCTGCAAACGCACCCAATCCCACGAGCAAGTTCCGGGGCGACTCCCCTATAAATACACTCACGATCGTGATAACGACTGCCGATACCACGAATATCTTAATCACCTGCACGAACACCTTGATAGGTCTGTCACGTGATACCGGGTAGGACTCGTAAATCCGGTTAATAGCGTCGAGCACCGAAACAATCACATACCCTGCCACGACGAGAATCCATGCCACGATAAAACGATGGAAAAGTTCGATATGCTCCCATTTCCCGTAAACAATTTTAAAAGCGAAATCAATAAACACAGGGGGAACCAAATTGAAAATCTTCTGAAAAACATGTTCCTCCAAGAAAATATCATCCCATTTGGTCTTCGTTCGGCGAACCAACCCGGTAATCAACCGGATTGTACCCTTCCGAACCAGAAAAGCAAATATAAAAGCGACCAGACAAATCACAACAATCTGCAACATCACTTCCACGACAGATGCCGTTTCGGGATTTTCTATTCCTAAATTGAGCCAAGAAAACCACTTGCTTAAATCCATTTTCAACATCATCCTATTTTCCTCCTTTTTTATATGCCCTATACGAGATTCGACAAGGAAAAGATGAGAATTATATATTTTTCTGCTTCTAAAACACCTGATAAGTTAAAATCATATTAACATAGATACCTCCCCAACAACTCTCGTAACCTCTTATTTTTCTCTATTTTCACAATTCCGCCATAAATTAACGTTAAAGATTTTAAGGAGTCGAATATATTTACTTACACTTTACTATATTTGCATCCACAAACATTAAAACATTAAAATAATTCGTATGACAAAGAAACTATTAACCGTGTGTGCTTTATTGGCGCTGCTCAGCACGAGCCTGTTCGCCCAATATGACATGAACGCACCACTTCCCAAAGACCCGAATGTCAGGACGGGAAAATTAGCTAACGGATTGACTTACTACATCCGCCACAACGCAGAACCCAAAGAGAGAGCAAGTTTTTACATCATCCAGAACGTGGGGGCTATCCTTGAAAATGACGACCAAAACGGTTTGGCACACTTCCTGGAACATATGGCATTCAACGGAACCAAACACTTCCCCGGGAGAAAAGGTATCACCAATATGTTGGAAAAACATGGCGTTGAATTCGGTAGAAACGTGAACGCTTACACGGCACAGGACGAAACCGTATACAATATCAGTGACGTTCCCACGACAAACCCGGGCTTACTGGATACTTGCCTGCTCGTGCTTCACGACTGGTCACACTATCTTTTGCTGGTTGACGAGGAGATCGACGGCGAAAGAGGTGTTATTTCCGAAGAGTGGAGAACCAGAAGAGATGCTGGTTTCCGCATGAGAGCCGTAACCATGCCGGTTCTTTTGAACGGTTCAAAATATGCCAAAAGAGATGTAATCGGAGATTTGAACATCATCAAGAACTTCAAATACCAGACCCTCCGTGACTACTATCACAAATGGTATCGTCCCGATTTACAAGCGATTGCCGTTGTAGGTGATTTCGACGCGGATCAAATGGAGAAAAAAGTAAAAGAATTATTTTCCAAGATTCCGACTCCCGTGAATCCTGCCGTGAGGGAATCTTTCGAAGTTCTTCCCCACGAGGGTATCAAGTTTGTATGCGCTACAGACAAAGAAGTAACCAACTCTTCTATCGCCGTGTACATCAAATACCCATCAACCACAAAAGAAGAAAAAGGGAAAAACGAAGCCTTGAAAAAAGGACTCATTCAATCCTTCTACAACACGATGTTGGCTCAACGTATCTCTGAACTGCTTCAAAAAGGCAATCCTCCCTTCATCAACGGAAGCGCAGGTTTCGCCGGCGATATCGTGAGAGGCGTATCCGCTTACTACTTCGGTGCCACGGCAAAGCCGAACGAAGAAGCAGAAGCTCTGGAAGCCATCTATCGTGAAAACGAAAGAGTGAAGAGATTCGGTTTCACGAAAGGAGAACTCGAAAGAGCAAAAACAAATATGTTGGTAGGCTTGGAATCAGCTAACAAGCAAAAAGACAAAACTACTTCCGAAGCTTACATCAATGAAATAAAAGAAAACTTCTTGGAAGGTGATCCTATCGTTGACTTTGATTATTACTACGAGTTTGCCAAAGCCGTTATCCCGACGATTACCGTTGAGGAAGTATCCGCACTGGCTAAACAATACATCAAGAAAGACAACATGGTAATCATTGTACAAGGTCCGGCTGAAGGTGTAAAACACATCACGGAAGCCGAAGCCATTGCTGCCTTGAACAACGTGGAAAACTCTCAGCTCGAACCGTACAAGGATCAAGACTCAGAAGCAGAGTTGATCAACGAAGATTTAAAAGGCTCAAAGATCATCGCTACCAAAAAATTACCGCAATTCGAAGCTGAAGAATGGACACTGGAGAACGGTGCGAAAGTAGTATTCCGCAAAGCCGATTTCGAGAAAGACCAAGTATCCGTGGCTTCTTATAGCAAGGGAGGAACTTCCTTGTATGGCGTGGACAAATTAGCTTCCGCACAAGTTGTGGCTGATTTCATGGGAGCCTATGGATTGGGTGACTACGACGCGATTACCTTGAAGAAATTGTTAACGGGTAAACAAGCCAGCGTGGGTATCGGTATCAGCGGATTGTCCGAATCTGTTGGTGGAGGTTCTACTCCCGGAGATTTCGAAACTTTGATGCAATTGATCTATTTGACTTTCGAAAAACCCCGTTTTGACAAGGAAGTACACAACTCCATCATGGAACGTAATTACGCGGCTATTGCCAACATGAACAATAACCCGAAGAAAATCATGCAGGATTCTATCAGCAGAATCATGAGTAATTACAGCCCGAGGACCCTTTTATTTGGTAAGGAATTCCTGGATCAAATAAGCATCGAGCAAATTGAAGAGATCTATCGCGACCGTATCAAAGACATCAGCGACTTCACCTTCTTCATCGTGGGTAACATCGATGCAGAAACCGTGAAACCTCTGGTTGAAAAATACTTGGGTTCCGTAAAATCTTACAACCGCAAAGAAAATTGGGTTGACAACAAGGTGAGAGGTCCGAAGGGCAAAACGGTGAAAGTAATCGAACTTCCGCTGCAAGACCCGAAAGCTACCGTTATCACGAGCTTCTCTAAAGACATGAAAGTCAATACTCACGACAATATCTGCCAAAATATCTTGAAAGGCGTACTCGATCAAAGATATTTGACAAATATCCGTGAAAAAGAAGGCGGCACTTATGGCGTTAGCGTTCAAGCCGGATCATCCAGAGAACCGTACCAAAGTTATAGCATGAGCATGATTTTCGATTGCGACCCGGACAAAGCTGAACACTTGAAATCATTAATCTATGCCGAAATCGACAAGTTAATGCAAGAAGCTCCCACCCAGGAAGAGATCGACAAAGTAATCACGACCATAAAGAAAAACCGTGAACAAGCTAAGCCTCACAATAACTATTGGATGAGTGCTATTCAAACTTACTACCTCCGCGGTATCGATATTACCGATCCGAAAAACTTCGATAATATCATCGACAAGATCACCACGAAGGATGTACAGAAATTCACCAAGAAATTATTCAAGGGAGCTGACGTTGTTGATTTGATGTTCGTTCCGGAGAAAAAATAAGATAATTACTTGTTTGTAAAAAAGACCGCTGAAAAGCGGTCTTTTTTTTATAATATGAAAATTTAAAATCCCCTGTACTCATCTACCATATCCAGAATGACAGCTCCGTAGCGTTCCACAATCCGCTTGCCGATTCCCGGCACGGCTAACAGCTCCTTCGTATTTGTCGGCAGCAGATTACTGATACCTAGCAGAGCTTTCTGTTGCAGCACCGTGTACACGGGGAGTTTCAATCGCTCTGCTTCCTTGTTCCGCCAAGTACGAAGTATGGTGTACAATTTGGGATGCAATATATCGGAAGATACTTCCGCTTTTATCGTACCCGCTTTCTTTGCCTTGATTTTCACTTTTGGGGCATCAATCAATGCTTTCGCTTTCGCCCGTAAATAAGCGGTTACAGAGAAACCATTCTCGATCGTTTTCAAGGTTTCCATCTTCAACGTCACCTCTCCCCGGAAACGCTCCATGGCTTGTTCCACGGATTTGCGTACTTCTTTATTATCAATCTCCGGTATATCCTCTTCCAAAAAATCGGTGAATATTGCCTTCGTGTGCTCCCGGAAATAAACAGCACCTTTTCGCACCCGTTCCGCAATCGTCGGGTCGGATTCGTAAATTCCTTCCTCCGGCATCAACCGTTCCAATTGATTCTGAAACCGCTCCGCCACCATTAACAATTCCTCTGCACAACGGGCTCCCGCTAACCGGTAACGCTCCACCCACTCGGGATACAGGCGGCGTAATTGCTCATCTAATATGCGATATAAATAATGCAAGCGCCAACGGATAGCCTCGTAATCAAATTGCTCGAGCAACAATTCCCGGAAATAAGACTGCCTCGCCTGATGCAATTCCTCCGGCCCCGGTTCCCGCTGTTCCACCTCGTCCACGAAATGATTGATCGCATCGTCATTTATCAAGGATCGGGAAGATACCGGGGAACTCAACACTAATCCCTCGAACGTCTTACAACGACTCAATGCCACGTACACCTGCCCGTGGGCAAAAGCCGCATTGGCATCCACAATTGCCCGTTCGAAGGTCAATCCCTGGCTTTTGTGTATCGTAATCGCCCACGCCGTCTTCAATGGATATTGGCTGAATCGTCCTTCCACCATCTCGACAATCTCTTTCGATTCCTCGTCCAGCGTGTATTTCGTATTCGTCCATTCCTCCCGGTTAACCAGAATCCGCATCCCGTCTTCCTTCCCCACGACTTCAATCGTGTTATTGTTTATCGCGGTAATCTTACCGATTTTCCCGTTGTAATAACGCTTTTCCGGGGATGAATCATTCTTCACGAACATGACCTGCGCCCCTTTCTTCAACACGAGCAAATCATCCGTGGGATATGAATAAGCCGGAAAATTATCCTTGATCTCCGCCTTAAACGTGTATGCCTTCGTGTCCAAAGCCGCCATTTTCAAATCATTAATCCGCTGCGCCTGATGATTGTGCGTTGTCAGCGTGATATAGCCTTCCTCATCTGACGGGGCGAATCCCGGTATATATCGCTGATTCAACATATCCAATACCGAGGCGTCCACTCTATTCTCTCTCACCCGGTTCAACAAATCTAAAAACACGCCATCCTGCTGACGGTACACCCGTTTCAATTCGATTGGCACGTAACGGGTTGCCGCCAACGCCTTGCTATGGAAAAAATAAGCAGACTCGTAATGTTGTTTCAATAACGCCCATTCATCCTCTTTCACCACAGGTGCCAACTGTTGCAAATCACCGATCAACAGTAATTGCACTCCCCCGAAAGCCTCATTGCGATTCCGGTAACGCCGTAACACATCATCTATGGCATCCAACAAATCCGCTCGCACCATACTCACCTCGTCGATCACCAACAAATCGATGGTCTTGATTATATTGATTTTCTCCCGGCTAAACTTATTCGTGAAACGAGCCTTGCCGTCCTGAGTCACGACATCCGTGACTCCCGGTATATAAGGACCGAACGGTAACTGGAAAAACGAGTGAATCGTGACACCTCCCGCATTAATCGCCGCTACACCTGTCGGTGCCACCACGATCATCCGTTTCGGCGAACGCTCTTTCAAGTTCCGCAAAAACGTGGTTTTTCCCGTACCCGCCTTCCCCGTCAGGAACACGTTCACCCCGGTATATTCCAAAAAATCATATGCCAACTCCAATTGTGGATTACTTTCCATGAATCAACACTTTATGTGAATTATTACATATCCAGGTCATTACAGACGCCCTTCCATGCAAAGATATGCAAAATAATCCCTATCATTCCCTCATTTTATTAGGAATATTCATTTTATATATTTATTTTCGTGAAAATTTACAACGAAATACCATCTATGAAGATTTATCATTTCTTTATGGCAAGAAATTATAGGGTGAGAGGCTAACCAACCCCGGAACTGTTTGCCGGAGATCTTAAAAACTTTCTATTTTCGAGAAAGGTTTTTCTCGTGTATTATTATTTCAAGAAAAAATAGCACATCTCCTGGGAGAGATGCGTTTTAATGTTTAAAACTCATACAAAACAACCATGAATAACTGGAAAAAAGTATTCGCTATTATATGGACCGGACAGTTTTTCTCTATTCTGACCAGTTCTCTTGTTAATTTTGCCATCATATTATGGCTGACTTTTGAAACTAAGTCTGCCGAAACACTGGCATTTGCTACCATTGCAGCCTTGCTTCCACAAGCTATACTAGGGCTATTCTCCGGAATTCTTATCGACCGATGGAGCAGGAAGTTAATTATGATTCTATCCGATAGTTTTATTGCCTTTTGCACACTGATTCTTGCCATTCTGTTCTATTTCGAACAAGCAGAAATATGGCAGATTTACACGTTGCTAGCATTACGTTCCGTCGGATCGGCTTTCCATATGCCCTCCATGCAGGCATCCATTCCGTTGCTGGCTCCGGAACCCCAACTATTGCGCATTGCCGGGATCAACCAGATGATTCAATCCGTCAGTAATATCGCGGGACCTGCTCTCGGAGCCTTAGCGATCTCCATGCTCGACATGACTTATGTGCTTATGCTTGATGTCGTGGGCGCATTGCTCGCTTGTACGTCATTATTGTTTGTCACGATCCCCAATCCCAAACCTAGCGAAACCAAGAATAAATTGAATCTCTTACGAGATTTACGGGAAGCACAACGGGAAGTCACAAGCCATAAAGGAATGACACCTCTTTTCCTGCTCTCCATCTTGGCGACACTTTTCATTATGCCGATTAGCGTGTTGTTTCCGCTCATGACGCTCAATCACTTCTCCGGCAGTGCCTACCAAATGAGCCTTGTCGAAGCGATATGGAGCGTCGGTTCGCTTGCCGGGGGACTCGCCCTAAGCGCCCGTCAATACAAGGTCAACAAAATCATATTGATAAACGCCATGTACATCTTGTTGGGAACAGCCTTTGTCTTCTCCGGACTCTTACCGGCATCGGCTTTCGTGTGGTTTGTCGTGTTGACAGCGATTGAAGGTGTATCGGGTTCCGTGTACTACGCCTCTTTCATGACCGTGATTCAGACAAAAATAAACCCGGCGGTATTGGGTCGGGTATTCTCTATATTCATGAGCGTTAGTATGCTTCCCTCCATTCTTGGACTCATGGGTACCGGATTTATCGCCGACAATATAGGAATCACGAACACCTTCGTGATCGGAGGACTCGTGGTTTGCGCTATCGGTGTAATATCATTCTTTATCCCCTCGCTTTTTCAAGTAGGACGATTGACGGTCGGGGATGAAACCAAGAATATATAGAATTAGTTTAGTGCTAAAAAGCCACCCTTCGGGGTGGCTTTTTCATTTGCATAATCTATCACATCTTATTTGTTGCCCCGAGCTTTATACTCTTTCAATCCGTCCTGCAAGAACTTCACGAAAGCATCCCGGTCTTTGTTATGACCTCTGGCAGGTTGTAACACGTGCTTCTTCAAATCTGCATCCTTCCCGCCACGGCTATCTAACAAGATATAGTTCGGCTGAGCGTTTGATTCGAATTGCTTGATTTGGAAATCGGTATTCTTCTTTCCAAGCGTATTCTTTTTCTTGCCGTCATAATCAGATACATAAACCTCTTCTGCCGGCAATTTAGTCTTATCATCCACGTAAAGCGCTACTACAATATAGTCGTTCTTCAACATCTCCAATACACGAGGATCAGACCATACACTTTGCTCCATCTCGCGGCAATTCACGCAACCGTGACCCGTGAAGTCGATAAACAACGGCTTATTCTGGGCTTGAGCGACTTTCAAAGCCTGATCGTAATCAAAGTACCCGTCCAAACCATGAGGCAAATGCAAGAAGTCAGAATACTTCACCGGCTCGTTAGAAGCCGCACTAGATGATTGGTTTCCAACCTGGACACCACTCTTCATGATCTCCTTGGCATTATCGCGAACGATACGGTTGATATCGAAGTCTATCGTTTCTTGTGGCGGGAAATATCCGGCAAGAGCCTTCAACGGTGCACCGAACATACCCGGAATCAAATAAATCACGAAAGACATCGTTATAATAATCATTACTAAACGAGGAACTCCAATATAAGGCAAGTCACTATCGTGAGCGAATTTGATTTTACCCATTAAGTACAATGCTTGCAAAGTAAATACGGCTACCCAGATAGCGATATAAACCTCACGGTCTAACAATCCCCAATGGTAAGTCTGGTCGGCTACCATCAAGAATTTGAAACCTAAAGCAACCTCGACAAATCCTAATACGACCTTCACGGCATTCAACCAACCTCCTGATTTCGGAAGATTGCTCAATTTTGAAGGGAAGAAGGAGAAGAAACCGAAAGGCAAAGCCACGGCGATAGAGAATCCTAACATACCGATAATCGGACGTAATACAGATCCCCGGGCAGCCTCAACCAACACGGTACCCACGATCGGTGCGGTACAAGAGAATGACACCAAAACCAACGTGAACGCCATAAAGAAGGCTCCAATATATCCGCCCTTGTCTGCTTGCTTATCTGACTTGTTTACAATCCAAGACGGCAACACGATCTCGAACGCCCCGAAGAAAGAAGCGGCGAAAATCATAAATATAATAAAGAAGCAGATATTAGGCAGCCAGTTCGTACTCAACCAGTTGATAAATCCCGGTCCCAGCAGGAAAGAAATAAGCAATCCCAAGGCTGTATAAATAGCCACAATCGACAAGGCAAAGAAAACCGCTTTCGCTTTCGCTTTTGCTTTATTGGCATCCCCGTGCATAAAGAATGACACCGTCATCGGAATCATCGGGAACACGCAAGGCATCACGACGGCAAGCAAACCGCTACCGAATGCTACCCAAAAGAAGATCCACAGGGAATCGTCTTCCGTGGCGCTCTTTTCAGCTTTAGCGTCCTTGTCCTCTAGTTTAATTGTAAAATCTTTTGTTCCCGGCACACAAGCACCTTCTTGGCAAGCCTGGAATTCAACACTACCGTTCACGGAAGTAATTCCCGAATCGGTAACCTTGACCTTTTGCTTTACAGTATACGTGTCCGTGAAATACAACACGTCTACTCCAAAGACATCATCGTGTTTCTTGTGTGGTTCACTCTCTTCCGGTTCACCGACCAACTCCACGCCTTTACCTACTTCCTCTATCGTAATTGATGTCGGCATAGGACCACCATCCGGGGTGTTGATGGAATAAACCGTCCACCCGGGTTGAATAGTTGCTTTAAAAGTCAAAGTGTATTCGTTATCCCCGGTCTTCTCCTGCGAGAATGTCCAACTTGTCGGATCGGATATCTGGGCAAAAGCCGAGAATGCACCTACGAACAACGTAAAGATCAACGTCAATAGTCTTTTTTTCATAAAAAATTATTTAATAAAACATCAATTTGCATGCTTCTCGAAATCGTATGCGTTATCACACAGCGGACACAAAAGTACCATTAATTTGTGCTCCCACAAATTGATGGTACTATTTTAACATCGATTTAATACGAGAAAGTAAATTCGTAAGTAAAACAGCTATTCAGCTTCTATTTCTCTATTAAAACGATTGAAAAACTTATATTCGTAAATATAAAAAGAAGGCACTCCAAGCACTTTCAAATGTATATGATGCTTAAAAGCCCACTTCCGACGCAGTGACCAGAAACCTTTTTTAAGATATGCCTCGATAAAAGGGTGCACCTTTAGCACGAGATTCTTTATTTTCCTTTCTTCCACCAAATATTCCAGTTGATCCTCGATCTTGTCGATCACCAGAACCGCGGCGTCCGCTTTTCCGCTCCCGTGGCAGACAGGACAAGTTTCCGTGGTCGTCACTGTCATTTCCGGTCGCACCCGCTGGCGGGTAATCTGCATCAAACCGAATTTACTTAAAGGAAGTATGGTGTGTTTGGCTCGGTCGAGTTCCATCGCCGAACGCATCTTGTCAAACAATTTCTGGCGATTCTCGGCGAGCTGCATATCAATGAAGTCAATCACGATGATTCCCCCCATGTCGCGCAATTGCAACTGGCGGGCAACCTCGTCGGCAGCTGCCAAATTTACCTCCAGGGCATTGGATTCCTGGTCATCCCCAAGCTTCACGCGGTTACCGCTATTCACGTCGATCACGTGGAAAGCCTCGGTATGTTCTATAATAAGATATGCACCGTTCTTGAATGAAACGGTACGTCCCAGCGAAGACTTGATCTGTTTGTCTACCCCGAAGTGGTCAAAAATCGGCACGTCGGTTGACACGAATTTCACGATATCTTCTTTCTCCGGGGCTATTGTACTGATATAACGTTTTATCTCCTTGCTCACGGCTAAATCATTCACGTATATATTTTCAAAAGAGGGATTCAAAATATCCCGGAGAATAACACTGGTTCGGTCAATCTCTCCCAGTATCAACTTGGGAGGCTCGATATCCCGAAGATGCTTGAAGGCGGTTTCGAAACGCTCGACAAGCTCAGTAAGTTCACTGTCAAACAACTCTGCATTCTTGCCCTCCGCGACAGTTCTGACAATCACCCCGTAATTCTTGGGGCGTATACTCTCTATCAGTCGTTTCAAACGCTTGCGTTCCTCTACCGACTTGATCTTTTGTGACACAGACACCTTTTCTGAAAAAGGCATCAAAACCAGATGACGACCGGCAATACTCAACTCTGACGTTAAGCGCGGTCCTTTCGTGGATATAGGCTCTTTCGCAACCTGTACGGCAACATATTGCCCCACGGTAAGCACGTCCCCGATCTTTCCATTCTTATTGATTTCCGGCTCCAGCTTCAATTTAGCAACGGGCATCCCCTTGCGGGCGATACATTGCTTGATATAACTCTCTAAAGAATAAAACTGGGGGCTGAGATCAAGGTAATGTAAAAAGGCGTCTTTCTCGTAACCTACATTGACGAAAGCTGCATTCAATCCGGGCATAATCTTCTTGACTTTCCCGTAATAAATGTCCCCCACCGCAAACTTTACGCTAGTCTTCTCCGTCGTCAACTCTACCAATCGCTTGTCCTTTAACAAAGCGATCACAATTTCTTCCGCTTTTACATCTATGACTAACTCAGTATTCACTACCCGATAATTAATCTATTAATCAAAATAAACCTAAAGGCACAGCCCTTAGGTTTATAATTTCAACTCACAAACGATGACTATTTCTTCTTGTGTCTGTTCTTTCTTAGTCTCTTCTTCCGTTTGTGAGTAGCCATCTTATGTCTTTTTCTTTTTTTTCCGCTTGGCATAATCTCACTCCTTTCTTTATTTTACTTGATCTTTAACCTGGTTCACAAAACTCTTCGAAGGCTTAAACGAAGGGATATTATGTGCCGGGATTTTGATCGTTACATTCTTAGAAATATTACGAGCAGTTTTTTCAGCTCTCTTTTTCACTACAAAGCTTCCAAAACCTCTTAAATAAACATTTTTTCCATCAATTACAGAACCCTTAATCGCTTCCATGAAAGCCTCAACAGTTGTCTGCACTGCAACTTTTTCAATACCAGTGGTTCTGGAAATTTCATTCACAATGTCCGCCTTTGTCATTTTCTTTAAGTATTTAATATTCAATATTATATTTCGTTTATCCTAGATTTCAGTCTGCAAATATATATCTTTTCCACAAACAATGAAACAAACTTCAGCATTTTTGTCAATATTTTTTGATACCTATGTCATTCAAGCAAAGGATAAACCCAATAATCACACCCGTGATAATACAATTATCTAATCTTTTTTCATACATTTGTACCCGATAACAGCTAACTCGTCGTTTTAATAGTAAAAATTCACAATCTAATTTAAAGAAGTATGAGAAAATCTATTGTATGTGTGTTAATAATGCTCTGTGCATTAAATCTATTCTCTTCCTGTGACGACGGGATTGCCAGAACCTGGAATCTTAGTAAAATAAAAACCGAAGACGTGCCGGGAGGAAAACCCAAATTCATATCCGGTCCCTTGTTCATGACCTGGGAAGCTCCTGATGACGCCGTTTTAGGTTTCTTTAGGGTAACGGGAATCCCCAATATGGTTGTTCCTATGGGAAGCAGCAAATTGGCACAACAACTGAAAGACATCACGTTCCAAAAAGACGGCAACGTGATCGTAACCTATGCCGAACCGAACCAAGACGGCCAAGCGCAAGCTGACCCACAATGGAAAAAATCAGAACCCGGTATGGTCACCTACAAGATAAAAGACAACCAGATTCTCTTTTTCCCCAACGTTGACAACCTGCTATCTTCCATTCCGTCTGACAGCCTGAAAAACGACCCCGCTTTGCAAAAAGCAGTCGAGATGCTAAAAAACGGCATCCCGGTAAACTACAAACTCGAGGGCAACACGGCAAAATTATTCATCGACAAACCATTTATTGAAAATATATTCCCGCTTATTCTCTCGGGACTCGACAACGTTGACGCCAGCGCCATGGGAGGCATGGGCAACATGATCAAAGGATTGCTTCAAGGAGTTCCCGCCATTTTACAAAAAACCACGAAACTGGAAATAGGGCTAAATTTGGAAAAATAATTTGACTTTAAAACTTTCAGAACCGAAGGTTCGACTTTATGAACCTTACAAACTAGAGGGGGTGTTTTGGCACCCCCTCATTATTCGGAAAGATTAAATATTCTCAGTTTATTATATAGTGCGGATTTACTGATACCCAATAATTTTGCCGCGTTTCTTTTATGACCGCCGGTCTGTTTCAAGGCCTGCAGGATGCGTTCTCTCTCCTTGTTTTCCTCTTCTTGCACGGAAACAGTTGCTTCCGCCTGTTCCTTTTCGCGCCTCCGGCACTCTTCCTGTTCCTGCAATCTCTTTTCCTGTTCAAGCAGACGCTCGTGGGCCGCTATCGCCTCGGGATGATTGCGCCGTACAAAGCCGCCCACGCTCTTGTATTGCAGCCCCAGCCGCAGGGCGATAGACTTTAGCGTTTCGGTTGTCGTTGCATACAGGCGCACCGCTTCATCATACTTCTCCGCGCTACGTGCCAAGACCGACCTGCCGTTCGATAACTTCGTCCTGCCAAGAGTGACTGCAAGCTCCGGTTCGTGCTCGTGCAGGTACTTCCTAAATATATCGGGATTCAACCCGAACTCTTTCGCCACTTCCGCCGTGGGGCGCCCGGTTACCTTCAACCGTTCGATAGCCCCGGCGTACTTCGCGGCTGTCGATTTCAGGTAACATTTTGTACCGGCAGGACGGGCATCCTCTCCGCGCCCATCGACATCGTGGCGTTCCTCCATCAACTCCTTGTTCCACGCCCGCAAATGATGGCGCAATCCCGTGACCGTGACTCCGGTTGCCGCGCAGATCTCCTCCTGGGTCATGGCAGTAGTCCGGTACAGCCGTATCGCCTCGCGGTACTTTTCCTCGCTCTGGGGCATGGGCTCATGCTTCCTGCCGTTCCCGGTCAATTCTCCCCGGGTCTTGTTCGTTTTCGCCCGTTCGCGTTTACCCGCCCGTGCCCGGATCAAATCCTTGTAATAATACATCAAATGTTCCCGTAGTCCCGAGCGCGAAAGTCCGTACAAGTCGGCAGTCTGCCAGATGGTATCCTCCGTGGCACGCAGGTGCTCCACGGCATCGGCATATTGCTCCTTGCACCACGGTTTCACGCCCCGGTGCAGGTTGTCGTTCACCCCTAGGCGGTGACGTTCCCGCTCCCGCCGTTCCACAATATCGGGATAATGGTTCCGCAACTGGTTGCCGAGGGCTGTCGGATTCAGCCCGAACAGGCGGGCTATCTGCGACACGTTGAACTCGATATACGCAGCGTCATCGCACGCCCGGATGGCATCCTTGTACTTGGCATGGGCGGCAGCGGTCTGCCCGCTCTTCTTCCGCAACCGGGTCTTGGCAGCCTCCCTGGGAGAAATCTCGACGCCATGGCGGGCAAACATCAGCTCCCGGTGATAGCGCCACACGTATGCCTTGAACGCTGTCAGCGGCGTGCCGGTCTGCTCGCAGATCTTCTTCACCGTCATGTCGGTGGTGCGGTATAGTTCCAGAGCAGAGTGATAGCGTGATTGGACGTCCTGCATAGTACAAGAATTAAGGCGTACTTGTACTATGTGTATCATAAACACAGGGACGTATCGGAAAACCGTCACAGGGATAGAAGAAGTTTCTCGGGCGAATATAACTTGCACCTCCATTGTCTTTACGCGCAAACTCGAAGTTATACGAGTTATTATCATCACCCTGCTTATTTCCCGCTGTCCATATATAGCCGATAGGAGCATTTATGTCAACTTGATATGCACATACATTATCATCCCAGTCACGATAGCCTGTCTCCGGGAATATGATTGACTGAAGTTTGTCGGGATTGGTATAAAATTCGTACAAACCTTTTGAATATATCCCGTTTTCCCCGCATGTCCCGGTAGCCGCATCATAATCCGCAATATTTTCAACCCGCACGTCATACCACTCGAAAGGTGTGTTGGTGTTATCTCCCGTAGTGGTAAAGCCGGAAACTGCAGTATAGTGAGGTACCTGATAGCCAACCGGACATGGGTCATAGATAGTCTTGAGGCTGGGCGAACCGGGTTGAACTTCGATTCGACCTTGCCATAAATTGCGGTATATCTCATTGTCGCTCAAGTAAGGATAACCCGTACCAGTGTTCACTTTACGCCGTGGATTATGCCACTTATGCGGATTTTGTATGAGCACACCCGCATCTATAGCACCTCGGGTGGTATAGCGCTCTCCATCGGGTGTGGTAGTTGCAGAGAGCATAGGAGGATTCGCATCATCAGGCCAATCAACAGAATAATACCGTCGCTTATTTTGTACATTTCCTGTCGCACCGACGAAAGGATCTTTACGTCCCCATTGGTAATATGGATTGTCGCCACGTGTAAAGGCTATGTGCGATTTCTGTTCAAGTTCTATAACCTTTTCTTTCGCACCGGCAGTAACCTTCACCTTACACTTTCGTGCCTTATAATATTTTATTTTATCGCCGTGGCCGGAACACCAGCCCAGATTCACCGGTAGAAGTTTAAACTTTTGGGAAGGGTCATGACTGGTGACTTCGATGTTTTTATCATCCTCTTCAAGGTAACTGAAATTAGTCACCCAGATGTGCCAGCTCCACATGACAGAAGGAATAGTTGTGGTACCGACCTCTTTCGTACCGGTACTAACTCCTATCACGGCGTTTCCTTGCTTTATATTACTTTTTTCAATGCGAAACAAGATTCCACCTTTGCCTTCGTAGGCATCAGGAAGATATTTTATGTCTGCGGTCGGGTTCCAAACAGTATATGGAATCAAATTATTCTCGTCCTGCCATATCAAGAACGCACTTAGGGGAGTATATTCCGCTGTGGTACCTTTAATGAAAGGATTTGTTATTTCTCTTCCCAAATAATCCTTAAATTTCGGAAGGATTTGATCTCCCGTGTAACTGCCGGTGTATGTATAGGCATTTTCGTTTGGCTGAAAGTTATGATAGGCGTTACCATACACCAACGGTAAAATATAGTAACCCGGAGCATCTACTATATAGCAGTTGGCCGTGCATTTTATCTTTGCATTGGCAGGAGCAACTGTTTCTCCTGGGTTTGCCAGATTGTAAGGAGCAGCCTCCGTACCCTTCTGTGGTGCATCTTGAAGCAACTTGTCTATATCTATTTCCTCCTTATTAGGGGTAACTTTAAACGAAATATTCTTTATATAAGGGAGGTAACCATCTGTAATGACAGGCTCAAGCCAACTGCACTCCTTGGTATAAACCCCGTCGCCATCTTCATCATATTCTATCTCCCAGTTCACCATTTTGCCTTCGCTATTCTCTATATAACTGGTGACCATGATGGTGTTATCCTCGAAATGATGTCCATAATTATAATTGGCAGTTCCCGGGCGGTATTCCGGAATGAAAACCTTTCCCTGGTAATTCATCACTTTAGGTTCGGTCACTTCAAGGACTTGCTCCTTGTATTCTATGTGCCAATCATAATCATTGGCAAAATTGTTGAATTTCAAGGTCAGTTTGTAGTGGTGGTTGCGCTCCGCATTGTAGTCAGTAGTTATATTCTTGCCAAGCATGAAACGGTATTTTATAATCCCGACTCCCGGACGCTCCGTATTCTCTGAGCGGTAAATCGCATCAACCTCGATGTATGTGCCACAGGGTACATCATCTTTCAACCGGTAAGTATCGTCGCCCGGCAGTCCGGGATAATCAAGTTTCCCATCATTGTTTGCATCCTGCTGCTTGTCGGGCATATCTTCTCCTGCTCCCTGCATATTCTCGTAAAAGAAAAGAGCTTCAGCAGTTTCTGAATGATCTGACCCATATATTGGTTCTTTTTTAGAAACAACAGCCTTATAATCGGTTATGAAATTGTCCAAACCAGGCTGAACATCACCCTCGAAATATTTTATTATTTCACCATCGCGTATCAGCGAATCAACGTGATCGGGTGTGTTCTTTGTCCCCAACAAGCATGATCTGGGTATATCCTTTATAGATACAGCCATAATATATATGGAAACACCGTCTTTTAGGTTCGTGCCGTCATACGCCACGGTCACCTTTGATGCCGCCCGGCGTACCCACGCTTGCAGTTTTAAGCCATTTTTGTTAATAGTCACTAACGGAGCCTTGTTATCGTCACTCGCGGTTTCAGCTTCCGAGAAGAAGTGACCAAACATCTGGTTATTGGCACTTACATTTTTCTCGTCCCATTGTAAAGGAATATTTTTCAATCCTTTCACGGTTTGAATACTATCTCGATAATCGGATAAGTCCCCCATGTTGGCCACCGCATAGATATAATACTTCCCGTAAGGTATCGTCAACTGGAATGTAGCACGCGGTGTACTGGATTCCGCAACATTCTCTCCTGTTCTCTCGGGATCTGGATCTGAAATAGTATAGTCATTAATCAGATATTTATTTACCAAATTTTCCCCTTCATCATATAATAACACGCATAAACTTTCAATTGCCTTTATGGCATCCCCGGCAGAACGCGAGTTCCCGTTCAAGGTGGGAGTAAAAGGTTTGAACTTCATGGTTCCACTGATCACGCACTCTCCTTCACCTATTCTTTCATCGTCAATGTACAAATCGTCCCTGCAAGAAAATGTGCCGACAAACAGCAGACACAAGAGGGTATATATGGTTATCTTACGTTTCATATCTGTTGCGATTTCTCGGATTCGTTCGTTTCTTCTTTAGGGTCGTCCAAACCGAATATAGGATCCAATGTTACACCCCAGTACGGTTCCACGTCAACTTGCCACTCAAGGGTGTAGTCGTTAAACACAATATTTACCTTCACGTGCGTGTTACGGAAAAGCGAACCAAGACGTGGCAACGTGGAAGTATATATTGCTTTCGTGCTTTGGTAACCCGAATTTTCTGTCGTGTGAATAGTCACGTTGTATTCCTGTAATCCCAAGGTGTTGTCTGCTCCGCTTTTCACGGTCTTGCTCTCCGGCAGGTAAATAGCGTCGGCAGCTGCCACAGAAGGCATGTTGCCTGTCATTGCCGCCATCTCCAGCGAGGGAGCAAACTCGTGAGAAACTTTTTCAGGAGTAGCTTCCGTTGGCACCTCGTAGTCGGTCAGCCATTGATATTGGGCTGTTTCCGTTTTTTCCGCTTCCTCTACCATCCAATCTATCCAGTCTTTGCCCGTGAGGTTGGATGCTTCTTCATGATCGACCACCCAATAGTGCCCCCCGGCATTCTTGTTCACGTGGGGCATCAAGTACATTGGGTCGGTTATCACGCTCTCGATGTCAATGCCGGTCACGGAAATCGTCCTCTGTGCCGACTTGTTGATGAAATTGAACGAGAATTTGGTGGCAGCCCGCACCACGTACAGCGTGTATCCTAATTCATATTCATCGTTTGTGATATTTTCCCTGTCCGGTACCGTGATATCGTACACGGCGGTCATGGGTATGCCGTCATCACCGGGCTTGTAATCGGGCTTGAAGACGTATGCCTCCACTGGTACTTTTCCGGATTCATCCGGGAGGAACGCCGGGTTAGTGAAGTCAAACGGATTTCCACCCGTGTCTTTCAAGTTCCTGTGGTTGGCAATCAGGTAAATTCTCTTTTGGCGACCGGCTTCCACCTTGAAGGCGTACCCGTCAGTCAACGGGATCCCGGTTGAAGCACCTTTTACCAGGCGGTTGTGTTCCACCACCCACTTGCCGTCATTCCCCGGTTCTTTCGACACGATCACGATCAGCAACTGCCTGATCTTCTCGTCAGCGCCCTCTTCACCCTCACCCGCGCGGGAAAAACCTCCCGCCACGTCAGCATGGAACGTGAGAAACACGCTGTTATCCTTTTCTTCTCCCTCTTCACGAGACAGTTTGAAGGACTCCTTGTTGCACGAGGTGAATCCCAGCAAACCGCAAAGCAGAAGAATTATGCTGATGATATGTCGATGCTTCAGTTTCATTTTTCAGTCTGTCACCATTCTACGTCATTAATACGCACCACCCAGTCGTTCACCACGATGCGCGTATTCAACCAAATATCGTTACTCCTCAAGAAGAAAAACAACGTCCAACGGCTTTCGCGGTCCAGGTACTCCTGGTCGCCCATCTTGTAACGCTCGCCACGGAGCAACAACAAGTAGCGCTTCAGCGGGAAATCTATCACCGTCTTCCCGGTCTCGTGGTTTTTCACCAGCAGGCGCGGGTTGTTCTTCATCATCAACCGCGAGGTACTCAGTTCGGCGTACGCCACTTCCACGGGTTGGGGCACCACCTCGTCGGGACCCACGATAGCGACTCCCGTCTGTGCCTGTCCCTTCGCCCAGGGAATGTAGGTTACGGTTTCCCCCTCGGGGAACAAAACGGCATCGTGTATCAGGTCGTTGTCATACCCGAACAGGACGTTATCGTCAATAATCTCGAAGTCGAAGTCGTCAGCGTTGACCGTTCCCCCGTTCTCTTGTTGCAGCACGACGCGTATGCTGTTGGTATTCTTCATCATCTTCACCGTTCCCTCGTTGTAAAGGTCGGTGGTCCCGAGGGCAAGTTCACCCCAGAACATATCGTGCAGCTCTCGCCGTTCGGGCTTGGTAAGGCAGTCGGCATCCAGCATGACTTTCAAGTCGGTCCGCTTGCTGCCCTTCACGGGAGTTTCCACCGGCGAGAAAGAACTCCGTTCGCACGCCATACCCCCGTATGCCGCGAAATGGTAATTCCCCTCCTCGAGGTCCAGCACCATCCGGTAATTCTCGTCCTGTAGTTCCGCCCCAGTCACCACCCGCGTGTCCACGAGGTTGTCATCTTCGTCATAGATATAGAGTGTCAGACAATCCACTTGCTTGTGGAACGCGTTGGCATACTCCATATTGTACTCGTAGATAAATCGCAGCGATACGCCGTGCGGGCACGGGTCAAGGTCTTCATTGATGAGTTCGCACGACGAAAAAGCAAGCCCCATGGATGCGACGCACAACGCCGCACCCACGAGTCTTGATATAATATTTCGTTTGCTACTTCGCATGGGTCTCCTCTTAGAATTCAATATTATTCACGCGAACTACCCAAGGCAATACCTCGACAGAGAGTTTAAAATAGATCTTGCCTTCTTCGTCCGGATTATTAGGATCTTCCGGATCCGGATCATTCTCCGAGATACGAGGATGCCCCAGTTGGCTAATATCAGTAACAGCCAATTTATACACGTTATTACGTACTACAGCAAATTCCATGGCTCCCATGGTGGTTGCATTATCGTTATCGTTGTGACGATTCCAATAGTAGTAATAACAATAGTACCCCTTATCTATTACAGTCCCCTTATCATCTTTTTCCACACTGGACTGGTAAAGGGTAAACTCAACACTCTCGCTCGTTGCAATTTTTTTGAACTTCACACGAGCATCTTCTTTTTCTTCAGATGTAAGCTCCGAAGCATCCTGCCATTTTGCCCACCAATAATCAGCACTCTCCTCATCATCACTATAAACAGGAGCCTCATAACCCTCTTCTCCTTTTTTTCCTTTTTCCGCTTTAGGCTGCTTACTCTCATCCTCATTGACCGTACCGAATACTGCAGTATAGAACGCCGGATACGACTCTTTATTCTCGATGGCAGTTGCACGTACTTCTTTCCAAGTTAAATACAAATTACCACTATGAGCGTATAAAATCGGGTCTTTATCTGGATTTCCCTCAAGTACATCGCCTACATTATTTATAGTTTTATACAACTCCCCGTATTTTTCGTTATCTTTTAATGCCTCCGGAACTTTCATTTTACCTTTAAACACAACACCTGTAGTAATTCCATGCCGTTGATTGCCAGTAGGAGTCGGAATGGTATTCTCGATTGCATAACGCCAGATTTTATACCCTTCTTTATTAGGAGCATTCCAATTCTCATCTTTATCATCTAAACCGTTAAGTACATCTGAAATTTTTGACGTGTACCATTGCCCGCGTGCCGTTTCATTAATAGTCCACTTGTCACCCGTAGCATCACCCAAACAGAAATTGAAATGATCAGCAAAATTACTATTCGAAAGAGTTTTCAAATTTGCTGTCTTTTTAAAATCCAGATCGGTATCTACCACGTAATTGGAAGACGTCTCAACTCCGCAATAAGCGAAATGGTTTGTATTATTTTCTGGAAAACCTTCATCTTTATCCAAACCGTTATCTGACACGCGACGAAGATAATAGAACTCCTTACTCATGTTTACCAAAGCCATTTTCGTCAATTCAATTTGGATAAGGGTTTGCTCCGCATCACTCGCATCCTTATATTTCACCACATTGTAGGTGCGGGGAGTTGTCGGAGCTAAAGGACTTCCGTCTTTGAAATCGAAACGAGCCACGGTACGTTCCACGTCGATGGCACCCACGGAAACACTATTAAACGTGCCATTATCAATCTCATCCGAAGCCCCCGAGTAATTCTTTCCAGTTAAATCAAAGGCTTTTTCTGCCGTATTGTGGTTATCCCATCCGGACAATGTTTTGGGTATTCCTTTCTCGATATCATTTGATTTGGCGGTAGCCATCAAAAAACCTTGCTTGTGGTCAGAACCACCCCAGACAGCTCCTCCATCTTGCGTACTAGAATTGGGATACGTACCATCTGCATTCTCTATAACTTGTCCCTTTTCATCAATCCAATCAACACCATATTTCAAGTCAGTAAGTTTCTTTTGTAACCGTTGTGTGGGATTACAGAACACGTACACGTTAATTTTTTCTTTGCCTTCATTTAATGTACCATTTGTGCCATTAGCTGTATAATAGCTTGCCAGTGCTGTTTTCTCAATAGATTGAACCGTATTGATTTTGCCGTCACTCGGAGTAGCAAATCCGTTTTGTGTACCGCAGGCGATAAATTTATTCGTCCCTTTTTCAGCCAGTACCAGCAGAACGGTATTCACGACATTTTCGTGATCCTGACCGATTTCAGTACCGCTTGTACTCGTTCCATAGTCACCATTAGTACCGGTATTGGTTTTACTCCTCGACCCCATTCCTCCAGCCACGGGCAGTTGTACCGTCACGTTCATGTAAACGGCGTCTTTTGAGCCATTCTGATCCCCCTCCGGATCGTCACCGGTCAAGGTATCATGGCTGCAACCAGCAAACGCCAATGCAAGTGCGGTTGCAACAAATTGAAATAATTTTCCTTTTTTCATAATGTGGACATTTAAAATTTATTTAATTACTCCTTGTATTTATTCCATGAATTTTCTTTCCTTCAACTCCTTCAAGGTGGTGGCAGCCTTCTCGAGCCCCATCTCCCGGGCTTTTTCCAGGAACGTCACCGCACGCTTGTAATCCTTCTCGCGTATGGCGAGGGCACCCCGCGCATAAACGGCTTCCGGCGAATCGCCCGCTTTCTCGAGATAGCGGCGGGTAGACTCGTGGTCACCGTGGCGCATGGCGGCATTCGCGGCGTTCAGGTTGGCGATCTCGTCGTCCGGGAACATCCGCACCGCCGTTTCAAACACGTCGGTAAACTCCGGCGAGCCCGGTTCGTACATCCTCGCCACGAGATAGAACTCGTTCAGGCTCAGATTCCGAGGCCGTTCCGCCAGCACGCGTTTGATCTCCTCCACGTCGCTGTAGCGGCGTATGTTATAGTCGATACGGTAATCCGTGTGGCGCAACGCCGGGTAGCAATGTTGCAACAGGAAGCGGTACTCTTCCGGGTACGTCCGCTTGATTTTCGCCTCCTTCGCGTCCGGATCCATGTCGCTGTCGATCATCGCGAGGATCTCCGCCCGGTGGTCAAGATTGGAGTTCTCCACGTACCGCCGCAACCCTTCCCAATCCTCCGGCTCGTGCGCCGTGGTAATGATCTCTTCGGGGAAATCATACAGTTTCCGGATATGCTCCTTGAGCGACCGGGTACGCCCTATCGCCAAGTCCCGGTTGTGCGCATACGGGCTCTCGGGCGAAGCGTACCCCTTGAGCCACACCGACACGATGGTCACGTCCTTGTCCCCCCGCACCGAATCGATGCTTGCCTCGATCTTGCCCAACTCCTCCGTGTTGCGGCGGTAGTCGGGGTAAATCTCCGTCTTGTCTACCGGGAAGTCAATAAACGCCGAACCCGACAGCGAGCGGCTTTTCATCACTTCGGCTTCCGGGCGCACGAACACCAGTTCCGGGAAGAACGCCTCGTCGTGCCGTCCCAGCGTATCGTCGTGTTCCGCCACGATCTCGTGGCAACATCCCCAGTCGCCGCGATGCAGTTTGAGCATCGCCCCGTCCATCCACTCCTCGTACAGGACGGAGCGGTTGTAATCTATATTGTCCGGTTTCCCGGATGCCCGGAAAGCCGTTTCACTCTCGCCCGAGATCGTGCTCACGCCATTTCTCACGTAATAAAAATACCGACGGCGCCCGTAAATCCCCACCGACGGCAGGTCGAGCGAATCCGTTCCCTTGACCAGACGGGGCGTGAGCAATACTGCCCGGTTCGATTCCACCTCGAGTCCCGTCAGGTCCATCTCCATCTCCACCGTGAGGTACTTGCCGTTCCGTTCCACCTTGAAACGGCTGACGGATACCCCGGGCGTGCTCTCTTTTACCTCCTGGGCCTCTGCCCCCAGCAGGCTTCCCAACCCCAGCAGGGTTGCCACTATGAATATCATCCTTTTCATCTTCATCGCGCTTTAAAACAGGTAAACTAAATTGACCGCCACTCTGGTGGGCCCCACATAATGATGCGACTTGCCCCTCGCGATCTTCTCCCCGCACACGGCACACGGGAATTTGTCATAGCGGGTGTAGGAATAGCCGAAACCGAACTCCGCTTCCAGGTTCCAGTGCCGCCCCAGGATCCAGGCGTAACCGTAAGCCACCCCGAACCCGGCGAACCAGCCTTGATAGCGGACTCCCTGCAACTTCCGCGCATCGGTGCCCAGAAAATGAAGACGCCCGTTGAATCCCCCGATGTTATACTGTCCGCCGTGCACGTGTGCACCAAGGAAATGACCTGTAAATCGGTCACAGAACCAATACCGCATCTCGGGTTGCAAAAGCCAATGCCTCCATCTCCTGTCGTGCGACAATGTCCAGGCATTAAGCTGCCCCTTGACATCAACGGTCCAACGCGGCGCCAGCCCTACCTCCACCCCTAAACTGGGCGAAAGGAGAACATCCGAAACCAAGTTGGTCTTGACCGCCACCTTCTGGGCCTTGGCGCCCGAGAACAGCGCCAACAAAACCACCGTGATAATTAATCTAAGTTTCATATCTTTTATCCGTTACAATACATTTGTCTTATCATTCTCTTCACCCGGGGAACACACCTATTTCCCGGGTGAGAAGTAATTATCCACCGTTTTCTCATATTCCTTTCCTACCAATTTCCAGATCGGCTGTTGCAACACACGCTTCACAAAAGACCCACTCATCAAGGAAAAACTGTTCATACAACCTTTTATCCTTCCAAGTTTTTTTTGCCAGGAGGCTTGTGCAGGACAATTCCACCCATTCGCATGTAAACAACATATCGGTGTATTTTCTTCTCCTCGCTCATGTCAAAACTGTTACAATAAACAACATCTCATATATCCAAAAAACGATCGTTTTATGATATGGCCAAAAGGAGTACTCGCAAGTGCTTGCTTAAAAAAACTAAATATCTAGTTGCGAGAAACAAAAATTATTGTTTGAAAGATTTGCGATAAACAAAAATGCTGTATATTTGTAGCGCAATAAACGATCGTTTATTGATATGAACGAAAATTATCTTAAGTCTTATATCCACAAAGTTGTAATCGCTTAATTTTGAGAAATGAAAAAATGCTCAAGAAAGATTTGCGATAAACAATTATCAAGCACAAAAACCTATCCGAGGGCGGGTCGCACGTACCGGACTTACCGGCAGTGGAATATCACGGGACTGAATCTCGTGTAATGCCTGAGCCTCACCCGAACCCGCAGAAACGACACGGACAGCCATAGCCGGAAGAATCTCTGTCTGTATCATGTTCACGACATAACGGGCGTTGCCAAAACCCTTATCCCGTTGAGAATAGTCAAAACCGAGTCTTTGAGCCAAAGCTACACGGGCGTCAGGCGAGAGCGAATATTGATGGCGTTCGAAGTAACGTTCTGCGATTTCCATAAGTTCCGACTCCGAAAAATCGTCAAAAACATAAATATTAGAATCTGGGATCCGGGATTTAAGCCCCGGATTCATGTCAAACATCCGCTTCATCTCGTCAGGATAACCGGCAAGAATCAACATCCAATCTCGCCGCGCTTCATCTGCAAGCGCCGTCATCAGTGTCTCGATAACAAATTTTCCCGGATCGTGCGGGTCACTCTGCTGAAATAATTGATACGCCTCATCGATCAGCAGGACTCCTCCTTGGGCTTCTTCTATGGCTTTCAGAGTATTGGTTTCCTCCATGCTATAGTTAGGTCCCAGGAGTGTTGCCCGTTCCCTCGTGATAACATGGCCACGGGAAAGCATCCCCGCCTTCGCGAGCATGGCTCCCATCATCTTCGCGACGGTTGTTTTTCCCGTTCCCGGGGAACCGAGAAACATAGCGTGAAGCGATGTTGATATTACAGGCAAACCGCACTCTTCGCGCATTTTATTAAAACGCACCACTTTCTCGTAAACGAACAATTTCTCTTTTACCGTCTTAAGACCGATCAGATCTTCCAGGGGAGCCAACAACGATTCGTCCGCAGGTTGCACCAGCCCGGGGAGACAACCGCTCTCGGCCTCTTCATCATCGACCTCCACGCGATCCTCGTTATCATTGTCCTCCTCGCCAGCATCAACAACTTCGTCCTGGAGACATAACCGGAAACGATTTACACATTCCTCGAGCGTGTACTCGTCAAGACAAGCAAGTTCCTTACCCTCCCATGCTCCGGATTCGGTGGGGCCATTCGTGCTGAACACAAATCCAGCAATAGCGTAATCCATGCATAAAAGTTCTGCGTAGCAAATACCTCGATTATCGCAGTTCACGTGGACAGGCATTGTGACATGATACTCGCGCATATCATAGTCGTCACATTCCGGACGAAAAAATCTGGATTCAATTTTTCCATTCGGCAAGTAAACCCTGACCTCCACCTCGGGGACAAGGCAAGGCTCGTCCTTGAAATGAGATACAAGGTTGAACCTTACCCAGACAAGCTCCATATCCTCGCTATTGACAGATTTACACATGCCATAGTCGAACTGGGGGACAACTCCACCCTCGTCTGCCGTATACCAAAGGTGCGGCTCCTTGCCCAAGACTAGAGGATCATACATGTGAAAAAAGGATTCTCCTAGCATCTGTCCGCTCGAGACGTCACGCACCATCACCTTGTAGGTGTGATCGGTTTTAATATTAGGATAAGCAAAAGGAAGGTCGGCTCGAAATACACCCGCGAGCCTGTTCCGCGGAATATTAACGCGAATTTGAGTCGCACTCATCACGCATTCTTCGGTAGCATCTACAATAACAATCGCAACCGAACGCCTAATGCCGACAAATGAATCTAAAGAATGATTACGCCCGTTTAAGAATGTAAGCAACACGGCCATCCCCGATTGAGTCAGGGCCATCGGGAAATCATGGCGCATATCAAACAACTCGATTGCCGGGTATTCGTTTGCGACTTCACTATCAGGGCCATAAGCCCATAACTGGAGTACAGATAATATTAATGGGTTTGTTCTATTCATATTTTACAGTTTAAGTTATACAATTCATTTCATAATCTAAAAATCTCCCCCTGGAATCACTACCAATATGTCAAAGAACTCTCCGACAGCAAACCTAGCGGGCACGTGAGAACGCACCTGTGGCTGCCATTTTCTAGCCGCGGTCGAAAATCGTCAGTGGGAAACTATGCGCACCACATCTTCATGCTGCCCGGGAGAGCCGCACCGCCGAAAGATTTTCCAGTAGGATGTAGATGCTTCATATTAAAAAATGAAATAATTAAACTGTAAAACACGAATCACGGCGCAAAGAGCCGCCATCCATTGTTACGCGAAATTACAAAAGAATTTTTGATTATAACAAAAAAAACGATTTTATCAAGAAAACATCTCAACAAAAAGGAAGCTTCATTTCACACCCCTAATCTCACTTTACATCACCCTTTCTTTCCCCCTGCTCGCCCCCAAAAACCAAATATAAACCAATCATGAACGTAACATGAACGCAAACGGACGTCTATGCTACGTTCATGATTGGTTCGTGATTGGTTCATGGGGTAGCGTAACGGCAGGCTTGGGATGAAGAAAAGATAAACAAGAGGGGAAGTGACATACCAGAATATAATTCACGAAATTTATTTTTGATTCTCCGAAAATATTCCGTAATTTGTGAAAAATTTTAACCCATGCTCATTGATATATGGTAAACAAAGTCATTCTAATCGGAAATGTCGGGGGAGATCCCGATGTAAGATACCTCGACGGGGGCGTTGCCGTGGCTCGATTCAGCCTTGCCACGTCGGAAGTGTACAATAACAAGAACGGGGAACGCGTGACGCAAACCGAATGGCACAATATCGTCCTTTGGCGCAATCTAGCCCAAATCGCGGAAAAATACGTGAAAAAAGGCATGATGCTATACATAGAGGGACGCATCAGAACCCGCTCGTGGGACGACCAAAACGGAGTGAAACGCTACACGACCGAGATTTACGGGGATAACCTCCAAATGCTGTCCCGCAAACAAGATAGCAACGAACGTCCCCAAGACTCCCCCATGCCACAAGCCCCGGACTTGAGTCCAAGCAACGATGACAATGACGATCTACCGTTTTAATTTATAAAGTTCGTTACGTTCATAAAGTTTATAAAGCAAATGATGAACTTTATAAACTTTATGAACCCATTCGTTGTTACTTTTAGTTTTTATACGTACCTTTCGGCGATTTAAGTTTAACCAATTATTTAAATTTTGGACGCAGATTATATTCCCCTAGCGGGACAGATATTCACGGGTGACTTCACCCTCATTGATTTAATTTTTTGTATTATATTATTGTTCTTACTATTGTGCTCTGCACTGGTTTCTGGGTCGGAGGTAGCATACTTCTCGCTCTCTCCCTCGCAATTAAAATATCTGGAAGACAAAGGTTACACGAAAGCCCGTAACCTACACGAGAAGCCGGAGAGATTGCTTGCGACGATATTGATATCCAACAATTTTGTCAACGTGGCAATCGTGGTGATCTCCACCTACCTGGTCAATTCCCTGTTTGACTTCTCGACCTACCCGGTACTCGGTTTCGTCATTCAGGTCATCGTGGTCACCTTCGTGATCTTGCTTGTGGGGGAAATCATCCCTAAACTCTACGCCAACCGCTCACGCCTCAACATGGTGATTTTCATGGCAGGTCCCTTGACATTCCTGTCCCATGTATTCCGCCCGTTATCCGCCCTTTTGATCGGTTCGACCTCGATCATCCGGAAACGCCTGGACAAAAAAGACGGAATCTCCATCGACCAACTTTCCAAAGCTCTCGAATTAACCAAAGATACAGCTATCAACGAGGAAAAAGATATCCTGGAAGGCATTGTCCGCTTCGGCAACATCGATGCGGTGGACATCATCCGTCCCCGCATCAACGTAATCGCCATTGACTCGCAATCCACTTACAAACAGGTAAAAGAGATCATCGCGGAACATGGCTATTCACGAATGCCCGTGTACGAGGAAAACCTGGATAACATCATCGGTATTCTCTACGTGAAGGACTTGCTGCAACACTTGGATGAAACCGACGAGTTCAAATGGCAGACCTTGATACGCCAAGCATACTTCGTGCCCGAAACCAAAAAAATCAATGACCTTCTGGAAGAATTTCAGGTGAAGAAAGTTCACTTAGCTATTGTCGTGGACGAGTACGGAGGGACGACCGGAATTGTCACCATGGAAGATATTATAGAGGAAATCGTGGGCGACATTAACGACGAGTACGACGAACAGGAAATCGTCTACACTCGCGACAAGAACGGGGCATACATTTTCGAAGCTTCCACCCTGTTGAACGATTTCTACAAGATCACGGACATCGCCGAGGACACCTTCCAGGAAGTGGAAGGAGACGCCGACACGCTAGCCGGGCTCATTCTCGAGTTGAAAGGCGAACTACCCAAAAAGGACGAAGTGATTGCTTACAGGGATCATCAATTCAAAATCCTTGAAGTCGACAACCGCCGGATCAAGAAAATTCAGTACAAGAACACCGAAGGTGTGTTTTGACACCTTCTAGTCCATAAAATCGAAAAGTCCGTAAAGTCGTAAGGTCGAAATATTACAAAATTGCAAATGAATTGTATTGACAAACAATATCTTGCGTAATATTTGACTTTATAAACTTTCAGAACCGAAGGTTCGACTTTATGGACCTTATGGACCAGAAGGTGTGTTTTGACACACCTTCACTTTACAGGCTTCCCGTGTGCCGTGTAAGGAACCGGGATACCCAGTATCTCACACAACGTGGGCAACAAGTCGGACATCATCATGCCGTTTTCTTGCACGCCCGGTTTCACTCCCGCCCCGTACAGGTAAAGCGGTACGACTGAACGCCTGCTATAACGGAAATACATATCCTCTATCTCTTTCAACTCGGACACCCAGGTCGGGTGAATACAAAAAAGGACATCCCCGCTACGTTTACGCGAAAAAGAATTTTGCACCAACCGGTTCATTCCCTCCGGGAAAGACGTGTGTGTCAACGAATAGGCTGTCATGACCTTCGCCACGCCCTCGAACTCGATCATAAAATCGGCAACCTTATCCTGCATCTCCTTCACGTCCAGCTTCCGTTCTTCAATCAATTCCCGGTTCAAATAAATTTGTCCCTGGTCGTAATCAACAATCCAGTCGCCGGGACCATATACCAATGCCAGATAAGATTTCAACAAGGCTACAGCCCGGAAAATACTGAAATAATCGGAATTAACTTTTATCTTCTGCAAATCCTCCGGCATCAACTCCCTCATCTCGGAAAAAGTCAGGAACACCGTGTAATTACCCTTCCCCACTTTAGCATCCAATTTTTTCATCAGAACGGCAATATCTAAATCCAAACGGACCAGCATATCTTTCTCCTCCTCCGAATCAATAGTAAAGTCACGATACATATAATCCAGACAAGAGAAATTTAACGCCAGCAGATCGGGATCGCTATCTTCACCCAGGCGTTCCGCATCTATCAACCTCTCGGCTAACGTCCGCACGAGCGTGTTACCGTACGGCGTGGCCTTCAACACCCGGTAAGTATTGTATTCCCTTTTCGCCCGGGCAATATCGTAATAAAAATGGTTGCGTAATCGAATTCGTGCCGAAGATTTATCCTCGTCGGAAAGCATCATCCATCCTTTATTCACGAAAGTTTCGCTATCTCCCCACGTGTTATAAGCCCGCAACCAGTCGGGTAATTCGGGTTTATAATAAGTTGACGATACCCATTTGCCCGTTTTCTCGCTAAACCAGATCGCCATATCCGCACTTGAGCCCCCGCTTAACACCGCCTCGTCGCCGTTCATCGCGATGCTAAACACCCGGGACAAAGAATTGGCCATCTTCATGGCACTTCCCAGGCTCATTGCCTGCAAATAATCGGGCGCCAGGCTTTTGATGCTATCCGCCTGTTGTTCCCCGGTCTCGGTATATCGCTCGGAACGTGTGGCGAACTGCCGTTTCCGCCGCAAGCGGTCATACCACGCACGTGACACGATGCCGTGTTCCGCGGGCAACATTCCCGTGTAAATCGAAGCGTGGTCCACGCCCGTCTGCGTGTACATATAATTATAATTCGCTTCCACCCGCGTACCTTGTTCTATCAGCCGTTTCAACCCGTTATCGGACAACTCGTCCCCATACATGTCCAACCACTCGGGGTAGAAATGGCTTACCACAATCCCCACGACCAATTTCGGCTTATTCCCTTCGGCAAACGCTCCCTGCATAGCAAAAAGCGCAAATCCTATCAATATCAACTTTTTCACGGCAATTATTTTCATTATCTATCGAAGTTTCAAATTTTCAGTATTCCTGCAAAAATAATCAGAATATGATAATTTACAATCTAAAATTCTTTCAATTCTTAATTGTTTCGTATCTTTACGGCAAGAAACTATAAACAACCATACCCATTATGACTGAGAAGAAGTGTCTATTAACAGACAAATTGAGGAATTACGTTTTTCGTTACGGAACGGAACTCTCGGACGAAAAATTGAAGGAAATGGGAACTTCTCTGGAAGAGATCAATGAGAATTTCTCTGGAATGGAAGACATCGCCAACTGCATCTTTGAACAAGAACGTGTTGCATTCGAGAAAATATTCGAGGAATACGATTTTGACGGGTGGAACGCGATAGATATTCTGTTACTGGTAGGAAACGAGATTCATGACCGTTATTTTAACGTGTCGCCTTCTGTTTCGTTCAAACTAGCCGAGAAATTTCCGGATATCTTTGAACAACACAAACAACGGCGTTCAGACTTTATTTTCGAGAAGATAAAGATCAATATCGAGAAAGGAATGCAACAAGGAATGTACAAGAATGACGTGTCCAGCGAAATGGTTGCCCGTATGTACATCGCCAAACTCAACGATATTCATAACCGGGAAATATATCCCCCGGAAGTATTCGACTTCGGAACGATCTTCAACAATCTGATCGACGGAGTCATCCGCACGATCACGAATGAAGACGGATGGCAATATTACAAGCAAAGGAAACAATTGTATAGCGTGTTGAGTTTTAACAGGTAAAAAAGAAAAACATGAGCGTAAAATATCAAATAGACGATGTAGATCGAAAAATATTATCCCACTTGGTGGAAAATGCCAGGGTCCCTTTCCTTGAAATAGCACGGGAATGCGGCATTTCCGGTGCGGCAATCCACCAACGGGTGAAGAAAATGGAAGACGCAGGGATCATCGAAGGCTCGCGCTTCATCGTGAAACCGGCTGCCCTAGGCTTCGGCGTATGCGCTTTCATCGGGGTAGTCCTTGATCACGCCCACACGTACAAAACCGTCGTGAAAGAAATAGAGAGCATACCGGAAGTCATGGAGTGCCATTTTATCACGGGAGGCTTTACTTTCCTGCTTAAATTGAGATGTAACGATCACCAACATTTGATGGACATTCTAATCAATACGCTTCAGAATATTCCGGGTATAGCTAAAACCGAAACTTTCATTTCACTCGATGAACTGATTGACCGGCAAATCACAGTGGCATCCTCGAGAGCATCAGAATAAATTCCTAAACCGTCCCCTTACTTTTCTTATAAGATAATTTCGGGGCTATTACTTTCAGCACTCCCGGATGTACTTTCACAGTCACGGGAGGCTCGAGAGTATAAGGATCGCCGTCGATATGGGCTTTTGACAACTCTCCTTCAATCAATGCTTCCGTGCATTGTATTTCACGAAAATAAGAAAGGCGGGCAATCTTAGAATTCATGAAACAATACAGAAACCGGGGAATCTGGTAATACTTGGGACGTTTCAATATACATATATCCACCAACCCGTCACGTAGTGAGGCTTTCGGGGCAATGGACGCATTATTCCCGTACTGGGAACTGTTCGCCACGCTCAACACGAAACATTCTTCCTCCCACGTTTTCCCGTTCACATGGAAACGATAACGTTTACCGGGATACCGGAACCACATCCGCACGATAGAATAGATATACGAGAATATCCCTCTAATTTTCATCGTACTAAAGAAATGAGCCACCTCGGCATCAAAGCCGAATCCGCTCACGTTCAATGAATAATGCCCGTTTATCTCGACCACGTCGATATTCGTCGTTTCGCTTTTCAATATCTGCTTCAGCGCCTTTGTCATCATCTGGGAGAACCCCAAATGGCGGGCAAAACCGTTACCGCTACCCAAGGAAATCACCCCGAAAGCAATACCCGTTCCCATGAGCGCCGTGCCGATCTCATTCACCGTACCGTCACCGCCCGCCGCAACGATATGCGTATAATTCTGACTCTTAGCCTGCTCCACGATTTCCTTGGCATGCCCGGCATATTCCGTGAATCGAATATTATACTCGATATGCTTGTAGGCAGCAATATGCCGAATGCGGTAAGGGATCTCCCACCCCAAGCCAAATCCCGAAATCGGGTTCACGATAAATAATATTCGATAATGAGCCATTTATTTCGTCTTTCTTCCTATCCCGTAATACACGTATCCGAATTCACGCATCTGGTCGGGACTGTAGATGTTTCTTCCATCAAATATAATCTTGTGTTTCAAGGCTTTCTCGATAAAGGTAAACTTTGGTATCTTGAATTCCGCCCACTCCGTCACAACAATCAAAGCATCCGCACCTTCCAGGGCATCATACATTGTTTCGGCATACTCTATCCGGTCGCCAATCCGTCTTTTACATTCTTCCACGGCAACGGGATCAAAAGCCCGAACCACGGCACCCGCTTCCAGCAATTTGTCTATCAAAACCAATGAAGGGGCTTCCCTCATGTCGTCCGTTCCGGGCTTGAAAGCCAATCCCCACATAGCAAAACGCTTTCCCTGCAAATCTTTCCCGAAATGGGAAGTTATCTTCTGGAATAGTACGCTTTTCTGATTCTCGTTCACCCGTTCCACGGCTTTCAGCAATTCCAAGCTATGCCCGTGCTCGTCGCCCGTGCGGATCAATGCTTTCACGTCTTTCGGGAAACAGGAACCGCCGTAACCGCAACCGGCATTCAGGAATTTCTTCCCGATACGGCTATCGCTGCCGATGCCTTTCTTCACGGCTTCCACGTCAGCCCCGACAATCTCGCACAGGTTTGCAATGTCATTCATGAAAGAGATGCGGGTAGCAAGCATTGAATTGGCGGCATATTTCGTCATCTCTGCCGACAATATATCCATGAAATAAATAGGCGTATTATTCAAAATAAACGCATGATACAAGCGCTCCATCACGTGTTTTGCCCGATCGCTCTCGACCCCGATCACCACTCTGTCCGGTGAGATAAAATCGTTCACGGCATCGCCTTCTTTCAGGAACTCGGGATTGGAAGCCACATCAAACGGCACGTCCACCCCTCTCTTGTCCAAAGCAGCCTTGATTGTCGCCTTCACCTTATAATTCGTACCCACGGGCACGGTGGATTTGGTCACGACCACGATATAGTCGTTGATTATCTCCCCTATTTCACGGGCAACATCCAACACGTAATGCAAATCGGCACTTCCGTCCTCGTCGGGCGGCGTACCCACGGCAATAAACACGGCATCCGCATCCTTCAGCCCTTCCCGCAATGAAGTTGTAAAAAAGAGTCGTCCGTCTTCCCGGTTCCGGGTGACCAATTCCGCCAGCCCCGGCTCGTATATCGGCATTCCCCCGTTATTCAATAAATCGATCTTGGCACGATTCACATCGACGCAAGTAACGGTCACCCCCGTTTCTGCTAAACACGTTCCGGACACAAGTCCCACGTAACCGGTTCCAACAACAGCTATTCTCATAATAAATTCTCCGCTTTTTTTTGCCTTGTTTTATATTCGCAAAAATATAAATTAAAAACGAACTATACCGTTTTTTTATCTAATTTTGTAAACACGATGATATAATACACACAATACAAATATTGGCGAATATGAAAAAAGGTATTTCCCTCATTTCCATCCTGTTTCTAATGATTGGTTTATTCTCGTGTAAGGATAAACCCAAAGAGCAAAGCAAACTAGAGTACAATAAATACATTTCAGGTTTCACGCAGGGAATGATAAAATCCACCGATCCCATTTATATCCGGTTGGAAGGAAAAGCCTTGAAAACAGACAACGATGCTCTGGCACAACCCGGGAAGTTACTAAAGATCAGTCCGAAAATCGAGGGGACGGTTTCTTTTCGGGACGGCAACACGATAGAATTTTCCCCGACACAACGCATGAAAAACGGACAGACTTATGAAGTCACGCTCGAGCTGGACAAACTGTGCAACGTGCCCTCGGATCTCTCGACGTTCCGTTTTGACGTGAAAGTATTGCCCCTGACTTACGTTTTTCAGGAAGGCAGCCTTAGCGTCGATCCCTCTGACAATGACAAATTCTCGTACCGGGCCTCCATCTCCAATTCGGACGCGGTTACCCCAAACGAAGTAGAACTACTCGTGAAAGCCAAGCTCAACGGGCAAACCCCGACGCTGGAATGGGAACATACCCCGTACATCCATTATTTCAAGATAGCCAATATCACCCGGGCAAACGACAGCCAGGCTCTCGAACTCTCTTTTGACAAAAAGGTGAAGAACGGGAATGACTTGATCGTAGAAATTCCGGGCAGCAAAGTATTCTCCGTGCTGGAAGTGAAAGCAAGCAGCGAAAACTCCCGCACCATAGACATCACGATGTCGGACAACGTGGACATCAGCCAGGATCTCCAGGGATTAATCACCGTGGACGGCGTCAGCAACTTGAATTTTAACGTGCAAGGCAATATTATCCGGGCATATTCAAACGACCGGGATAAAATGCAAGGCGTGGTTCAAGTAAACCTCTTCAAAGGGATTAAAAATACCACAGGCGAGAAACTCCAATCAGATGCAACCTTCACAGTGAGTTTCCAATCTGCCAAACCTGAAGTGGCATTTATCGGCGAGGGAACATTTACCCCGGCAGAAGGCAACGTGCTTATCCCCTTCTCGGCAGTTGCCCTGAAAGCCGTACAGTTGCGGGTAGTAAAAGTATTCAACCAAAACATGAATTTTTACCTTCAGGAAGGGAACTATAATTATAGTAGCGACTACCAGTTACGCCGGGTTGGGCGTGTCATTCTCGACAAGAAAATTTCCCTCGTGAAAGAAGGACAACCCCAAGACTTTAATAAATGGCAGGATTACACCATCAACCTGGCAGACCATATCCAACTAGAAAAAGGAGTGATTTACCGGGTACAACTCCGGTTCCAAAAATCTTATACCTCGCTCGATTGCGCGAAGGAAGCACAAGATGGCATTACCGAAGAAGACTGGGATAACGCTTCTTCCGGAGACGAATATTACGACGATGACGACTATTATTACAGTTACCCTTCCGACTATTCGTGGGAAGAACGGGACGATCCTAACTCTAATTCCTATTATTACGTGTCAGACCGCTTCCCGAAAAAGAATTTAATCGTGACCTCCCTGGGTATCACGGCAAAAGCCGGAACCGACGGGAAGTACGTGGTTGTCGTCAACGACCTGCTCACGGCGGCTCCCGTGGAAAGTTGCAGAATATTCTTCTATAATTTCCAAAACCAGAAGATAGACTCCACGGTTACGAACTCGGCAGGTATCGCCACGTTGCGGGTACCCGGCAAACCTTTTGTCATCGTGGCAGCCAAAGGCAGCGACAAGGCTTACCTCAAAGTAAATGATGCGCAATCTCTCTCGTTGAGTAATTTTGACGTCAGCGGCGAAGTCGTGCAACAAGGTATTAAAGGTTTCATATACGGTGAACGAGGCGTATGGCGTCCGGGAAATGACATTCACCTCTCTTTCATGCTGGAAGACAAGGAAAACGTGATCCCCGTGGGTCACCCGATCATCGCCGAACTCTACGACCCGAACGGCAACGTGACACAGACCCGCAAAACGGGACGCAACGAACACGGGTTATATTGTTTCACGTTCAGCACCGACGAGCAAGCCGTCACCGGGTACTGGCAAGCAGTAGTACGCATCGGGGGTGTTTCTTTCAGAAAAACCGTCCGTATCGAGAGTATTAAACCCAATCGCTTGAATATCATCACCGACCTTCCGAATAACATACTCGGGATAGGCGTGACAAACAACTCTATACCCGTGCAAACCAGATGGATGCATGGCGCAAAGACCAGTAACCTGAAAGTCATCACCGAACTGCGGCTATCCAAGGGCAACACGACGTTCCCCGGGTACAACGGGTATAACTTCGACGACCGCTCCCGCTATTTCAACACAACCACCGAAACGTTCTTTGACGGCACGACCGACGCGAACGGGAACTTCACCCTGTCGGCAGACAATATCAAATCGGAGAATGCCCCCGGTATGCTCAACGCCCTGCTCACGATGCGGGTATTCGAGCCGGGCGGCGACTTCAGCATTGTCACTTCCGGGTTCAAATACTCCCCTTACAAGGAATATGTCGGGATAAAACTACCGGAATCAGACGACAACTGGTACAAGGCAGGCAAACCGATCGCTATCAGCGGAGCCGTACTTACCCCGGAAGGTAAACCCGTCAGCAACAGTGAAATTGAAGTAGAGGTCTACACGCTGGAATGGCGCTGGTGGTGGGATTCGGAGGAAGACTACATCGGTTCATACGTGAATCGCTCTTACCGTCGTCCGGTATTCAACAAAACGGTAAAGAGCCAGGACGGTAAATTCAACGTCAACGTGACTTGCGACCAATGGGGACGCTATTACGCGATCGCCCGGGACAAAGCATCCGGACATTCCAGCGGTTCCACGTTCTACATCAGTTCTTGGGCTAACGACATGAATATTCCGGGAATGGCAAACTTGCTCACGCTGACCAGCGACAAGAAATCTTACCGTGCCGGAGAAAAAATCAAAATCACCTTCCCTTCATCGGAAGGTAGCGTGGCTCTCGTGAGCATCGAGAACGGCAAGACCGTGAGAGATATTTTCCGGGTGCCGACAACTGCCGGGTCGACCTCTTTCGAGATTCCCGCCACGAGCGAAATGTGCCCCAACATCTATGTCAACGTATCGCTCATCCAACCTCATAAAAACCGGAATAACGATAAACCGATACGCCTTTACGGAATATTGAATATAGACATCGACGACCCAAATCTACGCCTCACGCCCAAAATCGATATGGCGGAAGAACTCCGTCCGTCACAAGACTTCTCGGTCACCGTGAGCGAAAGCGAGGGTAAACCGATGACTTACTCCATCGCTATCGTTGATGAGGGATTGCTTGCCATTACCTCTTTCAAGACCCCGAATCCTTTCCCCGCTTTCTATGCCCGGGAAGCTCTCGGCGTGAAGACTTGGGACTTCTATGACGACGTAGTCGGAGCCTTCGGCGGACGCCTGGAAAAAGCCTTTGCCGTGGGAGGTGACGAATCCCTAGACCCGGAAGACACCCGCAAGAGTGACCGATTCACCCCTGTCGTGATCTTCAAAGGTCCGTTTACCCTCAAGAAAGGAGAAAAGAAAACTCATCATTTCAATATGCCCGAGTACATCGGTGAAGTACGCACGATGGTCGTAGCCGAGGACAACGGTCGCTACGGTTCGGCATCCCGTAACACGAAAGTCAACAAACCGTTGATGCTCAACGTCACGATGCCTCGTTTGTTCACGCCCGGGGACATCATTGAGATCCCCGTCACCGTGTTCGCCATGAAGGACAACATCAAGGACGTTACCGTGAACCTCAAAACAGACAACAAAATAGAAGTCATTGCCCCGGCAAGCCAAGAGATTAAATTCTCCGGGACAGGCGAACAAATCGTATTCCTGAAAGCGAAGATCAAAGAAGTTATCGGCAAATCCACGCTTACCTTCACCGCTCAAAGCGGATCGGAGAAAGCGCATTTCAGTTGCGACGTGGACATCCGGGTACCCAACCCCAGAGTTACCCGTGTAGATGCCCGAGAGATGGCAAGCGGCGAATCAATCACCTTCAACAATACCCTGGACGGGCTGGAACCGACCTCCTTCCTGGAGATCACGTCCATCCCGCCATTAAATCTGGAAGAACGCCTTCAATACCTGATCCGCTATCCTCACGGATGCGGCGAACAGATCACCTCTGCCGTCTTCCCACAATTGATGCTCGACCGACTGATGGATCTCAACGAGGCTCAAAAAGTCACGGCGGAATTGCACGTGAAGGACGTTATCAACCGCTTGCGGAATTACCAGCTAAGCAACGGAGGATTCAGTTATTGGACTAACTCAAACTACGTGTCCGACTGGGTTTCGACCTACATCACGGACTTCCTGACGCAAGCCGAGAAACTGGGCTATCGGATTCCGGCTTCCATGAAGACGTCGGCTCTTGATTACCTGTCAAAACAAGCCAATTCCTGGCGTCGGGGAGATTATTACTCCGAATTGGAACAATCATACCGCCTCTACGTGTTGGCGCTGGCAGGCAAGCCCAATATGGCAGCCATGAACCGGATGAAGGAGGACACCTACAACAACCCGGTCGCCCGTTGGCAATTGGCAGGTGCTTACGCCCTCGGCAAACATGACAAGATAGCCAACAGCCTCGTTGCCAACCTTCCGGCGGAAGCCAAACTTTACCGCCAATTGGGCAGATGCTACGGTTCAGACTTACGGGACAACGCCATCATCATGCAAAGTATGATAGATATGGACAAGAAGGATGAAGCCTACAAGTTATTGCAAAAGATAGCTCGCAAATTCGCGTCCAACGAGTGGCTAAGTACCCAGGAAAGCGCCTTCGGGCTTTGCGCTATCGGCAATTACGTGGGTCGCTACTTCAAGGATGGCAACGGCATTGACGTACAAATCGGCAAAGAAAACTTCAAAACCACGAAGACTGTGTTGCAGAAAGAACTTGCTGTAAAAGACAACCGTTCGGAGGTAACCGTAAAGAATAACACTTCCGGCACCCTTCACGTGCGCACGATCAACAGTTCGACCCCGCTGGGAATCATCACGGAGAGCGAAATGTCCGGTTTGAAAATGACCGTCAATTACTACCGTGACGGAGTTCTCAACAACCAAACCAACTACCGCCAAGGAGAGGATATCGTGGCTGAAATCACGATTCAAAATACCGGGAACATTGGACTTTACGAGGAACTGGCTTTGACGTTCATGTTCCCCTCCGGCTTTGAATTCCTAAATGAACGCCTTACCACGAACGAGAACCCGTTCAAGGGAGCCGATAACGTGGACATCCGCGACGACCGGGTGCACCTCTACTTCTCGCTCCAACAAGGGAACTCGAAGACTTTTAGGTTGCGTTTCAACGCTGCCTATCCAGGCACTTATTTACTTCCGGCTGTCACTTGTGCGGCGATGTATGATAACTCAATCACCGCCACCCTACCGGGTAACAAGATCACGATCTCCCGGGGAGAATAGATTTATCTCCCTTTCAATACAATCCGTAAAGTTCGGGAACATCCCGGAACTTTACGGATTTCCTTTTCCCCTCCATTTATTTAATATATTTTTAAGAAACAAATTCCTTATTATTATTTAGAAATGCTCTACATTTGTCTTGCAATGTACACAAGGTATGCACAGAAAAAATGTAAATAAACTTATACACCTGTTCCTGTTAGTTCTTTTCCTGAGCTACTACGGGAGTATCACGTTTTTCTCGCACTACCACGTGGTCAACGGAGTTACCATCGTGCACTCGCACTTTTTCTGCGGTAATTTCAATTCGGACGGGGGTGCCGATCATACCCACACGGCTAAAGAGCTTACTTTAATAGCTCACTTGAGCAACTTCATCACGCTGATTAGCGTAGCTCTCGCTATTGTGACCCCTCATCTTATTCACAAAGTACATCACTATATTTTCAACCAGGCAAAAGAACCTGATAAACAAACATTCACGCTAAGCCTCCTCCGGGCTCCACCCTTCGCCGTGTAAATTATTTTTCTACCGAAGTATTCCTTCGGTCAGTATCCCGTGAAATAAAACAAAAAATCTATCACGGGTATATATGTTATTTCATTTTGAAACAGCACTCGAGGTTGTACCCATATAACATAGGTACACCCGTAAAAAATATGGATTATGAAAAACTTACTTACACTTATTATACTTCTCCTTCCCGTTCTTTATTGTCGCGCCGAGGAAGAAGAAAAAATCAAAAAAACGACCGATGCGAACATCAATGGGCATGTTATCCTTAAAGAAACCGGAGAACACCTCCCCTTTCTCACGATATTGCTAAAAGGAACAAACATCGGTACCGCCACCGACGAAAGCGGACACTACTTCCTGAAAAACCTTCCTCTCGGAAAATACACACTACGGGTGCAGGGTGTAGGCTACAAAAGCATCGAGAAAGAAATCAATATTGTAAAAGGCAAAACACTAGAGGTTAACTTCGAACTAGAGGAAGACGTTGTCATGCTTGAAGGAGCCGTGATTACCGCCAACCGAAATGAAACGGATCGCCGGGAAGCACCCGTGGTGGTAAATGTCCTGTCACCCAAAATATTCGAGAACACAAATTCGGTATGCCTATCGCAAGGTTTGAATTTCCAACCGGGCTTACGGGTAGAGAACAATTGCCAGAACTGTGGATTTCAACAAGTACGCATTAACGGATTGGACGGTCCGTACTCGCAAATATTGATTGACAGCCGCCCCATGTGCAGCTCCCTCGCCGGAGTTTACGGTCTGGAACAAATCCCGGCAAACATGATCGAACGGGTAGAAATCCTTCGAGGGGGCGGTTCCGCGTTATTCGGGGCAAACGCAATCGCCGGAACGATCAACATCATCACCAAAGAACCGTTATACAATTATTTTCAGATAGGACACACCATCTCTGCCATTAACGGCGATAGTTTCGACAACGTGACCTCATTCAACGGGGCTATCGTCAGCGAGCAACGCAACGCCGGGATTCATCTTTTCGGCATGGTACGTGACCGTCAACCTTACGACCATGACAGCGACGGATACTCCGAATTGGGAGAAATCAACAGCACCACGCTAGGGTTTCGCACTTACTACAAACCCACGCATTTCAGCAAGCTCTCGATGGAATACCACCACATCAAGGAATTCCGCCGGGGAGGAAACAATTTAGACCTTCCCCCTCATGAGGCAGACGTGGCGGAACAAGCCGACCATAATATCCACGGGGGAGGACTAAATTACACGCTATCGTCCAAAGACTACAAGCATCGTTTCAACGCGTACACCTCCTTGCAAAACATTGAGCGGAAATCTTATTACGGCGCCGGACAAGACCCGAACGCTTACGGGCGAACCAAGGACTTCACCGTCGTGGGCGGAGCGCAATACGCTTATGATTTCGACAATTTGCTATTCATGCCTTCCGTGCTAACCATGGGGATTGAATTTTCGCACAATAAGTTACATGACAAGATGCTCGGTTACAACCGGGAGATCAACCAGGAAGTAAACGTTTACAGCGCTTACCTGCAAAATGAATGGAAAACAGCCCGTTTCAGTTTCTTGTTAGGCGGACGACTTGACAAGAACAGCAACGTGGACGCCCCGATATTCAGCCCCCGCGTAAACATCCGCTACAACCCGGTCACAGACCTTAGTTTCCGGGCCAGCTACTCGGAAGGATTCCGGGCTCCCCAGACTTACGACGAGGACTTACACGTCGCAGCCGTCGGTGGAGAAGTTACCCTGATCCAAGTTGCCGAAGACCTGAAAACAGAAAAGTCCCGCAGTTACAGTGCTTCCGTCGATTATTACACCACGCTGGGTCCCGTGCAGATCAATTTGCTCGTGGAGGGATTCTACACCCGATTAAGAAATCCTTTTGTACTGGAAGAAATTGAAACCGAAGATGAGGAAAACAAAATACTGGAACGCCGGAACGGTTCGGATGCCAAAGTAAAAGGCATCAACATCGAGGGAAGAATCGCCCCGCACAAATCCGCACAGATCCAATTCGGCGCCACCCTGCAAAGCAGCAAATACGCCGATCCCGTGGCTTGGAGCAATGACCCGGAGGTGGCACCCTGCCGTAAATTACTACGTTCCCCGGACGAATACGGCTACATCACGTTGAGCTTGCTCCCCTTCAAGAATTTCTCTGCCGCCCTATCGGGAACCTACACGGGTTCCATGTACGTGGGGCATTTCGCCGGATATATCGAGAAAGACGTATTGAAGAAAACATCCTCTTTCTTTGACGGAACCCTGAAACTGGCTTATGACATCAAGATCGGCAGCGGCTACACGATACAAGTCAATGGTGGCGTGCAAAACGTGTTCGACAGCTACCAGAACGATTTCGACAAGGGTGAATTCCGGGATTCCGGTTACATCTACGGTCCCGGTCTCCCGAGAACCTATTTCGCCGGAATTAAATTTGGTATATTCTAAAAAACAGATCAAGATTACCTTCCTTAATATCCCGTGGAGCCCAAATCTAAAGCTCCACGGGATTCTCATTTCAATTCTTCACCCAAAGGTATAATACCATTTGGTAGAAAATATTTTTATCAGAGTAGTTTTATTACTTGAATTTAATATCTTAGTTAATCTCCCCTACAACATCCTCGCTGGTAACCAATTTCCGCTCGTTATTGTTTTGATTCAAACCGTTGGTTACTTCCGGCTCGTTGGTTTCGGACAAAGTGAAGGTTCCGCTATCTTCACGGGTAACGGTTTCGGATGAATCTTTCTTGTATTCCGTCCAGATTAGTTTCACCGGTACGGATTTCTGTCCCTCGGGGACAATAGAAGTCAAGTCAAACGACACTCTGCCACGGCTCCACACGTGAGAACCCGTACCCCGGTCGCCTTCTTTAGGAGCTTCCCCGTAAGCATTGTGACGCAAGGTAACGTACACGGTGTCATGGTGAACCTCCACGTCGTCCTCTACCAGGTTAATAAAATGCTTGGTCGAAGAACCGGACTTCACGGGAATTCTAAATTCCACGTTCAGGTATTTCCCACCGAACCATGCTTCCGACACGTTGATCGGGTCATTACCGATACTGTCTTGACGTACTTCCTCGTTTTCTTTGATAAAAGAAAGCTTCACGGGATCTTTCGTCAACACCTCGGTTGCACGGTACAAACGGATATAATAATTCATATTCCCCTCCAATCCGGTTTCATCTCTCTCGCTTCCCAGGATAGAGTAATTGGCGAATACCCGCAAACCTTCCTCTGCATCGGAAGAATTAATCGCCGCTCCCTCGGATACGATCAGGCGACTACCGTCATCCCGACGGATCGCGAATTTAGAACATGTGCCGTTATCTATCTTCTCGAGATTCCCGTAACTGATCCACGAGCTTCCACCGCTCACGTAATAATACTCGTCATCGTCGTCACACGCCGCAAACACGGCAACAAATAACGACAACATTAATGCAATTTTCCATGTCTTACTTTTCATAGCTGTTTTTTTAACGTTTACTTATAAGATGCCATTATTTCCCTTTCGTTGCGTCAAGTGGTTGAATTATTGTATTTTTTAATTTTCGTTTGTCTAAATTTATTATTTTCCCACCGCTATTTTACCTGTTATATCCTTCTTTGTAACAATATCTTTCGGGTACTAACGAAAAAAACTATATTTGCAATGACATTTTAAACTCAGGCAGAAATCAACCATGAAATATATACTTATTATATACACGGGCATTGTATTTATCCTTTTCGCCACTCCCGGTTTCGCACAAGAAACCGCCACCCCGAGAAAAGGGGAAGGCGTGCTTCAATTCCTGAAACGTTTCGATCGTACGAAACCGGAGCATCACGCACAATTTCTAGAACTGAACAAAAGCAAATTAGATAAAAATAACGGGCTTCGCCTGGGAGTAAAATACACCCTTCCCCCGATGAACCGGGAGGGAGTCGAACCTTTGTTCGGTAGCCCGCTAGAAAAATACACAATAGAATCCGACGAACTCAACGGAGCCTGTTTTTATCTGGTTTCCGGTCATGGCGGACCCGATCCCGGCGCCATCGGGGTATTACGGGGACACCAGTTACACGAGGACGAGTATGCCTATGACATCACGCTTCGACTGGCTCGTGTTCTCCTATCGAAGGGCGCCAAAGTACACATCATCATTCAAGACGCCGTGGATGGCATCCGGGACGATAAATTCCTTGCCACCAGTGATCGGGAAACCTGTATGGACGACCCGATTCCCTTGAATCAGGTACAACGCCTCAAACAACGCTGCGATAAGATCAACACCCTCTTCCGCAAAGACAAAGAAGCCTACCGCCGGGCAATCTTTATCCACCTGGACAGCCGAAGCGAGAGCAAACAGATCGACGTCTTTTTCTACCATTACGAGGGAAGCGCCAAGGGGCAACACCTAGCCAACACGCTACAAGAAGTATTCAACAAAAAATACGATAAACACCAACCCAACAGGGGATTCTCCGGCACCGTAAATACCCGTGACCTATACGTCATCAAACAAACCCTGCCCGTCGCCGTTTTCCTTGAACTGGGAAACATCCAAAACAGCCGGGATCAACAACGTTTTCTTCTCAACGACAACCGCCAAGCCTTGGCAAATTGGATTAGCGAGGGCTTGATACAAGACTTTCAATATCATTCCAAACGGAAGTAAACCTTTATTTCTCCTTCACCATCAATCCAACTCCCGTACCCCACGAGGAGGCAATAGAGATAGAGCAACCTTTCGGGATCGCTTTTCTCAAATTCACCAGATGCCTGTCCAGATAACGGACTGTTTCCTTGAACTTGTTGCCCCACACCGCTTCCACCAGTGCTTTCTTTGGTATATAGCAATTTTTGTTCATGCACAATTCGATCATAATCTTAATTTCTAACGGGGTAAGCGGAATCACTTGGTTGTTCACGACAAGTTCACGATTTACTAAATCAAGATAATCCTTATCGTTTATTTCAATGACTTTTTCGCTGCGTTCTCGAAAACCGACTAACCTCAATCCCACTTCGATGCGGGCAGCCAATTCCTCGTTGCTAACTTCTTTCCGGATATAATCGTTCGCACCAGTCTTCAACCCGATTACCACGTTCATCGTTTCGCCGAGTGTACTCAAAAATAGGATCGGAATCAAAAGGTCGTCCTTTCGGATAGCTTGTGCCACTTCCAAGCCGGTCATCTTCGGCATCATCATATCAAGCAACACCAAATCCGGCTTCACCTGCTTGTACATTTTCAGAGCCTGCTCGCCATCCTCGGCATGATAAACCGTGTAACCTTTCTTTTTCAAGAAATCAATACAACCTACCCACCATTCTGCCTCGTCTTCAGCATACAAAATCTTAGCCATTCCCGTTTTGTCAAATATTAATCGTTTTCATCTACTATTAAAGGAATCATCACGATAAACGTGGTTCCGCCTCCTTCCGTGTCCTCTACCCGAATCACGCCATTATGTCCTTCTATTACCTGTTTCACGTAACTTAACCCGATACCGAAACCGTGCACGTCAGCGGAACGACCTTTTGAAATCCGGAAATAACGATCGAATATCTTCTCTCTAAGTTTTTCCGGGATACCAATCCCGTGGTCTTTCACCGCCACGAGTAGCATTTTCCCCTCTCTCCTGCACAAAACTTCAATTTCCGGCGTATCTCCAGAATACTTGATCGCATTCTCGATCAAATTACTGATTGCGTTGGGAAAATGGAGCGTATCGGCTTCAACAACGTCAACTCCCAATTGATAATCAACCTTGATCGAAACCTTTTTCTCGTCGAAGACGGAATCAAACTGTTGGACAAGTTCATCAATTGTAGCACGCAAATTTAGCTTTTTCCACGTTATTTTGAACCCCTGCTTCCAAACATTTAATAATTTATGCACAAAATTAGCCAATCTCTGCACCCGGAACGAAACGGCATTCAATTGTTCCAGCTGCTCTTTCTTCAATCCCTCAACATTTTCCAACTTCAAATCAAGAAAACCCTTTTGAATAATCGCCAAAGGCAACTTCAACTCATGCACCATACTCGTCATAAACTCTTCCCTGATCTTCGCCACATCAAATTGGAAGGATATTGTTTTCCATTGGTATATGAAACAAACAACTATAAATATCAACATAAGAAACGAGCTTGCAATTGCACCTGCCATCTGGAAAAAGAACATCTTATAAGGCATATCAAAATAAGCCATCAATCCGTGATGACTTTTCAGACCAAGTTCTATCACATTGGAAATAATACGCTTATCAACACGAGAAGAACCATTTTCCGTGGTCGCTATAATCTGACCACTTTCTATATCAATTAATTCGAGGATAAAATTATCTGTAATGCCATTACGTTTAAAATAGGTTTGACAAATACTATCTAGCGCAAGCATATTTTCTGCCGATTGTCGATTAATCACATCATAGCAGATTTTTCTAAATAGCCCCGAATAACCTCCACCTTTATTAAAGTCTAAAGCAGTTGTGTCACCTCTATTTACAAACGTGACCAATTCCTGGTCTATATTAAAACTCACCCGAGGATAATTTTGTCGTAAAGTTTGATTTCCGACCAAATATTCCTCGAAACCTGTCTCCACTGCCATTGCCAAAATTTCATTAACATTAGTTATGAATTCAGCCTCTTTATATTTGACTGTACGATACAACCAAAACGCCTGAAATGTCAACAGACAGGCTATCGCAAACATAGAAATAGCGGAGGCTACATGGATTCTTATACTCATAAACATCAATTAAAAATCACACATAAATATATAATAATTTCATCATTTTACCCCATTCCCTCGTACTGCAATTTTAAGAAAAATTTAAGACAAATCGGTACAATTGTGGTACAATTTGTCTCAACTTTTCATTATATTTTTGTAGCACATCAAAACTCATAACAATTATGAAGAAAATAATTTTTAGTATTCTGTTCATAACTATCACCCTTGGGCTAACATTAGTTAATGTTACCCTTAGGAAAGATGACACGAATATAGATATAAAATTAAAAAATATCGAAGCGTTAGGAGAAAATGAACCGGGTGGTCCGGATCAGTGTTACGTAATCGGCACTCTTTGTATATATTACGACACCCAAGGTAACCCTATATTTTGCCCGGGACTAGCCCTTGATATATAAAAAATATGACTATGAAAAAGATACTATCCATATTACTCGTTATCGCATTCGGTTACAGTTGTTCTGATGAAGTTCGTAATACAAAACCGAAAGAGCAAAATCCATTGTTTAGCATGAGTCGTGCCGTTTCATTAAACAAATTGGATACAAAAATCAATTTGAAGGAAATCGGAATTTACAACCCGACCAAAGTAATCAAAAAAGATTCCTTACTTATCGTACTTGACCGGGATGGTTTAAACAAAATTTCTTTCTACAAAAAGGATGGAACTCAGATCGGGAAGTATCTCCCGACGGGATTAGGAGAAAACAATGGTCTATATATCCTGACCATGCATCTTGACGAAAAGGATATCCTGTCTGCTTATGATTTCGGAAACAACCGGATGGTAGAGTTTGACTTGAAACAATTGGGACAAGCCGGATTTGGTCCGACCTTTACGCCCGTCCCCACAGACAAAAGGCACTTGTGTGCGGCTAAATCGGGCAACACAATCGTGTCCACGGGAATGTTCGACAAACGTTACGGACTATTGGAAAACGGCAAAGAAGAATTCTTCCTCGATTACCCGAAGATTCCGTCTTTCCGCGACAATAAAACCACGGAACAAAGCATTTTATTTGCAAGTAATATAATAAAGATAAAACCAGATGGAACGAAATTTGTCTGTGCGAATATGCAGAGCGGTGTAATAGATGTTTGCTCTCTCATACCTTGCAACACCATCACTCGCATCACCGAGCAAAATCTCTATTCTCCAAAAGCCACGGTCAAGAGTACCAGGAGAAAGCCCGTCGCGTATTCCACAGACAACCTTTTAGGATTCTTGGATGTTGAAGTTTCCGACGAATACATATACGCTTTGTATTCAGGAAGAAGCTACAGCAAATACAAAGATCAGATAGGTTACGGTGAGCGGATTGTTGTGTTCGACTGGGAGGGCAATCACGTTCACACCTACTTGTTAGGCAATCCGTTCACCTCTATCTCCTTTTGTAAAAAAGAAAATGCCATTTATGGCTTGACAAACCATCCGAATTCAGTGTTGATTAAATATGCATTGGATTAATTTCCGTGTGAGAGTTTTGTGCCTTGGGATGTTCATCCTCCTCGGGGGATGTCATTCCAAGGATTACAAAGCCCGAAAAGCAATCGAAGAGTGGTACGGGAAAACGGTCACGTTCCCCGACTCGCCGGAGGCAAAAATCCTCGGGAGAGATACCACCGTCACGATCACGGAACTACTGGATAAAGAATATTGCGTTCTTGCTTTTTTTGATTCAACCGGGTGTACGGAGTGCAACATGAAATTGCATGATTGGCACCTACGCGTAAAAGATATAGCCGGGCAACAAGATAAAGTCAACTTCATCTTTGTCGTCCACGCTAAAAACTATGAGGCGGTATCGGCATTTGCCGTGAAGAACAAGTTCGACCACTTGATATTCTACGACACGGACAATGCCCTATGGAAGGCAAACCCGAACCTGCCGGACTGCCCCGAATTGCAAGCATTCCTCCTCGATCGGGAGCAAAAGGTCGTGTTAATTGGTAATCCGGCGAGAAACAACTCGTTGTGGAAACTATACAAACAACAAATTGAAAAAACGACACATGACAAAATGGATCAGTAACATAGTAAATTCCGTGTCCTTCATAGGACTTCTCCTGCTCCTTGCCACGATCGTGGTGATCGATGCCGAGAGCATGAACGGGATTGCTGTTGCCAAACGTTTCTGGTTCTATATTTTCATGTGCGTGACAGGCGTTCTGTCTATCATTTTGGCTTTTTATAAGACGTCGACAACACGTGTCGATGAGATCAAAACTATCATACTAGGGATACTGACTGTAGTGATTATTGGCATATCCCGCAACTCCAGATGGGAAATGATGAACGCGGAAATATTTCTGCTAGTAGTCATTTCCTTTTTTTTCTTCGACATCTATTTCCATCACAACATAAAGGCTATCAATAGATTTCACTTCATACTGGTCGGCTTCGCCCTGCTAGAAGTCATTTGGGGCTATTGTCAATTGTACGTCTATATCCCGGAATTGCAAACGGATTTCCGACTCCGGGGATCGTTCAACAGCGCATACGCTTATGCCCTATTCTTGGCAACAGTCGCCCCCATTGCCCTCTACTGGACAATCACGCTTTACCAGGGATTAATCCAAAAACTTGCGACACCCTCCTATTCCGAGCAAAGCAGGTCTGAAACCATCGACGAGATCATGTTATTTTTGCTATCCGCTCTCGGGCTTATCGGGATTGCCACCATTCTCCCCTTCACCGGGAAATGGATTGCCTGGTTCACTGCCGCTTGCGGGTGCGGGCTTATCCTGTACTTCAAATTGAATATTTACACGAGAATCAAAAGTCGTTACCTGCAAACTCGAAAACAAAGAATCATTTTCCCATTAATCGTTTTTCTGATCGCTTGTTGCTCATTGGGAGGCTATTATAAACTCCGGAAAGACGCCGTGGACGAACAATTGCTGTCGTGGAAAATATCCATGAACGTGCTGTCCGAAAACCCGTTATTCGGCATTGGCATCGGAAACTTCCAAAAAGCATTCGGTGACGCCCAATCCGACTATTTTGCACACGGCGATCACGACGAGCGGGAACTCTCGTTAGCAAACACGCCCAAACACCCTATCAGTGATATTATCCGGATTACTGCCGCAACCGGGTTCCTCGGGCTCCTGCTCATCCTTGGGCTTATCGGTACCATTCTCGTGAAAGGCTTCCGGGATTTAAAAGGACATCCGGAGAAACTGGCTATCCTCGGGGCTTTGGTCACGTTCTCGTTGGCAGGGATCTTATCATCCCCTCTCAAATCGTTACCATTGGCTATCGTTCTGACACTTTTACTAGTCTTATGCACTCCCCGGGCTGTCCGCAACGAAAAAACCAAACTAAGTTTCAACCTGATCTACCTCGTGCTGGCAGGAATTGCCATCATGTGCACGTACCCCCGATTGGAAGAATACAAAACCTATCGCTCGTGGGCTAACGGCAAACGCTATTACGACATGAAAATATACGCGGTGGCGGTCAATATATATACCCCGTTGACGAAAACATTGAAACATCCTAATTTCTTGTTTGAATACGGGCAAGCACTCTCCCAAATAGGTCGATATGAAGATAGTATCACTGTTCTCCAAGAAGTGTCACAATCTGTATCCGACCCGATGATATACAATATTATCGGGAAAAATTATCAGGCCATGGGTGAGTACAAGCTTGCCGAACAGAATTTCCGAAGGGCTCATTACATGACCCCCAGCCTCGTGTACTCCAATTATTTGCTGGCAAACCTTTACCACGAAATGGGACTGCACGACGAAACCCTGCAATGCGCCCAACAAGTAATCACGCAAAAAACGAAAAAAGAATCAAAAGAAACACAGGAAATGAAAAAGCAAATGGAGTCACTCATCAGAAGTATCCATTAAAAAAGCCCACCTAGGACCGTCCTGGTCCATTCACACCATAGTACATCTAAATCCATCACTTTGGGGAGACATTCTAAGTCTCCCTTTTCTTTTATACCTATAAATCCGTATATTCGCGACAATCAAAATCAAAGACCCAAAACATGAAATATATTCTATCGTTCATTTTTCTAGCACTTCTCGGCACGGCACACCTCTCGGCACAGGAATACCCGAAACACGAATTTCGCGGGGCATGGATACAAACCGTGTTCCAGAGCGAATACGCCAAGATGTCACCGGACGAGATGAAAGCTGACTTTATCCGCAAATTGAATTATTTGCAGGAATGCGGGATAAACGCTATCGTCTTCCAGGTACGACCGGAAGCCGACGCATGGTATCACTCGGAGATCGAACCGTGGAGCCGTTTCTGCACCGGCAAACAAGGAGTTGCCCCGGAGCCGTTCTTTGACCCGATGGCTTTCCTCATCCGAGAATGCCACCGCCGGAACATGGAATTTCACGCCTGGTTGAACCCCTTCCGGGCGTGTACCTCGGGAACCGCCACCTTGTCGGATTCCCACGTCTATCATGAGCATCCAGAGTGGTTCGTCACCTATAACAAGCAATTGCTTTTTGACCCGGGCATCCCCGCCTGCCGGGAATACATCTGTCGGGTAGTGGAAGACATCGTAAGCCGCTATGACGTGGACGCCATTCACATGGACGACTACTTTTACCCGTATCCCATGAACGGGATGCCTTTCCCCGACGACAATAGTTTCCATACTTACGGGCAGGCGAAAGGATATTCACCCGACGAGCGGGATGACTGGCGCCGAGAGAACGTGAACCAACTCATCCGGGATCTGAAACGAACAATCGTGCAAACCAAGCCTTGGGTACGTTTCGGTATCAGCCCCTTCGGGATATACCGCAACAAACAAAGCACCCCGGACGGTAGCGGCAGCAATACCAACGGGTTGCAGAACTACGACAACCTGTACGCAGACGTGACGCTGTGGGTTAAAAAGAAATGGATCGATTACAACATCCCCCAGGTATACTGGGAAATCGGACACCCGGCAGCAGACTATATCACCCTTGCCCAATGGTGGAACAAAAACGCTCACGACATCCACCTTTACCTCGGGCAAGACGTGGCTCGAACGATGAAAGCCGGCGACCTGACGACCAAAATGGAAACCGCCCGTTCCCTACGCCACGTGAAAGGCAATTGCTTTTGGCCTGCCAACGAGATATTGTGGAATAACAAGGGCGTCGCCGACAGCCTCCGGGAACATTACCACCGCTACCCGGCATTGATTCCCGCATACACGCATATGCACAACGGACACCCCAAGAAAATCGCCAAACCCCGAACCGAACGCACGGACAAAGGCTACACCGTGAAATGGTTCTCTATCGGCGACCGCGAAGATCCGCGCAATCCCCAATATTTCGTGATCTACCGCTTTGCCCCGAAAGAAAAGATCAACCTCAACGATCCTACCAAAATCGCCGCCATCACGCGTTACACGGAATGTTATCTCCCCGTCTCCCGAACAAAATACCGTTACGTGATTACCGCCATCGACCGCTTCCACAACGAGTCGAAAGGGAAAAAGATTAAAATAAAGTAAACACAGGACAAGTTTTTATTGAAATACGTTACAAGATAGCCATGAGATATTCTTTTTTTAGTAATTCATAAATACAAGACGGACTTTGAACATATAACTCATTCTCTTTATTTTGTACACAATCATACTCTTTAGAATTCTTTATATTTGGGTGCGGGTAAAACCGGAATCGGAAAAAGTCAGATAAAATGAATATCGAGGTGTTCGATTTTTGTTGTATCAAGTGTGATCCCGACGAATCGGTAGAATTACGGGCCCGGTACGTCGGGATACCCCCCGGCTGGCACATGAACAAGAAATATTGGATTAGCGTCCATTTCAACCAGGATGTCCCGGATAACAAGATCCGGGAACTTGTGAAAAAATCTTACGATATTGTAGTCAACGGCCTTACCAAGAAAGAACGGGAGAAATTATCCGCTAGTAATACACGTGAGTTTTATACATGATCTCCCGTTTGTCACAGTATTTTTGGATCTCGTACTTGGCAAAACTCTTGTGTCGTCCGAAATGTTCTGCGATTTTCTTTGCAAGCATTTCATCTCCTTTGGCATGTAAGGTACCGGCAAATTTCTTCATGTTCGGTAGATCGAAGATCAGAAAGCTTTCGATCTCGCCGTCGCGAGAGTATTCGTGGGTAATGCCGCCCCAATCGACTTGAATGATCGAGAGAATCCCATTTTCGATATATGCGGTGATACTGGTCCCGATTTCTTTGTCGAAAGCATCTTGGTAGATTGTCGCTTTATGAATTTTGAATTTCATCATGTTCCGGTTAATGGTTGCTCGATTGTGGATGAATAATATTTCCCTTGCTGTCAAGGAGAAGGCTGAATATTCCGTTATAATCGTATGAACAGAGATAAATATCGTTGCCAAGAGCCTCGATGTTTTTATAACGAGGAGGGGTGATAAGTTTACCCTCGGGACTTATTAACCCGTAATATCCGGTTTCCACCGCATACATCCAGCATTGAGCCGTGGCCATCATGGTCTCTCCGTTTTCGTTATATATTCCCGTGTCGTAACTGAGTTGATAGATACTTCCGCAAATAAAATCGTCGAGGATCGTTCCGTCGTAGTCGCAACGTTTTTGGATGTGATCGCTTTGGGAGATGTAAATCCCACGGTCTTCCGACACGGTAACCATTTCATATTCACAAGCGAGAATCTCTACCAGAGAATCAGAATAAACACCCCAACGTCCATCCTTGCAAGCGGACCAGTAATTGCGTCCTTCACGTATCAGGTTATCGTATTCTGGAGCAAGAGCCCAATTACCGCTTTTGTCAATCAATCCCATTTGTCCTTTCTCGTTTGCCAACAGACAATAACCGTTGTGGAAACAGTAATCCCTTGTTTCTTGCGGGAGGATGAAACCATGCTCGAATATTTTCTCTCCCGTGTGGTCTATAAAAAATAGGCTGTCATTCGTTGACACGGCTGCAACACCTTCCGAGAATATCCAGGCTTTGGAATACTGGGCGGGTAAGGATACTTTCCCGGTGTGGATATTGAAATATCCTCTTTTCTCTCCCGTGGAGAAGACAGCAAGAGGATCTCCTTCTTCCGAGAGGGTAATCCAGCTAACATCTTTCAATGTTTTCTTCCCGGTTTCACAGTTGAAAATATATCCCTTGCCGTCATAACTGCTTTTGTGGTACCATATATGCCTTGATATTTGTGTATCATAATACTCGGATGTATAAAACAAGTCATCTTTTATTTCTTTCTCGTAGAAAAAATAGCAGAATGCCAGCGTGAAAATCAAAATACAAGCGGTTAGGCTCCCGGCAATGATTTTCCAGAATATGGTCATGTTTTTCAATCTTTTCATAGCTTTCTTTTTTTTATTCAGACTAGTCTTTGTAAAAAGTTTTTATTAATTCTTTTATCTTGTTCGTGCAATCGTCCAGGGCTTCCTTCGTATCGGCCCATTCCAACATAGCCCGTCGGGAGTTTATAAACACGTGGTTGGACGTGATGCGGCCTCCGTGGAAATATTTTCCGCTTCGTACCGTGACATTAATGCTGACGATGAGCCACCCGTTGCTGTGAAATGTGCTGAATCCTATTTGAGAGAAACAATCTTCTTCATTATTGCATGTTACTTCTTGGATTAACTTGTTTTCTTCTTCGTTTTTTCTTAATAAATCTATTGGATCGGTTTTTTCCCATGCATTCTTGAATAGCCTTAAAAGTTCGCGAATGTGGAGGGTCAAGTGTTTTACGTTGAAGGACGCTTCGGCTGCTTTCTCGATATTAATCCGGTTTTGTTCTTTTTCCCGTTCTTCGATTTCGTTTTCGGTAATGACAGTAATGGAATATGTATCTCGTATTTCTTCGTCTTGTGTTTTCTCGACTTCTTTCTCTTTTTGCAGGAGTGCTTCAACAGCTTCCTGACGGGTAAGATACCGCCCGCAAAAGTAGTCTTCTCCGGCAAATGTGTCCTGTCCCCATACTTCGTAATATTTCATGGTCTTGTATTTTAATTTAATATATTTCAACTTTTTCAATAGTAAACGGGGCTTTCAAATGACCGTTCCTGTTATAAAATCCTTTCATCCGGATTTCCAGTTCATCGTACTCCTCGTTGTCGCAATCGGTATATTTTCGGATGCATTTGTTGAGTTCGATCTCGTCTTCCGAAATCCAGGAGAGTTCTGCCAGAACATGCCCTTTCTTTAGCATTTTCAGACGTTCCGGCAGATAGTTATCCCAGATGGGATCTCGGAATTGTTTCTTGTGAATCGGCATGTACATGAAGTGACTTCCCTTGTTGAATAACGACAATAGCCCGTATTTCTCGGCCCAGCTTGCTCGGCCTCGCTGGAACAAAATCCCGAACCAGGTGTATGAAAAACGGTCGTCAAATCTTTGGGAGATCTGGTGTCGCGCGTTTTCTTCCGTGAGGTCGGCCAATAGATCACAGACCCATGTTTCACCCTCGAAGATAGTGTGTCGGGCTGTCCCCTGTAAAGCATATCGTAATTCTCTGTTCATGCGGGTGTTCTTTGTTATTGGGTTAATACCTCGTATTTGGAGTATTCCGGGAACCACTTGTCCAGGGTACAATTAACCTTGTATTCTATTTCCGGGGTGATATACTTGCAGACTTTTTGGTAAACTACGGTTAGCGAGAATATCTCGTCGAACCAGCCGAGAAGGGGCAACCGTTTTACCGGGATAATGTCCATGGGTAGTAACAGGTAGGAGAGCGCGGCAAAGATCAGAAGTTTGTCGCCCTTCGGGGTTTTCGGACTTTTCATGACTTGGTACATGAGTAGTACCGGGCGAGCGCTTGCCCTTCCCACTTTTCTCGAATATTCTAACAGTTTCTCCCGGAGGGAGGAATGCTTGATTGTCTTTTCTTTTTTCATGATAAATGATTTATTGGATTAGAACTTATGAAACAAGAGCGTTTAAAGTTTCGTGTTACAATAGATACAATGGGTCCAGTTTTCCTCGACTTTGGCCCCGCAACGGGGACAGCGATTTTTGATCGCGTAATGTTCATGAATATATTTTCGGGCATCCTGAAAATCGGGAGTGTCACACCATTTCATGATTTCTCTCACCCGGACGGCGGCGAACGGGTGATCAAGATTTGCGGTTGCCACGATCTGGAGGAATTTGTCCCATGTCTTCCCGTCCCGGATTTCCTCGTAACTGTCGGCCTGTTTCGCCCACTCTTCCACGTTAACCTCGCCGGTAACCTCTTCCGGTCCGCCGGCCAGTCGCAATTGAGTTTTCACGATCGTATCCTTGCCGCTGATAATCGCTCCCACACGGTCTGCCGATAGCTCGCTCTTGCGTGACCAGTATAGCATGGCGTATTGAAGCGGGACTAGGAAAGGTCCGAGAAGTCCCAAGGCATCCCCGCCTGTTTTCAGCAGGTTGGCCATCGTGGTATATAGCACGTGACGGCATAGAATGTGTCCGCATTCGTGGGCTAACACGGAATCGACCTCATCTTCTTTGAGGTATTGAAGCAAGCCGGAGGTGATAACCAGAAATATCCGGGTATCTCCGAATGTGTAGGCGTTGGGACAGGGATTCATTTCGAGGTAGAACTCGGGAACATCAATGCCCAGTCGTTTGCATATGATGACAAGGCGATAATATAACTTGGGCATTTGCTTTTCCGAGAGCCTGATTTTCGAGGCCATGTTGATCCCGTACAAGAGAGTTTCGTAGCTCAGGTCGAGAACCTTCTTCACCACCAGATCAAAGCCGGGAATTGATTTCATCAATTTAAGGGCAGCGGCATCTTCCGGATGTACAAATGTATTTACAAAATCGTTCATGTTATTTGTATTATTATTCGCTTTCTAAATACAATAGAGACATCCTCGAAGAAAATCTCTGAAATAAAAAAGCAAGTGCGACATTTTTTTGTCGCACTTGCTTTCTATCGGTCTATAACGTAGGATTTACGGTTCCACGAGAATAGAGAGAATCTCGTTTTCAATCTCGGATAATCGTTTGGATACGAGCGACTGGGCTTCGGCGATAATCTTGTTTTCATTGCCCGTGAAAAAGAAGGTAATCAAAGCTGCTCCAAGCATAAACAATGCCAATTTGGGCTTCTTGGCAAGAGCGGCGAACAATCCGGTTCCCGTCAATCCTCCCGTGATCACGTTACGCACAAGCCGATCTTCATCATTATCATCCAGAAGAGCATTATTTTTCATCAAAATCTTTTCAACTTTCTCCGCACGGAGATGGTCAGCCTCGGCGAGAGCGGCATACCAGGCATTATACTTGTTGGGAAATGATTCGGAGAACCACAAGCCGCGAAGAATTTCATAAACGTAATACCCGTTGAGTTTTTTCACGATATTCTGATCGTGCATCCCTACCAACCGTTTGGTCTCGAAATCCACCATGACCTTTACCTCGTCCCATAGAGTCTTGAACTGATCTACTAAATACGCTTCCATAACAAGTTGCATTTAAATATATTTATCTATAATATCGTCTATGTCGATATCTCCTAATATATCAACGATACGATCAACTAAAAGGTTCACTCCCGACCGTTCTTTCAGGTAATTTTTATAATCACCGCTTCGAAAACTGGCGTTTTGTATAATTTCAAAATCATTGTTCATCAATTCGGCTCTGGTCATTGAATCCTTCACGGCCGAGTAATTCGCGATTCCCACTTGAGCCAAACGGTGATAGCGGGCTGAAATCGGGAAAATATTCTTCACGAGTTGCTGCCATTCCCCGGAACCCGACGGGACGAAATTACCAAGATCATAACTTAATATCTGTTTGATCTGAGCCGTCGAGGCGACACAATCCATCTTGTTAGGGGCGAAAATTACTCGCTCGTAAGGCAACAACGGCCGTTTCTTGTCTTTGAACAACGTTGCTTTGAGAAAATCGATCTCGTCACTGGTGAGATTTCCATGCTTGGAACCGTCATAAAGGAACACGACAACATCAGCCTCCCGCATAATCTCAGCCGTGCGTTTCACGTCGTAGTCATTAATCCCGATACCGATCGTGTCAATCAGGCACACCCCGTGATCCGCCAAATCATGGGAACAATTGACGAATCCCGACATTAAATTCTCGGCACTTTGCTCCCCCTGATAAATTTCTTTCAAACCATAAACATACTCGCGAAGAAAAGCGTCATATTCCATGTGTTGCCGTGTCCTGTCCTGACCTCCCATAACGATAACATCATAGCTGGCCCCGAGACACGAACGCCCGATATAAGTCGTGATTTTCGTGCTCGTAGACATGGATTCCGGGAGTAATTCCCGACCCGAGAGAGCATTGACAAGCGTACTTTTCCCGGAATTCGAAGTCCCTGCCACTACCACCTTGTACAGTCCTAAATCAAGGGCCAACTTACGGCGGAAAGATAAAGATTTACAAAGTAGCAGGTGCTTCTGAATCTCGGTTATTTCTTCTATATCAAGAGTTGCCATGGCACTAATTTATCGTATCTATCCCGTTAGCGATCACGTCCGCCCGCAACCGGTCAATTTCCTCGATCACGTGATCCAGGGGTTTATTTACCTTCTCCGTGGCAAAATCACGATAGAACTCTATACGCCCCTGATTCTCCTGCAGGTGATCGCGAAGAGCGTTAAGCTCGTGTTCGATATTGCTGAGATAAAGTTTGACCATATTATCACATTCGCGGGTGGCTTTCGAGAGAAGGCTATACAAATTCAGGGTCGCATCCTTGCCCAGAAAACCTTCCGAACGGATCAAACGTCCGGCAATATCCGAATTTATCTTGTTCCGCAACTCTGTACGAGCCGCTTCCTCCATCTTCTCGAACATCTTATCCACGTTACCGCCTCCGAAAAATATCTTCACGCTAGTCCACCACCCGTGTAACGATTTCCTGACCGTCGAAGAAATTGACGTGTTGATGATCTCGTCAATCTGTTTCTGGATGATAATAATCAGAAGCACGCTCATCTCGTACAGGCTGTCGCTGATCTTTTTCTCGAAAATAGATTTGTTCACCACGGTAACCTTAAATTTGTTATCCGAATTGATAGCGCGAATCTCATCCAATACAGACGTGATATAGTTATTCATGGATTGTGATAACTTGTCCACGATCTGGCGATACGGGGTTTGCCGGGTTGTTTGTACGGGCGTGAATATATTTGCACTAATCGTGTTGCATATCAAATCGACAATCTTGGGAACCGGTTTAAGCAGGGAAGGTAAAAAGTCATTTTCAATCTCGATGGAAGTCAGCTCCTTCAAAGACTTCGGCGTGTAATTACCATGAGGGACATCTATTTTGATCCCGTCAATCATCTTGTTGATCCCCACGGTTGCGCTAATAAGCAATTGCTGGGAATGATGCTTGATATACGTGTCGACTTCCGACGGGAAGTTGCGGGCGATCGTTTCGCTCTCCTGTTCGTAATTGCCGGAAAGGGTCTGGATCGTCTCTTTCGCTTTCTGGAATGCCGCTATCTTTGCCTCGATCGCCTCGGCATTTGACGCGAGGGCGTTGATCCTATTCTGAATCGCCAGCCGAATATTCATCGCCATCTCTTTCGTGCCGTTCAGGTGATTATCATAGATCGTGCCGTCGGCGAACATGTTGCCGATCACCTTGCCCAAGATGGCGTTAAAATCCTCGTAATACCCCTTTTTAAGTAACATTTCCTTGGGCAGATAGGATTTTTCCTCTTCAAATTCTTCCTTCTCCTTCACGATCGTGCGAATGGTCTCCACCTTTTTCTCCCCCGAAGTTTCCAACTCTTTTCGATTCAGGCCATTGATTTTAATGGCATCCTCCTTGTAGGGATACACGCCGCAAAATGCCAGACGATTATATAAAGCGGAGTAAGTCACGATCTGCGAACACAATCGTTCATAAAGTTTCTCGGGTACCTTGCCGGAATAGGCTTTTTTCAACAGGGCCGCGATATTGTTCTTGCAATTCTCGATTGAACCATGCCGAGAGGGAGACAGGTCGATCTTGTTGATGACAAAAATAATATGCTCCGGCTTGATATTGGAAACCTTCGGGTTAAAAAGCGTGGAACCGAAAAAGTCAATATCCTGATCCGTGAGATTCCCAAGGGAATCAACTAACACGAAAGCGAAATCGCAATTCTTCATGTTGTGTTGGGCCTTCTCGTCATCCACGCTTGAAGCCCCGTTCCCCAAAGTATCGACAAGCACGAGGGCGTAATCTTTACAGGCACCCTCCACCTCGTGAAGCGAGATATAAGCCTCGTTCAGTTCCATACTTTTAAAGCGATCGGGTTTCACGAGACGATCACGATCGGCCAAATCTTTCTCCGTGTAACAATAATAACAGCGGAAATCATCAATCGTCTCCCGTTTGGATTTCAAACTACCTTTCCGGCGTCCTTCCTTGTCAATATCAAAATAGTTCACCGTAACCCCCTCGTTCGCGTAATCCTCCGTGCGTCCGATCCAGGTAGGCATGAGCGTCGAGGTATGAATCACCTCCGGGACAATAATCTTACGTGCCAAATTGTTGATCAGCGCACTCTTACCCGAATTCGATGCTCCCAAGAACAGCACCCGTACAAGTCCCATGTTATTACGTACGGATTCTTTCGCTATAGCTTCGGCGTATTCGATCGTGGCTGCGGACTGCAACGCGGGTGCTTCATGACCGATATTAAATAATACATCTTGAAGAGACTTGTTGCAAACGTTAACCGTCTCGTTAAATTCTTTTATGTTCATACAATCTTAAAGATTATTTTTGTATAACCAACTGTTTTTATAACACTCAAATCATCTTATTTAACAAATTCTTCAACTCCGCCTGACGAGCCAGAAGGTTTGTCCTTTCCCCCTCGTATTGTTGTCCGATCTCGTCGATATTTTTCAGGAACATCTCCTTGATCTCGCGAATAGAATTTTTGAAATTTCTCTCCAGCAAGGGCATCAGCGTCTCTTTGAGTTGCGTTTTGATGTGTTCAAGCCCTTCTTGAAACTGCTGGGTCAATGCCTCCGAGTAAAGTTGCACGAGTTCCGTGTTACTGCGTTTAATCTTCAGCAAGCCGCCAAAAAGCTTCATGAGAATATTCGTCACGACCTCTCCCAGCAAATATCCCCAGAATCCGCCATGAAAACTAGCCACGAACACGAGCACGTTACGAATCACGCCTTCAACCGCATTCTTGATTGAATTGTTATACAAATCGACCGTGTCGAAACTGATCGGTTGATTTCCCACACGAACCCCGTCCGCTTCCAGATGCAAAACATCCATCTCTTTCCCGAAATAGCTCTTGTACTTCGCTGTCAACGAAGCCAATTTGTATTCCATGTCATCACGCACCACGTCCATCGTCTTCCTGATCTCGTTGCACAAGAACTCTCCCCACAGGTAGTTGAGATAAGGGCTGAAATAAAATTGTATTTTCTGAACATCTATCGCATGCAATTCCTTGTCAATCAGCAAGCGAGCTTCTCGGGCGAACTTCGTGATATCCTCGTCAAAATGAGTCGAGCAGTAATTCTGAATCTTCACCCATAACGTCAGGTCAAGCTGTTTCGCGTATACCTCGAACGATTCCCGCCGCTCTTTGAAACGAGCGATAGCCTGTTCGAGAGTTTCCAGCTTGCCCTCCACCCGGGCTAACTGTTCTTCCAAAGAAGTCTGCACGAAAACGTCTATATCATGTGCTTTCTCGCGAGCCACATCATCCAGGTTAACCGGATTTGATATGAAATGCTGCACGAGCCACACCCCGGTATTCCCTTTGCCCTCCACGTGTACGGGAGCCGTGATCCCTTTTACTTCCAACACCTTTTCCACGGTGGTTACCGCCTCTGTCACGGAAGGGAGCAAGTGAGCGTGAAGAAGCACGATCGCCAGCCCGGCCCGGAGCGCGTCGTGTGCCGCGATGTAATCAAGTAAGGCTACATCTGAACCTTTCAGAAGGTGTTGTGCATCCATCACGAGTACATTACGTGCCGCCCGGTTTACAGGTGCATTTCGGGAAATATCCTCGTCGTTGCCGATAGAAGAAAATTCAAACGTGTAATCTTCAAACATCCCGGAATGAAGCATCCCCGAGAACAGCGAGCAGACCTCGGCTTCAATATCCCGACTACACGCAATACATACTTGTTTCTCGGAAGAGGGAATGAGATCAACCATCTCCTGCACTTTCGAACCGATCTCTCCGGGTAGATCCGGAATCAATATATCATTTTTGTCACTCATAACGGGTTTATAGGTTTAGATGATTTTCATGATTTCTGCTTGCAAATCACGGGCAGACAAAAGATAAGCACTCTTGTCAACGGTCGTGTGATCAATCAACTCGATACAACGGGCATAGAGAAGCGATTTCCCGAAAAGTTCGATCGCCCGCGCGCGGGTCTTTCCGTTAGGATGGCTTGCTTCCGAATGATCATAGTCCCAAAGAGCCTCGTCCAGATTATTCATTTTCTTGATCATGGATTGAGCTGCCGCGGCGTCGCGACAAGCGATCACCGCCGCCCGGTCTGCCGTGATCTCCTGCAACCGGGAATATTGATTATTTTGTTGCAACTGCTTGATCCGGGTAATCACCTGCGGGTTGGTTATCGTTGACAAATCTGTTGCCATGATACTGCCTTTAATCGGGTGATTCGCCAAAGCGTGTCCGATTTCGTGTCCGATCAGGGCCATGATCTCCAAGTCCGTGTATTCCGTCTTTGCCATCAATTCTTCGGAAATAAAGACATACAACATCTCCTTCGACCCGCAGGTAAAAGCGTTGTTGCTTTGGAAAAGCTCTTGTCCTTTCAGACTCGTTTCCTCCAAAGCCCGTTCCATCCGGTATATATCCTCGTCCGAATACACATATACCAACGGCATCGGGATGCCCAGATTTTTGCACAGCGTCGTGATAATATCAAAAAGACGAGAATTATTGTTCACGTTAACAGGTTGTCTGTCAAGCACGCTCCGAAGAACTTGAATACGCAGCATATTACTCTCGTTGAACGTGTATTTGATAAATCCCGGTGCCACCTCGTTAAACTTGGCGATACTGTCCAGAAACTCCTTTTCCTGTTCGGTCACGTACAACGGGGGTTCGATAAATTTCTTGAACCCTTGTACCTCTTTCTCCATGTATTCGGAAAGGGAAAGATACGTGTTGTCAAATATTTGCATGCTCATGTATGAGGGTGTTTACTTGATTCTTTATTCGGTTTAATTCTCCGGTCAGGCTTGCCAGATCACAATATTTTCGGGAGTTACCGTTTTTGACCGTCCCGCCTATCGTGAGAACGATCCCGATTAACGTCAGGCCGAGCGGGACAACGTTTTTTATATCCGGGATCGCGTAAGATAGAAGTCCCAGAATGAGAATCACGATTCCGGTCGCGAGTAATCCGATAGCCCGTTTCCCCCGGGAGGCGGGAGAAAAATGGTCCATCTCTTTCCTGATCGCTTGTTGAACGGCAGGTTTTTCTCCGTAATAATCACATACCCACTTGTTGTATTTGTTGGGAAACGTGAAATTGAACCATAGTTTATCAATAATCTCGATTTTATAGTAGTTCTCAATTTGTTGCACGTTCACTTTGCCTGAACTGTTTTTAATTCTTTTGGCCTCGAAATCTACCATGATCGAGACTTCGTCCCACAACTGATTGAATTCATTCATGATCGGTAATATTTATTTCTTTTTCTTTTTTTTTGATGGGATTGGGGGCAGGGCCGCGGCTATTCCGATGTTACCCAGTTTAAAATCAACGTTAACGACTTTACCCTTTTCTCGTTTCTCTATAAAACGTTTGATCTCGTCTTCATATTTCGCGAACATATTGTTGAAGAAACGGATGTCTTGCTTGTCGTTTTCCGGGGTCTCCGAGGTCAGTAGTTCTCCCACCTCTTCGTTAGCGACGGCCGCGCTTAATCCGGCAAGCGATTCTTCCGCCGAGGCACTGCCGTCAAGAATTTTCTCTATCTGGTCAAGAGTGATTTTCTTCGTTTGTTTCGATCTTTCAGGCATAGTATTTATTTTTATTGTTTTGAATCTCCGTCAGCAATCGCTTGTAAGCGATGTTCAGGTAATTATACACTTTACCGGGTGTAACTCCCATTTCCTCGGCCGTTTCCTCGGTCGATTTCCCTTCCAAAAGCCGGAGTTCGATGACCCGTCGATAGGTTTCCGTTTTCCATTTTGAAATCGTATTTCTTACAATATCTTTCATTTGCTCTGTCGTTAAATTATAACTCCATTCGGGCTCTTCAAGCAACCCGTGGTGATGGTTTAAATTTACCGCGGATAACGGGACCGTTGCCACTCCCCCGTTGACTTGCTCGAAAAAGATCGCGCTCAGAAATTCGTCTTGGGCGGCCATCCTTCCGGCCCGTTCGATCGCCAAGCGGTGGAGGCGTTCGAGGCTCTTGTTATCCTTCAGCTTCATTTTTATAAGAGTCTCCTCGTCGGGAATTCTCTGAACGTATTTCAAAAAAAGTAGATTTTTTTCTTTTTCCTCGCTGATCCGGTTGATGAGATTGACCACGTCATACTCCGTGGCATAAGGCGATTCGATGTTGAATTGTTCTTTCGGGGAAGTTGGATGATTCAAGTGATTTTGCTTGTAAAATCTCTTGAAGAAATTGGAGGCGATCGAGCGTAACCAGATGACCAGGCTGCATTCCCCCCTGAAATCCGAGAGAGCCTTCCAGTCATTTTCTTTCAGGTGAAGGTAAAGTTCATCCATCAGTTCCCTGAACGTCAATTCCCCCCGGTAATCTTTCTTGTAGGCTTTCAATATTGATGGTCCGAGGAAATCCGCTCCCTCGAAAATGTCCATGATGAAATCCATGTCATCCTGACGGAACTTGTAAAGCATGAATTGATAGAAATCTTCTTCCGGGATGCCCGCGTATTTCTTGCCGATCTTCCTGAGGCGGATATCGGGTTTAAGGTCGCGGGATATATCCCGATTATTCTCTTGATGCTCTTCCTCTTCCGGTTCGGAGAGGTATTCTTCCTCTTCCGGGTTACTGTATTTATTCCCTGTTTTCATATCATTCGTTTCACACACATCCGTACAAAAATATGTTGTATCTATGCAAAGCTATTTGAAAAATAGGAAATAAAGAAGTGAAATTTTAAATATTTGTATGCTTGTTGTTCGGTGGTTTCTTGGTCAAGCAGGTTGTCCGCAGGGTTCCCGCAAGCATATCGAGTCGGAAGCTTCTTTCCCGGAAGCACTCGTGGCGAAGCCATTGGCTCCTTTCGGGTAATCGTTGTGACCGGGGAACTCGATGCGGATAATTTTGAGTAGCCAGCGTTCCATACCGGTCACCATGCCGAAGACGACGGAGTTGCGTTTTTGCGGTTCCTTGCTCGACCTGCACTTGAAGCTAGCGCTTTTGCAATAGTTTTGGTATTTATATAGTACTTTGCGGCAAAAATGTTTGATTTATTTAAATTACTATTTATAATTTTGATATTTGTAACGAGAAAATTAATAAAGATAAAATCGTTCCAAATAACGATCAATGATTGACCACTATTTAGAACGATTACATGGTATAACTTCTATGTGAAAGTTGTACTAGTGATACATTGTATACAAGTGTCCTATAACAATTTTCTTATGAAAACACTTTGCGTACCCCAAAATCAGGGTATGCAAAACTACAAATAATTAATTATAAGGAATTTATAAAATTAGCATTTTTTGAGTGACGACGTCAAGGAAAAGGGAGCCATGAACTCCATGGACTCCCCCTACTTATACAAACATATAATACTATTTATTCTGCACTGCTTGCAAAGCAACAATCATTGCTTGATAATGTGAACGGTCGTCTTTATGAGCTGTATCAATCTTTGACTTTAACAAAGAAAGTACTTTAGCATACATCGACACGTAATGAGTCGCCGTTTCATCATACAACCCCGCATTCACTTCACGCAAGAAACCATACCCATAGACATCACCAAACTGTTGCTGTTTCATTTGAGACATTACCGTTCCAATTCCCTCTTTACTTTCAATCTCTTGCAATTGCTCTTTAAAATAAGCAAGAAAACCACTTTCATCCAACCCATACGCCAATACTTCATCAAAAGAAGGAGTATAAGGAGCAACATCTGTCAATTTGCTCTTTGCGTCTGCTCCCGCAGCCTTCATGCGGAGAGCAACTTGCTTCACGATCTCACGCTGCATAGCCTTATCAATTCTCGTCAACTTATTACCTTTTATTGTATTAGCGAATACCGCAGCATACAAATCATCATAAAAATCTTTCTGTGTATAATCGCTACCGGCAAGTTGAGAAGCCACATTCACCTTTACACCTGCTTTAAATGCCGACTCAATCAATTTGGTATACAATTTCATACTCGTTCCAGTTGCGGAGAAGCCAAATTTAGAAAGCACCTTTTCATCATCCAACCATTCATTATCACTCAATTGCTTTATAAACCATTTCAAGGAAGCGCTCTGACACTTGGCATCTACAGGTTGAAAACGAGCACCTGGAGTACCATCTTTTACCTCTGTCAAATAAATACCACCCACATTGTATAACACGTTCATTAAATAGCGGTAATACTGTGTTATAATCCCCTGGTGCAAAAATTGACGGTGAGCGGTAGAAGCATCATCCGGTACCCACTCGTTCAAATGAGCCATTATATATTTCAAATTCTTAATACCATATTCACCGGCTTTCAACGGATCATCACCCAAATCTTCCTCCACAGAACTCGGATCGTAGCGAGAAGCTATTTGCTGTTTCCCGTAACGATAATACGGATCTCCGGCCTTTTCATCTACCCAAGATTCCAAGATTTTCGCTTCCTCCTTGACACTCAAATTTCCGGCTATCGGAGAATACAACCATTTAATAGCATACTCATCATAACAACCAAGTACAGGAGGAGTCAATTTAATATTTTTATCCCCGGGTTGTGCTACATAATTAAATCGAGCATAATCCATAATAGAAGCTGTAGTTCCATATTTTTGCGTGAAAGAAGCCGACCGTAAAGAGTCAACAGGAAAGGCACTGGAAGCCGCCATATTATGCATCAAACCCAACGTGTGACCGATCTCGTGAGCGACAACATATTCCAACGATTCATCCATCACCTCTTTAGGCATCTTTTTAGCTCTTACGCGAGGATCGATCTGCGCTGTTTGCGTGAAACGCCACATGTTATTCAACTTCACCACATCATTATATATAACCACGGAAGCACTAATAATCTCTCCGGTTTTCGGGTCTACCCAACTCGGACCGAAAGCATTCATCGTTCTCACGGGAGAATAACGAACGCAAGAATATTTCAAATTATCCGGATCAAATTCAGGGTCCTCCTCTTTCGTCGGGAAATCACGTACCTGAACGGCATTTTTTAAACCGATTTTCTCAAAAGCTTGGTTCCATCTTAAAATCCCCTTACGAATCGCACCTTTCCAATCTTCCGGGAAAGTATTATCCACGTACCATACGATCGGTTTTACCGCTTCAACCAACTCACCGCGTTCCCAAGCCCGTGCGTCTTTCGGCTCTACTCTCCAACGATTCGCGTAAGTGTACGCTTGAATACCGTCTTCTTCCGTGGAAATATATTGTTTCCCCGTCAAGAAAATACCGACACGCGAATCCGAGATTCTCGGTTTCATCCGATCCTTGTCCTCAGGCAATAACAACACCGTACGGGTCATCTTGTTAGAAACGTCTCCCAAATCCATCGAGAAAAAAAGTATTGATGCTTTTACACTATGGGTCATCGTAGTTTGGATAGACACGTTATCGTCAAAAGCTTTCATCTCTCCTAAAAAGAATAATTCCGTTTTAGGAGTCGAACTCAGTGAAATCATTCCCATATCCATTTCCCCCACGGGTGCCAAATCCGGCTCATTTGCGGCAAATAACGGTGTCACATCAAAAACGACAGCCGAACTATCCGCATTATAAGCGGCAATTGAATATTTCTTCATATACGGATCAATATAATTCAACTGGACAGCCTCTCCGATATTGGCATCCGCCTTATCAAAATCCACGACGGAATTTACCGAACGCATATACAGATTACTATCAATCAAATCAAAACGAACATGTAACGGATCAGACGGTTTGTAACCCACCGTACAAAGTTGAGGATTACTGGTTTCCGTAATTGTGGAAGCGATCAACAATTCACGCCCCAAAAATTTCACAGGGTATTCAAAATACAATTTATTCCCCACCCGATGCAACGTGATAAACTTACCGGCAACCGTTTGCGTTTCCGGCTTTTTCAATAATTTATCATACTTGCTTTGAGTTTTATCCTTCTCCACCTTTTCAACCTCTCCTTTTTTCCCTTTCTTTTTTTCTTTTGCACACGCTTCCGTAACCTCAAAAAATGGTAAAACAAACAATATCAGTGCTAGTAATACAATACTCTTTTTCATCATGATTACTGTTAAAAATTTAAATGATTTTTAAATTGTCTATATCAATCTTCCAATACAAACTTCAATGCCTTCAACTGCTCCCGCATCATCTTGAATTTCTTCATCACTCCATCATATTTCCCGTACATAGCCTCAAATTCGGCTTGGGTACAAGTCAACACGGCTTCAACATAAGAACCCAAATCAAGCGCTATTGTCGGGGTGATATCCTGCCCTCTCGAATTCTTGACAGACGCGATAAATCCCAATTGTTCCTTTTCCGTGAAATTCGTCCCTTTAAAAGCCTGATAAGCATTCAACAGTGTTCCATAATTTAATTCCGTCGAATACAAATCCGGTTTATTAGGATTCAATGCCTTACTAATTCCTAAAAACTTATCTCGCCAGGCGGCATGAGTGGATGAAGCCAACATATTACCAAAATAAGCAGATATGAAAGAATTGGCGTATGCTTGTTGCTCTTCGGCAGGCAAAGAGGCAAAACCATTCACAGCTTTGAAAACCATTGTATTATAGCCGAAATAATCATTCAATTCTGAATCACGCCACTTATCACTCCATATCTTGTCCACGAATAAAAAAGAAGGTAACAAATCAGCATTGCCAAAACGGGGAAATACATGTTTGGAAAAATACGTAAGTATCGGTTCCAAAACGGAATGATCCTCCAGTAAATCGAAGATCCCGTCCGGTTTACTACTTCCCGGCATATAATACACTTTCAATATTTCGTAAAATATATAATCGTTACCCGACATATCTGTCCGTTTCTCGAAACCTAACGTATCATTATAATACGTGGAAATACCGTAATTCTTATAGATTTCATAACGCACCCAATCCACGGGATCATCCGTCGTCGGCTCTTCAATAATTTTCCAATCTCTCCCGTAACCGGAAGGACTCAAGGCATCCTCTTTCTCGCAAGCGATTGTTAAAAAGAGGCTTATCAATAATCCAATAATATATATATTCCTCATAACTATCATTTCTAAAAATTAATAACGAACCATTTTTCTTGCCGGACGGTCCTCGTTTTGCACCAAAGTTCCCTTGTTAAAGATAATTTCGCTGGAAGGCAACGGGAACACGTAAGCAGCCCGATCCTCGGTATAAGGTTTCAACTCGTAATATCCGACCGTCACGTAATGTCCCTCTACCCCTTCTCCTCCTTGCCGCTCTCTTACCTCATGGCGAATCGGTTTACTAAACGGATACTTGCTATTTACCGCATAACGGCGTAAATCAAACCAACGTTGTCCCTCGTAACAGAACTCTCGGCGGCGTTCACTCCGGATAAAGTTCACTAAATTCTCTCCACTCCTTGCCATCTCCTCCTCGATCGCGGGCATTTCTCCCACGAGGAAACGTTTTTCTCGCAACACGTTCAAAGTACTCTCTGCCCCCGCTTCATCTCCAAGTATCGCCTGTGCCTCAGCCTTATTCAAATAAGCCTCGGGGAAACGGAACAACATGTAATCCCCGATACGCCCGGATTCTTCACGAAACTTCAAACAACGCCAAGCATCCGTGGAGAATGGTGGGTGCGTGAAAAAAATCTTACGACGCAAATCATTCTCCCCGTAACAATTCAACAAATCATCCGAAGTTTTATAAGAAGAAGCCGTACTGGAAGAATTCCACCAGCAAGCATCAGACGTATGTATTTGAGCCATAATATACCCTCCTTGAGTAAACACCGTTTCCGGCGACCCCTCGTAAGTAAAACTGTCCCCTTCTTCTAAACTATTTAAATCCAAAATAGAATGACTCTCTCGTAGAATAGCGGAGTCCGCGTAAGCAACAGCCTCCTCGTAATCCTCCATGTAAAGACACACCCTACTCATCAAGATACAAGCCGCCGTGTAATCCGCCCTGATCGGACGACTGTACTTGGGAATCTCCCGAAAGGCTGCGACACTATTTGCCAAATCACTCCGGATTTGCGTATAAACAGCTTGCACCGAAGCCCTAGAGAAGTGTTTGTCCTCCACCTCTCCTACAATTTTTAAAGGAACTCCCAACTCCTTATCCGCCGAGTTCAAGGCATAAGGTTGGGCATAAACGTTCACCAGCCAATAATAATTATACGCCCGCAAGAAATATGCTTCTCCAGCCACCCGGTTAGCTAACGTATCCGACTCCCCTTCCCGCACATTATCCAACTCTGAAAGAATGGAATTCAATATAGCAATTCGTTTATACGCCTTTTCCCAATCATCCGGTTTATACTCCACATGCTCTTTATTCCAAAACGGATTCTCCTGCCACCGGTAAGCGGAAGCCGTATTCGAACGTATCCAACTATCGATTGAACTATCATATCCCTCTGCAAACTCCGTGATATCGTCATCTTGTAAATGAATCCATGGAAAATATTTATCCGTGTGAGTAAGTAATTGACTTTGATGAGCTTTTAAGCTGATTGCAAAACCGGGCACATTAATATATGCCTCCCCCATCAACAATTCATCCAAATCCGCGACACTACTCACGTAAGCCTGATTTTGTGAATCTTCCTCGAAGAAATCACCACATGCACAAAGCGTAGGAATGATTATGATTCCGACAAACAACAATTTCAATATCTTCATGATAGTTCAATTAAAAAGTTACATTTAAGGATAATGAATAACTCGGACGAACGGACAAATTAATCACCGATGCGCTTCCTGACTGCGAAGTCACGTCCATTCCCTTTGCTTTTTTACTTTGCCAAGTGAAAAGGTTCGTTCCCGACAAACTAACATAAGCAGACTTCACCCCCAATTTCTGGCAAAGCCTGTCATCCACGTTATAACGTAACGAAAGGGATTGCAGCTTCAAATAATCACCTTTTATCACGCGGACATCTGAATAATCATATAAAGAGTAATAAGAATCAGCTCTATCCGCAAACTCAAACGTATAACTTGTATTATTCCACCAGCTAGAACCTCTACCCGCTTTATCACCGGTAACCAATCCCGGGATATTGGTTTTTGCCTCATCACCCGGACGCCGCCAACGATTCACGAACTCGCGACGCATATTTTTATGCGGATAAGGACGAATATTAAAATCTTCGCACAACTTCAACATACGAATCTTGTTTCCCAAACTGTATGTAAAATTAAACGACAACCCGAATTGACGATACCCGAAATAGTTCGAGAAACCACCTTGCAACACCGGCACACGGGTTCCACTAGACTCCATCACCTCCAAAATCACGTTCTCGTTCGACATCTTACTATATTTCTCGGCCAACTCTTCTGCCCGATCCGCTTCAAGCCCATAAAACAAGGGACTACCATCCTCTGGACTTAATCCCTTAAACCGATATGAATAAAAAGTTTCCAACGGTTTCCCGGACACTTCCGCATCACCGTTTAAGAAATCTTCGTAAGTCACGTCATTGCGCAACACGTTATTATCATTATTAATAGCCTTATTGATCAAATTATTCACGACCTGACCGATTTGCGGATCGAAACGCCACACGAATCCCCGCTTACCGTTAGCCCCAACTTGTTGATTAAACGGCATAAAACTCAAGGTAACTTCCACTCCCTGATTCTCCAAAGTTCCTTCGTTTACCACGTAAGTTTTACGCCCGTTCACCGTAGAAATCGTTTTATTCAAGAAAGCATTGCTCGTCTTCTTGTAGAAATAACCCACGGAACCCGAGATTTTATTCTTCAGCAACGAAAACGTCAACTCGGCATTATAAGAAGAAGTCGTTTCCCATTTCAAATCCGGATTCGGGAACGCATTTAACGTGGAAACAAATTTTCCGAAATACTCATCAGGAGCATCTTTATTAATAATCATTCTACTAGTCTGCCCGTCAATCATATTCCCCTGGTGCCCATAAGACAACTTTAACGCCAATTCATTCACGTTATCATTATCTTTCCAAAACTGGCGCCCGATATCCCAACGCCCGGACACGGACCAGATAGGCAACAACTTTTCCCGGCTACGGCTACCGAATTGATTCGAAACATCCATACGGGTATTGAAATTAATCGTGTACAAATTATTATACGTGTAACTGGCAGAGAAATACAATGAACCTAAATTCGTCTTCATTTCCGTGAGTTTCGGCTCATTAGAGGCCAACCAATTACGGAACTCAGTATACCCGTCCAGACCGTTATCAAGCAAATCCTTACTATCCACATTCCCGAAACTCAATCCCCTATCCGGGTAATACCCTCTTTGAGTCATCTTTACCGTGTTGTACTTTTTAGACGAAAGCTCCCCTCCTAAAGTTCCTACCACGTAATGCTCATTATTTTCTCCGAATTCCTTTATATAATTTAGTTGCAAACGGGCTAACCATGAATTTTGCCGCGTATTCATATTATTCCACTCGCCACCAACAGGACACAGATTATATTTATTATCAGTTGTTCCTCGCAATTTTCCGATATAATAGGAGCCCTCCTCGTAAATATCATCCTGGTTCGTCACGCTGGAAGAATACGAAGCCGTCCCCTCCACGGTCAAAACATCCCAAAACATGTATTTCACCAATCCGGTAAGATTCACCGTATTGCCCTCGATCTTCTGGTAGGTTTTATCCATCTCGTTCTCCATATTGAACAACAACTCCTTGTTCAACCCGACCTCGCTCTTTTGGTAAAAAGCCCGGCTACCATCAGGATTATAAGCAGGCAATGCCCGGTTCGTTTCGTAAGCATATTGTGTCACGCTGACCCCATCCACACTTGGGGTATAATGTTTCTTCAAAGTATTGAAATTCGTGCTGAATTGGAATTGCAACTTATTAAATGTCCCGTTCAACTTCAAATTCGCGGTCATTTGTTTATACTCTTCCTTTTTAATCACACCCTGCTGGTCATTATACCCCACGGAAGCATAATAGTGAATATTCTCGGACCCTCCGTTCAAACTCAAAGTATGCTTGTTTGAAAATGAATTCCGGCAAAGGATATCGAACCAGTCCGTGTTCAACGTCTCGTAGTAATCGGTCAATCGGGAAAGCTCCTTGTAATCAATGCGTCCGGCATTATAATCCAATACAGCTTTCTCAAATCCCACGAAATTGTAAACATTTTCGTAACCAATCTGCCGGTCGAACAACTCCCTAGAAGCCTCCACGCGCTGCTTAGAATTCATCATATAGATCGCATCATCCGTGTAATGGGGACGACGAGTAAACGTTCCCGTGAAAGCATAAGAAACAGTCGGAGGTCCCATCTTACCTTTCTTCGTCGTAATCACAATTACCCCGTTAGCCGCCCGGGTTCCGTAAATTGCCGTGGCGGCAGCGTCCTTCAACACGTCGATCCGTTCGATATCCTCCGGGTTCAACCCGGCAATCGCGTTACCTAACAAATTCACGAAATCCAAGTCATTCAACTGTGCAGGATCCACATTCACGGGATCACTCTGCACGATACCGTCCACCACCCACAAGGGTTCCCTATTACCAATCACCGTGGAATTCCCCCTGATTCTCACCTTCGGGGTAGCACCCACTTGTCCAGAATTTTGCATGAAAATCATTCCCGGGATACGTCCTTCTAACATCTGATCCACGGAATTTAATCCCGCAACCATGATATCGTCCATCTTCAAAGAAGTCACGGCACTCGTCAAACGACGACGATCCACATCTCCATAACCGGTGCTCACCACGACTACCTCATCCATTGCCACTAAATCCTCTTCCATCTGTATCGTCCACTCTCCCTTTTTCGGGCGATCCTGATACTTGAGTGTCAGGGTTTTCATCCCCACGAAACGAAAAACCAATTCGGTCTTTGTCGTATCTGAAATCAAAATAGAAAATTTCCCCTTCACATCGGTCGTCACCCCCATCGTCGTTCCCTTCAATAACACAGTCACGCCAGGAAGCGGCACCCCCTTCTCGTCCGTCACCAAACCTTTCACCACTTTTTTTTCAACCACATGTTGTTCCGACGGATTCTCCTTCCGGATAACAATCGTTTTTTCCTCGATAGAGAAGTGCAACCCTGTCCCTTTCAGGCAAACCTCCAGAATCTTTTCCACCGTTTCATCCTTAAATGATACATGCTCTCGCACCACCCCGGCAATATCCGCATCACTATACACGAAACTAAATTCCGTGTTTTTCTTGATCTCCCCAATAATCTGCTTAAGTGACGCCTTGTCCAACGTCATACTCATCCGAATCTGCTGGGAATACACCCCCGCGTGCACTTGCAGCACGAATAAAACCGATAAAATAAACGTCGCTTTCATCATTAAAATAAACTTCATTACTTTTCTACGCCTATCCATATAGGCATAACATCTTTTTTCCATAACTTTGTGTTTATGATTGAACAATATTTCAACTCCTGTTCGCAGCAGGATTGAAAAGTTTGACAAAGGGCAGTGTTCGCAGCACTGCTCTTTTATTTTTATTTCACGATAATCATATTCTTGTTAATTTCAAATTTCACTTTCCCCGTCCGTTCAATAAACTTCAACACGTGGGCTATATCCTCATGCTTCTTGATATTCAACGAATAGGGTATCCGCTTCAACTCTTTGTTCGTGTAAACCACGTCGAACGAATACCAGCGTCCCAGCTCGTTCAAGATCACGGACAACGGTTGATTATCAAACACCAACCGACCATCCTTCCAACCGACATACAACTCGACATCCACTTCCGCCACTGTCAACCGATCGCTCTTCCGGTTAAAATCAGCCTGTTGCCCGGGTACCAATTCGGCACGTTGCCCATCGACCAAGATATCTACTCGTCCCTGCACGAGTGTAGCCAGCACGTTTTCCTCACTCCCGTATGCCCGTACCCCGAAAGAAGTTCCCAACACCAGCACTTCCATCCCTTGCGCCTCCACCGTGAAAGGCTTCCGTTCATCACGTGCCACATCGAAATAAGCCTCCCCCTGCAAGTACACCTTCCGCCTCTCGCCCGAGAACTTCACGGGATACCTCAACTCCGATTCGGCATTCAGGTACACCGTCGTCCCATCCGCTAACACGAGCGTGTATTCCCCACCCCGCGGCACCCGCAACAAGTGATATTCCTCCACTCCGCCCGACAGTTCACTTTCCGTTCGCTCGTAACGCAATGTATCGCCCGTATTGCTTACTCCATCCCGTACCGTCCGTCTTGTCCCGTCTGCCAACAAAACTTTATCTCCTCCCGGCAAAACAAGTTCAGCCTTTGCCTTACCCGGCATAATCTCTGTCACGACAGCCAACGGCACCTTCTTGTCCTCACGGTTCAAGGCAAAATAAATCATTCCTCCTATCAATAACGGCAAAGCGAATATCGCCGCATACTTAAGCCACGATAATTTCCTTACACGCTGTCCCTTACGTGTCGTTCGGTTCAATATCCTTTCCCATGCCCGATTCTCCGCCTCCGGCGACTTCACGAACCGACGGAATCCTTCTTCCAAACGCTGCATGGATACCAACCGCTGAAACATCTCCTCGTGCTCCACGCTCATTTTCCGCCAAACCCACAACTCCCGTTCCCCCACGTCGTCCAACACTCCTTTCACGTGGTCCACGATCAACTGTTTTATCCTATTATCATCTCGCATTCGCATACTTTCATTCTTTAGTTTTATACTAAAGCACGCAAAGTACCATTTGGTGTAATAGCAAACCGCACTTTTTTTATTTTTCCACCGAAGTCCTATACAATTTATACCAATGCTCCTTATATATCTCGAATATTTTATATATCAATAAGGAATTTTATACCATATAAATTATATAAAAATCCTATATTTTTACTATTAAAATAGGCTATGAATAGGGAAAGAATGGGAGATGAATGGGAGAGGCTACCAAGAAAATACGAAAATGATTACTATAAAATATCTTTCATTGATATTATTTCACACTTAACACGCTAGAATTTGTCTTGAAACATCCCCTTTTTCAGGAAATCCACAACAAGATGGACAACACATTTTTCAAACGCTCCTTCATATAATGGTTAGCGTTATTCTTGTGTTTTTTCACGGTATTGATAGAGATATTCAACTTTCGGGCAATCTCCTCGTGACTGTCCCCATTCAAACTCATCCGGTAAACCTCTTTACAGGCGGGAGATAATTCATCGAACACGGTAAGCAATACTTGGAATATCTCGGATTCCAGTATTTGGTCGAGAAAAGACTCCGCCTCATCCCCCTCTTGCAATATCTTCTCTGCGTACTTATTTTCGACCTGTTTGTGTCGGATCAGATTCAGGCAATCGTGCCGCACGACCTTATAAAGATAAGCCTTCACGGCATTTTCCACGCGAAATTCCGTTCTTTTCTCCCACAATGCCACGAAAGCATCCTGCAGGATATCCTCGATCACATTCTCATCGCTCACGTACTTCGCCGCAAAATAACGCAAGGCAACCGCATACCTGTCATACAGCACGCGGAACGCTTTCTCCTCCCCACGGGCAAATTCAAGAATAATATCTACTTCTTCGTTTCCCAAATTACCACCATTATGAAAGTTATTTTTTGAATACCTCTTTGACTCTCATCACCTATTTCCCCGCAAAAATACGACAAAAGATACTACTCCCATTTCTTTTTGGGTAATTTTTTAATTTCCATTTATCCATCGACACACAACAAATTCTTCAAATGGAGAAGGATATATTGTTTCCACTCCCACAACAAAAGTTCAAATTCGGAATCCTCTTTCAAGAACAGGGTGACCACCAAATTTTTCGACAAAAGTGGGAAAAGAAGTAAACCATAAAACGTCAGGAATAAAATATGCAGGGGCACGGTTTTCAATCGTCCCGCCTCCATCTCGGACTGTAATCCCTCCTTGATGATGGCAAAAGTTTCCTCAAATTGCATTTCCTTGGCAGTCGCAAGTAGATGATTCACATCCCGTTGTACTTCCTCGCATATAAATTTAGGAATATAGGGATTCTCGATAAAACGTGCCAAATATTCATCCAGTACCATACTCACCCGTTCCATAAACGGGATATCCCGTTTCATGATTTCCCGTACCCGCGGCAACAAGGACATGACGATCGAACTGAACACCGCCTGAAACATCCGGTCTTTCGTCCTAAAATAGTAATGTAACGTGGGACGGTTTATCCCGACGGTTGCCGCAATATCACTCATGCTGGTTTCGACAAACCCTTTTTCCACAAAAAGCCGCTTCGCCGTTTCTATTATTTGTTGCTCTAACTCGTTGTTTTCTAATGCTCCCATGTTTCACTTTTTTATGTTGTCAATGAACAATAACATTCGATTGACAATATTCACATCACTGACACTACTATCAAAGTCTAAAGATAGTATATTCACTCGCGGATAAAAAGATTTTATCCGTTTTTCTATTCCTTTTTCCACGATATGGTTAGCTATACAGCCGAAAGGTTGCAAACTAATGACATGATTGATCCCCCGGGCGGCAAACGACACCATCTCCCCGGCAATCAACCATCCCTCGCCGAACTGGGCGTTCAGGGAGATCACCCGCTTGGCATTTTCCGCTTTCTCGTAAATACTCTCGAACGGAAGAAAGTATTTAAACTCTTTCCCGATCTCGTTGATCCGGTTGATTTGCTTCCGCACCTTGCCGTACAGCCAGTCGATCACGACATCCGGTACATACTTGCGTTTCAAATGGCTGTCTTGCATCGCTTTCAAATTGACAAAACTCTGCATGAAGAAATCGGACATCAACGGCGGGATCACCTCGATCTGTTTATCGACAAGCCACGACATGACGTTCTTTTGAGCGAAAGGATTGAATTTCAAGAATATCTCTCCCACGACACCGACTTTAGGTGTGGACTTTTGCTGGCAAATCCTGTCGAAATCGCGGGCTGCCAACGAGAGATCACGGTACAAATCGCCCATGCTTTTCCGTAAAATAGCCGCTTTTGCCTTTTCCAGATACAGATCCCTAAACCCGGCTGCTTGCCCTTGCTCCCTCTCCCGAACGACAGAGGCGTAATAGAATTTCGCGATACAATCACTGTACAATACCGCAGCAAGGGCTATCGGCACGATCTTAGACCAATTGATGCTGAACCCGGGTTGATCGTTACTGATCCCGCTTCCGAGGGCAAGCGACACGACCGGGGTATTGACGTATCCATTCTCGATCAATGCCTTTTTGATCAGAGAAATGTAATTGCTGGCACGACACTGACCACCCGTCTGGGTAATGGCAACACAAGTGTTGTCCGGGTCATAAAGCCCGTCCTTGAAAGCCTTCACGATGTCGCCCACGATCAGGGTAGCCGGGTAACACACCTCGTTATTGGAATACTTTAACCCCCAATCACACGAACGGGTATCGCTTATCGGCAGATTCTCGGCATCATACCCCGCTACTTTCATGAGCGGCGGGATGAGCGGTGAAATAAAAGGCGTGAAGAAAGGAACGATGATCTTCTTCTTTTTGTCTTCTTTCACGAAAGGGCGAGTAGAAACGATCCGTTTTGACCCGTCAGCGGACTGACGCAGACTGATATGCAGGCTCTCCACCAAAGAACGTACCCGCAATTTGATGGAACCGATATTGCTAACGTCGTCTATTTTCAGCAGGGTAAGATTTTTCCCGTACTGTTTCAATAAAGCGCGGACTTCGTCGGTCAGGAATGCGTCCGGTCCGCAACCGAAGGAGGTCAATTGCATATACTGTATCTCGTTGCCTTGCCCGGCAGCCCATTTCGCCGCTTTCAAGATACGGTTCGTGAACGCCCATTGAGGGAGAAAATTTACTCCTTCCAACGAGATTTTTTGTTGACGGACAATATCATCCGTGATCACGTACACTCCCATCGCGGCAATCATATTCGACACCTTATGCTGTATCAGCGGATCGGAATGATAAGGACGCCCGGCAAGCAGGATCACCAGCTTATGCTTCCAACGCCCTTCTTCCATGACCTCACGGGCATAGACGGCAATCTCCCGCTCGAAAGCATCCTGTTCTTTCAATGCCCGCTCGAATGCCGCCCGAAACGTGTGCCCGGGAACACCCAATGCCCCGAGGTATTCAGCGCATTGCTTGTACAACAAGGCTTGGTCTTTAAACGTGATAGCTGGGGCATCAACCGGTATATCCTCGGACTGTACACTCTTGATCACTTCCGAGTAACCGGACACGATGGGGCAATTGTAACTATTCTGCTGTTGCTTGTCCATTTTCTCGAACACGACAAACGGCATGAATATCCGGTCGACACGACGTTCTACAAGATCTTGGACGTGACCGTGTACCAACTTCGCCGGGAAACAGATGTTGTCTGACATCACCCTATTGGCTGCCGTTTCATACTTGTCAAAGGTGGAAGGGGATGACAGGCTGACCTGAATGCCGCAACGGGAAAACAGGGTATGCCAAAAAGGATATTCTTCATACATATTCAGGCAACGGGGAATACCGATGGTCAGCAAAGGACGAGCGACGGGCGCCTCCCGGTCGAACAGTAACTTGATCTTTCTCTCGTACACGTTCACTCCCTCGCCCGAGATGTTTCCCTTGTTCGTGTACGCCTTCTCGCACCGGTTTCCGGAAAAATAACTGTTCTTGTTATCAAACGTGTAACGGGTAACAGCGCATTGATTCTCGCATCCCCGGCATTGCAACTGGCTGGAAGTGAACCGGGCAAGATGTATCATATCCCGCAAATCCATTTCTCGGGCTTGTTCAATATGTCGCGCATACAAAGCACATCCCAAGGCTCCCATCAATTCGGGACAATCACCACGAGCAACTTCCCGTCCCGTGAGTATTTCCAGTCCCCGCACGATAGAGTCATTGCGCATTGTACCCCCTTGCACAACGATATGCTCGCCAAGCTCGTCCGTGTTTTTCAATTGCAAGACCTTGTAAAGGCAGTTTTTAACCACCGAATACGACAATCCCGCCGCAATATCCGCCACGGAAGCACCTTCCCGGAGTACCTGTTTCACCTTGGAGTTCATGAAAACGGTACAACGCGTACCCAGATCACTCGGGGCTCGCGAATGACAAGCAGCTTTGGCGAAATCGTCAATCCCGTAATCCAAGGATTGCGCAAAGGTACTGATGAAAGAACCACAACCGGACGAACAGGCTTCATTGATTTCTATCCGGTTAATTACCCCGTCGTGGATGCAAATCGCCTTCATGTCCTGCCCGCCAATATCCAAAATAAAAGACACGTCCTTATCTATATGCTTGGCGGCAGTATAGTGGGCTATGGTTTCGATAATACCGGCGTCCATCTGGAATGCCGCCTTGATTAATTCTTCTCCATACCCGGTAGAGCAACCACCCTTGATTTTCAAGGTCGTTCCTTTTCTTTGGCATTCTTCATACAATTCCCGCAACCCGTCTTTCACGGCTTTTATCGGATTTCCGTTATTATCGTGGTAATAGGAATAAACCATCCGGTCATCCGCATCGAGTACCACGATTTTTGTCGTGGTGGAACCGGAATCTATCCCGATAACAACCTGCTGTACTCCCGCTTTCAATTCTGCACGTTGTATCCCGTGCCGTACCAATCGTTCTTTCCATCGTGAATATTCCGATTGATCTTTGAAAATAGGCGGAAGGCTACTACCCGAACATGATATATTGCCCAAGCGGGTTTCCAAAAGTCGGAGTAAAGCGGACAAACTTATGTCATGGGGTGTCATGGCTAAAGCGGCACCCCAAGCCGGGATCAGATTACCTTTCTCCGGCAGGACGAAATCCTTTTCCAAAGACAAATTCAAATAATCGGCAAAGGCTTTCCGAAGAGCCGGAATAAAAGTCAAAGGTCCGCCACAAAACAATACCGGGGCTGTTATATCACACCCGCGGGCAAGAGTAACAACCGTCTGCACGGCTACCGCGTGAAAAATAGAAACAGCGATATTCTCCTTCGATATGTTTTTAGCGATTAAATTCTGCACGTCCGTCTTGCTAAACACGCCACACCGGGAGGCTATCGGGTAGACTTGTGTCGCCCGGCATCCTAATTCGTTCAATTCTTCAACCGATACACCCAGCAGTATTGCCATCTGATCGATGAACGCTCCCGTCCCTCCGGCACAATTCCCGTTCATCCGCAAGTCGGTAGCCTGATGATCCTGAAAGAACACGACCTTGGCGTCTTCTCCCCCGATGTCAATCATACTGGCAACACCGGGGTGATGCTGACGAATGTAGTTCGTGGCTGCCACGACCTCCTGCACGAATGGCAAGCCACATTTCTCGGCAACTCCCATACCGACAGAACCGGTAACCTGAACAGCCAACGGGGCATCCCCGACCAATTCTCCCAATTCCCGGAAAAAGCCGGACAAACATTCCTGCACTTTTGCCTGATGCCTTTCATACTTATAAAAAAGGACATCCGTTCCGTTCTTATCCAATACGACTATCTTAGCCGTGGTAGAACCAATATCAAGACCAACTTTATAAACATTCATAACAAATAGACCTATGATTGACGATCAAATCTGACATATGTGTCAAACACCACAAACTTATGAAGAAAACCGTAGAAACAAAACTTTTTCCACTTCATTTTATTTCTAAATTGTATAGCAAGCAGACAAAGCCTTTTTGGACGCACGCCTAAAGATTTTTTTGAAAATGAAATATATACAGATAAACCTTTTCTTTCCCGTTTTGTCTTAGAAGCAGAACTATTTTAATAACGAGCATGAGATTTACGGATATTCTTTTCCCCTAAATCCCGTGCAATTATAAACAATTAAAGAATAAAAACATGAAAACTTTAACCCTTATCATTTCGTCATTATTCATTTTAATGACTGTTAATCTGAACGCACAAGAACGTGGGCAACAACACCGCGGACCAAGAGGTCACATGAATCCCGAAGAAATGGTCAAAAAGATGGTCGAACAAATGAAGACCGAACTGAAACTCGACGAGAAACAAGAAAAACAAGTGAAAGAGTTGTTCACGGAAAACTTCAAGAAAAGAGGCGAACTCATGAAAAAATACCAAGGACAACGTGATTCCGTGATGTTCTACAACAAGAAAATTGAAGACCAACAGAATTTATCCTTAAAGAAAATTTTGACGGAAGAGCAATATAAAATTTATCAAACCAACCTGGAAAAGAGAAAACAAGAAATGGAAAAACGCCGCAAGGAAGGCATGAATCACCACGGTCAACGAGGCGGGCAAGACAATCCGGCTGTAAAGAACGAAAAACAGGATTGCAAAGGATGCGGCAGTTGTGAAGAACACAAATGATTAAAACCGTGGCGGCAAGATTAGAATTATCCAGTCTTTGCCGCCACGGTTTTAATTACAATCCCTATTTTGATTTATGACCAAAATATTGCTCAATGGCTTCAACTAATTTCGGACCATGCGGGTTGCGGGCTATAATTTTCCCGGAACCGTCTATCAATAGTGTAAACGGTATCGCTTGAACCCCGTAATCATTACGGGAAGCACTTTCCCATCCCTTCAACTCGGAAACCTGAATACCTGTCGGCTTATATTTCTCGAGAGAATTTTGCCATTTTTCCCGATCTTTATCTAGCGAAATACCTATTATCACCAAACCTTTCTTCCTGTATTTCTCGTGTAATTCCTTCAGCAAAGGCATTTCCTGAATGCAGGGAATACACCATGACCCCCAAAAATCCAACAACACGAGTCCTCCTTTTTTCACGCATTCTGACAAACGGATTTCCTGCCCCTCGATGGTTTGAGCCGCAATCTCACGAAAAGGCATTCCCTCTTCCGTCGCTTTCTGAGAACTGGAAAAATAATTCTGCTTTTCCTGACGTGTCCTAATTAACGTTTCATACTGATCCCGTAGTTTCGGCTGGATCGTTGGATAGACAGCCTCGACAAAAGCTTCACTATAAAGATCTTTTGCACAACAATCAAAGAAGAAATAATCTCCTACGCTTGTTCCGGCATACGTTCGAATAAATTCTTCCGCTGCAGGAATCATGATTTCTCTAAAAAGGATTTGACTTCGCGTATTATAGTAATTATTCACCTCATTGCCGGCGTGTCCCGATAAACGCAGCACACTATCCCTCTCGTGAAACAATATTTGTCGTTTACGCCTTTCCTCCAGCCGTCCCTTCCCGACAGTTGCCATATAGCGATCGTTGATAGGGGTTCCGGATAAAGTGATTCCTGCCGTGTCATAAAGAATTTTAATATTCCCCCGTTCGATAATCACCGGGGTGGAATACATTCCCGGAATTTCATTGTCACGCACATCCTCGACTGTCAGGACAAACACCGCAGGTTCTTGAATCGTTCCCCTGAACTGAAACTCTCCATTCCGGATCACACCACTATCCACCGGAGCAGGCTTTTCCGGAGAGAAATAATATGTAGCGGGCGACATGAAGACACGGCAACCATCATAACGTATCGGCAAACTACCGGTAAGCGTGTAATTATTCCCGTTCCCACAGGAGCAAAAGAGTCCCGTTGCCGCAAGCAACAGGACAATAAAACTATTTTTCAACATCATCATTTCTCTTCTTTTAGCATTTCAACCACGTAAGAAATTTCATCCATCAAACCACTGGGACTACCCCCGTATCCCTCTGCAAGATAACGGATACGACCGTTTTTAAGGATCGCTTTCTGGGGAATACCCGAGGTTCCGGGGAACATGGATTTATACACGGCATCACGAGATTTTTTTCCATCCCGGTTAGCATCATAAAGCACTTCCATGTTATGGAAATTATTCTTTTTCCACAAGGCATCGATCTTCACCTTATTAGGTTCGTCCTGCGTGATAATAAAATAGAATTTTACACTCGGATCGTCCGCATAGAGATCCACAGCCATCTGCATCCCATCCAAAGCGGCAATACACGGGGCACACCACAACGCCCAAAAATCAAGTATCACAATTTCATTCTTCTTGAAACCGGCAGATTTCACCTTACCACCAAGATGCGATTCCAAAACAAAAGATTCAAAAGGTATATCGATCATCTTTGCCCGAAGTTTATTTTTTATTTTCTCTACTTCACTCCGAGGTTTTAATGACGCGACCCAAGCTTCAAAAGTTGCCGGTTTCTTCTCCAAACTCGTATAATACTCCCGTAACTTATCATAGATAACCGGGGTCATCTGTCCTGCTCCAGCCGCTCCTTTCATCGCTTCGAAAGCCTCTGCCTGACGTCCCAATTTCTCCAAACTTGTAATATATGCCTCGTTCCCCGCCGGATAGAACAGATAACGTTGGTCTTCTTCTATCAAGTTCATCGAGTTCACGGCTTCCTCGTAACGACCGCTCTTCTCTGCCACCTGGGCATGAACCCCAATGTAATAATATAACCACAAACGAGCCAGATCCTCCGCCTGACGGGGAGAATACTGCATTCCCTGCATATACGAACCATCACCCACTTTCACGATCATCTGGTCGATAAACTTTTTGGATATATCGACAAAAGTTTCTGCCGGCGTGGGAGTTTTCCGAATCGCAAATTCCACGCTTTTCCGAAAAACATCATTCAGCATAACCATACTCATCTCCGGTAATATTTCCTCCAATTTGCCGTAATCTCCCGCTTTATAATATCTAGTGGCTAACTCCCGGTAGAAATTACCATACACGAATCCTCTTGAATCCGGATTCTTCCGCCATTCTGCTATCGGGAAATCTTTTCTAAACTGATCGGCAGCGACAAAATATTCTTCAGCCGGAACTGTATTCATGATCAAAGAACGATTGAACCTTGCCAATCCGCCACGCGGGAACAGTTTAAGAATAACTTGATCCAGACTGTCCGCTTTCTCTTTATTCTTTAAATCATACCGGTAAGTATGACTTATCTCCATGTATTCATTTTCCGTCAGATTTTCTTGATTCTCCATCACTTTAAGCAAATGCGCAATCCCCCGACTAGCATTATCTCCATGAATTTTTCTCAAAGCAGACTTCATCACCCCGAAAAAAAGACGCCCGTACTGGGGATAATGCTTCGCCTCCTGATCTATCCAAAGCATAATCGCGTCGTCGGAAATCTCTTTGTAATTCCCAGTGAAATAACTTCCCGTCCCTTCGCCCAACGAAGGCATACGAAATACCCCCCAAGCCAGATACCTTCCCGGCAGATAATTCCCGGTAGCATCTTTCGGAATGAACATAAATCCTTTATCCCCGTTGTTATCCGTTGTATCCGGTTGCAAAGTAAAAGTCGATTGGAATTTAAAAGCCACAAATGCACAATTCTCCGGCATTTCAAACGTTCCTTTCCAAAGTTTCCCCTCCTGCTTCAGTTGTACATCACCAATCTCCCAACGATAAAAATTATACATATAGACAATCCCGACCAAATCTGTCTTCCCCTCCAACGGTCCCCCCGCCGGGTTATAGGTCAATTCTAGTGATCGCCCGACCAGGGGAACTTCCGGATTTAACGTCAACCGTGAAATCTCTTGCTGGTCTTGAACCACGCTTTCCTCTTGCCCGAACACGTTGACGGCAAGACCACATAACAGCATTACAATAATTACGAACTTATTTTTCATAGTGATTATTTTATCATTCTTTATTGCCGATGAAGTAATCATCGGCAATATCTATCATTTAATTAGCTTGATTTCCGATAGCATGAAGATCGATATTAAACTCGGTCTTGAAATACTCCAACACGATCTTGTATTTATTAGTAATCGCGTAAGTCCGCTTGTACGTACCGGACGCTTGATCCCAATCCTGACTCGTATCGACATCATCTGACAACGCCCATGCCTTGAACGCTTCTTCACTCATCGTGGTCAGGTACTTCACGTAAAGCCCGAAATCATAAGCGACATCCATATCCTTGTAGTACTCAAGGAAACCGTAACGATTCTCGGCACCCTCCCAAACACTGTTTCTATATTTATCATACCATTCGACAAACTCTGCCGGTATGACAATTTTATCCCGGGAAGCCGCATACCCGATCAAGGATTTATTCAACTCTCCCACTGCATTTAATTGTTCCGCCGGCGTCAACTCATCAAACTTCTCGCTCGTGTAACCAAAAGCGATATGATTCAGACCGTAAGTGGAAGCATGATAAGTAGTGTCATAATAACTTTTATACTCCCACTGTTGCGTTTCTTCATTCCAGATGGAACCATATTTCTGTGCCACACTATAGATTTTGGATGACAACAATATTCGCATCGGTAATATATTCTTGTAAAAGCTCTCTCCCCACGTGTCCAAACATCTCTCTTTTATAAAATGATAAGCTTTCTCCACGTATGCCTCATCCGCCGGTACTGAATAAAAAGGAATATAACTCGTCACGTTCCAGCGGAAATCAGATTCATTATATCTATACAGGAATTGCGTGTTATACTTCTCGTAAAAAGTTACAAATTCCCGGTCGTAATCAGAATCACCTTGCGGGAACTCATAAAACTCCTGAGGTTCCGACGGGGTCAACTTATCCTCATCGCAAGCCACGATGATACCAGCCATCAGCAATAACAGAAATAATATATTTTTCATCTTTCTCGTGTTTTATCAGTTAATAACCTTGTCTATCCGGAGCCAATTCATTTTGCACCAACTTCTTATTCCTATCCAACACGGCTTGGGGGATAGGTACCGTGTATCCCGGGTCTTTCTCGCTTAACGTGTACGTGGTAGTTCTTCCCTCATCGGCAATCCACTTGTGCTGAATCTGTGGCATCCCGTAACGGCGCAAATCAAACCAACGGTGTCCCTCGAAAATCAATTCACGACGACGTTCCAGCTTGCACAGCGTTTCCAAATCCTCCGCCGTACTCAACTGGTAGTTCGTGTAATTCGTGATCCGGTTGCTCCTCAATTCATTCAAATCATCCACCGCCAACTGCCCGGCAGAAGATTCCCCTTCCTTGTATTTCTGCATATATGCCTCTGCCCTGTTCAGGTACAATTCGGCGGTACGCCACACATAACCCCGTTCCGCTCTCCCGTGCTTCAATTCCATGTAAGGATAATTCAGATAACTTGCTGTCCTCTTGAAATACGCCCCGACCCGGCTGTCACCATTATCCGTATAGCTATTGACAACGGCATCGGATAAACAAACCGGAGTTCCGGCAAATCCCATCGTCGACGGCATCGAACCATACACGAATATCGTTTCCGGGAAATTAGATGAAACAACCGGATTCGTGGAGTTCTCCGGATAATTAGGTACACTAAACGTATACCCCGGCAAATACACCAATCCCGGAGCCCCTGCTATAGCTTTCGTGGCATGGTCTATCACTTGGTCCCACTCTTCCATGTAAAGGTAAATCCGGGAAGCGATCAAATGGGCTGCCACGTAGTTCACCCGGAAACGTCCATTATCGACCTTATCCTTTTCCAGCAAAACAATCGCCCTCTCGATATCCTCTGTTATCTGTTTGTACACTTCTGCCACCGTATTACGGGCGTATCCTTCGTCCAATATCTCGGATTTTGTCACCAAAGACACACCTAATCTCTGCTCGGGAGCCGAGCGAGCATCATTGTACGGGGTAGCGAAAATATTCACCAGGTGGAAATAATAGTACGCCCGCAAGGTCAATGCCTCTCCCAACACGTTAGCGATTTCCGACTCTGTTCCCAAAGAAGATTCCACGTTATCGATCACCACGTTGCACGCCATGATCTTGGAATAAAAATTCTCGTACGTGCTCTGATCTTGCGAATAAGCCTCTTTCAAAGACTGATCCATATAATATTGCCACGTGAAAACATCCTTGTAAGCCATTTGTGCATCGGAAGGCGTATAGGACACGCATCCGTCCACATCATCGTCCATGTACCAAGTAAGTGCATCCACCACGCTATAATTATACCCTTCTCCATTCAACAATTCCGTGTAAGCGGTGGTTGTTGAAGGCTCGAACTCATCCTGCGAAACTTCTTTCAGAAAGTCCCCGCAAGAAACACTCGCGAAAACGAGTACGGTTAATAAGATTATATTCAATTTAGAAATCATAGTTCACTCGTTTTGAAAGATTAAAAACTGATGTTTAAAGAAAACGTGTAAGTCTGGATTATCGGTAGTGCCGTACCTCCCGTTCCTTCCTGTTCCGGATCCTGTCCGCGGAACTTGCTGCTGCAAATCGTCAACGGGTTCGTCACGTTGAACGTGCAGGACGCCGAGGATAAACCCAAATCCTGAATAAACTTCGGGGGGACCACGTAAGATAACGACAAATTACGACATCTCAAGAAATCACCCTTAACAACCCGGATATCCGAGTAATTGTACATATCATAAGAATTCAACGATACGGTTGACGGAATCGGCACGTATAAATTATACTCGCTGGTACCATCAAGCACGAATCCCGGAATATTAGTCTTCGCCTCGTCACCCGGTTTTTTCCAACGCTTCAGCAAATCGGAATGCAGATTATCCTGCGGCGACGGCATCATGAACTTGCCATCATACAAGAAATTCAAACGTTTCACGTTTCCGAAACTATAAGCGAAATTCGCATTCAACGTCAAGTTTTTGTACCGCAAGCTAGTAGTAAAACCTCCGCTGATCTTCGGATCTTTCTGACCGGAATACACCAAATATTCTTTCGGGTCATCCATTTTCACCACCTCACTTTGTACTCGCGAAGTATTCGCGAAAGTAGCATAACCGTATTGCGGGTCTAATCCCGTGAATTTCCACGAATAAATGGCATTCACCGGCTTACCGCTCTCGAAAGCATTTCCTGCCAAATAGTCCAAGTACGTGTATTCACTCTTTCCGGTATTGTCCACGTTGTTACTATTCTTTGAATATATCGGGGATATTGTCCACGTGATATCCTTTGTCCGCACGGGCACGAAAGTCAACGCCAACTCGAAACCGGTATTTTTGATATCCGCCCCGTTTTTATAAGTCTTAGCCACACCAAACTCGGCAGGCACATCCAAGCTAAATATAATATCGTTTCCTTTCTTGTAATAATAATCCACCGTACCGCTGATACGTCCTTTCAAGAAAGAGAAATCCAATCCCAAGTTGATTGTGTTCGTTTTCTCCCAACGCAGATTCGGGTAAGGCAAACGACTAATATTCAACACGTACTCTCCAGACCAACGATTGATTACCGTCTGCGGGTACTTTACCACCAAATTCGGTCCCACGGAAGACGGCACGTTTCCCTGACGACCGAAAGAAGCGCGCAAACTCAATTCCGCCTGTTCGCCCAACTGCCGGAACCAGGGTTCCTCCGATACGCTCCAACGTCCCGCCAAGCTCCACACGGGCAGAGCCTTGTTGTTCGTGTATTGCCCGAAACGATTGGAAGCATCCATACGGATATTGGCATTCAGCACGTAGCGATTCTTGAAAGCATACACCAAAGTCGCATACCCCGACACCGTGTTAGATACCGTATTCGTCAACTTCGACGTGTGTTTTTCCAGTGAAGAATTACCGGTTAATGATGTACTTCCGGAAGTCCCCGTGTCGTACTCGTAGCTGATACCCAATCCCCGATCCGGGAAATAACCCCATTCCGTCGTGTTGAAACCGTCATACTTGATAGAACGAATCTCGTACCCCAACATGGCATTAATCACGTGATCCTCGGAAAATACTTTGTTATAATTCATGGAAGCCCGAGCCGTGAATGTCGTGTTATTCTTGTTCTCGTAGATCAAAATACCACCCTTGGGCAAGCGGGAAGCCTTCTCCTCCGCACTATTCGGCGCCACACTCCCGTAATCATATCCTCGAATCTGAGTAATATAATTTGAACGTTCACCCGCCCACTTCGAGTTCAAGGTATTGGCATAAGTCACCCCGAAAAGTGTATTCAAAGTCAACTCGGGTAAAATCTTGGCATTGATACCCACGCTCGCGTTCGTTTGGCGAACCTTTGCCTCGTTGCCTGTATGCTTGATCTCGTTCAGAATATTATAGGTCAACGGGAAATTGGATGATATTCCCGCTACCGTTGTCAACTGTGTCGTGTAAAACTCGTCTTTACTGATCGCCCGGGAGGCTTTCAAAGCGTAATCCAAAGGATTCACCATGTAAAAACCATCCGATTTCCGGTCTGAAAAACTCAACTTCCCCTCGACATCCACGAAACGACCAATTTTAGTATTGATATTCATGTTCACGTTATACCGCCGCAAATCGTCGCCCTTGGTACTTCCCTTGCTATCATTAAAACCGACAGAAAGATAATAACGGGTATTTTCCGTTCCCCCGGATACACTCAAAGCGTAATCCTGATTGAAAGCATTCCGAAACAAGATTTTGAACCAGTCCGTATTCATCGTTTCCAGTGAAGCCACACGTGCATCAAATTCACTTTTAGTGATCTTTCCGTCATAGTAGTCAAACAACGCCCCCTCGTAACCGGTAGAAAAAGGCATTACCGAATACAGATAGCCACTCTCCGCCACTTCCCGGGAAACCCCGACCCGCTCTTTGGAATTCATCAATTTATAATCCTCGTATCTCGGGCGAGCCGTGAAACCAAAAGAAGAAGAAAAATTAACCGAAGGCTTACCTACCCGTCCTTTTTTAGTTGTAACCACGATTACCCCGTTCGCCGCACGTGTTCCGTAAATAGCCGTGGCGGAAGCATCCTTCAAGAATGTCATCGTTTCAATATCGCTCGGGTTCAAACCGGAAATAGCGTTTCCCAGCAAACTGAAACTAGCGTTATCGTTCAATTGTCCCCGCAACGTGGCATCCGTACCGGCGATCACGTTATTGATCTCGTCGTTAGACAATTCTACCGGATCTTCCTGGATAATTCCGTCGACCACCCATACCGGGGCAGCATTCCCATGAATAGTGGAAGAACCACGGATTCTCATGCGAGGCGTCGCGTTCGGACTACCGGAACTTGTCATCACCATCAATCCCGGCACACGTCCCTGCAACATTGCATCAACCGAAGCCACGTTCGGAATACGGATGTCATCCATCTTTATCGTAGTGGTCGCACTGGCGGACAATCGCTTATCCACTTTCCCGTATCCCGTGATCACCACTTCCTCGATTTCCGTCACATCCGGTTTCAAACGGATAACCAACTCCTTATTATCCTCTTTGCCTAAAGCGACCTCTTGCATCTCGTACCCCACGAAAGTAATCAACAACACGACGGAATCCCGGTAAGGAATCTCAAGAGCAAACTCACCCTTCACGTTAGCCACTCCCCCCAAAGCCGTACCTTTCAACACGATCGTTGCCCCGGGTAGAGTTGCCCCGTTTTCATCCAATATCTTTCCTTTTATCAGTCTTTTCTGGGGTTTCTCCTCGTCTGTTCCTCGCTTTACTATGATTAAAGAACCATCTTTCTCGTACACCAAGTTCGTCCCTTTCAGGCACAATGCCAACACCTCGTCAATGTCAGCCATAGAAACAGACAGCGTCAATCCCTTGACGTTCGCCACATCGTCCGATTTAAACAAGAAGCGATACTCCGAGCTTTTCTCGATCTCTTTAAAAACCTCCTTTAACGTGACATCTTTCACCTTAAGTGTCAGATTCTGTGAATGTACACTTCCATACGCGTAAAGCATACCCACCACCATCAGTAATACATAAATTTTCATAAATCGCATAATTTGAGTACACTTTCTCGGGTAGAGAAAGTCATCTTTCCATTTTTTTGTCATAACTTTGTAGTGTTTGAATAAGACTAATTTTGTAATCAGGAACGGGGAGTGTGGGGACACTCCTCTTCCTTTTATCTACTTTTCACTATGATTGTATTCTCTTTTATTTCAAATTGTGCCACATCCAATTTTTCTATTTTCTCCAATAACACGGAAAAATCCCTGTACCGGCTAATATTCCCGTTTATTCGAACATCTTTCACGTCCTGGTTATGATAGAACACTTTTATATCATACCACCGGGCTACCGTGTTCATCACGTCTTCCAGCCGCTCGTCATCAAAGACAAAATGCCCATCCTTCCATGCCGTGTAGCGATGGACATCTACTTTCTGCTTGCTTAATCTACCCTCGTCGGTCAACACCGCTTGTTCTCCCGGTTCCAGAAGCAAAAAATGATCTTTGGTCTTTACTTCCACGCTTCCCTGCTCCAAGGTCGTTTCAAAACGAGTTTCTCCCTTGTAAGCATGCACATTAAAACGAGTACCCAACACCCTCACCTCGAATCCGTTTACTTCTACGACAAACGGCTTACCCGACTTCGTCACGTCGAAATACGCCTCGCCCATGAGAACTACACGTCTTTCGTCATCGTTAAACTGCACGGGATAACGCAAGTCGGTTTCCGCGTTGAGGTACACCATCGTACCGTCACTCAACTTCATGGAGAACTCTCCGCCCCGGGGCACCCGCATCATGTGCATTTCGTTGATGACCTTTCCTTCCGCATTCATCGCTGCATAATTCAACACGTTGCTATCTTGCTGTACCCGGAAACTATCGGCAACCACGATATTTCTCCTCACTTGTGCTTCCAGCACAATCCGCTCTCCCGTCCCCGTGTATAATATAGCTTTCTCCATACCCGGTGCTAAAGCGAATTGTCTCGTACCCGTTTCCCGGGAATCAGTACCCAATCCTCGCCACAGGACAACACTCCCGACCAACACAACCAGCACAGCAGCATATTTTAATACACCAAAAATCAAACGTCGCCGTTTACCATATGTTTTCCGTTCAAATTGCCTGAAATTCTTCAAAACATCAATCTCTTTATCCTCCTCTCCGTAGGCAAAGAAACTCTGCATTTTCCGATAATAGCCTCTATTCTCCTCCGATTCATTCAGCCAAACACCTAGAGTCTGCTTTTCCTCGTCCGTCAAATCGCCTTTTATCGATCGTTTCAATATGTACCAATCTATTTTTTGCATAGCATTTATTTGCTGTAATCATATATAAGACAACTTCAAGGAAAAACACAGTGACAAAAATCCGAAGAATTTTTATTTTTTTTGTAAAACACTGATTATCCGACCTAGACAACAGCAAGAATAATCAAAAAAGAAACTCCCAAACGGGTTCGAATATATTTATACGCCCGTTTCATCTGGGTATTCACCGTGTTGACTGAAATTCCCATTTCTTCCGCCACGTCCTTATACTTTTTCCCTTCCAACACACAACTTTTAAAAACAAGGCGGGATTGATCGGGCAACTCCTCGATCACCTCATACACCCGCTGCAACAATTCCGGGTCAATCTCCACCTCCGGGATCTCCGCATATGCTTGTGCTTCCGCTAACCATTGCTTATAATGGTCTTCCACGTGAAGATGCTTCAACCGATTCAAACATTTATTCCGGACTTGCACGAAAAGATAAGACTTCAAATTTGCAATTCCCGGAAGCGTCGGTGCATTATTCCACAAATCCACGAAAATCTCCTGCGCAATATCCTCCGCCTCATCCCTGTCCAGAAGAAAATATTCGGCAAAAAGCGTCATCTTCTTGAAATAAGTTTCAAAAAGTTGCTTAAAGACACCATGCTCCCTCCGCTTTATAGCCTCGAAGATTTCATCTGAACGTATTTCATCCATATCCATGTAAATCAACCCTTGTTGAATATACAAATATAGATTTTTCTTTTAAAATCTACAAAACACTCTATTGTCTATTATCCAAAATCTTCATCCCGATATCCATATAGCGGTACACGTCACGGGTAGTTTCCCGAATACGTTTTTCATCTTTTTTATGTCCCAGCCGGACAATAATAGCGTTCCGTTCCGGTATGGCAATAATATACTGTCCCAGCATTCCCCGGAAATACGGGTTACGCTGACCGTGATAATTCATAATCCAAATCTGGAAACCGTAATAATCCAGGGAATCCTTGCCCCACTCGTCTTTCAGGTATCTCGCCGGACTCATAGCCTCGTTGATATACTCTTCCGAGATCAATTGCTTCCCGTTCCAATTGCCGTGATGCAACATCAGGCGGGCAAAGCGAGCCACCTCACGGGCGGTGGTATGGAAACAACAGAACGATTTCTCGTCCCCGTCCTTCTTATCCAGCAACCAGTAAGCATCCTGCCCCGCCTGCATCGGTCGCCACAGCTTCTCCTCCGCGTAATCGCTGATCGTCTTCCCCGTCGCCTTCTCCACAACAAACGCCAATATCTGCGTGTCGCCACTCCGGTAAGAGAACCGCTTTCCCGGCTCCTCGATCACGTCCAACCCGGTTACCAACTCGTACAAATCATTCCCGTAATACCCGTGTGTCGTCACGGAAAACAAGGAAGCATAAGCCTCGTCCCAGTTCAACCCGCCACTCATTGTCAACAAATCGCGAATCGTGATCTTCTTCTTCTCCCCCTCCTTGAACTCGGGAACATATTTCCACACGGGATCGTCCAAACTCTCGATCTTCCCCTCGTCATAAGCCGCCCCGACCAACAACCCCACGATACTCTTCGTCGAAGAAAATATATTCGATGTCTTTGTGTCATTCCACCCGGAACGATATTCCTCGTACACGATACTGTCATTCTGAATCACGAGAAACGACACCGTGCGAAAATCATCCAGGTAAGCATCATCCTCCGAACTCATCTCGTAAGTATTGTAATCCCTTGCCTGAGCCCAATTCCAGGTAGAATCGGCTTTCCGCACCGTGTGCCTGTCAAACATCGACAAATCGTCAATGGAAGGATACCAGTACAACAGAGCCTGCCGGGCATAGTAAGGCAAACAAAAATAAGCGATCACCAAAACCGCCACGATCCCCAATACAATTTTATGCCATTTCTTCATAATAACTCAATTTATAATTTTCTCCTAGGTTCACGACAGCCAATCATAAATCGACAATCGAAAATCACTAAATTACAGAATTTTTCACTTTCGCCACCATCTTCCGGATTACTCCCTCGCCAATACAAGGCGCGTGGGCATCCTCCGGGAAGAAGATCACGAATTCACCGGGAGAAAGCGTAAATAATACATCCTCCACCCGATCTTTATAAAACGTATAATCTCCCTCTTTGTTATAGGGAGCAGACTCCTCGCCCAACCGGCTTTTTGCCTTCCACCCGTAAGATTCCTGCCCGGACAGAGGCATCTGAATATCGATATATTTATCATGCCGTTCATACACAGCCTCCCCGACACTTCGTCCCCGGGCATCCTCGATCTTGATATAAGCATCATCCCCCGCCACATCGATCCTCCCCACGGGCATATTCACGAGATCATGCGTTCTTATATACTCAAAAACAACTTTAAACCAAGGATTTAATCCTTCTATTTTTTCCGTATTGCCAATCACATCAATAATCATAACTCGTATTTAAAATTACCTAACAAAGATAGATAATTATAGCTAAAACTGTTATCCACATCGAACTTTATCCCTATTTTTACGTAGATACTACGCTAAATTTGAGAACGATATGAAAAAATTATTACCAACGATTATCATTTGTACGCTTTTCACGGGGGGCTTCACCAACGACCTTTTCGCGCAGAAGCAAAACAGGATTGAAAAACTATACGAGCACATCGCAAGAGTGGAACGGGATAAATACGCAAGGGTAAAAGAGAGGATTGACCTCAAGAGTGCCGAAACGTATAAACATGAAATCGCTCTTGCCGATGCTCTGGAAACACTTCTTTTCGACTCTAGCCTCGGGGCTGTCGAACCTTACTTGAAAACCAGCATGGAAGAAAATCAACAGGACGACGGGGCTCGTGTCCGTTCCATCTGCCGGGATGCTGGGCTGAACTACGAAACTTTCGTTTGGAAAGCCGACTCCACGATCTACGCCATTCTGGCGTATTCCGACTCTCAACTGAAAGATTCGCGCACCTTGCTCGGTCTGCTGGCAAAATACAAATACGCGATAACCCCGAAAATATTCAACTCGATCATCGTACTGAAAGAAAAGGTACAATTCGCCGATCTGAAATCACAACCGACCTTGGGCAAATGCGAAACCTACTTCACGGATTTCGACACCTTGTACAACTATCCCGCAGTAGCCACCATTTACAACAAACTACTTTACGACGGTGCTTGTACTTGTACCACCGACTCGAGCATACTGGCTTTCTTCAACAACCCCGTGCTGAAAACATTCTACTCGGGCACGAAAGAACCTCGTCCCTATAAAGCAGACGTGGAAAAAATGTACGACATACATTTGCACGGCGAAATCAAGAACGCCCACAACCCGGAAGAAATGAAAACTGCCATCAACGCCTACCTGAACTGCCCGTATCTCAGCGGCTGCCCGAGAAACTTCCTGCCGGAAGTAGAATACACGAATGACAGCGTCGATCTCGTGATCCTGATCGCCCAAATTGACTCGTCCGCACGACTCCCTCTCGTGAAAAAATACCTGCAAAACCACAAGTACAAGCCATTCAGGGACAAGGCATACCAGTTAAGAGAACAATTCGTGGACTCCATGATATGGTCTACCCCCTCGTGCACGAAATATCACAGGGGCAACAAAATCACTTGTGAAACCCTCGTGACGGGAGATACCACTACCAATGTTTGCTATAAATACAATGATCACGGCTATTTATTGGAATCCGTCACCACGACACGGGTAAAAGATTCCACCCTGTCCACGGTCGTCACGACCTTCAAATACAACGACCTCGGCAAATGCTTCGAGGAGGAAACAGTGGATTCCCTTTCCAAGAACATCCTGTGCCAAGTCAATTGCCAGTACAACATACAAGGGCATATCAGCATGAAAAACACGAAATGGCATAACGACAGGAACCGTATAGAAACCTATAACAACGAAGGACAAATCATTCAAATACAAGAATACGCCAACGGGCAAATATACGCCCAGACCGATCTGACATATGACAACAAAGGACGCCTGATGCAAGAAATCAAAATAAACCTGAAACCGGACATCCATAACCCGATCACAAAACAAACGTCGCGCTACGGTTACAACCCTTACGGTTACCTCACCGCCATATCCTACGAGAAAGAAAACCTGCAAAACGAGAAGATCACGGGCAACACGACCATCCATTACGATGAATTCGGCAACCAGACCGATCCTCGTTACAAGTACGAGTACGACAACACGGGAGCATGGATTGTCAAAACCGACCCGCAAAATCCCGCCAACTCGGAAAAGATAGAATACATATACAAGTAACAATTCCACCAATCCCGGTCATACCGCAGATACAAGCATTTACCCCGCCACGTGCAAACGGCGGGGTATTACCATTTTTCAATCTGCTCGTCCAGCCAAGCGAGTCATATAGCATAAATAACTTTTCTTGTTCCATTTCCTAAAAAGATAAAGCCGAGATAACGGAGAGGAACTACCCCTGTCGGAAGTCAATAATAAACATACCTGCAAGTTGATTTATAACAATTTTTTTCTAATTGCAAACAAAAGGCTATCCTAAATCTATCCCGATAGAGGATAGATTGGAGATTGATAAGAGTTGATTTCTCAAATCCAATTTTTAATTGTACTTTTGTACCCAATAAATTTTTGAGTACATGGAGCATAAAGCAGGTTTTGTCAATATTTTAGGAAATCCCAACGTGGGAAAATCCACCTTGATGAATCGATTAGTCGGGGAAAAATTATCGATTATCACGTCTAAATCCCAAACCACACGCCACCGCATCAAAGGTATCGTGAACGGAGAGGATTTTCAAATCGTGTTTTCAGACACCCCGGGAGTCGTGAAGCCAAGTTACAAGATGCAGGAATATATGCTGGACTTCTCGAAGACTGCCATCATCGATGCGGACATCATCCTCTACGTTACTGACGTGGTGGAGAATTTCGAGAAGAATGCCGACTTTATCGAGAAGGTAAAGAAAAGCGAAGTTCCCATCCTGTTGGTATTGAACAAAATCGATCTGACCACGCCGGATAAGCTGGATGCACTATTCACGAAATGGAAGGAAATCATTCCGCAAGCGGAGATATTTCCAATCTCGGCAACCGAGAACTTCAACGTTGACAACCTGTACAAACGGATTCTGGAATTGCTTCCCGTCGGGGAACCTTACTTTGACAAGGAAGAAATGACGGATATGCCCGCCCGTTTCTTCGTGACGGAAATTATCCGGGAAAAGATTTTGTTGAACTATGACAAAGAAATTCCTTACTCCGTAGAGGTGGTCATCGAAGAATTCAAAGAAGATGCCAAACGAATCAACATCATGGCGGTTATCAACGTCGAACGCGATTCCCAAAAAGGCATCATCATCGGGCACCAAGGCACTGCCTTGAAAAAAGTCGGAACGGAAGCCCGTGCCGACATCGAAGCTTTTTTCAGTAAAAAAGTTTTCCTCAACCTGTACGTCAAAGTCCTGAAAGACTGGCGCAACAAGGAAAATGACTTGAAACGCTTCGGTTACAAACAATTATAACATTAATAACTAAAATTGAGATTGCAAATCATCATTTTCAATTTTCAATTTTCAATTTTCAATTCATAAGATGAGTAATATTGTTGCCATAGTAGGACGCCCCAACGTGGGAAAATCAACACTTTTCAATCGCTTGGTCGGTGGACGTGTAGCCATCGTGAACGAGGAAAGCGGTGTGACCCGTGACCGGAACTACGGTAAATCAGTGTGGAACGGAAAAGACTTTTCCGTTATCGACACGGGAGGGTACGTTTCCAACAGTTCTGATATTTTCGAGGAAGAAATCAACAAACAGGTGCTACTAGCCATGGACGAAGCGGACGTGATCCTGTTCGTGTGCGACGTGGAACTAGGCATCACCGACCTGGATTATAGTTTCGCCCGCATGTTGCGGAAAGTAACGAAACCAATCTACCTTGTTGCCAACAAAGTGGATAACGGTGAACGACTTTACGACGTTCACGAATTCTACAAACTAGGTGTCGGGGAAGAAATATTTCCCATCTCATCCATCAACGGATCGGGAACGGGAGAATTGCTTGATAAACTGGTATCCCACTTTACCGACGAACCGCTGGAAGAAGAAGACGAGCTGCCGAAAATTGCTATCGTGGGACGCCCCAACGTGGGAAAATCCTCCACGATCAACGCCCTGATCGGGGAAGAGCGAAATATCGTTACCGAAATAGCGGGAACAACACGCGACACGTTGACCACCCGTTACAACCGCTTCGGGCACGACTTCCTGCTCGTAGATACAGCCGGACTGCGCAAGAAAGCCAAAGTAAACGAGGACGTGGAATTCTATTCCGTGATGCGTTCCGTACGTGCCATCGAGGATTGCGACGTGTGTATGCTATTGATTGATGCCACCCGGGGCATGGAAGCCCAGGACTTGACCATATTTCACCTGATCGAGCGTAACCAGAAAGGAATCGTGGTTCTAGTGAACAAGTGGGACTTAATCGAGAAGGACAACAAGACCACTATCAATTTCGAGAAAGACCTGCGGGCTAAAATGGCTCCTTTCAACGACGTGGAGATCATTTTCACCTCCGCCCTCACGAAACAGCGCTTGCTGAAAGCACTGGAAGCCGCCATAGCAACTTACGAAAGCCGGAAACAGAAACTCAAGACCTCGGAATTGAACCGGATTATGCTGGAAGAGATAGAAAACTATCCCCCGCCAAGTTTAAAAGGAAAATATATCCGCATTAAATACGTAACGCAATTACCCACGAAGACGCCGTCTTTCGCATTCTACTGCAACTTACCGCAATACGTGAAAGACCCGTACAAGCGTTTCCTGGAAAACAAAATCCGGGAGCACTGGAATTTCACCGGGGTTCCGATCAACGTGTTTATGCGTAAAAAATAAGAAAGGGAAGGCAGAGATGGCAAAAGACACGATAGAACACGACGGGATTGTTATAAAAGTAGAGGAATCCTCTATCATCGTGGCAATACAGAATCAATCGGCGTGTGCATCCTGCCATTCCAAAAGCGCTTGTGGTCTATCGGAAGTCGTGCAAAAAAATATCACGGCGGAACGACCTGACATTCCCGTGGCTGTCGGTGATAAAGTCATCGTCACCGCCAGCACCCGGAACGCCACGTTATCAGTCGTTTTCGCCTATATTCTTCCCTCTGTCTTGATTATCGCGTTACTCGCCCTGCTAACTTTATGGGGGACGAGTGAAATCGTTGCCGCCTCTCTTGTTCTCCTAGCCGTCGCAGTTTACTTTACCATACTGTATTTTTGCAGAAATAGCTTTGCCCGGAAAATAAAATTTAAGGTTAAAATAGCATAACCTAGAAAAAAAATAATAACTTTACGGGCGTTATAACAGAACTAGAGGAGACAAAACAAACACCTTATGATGACTACTACCATTATTTACACCATCATTTTTTTATGCGCCATAGGGATCGCATCGGCAGTGATTCTTTATTTTGTCGCGCAAAAGTTCAAGGTCGAGGAAGACCCGAGAATTGATATCGTGGAAAGCATTCTGCCTGGGGCAAATTGCGGGGGATGCGGCAAACCCGGGTGTAGGGGTTTCGCGGAAGCCACGGTAAAAGCCACTTCATTGGATGGACTGTTTTGTCCGGTGGGAGGAGCGGAAACTATGGCGAAAGTCGCCTCCGCGCTAGGTATGGAAGTATCGGCACAAACACCGCAGATAGCGGTCGTGAGATGTAACGGCACTTGTGACCATCGTCAACGCACGAGTACCTACGACGGGTACCGTTCATGTGCGATCGAGCATTCCCTCTACCGGGGTGAAACGGATTGTACTTACGGATGTCTTGGTTGCGGCGATTGCGTCAACGTTTGCGCATTCGATGCCATACACATGGATGCCAACGGTCTGCCCGTCGTTTCCGACGAGAAATGTGTTGCCTGCGGTGCCTGCGTGAAAGCCTGCCCGAGAAACATCATCGAATTGCGGAACAAAGGTCCGAAAGACCGCCGTGTTTTCGTGTGCTGCGTGAACAAGGACAAGGGGAATATCGCCCGCAAGGCTTGTACAGTCGCTTGCATCGGTTGTGGAAAATGCGTCAAAGAATGTCCATTCGAGGCTATCACCCTGGAAAACAACTTGGCCTACATCGATTTCCGCAAGTGCAAACTTTGCCGCAAGTGTGTGAGCGTATGCCCGACACACGCTATCCACGAGGTAAACTTCCCGCCGCGAAAGATCACGGAACCGGCAACCACGGAAGCGAAAAACGACGAATCCATTCAGTGATTGTCGATTCAATGATTATGTGATTATAAATCACTGAATCCATAAGATCTTAAATTTAAAATCGTAAATCTAAAATTAATACGCCGTGCTAAAGACATTTAAAATAGGGGGTGTACATCCACCCGAAAATAAATTATCAGCACAAGGGGAAATCATCACGCTTCCCCTCCCCGAACAAGTTATTATTCCATTATCTCAACATATCGGGGCACCTGCCGCACCCACGGTGAAAAAAGGTGATACAGTAAAAGTAGGACAACTTATCGGTCAGGCGGCAGGATTTATCTCTGCCAACATTCACAGTTCCGTGTCTGGAACCGTCACGAGTGTCGATCCCGTGATTGATGCAAGCGGTTATCCCCGACCTGCCATCACGATAAAAGTTGAAGGGGATGAATGGGACGAGAAAATATTGAAAGAACCTCTCTCTCAACATCCCAACACATTCACGAAAGAAGAAATCATAGCGGCAATCAACGCCGCCGGTATCGTAGGTATGGGTGGTGCCACCTTCCCCACACACGTGAAACTATCCCCGCCTCCCGGAAGTACCGCAGAAGTACTAATCATCAACGGAGTCGAGTGTGAACCGTACCTCACGGCAGACCATCGCCTAATGCTGGAACACGGGAAAGAACTTATCGCCGGAATCGAGTTACTGATGAAAGCCCTCGGGGTGAAACGTACCATCGTGGGTATCGAGAACAACAAGAAAGACGCAATCGAGGAACTCGGGAAACACGCGAAACTAGCTGACGGCATTGAAATCTGCCCGTTAAAAATACAATACCCGCAAGGAGGTGAAAAACAATTAATACAAGCCACCACGGGAAAATTTGTTCCCTCCGGGGCACTTCCCATCGCCGTGGGAGCTGTCGTCCAGAATGTCGGGACAGTATATGCCGTCTACGAGGCTGTCATGAAACGCAAACCTCTGTTCGAGCGGGTGGTTACCGTAACCGGGAAATCACTGAAAGAACCGGGTAATTACCTTTGCCGCATCGGGACCCCACTTGCTCAATTGATTGAGGCAGCTGGAGGACTCCCCGAGGACACGGGAAAAGTGATCGGCGGAGGTCCGATGATGGGGAAAGCCTTGACGACAACCAACGTGTCTATCACGAAAGGGACAAGTGGTGTATTACTCATGCGCCAGGAAGAATCCTCTCGAAAAGAATATCGCAATTGCATCCGTTGCACTAAATGTGTCAGCGTGTGTCCGATGGGACTGGAACCTTATCATTTGATGCTTCTCGGGGAACACAACAAACTGGAAGCCCTGGAAGCCGAGAAAGTGATGGACTGCATCGAATGTGGTTCATGTAGCTATACCTGTCCGGCAAATCGCCCGTTACTCGACGTGATTCGCTTGGGTAAAGCCAGAACAGGACAAATGATACGTGCACGTAAAAATTAAATAATTTATAAAGTATGAGTAATTTCACCATATCACCCTCCCCTCACATCCATAGCGGGGATTCGATAGAAAAAAATATGTACGGAGTATTGATTGCCTTGATCCCCGCTTTCATCTTTTCTATCGTGTTTTTCGGGATAGGAGCCATACTGGTAACGCTGACCTCCGTGGTAGCCTGTCTGATCTTTGAATTTATTATCCAAAAATACCTGATGAAGCAACGCCCCACGGTTTGGGACGGTTCGGCAATCATCACGGGAGTATTGTTAGCATTTAACCTCCCCTCCTCTCTTCCCTTGTGGATCGTGATTATCGGGGCACTAGTCGCTATCGGTATCGGTAAAATGAGTTTCGGGGGATTAGGAAACAATATCTTCAACCCGGCACTCGTGGGACGTGTATTCCTGTTGATTTCGTTCCCAGTGCAAATGACTTCATGGCCTGTACCTAATGGATTCTCCACCGTGGATGCGGTGACGGGAGCAACCCCGTTAGCGATTGTGAAAGAAGCCGTGAAAAACGGGCAGTCCGTGACAGACGCACTTGCTTCTACCGGACTTTCATCCAGTAACATGATTATCGGTAACATGGGAGGTAGCTTGGGAGAAGTTGCCGCCATCGGCCTTCTGCTCGGTTTTGCCTATATGCTGATCCGCAAGATCATCACTTGGCATATCCCCGTGACCATCTTCGCCACGGTTATCGTGTTTGCCGGCATATTGCATTTGGCAAATCCCGTGCATTTTGCCGATCCCCTGTTCCATCTTTTCACGGGAGGTATGATGTTAGGAGCGATCTTTATGGCAACGGATTACGTGACATCCCCCATGACGCATAAAGGTATGATTATCTACGGTGTAGGTATCGGGTTATTAACCGTGATTATCCGCGTATTCGGAGCCTATCCGGAAGGAATGTCATTTGCCATATTGATCATGAACGGATTCACGCCGCTAATCAACAGATATTGTAAACCCGCGAGATTTGCATAATTGACGATTTAACGATTTAACAGATGGGAAAGAAATTAGAATCGAGCTTTAAGAATATGGTACTGGTGTTATTTCTGGTAACACTAATATCCTCCGCTGCCGTAGGAGTTGTCAACTCACTCACGGCAAGATTAATAGAAAAGGTACAAATCGAAAAACAGACACAGGCAATACGTGCCGTGGTTCCGGCTTTCGATAATGACCCGATGACAGACAAATACATGGTGAAAGCTTCTGACAACGAAGAAGCGGTCGAGTTTTACCCTGCCAAACAAAATGGAGAATTAGTGGGTACCGCCATCAAAACTTACACGAACGACGGGTTTGGTGGAAAAATAGAATTGATGGTCGGTTTCACCCCGGACGGCGTGATTTACAATTATTCCGTGTTGAGTCACAAGGAAACACCGGGATTGGGTTCCAAAATGGATTCTTGGTTCGTGAAAGGCGCGAAAGGCAACATTATCGGTAAAAACCCGGGAACAAAAGGATTGCAGGTTTCAAAAGACGGGGGTGACGTGGATGCTATCACGGCAGCAACCATTTCATCCCGAGCCTTCTTGGACGCGGTAAACCGTGCCGCCCGAGCGCTAGACAAAGATTCCAAGCAAAAGTAGAACAATCGAAAAAATAAAGATATGAACAACTGGCAAAACTTTACCAAAGGGTTCTTTAAAGAAAATCCGACCTTTGTACTGTTGCTCGGGATGTGCCCCACGCTAGGGGTCACGACTTCGGCAATCAACGGATTGGGAATGGGATTGGCTACCGCTTTCGTGCTCGTGTTATCCAATCTCGCTATTTCACTCGTGGCAAATTCTATCCCCGATAAAATCCGTATCCCCGGTTTTATCGTTATCATCGCGGCATTCGTTACCGTGGTTGACATGTGTATGGCAGCCTATCTGCCCAGCTTGCACGAATCATTAGGATTATTCATCCCGTTGATCGTGGTAAACTGTATCGTGTTGGGACGTGCCGAATCATTCGCCTCCAAGAACAAGGCGATTCCTTCCATGTTGGACGGTTTAGGTATCGGGCTCGGATTCGCCATGGCATTAACCATATTAGGCAGTATTCGTGAAATATTGGGTAGTGGAAAGCTTTTCAACATCACCCTGTACAGTGAAAACTACGGGATGATCGTTTTCGTGTTAGCCCCTGGGGCTTTCATCGCACTAGGCTACCTGATCGCCTTTATCAACAGAATAAGAAAAACCAATTAAAAAATCATCCATCTTAAATCGTAAATTATTATGGAATACATATTTATATTCATAGCCGCAGTATTTGTCAATAATATCGTATTGGCACAGTTCTTGGGAATCTGCCCGTTCCTCGGGGTTTCCAAGAGTGTTCCCACGGCACTCGGTATGACGGGAGCCGTGACTTTCGTGATGATTTTAGCCACGCTGGTAACCTTTATCGTGCAAAAAACAATACTGGATCCCTTCGAAATAGGCTTCATGCAGACCATCGTGTTTATCCTAATTATCGCGGCTCTCGTGCAAATGGTGGAAATCATCTTGAAAAAAGTGAGCCCGTCACTTTATCAGGCTCTAGGGGTATTTCTTCCCCTGATCACCACAAACTGTGCTGTATTGGGTGTTGCTATCATGGTGATTCAAAAGAACTATAATTTATTGGAATCCGTGGTTTTCGCTGCCTCTACCGCTATCGGTTTCGGGCTTGCCCTAACTATCTTTGCCGGTATCCGCGAACAGTTGGAACTGACCTCTATTCCGAAAGGCATGAAAGGCACTCCTATCGCATTAGTCACAGCCGGATTATTAGCCCTGGCATTTATGGGATTCTCCGGAATCGTAAAATAAAAATGATGTGATTATTCAAATAAAAAACGGCAGCCCGAAAACTGCCGTTTTTTATTTGAATAACCATAAATCTTCAAATTCATCATACGTGTATCCCGTGAAATCCGGGAGTACCCAATCCACCATTCCTTGAATTTTTTCTGCCGGGTTCGTGGTAGCCAATCCGACAACTTTCATGCGGGCATTGCGTCCGGCTTCAATACCGGCAAAAGAATCTTCAAAAACGCAACAAACATCCGTTTCCATCTGCAACTCTTTCGCTGCCAACAAGAAACATTCCGGATCCGGTTTGGATTTCGTGACCTTATCCGCCGTAATTATTCGTTCGAAATACCCGGTAAACTCCGGGTGAGCCTTCAAAGCGTATGACATTTTCATGTTATTGGAACTAGTCACCAAAGCAATCCTCACGCCATGATCCAACAATACCCGGATAAAATTCTCCACCCCAGGCACGTAAGGATAACTCATTTTCTTCTCGAACTCGTCCAATTCCCGAGAAATTTGTTGCTGCAAATCCATATCACCCCCGAAATAATCCTCCAAAATCTTCTCCGTCGTCATCCCTTTGATCTTCTTGTAAAAATCAGACATTCCGGGGTGATAACGCTTTCCTTGTTCTATCCAAAAAAGGTCGTATTGCCCTTCCGTATCAAGCACCACCCCATCCATATCAAATAATGCAACCAATCGTCTTTCTCTACCCATCATAATCTTAAAAATATTCGCGAATATATCGAAAAAGTAGTCCTCCCGTAAATCTAAACCAAATTATTTGGTCTGTAAGGGATAACTTGGTAATTTTGTACGCGAACAACTTTATAAAGTTTATCTATAAAATATGCAATTAACTCATCCGATTTTTAAAGTCTTATCCGAAATAGCGACAGCAAAGGGGTTGGAAATATACGTGATTGGAGGCTATGTACGCGACCTTATATTAAGACGTCCTTCCAAGGACATTGATATTGTGGTTTTGGGTAGTGGCATTGAATTGGCTGAAACCGCGGCAAAACAACTCGGCAATCTCAATGTTTCCGTTTTCAAGAATTTCGGGACAGCTATGTTCCGTTACAAAGGAATGGAGATTGAATTCGTCGGTGCACGCAAAGAATCTTATCAAAGGGATTCCCGCAAACCGATCGTGGAAGAAGGTACGGTCGATGACGACCAGAAACGCAGGGATTTCACGATAAACGCTTTGGCTATTTCCCTGAACCAAGAAACCTACGGACAATTAGTCGATCCGTTCGGCGGGATGCAAGACCTGGAAGACGGGATATTACGAACCCCTCTCGATCCCGTCATCACGTTTTCGGACGATCCGTTACGTATGATGCGGGCGGTACGTTTTGCCTCACAATTGAATTTCACGATCGAGGCTATTACTTTTAAAGGCATCATCGCTAATAAAGAGCGCCTGAAAATCGTGTCAAAAGAGCGTATCATGGACGAATTCAATAAGATCATGGCATCTCCCCGTCCTTCTGTAGGCTTGAAGTTATTGGAACAAACCGGATTGCTGGATGTATTCTTTCCCGAGCTAACGGCTCTCAAAGGCGTGGAATCCGTGGACGGGATCGGTCATAAAGACAATTTCTATCACACGCTGACCGTACTGGACTCCGTCAGCCGGGTGTCCGACGACCTGTGGCTCCGTTGGGCTGCCTTGCTCCACGATATAGCCAAGCCAGTGACCAAGAAATTTATACCGGGACAGGGATGGACATTCTACGGGCACAACCATGTCGGCGAGCGCATGGTAGGCAAACTATTCAATCGGCTTAAACTTCCCCAGAACGAGAAGATGAAATACGTGCAAAAACTCGTATCCCTGCATATGCGCCCGATTGTTTTATCGGAAGAGATCGTAACTGACTCGGCTGTCCGCCGTCTTCTATTTGACGCCGGGGACGACATCGACGACCTGATGACTCTCGCGGAAGCCGATATTACTTCCAAAAACGAAGTAAAAGTCCGTCGTTTCATGCAGAATTTTCAAATCGTTCGCCAGAAACTGAAAGAGGTGGAAGAAAAAGATGCCATTCGTAACTTCCAACCTCCGGTAAGCGGCGAGGAAATCATGGAAACCTTCAATTTACCACCATGCAAAGCTATCGGTGATATAAAAAATGCCATCAAGGAAGCTATCCTCGACGGCATTATAGGTAATGATCCCACGGAAGCCCGTGAATATATGTTCAAGGTAGCTGCCGAATTGGGAATTCAGAAACAATAGAAAATGGGGTTATCCCCATTTTCTATTTTAAGAAGTAAGCTATTTGTTTTGCTGGAGTTCCCTCGTAAACTTTCACCTCAGTCCTCGGCACATCATTGTAAGGAATAAACTCCATCACCTGCAATAAAGCGTATTGTTCGTCTTCACTACAAAAAACTTCCAGGCTCAAATTAGATTGGTCGGCACGGCTCAATGACTGGAGATCATCAAACTTGTTTTGCTCGATAATATTGTACAACTGAGAAGATTGGTTCGCGGCCACGTACACTTTGTGCTTCTTCATGGCTTTTCCCGTCGGCTTGTACACGTAACGTTCTTTCTTGATAATAAATGCCATAATTCCCCAACCTACAACAGCCAACCCAATCATAATAATGATGGAAGAAAGCGTATCGCTCTGTGCCGTATTAATATGATTTGCGCCAACCCAAAGAATGGCTGCTCCCACGAGCAACAACCCTAAAGGTTTCACGGGTGATTTTTTCTTTTTCTCTACTTTTCCTTCATCTACTTTTAGGATGACATCATCAATATAGTCAAATTTAGTTTCCATGATATTAATTCTATGTATGATTATTTTATTCAGAATACTGGCAACACTCCTTTAGACCAGTCCCGTCCCGTGTATTCGATAGCGACACACGAAAACATTCTTTACCCGTTCACGAGCGAGCAAAGTTTTCCCACAAAATAAAATTGAATCATACAATGATTTCACGTAAGGCAAAGACATAGTATCCCCCGTCTTGTCTTAACGCGAAAGAGTCGAGATAATCATTTTCGACATACCTGAAATAAGGCGTAAGTATTTTTCTATATTCCTCGACCTGAAGCGAGAAACTATTCCTCTGCAAATAACGGCAAGTAGGCTGTACGTTTGAAACGTCATGTGCCACGTTCACCGGTAATGCGTTCCCGTTCATCGCCGTCAGCATAGCTAACCGTTCGAAAGCCTCCTTTTCATTAGAAACAAGCCGCTCCTGCCTCACCGCCTTTTCCACATAGCGAGAGGTATCCATCTGTTGTCCGAGATAGACTACCGCTAAAATGAGCAGAATACAATATTTCATGAAAACTTTCATACCACTATTTACGAAAAATATGATGCAAAGATACGAAATCATTCTAAATTGATCGCTACTTTACACTACGTTTTTTATCTTGGATTTCTCTTTTCAACACCACTTGCAGTCCTTTCGCATTCTTTTTCTTGACTTTCACCCTTTGTGGCAAATACCCCTCCTTGAAGAACCAAAGTTTTTTACGTCTTTTTTGCCAAAAATTAAACAATCCTTGGTGATAAACATATTGCACGTGAATCTCCTTTCTACACCGTTTCCGATAAATCTCGACCCCCGACAAGGGAATCCCGTTCTCGTCCACAACACAACCATCAACATAGAACCCACCTTGACGTTCTACTCCAATACCACCACAAAGAACAGTAGTACTACCAGAAACTGTGTAATGATTCATATTATACAAGAAACTTATCGCATCGATTTCATTCAATGGAACAACCTCATCACTCAACACCACCCGCAAATCAGGAATACCCCCTCTCGGCACCCAAATCTCCTTCGTTTGAAACCCGACAAACGAAACACATATCGGCAACGATCCCGACACGCACAGCGTGAAATATCCATCCTTATCGCTGCAAGTTCCCCTCGCAGTTCCTTTTTCCACGATATGCGCATTCTCCAACGGATTCCCCACGCTATCCGTGACCCGACCTTTCACGAGTACCTTCCCCGCTCTCACGTGAACCGTTTCCACCCCGACAACATCCCCCTCTCCCGCAGCACACACCGCTTGCGGAAGCCCCAACAACCCCACGGACAACCCGACCAACGAGACTACCTTACCCGCCAAACGCCTGTGTTCCAAGGCTTGCGTCAGATAACGCACCTCCTCCTCGCATTTGGGACAAGTACCCAAACAATCCCCTTTATACTGGCATCCCGAAACGATATACTCTATGTCGTTCGCCTCAGCAATTTGTTTGCGGATCTCTTTCAAGATTCTACATGTTTGTTTTCCTGGAGTCATCATACCTGTCTATTATATACGTGAAAAGATCAAAATGCTTTACCCCCATCCCTTCCAACTGCCGGCAACTCTCCATCCGGTCACTATCGGTATTATAACCGGGAATAAGGGGTACGCGTACAATCATATCTCCCGCCCGTCCCCGTTCGATCAATAAACAGAGATTACGGATGACAGCCTCGTTATCCATCCCCGTGTATCGCTTGTAAATAACGGGATTCATATCTTTAATATCAATAATAAAACGATCTACCACCGGAAGCAAACGCTCTATACGCTCCCGCTCCACGTTCAACGAAGTTTCCAAGGTCAACAGCCACTCCCTCCCGCAAAGCTCCCGGAACTCCCGGATAAATTCACACTGTAAGCACGGCTCCCCTCCCCCGAAAGTCACCCCTCCACGAGTTGCCAGAAAATAAAGGGCATCCACCTTCACCTCGTCATACAACGCGGCACAATCATACCGTTTCCATTGCCTTCCCTTGTCCCTCGATTGGGGGTTCAAGCAATGCCGACAACGCAACGGGCAGCCGTGAAACGCCACCAACGTAGAAACTCCTTCGCCATCCGTTTGAAGACGGTGACGAGCAATTCCGATAACTTTGGGTGATAATTCCAAATCACTCATCTGCCACATAGCATTTAAAGTTATATTTCTGACACAAGCATTCACTTCCGTAATCTGTTTACGAATATCGTTCAAGATTTTACATGTTTGCTTGCCTCGATTTACCATGACTATTTACACGTTAAACAATGCAATCTTTACAAAGATACTAATTTTAGTGGAAAATACAAGAAAAGGAGAAAGGGAATTTGCCCTTTCTCCACAATGATTCTTCACGCCACAACTCTCCCGCCTAGAGGATCAACCTACTATTCGACACTTCCTTACCCCTCTTCAACATGGCAAAACAATATACCTTCACCTTCGTGTTATCCCATTCCTCGGGAAGGGCGTAAGTGGTGCTACCACTCTCTCCACGCGTCCTCAATTCCACCAATCTCGATCTGCCCCGCTCTGTTTCATACAACACGGCATACACCTGATCATCGGCAAAAGCATAACCGTCTTCTTCTTCCTGCATCTCCTGCTCGAACAAAAACTTCTGGCTTTCCTCGCTGTATGTTGCCGTCACCTTCGGCGAATTCAATATTCCGGCAGCCACCAACAATTGTTCAAAATTGACCGTAACCTCGTTCCTCTCGTCCACAGTCACCGCCTTCATGTTTCGCACCACGAACGCATTCGACGTCGACCCGTTCCCGATTCCTAGGAATCCCTTTCGAATCACGGGCAAAAGACTTCGTGACAATTGCACCAACGCCTTCATCCTTGCCCGCTGCGCCAACATTTCCGGCGTCGGGTTATCCTTCCTTGAAAAAATCTTCGCCTTCGCGATATTCTTCCTTCTCGTGTAACACAACGTGATGTTACCTACTGATCTTTTCGCTTTACCTAACAAATAAGAATTAAATTCTGCCATAACTTGATAATTGAAAATGAAAAATTGAAAATTTCCTAATATTAAACCTGTCACTTGCCAAAAGCAAATGCAACTTGCAACCTGTAACTTGTTACTCGCCAGAAGCGAGTAACAAACTTTCCAACGTGATCTCCGGGAGTGCCGGTCCCGGATCTACCTTACGGGGAGTGATATCCGAATGGCGCAGGATGTTGTAAATCGGGTATTCCGATACCAGCAACCGACACACGTCACGCAATACTCGTATTTGCCCGTCCGTGTACTTGTGCCAGTAAGAGATTTTTCCTCTCGCCTCATCCGCATAAACCTCCCGCGGGTCAACCTCCACCCCGCACTCTGCCACGAACCGTTTCCCCTCCCGAGCCAGTTTCCCGAGATTATCGAGCTCTATACCGATCGAGAAATGATTAAACTCGGCACGCCCCCTGTAAAAACTCCTCCCGGCGTGCCACGCCTCGATATTAAACGGCACAAGCTGAAAAACCTTCCCGTCCCGCCCGATCACCAGGTGGGCAGAAGCTCCCACGTCCGGTCGGGTCAGGTAAATCGCCGATGATTCACCACTTCTGCCTGCCGTGTAATGCAACACGATCGTGTCCGGTTTCTCTAACGGTCTGGTATTCTTTGCGCATACCAGATGAACCACCCCGCCATCCATCAAACGATGGTTTACAATTAAAGACGGGGATTTGAAAATTGGAAATGACATTTTAATAGTTTTAAGTTTAAAATAAATCATACTGTAATTGCCGGTTCCATGATTTTGTGATCACGGGAGAACGTCGACCACTCGGCCGGAATCACTGGGTCAAAGTCGTTTTCGCACAAAGAGTTGCAGGATTTTCTCACCACTTCTCCCTACCACGTAACCGCCAATCCCGACTTCCAACAAATCCCATAAACGGGACGTGTCGGCAAGAATCGGCAAGTTCGTGAATGTCCCGACAAGCACGATCGAAGTAAAAACCAACATCACCAGCGGTCGCCACGAACGTTGCAGCCAATTTCCCCGGGCTTCTTCCGTCAACACAACCGACCGGGCTTCCATCACCCGCTGTTCCCACTCCATGAAAACTTTCAACAAATCGGTTTTCAACTGCCGCTTCTCCCTCGACGGGAGGGTCAGACGATCAACCAACTCGTTGACCGCGCTAACAACACCCTTCACCTTATTCATAGCAACAAATGTTGTGAATCCGAGATATACTCTCCCCCGGGAGAAACAAAAAAACAATACAAATGGACATCCACGTCCTTGCTTCTCGCCAGGCGAAACGTCGCCACGCCATCACGCCTCACGGCTTCCAACTCCTCCACCACCTCTGGTGAAAACAAACGATCCCCGTAAAGCAAAGCCACCACCAACCGGTCGTTCTCACCCAGGCAAACCTCCTCGTCATCATTCTCCCAGCGAATCACCACTTGCCCCGTGCCATCCTGGGATACCGCGAAAGCACGTGCATCACAACGATTTCCCACCGCCAAACGCAACCTGTCGAAATCAACGATCTTTCCCTCGTGGTCGAACACGCTCAAGTTCTCCTTCATGAACAACGTGTACCCCGTGAGCTTCGCTTTCTTCCCCGCCAACCTCCAGATCTCCCCCAGCGGAGTATCCTTCAATCGCTGGTAAAAACGAAGTGCCACCCGGAACCTGGCACGCACCATTTGTTGCTTCGGTGTATTCGGGTTCGTCACCCTTGTCGCCACCGAGCGGGCATAACACTTGCCATTTAACCCGACGAAAATCGTGTTACCGATTCGTCCCCTGATCTTGAAAATACTACTTACTTCTGCCATCACGCCACGTTTTTAAATGAATAATCCTCGGTTTCCATCCCATTTCCCACGCACATGGCAGGAAATAGAGCGATAATAAAGATCCGCCAGGGACACTCTATCACTACAAGAACCGTTTTACAATAGCCGTGTCCGGTGTTGGCCAAATAGCACTCGGGAGCATCTCTGGAGTTGTATCCCGTTCTCACCCTCTTCTTTTCCCTTTCTTTTCCTTTTCCCGGCGACAAACATACTTGTTCACCGGGAAGCCTTGTCAATAATCTCATAACTCTATTTTTTAATTACACCCCAAAAGTAAAGCACGGTACAGCCAAACACAAGTTTATTGTCCAAGCACAGGAGATCATCACTCCCGGCAAACGCCTTCTTTCGTTGAACTCCATAATAAAACACAAAAAATACTCTTCATAGCTTCCCCAACCCCAACAACTATCTTGCGGAAAAACCGCCCGAAAAAAAGAAAAACGAGCCGTACGGAAATAATATAGTTTGGCTATATTTGTAGTCGAAAACAAAAATATAAAAATATGACAGAAGAACAACTAGGTCCAATGAAACTCATTTTCAATTACAACGATGTATTTTACAGTTTCTTCTACGATGACCTCAGTGGTTGCATACATCGTTCCCGCGAATATGCCATCAATTATGTCTATTCGGGCGAGATGCTTCTCGACAATGGAAAAGAACAAATCCATGTAGGGAAAGGCGAATGCGTCTTCATCCCGCGCGACCATCACATCACGATGTATAAGAAAACAAAGGACGGGGAACGCTACTGTGGCATCTTTCTGATGTTCACACGCCGCTTCTTACGGGAAATGTATGGCAAGTTGGAGCAAGGCAAGGTACCAGTTAACACCCCCAAACTCGATTCCGGCGTAATAAAACTACCGAAAACGGTAGAACTCGCCAGCCTGTTTGCTTCCATGACCCCTTACTTCGACCCGGAAGTAAAACCCAGAGACGATTTCATGAACCTGAAATTACAAGAGGGGCTGCTTGCGCTTCTGCATATCGACAAGCGGTTTGCCCCGACACTCTTCGACTTCAACGAACCGTGGAAAATAGACATCATGGAATTTATGAACGAGAATTATATGTACGAGTTCACGATGGAAGAAATGGCGCATTACACGGGACGCAGTCTTGCCACGTTCAAACGGGATTTCAAAAAAATCAGCGACCTGACACCCGAAAAATGGCTTATCCGAAAACGGCTCGAAGTGGCCTATTCCAAAATGAAGGAAGGCGGTAAAAAAGTCGTGGATGTTTACGCGGAGGTAGGATTCAAGAATCCGTCGCATTTCTCGACAGCTTTCAAAAAACAATACGGCATATCTCCGACTGCCGCATCCGTATAAATTAGAAGCACAACTTTTTGAGCTTTCCAATAAAGCTATTTGAGCCTCTCAGTAATTTTTCCGAGAGGCTTTCTCTTTAACTTTGCATTATAAAATAATGACCATTTAAGTAATAATAGATAGAATGAAAACGACGAATCTGAAAACCGCAGCCATTACAGCCTTATTCGGGATAGGACTGCTTACTAGCTGCACGAACAGTACAACAAATCAAAAAACAAGTGATATGAAAACATTGAATCTTACGCAAGCATGGGACAAGACGTTTCCCCAGAGCGACAAAGTGAACCACAGCAAAGTAACATTTACCAACCGTTATGGGATCACGCTTGCCGCCGACATGTATGTGCCGAAAGATGTTTCTGGCACACTCCCCGCCATTGCCGTCTGCGGGCCGTTCGGTGCTGTCAAGGAACAGGCTGCCGGACTTTATGCCCAGACAATGGCCGAGCGTGGTTTCCTAACCATCGCTTTCGACCCCTCCTACACCGGAGAGAGCGGCGGAGAACCTCGCTACGTGGTATCGCCCGACATCAATACAGAGGATTTTTCGGCAGCCGTCGATTTTCTTGCGACCAATGACAAGGTAGATCCCGAGCGAATCGGTATCATCGGCATTTGCGGCTGGGGCGGACTGGCCATCAATGCCGCAGCTGCCGACCCGCGCATCAAGGCGACCGTAGCTTCGACGATGTACGACATGAGCCGTGTCAGTGCCAACGGCTATTTCGATGCCAACGACAACGCCGAAACCCGCAATGCGCTCCGCAAGGTATTGGCGGCACAGCGTACCGAGGATTTCCGTAACGGTTTCCCGAAACCGGGCGGCGGTGTCCCTGATGAATTGCCAGCCGATGCCCCGCAGTTCTTCAAGGATTACCATGCCTATTACAAGACCCCGCGCGGTTATCACAAACGCTCGCTCAACTCCAATCAGGGACGGAATGCAACTGAAGCCATCCCGTTCATCAACTTCCCGCTTATGAGCCGTGCGGACGAAATCGAGAATGCCGTGCTTATCATTCACGGCGAAAAGGCGCACTCCCGCTACTTTGGTGAAGATGCGTTCAAGAAACTGAAAGGCGATAACAAGGAACTGATGATCATTCCCGGCGCCAGCCATACAGACCTTTACGACAATTTGACGGTCATCCCATTCGACAAGCTGGAAACATTTTTCAAATTAAACTTCAATAATTAGAAACAATGGATAAGAAAATATTAATAGCCTATTTCTCTTACGAAGGGCACACAAGAAGAATAACAGAAAAAAAAGATTCAAGAATGAATTGAAAGAATCATTTGATGATACGAAATCGGGAAACAGGCAGGTGAAATGCCCTGCCTGTTTTTCCAAATATCGACTAAAATATGAGTATATCGACTAAAAAAAATCACAACAGCTTGTTAATGTTTATCCTCACGCTCGGAGTGTTCGGAATTCTGAATACCGAAATGGGTGTGGTAGGCATTATTCCTATCATAGCGGACACTTTCGGTGTTACGGTTCCGGATGCAGGTTGGACGGTCAGTCTCTTCGCGCTGATCATCGCCTTCTCGGCTCCCGTCGTGCCATTGCTTTTTTCACGGGTAAACCGCAAAACGGTCATGATACTTGCCTTGTCCGTATTCGTGATATCCAACCTTGTTTCGGTCTTCACGACAAATTTTACCGTACTGCTGATAACCCGTGCCGTTCCGGCATTCTTTCATCCGCTGTACGTATCCATCGCTTTTTCAACTGCCGCCTCGTCCGTCAGTCGGGAGGATGCCCCGAAAGCCGTTTCCAAAATCTTCGCCGGAGTATCGGCGGGAATGGTGCTCGGAGTACCTGTAACAAGTTATATCGCCAGCGAATTTTCGTTTTCGGCGGCAATGGTATTTTTTACCGTTATCAATGCGGCGGTACTGCTTGCAACCCTTTTCCTGATACCGTCCATGCCCGTTAAGGAACGGTTATCGTATGGCACGCAACTCGGCGTATTGAAAAAGCCTGTATTATGGAATTCTTTCCTTGCGGCGTTGTTGATGAATGCGGCCATGTTCGGCTTTTACAGCTATTTGTCCGATTACCTGATAACGGTCACGAATGTCTCCTTCAAAGTGATAAGCATCCTGCTATTCGTTTACGGTATGGCAAATATCGTCGGCAATATCGCAGCCGGGAAATTGTTGGCACAACGTCCTTTCGCCACGTTGAAATACGCACCTATCATTATGACGATACTTTATCTCGCTCTTTACGGCCTTGGGGAATTTACCCTACCGACGACAATCGTCATTCTGGTATTGGGAATATTCGCAGGTATCGCCAACAATGGTAATCAATTCATGGTTTCCACTTCCGCGACCGAAGCCCCCGATTTTGCCAACGGTCTATTCCTGACCGCCGCGAATCTCGGCACGACGCTGGGAACGGCAATATGCGGCGTGTTCATAACCGCATGGGGTACACATTCATCCCCGTTAGGAGCCGTGATATTCCTTATTATCGGGATTATAAGCATTATCATCAGAAACAATCTGATGAATCGTGAAAAATACATCATATCGTCAATATGAAAACATCGGAACGACCGGCAACCGCTTTCCCGAATGGGCAGATTGTATGCCCGTTGGGACAAGGCACGTGGAAAATGGGACAATCCGCCGCACGGCGGCAGGAAGAAATACAGGCATTACGACATGGCATCGAGTTGGGCATGAACCTCGTCGATACGGCAGAAATGTACGACAATGAAGAACTGGTAGGCGAAGCTGTCCGTCCTTACAGAGAACGGGTATTTCTCGTGAGCAAAGTTTTACCGAATAACGCGAGCTATCGGGGCACGAAGCTCGCTTGTGAACGCAGTTTGCAGCGCCTCGGTACAGAGTATATCGACCTTTATCTGTTGCACTGGAAAGGACGCCATCCCTACGATGAAACCGTGCGGGCGATGACTGAATTGCAGCAGGAGGGAAAAATCCGCATGTGGGGCGTCAGTAATCTGGATACTGCCGACATGGAACGAATTGTTTCGCTGCCCGGTGGGAATGGCTGCGCTACCGATCAGGTACTCTATAATCTCGGCGACCGTGGCGTGGAGTTCGATCTCGTGCCGTGGTGTGCTACTCGCAGAATGCCGCTCATGGCCTATTCTCCAATTGGAGAAGGACGGCTTCTGCGCCACCATAAATTAGTGGAAATCGCCCAACGGCATAATGCCTCGCCCGCACAAATCGCATTGGCATGGACAATTCGCAAACCCGGAATCATCGCCATTCCCAAAGCCAGCAATATAGCCCACGTGGAAGATAATTTTCGAAGTCTTTCCATCGACTTGACAGAGGCAGATCTACATGATTTGGATATGGTATTCCCCGCTCCGACACGAAAAATCCCATTGGCAGGGTGGTAATAAAACGCTCTACAACATAAAATATTCAAACCTGCCCGGAAGACCGTCTCCCAGGACGGGTTATATATGTTTACTTGCTATTTTTCACAATTTTATATTTATAAAAGCCTTTCACCTTTCCTAAAAATTGGAAACGGGAATAAACGTTCTCCCTGTAAGCGGGATTCACCGGAAAATCCTGCTTGCCGATGTAGAGCGTGTTCCCAACCAAGCGGTCCACAAGATCCAGGCAGACAGCGTAGCTGCGGTGAACCCGGGCAAATTGATCGGGAGGAAGCGCTTGCAGCACCTCTTTCAACGTGTGGACCACGATCATTTTAGTACCATCTTTGAAATGAATAAAACAATAATCACGATCCGCCTGCAACCAAGCAATCCTCGAGCACAAGACCATCCGGTACGCGTCATTGTACCAGACGAAAAACCGATCGTGACGGTAACGATCATTTACCACTACGGCATTACCTGCCGGGAGGCTATTTTCCATTCCTTCATTATTTTGTTTCTGTTCCATAATATTATCATATTATGTCCCGAGAAACAGGCCTCCCGGCAGGTATTTATACTATTGAAAGTAAAATAACTTACAATTTTATTCTATCCCCAACACTTCCTTTACTTTGTCCCGCAAATCATCCCCTTTCAGATTCCGCGCCACGATTTTACCACTGGCGTCCACGACTAAAACGTACGGTATAGCCATTCCATTGAATTTTTCGTTGAAAACGGCTCTTGTATCCAACAAATTTATCCAAGGCATTTGCAATTTATCCAACGAATTTTTCCACATCGCTTCTTTCAAATCAATCGAGATACTTACTATTTCCAGACCTTTTGACGCGTATTCGGCATACAGGGATTTCAGGTGTGGAATAGCCTGAATGCACGGAGCACAGTGAGTTCCCCAAAAATCAATGATAATGCATTTTTTCCCTTTTCGAGCCTCCTCTATCGCGTACATTTCTCCCTCCCGATTCTTTGCCGAAAAATCTGGCAACATATCCCTGGAGGAAGAATCCGGATAAAAGCGCTCCCGCAAGAGCCTTCCGTAATAACTTGCTTTTGCTTCTTCCGAAAATTGATCGAATATCTCTAAACTTTCCTCCCATAAAAAGGCATCCCCGCAAATCGCCATAATAAGCGGTCCCCAAAATGTATCTTTATCTCGCAACACGACTTGCTTTGCCACACGATTTACATTCTCGCCACACTCCTTTTCCATTTGTCGCATTTCTTCTGCCACACGGACAAATTCCTGAGTTCTTGTTACAGAATCGATTTCATCTCTCGTCAACTGCCTATTATTCAATGATAACAAGATCTCGTTATACTTATTCCTCGCCTTTTTCAACTTCTCTTGATAATCTGTCCAAAAAGCCAATTTGGCTGGTAAAAGTTGATTCAATCGAGAATCCTCGATACAACATTCATCCCAAATAAAATTCGCGTTCTCATCTTTAGATACTTTACCTCGAATCGTGATCAGTTCGTTACCCAAAATCAAAGAACGAGAAAGTATTTTTCCCCCAACACGAATTTCCATATTACAATAACGGGGACTATCAATCGAATCCCGTAAAACAAACTTTCCGTCTTTTACCGGGGCAAAAGCGAAAGCTCGTTCCAGTCGCCCTCCTCCACCCGTGGCAAATAGGTACATCTCCCCCTCTCCTTTCAATCCCTCAATTTCTGCCGACAAAGTAAAAATTTTCGTGTCAACGTTGCCACAAGAAACGGAAACAACACAGACACAAGCCAATAACAAATTAAACAATCTTTTCATATAATACATATCTAATTAAATCTTATTTCACAATTACTTAAATTAGAATCGGGGGAAAGCACGCACCGATCTTCCCTCCCGATCCATTACAGAAAAGCCTAATTTTATATGAACTTGATGATCATTTCCAATTTCTCACGTCCGAACTGAATTGTTTCGCACTGGCTGTGCCCGGTTTCAATTGTTCTCCATATTCAGCCCAACGCATGATATTCGGTAATTGCTTTTTGTTTTTGCAAAGCGCCATGCACTGCCGGACAATAGTTTCCACGTAATTGAAATAAAGATCGCAATACATTTCCTCGAAACGCTCCTTCCACTCCTCTTTAATTCCCCATGCCGCCATCTGTCCCGTCTCCCGTTTCCCCAATTCTAACAAACTTTCCCGGGATACATTCTTCATCAAACGGTCGAGGAAACGAGTCGCTTGACTCACGTACTTTTTCGTATCATCTATCGCTAATAAAAACTCCAACTCGAATACCTCCCGTTCTCCTATCCGGTTTTTCTCCGGCAATTTATCCCATAAAGCAAGCGCATAATCCATCAATTCCCGATTTTTCGATAACAAAGCATGATTTTTTATCTGTATCACGTTTTGCCCTTGCATCAGGATTAATATTTTCTTCACGAGCGTATCCCCCAACGCCAGCATCGGGTAAGCTTTACTATTTACCGGATCAGAAGGCCCGAACAACCGTTGCATTTCAGAAAATTGGGGCAAATTTTCCGCCATGAAATCGTTCACGTTAAGCATCGAGGTTGAACACTCGTCCAGCCATTGCCCCGCCTTCCCGGGTGAAAGCAGAGCTTTTTGTCGGGCAACCCAATAACGTCCGAAAGCCTCAGCAAGACTTATCCCTCTTTTCATCATCGCACCCGAGAAATCGGACAAAAATAAAGCAGATCCCCCTTCAACGATATACTGTTTCAACCAATACGAGTATTCTTTCAACTCGCTATCAGCGGTAAAAGCTTTTTTCCCCTCGGCAATAAACGCTTCCGCAGACATACTTCCTTTCGATTGATACCTCAAATTTCCCTCGTAATCAAAAAAAAGATAGGTGGGCCACATACGCACCCGATAAGTCGCCACTAATTCCTTTTCTTCCGTTTGCCCGTTCACTTTCATGCACAAAAAATGGGAATTATAAAATTCACCTACCTCCGGAACGGGAAAAACCTCTTTCTCCATTTGCCGGCAAGGAGGACATATCGGTCCATACACATCAATAAATACCCACTTCTTTTGTTCCTTGGCTATTTTCATGATTTCCTCGAAACTCCCTGTCTGAAATTCTATTCCTTGAGCAAATCCCCCGAAACAAAATCCCAAACAACAAATCCACAATAATACAATTCTATTCATATTACCTCCATTTTAATATTACTCTATTAAAAGTTCATTCACTTTTCCCCGCAAATCCTTCATCAATTCACTACCTCCCCTAGCAATAATTTTCCCTTCCCTATCTACTAGTAAAATCAATGGGATTCCGTAGACTTTCAACTTATTATAAAAATCATACTCGCAATCGAACAAATTCGCCCAAGGCATTTGTTCCTCATCCAATGCCTTTTTCCAAGATTCTTCTTTTCGGTCCACTGAAACACCAATAATTTCCAATCCCTTGTCAGCATAATCGGCATACAATTTTTTCAACTCCGGAATATGCTTACGACAAGGAGCGCAAGAACTTGCCCAACAATCAATGACCACACATTTTTTCCCTTGCCACAATTCCCTGTCTGTACGAATATTCCCTTCACGATCCATTCCAGAGAAAGCGGGCAGCCTTTTCTCGAACTCTTTCGGGTATAATATTTGTTTCAATATATGACCGTAATAACTTTCTTGGGCTTCCACCGAGAATTGTTGGTACAATTCCAAATTCGTTTCACTTCTCAAATTAAAACTACCACGATTAATTGCAATCATCAACAAAGGTCCCCAGAAAGATTCCTTGTCTCGGCTTATTGCCTCTTTTGCCATCCGCACTCTATCAACTTCCCACTTTTCTTCCGCTTCGGGGATTTCTTTTTGCAATTTCGCCATTTTTAACGAATCGCTCTCGTCCAAAGTCTTATTCTTTTTCATTTTCCGGACAAGCGCAAAGTACTCTTTCTGCTTATTATCCAACGCTTTCCGGCACTCTTCCTGGAATACTATCTTTTCCCGCAAAAGTTTATCGGACGACGAACCTTTCACCTCGAACTCCTCCCACCACGCACTTCCCTCTCCCGCTTTCGCAGTTATGGCAATTTCACTATTTTCCACCATCAAATGCGTGATGTACTTCTTCCGCCCGTCTATAACCTGTAACCTGCAATAACGAGGACCTTCTAGCCCGCCTTGTAACACGAACCGTCCGTTTTCGACCCGAGTTTCCACGAAAGGACGAGTCGCCATAGCTGCTGAAAGTTCAAGCGCCAATTGCACAATGCTTCCCTCTTCCACACCTGCCACTTTTCCCTCAATAACAAAAGAATCCGCTTGCCGGCAATTTTCCAAAAAAGTAATTGACAAGAAACAACTTATCAATGAATATATGAATCTTTTCATACACGCCTCATTTTAGATTCATGTAAAATTTTATATCCGACTGTCCTTCCGAAGAGTAATCGCCTAATAAATATTTCCCGAAATGGAACCACATTTTCCGCTCGTAATACGTCCACTGATCCCCGAAATAGTTATGTTCTGCCCCAGGCAAAACGACTAACTCGAAATTTTTCCCCGCTTTAAGCAATGCCGCTGCCATCCGATAGGTATGAGCAGGATGCACGTTGTCGTCAGCACTACCGGTAACCAACATCAAATGCCCCTTCAGGTTTCCAGCCAAATCAGCATTCACGGGTACATTCAATTCAAACACGGTTTTGTTCTCCATCACGAGAGAATCTTTACCCGAGGCACTCTTCACCCGACGCCGAACTTCTTTGCGCACCTCGTTAATCCCGTGATGAGTTTCCACGAAACGCCGGTTATAAATGCGATTATCATGATTACCCGAAGAAGCAACTGCCGCTTTATAAAAATCGGGATAAGTGCAAATTGCCGCCGTGGACATGAATCCCCCTCCCGAATGACCGTATATGCCTACCCGGGAACCATCAATAAAAGGATAACGCTCGATCAACTGTTCCAACCCGCATTTATCATCTTCCAAAGCATAATCACGCAAATTACCATAACCGTACGTGTGATATTTCGCATCCCGCACCGGGCTGCCACCACGATGACCGAACCCGACCACGATGAAGCCTACTTGCGCTAATGCCGCATTTTTCATATTCACGTCCCCAAAAAATTCCAATGCCAATTCCTCCGTTTGGGGACCGGGATAGACATACGAGATAATCGGGTAACGCCGGGTAGAATCGAAATCATAAGGTTTCCACATCACGCCATACAAATCCGTCTTTCCATCGGCAGCTTTCACCGTGAATGGTTCCGGCATTTTCCAGCCGGTAGCATACAACGTGCTTAAATCCGCCCGAGCCAATTCCACGATCAAATTTCCCTCCAAATCACGCAACACGCTCCGCGGTTCCAAATCAGCACGAGAAAAACTATCCCATAGATACTCTTCCATCAATAAAACATCATGGGTTGCCATCTCCGGAGTCAATATTTTCACGTCCCCCCCGTCCAACGAAACTTTACTCAACCTTTTGTAATAAGGATTTTCCCCGGGAATTTGACCGTAACTTTCAAAATATAACACTCTTTTTTTCTCGTCAAGAGAAACATATTTACCTGCCGTCCAATCTCCCGAAGTCACGGCATGTTTTAAATTACCATCCCGATCATACAAATAATAATGCCCATGTCCCGTCCGTTCCGACCACCAAAGAATCTCATTCCCGTCATCCAAAAACCAATGCGGAGTAGCGTTAAGTTCCACGTTAAAATAAGGTTTACACACCTCGTTTATGACCACCGTCACCGCTCCTGTAGAATCTACCCGGCAAAGTTCCAACTCGTCATGAGTGCGACGTTCACGGGTAAAATAAAAGTATCGCCCATTCAATCGCATTCCGAGTGCTGCTATCGCTTGTCCCGACCATTTATCAACAGGAACTTCCACGCGTTGCCCCGTACGAGCGTTAAAAATAACCATTTCATATCGATCCACTTTATTCATTCCCGCCCTCTCGTAATTGTATTCCCGCGCTATCGGGCTATCATATAAATCTGTCACCAACGCATATTTTTGAATATCTCCCGCCTCCACTCTTCGAGTAACACAAAAACAATCACTTCCCTCAAACCACCGCGGGAAATACTCTTCCCGTCTTGTCGTGTCCACGACGAACGTTGACACGTAAGGATAATGGGCACTTCCGTCACTCGTTAATCGCCGTTCCGTGGAATCTCTCGTATCCAACACCCAAAGATTATATCCCCGGCTGTACACTTTATAAGGTGATTGGTATCCTTTCGCTTTTCGTTTCCCGATTTCCCGAGTTTTCGTCACGGGTATGTTACCGTATTCCGTCATAGGATCCCATTTTTCACCTGTCAGTTTTTTCGTTTTCAAATCATACTCCAAACGAAATGTATCGATCGTGAACCGCAAAGCTTTCCCTTTATTGAGAAAACGTATATTTATATCCAAGTTTTTCTCGTCTATCGGGCGAGAAATTACCCGTTCAATTTCTTGCGCCATATAGGATAAATCGAACAACTCTGTCTTTTTTCTCGCTTTGGGATCAACGAGATAATAACGAATTGCATCTCCAGTGAAATGACGAAACCAAAATCTGCCACTATTCTCTATCGGTTCCAAATGCACATTTTGCCATTTAAGAGCACGGGAGGCATCGCCTCCCCTGGCAAATCGCTCGGCTTCCCGATAATTTGCCTTTTGCCCCCATGCTTCCGAGAAAAAGAAGCAAAATAAAATGGAACCGATTACCAGTTTACTTTTTCCCATCTAAATTATTTATTATCATCTGTTAATAAACTTTTTATCAAAGGACGTAACTGTTTAGCATCCTGTACAAACGCCAAGACACGATTGTTTTCATCGAGCAATATCACGCACGGTAGCCCTTGCAGGTATAACACTTGCGCAAATACATTATTCTGCCAAGGCATAAATTCCGCTATTTGCGGCCACTCCATTTGATACTCCTTAATTGCCGAGGCTACCGCTTCCCGATCTGTGTCACAAGAAATACTCACGACATTCAATCCTTTAGCATGAAAATCCTTGTAAAGATTCCGTATCTCAGCCCGGTTCCCGAGATAATTTTTATTCGCAGCTCCCCACACGTCAAGTAATTTCAACTTTCCTCCCATTCCATACAAATTGAAAGGTTGAGCGTCCAACGTTTTTCCCCCGGAAAGATTCGGCATTTGATAACCGACAAACAACAACGTTTCTCCGTCATTGTCTATAGATGGAACTTTTTCCAATTTTACAGCTAATTCGGGATCGACAATCTCACACACTCGCACATTAGTTATAAATACCCCGGTTCTTCCCTCTCCTTCTGTTGAATAATTCTGGAACCCGATATGATATCCAGCACGTTTCGAAACCCTTGGTAAATCAATCTCATAGGTACGATATACCATATTCTTTAACGAATCAAGAGCAAATATCTCCCGTTGTGACTCTGCCGTGGGATGCTCCCCGAAAGTCACGTGTACCGAAGGTCTGCCCGCAAATATTTTCACATCAAATTTCAATCGGTAAAAGTGTCCTTCTTTCAAAAATAACGCGGGAGAAATCAACAAATCATCTTCATGGTTTCCTTTTCGCGGACTCTCGTAAGCCAAGCAAAAATTATCCACTTGATTCACCAAATACCAATTTTTTCCATTTCCCAACTTATCCAACACAGTCCACAAACATCCTTCCGATTCCGCAAAATTACAGGAATACGGTACCGGAAACGAGTTACCCGATACCAATTTATTTGAATATGCTATTTCGCCCATCCCGGCTTCTGTTTCCGGCTGAATCCCGTAATAATAACAATTCGGTTGATAAACATTATCTATAAATTGAGTCTGGCTGGTTACCAATATTTTCTCATTTCCGGGGAAACGGTAAACATGATAACGTAAAAAAGAAGCATCCAACATACCTCCATTTCTACCTTTGGTAACAGGTTCCCACGTTATTTTTCCTCTCGTGGCGCTATCCCGCACAAATTTCACGTTTGTCACCGCAGCAGGTACATCCGCCCCCACAAAAACCCGCACACACGTTGACTCTCCTTCTCCAAACTTATTCCAAGCGACAACCCGGTAAACATGTTCCCCGAAAGGAATTGAGACATCCTCGAAAGAACGCATGCTTCCCTTCAAGGTTTTCAAAAGTTTTCCATCACGGAATATTTCGATTTTAGTCACCTTAGATAAATCCGGATGATTCACGGTAAAACTTTCCCAACGCAAAATACCTTTAGCACATTCTTCTTGATCGGGAATAAATGTCAGATTCTCCATTTTACCCGGAGTCCCCTCCACACGTCGAGTGGGAATATAAAAACCATTCCACTCCGAACGATGTCCCATATCCGCCACTCGAACAGCTTTGCCTGTTTCCAAATCCACCACGCACAACGCCGGGACAACCTCGTCACTCCACATTGCCCAATACAATTTTCCATCTTCCGAATTGAAAGTCATTGATTGCATTCCCCACGTTTGAATTCCAGTAAAACCAATTATTCTCACGCCTCCCTGCCGATTGATCTGACATAAATTTCCATCCCGATCAATGCCATACATAACACCATCCTTCGAAATGGCAAAAGTCATAAACCCTCTATCCATTAACGCCAATTGTTTCATTTTTCCCGTTTCACGATCCACCGAATACATTTTCTGATCGTGCAAACCAATGATCTCCCGGGAAACAGGGTCGTAAGCCATAGCCCCCAACAAAGGAATATCACGCCGCCCCTCATAATTGGCAATCCGAGTTCTCCACCCCGTATGTAAATCGATAGAATAAAAACCTACCGGCTGGTTAGCACCACCGCCCATTGCCACATAAGCATAGTATTTATCTTCTGCAAAAGTTCCACCCCACACGCTGTAATAGTTAGGTTCTCCTATCAATTTATATTCTTGCGGGTTATCCAAATTAATAGCATACATTCCTCCCGGTTGCATTAACGAATCGAACATCAAATAGGCATACCCTACCCGAGTTTGCTCCAAATCAAAATTAACTTCCGGAAGTGTAATTCCCCTTTTCTCGCGTTCATCATCCAAAATACGTAACAAACGTTTCTCAAAGTCTTCCAATTGTGAAGAATCAGCTTCTATTCTAAGTTCTCCGGCATACCCCGTCAAACTCAACAACAATAATACACATACATACAAAGCATTCCTTTTTAACATCACTATTCATTTTTACAGTTCAACATACACTTTTACAAACAAACCTTTCCTGTCCGGGGGAAAAACTTCCCCCGAAAAAAGGACACGGTATTTATAAAACAAACTCTATTTCAGATTATCCCAAATTTTTGATATGATCTCATACTTTTCAATCACAAGGGGCCATTCGGCGTATTTCGCATACACATCCTCCCGAGATTCATTAGCAACCAAATCTACAAAATCTGCCAAATCCTCATATCTCTCCAGTGTATTGGGAAGAATCACAAAAGGATATCCCAATTCGGGATGCCAAAAAGATTCATATTGAGGATCTGCATACTCATACATAAAATCATAAGAAACTTTCTCTATATATCGCAAAAAACCGAATTTCATAGGTTCATCACCCGGATGATATATCTCTCTTCCATCTTCCCTATTTATATTCGGCAATATCCTCGCATACAAATTACCCAGATTCAAAGAAACAGTATAAAACGGAGCAATTTCTTGAGATTTATATCTCTCCAATCCACCTCCCCCCATATCTCCTCGAAGTTTGCGTCCTATTTGCACAATATCATTCCCTCTACCGGTTATATTAATTAAACCTGTTTCCATAGAAGCATAGTATTCGCTACTTTCCGATGTTCGCATTGTATTTACAAGGTACAACGACCTCGGAAGCAAATCCATAGGGAAATCAACCTCAAATGTGTGATGAAGTAACGCTTCTAAAACCGGAATTAACACGCTTATATCCTCCACTTCTGTCCATGTTATTCGCGAACTAAAGTCTGTAATCGAATAAGGCGGACGAATCACACGATAGAACAAAACGGGGTTACCATTTCGATCCTTCTCACCACGGTCATAAACGCCAATCGTGTCATCATAATAAACAGGAACCCCGTATTTCTCAAAAATCTCGTATCGCAAGGAATCCACCGGATTGTCGTAATCATCCGATACCACGAAATAATCCAAATCCAGATCCGTGGCACGCACATCATTATTTTCCTCCAAGTTGCACGCAACACATATTCCCAGCATACAACATATTATCAAAAAATATATTTTATTCATATTGCTCATGTTTTTCTTTATCATATACAATTACAGAAGTACTGACCCTTTCGTTTTGCGTCATCAACGTCGATAATTTCGTTTCGTTTTCAGGGATTGGCAAACACCAGTTACGATTGTCCTCATCATAAGGAGCCAAACGATAAACATTTCTCGGTTCCATACCGATATACAAATTCTCATTTTGATAATACTCGACATGCAAAATTTCTTTCGTGAAAGGATATTTTGCATCTACGGCATAACGTCGCAAATCAAACCAACGGTGTCCCTCGAAACATAATTCCCGACGCCGTTCATCCCGCACCCATTCCACTAGATCTCGTTCGGCAACAGGCAAAACAGGAATTTCTTCATAACGACCTCTCAAAAAATTTTCCAAAGTTTTTGCAACATTTTCCTGCCCCAATTGAGCTTCCGCTTCCGCTTTATTCAAAATAACCTCGCTCAAACGAATCGTACCGTAATCGGAGAGTGGTTTCGAAGCATCATACGCTTCCTTGTAACAAGGATATTGTATTTCCGGGAAACGAGTGTTTTCATTTTTACGAAAAAAAACTCCCGGACGATAATCTTCAAGCGTATAAACCTGTTTCAAATTCTTAGAAGGCATCACACAATAACTTTGATACGTCGTATGCCAATACGGGAACTCATCAGTTCCTTGATTAGCAATATCGCGTATAGCACATAAACGTCCCCCTTGCGAGAAAATAATTTCAGAAGCGGCAACATTCATAAAACAACTATCGGAAGAAACTCCAGCCAGATTGCTCACACTGTATTCATTTCTTTCCAACACTTTATCCGCCATAGCAATCACATTCTCGAATTCTCCCATATACAAATATACCCGGCTCAACAAAGCATACGCCGCATTCTCGTTTGCCCTAAATACGGATGGTTGCGATACGCCAGCCAAACAAGTAGCAGCCATTTGTAAATCAGACACAACAACTTCATAAACTTCATCTAACGGGGATCGATCCCAATCCTTCCCAACTACCCAATGAACTAATTTTAACGGAACTCCCAACGTACTGGAGGCCTTCTCCTTCGCATAAGGTTGGGCATAGAGATTTGCCAAAAAGAAATAGCTGGCACCCCGGATAAAATAGGCTTCCCCTTTCACCTTATTATATAACGAATCGGATGAGTACTCTTCTATTTTCTCTATAATAGCATTTGCCGTCCCTATTGATTTATACAAATTGTTCCATATAGCATCATCTTGATCATAGTACGGGAACTCCGCCCAAGTGTAAAAGCCATAAGTAGAGGGTGGATTACCTTGAAAATTACCATTACGGTATTCTCTCGCATCATCCGACAACGCCTCCAGTCCCCCGAAAGCTATAGTTTGCCAGTAGCCGCTACCGATCAACAATTCGTTCAGATCGAGAGCACAGGTAGGATGGAACTGATCCTGGGAATATTCCTCCAAAAAATCAGAACATGCCATCAAAAACAAGCCGATAATTAAATATAAACTTATTCTTTTCATAACCATTCACGCATTAAAATGTTACATTAAAATTAAGGGAGAACGACGGGCGTTCACTCATGTTGATCTCCTTGCCTGATCCTCCACTTTGCGTGGGCGATTGACCTTTCAGTTTTTTACTACAGATAGTAAACAGGTTCGTTGCCGAGAAGCCGACATAAGCCGTCTTCAAAAAGATCTTCCGGCAAATTTGTTCCGGCAAATTATAACGGAATGATAATGACTGCAACTTCAAATAATCGCCACGCACCACACGAATATCAGCATAGTTATACATATCCCAAATCGTACCGGCAAACTCGTAAGGTTTCCCTCTCCAATAACGAATATCCTGGCTATTAATCGTACTAACATATTCATTTCCACTCAAAATACCCGGAATGTTCGTAAAATTCTCGTCCCCCGGATGCCTCCAACGATCGAGCCATTCCCGACGCACACTTTCCAAGGGAACCGGAGCAATCGAATTGTTTGCTTGTGAAACATCCTCATACATATTGAGCAAACGTATTTTCGAACCCAAACTATAACTTAAATTGACAGACAAAATCATCCGTTTCCACGAGAAGGTATTAGAAACATTTCCTTGAATAACCGGCACTCGTTTCCCGGAATAAGACATGATTTCACCCAAGATCACATCCTCCCGGGTCATCTCCTCGTAACGTTTGTCATTCAAAATCTTATTTCCCCCGTCATCCAATACTTCCTGTCCATCAACCGTGTAATATTGTTCCGCACCATAAAACATGGGACGTCCGTCCTTGGGATCCAATCCCTTGAAGCGATAGGAATAAAACGAATTCAACGCACGTCCGGGAATTTGCACGTTTCCATTCAGGTAATCATCGTATTTATATTCGTCATGCAAAGTTCTGTCCTTTCTTCCATTCCCATTAATGGCTTTATCAACCAAATTATTCACGACTTGTCCCAAACCCGGGTCAAAATCCCAACGGAACCCGTCTGCCTTTCCTTGTGAAATAGCACCAAGATTATTATCAATCAAACGAACTCTCAAAGCCAACTCAATCCCTTTATTCGTCACGGTTCCCTGATTCACCGTATAAGAATTAATTCCCTCGACATACGAAACTTGTTTCGCAAGGAAAGCATTCGTTGTTTTCCGGTAGAAATAAGAGAACACTCCACTTAAATGCCCTTTCAAGAAAGAAAAATCCAATGAAAGATTAAAAGATGACGTTTTTTCCCATTTCAAATTAGGATTAGCAAATTTAGACATCGTGGAAACGAATTCCCCGAATCTTGCCGAATAAGATCCACGTTTCAATATCATCTCTGGGCTCTCTGTTTCCAACATATTTCCTTGATAACCGAATGAAGAACGTAATGTAAATTCGTTTACAAAATTCAATCCCCGCAACAAGGAGTTTTTCACATCCCAACGCCCGGACACAGACCAAATCGGTAAAATCTTATCATTACTATTTGAACCGAATTTATTCGAAGCATCCGCACGGGCATTCACGTTAAAGGTATAATCACTAAACATCGTGTAAGAAAAACTGGCATAACCGGAAACCGTATTCGTCAAATTATCCGTGTATTTTCCCACCGCCATCTCGTCATCCCGATACCATTCCTTTAACCTCGGGAATTCATCCAAATCCACTTGGGCTATTTGTTTCCCTCTATCAGGAAGATAACCGCGTACTTGTTTCTTCGTACCCAAATAACGACTCGAAGCAAGCTCCCATCCCGCCGTCACATTAATGTGATGGTTTCGATCCTCATCCAGATACTTGTTGTAAGTTGACTGTAAACGAATGGTATAAGAGGTGTTTTGTTGATCTTCCTCATCCAGAATTCCTCCATATGGTACAGTTGTAGATTGTTTAAAATTAGCTTCTCCCAAAGCGGCATTTCTTTCACCATTCGGATACTTATAGGTTCTGGTAAAATAAGTATTTTCCCCATGATACGTATCCTGGTAACTATTTGAGAAGCTATAAGCAAACGTACCGTTCACATTCCAATCCTCTGTTATCCGATAAGTGACTGCTGTCGAAAACGACAATTTATTCGTGTTTATATTATAGAACGAATTGGCAATATCCTCCAGAATATTGAATCGAACATTCGCTTCACCTCCTGATACCGACCTATTATAATAAGCATAAGAACCATCCTCGTTATACGCAGGAACAGCGCGACTGATTTGATAAGCATACGTCATGGCACCCACATCAGAAGGTCTGTATTTTCGTTTTTCCACACTACCGTTCAACCCGAAACGTATCGTGAAACGATCATACGTAGCGTTGATATTCGTTGCCGTAGTGTACGTCCGATTTACCTCTCCAAGATTATTTCCCTGATTATTCTGCATCCCGGCTGAAACATAATACTTCAAGTGAGAAGATCCTCCCGACAAATTGATCGTATGAGAGTGCATAAAGGCATCGCGAGTCAAAAGCTCGAACCAGTCGGTATTGATCGTTTCGTACTTGTTTACTAAACGTTTCATTTCCTCATACGAGATTAGCTTGTTGTAATAATCCCGCATTACCGCCTCGTAACCGACCCACGAATCAATACTCGGATACAACACGCCAGCCTCCATCAACTCCCGGGAGAGAGCCACTCGCTCCATGGAATTCATCATATTCACACTTTTTTCCCCATAATGAGGACGACGAGTCAAAGTAGCAGCAAAAGAATACCCCACGGAGGGAGGTCCCTGTTTCCCTTTTTTGGTCGTAATCACGATTACCCCGTTAGATGCCTTTGTACCATAAATTGCCGTAGCCGAAGCATCTTTCAGCACATCGATTTGCTCAATATCCTCCGGGTTCAAGCCAGAAATAGCATTACCCAACAAATTCACGAAATCAAGATCATTCAAACGTTGCGGATCTACATTCACCGGATCGCGTTGCACAATACCATCAACCACCCACAACGGTTCTTGATTACCCAACACGGAAGAAGTTCCTCGAATACGCAAACGAGGCACCGCACCAACTTGCCCGGAATTCAGCATATAGGTCATTCCCGGAATACGTCCTTCCAACATCTTGTCGATCGTGGTGATACCCGGCACCACTATATCATCAGCCCGAACAGAAGTAATCGCACTGGTCGTCATGCGAGGATCAATATCCCGGTAACCGTCGCTCACCACGGTCACTTCTTCAAGCGTGGCAACATCTTCTTTCATCACCACATTAATTGAATCCTGCCCCGTGTACGCAATGGTTTGGGATTCCATCCCAATAAAAGAAAAAACCAATGATAATTTTCCCATCTCCGGTAAATTCAAGGAAAATTTACCATCCTTATCCGTGACAGTCCCTAACGATAACCCTTTCACGGTAATCGTTACACCCGGAAGCGGAGCTTTCGATTCATCAGAAACACGTCCTTTCACTCGCACTGATTTCTTTTCCTCTTTCACCTCTTGTGGTTGGATCACAATGACCTTATCCTCGATCCGGTAAATAAATCCCAAACCTTGAAGCGCCTCGTCCAACACCTGTTGCACCGTGGCATCCTTCACGTTCAAGGATTTCACCCGTAAATTCCTCACGTCATCCACGTTATAAATAAACGTGAACGAGGTGTTTTTCCTAATCGTGGAAAACACTTCCGTCAAAGAAACGTTTTCCATCGAAAGCGTTAATCTTGCATCCTGCGAATAAGTCGTTGCCGACACTGACAAGGATAACAAGAAAAAAAGCACAAAAAATTTCATAGCCAACAACTTTTTTCGCAGCCTTATTTTCACAAGACCGCTCGAGTTACACTTTTTTTCCATAACTTTGTTCTAAATTTTACATTGAATGTATTATTGAATGTATTCCGACAGGTAACGTGGGGGCGTTGCCTGTCTTTTTTTTATTCACGCACTATTACACTTCTATCCTTTATATCAAATTCCACACGCTTCGTCTGTTCTATTTTTCTCAATATTTGTTCTATATTCTCATAACGTTTTACTTCTACTGAAAATTTCATAGATTTCAGACTCGGGTTCATGTAAAAAATATTCACGTTATACCAACGAGCCATAGCATCCAAAATTGTTTCCAAGTCCGTATCCTCAAAACAGAAAATTCCCTCACGCCACAACGAATAATTCCGGGCTTCCACCCGTTTCACCTCAAATCCGGATTTTCCTGCCTGCCATATACCCTGTTGATCAGGCGTCAAGGTCACGCTATCTATTCCCTTTTGTAATTGGACTTTTCCCTCGACCAAGGTAGTAACCACTTTTTCATTGTACGCCGAAATATTAAAACTCGTACCCAGGACCCGAACATTCACCCCGTTTACCGCCACAATAAAAGGCCTGCCTGCATCTTTTTCCACCTCGAAATATCCTTCTCCTGTCATCACCACTTCCCGCCGATTTCCCGCGAAATGAACGGGATATTTCAAGGTGGACTCGGAATTCAACCAAACCCGGGTACCGTCTGCCAGTTCCAAAGCAAACTCTCCGCCACGAGGCACGATTAACGTGTTATACCTATCCTCCCCGGTCAACGGCATCTCCACGGTATCACGCCCCGTGTATTTCACCATTTTGTCCGATGTTTGAATTTCGGCACCTCCCGTTTCTTTTATACACAAGCGTGTCGTGTCGTTCAATTCCACCTTACGCCCATCGGCCAATTGCAATTGAGCCTTCACGACGCCATGAGTGATGGCAGCCGTCCGCACGGGTACTTGCACCCGCGGTGTTTCCCGGTTCATCAGCCAAAACGCCGTTATTGCCAATGGAAGTACAATCGCCGCTGCATACTTACTCCACGCGACGCGCCGTTGTTTCCTGATCCGTCGTTTCGCTCGCTCCCAATAGGCATCCGTCATCCGACGTCCCGCGGCTTGTTCCTCCCACACCCTGTCGTTTGCTTCCAACGACATTTTCAATCGCCCGTACTCCTCTTGATGCAGCCCGTCTTCCGCAAGCCAACGGGATAATTCCTCCCGTTCCCCCTCACCGATCGTTCCCGCCAGTTCTTTCGCAATCAACCGGGCAATCCTCATTCGTCGTTCTAATAAATCCATATATCTATTGCTATTTTACCCTAGAGATTACTTTAACACGAAAGTGGGTGGGTAGAACAACAAAAAAAATTCAAAAAAAGACGATTTTAACACTCAATTCCCCAAAAGGAAAGTCAATACCAGGAAATAATTTTTTGATAATAAACCTCTTAATGTTACGTAAGCCGACTTTTTCAAATCTTTCACCGTGTTCACGGAAATTTGCAACTCTTCGGCGACCTCCGTATTATTCATACCTTTTAGGTTCATTTGAATGATTTCACGAGTCCGGGGAGGCAATTGCTCTATTGCCGCATATAAAATCCGTATGGTTTCCTGCCGGGTCACCTCTTCCAAAAAATTGTAATCATCCGTATCATTTTCATCCAATTGCGCGAAATAATTCTCCACCGCTCGCTGATGTTTACAATGGTTCCAGTATAGATGCCGTGCCACCGTGTATAAAAAAGCCTTCCCGAATTCCACCGAAACAATCTCTCCCCGCCGCTCGAACACCCGCATGAATGCCTCCTGTGCCAAATCTGCCGCTAATTCATCGTCACCCGTGTAACGCCGCATAAACGCCTGCACGGCTGGAAAATTCTCCCGGAAGAATTTCTCGAATTCCTTATCTGACTTAATTACAACACCCATGATATCGCAAAAGTAATGATTCTCTCATAATATCCCAAAATGAAGGATCAAACTTTTCTGCCCGAATCACCGGCGAAATTTCAAATATAAACACTACTTTTGCATAAAACAAACATAAAAACGGAGCTATGGACACGCTAAGGACATTACCCCCTAAATTCCCGATCGGGATTCAGAGCTTTCAAAAACTACGGGAAGAAAATTTCTTGTATGTAGATAAAACCGCTCTTGTCTACAGGTTGGCAAAAATGGGAAATCCCTGTTTCCTTAGCCGTCCCCGTCGTTTTGGCAAAAGCTTGTTGTTATCCACGCTTGAAGCGTATTTCCTGGGTAAACGGGAATTATTCCAAGGGTTAGCTATCGAAAAACTAGAACAGGACTGGTTTGAATATCCGGTACTACATCTCAGCTTAAATGCGGAAAGATACGATGCGAAAGAAAAACTAATCAATCTTCTCGAGAGCCAGTTGACAGCATGGGAAAATCGTTATGGTATCACGGATATTAATTCCAGTTACTCCATCCGTTTCATGACGGTAATTCAAAAAGCGTTTGAAACTACAGGGCGTCGTGTTGTCGTACTTATTGATGAATACGACAAACCTTTATTACGAAGCTTTGACAACCCTCAACTACAACAAGATTTCCGGGAGATACTCACCGCTTTCTACACGGTTCTCAAAGATGCCGACCCGTGGTTGCAATTCGTTCTAATCACGGGGGTAACGAAATTCGCCCAAATGGGAATATTCAGCAACCTTAACCAGTTGAACGACATCAGTTTTGACGAGGAATACAATACCTTGTGCGGCATGACCAAAAAGGAGATTGAAACGACATTTCTCCCCGAATTGGAACGCCTGGCACAAGACAACCGCATGACCACGGCAGAAGCCATAAACGAACTTGCCCGACGGTATGACGGTTACCGCTTCACCCCACGGGAAGAATACACCCCGATGTTCAACCCGTTCAGCGTGCTCAACACACTACAAAAGAGAATGTTCGGCAGCTATTGGTTCGCCAGTGGCACCCCGACCTTCCTCGTTGAAATGCTCAAGAAAACCGATTTCGATTTACGCCAATTGGATAGTATTGAAGTTCCCGCCGCCTCACTCAGCGACGACCGGGCAGACATCAACAACCCCATTCCCATGGTATACCAGAGCGGTTACCTCACGATCAAAAAGTACGAGGAAGAATTTCAAACCTATACACTGGGGTTCCCCAATGAAGAAGTCAAATACGGATTCCTCAATTTCGCAGCTTCGTTCTACACGCCCGTTTCCGAGAATAACACGGCATTCCATATCGGCAAATTCGTCCGGGAACTCCGGGAAGGCGACGTGGAAGCCTTTCTTACCCGCCTGTGTTCCTTCTTCGGGAATATTCCCTACGAGTTAAACGACCAAACGGAACGCCATTACCAGGTCATCTTTTTCATCGTGTTCAAACTTTTAGGGCAATACACCCAAGCAGAAGTGCGAAGCACCCGTGGCAGAGCCGATGCCGTGGTCAAAACCAATGACTACATATATGTTTTCGAATTCAAACTTAACGGTTCGGCAGAAGCCGCCCTCCGCCAAATTGAAGAAAAAGGATACCTGATCCCCTACACGGTCGACAAGCGGCAACTTGTAAAAATAGGCGTTTCTTTCAATAAAGAAACACGTAACCTTGGGAAATGGATTATTGACTTTTAAAGGTGTGTCGCCCATCTCATTTTATTACATGGATAGCAACACACCTTACTTTTTTCCTTAAATCAAAGAAATTTCCCTATTCAAAAAATTTAACGTCCTCTCCTTCTCAACCAAATTACGATTGCAAAAATCAAGACAAAACAAGGCAAGAGCCATTGAAATACCACGGAAATCCATCCCATATCATCTCCTCCGATAAGCAGGTTATTATCGGGAAATACCGGTCTACGCACATCAATCGGCACTTCCCCATCAGACAACCAAAAGAATAGACTCTGAACAAGAGTAAAATTCGAAGCTCGCACACCTCTTCGTGCCGAACTTAATTCTCCATTGGAAAGACAATCCGCATCACCCAAAATAGTAATCTTTTGCTCTTTTTCGCCCACGTTGCGAGTCAAGACCAAACCAGTCACATGCCTTCTCTGTTCTTCCCCACGATTGCTGTCAAAAGTAGCCTTTTGCTCCTCGTTCATAAAATCAGTCGTCTGCAACTCATTCCAAGAAAGTGAATCCGTCGCGAGAAGCTCTGTTACATGAAATCCCTTATCTGTCGAATATTCCAAACCGGCAGCATCAGGCATAGAAACGACAGCTCCCCAACGACGTAATCCATCTAACAAATACAATTCAGAAATATCTTTCACTCCTATCATCGGACGGGATTGCGTTAAATTTGAATACTCTCCGGAATTTGCCAAAATTCCCGGCACAAACTTCACCCCGAAACGTTCCAACAAAGAACTTGTAATATCACGTCTTTTCGGTTCTGTCGCAATTACTAAATTATCTCCACGTTCAATATATTGTTCTAAGTTACGCTGTTCCTCCTCGGTAAACTTTTGCAGAGGATCTGCAATCACCAAAATCCGGATATGCGCCGGAAGAGGTTTTTCCAAAGTTACCTCCTCGACATCAAAACCTTGATTAATCAACGCGGGACGAAATGACTTGTAATTCACAAAGGTGGAATAACTGCGATTATTATCTTCTTTAATCGAGCGTTCACCATGCCCTCCCAAGAACCCCACGACCGGTAGTTTCATCGTGATTCGTTTAAATGCCGCGGTAATTTCCGCTTCAGAAGGTAATCTCTCGAAATCATTAAAAATTCTAAGAAACGTCCGCTCTCCATTATCCCGGACCAATTCCCGCACAAATCTCTTACCCTCTCCGGAAAGATCCACTAATTTATCCACTTCACCCGGTTTCAAGAATAATTTACGATTCACCTTGTACAATTCCATTAACCGCTCGGCCCGTTCTTGAGTTGTCATGTTAGGGAAGCGCTGCTCCAAACCCGGATGATATATAGAATCATAATAATATACATATTTCAACTTGATCTCCGGTTTAAAACGCAAATAATGGCTAAAACGAGACATATCCGTATTCACAAAACGAGGAAACGCTATTGATTGCCCCACTTCGTCAAACAAATTCACGTAAGTCGTAATCGTCAATCCCCCATCCATCTGTTCTATCACTTTTTGACTATTAGGAGTCAACGTGTTGGCTTTCGTTGTCGTGGCATCATAATAAGATTTCATGACCGGCCGGGATGTAATATATCCCAAAACCACCGTAATGACAAAAATCACAACGTACTTGCTAATGGAAGTCGTCCAGGTAGCTTTTTGCCTACAAGCCTGCAAACGAACAATCGTCAATGAAAGGAAAAGCAATATTACAATTAAAAAATAAAGCACGTCTTCGCTACCTATAAAACCATACAGGAATGAAGTTGAACGTCCTGACATTGAAAACCAATAGGTAATATCCCGCACAAACTCAATATCCTGCCACATCATCTTGACATAGTTTAATACGGCAAGAATCGCCAACGTTCCTATTGCGGCAACAACCTGATAGGCGGTCAAACTTGACATGAACAGTCCGATGGCAGCATAAGTACATATCAACAAGTACAATCCCAACATACCGGTCAACAGCCAACGCCATTCCACGTTTTCGATCACGCAACAACCAAAAATCACGTATATACCAACAATAGCAATCAATATCAAAGCATACACCAACATGGAGAAATACTTCCCTAAAATAATCTGGGTGTTAGTCACCGGAGACGAATAAAGCAATTTGATTGAACCGCTACTCAATTCTCTACTCATCAACCCCATTGTCAACAAGGGAATATACAGGTAAAGATAATTCTGAACGTTAAACAGAAGTCCTCCTGCCGGATTGGCAAATAAATCCTGAGTCAACATCGGAGTACGATACCCCAACATCATCTGTGTTACACGCATGTCCAAGGCGGAGGTAAACGCCAAGCTAATTTGAAATACAAAAATTATAATAATAAGCCAAGCAATTGGTGAATAAAACAATGTCTGTAACTCCGTTTTTGAAATCTCGTAAATTTTCCTCATACCCTATTATTTTTTTGACAATTCTGCAAATATATCATTCAATGAACTCTTCTCGAGATTAATCTCTGTCAATCTCCAACCTCGATTCACACATGTTTCCACGATCTGTTCCATCGCATCGGAAGAACGTTCAAAAAATAAACGATACCGCGGACCACCCAACTCTTCGACCCTAATTACCCCTGGAAGTTTTAGCAATTCAACCCTCGTTGGCATAGCCATCAAAGTCGCAACCGCCGAATTAGGAGTTATGTAATTGTTAAAATCATCAACAGTTCCCGCGAATACAACATGTCCTTGTTCTATCATACGAATATCATTACACAATGCCTGAACTTCCGAAAGCATGTGAGTCGACAACATCACCGTGCGTTCTTCCGCGATTTCTTTCACCAAACGGCGAATTTCCAGAATCTGATTAGGATCAAGCCCATTGGTAGGTTCATCCAACACCACGAAATCAGGATTGTGTATTATAGCTTGCGCTATCCCCACCCGTTGGCGGTATCCCCCTGACAAATTTTTTATCACACGCTTTTTAAAATGAGAAATCGCACAACGATCCATGACCTTATCTACCGCTTTTTGCACCTCTCTTCTTGGCACATCACGCAATCCCGCGCAATAAGAAAGATATTCATTTACGGTCAATTCCGTCTGCACGGGCGGATTTTGAGGCAAAAATCCGATATAACGTTTCGCTTCCACCGCATGCTCCGTCATGGAGATTCCCTTTATCCAAACATTCCCTTGCGTAGGTCTCAACACCCCACACATGATATTCATTATCGTTGATTTTCCCGCTCCATTGGAACCAAGTAGACCAAAAATTCCCCTTTCCGGAATCTCAAAACTAATATCCTTTACAGCCCATTGCACACTATAACGATGCGATAAATTCTCGATCTTTAAAACTGCATTCTCCATAATTTATTGTATATAAAAAATCATCCCACAAACGACTCTCACTCCCCGAAAGTTGACAAATCGTTGCTTATCTTTTGCAAGTCAATTTGATAATTGTTTTTAAAATAATCTATCACCATATTATACTTTTGAAGTATTCTCTTTTGCGTATCTTTACTCGGGTGCAAATAACCATACTCCCCGTCAGAAATCAACTCATCGTACGGATGATCTACAATTGCGTCGATATACGAGAACCAGTCATCTTGTGGTGTCGTTGAATTTTCCCAGTTAAGAAAACCATAAAAGTGAATATACTTTTTATTATTCGTATTCGAGAAAATCGTATAGTTACTAACCTCGGCAAATTCCGACGTTACCGGCAAATCCAAATGATCCAAGAATACCCGATGTAGCGATCTCTTGAATTCATATTTCTCAGCCTGGGTCATCTTTTCTATCCGACTGCTACCATAAGTAACCATAATGTAATCAATGCCGCGGCGCACCAAATAAGTTATATTCAAAAGCTCCACGGGTGTTCCCAATCCGCTTTTTGCCGAATACAAACTATCAGCCAAGAAAACCTTTAGCGGCAAGCGTTTCAAGAATGCATCGGGATAATACTTCAACCATAATTCCTGCAACAATTCCACCTGTTTTCCCACCCACGCTTCATCTGAAGGCACGTAAAAAAGTCCGCTTGCCGTACTGTCTTGCTCGGGGAAATACGTTCCATTTAGATATTTATCTTTGTCATAATAAACATCTACCGGATTATATTTATAGAGAAATAACGTATTGTATTTCTCGAACATTTCCACGATTATCTTATCGTAATCATGATCTCCCTGCGGCAAATCATACTCGCTATACACGTTTTCCTTTTCCGGTGAAGCGTGTAAAGAGTCTTCATGATAACATCCTGACAAACCCCAAGCAAGGCACAATATCAATAAACTATATTTCATCTTTTCCATTTTCATCCAAATTAATTAATACCACTATTCATCAAGGATTTACTTCCAAATTGAAATTCTTATCCAAAGCCGAACGAGGAATCGGGAGCACGTAACGATCTCCGCCTTGCGGAAGCACGTAAGTAACAGGCACATCAGTCTCACTCGCTTGATACTCGTGTCTAATCTCCGGCATTCCATATCTTCTCAAGTCAAACCAACGATGATCCTCGAACGCAAGTTCGCGCCGACGTTCTTCTTGATAAAATGTTAACAACGCCTCCCCTGAATAATCTACATCATCATAACTCTCGTTACGAGTATCATAACGATGAGAACGCAACGTATTCAAATCATTCAAGGCTGACTTCCTCAAACTTTCATCTCCGTCACGAAGATAACGACGAATATTCGCTTCTGCCCGGTTCAAATAAAGTTCAGCCACACGCATCCCTTTAATCGGGTAATTCGTCTCCACCGTATACTCTTTTCGTATTCCATATTTGATCTTAATTACAGCCGGCGTGGAGAAAAAATCGCGTGCGTATTCATAATAATAGCGCAAACGTAAATCCCCCCGATTATTCACGTTACTTTCCGTAAAATCATACAATTGCACCAACTCGGTCGAGGGAACAAAAGTAAATCCAGACTGGGCAAAATCATACTGATAACTATTCCCGTATCCCAACCATATCACCTCTTCACTTTTCCGTCCGTATATATTTTCATTTGGGGCGTAAATCATTCCCCAAGTCTGCCACGGGGCACTTGCCAAATCAAATAACGAAGATTTTTTCTTCAAGCCCAAGGAAGCATACTTCTCAGCCTCGTCCCACTTTTCCATATAAAGATATAACCGCGACAACAAATTGTAACAGAACACATCCGAAGCCTTGAATTTGCTATTCCCCACTCCAAATTGCTCCAAAAGTGGCAACGCTTCCAATAAATCACTCTCGATTTGTGAATATACCTTGGCGATAGAAGCCCGTTTCGGGTAATCGTCCGAAACCTCCGATGAGGTGATTAAAGGTACCCCGGGTGCCTTTTCCACATCAATACCCTCCGCATTATAAGGCTTCGCGAAAAGATTCACCAACATGAAGTAAAAATATCCCCTCATGGCCAAGCTCTGCCCTTTAACATTGGCTTTCTGGGTTTCCGTTCCCGTCACTTTGTCGAGCATATCCAAAACAACATTGCACCCTTTTATCGCCCGATAATAATGTTCGTACGTATCTGCTCCTTGCACACCGCCACTCTCCAATTGTTCAAACATATCAGACTGCCAGGCATACACCGGCAAATACCGCTTATAATATTGCTGCACCATCTGGTCTTTAGAATAAACGCAAGTGACATCATCCGTCATCATATCCAGGTACATGTGGAACACGTTTTCACTATGTCCGGCAACGTAAACCTCCCCCATCAACAATTGCTGCAAATCATCCGCCGAACTCGGCCTCATCTCGTTCTGACTCGTCTCATCCAAGAAATCACCACATCCACACATAACGAGTAGACATATTAAATACCATATATTTTTACCAATTCGTATCATATTCAAATGCTATTAAAAAGTAATATTTAAACGTACTGAATAATTTCTCGCCAAAGGTTGTCCCCCGGTTGCCACCTCAGGGTCTACCCCCTTGTAATCCTTACTTACAATCATGAATGGATTGCTTACCGACCCTGATATCGACACAGCCTTCAATGTCATGTATTTCACCAAATTCTGCGGCAAATTATACGTCAAAGTTAAATTGTTGCATCTGAAAAAAGAGGCATCAACCACCCGCGCATCAGAATAATCAAACATCTCATACACGTTACTAACAAGATTTCCTCCGGGGAAACTGATATTCACGTTTCCCGTTCCCACGGAAGGGATGGACGGTATGTTCGTAGATTTTTCATCCCCGGATTTTTTCCAGCGATTCACGAAATCTTTTGAATAATTGTCATAGGCACTCGGCAACGAATAGGGGAAATTCTTGCTCTGGAATAACGAATGCAGGAATCGTTTTCCACCAAGGCTCAGAGTAAAACCACCGCTCAACGATAAATTCCGATATCTAATCGACATGGACAAACCTCCTGTAAAATCCGGTTCCATCTTTCCCATATATTTCATGTACTCCGTGGCATCATTGACCCCAATACCTTCCTCGTTATTATTTTTGGTCGGGATATTGAATACAGGAGTACCATTCTGCGGATCAAGTCCTTGCAACTCGAAAGCCCAGAATGCAGAAACCGGATAACCCGCCTTGTTCAAATCTCCACTCACTGCCGCCAACCAAGAATTATTGGGAAGAAGCGTACTCTTAATCCGATTCCGGTTTTTAGACGTATTCAACGAAATATTCCAAACAAAATCCTTCATGCGTAGCAATGTCGTGCTCAAATTCAACTCGATACCATCATTTTTCATCGTTCCACCGTTAATCGGCATCTGCTTTATCCCGTAAGAAACCGGAACATCCTTGTAAATAATCAAATCCTCCGCCTTCTTCATATAATACTCGACAGACAGCATGATTCGATTTTTAAATAATCCCATGTCCGCCCCGATATTAATCGTTTTTGTCTTTTCCCAACGCAAATCGGCATAAGGCAATGAACTAATTTCCAACTCATACTCACCGGTAACGTTATTCACCACGTTTGTCGGGAGCTTGGCAATCAAGTCCGGACCGAAATTCTCGGCAACATTCCCTTGCCAACCGTAAGAGAGACGTAAATTCAATTCACTAAACACCTTCTGTTTTTGCATCCACACCTCGTTATGCACGTTCCAACGCGCACCCAACGACCATACCGGGAGAAATTTTGACTTACTATCCTGCCCAAAACGATTCGAGGCATCCGAACGCACACTCGCCGTAAACACGTAACGCTCATCAAAAGAGTACGTCATACTACTATAGAAAGACAGGAAATTAGAAGTCCGATCCACTATATTCGTTTTAATCTTCTGATAAATAGGATTTATTCCTGCAGAAATCATTTGCGGTGGTAGAGTCACATTTTTACCTCTATCCGGGAAATAGCCATAAGTTACCGCCGACACCTGGTCATATTTCGTGCTACGACTCTCCTGACCGATAACCCAACCGACACGATGCTTTCCAAATAATTGACCATACGTCAAACTATTTCTCCACGTGAACGAGGTACTCCGGGACTCCGTGGTACTTAATTCTCCTCCATGAGGTAATTTCGATTGTTCATATTTAGAATCACCCTTCAAATACTCCCCGAATTCATATCCGCGAATCGCCGTAATGTAATAACTATATTCCGATGCATACGCCTCTCCCACCGTATTATTGGAACCGAAACTTGCCAACGACTCGAAACGTACTCCCGGAAGAATGTCATAATTAAAATTCGCGTTTATATTAACACTTCTTCTGTCATTCGTGTTTCCCGTTTCGGAAAGTTCATGCAATATGTTGAACTTATAGCCGTCCGCCCGATTATAAAAAAACAAACCTCCATCTTTATCAAAACACGGGATTGCCCGGCTCGTGGACAACGCGTAAGAATAAGGATCAACGGTATAAAATCCATCCGTCACTCCATAACTGGCATTCATTCCAATACCAGCCCGAATTTTATGACTTAAATGGGCATCCATACGGAAAGAAGCAGCCAGTTGCTCTGATTTATTTCCTTTAGCCGCTCCTTTATTCTGCACATAATTCAACGAACTATAATAAGTCACTTTATCATTACCGCCCGATACACTTAGACTATGATTATGACTCATTTGCGTTTGGTACAATATATCCATCCAGTCCGTGTTCATTTCTTCAAGCTCTTTCACGGCAACATTAAACTCGTCAAACGTAATCTCTTTGTTAATGTATCTCTCTATCTCCCGCTCGTATCCCACGGAAGTAGTCGGGATTTGACCTAACAAACGTTTTTCATAAATCTCGCGAGAAAAATCAATACGTTCTTTCGAATTCATCAAATTCATCTTCTTGTAGTTCAATCTCTCCGTAACACTCAAACCACCCGAATAGGTAACAGACAAACGCCCATTCTTACCTCGTTTCGTGTTAATCACGATCACGCCATTCGCAGCCTTCACACCATACAACACTGTAGCCGAAGCATCCTTCAATACCGTGATGTCCTCGATATCATTCGGGTTCAACCACGCGATACTATTTCCCACGAAATTGGTAATCATATCAAAGTTATCTCCCAAGTCATTTAAAGCCTGTGCATCAAAAGGAATCGGATCCTCTTGAATAATGCCATCAACCACCCAGACCGGCTCTTGATTCCCCAACAAGGTGGAAGTTCCCCGCACGCGCACTTTCTGACGCGTACCAACCATCCCCCCTGTATTCATCACCACCACCCCGGGAAGCTTTCCTTGCAACATTTGCTCGATGCTGTTCGTCCCGTCGAAAACCATATCCTCACGCTTAACCGTATTCGTGGAACCGACCATATCCGTTTTACGGATTCTCTGGTAACCGGTAACAACAACCTCATCCATCGTCTCAGACACCTCTTTCAAAATCACATCTATCACCTCATTTCCCGCGTAAACGACTTCACGCGTTTCCATTCCGACAAATGAATATACCAACGAAAAATTCTTTGGCGGGTTAGGAATTACTAATGTATATTTCCCGTTCACATCTGTTGCCACCCCAATCTTCAAGCCTTTCACGGTAACGGTCACTCCCACCAACGGTTCCTTTTTCGTGTCACACACTCGCCCTCTCACTTTTACAGTTCGTACACTGTCATTTTCCATTTTCAACAAAGGGGTTATCACGATATAATCATCCACGAACCGATACGTCATGCCACTTCCGGCAAGAATTCGGTCTAACACGGCAGATAACTCCATATCCTTAAAATCTGCCTTCACTTTTTGCTGCAACGTCAAACGGTCGTCATTATAAATCACAATCTTGTTCGTTTGCCGGCGAATCTCCTCGAAAACCGTCTTGATAGACGTTTCTCCCAAGTTCATGCTCAATTTTTGCTGTGCCAGCCCGTTCGCGGATAACGTACACACGAAACAGACGCACAAAATCCAAGTCAATTTCATAATTCTCCACAATTGTTGCCGCTTATTTTTTGACAAAATAAGCCACAAGACATTACTTTTTTTCATACATTTGTAAATTAAGTGATACTTAAAACTCCCCCGGGAGTGACTACCGGATCGTGCTCCCAACACTTTCCGGTATTTTATTCCCGTCAGAAGTGATTTTAAACTTTATTTCTCGTTAACTGTAATTACATTCCCATTCACTTTAAAAGTTACATTCGTGGTTGACTCTATCAAAAAAAGGATATAGTCGATATCGTTGTATTTTCGGAAAGCACCCGTAAACTTCAACTGTTTCAAACTCTCCTTGCTGAAAAAGAAACTCACCTCGTACCAACGTCCCAATTTGTCAGCCAGTTCATCCAACGGCATTGCGTCAAAATTCAAAATGCCGTTCTTCCAATCGACATACGTGTCCACGTTCACGGTTTTCACCTCGTACTCCCGGCTCTCGTTATTCATCACGAACTGGTGGTTTGGGGTCAACACCTCGCTAATTTTCCCACTCGTCACATCCACACTCCCGCTTACCAAAGTAACTTCCGTGCGAGCCCCCTTCTTGTATGCCATCACGTTAAACCCAGTACCCAGTACTGTCACATCTAATCGTTCCGTGCGAACCACAAAAGGATGCACTTCATCCCGAGACACGTCAAAATAAGCCTCTCCTTCCAATTCCACTAACCGCTTATCACCTGTGAAACGCACGGGATATTTCAATCTAGACTCCGAATTCATGTAAACCACTGTCCCGTCGGCAAGCACCAAACGAAACTCTCCCCCGGTTGGAACTCGCAATTCATTGTAAACCGGGCGTCCCAATGCCACGCTATCTTTTCGACTATAATCTATATAGTCCGCCACGTTCAAAATAGAGAAACCCTTTTCCTGGATCGTATCTGCCCGTTCGCTTCCCAAAACGACCTGCACTCCCGTCGACAACACCAATACCGCCTTCGCCCCCCCGGGCTTTACCACAGACTGCACCGCCACGACAGGCGTCTTCTTTCCCGAAGGGAAAAACACCCACGTCATCCCCAGCAGTAACACAATAGCCGCCGCCACACTCCAACCAATACGTATTATCCGTTTTCGACGCCGACTCTCCCGCTTATGTTCTACCGCTTGCCATGCCGCACTTTCTTCCACGTTCCTCCATTTCACGGAATACTTTCCGGTGTACCAAGCCCGCTCAACCTCCCGGAAAAACAATCGATGCTCCTCGTTCTCTCGTACCCATTCCTCGAACACCTGCCGCTCCTCTTCGCTCGCATCCCCTGCCAAGACCCGGTAAATTAAATCTTCTATATAATCCGATATAGCCATACTAGTTTATTTTTCTACAAGTAGGACTAAATAAAAATCAAAACGGGTGAATGAGACAAGATTTTTTTTGCAAAAAATATAACTTTTCACTCTTGGGTAACTTCAGGAGAAGCTATAGCGATAAACAACATAATCAGCTCTTGCTCTCCCCGCAACTCCTCCCTCAAAACACGCATACCATTACGCATCAAAGTTTTCACCGTATTCAAAGAAACCTGCAATTCATCGGCTGTATCTTGGTATTTCATATCCCGCATTAACACGCAATTCAACACACGTCCCGTTTGCTCGGGCATCCGGGCAATCACGGCATTCACCCGGTCCACGATTTCCTGGCTCAATAAAGCAGCCGAATCAGCTGCCACATCGACAGACATGTAATCCACCCGGGCTCGCAGCACATCGTTCTTGTGCAAGTAAGTATAACAACTATTGCGAACGGAAGAAAAAAGATAAGAACTAAGAGCCTTGCTCCTGATACGCTCAAGATAATCGTCTTCCCACAAACGCACGAAAAACTCTTGGACGAGATCTTCCGCCATCGTGTCGTCACTAATCAATGTCCCGGCATACAACACCAAAGGACGATAGTAACGATCGAACAACATCCGAATTCCCTCCTTACGATTCTTTATGAATCTATCAAGTATATCTCGATCATCCTTTCGCATCAACACAAAAATAAATCTTTTTCACCAGTGATACATCAAAAAAGAAAAAATTTATTTATCGACACTACTTTTTCCCGCAATCTCTTGCCCACATCCGAACTACAATTGCCTAACCGTTGCTTGCCCCTTGCCCGCCCCCAAAAACCAATTATGAACGAACCATAAACGTAGCATAAACGTAAATTTGCGTTCATGATTCGTTTATGATTCGTTCATAATTGGTTTATAAGGTAGCGTATCTATAGACCAATGGGGGCGCAAACATCTCCTATCCCCTCCAAATAACATTGCACGAGACGGGATACCGCATAATTACCTACCTCCGCATCCGGCACCAGAAGGTACTTTCGCATGGCAGGAGAAAAAGAATCTACCAGAATCTCGTAAAACACGGCGTAGATTACCCGGTGAGATAGCACGTGTTTTTTAGCCACGAACTCCCGTTTCACGCTAACACCTTCCATTCCGTCAAATAACATACCAAATTCAGGTACTTGCTGCAATTCGCCCCAAGAGACAGAAGACATTGTTTCCACCAGCGGAAACTCGTAGAGATTACGCCAGATATCATTTCCAGTACGTTTGGCAAGTAAAGTTCTCCCACAACCATGGATATGCAAATAATTAAAATAACGGGATTTTACCGTGGTTTTCCCGCCTTTCACGGGCAATCGTTCCACCCGTCCGGAAGCCTGAGCCAAGCACTTTCCGTTCAAAGGGCAACGGGTGCAATCGGGCGATTTCGGCACACACTGCAAAGCCCCGAATTCCATCATTGCCTGGTTGAAAAGATCGGGACGGCGTTCATCCAGTAAAGATTGTGCCAACTCCGTGAAATACTTTTTCCCTTCCCCGCTGTCAATTGGCGTATCAATGTCAAAAAGCCGGGCCAACACCCGGTACACGTTACCATCCACCGTGGCATAGGGTTGCCTGTAAGCGAAAGAACAGATTGCCGCTGACGTGTAGTCCCCCACTCCTTTCAGCGCCAGAACGCCTTCTCTCGTCCGCGGGAACATTCCCCCGCAAGAAGACATGATTTGCTTCGCCGCGGCGTGCAGGTTCCGGGCACGACTGTAATACCCCAATCCTTGCCAGTATTTCATCACCTCATCCTCATCCGCCACGGCAAGGGAACGCACATCCGGAAAGCGCCGCACGAAACGATTGAAATAATCCAACCCCTGCACCACCCGGGTTTGCTGCAATATAATCTCCGAAATCCATATCAGGTAAGGATCATTCGTTTCCCGCCACGGTAATTCCCGCTTGTTTTTCCCGTACCAGTGAATTAAAATACCGCTAATCTCTCTATCTTCCATATCGCCAAATTATCGGGTACGAAGATACAAAAAACATCGGTATCCTATTCGGGCAACAAAAAAGAGACCACCTTTTCAGGCAGTCCCTTTCCATTCACTCATAACATAAAAATCTATCCTTATTCCAAATGTGCACGGATCATCCAAGTTACTTTTTCCTTTTTCTCAATCATATCTTCCAAGAAATTGGATGTTCCGAAATCCTTTGACCCTTCCTTATCCATCGTCTCCAAGTCAGAACGAATCTGACGTATCACTTCCGCATTGTCATCCAACAAAGCGGCTAACATACCTTTTGCATCGGGAAGCGGCTTTTCCTCGTCTTGCTCTTTGATACGGTTGCGTTCCAGGCATCCTTTCAAGGAACCAATAGGACGCTCGTCCAAGTCACGAACACGTTCGGCTATGCTATCTATATCTTCAATCAAACCATTGTAAAGATCTTCCAGGAATGTGTGATAAGATCTAAAGCTTGCACCTTTCATATTCCAATGGTAATTCCATGTTTTAGCAAGTAAAACAAAATGATCGGCAAGTAAGTTATTTAAAATCGTCTTGCTTGATTTGATCATCGCGGCGTCTAAACCAATATTTCCTTTCATCATAACTATAAATATTTAAAAGTTCTTTGTATTTCATTGTAAACATCTATAGAAACGAAAAACGACCGATAATGTTTCATACCGGTCGTTTTATTTTATTTATCCCTAGATGATCAAGGGCTATTTTAAACCTCTTTTCATCAAAAGCGGCTCCTCGGACGGTTGTTGCCCCCGGAATTTAATATATTGTCCCATAGGATCGTCATACCCTCCTTCAGACAAAATATATTTCCGGAATTTTGCAGCCAACTCTTTGTTATAAATATCTCCGGAAGCCTTGAAGGCTTGGAACGCATCGGCATCCAACACTTCAGCCCAAAGATACACGTAGTAACCGGCAGAATATCCCCCGTCAAAGATGTGCGAGAAATACGTTGTACGGTAACGAGGCAAGATTTCTTTAATCAAACCGTATTTATCCATCGAAGCTTTCTCGAATGCATTCACGTCGAACTCTTGTATCGTGGCTTGAGAATACCAATCCATATCCAACAATGCTGCGGCAACATATTCTACTGTGGCAAACCCTTGGTTGAAATGCCCGCTCTCCTGAATCTTTTTGATTAACGCATCCGGCATCGGTTCACCCGTCTGGTAATGCTTAGCGTACATTTTCAATACTTCCGGTTCACTCGCCCAGTTTTCCATAACCTGTGACGGCAACTCCACCATATCGTGAGGTATCGTTCCGGCTATACGCTGATAATCGCCACGAGTAAAGAAGCCGTGCAGAGCGTGACCGAATTCGTGGAACATCGTTTCCGTGTCGTCCCAAGTCAACAGTACGGGAGCATCGCCCACGGCAGGTGAGAAATTATACACCACGGATACCAACGGCATCTCTTCCTTACCGTTTTCTTTCGTGTAATGACGGAACTCTGTCATCCACGCCCCGGCAGACTTACTCGCACGAGTGAAATAATCCAGGTAAAGGATTCCTAAAGAACTACCGTCCACATCCTTCACCTCGTAAGTTTCCACTTCCGGGTGATACAAGGGTATATCCGTACGTCTCTCCAACGTGATCCCGTAAAGTTTATTCGCGACCTCGAACATGCCGTCACGCACATTCTCGAGTTTCAGGTAAGGCATCATCTCGGACTCGTCCAAGTCATATTTCTGTTTCCGGAGTTTCTCGGCATAATACCACCAATCCCAACTCTCCAACTTTTCTTTCATGCCTTCCTTGTCCGCGATCTTTTGCATTTCAGCCAATTCTTGCTTGGCAACTTTCAACGCGGGAGTCCATACTCTTTCCAAGAAAGAATGCACGGCTTCCGGCGTCTTTGCCATATTCACGTCAATTACATAAGCGGCATAAGTATCGAAGCCCAACAATTTGGCTTTCTCGGTTCTCAAATTTACCATTTGAGCAAGCACCGCCTTATTATCATTAACGTTATCATTGTTCGCCCGCATGTAGTAACCTTTATACAACTTCTCTCTCAAATCACGGTTCTTTGCATACGTCAGGAAAGGAAGCATACTCGGTTTTTGCACCGTGAATACCCATTTCCCTTCCATGCCTCTGTTCTTTGCTTCTGCCGCTGCTGAAGCTATTGCATTATCGGAAAGTCCTTCCAAATCCTTGGCATTATCAATGACCAACGTGAAAGCATTCGTCTCCTTCAACAGGTTATTGCCGTATTGTAAACTCAACTTGGACAATTCGCCGTTAATTTTCATCAACTTAGCTTTGTCTTCATCATTCAGGTTAGCCCCCCCTCGAACGAAATCATTATAGTATTTCTCCAACGTGCGCGATGCCAAAGAATCCAATCCTAATGACTCTTTTTTATCATACAACGCCTTGATTCGGGCAAAAAGCTTCGGGTTCATGTTAATTTCGTCCCCGTGGGCAGTAACAGCCGGACTGATCTCCATTGCCAAAGCCAGCATTTCGTCACTCGTGACAGCCTCACAAAGATTGAAAAAGATAGCTGACGTCTGGTTCAATAATTTCCCGGATTGGTCGAGAGCCACGATCGTGTTCTCGAAAGTCGGAGCCTCCGGGTTATTCACGATTGCCTCGATTTCAGCTTTATGCTGTTTCATCCCTTCCTCGAAAGCTGGCTTGTAATCAGCCAATTTGATCTTATCGAAAGGCGGAGCTTGAAACGGGGTTTCAAATTTCTGCATCAACGGATTCTCCGTCTGCCTGGCTCCCTCTTTGCAAGAGGCGACCAAAGCGGTAACACTCAAAAGTAATATAACTCTTTTTTTCATAGATGATAATTTATATTTTAAACGCTTCTTCTACACAAATCCAAAAAACAAGGTAAAGATATAGATTATCCGCTACAAAGCATTAATTTTGCGATGAAAAGATTTTTTTATCCATCTATAAAAATAACATGAGTAATCTATTGTTTGTTGCGCTCGGTTCCATGTTCGGCGGGGTTTCCCGTTACTGGTTAAGTGGTTTTATCCAAAAGAATTTCGATACCGCGTTCCCGATAGGAGTTTTTATCGTGAACATCGCGGGCTGCTTTCTCATGGGCATCATCGCCGGATTATTAACCCATGCCAATATTCTCACGAACAATCATCGCCTGTTACTGGCTGTCGGCTTCTGCGGGAGTTTCACCACTTTTTCCACTTTCTCGTTGGATAACCTGCAATTATTGAGCACGAAAGCCTATTTTTTACTTTCCCTTAATATCGGGTTAAGCGTGGTACTTGGGCTCGCTGCAACATGGACCGGCTACTACCTGATGCAAAGTTTATCCAAATAAAATTTAGCCCGTGAAGAATTTTCGTTAGCTTTGTGATCGAACAAAAATGCTAAAAATAACTCAAATATGATTAGACATCTATCTTTATGCTTGGTCGTTTTGCTTTCCGCAATCAGCACGACCTTATTCGCCCAAAAAGGCGGACCTCGTTCCGGCTATCAATTCACGACAGTTGCCGATTTAAAAACAACCCCAGTAAAGAATCAACAAAGCGTCGGCACTTGCTGGGATTACGCGGCTCTTTCATTCCTTGAATCAGAATTATTACGCAAAGGGAAACCGGTCTACGATCTGGCAGAACTTTACGTTGCCAAAAACGCTTACTTTGAAAAAGGTTTGCGTTACGTTCAATTTCACGGGAAGACCAATTTCAGCGAAGGTGGACAAGCCCACGACGTGATTCACGTGATCAAGAAATACGGTATTGTTCCGGAAGAAGTGTACACCGGACTACAATACGGGCGGGATTTTCACATTCATGCTGAAATGGTAGAAGCCCTGCAAGGTATCCTTGACGGGGTCAACAAAAACCCGAACCGCCAGATTACTCCCGTGTGGACAAAAGGCTTTATGAGATACATCGAATCGTATCTTGGCGATACGCCCGAAACTTTCACTTACGAGGGAAAAGAATACACGCCACAAAGTTTTGCCCAATCATTAGACCTGAACCTTGACGATTACGTGGAACTCACGTCCTTCGAGGCTTTCCCGTTCTATCAAGCCACGGTACTTCCCATCCCAGACAACTGGCTGCACGGACAGTACTACAACTTGCCGATCGACGAACTCATGGAAGTGATGAACAACGCCCTCAAAAACGGTTACACCGTTTGTTGGGATGGCGACGTAAGCCACAACGGATTCAACCATTCCAGCGGATTGGCTATTCTCCCGACGGATAACCCGGAAGAAATGATCAACGCCGAGATCGACAAATGGACTACCCTCAGTGAAAAAGAAAGAAAAAATAAGATACAATCTTTCGAATCCCCTGTACCGGAAATGAAAGTGGATGATGCAAAACGTCAATTCAAATTCAACAACCGCCAAACCACGGACGACCATTTGATGCATATCACCGGATTGCTCAAAGATCAAAACGGAACTCTGTATTATAAAACGAAAAATTCATGGGGTGAGGAAAGAAGCGATTTCGGCGGTTACCTCTACATGTCCGAACCTTTCTGCCGTCTGCAAACGGTAGCAATCATGGTTCACAAAGATGCTATCCCGAAAGCTATCCGTAAGAAATTGGGTTTATAATCCTACAACCTATAAAGTAATAAAGTCCATAGAATAGTTCTATGGACTTTATTACTTTATTCCTAATTACAATTCAAAACGAATTGTCATCCGCCATCGACATAAACTTTTTACGAATCCATTGGGATATTTTTGTCGTGATCTCCGGACCGGAATAAGGGATAAACTCCTCGTACATATCCGCCTGATCGAAATTATCTATTCCGATAGACAAGACCTCTATTCCTCGCTTTTTGGCTTCCTGCACCACGACCCACACGTGCTCTCGGGCATCCTCTCCGTCATATCCCGTGGCAGAAGGTGCTCCATCGGAAATCATAAGGAACAATTTATTCTTTGCGTCAGATTTGAATTTATCAAAGCAATACAACATGGCATACCCGTCGGCATTGGCGTTCAATGCCTGTTGCGAGAACAACTTCCCAAGCTGCAATTTCTCGCCCCGGTCATGGAAACGGGTAATCTCGATCCCGTCATCCCCACAGCGATGCCCGTAGATGGAATAATACACGACATTCGGGTACTTGTTGAAAGCCAAAGCCAACCCGGCTGATATTTCTATCTGCAAAGGGATTTTATCTTTCGTGCACATGGAACCGGAAAGATCCAACAGGATAACTACTTCCAAAATTGCCGAAGGAGCCATTACCTCCTCGAAAAAAATATTTCGGTTATAGCGGGACTGATACAATTCGTCCTCATCCAATTCCCCCGAATCCTGCTCGTATATTACCCTTGTCCTATCCATCTTCCCGGAAAACATGGCTAGACTCAATTGTATTTTGGCAGCCAACCCTTTTGCCCGGTTCAATATATCATCAGAAACTTCCGTCACTTCCGCATCCACTTCCACCAATCGGTCACACACGCCTAACGAACCCTTCCATTCCAGCTTGGAACGTTCCGAACTCACGAACAACTGCGGGGAAAACACGGTATTCTCGTTCAACGTCGTCCGCAAATCCCGGATCACCGTTTCCGCCATCTTGATCTGCTTATCCGTCTTGAAATCCTCGATTCCCTTCATCGCCTTCTTCATCTCCTGCAAGAAGAAATTATCCGGGCAAACCTCCTTATCATGGAACAAATCAGCCAATGCCCCGGCATACCAGACCACCTCTTTGTAAGTCAAGTCGGCATAACTCTTAATCCCCTTCAATATGGCGTTTACTTGCCTTACCTTCACGTCATTACCGGGAAAATCCAAGACTGCCCGCATATAACTGCTCTCGTCCAACAGATTAGGATATAATATCTTGGTGCAGATATAGTCATAGAGAGCCTCCGAGCCGTCACCTCCCCGGTGAAAACCGTCATCACTCTGTCCCCCGTAATACCCCATGCGGGATTCCACGATATTCAGTCCCATGGCAAGTCCCAACTTCCGGGCGGCATACAAATAGTAATGATACCCTGGAAAATCCTTTACCAGCTTGGATTCTACCCGCCGATCCTCGATGAAATGGATCATGTCATAGTGCATCGGGGTATAAAGCAAATCCTTCTCGTCCAATCCGGCAATATCTTTTCCCGTGTAAATCCAGTGAGCCAGCTCGTGCACGAAATACCCGAAAAAGACAAATACCCGGGTTTCATCCGAAATCTCGAAACGGAGTAATTTCAAATTCAAAGCAATATGCTTCGGGTTCATTGACAAGGCGGGCACCCTGTTCGAAAGCACCATTTTAGGAATCTCTCCCGTGATGTGATAAGCAATCTTGGCACATACCGGAACCAACTTCAATATATCGGTCGTTCCTAAATCCCGATCCAGCAAATTACGGGCAGTCGGGAAATCACCCCACCAATCCCGATCAATAAACTGTTCATCATATATTTCTTCTATCCGCCGGAAATCCATGTCGTCCAATTAAAGGGTCTGTATCAACGAGCGGGCAATCGTTTCCTCGCCCGTGATTACATAGTTCGTGAGGATCACCCGCTCGATCACCTCGCTCAACCTATACCCCAAAGGCATATACGCCGCCGCATCCAACACCTGCCGGGTAGAAAGCGACACGGATAAGGTTTCCTTCTGTTCCGCCAAACGCAATATTTCAGCCACCCGAGCCAGTTGGATAGCCGCATCACGGGATACTTTCGGGAAGCGAGCCCGGATCAAATCGGCTTCTTCCGTTGCGGTAAGATAATTCAGCCGGATTTTGATAAAACGATCCTCGAAAGCCGTGTCTAACCGCTGCGTGGACACGTAAGCGAATCCCACGTTACCAGCAGCCACGAACAACACGTTCTCCCCTTTATTATAGCGTTTCCCGGAATCCTCGTCATAAATATAAGACTGTTGCCTATCGAGGATCGTCATCAGAAAATTCGCAGCCACCATCGGTGTACGGGTCAACTCGTCAAGAAAAATCAATGTCGGTTTCGTTGACACGAAAGCCTTGAAGAACTCCGAGCGCACCGCCTTGGTCTTTCCGTCATCACCGATAATCAATCCGCCCACGAACATCTTTTTCGGTTTGAAGGCTTGTCCCATATCGAAGGCGAAATAATCCATTCCCATGGCACTCGCCAATTCTTTGGCTATGGATGATTTCCCACATCCTTTAGGTCCGAGCAGAAAAGGATACCGCTTCAAGTATAGCGTGTGGCACATAAACTCCCACGTCTGCACGGGAATACACAAGTCCTCCGAATGTTTCGGGGGTGTAAAAGGAAAGAGAGTAGCTTGTCCGGCTACATACGTACTATTTGTCATGCTTTATTTATCTACTAAATTTACCGCCAAAGTTAACACTTTTAAATTCTCACAACTTCTTTATCATCTCAAACTGTTTTCCCGTCGGTTCGATATTCCTTGACTTGAGGAAAGCAGTAATCGAATCGCAAGAAACCTCCGTATTCACGATCTTGATAGAACTATATTTATTGCACTCCAACATCTTTTGGAACAGCAACGAACCGATACCTTTACGTCGATATTCCTTGTCCACTGCTATCTGGGTAACATCCCCGGACATCGGTTCAAAGACCCCGTAACCGACAAGCTTGCTTTCCATGAAAACACCCAGGCAAACGAAATCCTCGGGCACCCGGTTAATAGCATCGAAGCTATTTTGCCACGAAGGCTTGAAATCCCAGAAACCGGGTATCACTTCATACTCGTTAATATCGATCGGTTGTAACGAATAAGGGCCATCGATAGCCTTCATTTCTCGGTTGATCTGCCCACTCTCCGGTCTGAAGTAATAAAACTCGCGTGTCACCTCGAACCCCAATTTTCTGTACACGGAAACGGCTCCCGTGTTATGCTGCAACACTTCCAACAAATATTCTTTTATCCCCGCTTCCCTTAAATAAGAAATAGAATATTCAAATATTCGTGTAGCCAAACCCCTTCCCCGATAATCCTTCAGCGTTCCGGTTCCCGTGTCGTAAGCCATTGAAGTCCCGTAAAAATCCCCGATTCCATTACAGGTGAACGCAACAATCTGATCCCCGTCGAACGCCGCAAAAGAAAGCCTCGGGTCAAAACCACGCCGTTTCAACATAGTCACGAGTTCCGCCTTATTCAGTTGAATTTCATAATCGGCAAAAGCCTTCTCGAATGCCTCAAACAACTCGTCGAAGCTCGTATTTTCCAATGATTTAATTTCCATATTTTCATATTTTGCATTAAAAATAAGCAATCTTGCAATCTCCTCAAAATAAAAGCACTTGAAATCGTGAAATTCCAAGTGCTTCTATCATGTTATCCCCCAAAATCTTACTTCGCCCAAAGTTGAGCCAAATTCAGGATCGTTTGCATTGCTTTATGCATCGTATTCAAGGAACAATATTCAAATTTCCCGTGGAAATTCATACCTCCAGTGAACAGGTTCGGGCAAGGCAATCCCATGTAGGACAAACGTGCCCCGTCGGTACCTCCGCGTATAGGACGCACGATCGGGGTCACCCCGGCTTGAGTCATAGCCTCGAAAGCCTTCTCGATCACTTCCGGATGCGGTTCCACCATCTCGCGCATGTTGTAATATTGATCTTTCAATATCAAAGTCAACACGTCTTCACCATATTTCTTCGTCAACAACTCCACGGTTTTCGTGATAAATTGCTTTTTGGCTTCAAACTTCTCACGGATATGGTCGCGGATAATATAATTGATCTCAGCATTTTCCACTGAACCACTCAGACCCACGAGATGATAGAATCCCTCGTACCCGTCCGTGTGTTCCGGACGTTCCCACGCCGGCAACAGGCTATTGACCTCGGCAGCCACTTGCAAGGCATTAATCATCTTGTCTTTCGCGTATCCCGGGTGTACGTTACGTCCTTGGATAACCACTCTGGCACTCGCCGCATTGAAATTCTCGTATTCCAACTCTCCCTCGAAACCGCCGTCTATCGTGTAAGCGAATTTAGCACCGAATCTCTCCACGTTGAAATAATCCACACCGCGTCCCACTTCCTCGTCGGGAGTGAAACCGATACGAATCTTACCATGTTTAATCTCCGGGTGAGCCATCAGGTACTCGGCAGCCGTTATGATCTCGGCTATTCCCGCCTTATCATCCGCACCCAACAAGGTAGTCCCGTCCGTGGTAATCAACGTGTGTCCCTTGAATGCCGACAACTCAGGGAAATCCTTCACGGTCATCATCAAGTTCTCGTTCAAGCGAATATCCGTTCCGTCATAATTCTCGATGATCTGCGGCTTAATATTTGCCCCACTCATATCCGGACTGGTGTCCACGTGAGAGATAAACCCGATCACCGGACGATCTTCATATCCCGGTGTAGCGGGAATAGTTCCCATCACGTAACTATGTTCGTCCATCTCCACCTCGGTCAACCCGAGTCCTTTCATCTCCTCTACCAAGTACCTCAACAATACTTTCTGTTTTTCGGTAGACGGAAATGTTTCGCTTGCCTCGTCACTCTGCGTGTCGAAACTCACGTATTTCAAAAAACGATCTTTCAAATCCATCTTATCTATATTTTTGATTTATGATTTCATTTAGATTATGATTTACGAGAAGATCGAAATCTTCAATCGTAAATCATAAATCGCCAATTAATCCGTTAGCTTAGCTTTCATCGAATCATAGATGAAGTAAACGATGATTAGGATATACATCACTACTGCCAGCATCTCGGCTCCGCTCCATCCCATGAACCAATCAAGTCCGGCAAATTTCAATATAGCACTAATCACACCCATCAATGCACCACCGGCAATAAATCCGGAAGCTATCAATGTACCGCGTTCACGGCGAGCCTTATTCACGTTCTCGTCCTTGCTGCGGCTTCCTACATACCAACTTACGATACCACCAATCAACAACGGCGTATTCAAATCCAGCGGGATAAACATACCCAATGCGAAAGCCAGGGCGGGAACCCCTATCATAGTCAGGATCAATGCCAAAACGGCACCTGCAAAATACAACAACCACGGGGTTGCGCCACCTTCCATCAACGGTTTAATCACGGCAGCCATAGCGTTTGCCTGCGGGGCAACCAAAGCCCCGTCACCCACGAAACCGTAAGTTTTGTTCAATACCATCATCACACCGGCAATCGTGGCGGCAGAAACGGCAGTTCCCAGGAACTTCCATCCCTCCTGTTTAGCGGGAGTCGTACCCAGCCAGTAACCGATCTTCAAGTCCGTGATAAAACCACCCGCCATCGACAACGCAGTACAAACCACACCACCGATAATCATGGCAGCCATCATTCCGCTAGTCCCACTCAATCCAGCACTCACCAACACCAGCGAACTCAGAATCAACGTCATCAACGTCATACCGGACACCGGGTTGGAACCCACGATAGCGATAGCGTTAGCCGCTACAGTCGTGAACAGGAAAGAGATAATAAACACAATCAAGGTAGCGATGATCGTGTGCATCAGATTTCCTAACACACCAAATTGGAAGAACACGAATGTAGCAATCAAAATAGAGATCACGCCAGAGAGAATCAACCGCATGGAAAGATCTCTTTGCGTACGCTCCACGCTTCCCTCGATATTTTTCTTACCGCCAAGCTCGCTCACCGCCAAGCCCAACGCCTGTTTGATAATACTGGATGAACGGATGATACCGATTACCCCAGCCATAGCGATACCACCGATACCGATATGACGGGCGTAATTCGTGAATATCTGTTCCGGGCTCATATCTCTCAAAAGCATCGTGACACCCTCTCCGACAGCCAACGTCTGCCCGTCGGCAAAATGGCTGATAAAAGGAATCAACACGAACCACACGGTGAAAGATCCGGCACAAATAATAGCCGCGTATTTCAAACCAATAATATATCCTAAACCGAGTACAGCTGCACCCGTGTTAATCTTGAATACCACTTTCACTTTGTCGGCAAGCATCTCACCCCACCCCATCAAACGGGTAGAGATCCCTTCAGCCCACCAACCGAACGTACTCACGCAGAAATCATACAAACCTCCGATAAGCCCGCTTACCGCCAACAACTTCGCCTGGTTACCTTTTTTCTCGCCGGACACCAGCACCTCGGTCGTTGCCGTCGCTTCCGGGAAAGGATACTTCCCGTGCATATCTTTCACGAAATACTTCCGGAAAGGAATCAACAGCAAAATGCCCAAGAATCCCCCGAACAGAGATGAAAGGAACACTTGATAAAACTGGGCTTCCAATCCCAGGATATAAAGAGCCGGCAAAGTGAAAATGGCTCCCGCCACCACCACGCCTGAACTTGCTCCAATAGACTGAATAATCACGTTCTGCCCGAGCATATTCTTCTTGCCCATCATGTTGCCCACACCAACGGCAATAATAGCAATCGGGATAGCTGCCTCGAACACCTGCCCCACTTTCAGCCCCAGGTAAGCGGCTGCCGCGGAAAAAATAATCGCCATGATAATACCGAACGTCACCGAGTAAGGCGTCACCTCCTTGGGATTCGTGTTAGCCGGCATCATCGGCTTGTACTCCTCGCCCGGGGCGAGTTCCCGGTAAGCATTATCCGGGAGTGAATTCATTTGTTTGTTTTCTTGCTCCATCTTTTATTATGAGTAAATGATTTATTTTTATACTGCCCCCAAAGATAACGATTTTAACGAAAAAACGGAGATTGCAACAACCTTTCTCAAACGATTCCGTATTTTTAACCATAGATATAAACTCAACATCATGAAAATCATGCACTATCTGGAAATACTTTCCACGGCGATCAGCATCATCAGTCTGATTATTGTCATCTACGGGGCGGTTATCGCCTTCTGTGCCTTTTTACGCAACGAAGCCCGAAGAATTACGGGGCAATATTCTTTCACTGCCACTCGTGAACTCCGAGCAGACTTGGGGACTTATCTTCTTCTTGGACTTGAATTTCTGATCGCATCCGATATACTCAAAACCGTGTTGGAACCCGGCCTGAACGAGTTAGCCATCCTCGGCGGCATTGTCGTCCTACGCACCGTTCTCTCCATCTTTCTTAACAAAGAGATCCGGGAATTGCAATCACAGAAAGAAACGAACTAGATGGCTTTTTATTGACTCTTGTTTGCATACATGCTTATTTTCAATTAGATACAGAAGTTCTTCATCTTATCCCGGATACACTTAAAGAAAAGAATCGAGCTCAAAGTAAACCTCATTAAGATTCCACTGTCAACATATTGGGCGGAACCACCAAACACGAATTCCGCCCCTTTTTTCCCTAATCCAGCGTCTGAACCCCGCCGCCATTCACGAACAATACCTGTCCCGTGACCCAACCGGAAATAGGGGCGGCAAAGAAAAGCACGGCTCCGGCAATATCGTCTATTTCACCCAATCGCTTGATGGGCGTGTGTGCCAGCATCTTTTCCTCAATCTCTGGAGTCAACACCGATTCCAGGGCTCGCGTTTCCACCGCACCCGGACCCACGGCATTTATCCGCACGTCCGGTCCGAAGTCCATTGCCAGATTCGCCGTCATGTGGTTCAACGCCGCTTTCGACGAGGCGTAAGCACTCATGCCCGGACTCCGGTTGATACTCGCCATGGAAGTTATATTCACGATTGAGCCGTAGCCAGCCTGTTTCATGTAAGGCACAGCCAACTGGCACAATCGCCAAGTACTAAAGACATTCACTTTAAATATACGCTCGAAATACTCTTCTGTCACGCGAAAAGGATTCTCTTTTCCTCCCCCGCCGACACCCACGTTATTCACCAGGATATTCAACTTCCCGAACTCCATAATCGTGCGCTGCACGAGGTTCATCAAATCCGCATCTCTCGTCACGTCACATTTCACCGCCAACGCCCGGTGTCCCATCGACCGTATATCTTCCGCTACAACCTCGGCGTCTGCCAGATTCACGTCACCGATCACCACGTCGGCACCCGCTTGGGCTAAAACGTGTGCACTCCCGCACCCGATGCCATTACCGCCACCCGTTACGAGAGCCACCATGCCCGTCAAATTCAACATTTTATTTAAATCCATCATTTTCTTTGTTTTATTTTTACAACTTACGCTTTTCCTCCTCTTTCGGTTACCCTCGAGAGCGAAAATGTTCATCCTTCCGGTTCATTTTATCCTTTGAAAGCAACTTTCCGTGTAAGAAATACGTTTTCATACCATACATTAACAACAATTCACGGGATATGAACATAGCGATCAGCGGAGCCAGCGGTTTTATCGGCAAACACCTCACGACATCACTCTCGGGATCGGGACACGAGGTTGTCCCGCTGGACAGGTCATTCTTTCAAGAAAAAAAGTTCGATCAACTGGTACAAACACTTTCACGCTGTGACGTAGTTATTAACCTCGCGGGCGCACCCATCAATAAACGATGGAGCGCATCGTATAAGAAAGAATTACGGGACAGCCGTATCAAAGTGACACGAAGCATCACGAAAGCATTGAACGCCTGCCCCCGTAAACCGGAATTGATGATTTCGGCATCCGCCGTCGGGTACTACCCGACAGGAGGGACACACGACGAGTACACGGGCAAACGGGGGGACGGTTTTCTGCCGGAACTTTGCGAAGCATGGGAACAGGAAGCCCGGCATTGTCCCCCGGCGACGAGATTGGTTATCACCCGTTTCGGTATCGTCCTTTCCCCCGACGGGGGAGTCATGAGACAGATGTTGCTTCCCTTGAAAATGAAATTTGCAACGGTCATCGCACCGGGAACACAACCTTTCCCGTGGATCAGTATCCATGATTTGTGTCGGGCGATGGCATTCATTATCGCAAACAAGCTGATAGAGGGAGTCGTCAATCTAGTGTCACCGGGAAGGCTCACACAGCACGCCTTCACTCGTACCGTGGCAAAAGCTTGTCATGCCTGGACATCCGTGACCGTTCCACGCTTTTGTTTTCGCGTGCTATATGGAGATAATCTGCTATGGATAAACCAAAGCAAATCAATATTTCCCCTGACTTTTTCCGGGTACCAAAACGGCAAGCCCAGCTTATATAAGTGAATAGCAACCGCAAAGTAGTAGCAACAAAAACGGGGTCACCCGAAAGTGACCCCGTAATCAAAATATTAATCATGAAAATTATTCACCGTATTTCATCTCAGCACGACGTTTGTAGCCCTCGTAACGCCATTTAGCGTCAGCTTCAGTCTTTGCGAACAGCTTCTCGGCTTCTTCCGGAGCAGCTTTTATCAACGAGTTGAAACGAACTTCACCCATCAAATATTCACGGAATTTGCTGTAATCCGGCTCCTTGGAATCCAATTGGAACGGGTTCTTGCCTTCTTCCTCCAACATCGGGTTGTAACGATACAACTGCCAGTATCCGCATTCAACAGCCTTCTTCTCTTCAGCCTGAGATTTACCCATGCTTGCTTTCAGACCGTGATTGATACACGGTGCGTAAGCGATAATCAAAGACGGACCGTCATATGCTTCAGCTTCCTTCAACGCTTTCAAATATTGAGCTTGATTTGATCCCATGGCAACCTGTGCAACGTAAACATAGCCGTATGACATAGCCATAGCGCCTAAATCTTTCTTGCGTACGCGTTTACCGCTGGCAGCAAATTTAGCAACAGCACCCACGGGGGTTGATTTGGATGATTGACCTCCGGTGTTGGAATAAACCTCGGTATCAACCACCAGCACGTTCACGTTGTGACCGCTTGCCAACACGTGATCCAAACCGCCGTAACCGATGTCATAAGCCCAACCGTCACCACCGAATATCCATTGAGATTTCTTCGGGAAGTAGGGTTTCAACGTCATGATCTCCTTGGCAACAGCAGAAGTTTCCTTTGCCAGCGCAGCAGACATATTGTCGCTTGCCACTAAAGTCTTGTCGCCATCCTCGTAAGCGGCAATCCATTCATTGATAGCAGCTTGCGTGTCCGCAGAAAAACTTGACATATTTTCTTCCAACAATCTTCTAGCACGATTGCGCAAACGGTTGGCTCCTTCAGCCATACCGAAGCCGTACTCGGCATTATCCTCGAACAAGGAGTTAGCCCAAGCCACACCACGTCCGGAAACGTAGTTTTTGCAATACGGGGTTGATGGGGCGGAACCACCATAGATAGAAGTACATCCCGTAGCGTTAGCCACCATCATCCGTTCGCCGAACAATTGGGTGATTAACTTGATATAAGGAGTTTCACCACAACCTGCACAAGCCCCGGAGAACTCGAACAAGGGTTGTTGGAACTGAGAATTCTTCACATTGTTAGGCTCAACAACACGTTTGTAACCTACCTTCTCGTCCATATATTTGAAACGAGCAATTTCCGCTTCCTGAGATTCAAGCGGCTTCATGATAAGCGCTTTTTCTTTTGCGGGACATACATCGGCACAATTACCGCAACCGGTACAGTCTAACGGGGATACTTGGATCTTGAACTTGTATCCGGCAAGCTCTTTACCGATAGCCGGTTTCGTTTCCGTTCCGGCAGGAGCGGCAGCCAACTCGGCGTCAGTCAACAAGAACGGACGGATAGCAGCGTGAGGACAAACGTAAGCACACTGGTTACATTGGATACAGTTATTCACTTGCCATTCCGGCACGTTGATAGCGATACCGCGTTTCTCGAATTTAGAAGTCCCGGCAGGGAATGAACCGTCTTCACGTCCGGCAAAAGCGCTAACGGGAAGATCATCCCCCTTTTGAGCGTTCATCACGTCAACCACGTTGCGGATGAATTCCGGGCGATTCGTGTCGGGAGCGCAATTCTCGTCTTTCAGATTCTTCCATTCAGCGGGCACGACTACTTTTACCACGTTCGTATCGATACCTCCGGCATCTACTGCGGCATAGTTCATTTTCACTACAGCCTCTCCTTTTTTACCATATGATTTGTCGATCGCTTTCTTCATCTCGCTAACAGCCAAATCATAAGGAATCACGTTCGTGATCTTGAAGAATGCAGATTGCATGATCGTGTTAGTACGGTTACCCAAACCTAACTCCTGACCGATCTTGGTTCCATTGATGATATAGAAATTGATATCGTTTTCAGCCAGGTAACGTTTCATGTGATTCGGCAGGTGGTTGGCAACCTCGTTTTCATCCCAAAGAGAGTTCAACAAGAAAGAACCGCCTTTTTTCAATCCTTTCAACACATCGTACATATGGATGTACGCGGGCACGTGACAAGCCACGAAGTCCGGCGTAGTGATTAAATAAGTAGAACGAATAGGCTCGTCGCCGAAACGCAAGTGAGAAGCGGTAAAACCACCTGACTTCTTGGAATCGTAAGCGAAATAAGCCTGGCAATATTTGTTGGTTGCACCACCGATAATCTTGATAGAGTTTTTGTTAGCACCTACCGTACCGTCAGAACCCAATCCGTAGAATTTAGCCTCGTACATGGCATCCGAGTTTACTTTCACTTCCGGCTCAACAGGCAGTGAGTGGAAAGTCACATCATCCACGATACCCATCGTGAAATGATCCTTCGGCTCGTTCATCGCCAGATTCTTGTAAACACCGATGATTTGTCCCGGAGTCACGTCTTTAGAACCCAAGCCGTAACGACCTCCCACAATTATCGGGGCATTCTCTTTGCCGTAGAACACCTCTTTCACGTCGAGGTACAACGGATCACCATTAGCTCCCGGCTCTTTTGTGCGGTCAAGCACTGCAATACGTTTTACAGAAGCAGGAATTGCTTCCATGAAATATTTGGCAGAGAACGGACGATACAAATGAACGGCAACCATACCCACTTTTTCACCCTTAGCCACCTTGTAGTCGATCACTTCACGGATAGTTTCAGTGACAGAACCCATGGCGATGATGATGTTCTCAGCGTCTTTCGCTCCATAATACACGAACGGGCGATAGGTACGTCCGGTAATCTTGGACATTTCATCCATATAGTAAGCCACGATATCCGGCACGGCATCGTAGAATTTATTAGCAGCCTCACGACCTTGGAAATACACATCCGGGTTTTGAGCGGTACCCTTTGTTTCCGGGTGCTCTGAACTTTGTGCACGGTCACGGAATTCCTGCAATGCTTTCATATCAACCAACCCGCGAATAGCTTCCATATCCAACTCCTCGATCTTCTGGATCTCGTGAGAAGTACGGAATCCGTCGAAGAAGTTCACGAAAGGAACTCTTGATTTGATTGCGGTCAGGTGAGATACAGCAGAAAGATCCATTACCTCCTGTACAGAGCCGGATGCCAACATGGCGAACCCGGTTTGACGAGCAGCGTAAACGTCTGCGTGATCGCCGAAAATAGAAAGTGCATGAGCAGCCAAAGCACGGGCACTCACGTGGAACACGCAAGGAAGCAGCTCACCTGCAATCTTGTACATATTCGGGATCATCAACAACAAACCTTGTGATGCAGTGTAAGTCGTGGTCAAAGCACCTGCTTGAAGAGAACCGTGAACTGCACCTGCCGCCCCGGCTTCCGATTGCATTTCAACGACACGAACAGTCTCACCGAACAGGTTCTTCCGACCTTTCGCTGCCCACTCGTCAACATACTCTGCCATCGGGGACGACGGAGTAATAGGATAGATACACGATACCTCGCTGAACATATAAGCTACATGAGCAGCGGCAGCGTTACCATCGCATGTGATAAATTTCTTTTCTTTTGCCATTTTTTTAAACATTAACTAACAATAGTTGATCACTCTATTTATTTTTATTTTTCACTCAATATACAAAACCGGCAAGCCACAAAGGAATAATATTCTTCTCCCCCCGTTCGATCATATCGGTCATCAGAATCACTGAATCCCTGACCCGCCCTTTATCATCTGACTGCCGCACGGAAACCTCATATTTCCGGTTCACGAGCAAGTCCTCGTTTCCCGAATAATTTAGTTTCGCCACGGCACACAACTGACTCACTAAAAAAGTTTTCCGAACCATCAGCGAATCCGTGTTATCCAAACAAACCGCATTCAGCAAGTTCGGATTATGCAGGAATACCTGGTTCGGCTTCAACCCGTTCTCGTCGTCACTTTCCTTGTCGAACAACAGCGACAATAACCGCGCATTCTTCATGTAATGCAGGTAATTTAACACCGTTGCTCGGGAAACCCCGATCTGCGTACTCAATTTGCTGATATTAATATTACTGTTACCGTTTGCCACGATATAAAGCAATTGCTTCAACTTCGTCAAATACTTCAGTTCTATCTGATTATTATACGGAATATCAAACTCCAATGTTAAGTTGATATTTTTCAACAAATAATCGATATGTGATTTCTCCTCCAAATATATGGGATAATAACCATATTTCAAATAGTTACTAAAAAAAGCTAACGGACGTACCTTTTCCAGAATGTCGTTCACGATCTCCTCGTGGCGCTCCACGATCTCCTCGAAAGAATACACGGGAAACTTGTGTCCCGTCTCCAATTCCAAAAATTCCCGGAAAGATAACCCGCTCAGGTTATACATCTCCACGATACCTTGAAGATATTTATTCGATTTTACTCTTAATATGGAGGATACAGTGAATACAATCTGCAATTCCGGGAAACGGTCGTAAGCCTCGCGCAGCTCTTTATCCCAATTCGGGTATTTGTGTATTTGGTCTAACAGCAATACTTTTCCCCCGAGCTTGTAGAAACGTTCCACAAAATTGAACAATCCCTCCATAGCGAAAAATAGATTATTGATATTCACGTACAAGCAGGAGGGATCTCCTTTATAATGCTCTTTGCAAAAGTCCAGCAGAAAATTCGTCTTTCCCACGCCCCGGCTCCCCTTTATCGCGATCAAACGGGCACGATAATCAATCGTATCCAACAGACCGCACCGGATAGCCGACGTTCTCTCTTTCAATAGAATATTATGCGTGTTGCGTAAACTCTCCATTTTTTATTCTTTTGCAAGGCAAAGGTAATAAAAAAAGCCGGATTTTGTAATCCGGATGTTGCAAAACATATAAAAAGCAGGTTAAGTATAGCTTAACCTGCTTTTCTATGTTATATACTATGGTATTTCCCCTAAATTCGATTATTTGTCATTCATGGAAATCAAGAATTCCTCATTCGACCGGGTTTTCTCCAAACGATCTTTCACGAACTGCATAGCTTCCACGGAATTCATGTCCGTCAAATAGTTACGCAATATCCAAATACGGTTCAGCACATTTTCATCCAGTAACAGATCGTCACGACGCGTGCTGGAAGCAGTAATATCCACAGCCGGGTAGATACGACGGTTGGACAATTTGCGATCCAACTGCAATTCCATGTTTCCCGTTCCCTTGAATTCCTCAAAAATCACGTCGTCCATCTTTGATCCGGTTTCCGTCAAAGCGGTAGCCAAAATGGTCAATGAACCGCCGTTCTCGATGTTACGCGCGGCACCGAAGAAACGTTTCGGTTTGTGCAGAGCGTTGGCATCCACACCTCCGGAAAGTACTTTACCGGACGCAGGGGACACGGTATTATAAGCACGAGCCAGACGAGTGATGGAATCCAATAAAATTACCACATCATGTCCGCACTCTACCATCCTTTTCGCTTTTTCCAACACGATATTAGCCACCTTCACGTGACGTTCTGCCGGCTCGTCGAAAGTAGAAGCTATCACCTCCGCTTTCACGCTGCGTGCCATATCGGTAACCTCCTCCGGACGTTCGTCAATCAGAAGAATGATCAGATACACCTCCGGGTGGTTAGCTGAAATAGCGTTAGCAATCTCCTTCAACAACATGGTCTTACCCGTCTTCGGTTGAGCCACGATCAGACCGCGCTGCCCTTTACCGATCGGGGAGAACATATCTACCACGCGGGTAGAAATAGTAGCCCGTCCGCTTCCAGTCAAATTAAATTTCTCGTTCGGGAACAAGGGGGTCAAATGGTCAAAAGGAATACGGTCACGCACAGCCTCTGGAGACTTTCCATTAATCTTTGAAACTTTGATTAACGGGAAATATTTTTCTCCTTCTTTCGGGGGACGAACCGTACCTTCCACGGTATCACCCGTGGACAAACCAAATAATTTAATTTGGCTTTGAGACACGTAAATATCATCCGGTGAATTCAAGTAATTATAATCAGATGATCTCAAAAATCCATACCCGTCGGGCATAATTTCCAATACCCCGGAATTTAAGATAATACCTTCAAACTCGTAATATTTATCTCGTTTGTCAAAACGCATTTTATTATTCGAGTAATCTCTTCTATCTTCATTCTCCGAAGAAGCATTATCATAAACCTCATTTCCATTCTCTCTCTCTGAAATAATATCCTTATTTTCAGAATCGTCAAAATTATCCTCTTCTTCATCCAGACGGACAGCTTCCTCGTCACGCTCAACACGTTTACGTTTTATAAATTTAGGACGAACTCTCTCGCCTCCTTGCTCCTCTTTCGGTTTCTCTTCCACGTTCACCTCTTTCTTCTCTTCCACCGCGGGGACATTCTTATTCTCTTGTCTCTTCCGTTTGTCAAAAACCTTGCGTTCTTGTCTTTGACCAGCTTGTTCCGGTTTAACTTCCGCAACTTCATCGGCTTTTACTTCGGCTTTTGGTTCCGGTTGTACTTCCGCTTTCTTTTCCACGACAATCCCGCTCTCGGTACGGCTAAAGACTAAATCCTTATCCAAGATATCACTATGTACGACATTTACCGGCTGAACTTCTTCCTTCACTGCTACTGCTTCCTTTTTCACGGATGCTTCCTTCGCTCCTTCTTTTTGCTGTTGTTCCGGTTTGCCCTCTACCTTTTTATTATCCTTGTTCTTGTTGAATTTAGGAAGTCCGCCTTTAGAGTCTCCCACTTTTTCGGCACCACCTCTTATCACACGTACCCGGGGCTTTTTCTCCTTTGGCTCCACGGGAGCAGTCTCCTCGGTAGTTACCATCGCCTGCTGGTCTAAGATTTTGTATATTAATTCTTTCTTTTTATAGGATTCGATCCTTTTAACATTCAGGTCTTTTGCAATTTGACGCAATTCTGAAAGCAACTTTTCATTCAGTTCTAAAATATCGTACATATAGTTACGTTATATTTGGATTATTTCTTTTCAGTAAGTAAAAATCACCCGGCATGAACCAGGTGGAAATGCTAAACTGCGACAAATTTATAAAGAATTCTTCTTACTCACAAATTGTTAGTGAAAAATTATTTAAGATATTTCATATAAATGACCTTTTTAGTCTCAAAAAATTCTTCGTCAAAAAATGCCGGAATATTATACACGGTAATCCGCTCCCTGAAATCTTTTATTTCCTCTTCAAAATCTCCCCCCTTCAAGTAGATAATCCCGTTCGGAAGCTCGTTGCATCCTCCTTTTTGAATCCGGTTCCGGACAAGGGTCATAAACGACGGGAAAGCCGTGACGGCACGGCTAACGATAAAATCGAACTTTTCTTTCATGGTTTCTACCCGCACTTGATCTGCCTTCACATTCTTCAATCCTAGTGCGGAAGCCACACCCTCGACCACTTTTATTTTCTTCCCGATAGAATCCACCAGGTAAAAATCCACCTCCGGGAACATGATAGCCAAAGGAATTCCCGGGAATCCGCCTCCCGTACCAACATCCAACACGCGGGTACCCGGCTGGAATGAAATGACTTTCGCGATTGCCAGAGAATGCAACACGTGATGAATCTCCAATTCATCTATATCTTTTCTCGAAACGACATTAATCTTCTCGTTCCACTCCCGGTAGAGCCCTTCCAACTGGTTGAACTGGCTTATCTGTTTTTCACTCAATCCGGTAAAATATTTCTCTACAATTCCCATAGTCACCTTTTTCGATTATATATCGGCAATATCAATAAACAAATCACCCCGACAACAATGTACAAAAGAGTCATCGTGCCATGTGTCAACAAAGCGAAAGTCTTCGTCATACTCTCGACGCCCTCCGTGTGCGGCAAATAAATCATCAAAGCGGCAATCACCATAAAATGCCATGCCCCGACTCCACCCTGCACCGGAGCCACCATCCCGTAACTCGAAAGCACGAAAACAGTCAAACCGACCATAGGTCCCAGCCCGGAAGTGAACTTGAAGCAGAAGAAGCATACGTACAGCATCAGATAATACATCAGCCAAATAAAAACGGTATGCCCGATAAACAGCCACTTGTGGTCGACATCCTTCACGGTCAGCAGCCCCTCTTTCACTCCCGTCAAAAAATGATGCAACCGGGTGAAGAACGTTCCTTTCCGCAAGAACCAGATAAAAGCGACCAGCCCCAGTACCAGTACTCCCAACACGACCCACGTCACGGGAGAGGAAAACATCCCGATCAACTTTTGTTTTATATCCTCGTTATTATCAAGAAATATCCCGACCTGTTTAAACTGCGTCACCACGACAATCAACGTAAGCAACAACAACATGACCATATCGAAAACCCGCTCGGTCACCACAGTTCCCAACAATTTCGAGAAAGGCACTTTCTCGTATTTACTCACTACCCCGCAACGCGTCAACTCCCCCATCCGGGGTATCGCCAAGTTAGCAAAATAACCGATCATCACCCCCATAAAACTATTCATGAACGAAATCCGGTATCCCATGGATTTCGTCAGCATCTGCCAACGCAGGGAGCGGCTCACGTGGCTAAGAATCCCTAGCACGATAGCTACCCAAATCCACGTGTAATTCACATCCTCCCGCAACGCTTTCATCAACTCGGCAGGATCCTGATCCCGGTACACGAGCCAAAACAGCACCACCGTCACGCACAAGAAGGCAAAAAACTTTACAGTCTGTTTATAAAATGACTTCATCAACAAATTTTAGTCAAGATTGGCATTCCAATAATTTTCACAACTCAAAATAAAATCATTATTTTGTAAGCTGGATGCAAAAGTAAATAAATAATTGGAAGTTTAACCCATAACACCCTGATTTCATTCTATGAGTATTGTTAGAGCCAAGAAACATCTGGGACAACATTTTCTGAAAGACCAGAATATCGCCCACAAAATTACGGAGAGTTTATTACCTGTAACCAAGGGGGTTCTGGAAATAGGTCCGGGAATGGGTGTGCTTACCCGTCATTTATTAGCTGACACTAAATTTTCCGTGTTAGCGATTGACATCGACCAAGAATCTATCGATTACCTGTACGAAGAATTACCCGAATACAAGCAACAGATCATATATGGAGATTTCTTAAAGTCGGATATCCGGTCATTTTACCAGGAACCATTTTCCGTGATCGGGAACCTGCCTTATAATATATCATCTCAAATCTTTTTCAAGATTTTGGCAAACCGGGATCTTATCCCGCAAGTGGTATGCATGATTCAAAAAGAAGTCGCAGAACGCATCAGCGCCCCTCACGGTAACAAGACCTATGGGATACTCAGCGTATTCTTGCAGGCTTTTTATGACATCGAGTACCTCTTTACCGTCGGGGAGCAAGTATTCGATCCGCCACCAAAAGTAAAATCGGCAGTCATCCGCCTGGTTCGCAACAAAAGAGAAAAACTCGACTGTGACGAAAAACTATTTTTCAATGTTGTAAAGACAGGCTTCAACCAACGCCGCAAAACGTTGCGCAATTCTTTAAAACCAATAGTTTCGCCCGATTTTGTTTCAGAATGCTTATCTTTGCGCCCGGAACAATTAAGTGTAGAGGATTTTATCGCACTATGCAAAGAAATTGAAACGTTTAATCATTTAAAAGCCACCACGATATAGACTTTTAAATCTCTAATTCAGTAAATTATGCAACAGTTTGAACTATCGGAAGAATTTGTTTCCCATCTCGAGAAACTCATTCAAGCGAATAACAAAGAAGACGTAGCCAAACTGGTCGAACCGTTACATCCGGCTGATATTGCAGAAATCATGGAAGAATTGGATACCAAAGAAGCCCAATTCCTGTTTCTACTGCTAGATGAAGAAAAAGCTGGGGACGTGCTGGCTGAAATTGAAGAAGACGAACGGCAACGTTTCATCGATTCGTTTCCCTCCGAAATCATCGCCAAACGTTTCGTCGACAACATGGACTCGGACGACGCCGCCGACCTTGTCGGGAGTATGCCCAACGAGCAGCAACAAGAAGTGCTCTCCCACATGGAAGACCTCGAACAAGCCGGAGACATTGTCGACTTGTTGCATTACGACGAAGACACCGCCGGAGGACTCATGGGAAAAGAGTTAGTCAAAGTTAATGAGAATTGGACCGTACTCACCTGCCTCCGCGAACTTAGCCGCCAAGCCGAAAATTTGGACGAAATATTCTACGTTTACGTGGTAGACGACGACAATATTCTCAAGGGCAGGCTATCTTTAAAGAAAATGATTCTAACCCCGACCTCCACGAAGATCAAAAACATCTACAACCCGGACGTAACTTACGTGACAACGGACGAACCCGCGGAATCCGTGGGACGTATTATGCAAAAATATGACTTGGTAGCCATCCCCGTGGTCGACTCCATCGGGCGGCTCGTGGGACGTATCACCATTGATGACGTGGTAGACGTCATCCGGGAAGAAGCCGAAAAAGATTATCAAATGATGTCCGGTATCTCCCAGGATGTAGAATCTTCGGACACGATATGGGATCAAACCAAAGCCCGCCTCCCCTGGTTGATTATCGGATTATTCGGGGGGATGCTGGCAGCCTACATGATCTCCTTCTACGAGGCGGATATTGCCCTATTCCCTGCCACTGCAATGTTCATTCCCGTTATCACGGCAATGGGTGGAAACGTGGGTATCCAATCCTCCGCCATCGTGGTAAAAGGACTTGCTTCCAATTCGCTAAACCCGAAAAACATCTTTCAAAGCATCACGAAAGAAATATCGTGTGCTACAATCAATGCTTCTATTTGCTCTTCTATAATTTTCATCCTATCCCTCTTTTTTGGTCTGAACTCTTACGCGATGCCCATTACAGTAACGATTTCTTTATTCATCGTGATTATGTTTGCCTCCATGTTCGGCACGGCATTTCCTCTACTACTCAACAAGATGAAAATAGATCCGGCATTGGCAACGGGACCGTTTATCACGTTGACAAATGATATTATCGGACTGAATATTTACCTATTTATCGGAAAAGCCATTCTGAAGGGGCTAATGTAACCGCAATTCCCGGTCTTATTTGGAAGCTAATAATTACGGAAAAAATTGTTTAATTAAAAGAGTGTTGCTAACTTGCGAGCGTTTTTTTAAGAGATAGCTATTATTAAATCATAAGGAATAGAAATAAAATAAATTACTATGTATCAGGGAATAAAAACAGTGTCATTTGACGAGGCTGTAAAAGTTGTAAAATCCAACGACCGGATTCACATTCACAGCGTGGCTTGTGCCCCTCAAGGTTTAATCCAGGCACTTTGCAAAAGAGGTCGTGCTGGTGAATTAAAAAACGTGAGAATACAACATCTACACACCGAGGGTAGTGCCCCCTATGCAGAAGCTGAATTTGAAGGCATATTCTGTCTGGAATCTTATTTTGTGGGTAGCAACGTGCGCAAACCCACCCAAGAAGGTTATGCAGACTACGTACCAGTTCACTTGAGCGAAACCCAAAAATTAATCAGAAGCGGCATTCATCCGGTAGACGTAGTCATGATTCAAGTTTGTCCTCCCGACAAACATGGCTTTGTATCCATGGGAACTTCCGTGGATGCGACATTAGCTGCCGTACAGAACGCTAAAACTGTTATCGGTGTTATCAACCCGAACGTTCCCAGAGCATGGGGGGACGCTATTATCAGATTATCTGACATCGACATCTTCTGCGAAGACAATACCCCGCTTATCGAAGCACACCCAGCCACCTTATCCGAACAGGATATTGCCATCGGTAAAAACGTGGCTTCCTTGATCGAAGACGGAGCCACCCTACAAATGGGTATCGGTGCAATCCCGAATGCAGTACTTTCACAGCTGGGCAACCACAAAAACCTGGGTATCCATACCGAGATGTTCGCTGACGGCGTATTACCGTTATACGAGAAAGGCGTTGTCAACAACATGAACAAAAAATTCGACAAAGGTAAAATTGTTTCAACCTTCTTGATGGGTTCCAAAAGAGTCTATGACTTCATCGATGATAACCCAGGAGTTGCCATGATGGACGTGGGCTACACGAATGATCCGTTCATCATTGCCCAACAACCGAAAATGACGGCTATCAACTCTGCACTCTCCGTGGATATTACCGGACAAGTAAATGCCGATTCACTCGGAATCAAATTCTACAGTGGTTGCGGTGGTCAATTAGACTTCATTCGCGGAGCTGCAGCCAGCGAAGGAGGTAAACCTATCATCGCACTTCCTGCCGTAACCAACAAAGGCGTCAGCAAAATTTGCCCGACCCTCTTGAACGGAGCCGGAGTCGTTACCACTCGTTTCGACGTCCATTACATCGTTACGGAATTCGGGATCGCCGATCTTTACGGGAAAACCCTTCAAGACAGAGCGAAAGCGCTTATCAACATCGCTCACCCCGATCACAGGGAATCTCTTGATAAAGCAGCATTCGAAAGATTTGGTAGCCACTACCACTTCATTTCAAAATAAGAACAATAAAGAGGAAGCCGGTTGCTTCCTCTTTTTTTTATTACTATTTTTGCCTTATTCATTGCAGGTTTCAAAACTATAACTTGCAACTCGTAATCTGTAAACTTATGACCATTATGATGGATTGGAATAAACTATTATCATCAAGGCGCTATCAACCGGGAAGCACAATCACCATGTTTCGCTCACACGACCGTTCGCAATTTCAAAGAGATTATGATCGCCTGATCTTCTCTTCCCCGTTCCGTCGTTTACAAAACAAAACGCAGGTATTCCCCTTACCGGGAAACATCTTCGTGCACAACCGGCTGACACATAGCCTTGAAGTTGCTAGCGTGGGACGTTCCCTTGGTAACAAAATAGCCCAATTCATCAAAACAAAAGAAACACTGGAACATCCGGAAATTTTGGAAGAAATCGGCACGATTGTAAGCACAGCGTGCCTCGCTCATGATTTAGGTAACCCTCCCTTCGGACACTCGGGGGAAGAAGCCATATCTTATTTTTTCATTGAAGGAGAAGGACAATATCTCAAGAAACTCCTCACGGACGAAGAATGGGCTGATATCAGCCATTTTGAAGGCAACGCAAACGCTTTCCGCCTATTGACTCACAGTTTTAACGGACGGCGTCCGGGAGGCTATACAATGACTCTTTCGACTCTTGCTTCCATTGTCAAATATCCTTTTGAATCCAAAGCCTCCCCCAAAGGACATAAATATGGTTTTTTTCAAAGTGAAAAAGAGATTTACATGGAAGTCGCCAAAGAACTCGGAATTATTCAACTAAGCGATAAACCGTTAAGATACGTCCGCCATCCCCTTGTTTTTCTAGTGGAAGCCGCAGATGACATCTGTTACCAAATTATGGATATCGAAGATTCTCACAAATTGAAAATTCTATCCTATGAAGAAACAACCAAAATCCTACTCAATTTTTACGATAAAGAAACAGACAAGGACGACCTAAAAACCATTGCACGCACCTTTAAAATCGTAACAGATAAAAACGAATATATAGCGTTCTTGCGTGCCGGAATCATCAATAAATTAATCAATGCCTGTGCCGACATCTTTTGCCAAAACTATGAAGCGATCATGAACGGCACCTTTGAGGGCAGTCTAATCAGTCACTTGAGCGGAACCAACAAAATGGCATACGAAGCATGCACAGAAGTGGCATACTCACGAATTTACCATACCAACATCGTTACCCAAATTCAGATTGCAGGTTTCAAAATCCTGGCTACTATATTGAAAGAATATATCGATGCCGTTCTAAAACCGGAGACCTATTACGCCCGTAACATTCTTTCTGTTATGCCGGAACAATACAAAGTACACAAAGACGATTCCATCTACACAAAAATTCAAACCGTAACAGACTATGTTTCCGGAATGACAGACTCTTACGCCCTAAATCTATACCGGAAAATCAAAGGAATAGAACTACCAGAAATCAGGTAAAACAATTGAAAATGAACTTCATCGCAAAGCATCTCCTGCCAATATCTCACGTTGTCGCGGGAGATCCTTCGCAAGCTCAGGATGACAAAACATGGAAAACTTAACAGCCCAGCTTACCCAAGAGGAGTCGGAGGAGGTAGTGAACGAATTAAAAATTCAAACAATAAAAAAGAGCGAGTCATTTGAACTCGCTCTCTCTAAATTTGGCATCGACCTACTCTCCCACCTTTCGGCAGTACCATCGGCGCTAACGGGCTTAACTTCTCTGTTCGGGATGGGAAGAGGTGGATCACCGTCGCTATAGACACCGTTTAATACCATTCAAAGTCGTTTCCAACTACCGTCACTCCAGCGTGGCACTCTTGCCAACCGTGACAAATATCTTTAAAGTCCATTATTCATTCATGCCTTCAAGCGATCGTTTTGACAATCGCTTGGAACGTTAATCGAATCATCTCACCCACCGAACGTCAACTATCGGGTGATTAGTACCACTCGGCTTTGCCGTCGCCGGCTTTACACCTGTGGCCTATCAACGTCGTCGTCTACGACGACCCTAGATG
>NZ_LT594605.1:0-2957 GCF_900091675.1 Butyricimonas sp. Marseille-P2440 | reverse complement strand
GGAACGTTAATCGAATCATCTCACCCACCGAACGTCAACTATCGGGTGATTAGTACCACTCGGCTTTGCCGTCGCCGGCTTTACACCTGTGGCCTATCAACGTCGTCGTCTACGACGACCCTAGATGGAGATCTCATCTTGAGGCAGGCTTCGCGCTTAGATGCTTTCAGCGCTTATCCCGTCCGCGCGTGGCTACCCGGCCGTACGACTGGCGTCATAACCGGTTCACTAGCGGCGCGTCCAACCCGGTCCTCTCGTACTAGAGTCAGGACCTCGCGAATCTCCAACGCCCACGACAGATAGGGACCGAACTGTCTCACGACGTTCTGAACCCAGCTCGCGTGCCACTTTAATCGGCGAACAGCCGAACCCTTGGGACCTTCTCCAGCCCCGGGATGTGACGAGCCGACATCGAGGTGCCAAACCGCTCCGTCGATATGAGCTCTTGGGAGCGATCAGCCTGTTATCCCCGGAGTACCTTTTATCCTTTGAGCGATGACCCTTCCACGCGGGATCACCGGATCACTATGCCCTGCTTTCGCACCCGATCGACTTGTAAGTCTCCCGGTCAAGCACCCTTGTGCCATTGCACTCTACGGTTGATTACCAACCAACCCGAGGGTACCTTTGGAAGCCTCCGTTACGCTTTTGGAGGCGACCACCCCAGTCAAACTACCCACCACGCGGTGTCCTCTTACAAAGAGTTAGATCCCAGACAAGAGAAGGGTCGTATTTCAACGATGGCTCCATGAATCCTGGCGAACCCACTTCATTGCCTCCGACCTATCCTACACGTCCCGTGCCCGGGAACAACGCGAAGCTGCAGTAAAGGTTCACGGGGTCTTTCCGTCCCGTCGCGGGTACCCGGCATCTTCACCGGAACTACAATTTCACCGAGCTCATGGTCGAGACAGTGCCCAGATCGTTACACCATTCGTGCAGGTCGGAACTTACCCGACAAGGAATTTCGCTACCTTAGGACCGTTATAGTTACGGCCGCCGTTTACCGGGGCTTCAATTTAAACCTTCGACTCGCGTCTGAGCTCTCCTCTTAACCTTCCGGCACCGGGCAGGTGTCAGGCCATATACGTCATCTTTCGATTTGGCATAGCCATGTGTTTTTGGTAAACAGTCGCCTGGGCCATTTCTCTGCGGCTCTATCACTAGAGCGTCCTTTTTCCCTAAGTTACAGGACTATTTTGCCTAGTTCCTTGACCATGAATCACTCGAGCGCCTTGGTATACTCTACCCGACCACGTGTGTCCGTTTACAGTACGGTTCCTCGTCACTTGAAGTTTAGCGGGTTTTCTTGGGGGTTAATGCCGGGAGCGCTGTCCGCTTGGCCGAGGCCTCGCGGTACTATCGGCTTTCGCCTCGGGTGGCGTGCTTGACTACCACCGTCATCGGGTACGGCCTTCAACGCGCTATTCCGTCAGCGCGCGGCTCCGTGATCACCCCGTCACCGCGTCACGGTGACGAGAAGCACGGGAATGTTAACCCGTTTCTCGTCGGCGTCCCCATTCGGGTTAGCCTTAGAGGCCGGCTGACCCCCGGCTGATTGACATTGCCGGGGAATCCTTGGTCTTGCGGCGTGGGGGGTTCTCGCCCCCATTATCGTTACTTATGCCTACATTTGCTTTTCCTGACGCTCCAGGATACCTCGCGATACCCCTTCGACGCCGACAGGAATGCTCTCCTACCGGTCAGACATGATCTGACCCCACTGCTTCGGTTGGCGGTTTGATGCCCGTGTATTATCCACGCGGGACCACTCGACTAGTGAGCTGTTACGCACTCTTTAAATGAATGGCTGCTTCCAAGCCAACATCCTAGCTGTCATCGCGATCCCACCTCGTTTTTTCAACTTAACCGCCCATTGGGGACCTTGGCAGGTGGTCTGGGTTCTTTCCCTCTCGTCCGCGGACCTTAGCACCCGCGGGCTCACTCCATGGTTTTGATGTTCTAGCATTCGGAGTTTATCCGGATTTGATAGGCGGTGAAGCCCTCGCGTCCAATCAGTAGCTCTACCTCTAGAACAGAACACCACAGGCTGCACCTAAATGCATTTCGGAGAGTACGAGCTATTTCCCAGTTTGATTGGCCTTTCACCCCTACCCCCGGGTCATCCGAAAACTTTTCAACGTTTACCGGTTCGGTCCTCCATCACGTGTTACCGCGACTTCAACCTGCTCGGGGGTAGATCACAAGGTTTCGCGTCTAGCGCCACCAACTATACGCCCTTTAGAGGCTCGCTTTCACTTCGGCTAACATCCCTGAAGGATTTAACCTCGCTGGTGACGACTAACTCGTAGGCTCATTATGCAAAAGGCACGCCGTCACCGGACGGACCGGCTCCGACCGCTTGTAGGCGCGCGGGTTCAGGGTCTATTTCACTCCCCTGCTAGGGGTTCTTTTCACCTTTCCCTCGCGGTACTGGTTCTCTATCGGTCTCTCGGGAGTATTTAGCCTTGCCAGGGGGTCCTGGCGAATTCAGGCAGGATTTCTCGTGTCCCGCCCTACTCGGGATTCCACTATCTCCATGACACTGCACGAGCACGGGGCTATCACCCTCCGCGGCTTACCTTTCCAGGTAATTGCTCTTGATGTCATGTCGAATGACGTGGTCCCATGACCCCGTTGTCGCCGAAACGGCAACGGTTTAGGCTATTCCCCGTTCGCTCGCCACTACTGGGGGAATCACTGTTGTTTTCTTCTCCTGCGGGTAATGAGATGTTTCAGTTCCCCGCGTTTGCCTCCTTTACAGGATGACTGGAATCTATCCAGCCGGGTTGCCCCATTCGGAAACCCACGAGTCAACGGTTACTTGCACCTCGTCGTGGACTATCGCGGCTTATCGCGTCCTTCATCGCCTCCGAGAGCCAAGGCATCCACCGCGCGCCCTTCATTATTCACGTTCGTTAGCGTCGTGTGTTTATATCTACCTTTGTCGATGTATC
>NZ_LT594604.1:0-2058 GCF_900091675.1 Butyricimonas sp. Marseille-P2440 | reverse complement strand
AAGGAATGAAATTGTCGACTCATGATGGACTTTGCTTGAATATATTGAAGAGTATCCTTAGCAATAGATATTTGGTAAGTATCCGCGAGAAAGAAGGCGGTACATACGGGGTATCCGTGCAAAGCGGCGCTTCCAAAATACCGTACGCTAATTGCGGGCTTAACATAGCATTCGATTGTGACCCGGCAAAGGCAGCACACTTGAAGTCATTGATTTTTGCCGAGTTGGAACTCATGACTAAAGAGGCTCCCACCATGGAGGAGGTGAAGAACGTGGTTACCACGATAAAGAAAAACCGCGAGCAGGCAAAACCGAATAATGGTTATTGGATGAATGCAATTCGTACTTATTATATTGACGGACGTGACATTACAGCCGCGAAAGATTTCGATAAGGTGGTCGATAAGATTACACCGAAAGATATCCAGAAATTCGCGAAGAAATTATTCACGAATGCTAATGTCGTGGATTTAATGTTTGTACCAAAGGAAAAGTAGGTAGGATTGTATCTTCCATAAATGGTGAGGGAGGTGTGTCAAAACACACCTCCTAGTCCATAAGGTCCATAAAGTCGAACCTTCGGTTCTGAAAGCCCTTAAAGTCGAAAGCCGTGCAAATTTCTGATCATCAATACAATAATCTGCAATATTTGTAACATTCCGACCTTCCGACTTTATGGACTTTTCGACCTTATGGACCCATGGGTGTGCTTTGACACACCCTCTTCTATGTAAATATAGAGTGTTTCGGTAAGATCCCGGAGTAGTCCTGGTGAGATAAGGGAGAAAACAGGTGATAACCTCGGTTCATTTTCGGAACAACTTCGGTGCACGTTCGTTCGGGAGCGTTCCCTTGACGCTCGTGAAGCAGGGGTGAAATGAAGGAAACGCCTTTTTTCTCCCTTTCAAGCCCGTGAATACCTCGGGAAATGCCCAGTATCCCGGGGAATGAAAAAGCCGTTCATGTCATGAAAATGGGTGTTCATGATATGAAAAAGGTTTTCCGTGTCATAAATGATGTCCCGGGGAAAACGTGATGTATCTTTGTCCCAAGAATTTAAAGACTAGAAATTATGGCAAAATCAGATCAACAACTTCGCGGTAAAGTGGGAAACACTATTTTTTACCGTGTAGGCGGGGAAACCCGAGTAAGGAGTACGGCGGCGAATTTTCGAGACGCGAACAGTGATAACCAGCGGTCGCTTCGTTCCCGGTTGCGTGCGGCGACTTATTTTTACCGGCGCCTGGTGGAAGTGATCTCCCGTGAAATTTGGAAACAGGCGGCTAATGGGACGGGGAAGAACGGTTTCAACCTTTTCATGAAAGAGAACATGCTGGTGTTTAACGCAGACGGGAAGATCGGCGATTTCTCCCGCTTGAGCTTGACGGCGGGATCGTTGCAGGAAGTGAACCACTTGGAAGCGGTGGTGGACGATGACGACCGGGTAACCTTGACGTGGGACGGGGATGCCGGCTTGCCCTCCGCGGGGGCGGGCGATCGCTTGGCGGTACTGGTGTTACATGCCAACCACTCCTTCTCCCCCTCGCTCGTGGAGGGAGTCGAGGCAACAAGGGCTGACCGGGTGGCCACGTTCCGGTTCAAGCGACAACCCGGAATCACGGCGCACGTGTATTGTTTTTTCTCCAGTCAAGATGGCAAAACTTGCTCCCCGACTCAATACCTGTGCCTGTAACGGGACTATCCTCCCGGGAAACCTTCTTTTGAAAAACTTGTTTTCCAGTGTCTTGTAAAAAAGTTCAAAAAAAGTTGGTAAAAAATTTGGAAAGGGGTAAAAAATGCCATTATCTTTGCACCCGCAAAACCGAAACGGGGGCGAGAGATCGAGGATGATGAGCGGCGGTTTTAGCCGAGTTCTTGAGATGTTTGAAGTGATAATCGAGGGGCGAAAAGTAGATGTTACGACGCCACGAGAAAAAAGTTTGAAAAAACTTTGGAAAAGATTTGGAAGGGAAGGGAAAAACGATTTATCTTTGCATCCGCTTTCGCCACTAGAAATGGCGGCAGTGAAGACGAGAAAAAGAAGAGTTCTTTAACAAT
>NZ_LT594603.1:0-1383 GCF_900091675.1 Butyricimonas sp. Marseille-P2440 | reverse complement strand
GTGAACGCGTAAACGACCACCGCGCCGAGGTCCACACCCGCGGGCAGCGCGATGGAGGTCGAGCCGGATTCCGAGCGGTCGCGCAGCCGCGTCACGATACACGTTTTACTCATGGGGTCATACACCACTGCCTGCGCGTAATCATCCGCGAGGCGGTCCGAGCCGGTCAGCTCCTCCCCCTCCTGCTCGCAAATCACCTTGCGCGTCTCCTCGTTCAGCGTGGCGGTCACCGGGATAGCCGGCACTTTGCCTTGGGCGAGGATCAAGCTCGGGTAATCGATCAGGCACGTGAACTGCAACTCGAGTTTCACCTTGGGATCGTACGTCTTCGTCGGGTCGATCTTCACCGCCGTGGCCACCTTGGCAAGGGCGTTGACCCCCACGAAGCGGGAATGCCCGAAGGCTTCCGCCTTCCCCGTGGGGGGAAATCCCAGCCGCGTGGCGGGCAACAGGTAGCCGCCCTCGCTTCCCAGGCCACCGAAAGCGACGTCGTTCATCGCCACGTTCTCGTCCAGTTTCTTCTTTTTATCGGAGAGCGAGCGCGACACGATGGTCCGCACCTCGAACTGGTGGGGGTAGTACACCTTGTCCCCGTGCGTGCCTCGCATGGAGGCACAACCGTAAAATTTCTCTTTCATAATCCTTCTTTTTCGTTAATAATATTCAAACGCCTGCCAACAAGGTAGGTTTCTCCAACACAAGTTACGACATTAATACCCGGCGAAAAAGACACCGGATGTTAATGTTTTGTATTTTTTAACAATAACCGGGGCATCCCGCGGCTCCCGACGAAAGAATTAACAATACACGATAATAATCAACGAATTACCACCGCGCGCTTGCCACGTCCAACGGTATTCCCACCCCCTTACTTATTAATAACTTATCTATAACTTATTAATAACTTATCTACAATTATCGTTAAGTGTTGGAAATCCCGATAATATTTTTTAACTTTATAGCGTGTAGGAGTAGCGTGGGAATAGTTACACGTAAAATTCAAAAGCCATGGAAGACGATGACATAAAACGAGAATCGCCGCGCAAATATCACCGCGACGGGATAACACATTACTATCGCATGGGGAAACCCTGCCGAATGAGCAGCACGCGGGACAAGGCGGACACCCCGCCGACGGATAATCAAATCAAGTACCGGGAGGCTCTCGAGAGTGCCGTCCAGTTTTCCGTCAACTTTTTCCTCGCGTGCCCGGCGCTCGTGCCGGCATGGAACCTGTACGGGGCGCAAATGGGGAAAGACCGCCTGCGGGCGTTCAACAAGGAGAACAATCCCGTGATCGACGCCACGAGCAAGGGCGTCAACTATTTCCCGGATTTCCGCTTCAGCCGTGGCGACCTCGTGCCCCCGCGCGAGGCGCGGGTC
>NZ_LT594602.1:0-4478 GCF_900091675.1 Butyricimonas sp. Marseille-P2440 | reverse complement strand
AAATACATTACCGAAAAATGAAAAATAAAGCCTAGAATTGACTGCCGTTCCTAAATGCGTTCCTGCTAAAAAAAATATATCCTGACAATCAAACGATTATCAGGATATATGTGCCCAAGACAAGACTATACTAATTGACCAGTATTGGTCAACATTATTATTTACTGACCAAAATAAAAATATTTGTTTCAAAAACTTTGATATTTGACCACATTTGGTCAACTTTGCGTTCCTAAAAACGTTCCTTTTAATATTTATCTTCATGGGTGTTTCATTTTCTTTGTCAAACAAAAATAAGAAAATTTCTTCGATCGACACAATAGTTCGATTTAAAGGTAAAAGATTTAAACGAAGCTCTGGTGAATCCGTAGATCCAGCATATTGGCTTGGCGGCGGGAAAAATTGCAGCGAGAAACGAGAATACCCGCACGGGAAAGCTGTAAACACGAGATTAAAGGATATTAAAAAATTTTGCGAGGCAGCTTGTGACAACTTCACAATAGGCAAAAATATTCCTGCCGAGGAAGATTTTTGGAAAGAAGTAGACTTCCTGGAAAACAAAAGCAAGGGAATAGAAGTTGAAGAAGACCAAGAAGTATATTTCGTGGATTTCATTCAAACTTTTATAGATAGATATTCCGGGGAATATTCAGTCGATACTATAAAACAATACAACACCGCAAAAAAAAAGCTAATCACGTACGAGGATAAGCATAAAGTAAAATTAAAATTCAGCGACATAGACATTGAATTTTACAATACGTTAAAAAAAGACATGAACGAAAAAGGATATTCAAAAAATTATTTCGCTTCTGTCGTGAAATGCGTGAAGTCTGTATTTAACGAGGCAAAAGACATCGACAACTTGCACGATTTTGACACGATAAACAACAAAAAGTTTGTCGTCGCGTGGGAAACAGCAGACTCTATATATCTAAATGATGACGAGCTATGGAAAATTCACAAGTTGAAAATAACAGAAGAATTACTGAAAAAATATTTCCCTGACATCGACAAAAACAAGGGGAATTTGCAAAACAAACTCGAATCGTGCATTATTGTAAAGAATAAATTTTTAACAGGATGCTGCACCGCTTTAAGAGTCGGAGATTTTAACAAATTAAACAAGGTAAACATAGGAAAGAATTTTATAAATATCGCTACACGAAAAACAGAGGCTCCCGTAATTATTCCTATTTCAGCCATGCTTAGGGAGATTTTGGATTCTGGATTTGATATTACAACAAAGATTAGTGACCAAAAAATAAACGAACACATAAAAGACATCTGCATGATGGCGGGCATAGATGATCTTGTCGAGATAACCAAAAGCAAAGGCGGCAAGAAAGAGCGAATGACGTTTAAAAAATACGAGATCGTGACAACACATACAGCGAGAAGGTCGGGTGCGACGAACTTATACAAAGCAGGCATCCCCGCTATCTCGATAATGAAAATCACGGGACACAAAACAGAACAAGCGTTCATGAAATATATAAAAATTACAGAGGAAGAGAATGCCGAAATGCTGGCAAATCACCCGTACTTCAAAAATCAAGATTATAACTAAAATAACGACAAAAACTTACAATTTGTAAGCAATTCCCTTTATACAATCTATAAGCAAAAACACACGTTTTGATTACAAATTGTAAGTTTTATATGTTCAAGAAATAGGTCTGCCAACAGACATCACGACCTTATACATATTTAATATATCTACCTTGCGAACGGAAATAGTTTCCCCTCCACTATCAGACTCTAAAACAACAACATCATTTCCCACTCCATTAGACCTGATTCGTCTTATTAATACGATGTTATCCAACACGACAAGCACAACCCCCGTGACGTAATTTATATTACCCGCCGGCATACAAAGTAATTTTTCCCCCGGTAGTGTTGTTGGTTCCATTTTCTCGTTTCCAGCTTCAACCACTATTGCCCCCTTGTAATCCACGTCATCCTCCCTCACGATTATCGCCTTTTCCTTGATTCTATCTCCCCTTGTAAAAGCCTGCCGGAAACTAAACTGCAAAAAAGGCAATACCACGTTAGGAGATACCCGAACATCCACAACCGATACTTCCGAATTTTCCCGGAACTTTTTAAACTGCAAGTAAGCCTCTTGATCTATAGGCTCCCCCTCCCCCGTGGCAATCCAGTTCGTGTTCACTCCAATTTTTTGGAGCATGGGATAATATTTCGATGGGATATCCCTGCTTTTCTCGTACGGAGAATACGCGCCTTGTGTAACTCCTATATGGAAAGCCATCTCGGATTGTGTTAATTCCATTAACCTTCGGACTTGTTGTAGGCGATCTTGCTGTGTCATATCTGCATTCCCCTTTGCAATTTTACCACGTTAAATATTTGCCGCACATCAGCGAGGTCTATAACTCGATCCGAATACAGGGGATTAAGAGAATGAAGTGTCAACCTGTGATTCTCCACGTCATGTCCAATAACCCTTTTTATAAGTATGCCTTCCTTGTGCACGATAACAAAATCCCATTTCCTCATGTGCAGTTTTGTCTGGCACCATAAATCTTGGGGCACTTCTCTACACAATAATATATCTCCCTCTATATATCTCCCGGTATCATCCGTCATGGAATCCCCGCGCATCTCGAAAGCAACATATCTACCACGAGCTTCATGGTCCACCACGAAAGGAATGCGAGGCAATTGGGCAACGTAGGTTTCATCTTGGTACCCGCACAAATAACCACCGTAAGCGTATTGACCAACAAGAGGAACATTCATCACGATAAAATCACCGTAGGATACTTCGTTTTCTTGTTTAGGGGTATACATATCCCCCTCCCCTGTCAATAACCAGTGCTTATTAACCCCAAAAGCTAACACAATTTTATTAATCACGCCTTCTCCACATGGGTAATTACCATTAGTTATTTTCGAAAAATTAGATCGAGCGATTCCCGCCTTGTCCGCAAACTTTCCTTTAGACAAACCGCTATCATCAACTAATTTATTAATATTCAATATGATTAAATCTTCAGACATTGTGATTTTATTTAGAATGCATCTATATTAGTAAATACTAATAATTTTGTTGGTATTTTTATTTTTAATATTGGTAAATACTCATATATTTGCATTGTAATAATTAGTAATAACGATATGCAAATGTACAAAGAAAATAACGAAACGACAATAGCAAAAAGAGACTACTCTTTTTCAATGGCTTACACTAGACTTTCGCCGAAAGAACGTAGAGAGGTTAGAGAAAAAGTTACCAAATCTCTTGGTATAACACAACAGAGTTTCAGATTAAAGAGGCTCGGTGTTGTAAGATCTACCATAGAGCAGGTAGACATCATTCGTGACATTTTCAAGCAGTATAACGTGGAAAAGGTATTTAACTATGAATACGCTAACTAACAGAGAAATCGAGATCGCCGATTATATCGCGTGGGGCGCATCCGTGGACGAGGCTGCCGATAGGCTAAACATTAGCCCGTTTACCGTGAAAAACACTTTGCGCAACATATACGCCAAACTCCATTTTAATAAATCCACGGAATTAGCAGCATATATGTTCGTGAAACACCCGGAACGCATGACTATCGACAATGACAAGATCGGTAACGTGAAAAGAGCGGTGAGCGCGATGACGATGATAGCGTTAATTTTTATGCAATTACTGATACAACCTGCCGACATGATGCGAGCTAGAAGGGCAAGGACGAGAACGGCAAGAAGGACGGAATATGTTGAAGAATAAAAAGATAAAGCCATGCAAGTAACCGTTGATGATAATGTATTAAAAAAAGAGGGATACGTGTACGCTAAAAGGTTCACCAATATACCCGTTAGTTTTAGGTTTGTATCCAAGCTATGGGGGGTATCACACAACACGGTAAGGGCTTACGCGCAAGAGGGACTTATAAAAAAAGATGCCGACGGCATGATTAGCCTTGCAGACGCTTTAACGATCGATTTTAACGAATTACGACTTAAATACCTAAGAGAAAGATGAAACAGAACCTAATAAACACCCTTTTAAAGCTCTACGCCGGTCTTAGCTTTTCTTTATTCGCTTGTACACCGGAAGATAACATACACGCTTTAATGGTTTTTCTTCCATTAGCTATTTTGAATTTCGCTCTTGCCTCTTGGACGTGCAAGAAGTGGTTAAAGGTAGACTGGAAGAAGCTGGATTCAATGGATTTTAAAATTAGGTAATATGAGTTATAACGCCCCTTTCGGCTCTGAAGACTATCCATATTGCCCTTGGCATGGTAACTCGGGAGCAAGCGATCTCCCCTTGCAAGACAAGTGTGTATTCTGCGAGGAGCTGGTGGATGATGAAGATTGTAAGGTTATTCACGGTTTGGTTTTCTGCAACGAATGCTTGAAGGCTATAGAAGAGCACGGGGACGGGATAGAGGAAGAGATTAAACATTTCCTGACAAGCAATGATTTATGTAAGGTTAGCCCGGACAAAGTAGCGA
>NZ_LT594601.1:0-3734 GCF_900091675.1 Butyricimonas sp. Marseille-P2440 | reverse complement strand
GTAACGTTGACGCGGGTAGCCGCTGGAAGTACAACGGCAAGGAAGATCAGGTGACGGGAGGTTTGGGTTGGTTGGATTACGGTGCGAGGATGTACGATTGGGAGTTGGGAAGGTGGTTCGGTATGGATCCAAAGACTGAAAATGATATTTCCACGAGTGGTTATGTCTATTGCAAAGGGAATCCCGTGTTATTTATTGACCCGGATGGACAAATGATCGACTGGTATCGAAGTTGGGACAAGAGCGCGTATATATGGAAGGATAGTCAATCCCCTTATTTGAAAATAGGAGGAGAAACCTATTTCAATGTTGGTAGTACTTTTTCCATGTCTTATGGAAACGAGTATTATAATTATTTTCAAAATGCACTAGTATCGACTTCTAACGTTGCTTTAGATGCGCGGGTAACAATTTTCAATAATGATTTTTTGCTTGGAGGATTATTGAGTAATCGTAGTCCATTAAGTAGGAAATACCAGCAAATATTATTTAATACCAGCATTCATAATGCCCAAAAAGATTTTTTGGAGCATCCCGTGACTCAAGTTACAATTAACTCTTTGCTTTTTGTGGCAACGGGTGGAATTGAAGGGATCGCTGCTATTGGAGGTTTGGGAAAAAATATATTGAACAAGGTCGTATGTCAATGTACAACCTCTGATGGTTTTTTATTTGGGGGAATAACAATGAAAACTCCTTTTAACATTCCGGTTCAAAGATTTGGTCAAATGAGAACATTAACACCAGATTTTTGGGGAATGAGAATTGGTCCTAATTCTTTCGCAAACAGGACTTTTGCGGCAATTAAACCAGAATGGAATAATTTGACTCAATACACGACAGGAATTATTCCAAAAGGAACTTCTGTTCGTTGGGGCATCATTGGTCCTCAAGGTTTAAAATATCCTGGAGGTTCATTACAATTTATTTTAGACTCAAGAAACGTGATAAATCAAACTTCAAAATTAATAACAAGATGACTTTATTTGAAACACCATGGGATTTTGATTACAAAAAAATATTCAATGATAGGATTATTGAATATTCAGACGTACAAGAAATTGTTCAAGGTGGTCCAGAAATTGGTAAATTTTCAATTGACAATAAAACATTCAAGGAAAAATTATTTGGAGGACCGTGCTTGAATCACGGGGAGTTTATATATTTACCGATTTATGTGAGAAAATTTCTAAACAGAGGATTTCAATTATGCAGGATAAATTTGTCTTCTCGAGAATTGGATATTCTAACACCATTTGAAAATTTGATCTATTTAGATAGAATAGAAGATAACAAAATATATTATTATATAGATTTAGAAAAAACTAAGTTGAAAATTTATACACTACCAGGAAAGTCTTGAGTGTATAACCCTAGAAAAAGTTTACCATTTACAGGTCATGTAGGTGTTTTATTAATAGATAAAAAAGGAACTACTAAATACTATGAATATGGTAGATACGATCTGAATCAACATGGAGTAGTTCGGCATTATGCTGTACCTAATGTCGTTATGGATAAAAATGGTAGACCAACTGCAGAATCTTTGAATAGAGCAATAAAATTTATATCTAGCCAAAGTGGTCGAAAAAACGGGAAGGTATATGATGTGATGGGAGTTTATTTTAGAAGTGACGAGTTTAAAGAAATGAATTCTTTTGCAAACTTAACATGGAAGAAGAGTCTTAATGGAGAAACAAAAGAATACTCGTTATTAAATAATAATTGTGGAGATTTTACCACAAATGTTTTGAAACAAGATAAACAAATATTAGAAAAATCGCCTTGGTTTCAATATGCAGCTCCTTACAATTTGATTGAACAATACTGGGGAATAGGAGACTATAATTTTATTTATAATTATAATGTAGGAATTTCAATAAATTTTGAAGATGAAACAGTTAAATATAATGAGAATAGTAAAGAAACAAGTAGCAAACAAAGTTGGTGGCAAAGATTTTGGTATGGTAAAATTTTTAGGTGGAGTGTATTTATATATTAGTTCATCTATGATCAAAGTAGTAATACCTGAACGAGTTTCTGGAGTTCCCGAAACAGCATGTTGGCATGGTGGTCCGGATGGTGGAGTATGGATAAATGTTGATACAACAAATATAATAAATCAATTCAATATTCAATGTTATTTTGATAGTACGGGAGAGCTTTGGGAAAAAGGTACGTTTGTTTTAGATTCGTTAAGTGAAGCTTGTGTTTTTTCTGGGCAAGATTTACAGGAACATATTAGTTGTTATAATGGGTATGTTTTTTCATTTTCTAGAGAAATGTATCGTGAACATCCTAAAGTTATATTGAGAAAATTGAAAGATTGATTTTTTGTGTGAAGTGTATTACCTTGAAAAAAGTTTACTTGTACCCGTGACTTTAGGTTGTCTATCGAAAGTTTGAAATATCGAGGAGGAAAAAACAGAAACCTCCTCGATTTTTAGTATGCTCGGCATGAGTATTAGCTAACGGGTGCAAGTCCCCAATGAGCCCTAATAGCGGGAATCATACAGCCAATAGCAAGGGTGTCCATTGCGAGGTGGAATCTGAAGGAATCTGGCGGTAAACATCTGGTCTGACTAACAGAAACTTCATATAAGGCATATAACCGTGGGTAAGGTTGCTAAACAAATCAATGCCCTATAACTATTCGGAACGGTTGGTGTAAATGAAGCAGATATAAGGTGGAAAGTTAATACGCTTATCTTTCTATGTGATGAGAGGGCGATGTTTCCTGACTGTTCACTCCCAATCCAAAATGAAGATGAAAGCAAAACTCAAAGAGTTGACAAGTCGTAGTAATGGGTGGGGGTATGAGATTAGGAAACAGAAACTCAAGAATTACATAAGAGAATGGATGGAATATTATCACCTTGCACAGATAAAGCGTCTTTGTGTTGAAACAGACGAATGGTTAAGGCGACGGATACGCATGTGTATTTGGAAATCATGGAAGAAAGTCAAGACCAGAGTTGCGAACCTAAAGAAATGCGGTGCTCTTGACTGGCAGGCATATCAGTGGGGATTATTTTTTGAGATAATTTTCGACGATAAAAATATCAATGTTTGGATAGCTATTAGCGATGTTATTAATGATTGTTTTTACATTTTTCCAATCAAGTCCGCCTAGTCCAGCTCCTATTTTTGGCATAGCAATTTTAGATATATTGTTTTTTGAGGCAAATAGAAGCATTTGGTGAAAAGATTTCTCAATCGCTTCTAGCGTTGCTTTTGTTTTCCAAGTTGCTTGAGTCCCTAAGTTAAATACGTAAGATGTGTTATTGTAGTTGAATGGAAATATATCTCCTGGTTTAAATAGACCATCTTTGCATAGTTGTTTGTATATTGCGTACATATTGGGGAATTTTTCTTTAAATTGCAGAGCAATACCCTTGCCCATGGCTCCTGAACAATTACAGCCATGAGCATAATTGTGAACATTATCAATTTCAAAAATATCTCCGTATTCTATATATGTAATCATAATGAAAAAATTATTTTAGACAAATGTAATAGTATCTTTTATTTTTTAAAAGGGATTAATAAAAAATCTGTGTTTAATAAATTGTATTATACGAAAAAAGTTTATTAAAGCAAAATAGATTTCATTACCAGCGTAACGGGAATGCCTGGAGTGCCCTTTCCGGTAATAACGCTTTTAACGAGAGCGGATTGACCTATGACAAGAACGGCAATATTTTGACCCTTACCCGGACTGGTTCAGTGTCCGC